>NZ_CP134228.1:1755000-2955000 GCF_031656215.1 Mesorhizobium koreense | reverse complement strand
CTGACGGAATGGCCGGTGCGATATTTTGAAGAACGGACCGGCAGGCGAAAGCAAAAAGTATGGTTTAGAAAAGAGCAGAGCGCCTAGCCTCGCTCAAGGCGGGTTGAGCGACAAAAAAAATGATAAGCCCGCCGTGGTGAGCGGCGGGCTCCTGTTGGGCCGGCGAGGATCGGGCGGCTAGGCTTCCAGCGTCTCCACTTCCTCGCTGGGATCGCGGAAGGTCAAATAGCCGTCATCGTGCTGCCCGACGCACCACCGCTCGATATCGTTCAAGAGATAGATAGCCTGCTCACGGTCGAGCGACGGATTGCCCGGAGTGGCGCGGATGCGCTCGACCGTATTGGCGATCTTGTTAAGCAGAAGCTCGCGGGCCTGCCCGTCCTTGGCCTCATGCTTGGCCTTGGCATCGGCGACGATCTTCGCGACGGCGGGAGTAAGGGTCATTGATTGTCCTTTCAGAGTGGTGGTTGAAGGGACCACCTATTAGTCACAAAAATTGTTGGTTTTCCATAGGTTAATTTAGGCGCATGTATATCGTGCCGCGCCTAAGCACTGACCAAGATTGACGGGCCGGCGTCCTCCCCGATGTAGCAGGACATCGGCCATATGCCGCCAATCTCGCCGAGCGCCTGAATGATTTGAGTGCGAAGGTCGATAGGTGATCCGGCGTCGTAACTTGACGCGATACTTTCAATCGCGTCCAGCGTGGCATGATAGGTATGCGAATGTAGGTATGCCTGCGGTTCCATGATTTCCCCAAAAGGTGTTGCCCTTGCTGCCGAAGCAGCGCGCAATGACTCGCACGGCGGAATCATGGAACGCAAGCAGAAATATCACCTAAGTCATTGATTTTATTATAAGTAAGCACTTACTTCGGACAGTGATGCTGACCAAAAAAATAGCCCCTCATGGTGGACGAAACCATGAGGGGCCATCGTGCCGGGCCGGTTGTGCTTACTTCCTGCAAGGAAAGTCCCGCCCGACAATCTGCGATACCGTCGAAAGGTCAGAACATCGCGCGGTCCCGGTAATCCATATCGAGCGCGGCGGCTTCGGCCTTGGTCTTCCTACGTGCCGCGTCCGCGCGGCCTTCGAGCGGCTTCAACATTTGTGCCAGCACGTCCGCACGGTTGAAGCTGGCGCGGCGTTCACGTGCGGCACGCCAAGCGGCATGGGCTTCCCGGTATTCGTCCGCCGCCACCCGATATGCGGGCGTGTCGTCAAGCTGCTTTTGAAGCTCGCGCATCCGGGCACGGTCTTCCTCGATGAGCTTGCTCCAAGGGCGGTAGCCCAATTCAAAAAGCTCCGGGCAAAAACGCTTGGTCGGATTCTCCGGTTCCGGCAGCGGCCCCCATTCGGGCATTTCGCCCTTCTGTTTGCGGCGCATGTCGCAAAGGATCATCGCGTCACCAAGCCCCGCGCCGGCGATCTCACTGACAAAATCGTAAAGCGGGAAATCGCGCACCACTTCAACGCCCTCGATATCGTCCAGCAACTTCATTGGTCTTCCCCTTTCCGTGCGAGTGCTGCCCCGCTGCCTACGCTTCTTCAATCGCTCCTGTTCGCGCTTGTGCGCGGCCTTTTCTTCCGGCGTCATGTGCGCCAGCGATTGACGCTTCCTCTTCGGCATTTCCCTTTCTCCGGTTCGGCCGGGACTGGCCTCTTCCGCACTTATAGCGGCCGGCGCACTGGACTGCATTCGATGTGCCAGAATGTCGCAAGCGCGAGGAAGCCGGGAGTTTAAGGGGACATTTTTCCGCCTCTCGCGCGTGCGCGCGTGTAGGCCTGTAGCTTGTAGATAGGTTAGATGTAGATAATCAGATATAAATAAAAGGACTAACGAAAAAATGTCCCGCTAACTTCTTCCGGAACGGGGAAACCAGAGGCGGCATTACTCGGGCCTCCGGCCCTCGCCTGCGCGGCCTTCGGCCTTGCTGCGCGCTTCGCGCGCTCCATCGAAACGCTTCGCGGAAGACCGGAGGAAGTTTCTGGTTCTGGTTCTGGTTCATACGCTCCGGTCCCCGCACGGGGCGCGGTGCTACAGCCATCCGTCATCAAACAGAGAGTTCCCCCGGTCCCCGGTCGCTTCGCGCCCGGTTCCCGGCGCATCTCCGGTTGAATGCAGATCGGTTCCGCCCGGAAACCGGCAGGGAGAATCACAGGCGGGTGTCAGGGGTGCCGGATAGGCGAGCACACCGGAAAGCCGCCCGGACTCGCCAGCGGCCTTCTATGGCCTAAATAGAGGGTGCGCCCTTTTATCTGCTTCGGGAGTTCAAAAACCCGCCCGGTCGAGCATTGCGCCGAATCTCATCCTGCACGACGCCGCGCAACTGACCTTCCACCTGCTTTCCGACCTTGGCGGCGAGGTCGTTATTGGATGCCGGATCGCTACCGTTCGCATTCACGGTGACGTTGCTGTTGACGGTCACGGCCGGCGTGTTGCTGTTCGCGGCAGGCGTGATCCGGGCGACGTTCCCGCCGCCGACGCTGCCGCCATGGGCGAAGGCCGGCACGCGGCCGGTGTTGATCGCCTGCAAAAGCGCACGGTGCTTCTTTGCCGCCGCGGCGCGCACGACAAATTCGCCATCCGACAACCGGGCGACGATCGAGTCTGACGTTGCCGTGCCGGGTCCGCGAACGTCGCCGCCATCGGCATACAGCCCGCCGATGCCACCGGCGACCGATGCCGCCGCGACCGGAGAGAGACCGCCGCCGAACAAACCGCCAAGCAGGCTAAAGATGCCGCCGAACAAGCCGCCACCACCGCCCGCACCGGCGCTCTTCACGCGGAAGATCGCGTCCAGCACTTCATTCAAGAGCGTGTCGGCGAGCCGGGAAAGAGCGTTGCGCAAGGCTTCGGCCGGCGACACGCCGTTCAAAAGGTCATGCGCGAGACCGCCTACAAACTGCTTTTCGGCGTCGGCGATCTTCTCCATTGCTGCTTGCTGTTGCTCGTGGGCTTCGTTCTCATCGTGAATCTTGGTGACAAGCTCGCCAATCTTCGCCTTCTCGGCGTCGGTCGCGTTCGCACCGGCACGGCGAAGGGCGTTGGCCTTCTCGCGTTCAAGATCGGTCGCGCCGATCAAGGATGCTTCCTGTTCAAGATCGGCGATCAAATCCTTCGCGGCGTCATGCTGTGCCCGCATACTACCGGCCGATGCGCCACGGTTTCCGCCGCCCGTAGAAGTCGGCATCGGCTTGTATTCGGGCCGGGTGATATCGATCGGCTTGATCGCCGGAGGCGTGGCCGGCGTGCTGCCGCCCGCCCCGCCATAGTTCTTGTCGATCCACTGGCGAAGGTAGGGCGGCACGGTCGGCGTGACGCCGCCCATGCGACCTTCCGGGGAATCCAGCGTATGCGCGCCGAGCGCCTTGCCTACATCGGTGTTGGCAAACCAGCGGCCGACATTGTCCAGCCCGACCTTCTGACCAAGCGCCATCATGAAATTGTTGGTCGCATGGATCGCGTCGTTGGCGGCGTTGATGTAGGTCGCGAACTGATTCACGGCGTTATCGACGCTGAAATTCTCGATCGCCGTCGAAAGGTCGCCGAGCGCCGATCCGAGCATCTGACTCGTTTCGGTCGTCTCGTTGAACTTCTTTGCGGCGTCCAGAAGGCTGTTGTAAACCTGAGTGAAGCCTTGGCTGACGGTCAGGGTCGCGCCGGCAAGCTTTTGATCAAGGATCGGTGCGCCGGCGTTGATCGCATCGAAGAAGGCACGGCTGGAAACCTCGCCGTTCTTCACAAGGGCGGTCAGCTTCGCGACCGATCCGCCCGCCTGTTCCATGCCGGCCGCTGCCGCCTGCAAGAGCGGGCGCAAGCCGTCGATCAAGCTGTTGTATTCCTCGGCCTGAATCTTGCCGCCGCCAAGTGCCTGGCTAAGCTGAAGAAGCGCACCGGCCGCCTGCTGCGCATCGCCGCCGGTGAGGCGCACGCTCTTCGCAACATTGTCGGTCAGGGTCAGGACTTCGCCGGTCGAAACGCCGAGTTCCTTCTGAGACGATGCAACACGGGAATAGAGCGTAACCAGCGCTTCAAGGGGCGCGGCATTGCGTTGCGCCGACTGATAGAGCTTGTCATAGACGCCGTTCAATTCGTCGCCAGACAGGCCGGCGACCTTCAACGCATTGGTGATCTGGGTCGAAGCGTCCAGAAGGGACTTCATCTTGTCGGCGGTCAGACCGGCAGCGATGCCGCCGAGCAAGCCCGCGCCGAAATTGCCGAACGCGCGGTTCACGCCGAGACCGACCTTGGAAAAGCTCGACTGGACGCGCGAAGCCGAGACCTTCGCACGGCGCTCGATCCGGTCAAAGTTCTTGTCGCCGGTGCTGGCGGCCTTCGCCATGTTGCGCTCGAAATCCCGGATACGGGCTTCGATGGCGACGGCAATGCGTTCTTGATCGGTAGGCATGAAGAATCCTTAGAAGATGAAAAGGCCGGTCGAAGCCGGATCATTGTAGGAAGAGACGTTGCTTTCGCCGGCAGCGGCGCGCGCGACCGCCATCCATGACGCAACAGCGCCATCGATCCGGCCGGTCGATTTACCCTTGTGCATGGTGCGGTTGCCGGCCGAATCCGTGTGAATGGCGACGTTTGCGAAGTTCCAGCGAAGAACCGGGTGCCCGCCGTGCTGGAACTTACCGGCGACGATTGCCCGTTCCAGTTCATTCAAGGCCGGGGCTTGCGTAATCCAGCCCTGCCGCATGGTCATGACGGGGAAGCCGTCATCGCCAAGCGGCGACATGACCGGCGAGGCGTAGGCCGGATCAAAAGCGATCTCGCGCACGTCGAAACGGTCACAAAGGTCGCGGATATGTGCCTCGACCGCCCGATAATCGATCACGTTGCCGGGCGTCGGGCAGATGAAACCTTCGTCCGCCCATAGCGGATAAGGCACGCCGTCCTTGTCCGCCTTCCCCCGCAAATTATCCTTGGGGCAGAAGAATTGAGGCAGGACGATATAGCCGTCATCATCATCATGGAACGCCGCCAGCACGGCGGTCAGATCGGTCGTGGCGGACATATCGACGGCGAGCCAGCACGGCCGGCCGGCGAGCTTCTTCATATCGATCGCCGTCGATCCGCGATCATAAACCACCATGTCAACGAAAGGGTCGGTCGAGTGATCGAGCCAGATATTCAGATGCAATTGCCGGAAGGCTTCGCGGGTGCCCGGACTCGTTTCGGCTTCACGGGCACGCTGCCGAAGCGACTCTAGGTCCAGATATCCAAGATCGAGACCGGGATTGACGCGCCGCCAGATATCTTCGTCACGCCAATCGCAATCGCGAGGCGCTTCAAACAGGATCGGCAGAAAGGTCGGGTCTTCGATTTTGCCGGACGCGATTTTGAGGGCGCGGCTGTATTTCTCGAAAGCAATGTTGTCCTGACCACGGCCGGCAGTCGTGGCGATCACGACAAGCGAACCCTTCACCTTCGGCAAGCCGGATTCGAGAACATCCCAAAGGTCGCGCTTCTTCCAAGCGTGCAATTCGTCCGCCAGCACGAAGGCAGGCGATCGGCCGTGTTGCGTGCCGGCATCGCTGGAAATCGCCTCGTAGAAGGTTCCGTGCGCCGGATAGGTGATCCGGTTGCGGTGATCGACAATACGGACGGCCTTCGCCACGCGCTTGTCTGCGCGGATGATGTTCGCCGCCTCATCGAATCCGATACGGGCCTGTTTTTGGTCACTGGCGGCACTGATAACCTCGCCGCCCGGAACCTTCTCCGGGCCGATCGTGTGCAACAGCGCCAGTGCCGCGGCGAGCGACGTTTTGCGGTTTCCCCGCGGCAAAAGCAGAAATACGGTCTTCACGATCCGGCTTCCATCCGAATGCCGGGGACCGTAAATCTGGCGCACAATCCGTTCCTGCCAAGGGTCAAGCTGGAAAGCGTGACCGGGTGCCGTGCTCTTCGGATGCTTCAAGGCACGAAGGAAGCGCACCGCCCGTTCGCCGTAGCCAAGCGGATCGTCAATCGGCGAGCCATCATAGAGCCATGCCGGGAACGGGTCAGATATCGAGCGGCGAGGCTTCGTCATCGGCATCTTCACGGATCGAGGGACGCGACCGCGAAACCGGCGTCAAGCCGAGTTCGGCGGCAAGCTGGCGGGCGGTCTGGATTGCCTTGTCCTGCATACGGAAAAGAACCGGATCGATATCGCCGCCGGCCTTTTTGAAAAGGCGCTCGATCTCGCGAACACGGCCGCACGCCACGCAATAATTTTCGACGCCGCCCATGTCGGCATCGGTCAGAATCCGACGCTCGACAAGCAAGGGCATGATCCGCTTCCATTCCTTCTTCGCGTCCGCCGACAGCCATGCCGGGGCCGAAGGAACGCGATCGACCGGCGAGGAACCGGCGAGGATCACACTAGGCTTCCTGCCCTTCATTGCGTCACCTTCTCGCAACGAAGATCGAGACCACGCCGCCGGCCGATCTCCTTAATGTCGCGGATGTTGAATGCCTGGGTGCCGTAAACCAGCCGATCTTTCGTCGTCACGTCCGCGACATACCGGACGCGAAACACGATGGCCGATTGTTCTTCCTCGCCGAACGGCTTCAACAGTTCGGTCGTGCCGGCCTGAATAAGTTCGGCCTTGCGCGTGGCGATCGTCGCCCACGTCAACGTCACGGTGCCGGCCGGCGAGACGGTTTCCGTCTCGCGCTCGATCGTCACGGTTTCGGTCATACGGCCGGCCTTCATTGCGGTGCCTCATTCAACAAAACCTCGATCGACGTGATTGCGTGGCCGTATTCGCCGCCGGGATCGCGAAGGAAACGGGTGCCCGTCATCTTCCAATCGACAACATGGAAGCCGTCGATCGACGGCTTGCTACGAAGGGCAGCGCCGACATTGCCGGCGACCGTCTTGACCGTTTCGAGACCGCTTTCTTCGGTCCAGATATGCAGGTCGGCGAAGAGGCGGACGTGCGACCGGGTGAGCGTGATCGGTTCAAGGGCGGTGTTCGCATCGCCGATGATGATGCAGGGGAAGAGTTCCGGCCGGGTGCGCCGATCGAAGATATGGGCGGACGGCACGATGCCGGTCACGGCCGGCGAGGCAATGAGCGCCGAACGGATCGCGATTTGAACGGCAAGGGAAGGCTCGGTCACGCGCTTCCCCAATTCTCGCGCACGGCCTTGCCGATCGCGCGCTTGATCCGCCGCGCCGCGCGCTTCTTGAAAAGCCGGTAAGAGGGCAGGAAGAACGGTTCCGGCAGCGAATGCGACGTGCCGAACTCGACCCAACGGGCATAGAAGGCTTCGTCATCGCCGGCATAGATCGTGATCCGCAGCGCGCCGCCCTGCGACGAAGCAAGCACGATCGAGCCTTCGGGCGCATCGCCCCACGTCCAGCCGATCGAGTCGCGAAGGGTGCCGCTGCCGACCGGGCAAAGCGTCTTCGCCGCCGCCACGATCTCTTCGGCGGACTTTTCCATGGCCGGCATGACGGCAGCGCGCACGGCGACCGGGATAGCCTTCAAGCGCTGTTCGATCCGGGCAAACTGTTTCGACCGCGCCATATCAGAAATTCCAAATCCGGTGCGGTGCGAGAAGATCCGTTACGCCGAGCGGCAGGATCTCGGCGGCGGTGCCGACAAGGGAAGCCTCGCGAAGCTCATAAAGATCGGCGGCAAGCTTAAGGATGGCTTCCTTCACGGCTCCCGGCAGCGGATCGAGGTCGGCGAGGGCCTGACCGATGTAAGAGGCGCACCAATCTTCGGCGGCAGCGATCTTGCCGATCAGGAAGTCGTCGGAATCCTCTTCCGGCAGGTTGCTATGGGCGCGAAGTTCGGCCGGCGTCACGATCGTCATTCTGAAATCTCCAATTTGGCCGACTCTTGCGCGAAGGGATGTCCGCCGGTCCCTTGGCTTTCGGCCAAGTTTCGACCTACCCCCCGCCTGCGCCTCATGCGTTCATCGACCGGAGCGGTCAGCGCGCGCTCCATCGGCCAGCCCTTGCGAAGCCGGGTATCGATGACGCTGCTTGCCAAGCCGGTGCGTTCGGACCATTGCCGCAAAGTCAGCGTTTCACCGTTGAAGGTGTGCCGCTTAGCCTTGGCATCTGCCGTGGTCTCTTCGGTCAAGGCGCGCTCGACCGGCCAGCCATTGGCGAAACGCTTCGTCAAAGTCGAAATGCTGATATCCATCTCATCCGCCCATTGGCCGATGGTCATGGTCTTGCCATTGAAGGCGTAGAGGCGAACCTTGGTGGGCGGACGGTAAGGCTTCTTCGGCCGCGATACCCTCCTCTCTGCCGCACGCGCTGAATCACGACGGGCCTTTCCCACTGCTTGTCGCACCTTGCGCCTGTCACGCCACCACACGCGGCGCTGACTGGCGACGTAGCTATCAATGTGCTCGCCGGAGAGCTTCTGACCGCGTGCCGCGACCATGGGCTTGGTGATGGCTTCTGCAACGGGCATGCCACGTTCAAGGCGCGCGATGATGACGGCGGGTGCAATGCCGTAATCAAGCGCCCATTCGGTGACAGGTTGTTCTATACCGTCGAAGGCGATCATGGTTGCCGGGGTCATGCGAGCGCCCCGAAATACCGCTTGAACGTCGCGTTGACGGCGTAGAGCTCGGCTTCAAGGGCCGTGTCGCTCCAATCGGCGCACGTATATGCGATATGCGCCTCGCCGGGCATAGCGAAGAAGAAGGGCAGCGTGCCGCCACGGCGTTCGAAGAAGGAAAGCATGGCGTCACGTTCGCAACGTTCCAGCATTTCCCATTGCAAGGTAAGCACGCGGCGAATGTGATTGAGACCGGCCGGCGTCGGCTGCGAATAGCCGTCGCCGAACTCAGCCTGTAGAATCTTGATCTCCGGCTTGTTCTGTGCGCCGGGCGAAGGTGCAAAGGGCGGATCGAAGGTCGGGATCGCGATCGTCATTGCCGGCGCTCCCGTGCCTGCTTGATCGAGGAATGGCAGGGAACACAAAGCGGCTGCCAGTTCTGGCGAGACCAGAAAAGGCGCATGTCGCCCCGGTGAGGCTTGATATGATCGACAACGGTCGCGGGATTTCCGCAGAACCGGCAGAACGGGGCAGCGCGAAGGAACTCGATCCGGGCTTGTTCCCATTGGCCGGTATAGCCGCGCTGGCGGGCCGAAGGACGGTTTTGATCGTGCCTGGCCTTCCGCGCACGGTCGGCGGCAAGCATGTGCTGGCAACGCTGACCGAGTGCGACAACGCAACCGCAAGCACGAAGAGAGGGCGGCTTGAAAGGCATGGTTATGCCTCCTTCGCCTTGAAGCGCGCGCGAAGGCTTTCCATGGCGACGGAAACCTTGGTGGAAAGCGGAATCTTCTTCCGGGCTTCCTCTTCGCCGTCCTTACCGCCGAAGATCGCGCGAAGCATGTCCACGCGGCCCTTTTGGGCTGCGACGATCTCGGCAGGCGTAGCGCGCCACGTATCGGCCGGCGTCCAGCCTAACCAGCCGGTGCCGATCGAAAACAGGCGCTCGAAATAGGTGCCGAAGGATTCGGTGCTGGAATCCGCAACGGTTGCGGATTTGCCGGTCAGCTTTTCCTCTTCGTCGCCGACGCCGATCATTTCGCCGACAAGATTCAGAAGCGGCAGCTTGAAGATATCGAGGGCTTCCGAGCCGTCGCGCTCGATCATGGTGAGAAGATTGAGCATGGCGGCGGGATAGTCGCCGGCCTCGCGAATGACTGCCGCCATGGTCACGATCTGGCCTTCGGTGATGCCGGTGAGGATCGCCTTGAAGCCATAGGTCTCTTCAAGGCGATAGGCGGCGCGAAGGGTCGGGCGTAGCGTGACCGCTACGCCGTCAACCGTGATCGTGATTTCGTTCGCGAGGCGCATGGCGCTTAGGCTTCCGCCGCCTCGATCGTGAGCGGCGCGGCATCCACGGCGAGCGTGAAGACGGTCGTCACGAAATCGTCGGGTCCGCCGAGCTTGTTCTTGGCGCTGGCGACATAGACCTTCAGATAGTGGATCGTGTTCGTGCCGCCGGCCGGGGCGTCGTTCTGCTCGATCTTCAACGCATATGCGTCCTTCGAGCCGATAGCCGCGCGAAGCGCCACCTGACCGGGATCGGCAGGGTCACGGCCGACCGTGATTTCCAGCGTGCCGGCGTCCTTGCTGCCGACCTTCTTGCGCACGCGCGCGCCGTCGATCGTCTTCAAGGTGGCGATCTCGGCTTCGTCACCGAACTCGCCGATATCGGTAAGCCCAGCGACCGGAACGAAGGTCAGGGCGGTGAAGGCGGCCGAACTCGTCGGATCGCCGGTGAAAACGCCGCCGATACTCACAACGGAGTCGGCGACAAGGGAAAGATCGGCCTCAGCCATATTCGAAAATCCTTATGGAATGGGGAAAGAGGAAGGGCGGCGCATGACGCCGCCCGTTGCCGTTAGGCTGCCGTGGCGACCTTCAGCTTCACGAAGCGGTCGGGATTGGTCACGTCGCCGCCGACGCGCTTCCACGCGCCGAAGCGGACAAGCCCCTTCGTCATCTGCGTGAACGGGTCACGCTGGACGGTGAGGCCGACACGATCCACGATCCGATAGCCGGCGAGGTCGCCGAACATGATCGGATAGGCGTTCGCCGCCACGTCGGGCATGTCGGTCGCTTCCACGATCGGCCTGCCGAGCAAGGTGACCGGCGCGCCGGCCGTGATCGGATCGATCATGATGAAACGGCCGTCGCCATCCTTCAGCTTGCGAAGGGTGCCGAGCGTGTTCCGGTTCATCAGCCAAACGCCCTTCTGTGCGACGACAGAAGGAACGGAATGGAACATGCCGATAATCAGGCTCGCCGGATCACTGCCGAGCGTCGAAGCGTTGCCGCTCTTGATCTCGGAAATGCCAGTCGCCGACAGGAGACCATTCGGCTTTCCGGTGCCGTCGCCGGTGACGAAAGCGGTCGCTTCGGCCTTGCCGAACGCTTCGGCGAAATCGGCCGAAAGCTCGCCTTCCAGATTGTAGGCATTGTCTTCCAGAAGCTGCCGCGAAACATCGACGTATTCGGCCGCCTCATAGGGGGTAAGCGTCACCTGTTCGAAGGTCATATCCGACTGCGAACGGTCGCCGGTTTCGGAAACCCATACTGCGGTCGAGCCGGTCAGCTTGCGCGGAATCTTGATCTCCGGGGCGGAAATCGACATGACGCGCGCATACTGGCGGATCGGCGAGAACTCGACGATCTTCTTGAGGATTTCGTTCGCGAAGGCTTCCGGGGCGAGATAGCCGCCCTGAGAATCCGTGCTGACCGTGAGCGCGGCCACGGCCTTCTGTTCCATGCGCTCGACGCCCTTGCGGGCAAACTCGATGAACGCCTTGCGGTCTTCGGAAAGGTCGCCGGACTTGTCGCCGGTGATGACGGCCGGGCGATTAAGCTTGGCCTCGAAGGCGTCAAGGCGGGCCGTGATCTTGTCGGCGTCGGCCTGCTTGGTCTCGACCTTGCCTTCGGTCTGCTTTCCTTCAAGCGCCTTCAAACGGTCGTCAACGGCCTTCTGAAAATCGGCGAGGGCCTTGGTGACGATCGTCTCGGCTTCATCCGGGGAGTTCTTCAGGTCAGGGGCGCTATTCCCGCCCTTCACCTCAAGAACTCCCGCGAGATTCGCGGGATTGGTATACTTCATGCTCGATAGTTCCTTTGCGAGAAATGCGCCGTGGCGCGGTTGATGGCGTCGGCAATCGCGAGCGCCTTGACTGCCGACTTCGCGCTAGTGACGCGAGCGCCGGGGTGCATGGGGATCGCGACAAGCGATGCCTCCAGCAATTCGAGATTGGTAATCGTGCGGCCGCCCGTCCTGGGGGTAGCCTTACGGGTAACGAAGCCGATCGAGATGCCCCGAACCGCACCGGACTTCACCAAGGCGCGGACTTCGCGGGCGCGAGCAACGTCATCGACCAGAAGCTTACCCTTCAAGCGCAAGCCGTCCGGTGCTTCGATCGCTTCCGTCCACACGCCGACCGGATCGTTTTGATCATGGCCGAAGAGCATGGTGAGCGGCAGATTGACGTTGGCGAACGCGCCCTTCTGGATCATGTCGCCGACGCGATCCGGCGTATCAAAGGGCCATGCAAGGGCCTCGATCTCTCCGGCATCGGTGACGGCAAACTTCGTTTCGAGGATAAGGCGGTCCGTCATGCGGCTTCCTTCGCCGGCATGGTGCCGGTCGTGGTGTAGGGATTTTCCAGCGTGTCGCCGTCCGGGTGCGCCGGCAGATTGAGACCGGCGCGGACTTCATTCGCCGTCATGACGCCCATGGACCGATACTGACCGTATGCCGTGGCGCGTGCCGCCGTGTCGGCGACAAGCAGGGCGTCGGTCGTGAACTCGCAATAGAAGCGGCCGCGCTCCGAAGGAGAAAACAGAGCGCGGCCGTATGCCCGCGACCAAATGGAAAGCCACGGGGCAAGCGTGTCGGTAAGGAACTGTAGGTTCTGTTCTTCGACATTGGACTTGATGCCGGCAGACAGGTCTTGCAGCATCGTGACCGGCACGCCGAAGAGCCGGGCAATCTCGCCGATCTGAAAGCGGCGGGATTCAATGAACTGGGCGTCGGTGGAATTGAGGGTGATCGCGCGCCAGTCCATCTTCTCATCAAGGACCGCCGTGCCGCCGGAACCGCCGGGGCCGAACTTTGCATTCCAGCTTGCGGCGATCTTCGCCTTTGCATCGTCGCCAAGGGCCTTTTCCGACATAAGCAAGCCGGAAGGACGTGCGCCGTTGCCGAAGAGCTTGGAAGCCCATTGTTCCATGACAAGGGCCAGGGCGATGGCCTCGCGGCCGTGAACGATGGGCGAGCAACCGCCCGGCGCACGAATGCGCATGATATCGTCGTGGGTATAGGTAATGGTGCCGCCACCCTTTGCCGGAACCGTAAAGAACGGCTCGCCGGTCGCCGTGTCGTATTGCGTGGTCACGGCGTTCGGATCGAGCCGCAAGAGTTCGATCGGCCGCCCGTCAACGCGGTTGACGAAAGCATAGCCATAGCCGGTCAGAAGGGCGTCACGGGTGAGCGCCGCCCGGAACTCTTCCGCTCCGGTGAAACTGTTCGGTTCATCATGGATAAGGCGATAGGTCGGATGATCCTTCGCGGCTTCTTTGGTCGCCGCGTCATAGACCTTGCAGGGCAATGCGCCGACCATTTCCGAAATCAGCGTGACGGCGAGCCGAACGGCAGGAACCTTCATCGCCGTGTCAGGACCGATAGCCGGGCCGGACAGTGTAGAAGCGGAACTTCCGAAGATTTCGAAGATGGAAGAGTCAGATAGGCCGATCGACTTCTTTTCGATCGGCCTACCAAACACTTCCCTCACAAGGGAAAGGACACTCAAATGCTATGACTTCACTAGTTCAACTTTAAACTAGTGTCTCACAACGCGAATCGCGGCGCAAGCGATAAATTGAAGAAAATTGAATTATATCGGCGTGTCGTTCAAATTACTTGATGCATGGCGAGACGGAACAAACCGGGAGCACGTATGCGGTTGCGTATGCGGATTTTGGTTATTTCAGCCGCATACGGATACCGTTTGTTCCGTTTCCACGAAAAAGGCTTCGGAAGCCTCTTGCCTCCAAAGCCTTGATCTTCTAGGGCTTCCGGCACCTCGGAGCGTAGCGCAGTCTGGTAGCGCATCTGGTTTGGGACCAGAGGGTCGCAGGTTCGAATCCTGCCGCTCCGACCAACGGATTGAACGAGGGAAAGATGTCTGCGCGCATTTACAGTCCCGCCCGGACCGCCATGCAATCGGGAAAGGCCAAGACCGGCTACTGGCTGCTCGAATTCGATCCCGAGAAGCCGCGCAAGATCGACCCTCTGATGGGCTATACGACTTCCGGCGACATGAAGAGCCAGATCAAGCTGAAATTCGCCACGCGCGAGGAAGCCGTCACCTACGCCGAACGGAACGGCATCCCCTATCGGGTGGAACTGCCCAACGAGGCGAAACGCCGGCAGATTTCCTACTCCGACAATTTCCGCTATGACCGCAAGACGCCGTGGACGCATTGAGCGCGGCTGACGTCCGGCCAAAGGTTCGGCCCCGAGCAAACGGTCCCGTAGCTCAGTTGGATAGAGCACCGGCCTTCTAAGCCGATGGTCGCAGGTTCGAATCCTGCCGGGATCGCCATATTTTTCAATAATTTACAGTCGGAAGCCAGGTAAGGATCGCCAGGAACCTTTTGCGGCCCTTGAGGCACTGAAGAGAGTCAGTCAAACCGCCGGCGCTGCAAGGGCCTCCAGCCAGAGCCTGTCTATCGACGAAAGAATACCCGCGTCGAGCTTACTTGGCGATTTCCAGTAGTCGCCCGCCGGCACGAAGATGTTCTGCCGTGCCTCCAGCGCGGCGACTTCGGCCCGCGCCGTCTCCGCGATGCAGGCGCGCATCCGGGCGAGGCCGATGCGGTGGAATGCCGCGAGATCTCCCGCGAGCAAGGCCGGCTCCATCCTCGGAAAGGTCAGCCGGCTTTGCGGCAGCCCGGAAAGGTTGACGCACAGGCAATTCTCCGCGGCCGCCAGGATCGCCAGGCGGTTCGCCTTGGCCTCAAGGCTTTGCAGGGTGGGGTCCGGCCGCAGCGGGTCCGCCTGCCCGAAACCGTAGAAATGCGAAGGGCCGGCGCGTCGGTCATAGATCATGTCGCAACCGCAGAAGGCCATGATATCGGGCCGAAGCGCGTCCAGCACCCAATACGCGGCCGAGAACACCATCGTGCCGCCGGCATAGACGATCCCGCCAAAACGGTTGTTGGCCGGCACGTAGTCCTCGAACGTCACGGTTCGCTGGCCGGTTGCCGGGCGTGGCCGCCGTTCCTCGGGAAAGTCCTCCGGATGGACCAGATGCGTCCAGTCGGGCCGAACCCGCCAGGCATTGTTGATGGCCACGATCTGATCGATGTGGCGCGTATCGAACTCCTGCGCCCGGACGGCTTCCGGAGCACTGCCGATGACAAGGACGACTTTCGTCAAGAGCGGCCCCTACCGCGGATTTCCATGATCGCAAACGGTATTCACACCCGCCGACCAGGAAAACATACGACACGAACCGATCACGGGGTCAATGCGTCGAAAGCCGCATCTCCGTCGTTGGTGACAAACCGCAATGGTGCGGGCGCGATCTACGAACGCCCCAACTTACGAACGCCCCAACCTACGAACGTCTTGTCAGGAGAACCGCGAGCAGCCCAATCACTCCGACGGCGACCGCAGCCGTGACGACCGGATTGTCGCGGGCGGTATCGCGCGCCCGCCGTGCGCCGCGACGGATATCCGGCATGGCGTCCTGAACGCGCTCCCACAGATCGTCATAGAGATCGCCGGCGCCGTCACGGGCGTCGGCATAGGCCGCTTGTCCTTGCCTGGAGACCATCTTCCTGAGGGAAGAAACCTCACGGGTGAGCCGGGCGACCTGGTCCTGCATGTCGTCGTGGAGGTCTTCGCGAAAGCGTGTGAGCGCCGATGCCATGGCAAATTCCTTGCTTGGTCAATGGATCGGTTCTTCAACGGCAGCGGACGGCTTTCGTTCCGCCTCATATCTTCGGCGTCTCCAGACGGCGCGACCAGTTTTCGGTCTGCCCGGAAGCGAGCCGCGCATCGACGAGACGCTGCCAACTTTCCGTCAAGCCCGGCAGTGCGGCCAGTTCCTCCAGTGCGGGGCGGTTCATCCGATCGTGATAGAGAAGATGCGAAACCCGGTGGAGTGTCCATTCAGGATGCGGCCGCTCCGCCAGCGCGCCACGGTCGCCGGCGGCAATGACGCCAGGCTCGATCACGCGGAAATACCAGCCGCTGCGGCCCGTCTCCTGGACGCGGCGCGCCATGTCGGGCAGGTCGAAACGCAGGTTCAGCCTCCAGCATGGCTGCCGGGCCTGGCTGACCTCCGCCAGCGCCGACCCGATCCTCCAGCGGTCGCCGAGGCAGAAATCGGCCTCGGTTGCGCCGGCAACGACCAGATTCTCGCCGAAGGCGCCGGGGCGGAAGCAATCGGCCCGGTGCGGCAATTCGGCGGCCCAAAGCGGCAGATGCGCTAGCGCGTAGGCATGGAGCGCCTTGTGGGGGCCGCCATGGTTCTTCTGGTCGCCGTGCTGGTCACCCTCGAGCCCGAGGGGACCGGCCGCGACCGGCCCGTCCACCTGCTGCTTGTCGATGCCGCTCGGCACACCGGCAGGTCCGAGCGGCGCCACCCGGCCGGTGCGCAACTCGACGATTTCAAAAGCTTCCCCTGGCTGTCCCGGCATCAATTAACGTCCACTTGCTGCTGCTCGTCACTCGAATGCTGCCGCAGCATCTCGGCGGAAAGGATCATCAGGGAATAGCTAACGGCCTTCGGAGGCCAGCCGGCCTTGATCGCGATCTCTGCAAGGCCGGTGAGCGACGGCTCGAGCGCCAGACGGCATTCCGTCAGATAAAGCAGGTCTTCCGGATGTCTGGTCGGTGCGTTGATCTTCGCAGTGGCCATGAATTACTCGCATCGGATTGCCCGCTGTTGCCCGATACGTATTTGAATGGCATTCGCCTCATAAACAAGAGGGTGAGCGTAGGCTAAAAGGACAGTAAGCCGGATGCACGGCCTCGCGGGGAGCGCGTAACCGGCTATCGTACCCAATGGCTGCTCCGGACGCGCCCTCTTGAGGGAAGAAATGCGATGCCGGCTACAACATGATGCGATAGCGCGCGAACCCTTCGGCGCCCTCGCCCGCCGCCTCTATCTTGACGCCTTTCACGTCAGCGAGATGCGCTTTGCCCTTCGGCCCGGTATCGAAGACGACCGACGTACCGGGCAGCGGCGCGAAGCTCCAATTACCGTCGGCGGAAGGATTGATCGTGCCCTGCTGAACGATATAGCGCACGATCACGTCGCGGTTCGTGTCCGGCGCCTGCAGGATGGTCACCTTGTCGTTGATGTCCGGGAAATTTCCCCCGCCGCCGGCGCGGTAATTGTTGGTCGCGACCACGAACTTCGCGTCCGGGTCGATCGGCTTGCCCTGGAAGGAAAGGTCGACGATGCGGTTCGAATCCGCGTTGATCAGATTTCCCTTGGCGTCGTATTTCGGCTTCTGACTGAGATCGATCTTGTAGGTCACCCCGTCGATCACATCGTAGTTGAAGGACGGGAAATCGAGGTTGATCAGCGGCTGGTCGGCCTTGCCCGGCGTGATGTGCTTGAAGATGCCGGCCGACATCTCGAGCCAGTTCTTGACCTGTGCGCCATTGATCAGCACCGCGCGGGCCGTGTTCGGGTAGAGGTAGAGGTCCGCCACGTTCTTGATGGCGATAGCGCCGACGGGGACATCGGTATAGTAATCCGGGCCCCCTCGCCCGCCCGCCTTGAACGGCGCCGCCGCGGAAAGCACCGGCAAATCCTTCCACTCGGATTCCTTCAGCATATCCTTGACGTACCATGTCTGCGCCTGGCTCACGATCTGCACGGACGGGTCGTCGGCGACGAGCGCGAAATAGGAATAAAGCGGCGCCGAGGTCTTGCCGACCGGACGGCGCACATAGGCGAGCGTCGCTTCGTGGTCCGCCTTCTCGGCATCGACGATGCGCTGGTCGTCCTTCGCGGTCGGCACGATCTTCTTGTCGACACGGTCGTAGATCGGCCGCGCCTCGGAGGTCGCCGAAACGACCTTCCACTTGCCGCCATCCGCCTCCAACATCAGGTCGATCAGGCCCATATGCGAGCCCCAGAAACCGCCCATGACGGCGGGCTTGCCTTGCAGCGTGCCGTTCTTCGTATCGACACCCTCCATGCCCTGGAAATCCTTCGGACCCGGGAAGACCAGGTGCTGATGCCCGGTGAAGACCGCGTCGATGCCTTCCACGCCCGCGACATAGAAGGAAGCGTTCTCCATCAGGTCGGAATGCTGCACGTCGATGCCGGAATGCGAGAGCGCGATGACGATGTCGGCGCCGGCTTCCTTGATTTCCGGTACCCAGGCCTTCGCCGCCTCGACGATGTCGCGCGTCTTGACGTTGCCTTCGAGGTTCTTCGAATCCCAGATCATGATCTGCGGCGGCACGAAGCCGACGATTCCGATCTTGATCGGGTGCTCGTTGCCCGCCCCGTCCTTCAGTTTCTTGTCGAGGATCAGGTAGGGCTTCAGGTAAAGCTTGTCGTCGCGCGGATTGGAAGCAAGCGTCGTGCCACGGATCAGGTTGGCGCAGACGAAGGGGAAGTTGGCGCCCGCCAGCACCTTGTCCATGAAGGACAAACCGTAGTTGAACTCGTGGTTGCCCAGTGTCGAGCACTCGTAGCCGAGCACGTTCATGCCCTTCATGATCGGGTGCAGGTCGCCGTCCTTCATGCCTTTCTCGTAGGCGATATAATCGCCCATCGGATTGCCCTGCAGCAGGTCGCCATTGTCGATCAGCATGGAATTCGTGGCTTCCTTGCGCACCGCATCGATGAGCGAGGCCGTGCGCGACAGGCCCATCGTGTCGTTCGGCTTGTCCGCGTAATAGTCGTAGGGCAGCACGTTCACGTGGATGTCGGTCGTCTCCATGATCCTGAGATGCGCCTGGTTCGCCGCCGCCCGCGCCGAGAAGGGATGCAGCATGACAAAAGCACCGGCAGCGGAGGCTCCGGCGAGAAAGGAACGGCGGGAAATCATGTTGCTGAGGTTGGCCGACATCTTCTCCTCCCGAATGGTTGCACGCGTGTGCGCAGCCGGACTGTTGCGCCAAAACCCGGCGGAGTCCAGCAGCAACAGGTGACAGCAGAATGACGCGTGGTCAGCGGGTCTCCGCGCCGTGCTGGGTGATGAGGCGGGCGCTGCGCTGGCCTGTGGTGTAGATCCACAACCAGCTCAGCGCGACGGTCAGACGATTGCGCAGACCGATCAAAAAATAGATGTGGGCGATGCCCCAGATCCACCAGGCTATCCGGCCGGTGAGCTTGATCCAGCCGAAATCGACGACGGCGGCACGCTTGCCGATTGTCGCCAGGCTGCCGGGATTGCTATAGGCGAACGGACCGGGCGCCGTATTGCCTTCGAGGCGTGCGCGGATGACGGCGGCGATATAGCGTCCTTCCTGCTTGGCGGTTGGCGCAACGCCTGGAACCGGCGTTCCGTCGGGTGCATTCACGCGAGCCGTGTCTCCGATCACGAAGACATCAGGGTGCCCGGGTGCCGTCAGGTCGGATTGCACCTCGACGCGGCCTGCCCGGTCGGCCGGTGCCTTGAGCCATGCGGCTGCCGGCGATGCCTGCACACCGGCGGCCCAGATGATCGTCCTGGCAGGCAGGGATCTTCCGGCGAATACGACCCCTTCCGTACTGCAATCCGATACAGCCTGGCCGAGCTCGACCGTGACACCCAGCCTTTGCAGAGCCTTCAACGCATATGCCGACAAATCCTCGGCGAAACCGCCCAACAGCCGAGGACCAGCCTCGATCAGCACGACGTGCGCTTCGCCGGTGTCGATATGCCGGAAATCCCGCCTCAGCGTGTCGCGGGCGAGCTCCGCGATCGTGCCGGCGAGTTCCACGCCGGTCGGACCGCCGCCGACGATCGCGAAAGTCAGCAAAGCCGCGCGCGCCTTTGGGTCGGTTTCCCGCTCCGCCTGCTCGAAGGCGACCAGCAACCGCCGGCGTATGGCCGTCGCATCTTCGAGCGTCTTCAGGCCGGGCGCGAAGGGCTCCCACTCGTCATGGCCGAAATAGGCATGCCGCGATCCCGTGGCGAGCACCAGCGTGTCGTAGTGAAGCCGCGAGCCGTCCTCAAGCAGCACCACCTTCCTATCCGGGTCCACGCCGGTGACTGTTCCCAGCAGCGTCGTCACGTCCCGCCGCCCTCGAAAGAGAAAACGTACCGGCCAGGCGATCTCCGATGGCGCAAGCGAAGAGGTGGCGACCTGATAGAGCAAAGGCTGGAAGAGGTGGTGATTGCGCCGGTCGACGATGGTTATACCAACGGGCGCACCCGCAAGGCGGTAGGCGGTTTCCAGTCCACCGAAGCCGGCGCCGACAATAACGATCTGATGGGGGACTACTTGATGGGGCGAAGACTGCTGGTTCATGCGGGACCCTCTCGTGCCGGAGTATACGGCAGGAAAGTCCGATCGTTAAAGATCGATCCCTGAACCCGTCCTGTCTTACGCCACTGCCGGGTCGATGCCGACGGCTGTGCGGTCGATCACCTCCCGCAACGCGAAAGAGGAGTTGATCTTGGTGACGTGCGGCATGGCGGAAAGCCATTGCTTATGGATGCGCTCATAATCCTCGAGGTCGCGGGCGGCGATCCTCAATATGTAATCGTACTCGCCGGACATCAGATGGCAGGAAAGCACATTCGGGCAGCGCTTCACCGCCGCCTCGAAATCGGTCAGCGATTTCTCGAACTGGCCCGAGAGCGAGATGTGCACGATCACCGTCATCCGGTGCGACAGCGCGCCGTTGGAAAGCTGCGCGTGATAGCCGAGGATGACGCCGGTGTTTTCAAGGATATCGAGCCGACGCGAGCAGGCCGATTGCGACAGGCCGACTTTCTCGGCCAGCGCGGCGTTGGAGATGCGGCCGTCCTTCTGGAGCGTGTCGAGGATAGCGATATCGATCCTGTCTAAAGCCATTTATTCGTGATTTCTTTGACTGTACCGACACGTTACGCAAACTTTATCGAAGCGAGCGCTCTCTTACAACCGATTTCGCAAACACGTTCGACGGGTTTTGTGGTTCACTTGGCTACATTCCAAGAATGCCGCTCGCGATAGGAGGAGCACATGCGTGTCGGTTGCCCGAAGGAAATCAAGAATCATGAATACCGCGTCGGCCTGACGCCGGGCGCGGTCCGCGAATATGTGGCCCACGGCCATGAAGTGCTGGTCGAGACTGGCGCCGGAGCCGGTATCGGCGCCGACGACAATGCTTATCGCGCCGCCGGTGCCCGGATCGCCGAGAAGGCAGCCGAGGTCTTCCAGAAATCCGACATGGTCGTGAAGGTGAAGGAGCCGCAGCCAAACGAATGGGCGCAGCTTCGCGAGGGCCAGATCCTTTACACCTACCTCCACCTCGCGCCCGATCCCGAACAGACCAAGGGCCTGCTTTCCTCCGGCGTCACGGCCGTCGCCTACGAGACCGTGACGGACGAGCACGGCGGCCTGCCGCTGCTCGCGCCGATGTCCGAGGTTGCCGGTCGGCTCTCAATCCAGGCCGGCGCCACGGCGCTGCAGAAGGCTAATGGCGGGCGCGGCGTGCTGCTTGGCGGCGTGCCGGGCGTGCTGCCGGCCAAGGTCGCGGTGATCGGCGGCGGCGTGGTCGGGCTGCATGCGGCGCGGATGGCCGCTGGCCTTGGCGCCGACGTGACCGTCATCGACCGCTCCATCCCGCGCCTGCGCCAACTCGACGATATTTTCGGCGGCCGCGTCCACACGCGCTATTCGACCGTTGAAGCGCTGGAGGAAGAGTGCTTTTCCGCCGACCTCGTGATCGGCGCAGTACTCATTCCCGGCGCCGCCGCGCCGAAGTTGGTCACCCGCGAAATGCTCTCGGGCATGAAGAAGGGCTCGGTGCTGGTCGACGTCGCCATCGACCAGGGCGGCTGCTTCGAGACCTCGCACGCCACCACCCATTCCGACCCGACCTACGAGGTCGACGGCATTATTCACTATTGCGTCGCCAACATGCCGGGCGCCGTGCCGGTAACCTCGGCGCACGCGCTCAACAACGCGACGCTGCGCTATGGCCTACAACTTGCCGACAAAGGACTGAAGGCGCTGGTCGACGACCCGCATCTGAGGAACGGCCTTAACGTCCACAAGGGCAGAATCACCAACGCGGCGGTCGCCGAGGCACTCGGCTACGAACTGGCCGAGCCGAAGAAGGTGCTGGCGGCCTGAAGGCTGCCAGGGAGCCGGCGCCCAAGGCGCCGGCCCTCTACCACAGGTGCATATTTCAAACGTACCTGATCGGCCTATGCAATAAGCATTAAAATACATGTGTCTGTGGCATTTCGATCACAACCGTAACGCGATCGGGCGTGCTATCCAAACCCGCATCAGTTCCTTTTGGGCGGGTTAAATTATGTTCAGAACTCTTAGGGCGACGCTGCTCGGCGGCGCGAGCGTTATTTTTGTGGTATCGGCGGGCCATGCGGCCGATATGGTCCAACCAGCGCAGGCGCCGCAACCGGCCGCCGCCGGCATGAACTGGTCGGGCTTCTATGTCGGCGTGGGCGGCGGCTTCGGCGCAGTCGGTTACAATACCGGCCTAGGGGGTAATATCGGAGGCGACGGTGTCTTCGGCGAACTCACCGCCGGCTATGACCACATGCTGACCGAGAGACTTCTTCTGGGCGGGTTCATCGACACCCATCTCGGCACGATCGGACCAGAATTGAAGGCCGCCGCTCCTGGCGGCCCATCGGAGAAAATCACCAACAATTATGGTTTCGATGTAGGCGCCCGTTTGGGTTATCTGCTTAACGGCAGCACTCTTGGCTATGCCCTGGGAGGGTATAGCTGGCAGCAGATCAAAGCGTCGATCCCAGGTGACAGTGTGCGCGGTAATCTGGACGGCTACATGCTCGGTCTCGGCATGGAGACGGCAATCAGCAATAACTGGTCCATCAAGACCGAATATCGTTACGGCCGTTACAGCGGCAAGGTGGAAGGAGAAGAATTAAAGCCCTCGACCCACACCTTCCACATCGCGGCAAATTACCGGTTTGGCGCCAATGGAACCGCCCCCGCCATCGCTTCCCCGGTCTATGACTGGTCCGGCTTCTATGTCGGTGCTTCGGTCGGCGCGGGCCAAGCCGTGAATGATACGACGCTGGGCGGCCTTCTTAATGTGAACGGCATAACCGGCGACGGCATATTTGGCGAACTGAATGCCGGCTACGATCACGATTTCGGCAATTTCGTTGCCGGATTGATGGTGGATGGCAACTATTCCGGCATCAAAGCTAACAATCTTCTCTTCTTACCGATCCCCGGTGTGAAAAGCAGTCTTAAATCGGACTACGGCTTTGACATTCTTGGTCGGGTCGGCATGAAGGTGAACCCGTCCACCCTCGCCTATGTGCTCGGTGGCTATAGTTGGGCTCATTTCAAGGCAGGAATATCCGCTGGCGGCGGTGGCCCGTCGCTCAGCTACAGTTGGGGGAGCAGCGGCTATTCGGTCGGCGGCGGCCTCGAAACGGCCGTTACCGCCAATACGACGCTCGGCATCGAATATCGCTACGCGCAGTTTTCGGACAAGGACCTCTCGGCCGGCTTTGGAGCGCCTCCCGGCTCCTTCAAGGTCGAACCTTCCTCCCACACGGTGCGCGTTGGCCTGAAGTACAAGTTCAACTGACCGCCGCAACCATTTCGGATCGGCCTCCGATTGCCCGCCGTCTCCCTGCCGGCGGGCTTTTCCTTGTAAGAAAGCCCACTCGAATTCCGGCAACAAAAAAGCGGGGCAACAACCCCGCTTCCTCGTATGCCCGGATCAGGCCGCCGGTCCATCCGCGGTCGGCCCATCCTCAGGCATTCGCTCTCTACCGCTTCAGTGCGACAGCGCTATGACAGCTGGGAATCAGCGTCGCGCAGTTTGGTTAATGAAGAGTTAACGCCGGCAAGTTACGCAGCATCGATCCGGCACTGATAGCAATTGTTGCTCGCCGAACGCACATGGACATAGGCGATGTCGTCGCGAGCCAGCAGCGCTTCCGCCCTCCCCGCGATCTTGGCGGTCGGAACCACGGCGCCCGTCCCGTAGACGATACGATCGTCCGCGCCGTAACCGCGCACGATATAGTCCGGGCTGGCGAGCATCTCCGGCGGTTGCGTTCCGGATGGCCCGCGCTCGCATTCAGCCGCGTGCAGGAAGATCGGCCCGGTCTCCGCATAGGGCTGGAGTTCCGGGAAAGGCCGGTAGGCAAGGACGAGATAAGGCTCGCCCGCCGCAACGTTCCTCATGCAATGGCGGCAGGGCACACCGTCGCCGTCGGAGATTTTTCGCTCGGGCTTATGTCCGTAGGCGTCGGGCCCGCCGCGCTGCAGCGCGCGAACGGCTTCTGTGGGCAGGGCTTCGAATGTGACTTGCATCGTGACCTCCATGAGTGATGGAAGTCGAAATAGATCTCAGACACAGGCGCTGCGACCCGTTTCCTGCCAAGTCGGATATAGCTGGGCTACTCCATGAGGGCATCGAGCCCGCGCACCAGCCCCTTGATCTTTACCACCTCGCGGACGGCAAGTAGCGTGCCGGCCACATAGGGCGCAGCCGAGGAGCCGGCGTCGTGGCGGATGGTCAGCCGCTCGTCGGGAAGGCCGAACTGTGCCTCGCAGGAGAGGATATAGGACGGCAGGCGCAAGGCGTGTACCTGGACGCCCTCGCCGGTCCCGACCGCAGCGCCGCGCGTACCGGATACGCCGGAAACCTGCGCTTGCGGCACCGCCGTCGATTTGCCGCGGATGCCGGCCAGTGCCTCGGCCAGTTCGCGCGCCGTGCCGGATGGCGCGTCAGGCTTTTTCGCGCCGGCGTAGTCGATGACTTCCACATCCGGCACGTATTTCGCCGCCATCAGCGCGAAGCGCTTCAAGAGCGTCGCCGTGATGGAGAAATTACCGGCGGCGAGCACGCCGACGCCCGCCGAGCGCGCCGCCTTGTCGATCTCGGCATAGTCCGCCGCGCCGAGGCCCGACGTGCCGATAACGACATGGCGGCCCTTTTCGATCGAGAGAAGCGCGTGCCGCTTCACAGCATCGGGCTTGGTATAATCGACGACCACGTCGGAGGGTACGGTAAGCGCCTCTTCGAGCGTCGCAGCCACCATCACGCCGTTGACGACATGACCGACGACGTCACCACTGTCCTTGCCGGCGGCGCCGCGCGCCACCGCGCCGGCCAGCTCCAGCCCGTCCGCCGCCATGATCGCTGGGATCAGCGCCTTACCGACCCACCCGGTGGCGCCCGCCATCACTACCCTTATCGTCATTTTTCCCTCTCCTTGCCGTTCATGCCCAGGGTTCGACCTCTTCTTCCGACCAGCCGACGGGCGAAAAGCCCATCTTCTGATAGAGGCGCAATGCCAGGGGGCTGTCGAGCGTGTTCGTGTGGATGGCGACGATCTCGGGATCGTGCGCCCAGGCCGCGAAGATCGTCTCAGAAAGAAAGAAGCGCGCAAGCCCCCTGCCCTGGAAATCCGGCGCCAGCCCGAAATAAACGATCTCGACCTTCCGCGGCAGTTGCGTCAGATCCAGTTCGTGGAATCCGGCCGGCGAGCCATCGATATAAAGAACGGCGATCTCGGTGGTCGGGGCATGGATCGTCGCGGCAAGCTCCCCGTCGCCGATCAAGCGGCGCAGCGACCAGTGATGCGGTCGGCCGACCTGCTCGTAGAGATAGCGGTAGAAAGCGAGAGGCATCTTGCGCGCCTGCATGAGCGCGAGGCGCGGGCCGACCGGCATCGGCACCCGGTGGGGCGGCATGGCGCCCATTTCGAGATGAGTCACCCGCGCCTTGACGAGGGCCGACTTCGCCCGGCGCACCATCTTTATTTGCTTCCGGTCTCGACCGGCGTATCGGCGCGCCCGCCCCATTCCGACCAGGAGCCGTCATAGAGGCGGTTTTCCTTGTGGCCAAGCGTTTCGAGCGCGAGCGTCAGCACGGCCGCCGTCACGCCGGAGCCGCAAGAGGTGACGACCGGCTTCGAGAGATCGACCCCGGCGGCCTCGAATTTCTCCCTCAGCGCATCCGGCGGCAACAGTTTGCCGTCCTTCGCCAGCGACAGTGCGGGTACGCTATGCGCGCCCGGCATATGGCCGCTGCGCATGCCGGCGCGCGGCTCGGGGTCGGCGCCGGTGAAGCGGCCGCCCGGCCTCGCATCGGCGATCTCGGCCGACCCGGTCTCGACGATACCGCGCATGTCATCCAGCGAAGCGACACGGGATGCGTCGAAATTGGCGTCGAAGACGTTCGGCGCGATCTTCGTCGCTTCCGAGGTGACCGGTCGCCCAGCCGCCTTCCAGCCGTCGCCGCCGCCTTCCAGTATGAACACGTTCTTCGCGCCCATGACGCGGAACATCCACCACACTCGTGGAGCGGTGAAGACGCCCGGTCCGTCATAGACGACAATCCTGTCGCCTGTGGCGATGCCCATCGAGCCGGCGAAGCGCGCGAAGAGGTCGGGCGACGGCAGGGCGTGCGGGAGGCTCGACTCCGGATCGACGATCTTGTCCTGGTCGAAGAAGACGGCGCCGGGAATGTGTCCGGTATCATACTCCGCGCGCGCGTCGCGCTTCTGCGCCGGCAGATACCAGGAGCCGTCAACGATCTTCAGGCCCGGCTGCCCGAGCCGCTCCTGAAGCCACTCCGGCGTGACGAAGAAGAGGTTCTGATCGGACATTTGCGATCCTCCCGGCGAGAAACGTTTGGCGCTCTACGTAGAGCGGCCCCTCAGAAAATCCAAACGATCTTATGTCGGCGCCGGCCCGAAGCGGATACGGAAGCGGCGGTTCTCGCGACCCTTCTTCTCGATCTTGCCGATATGGATATCGCCGACCTCGCCCGTTCCGGCGACGTGGGTGCCGCCGCAGGGCTGGCTGTCGATCGCCTCACCCTCGCCGATGCAGACCAGCCGGATGCGTCCCGTGCCGGCGGGCGGGCGGACATTCTTCGACTTCACCAGTCCCGGGTTGGCCGCCAGTTCCTCATCGGTGATCCAACGCGTGAAGAGGGGATGATCGGCCTTGACGAGTTCCATCAGCCTCGCGCTCACCTCTTCCTTGGTGACGCCGGAGTCCGGCATATCGAAATCGACCCGGCTCTCCTCTTCGCCGACGGCCGCGCCGGTGATCGGATAGGGGCAGATGACGGTGAGCAGGTGACAGGCGGTATGCATGCGCATCAGCTTCAGGCGGCGCGGCCAGTCTATTGCCAGACGAAGCGTCTCGCCGAGCTCGGGCGCGGTCGCGTCGGCGCCCGGCAGATGGATGATCTCATCCTTGTTCTCGCCGGTGATCGTCGCTTCGACGCCGATCTGCGAACCGTCCGCGCGTTCGAGGAACCCGGTATCGCCCGGCTGACCGCCGGAGGTAGCGTAGAAGATCGTGCGATCGAGGATGATGCCGCCGCGGTCGTTGACGGCGACCACCCTGCCATCGTCGGCCTTGCGATAGGCGTCTTCGCGGAAAACGGCCTCCGTGAAGAAGGCCATCATGCCACCTCTTCGAACGGCACGGCGATATCCGGCGCCTTGTCCATCCAGGCCGGAACCGGCAGGTCCTTGGTGCGCAGGAAAGCCGGGTTGAAGAGCTTGGACTGGTAGCGCATGCCATAGTCGCAGAGGATCGTCACGATGGTATGACCGGGGCCGAGATCCCGCGCCAGTCGGATTGCCCCGGCGATATTGATGCCGGTGGAGCCGCCGAGGCAGAGCCCCTCCTCTTGCACGAGGTCGAAGATGATCGGCAGCGCCTCTTCATCCGGGATCCGATAGGAGAAATCCGGCTTGAAGCTTTCGAGATTGGCTGTGATGCGGCCCTGCCCGATGCCCTCGGTGATTGAGTTCCCCTCGGATTTCAACTCACCTTCGGTATAGAAGCTGTAAAGCGCGGCGCCGAAAGGATCGGCGAGTGCTATCTTTACGCTCTTGCTGTGACCGCGAAGCCCTTCGGCGACCCCGACTAGCGTACCGCCCGTGCCGACTGCCGACACGAAGCCGTCGAGCTTGCCGCCCGTCTGCTTCCAGATTTCCTGCGCAGTGGTGTGCACATGGCCGTCGCGGTTCGCGACGTTGTCGAACTGGTTCGCCCAAATAGCGCCGTGGGTTTCGGATTTCGCCATCCGCTCGGCGAGCCGGCCGGAGATTTTTATGTAATTGTTCGAGTTCCTGTAAGGCACCGCCGGCACTTCCAGCAATTCCGCGCCAAGCAGCCTGAGCGCGTCCTTCTTTTCCTGGCTTTGCGTCTCCGGGATGACAATGACCGTGCGGTAGCCAAGCGCCTTGGCGACGACGGTAAGGCCGATGCCGGTATTACCCGCTGTTCCTTCCACGATGACGCCGCCCGGCTCGAGCAGGCCCTTTTTCTCGGCGTCGCGGATGATGAAGAGGCCGGCACGGTCCTTCACCGACTGGCCCGGATTCATGAACTCGGCCTTGCCGAGGATCTCGCAGCCCGTTTCCTCCGAGGCGCGCCTGAGGCGGATGAGCGGCGTATTGCCGATGGCGTCGACGACCGAGCGAAACATAGGTTTTCCTTCTTTTCTTGCCGGCCGACCCTAGAAATCGCGGCCTCGCCTTTCAAGGACGGATTTTGCCCTACCGTATGGTCCAGCGGAATGACGTTCCAAGGCAAGCGGGAGTCTGGCACCCTGGCAGACTTCCGTATCGAAAATCTTGAAATGCCCGTCAGTGCAAAGGGATGATGGGAAGAAGGAAGGGGCCGGTCGGCAATCTGGCAGCGGTACGAGGAGGCCACTTTGCGCCAGCGCCGGCCGGCCGACCCCACGGAACCCAGGAGATGCGGCGGACCTGAGCATCATGGGGTATAGCTAAGGGACAGCTGGAATCCAGCCTCGTATCGCCACCCCTTAAATTCCCAAGGCGACACTCGCTTAAGATACCTTGGAAATCAATAGTTTCTTAACCAAAGCCAAGAAATCACTGCGAACAAGGTAAATTTATGGCCTTGCCGATATCGCCATGCGCCTATGCCGCCTTGGCAACGACGCGGTTGCGACCGCCGGACTTGGCCTCGTAGAGCGCTACGTCCGCACGCTTCATCAGTGCCTCGACGCCATCGCCATAGGGTTTGAGCGAGGAGACGCCGACGCTCACCGTGACTTCGATGGCCGTTCCGTCTCCCGCCACCACGAAAGGAGCGCTGGCAATCTCGGCGCGGATGCGTTCCGCGACCTTTTCCGCGATATGCGCCTCGGTGTCCGGCATGACGACCGCGAACTCCTCGCCGCCATAGCGGCAGGCAAGGTCGATGCCGCGCACGTTCTTCCTCAGCCGGCCGGCGAATTCGCGCAGGACACGATCGCCGCCGTCATGGCCCCATTTGTCGTTGACGGCTTTGAAATGGTCGATGTCCGTCATCATAACGGACAGGGGCCGGCGGCGTGCCACCGAACGGTCGAACAGCGTCTGGAGGTGGCTGTCGAGGTAGCGGCGGTTGTGCAGGCCGGTCAGCCCGTCGATCACGGCCATCTCCATCGTCTCCGTGACGCTCGCGCGGAGCTGGTCGTTGTAGCGCTTGCGGCGGGCCTGAGTCTTCAGCCGCGCCGTCAGTTCCTGCTGCTCGATCGGTCGGACGAGATAGTCGTTGATACCGAGTTCGAGGCCGCGCAGGATGCGGTCCTCCTCGCCTTCATTGGCGATCAGCACGATCGGCAGGAAGCGGGTACGGTCAAGCGAGCGGAGTTGCGAGCAGAGTCTGAGCGGATCGAAATCCCGGAAGCCGGTCGCCACGACGACGCAATCATAGTCTCCCTCCGCCGCGTCGAAGAAACCCTTGTGCGGATCGGCAACCGCGTCGATCGCGAAGGCCGACCCGAGCATGTTCGTCAGACGCTCGACCGAAACCGGCTTCTCGTCCACAAGCAGTATCTTGGGCTGGTCGGCATCGGCCTGCTTGCGGCTGAGCATCTCCTCGATGCCTATATTGCGCGTGGTAGAGGCGCGCAGCCGCAACTCGTCGGTCAGTGTCTTAAGCCTGACGAGGCTCTTCACGCGCGTCATCAGTTGCAGATCGTTGACGGGCTTGGTCAGGAAATCGTCGGCGCCCGCCTCCAGACCGCGAATGCGATCGGCCACCTGGTCGAGTGCGGTCACCATGACGACCGGGATGTGCGCGGTCGCCGGATCGAGCTTCAGCCGGCGGCACACCTCGAACCCGTCCATACCCGGCATCATGATGTCGAGCAGCACCACGTCGATCTTGCCGGCCTCGCAGATTTCGATCGCGTCGGCGCCGTTCGAGGCGGTCAGCACCTCGAAATATTCCGCCAGCAGCCGGACCTCCAGAAGCTTCACATTGGCCGGGATGTCGTCGACTACAAGGATGCGGGCGGTCATGTCAGAAGCCTTTCGGGGCTATGCGTCGCCTAGATAGGACTTGATCGTCTCGATGAACCTCGTCACCGAGATCGGTTTCGAGATATAGGCTTCACAACCCCCTTGGCGGATGCGCTCCTCGTCACCCTTCATGGCGAAGGCGGTGACGGCAATAACGGGAATGACGCGAAGGTCTTCGTCTTCCTTGAGCCATTTGATCACCTCCAGCCCGGAAACCTCCGGCAACTGGATGTCCATCAAGATGAGGTCCGGCTTGTGGGCGCGGGCGAGGTCGAGCGCCTCCAGCCCGTTTCGCGTGCGCACGGTCTCGTAGCCGCTGGCTTCGATCAGGTCGCGAAAGAGCTTCATATTGAGCTCATTGTCTTCGACGATCATCACCTTCTTCGGCATTCTTCCCGTCCCGATGCGGCCCTGCGGATGGCGTACGATGAAAGCACGCTATCCAGCCAAGCCGATTCCCTTCGTTTTTCCTAACTCAATTTGATTGACGAAAGGCAAACCGTTGTCCCGAAATGCAAAGTTTGGTCCGGTCGTTCTCTCGATGTATAGAGCCTCCGCTATACCTTCCATCCTCGCTGCCTAAGGAAAGCGCATTCATGCTACGAGCCGGACATTCCAGCGAAGAAGCCGAAACGATAGCCATATCGGCGCTCGGCTTCATCGCGGGCGACGCGGAACTGCTTCCGCGCTTTCTCGCCATTACCGGCATCGAGGCGTCATCGATCAGGGAGGCGGCGCGGGAGCCCGGCTTTCTCGCAGGTGTGCTCGATTTCCTGCTTGCCCACGAGCCGAGCCTGATGCGGTTTGCTACCGAGACAGGCGCCGAGCCCGCCTCAATTGCCGAAGCACGGCGGATGCTGGCGAACGGCAACGACCGCTTTGAAGCTTCCACATGAGCGATGATCCCGAAACCGTGCGGCAGATTGCCGAATTGGCGCTCGACGACCGGCCGCTTCTGGTGCTCGACGTTGACGATGTCGTGCTCGAATTCATCCGGCCGCTTCCGCGCTATCTGGCTTCGCAAGGGCTCGAACTGAGGCTGGAGACGTTCCACATCCATGGCAATGTCTTCGACGCGACTACGAATGAGCCGGCGGCTGCCGAACGCGTTTCCGCAGCGATCGACGCCTTCTTCGCGGTACAGGCGGACTGGCAGGAAATGGCGGAAGGCGCGGCCGAAGCACTCGCTTCCTTCGGGGGCCGCGCCGAGATCGTCCTTCTGACGATGATGCCGCATCGGCATCGGGCGGCTCGGCGCACCCATCTCGACCGGCTCGGTCTGCCCTACCCCCTACTCACGACAGAGATGCCGAAAGGACCGGCGATTGCCATGCTTCGCGGAGAAAAGAAGCGTCCGGTCGCCTTTGTCGATGATCTGCCCCGCAATCTCTTGTCGGCAAGGGAGAGCGTGTCGGATGCATCGCTCTTTCACCTGATGGCCGACAACTCGATCCGCGCCCTGCTCCCACCTTTCGATCCGGAAGGAATCACGACGGTAACGGACTGGAAAGACGCGCGACGGAAGATCGCCCAGGCGTTGGGCGTTTGATCGCCGAGATCCGGAGATCGTCAATTGGGTCCGCCCTTCTCTCCAGCCTTCTGATTCTCATGAAAAGCGAGCCGCACAAGCGGCCGGCCTGCCTTGCGCTCCGCTATTCTCTGGAAACCAGCCTTCTCGAACACCCGCGTCGAACCGACGAACAGGCCCAGTGAGCGGGAGTTCTTCGACTGATCCATCGGGCATGCTTCCAGATAGCGCGCACCTGCCTCCCTGGCATGATCGATCCCGGCCGAGACCAGCGCATGGGTGAGCCCCTTGCCGCGCGCACCGGAGCGGATAAAGAAGCAGGATATCGCCCAAATCGACGGATCGCTTTCTTCTCCTGCCTCGAATGGCGCCGAGGCGCGGCCCCCATTGTTCCATTGCGGTATGTCGGGGCGTGGCCCGACCTGCATCCAGCCGACCGCCTTTCCCTCGTCAAAGGCGAGGATGCCAGGCGGCGGCCCTTCCTCCACACGCCGGTGCATATGGTCCTTGTTGCGCTCGCGATTGTTTTCCCGCCGCACGGCGGGCGGCAGCCTGAAGGCCGTGCACCAGCAACCGTAGCACGCGCCCTGTTTGCCGAAGAGGTCTTCGAAATCCGCCCAGCGCTCAGGTGTCAGCAGTTCCGTGGAGATCGCCATCGACCCATCTCTCTCGCGATGCTCTTGTGATATGAAACAAGCTTGGCAAGCTAAATTGTTCTCTTTATGTTCGCAAGCTCCGCGCCTCCTGTCAACGATCCCGGTCACGGCTTCTGCCGTGATTGCCTGACCGTGCAGCGGCAGGCAGCGCGGCGCTGCGAAAGCTGCGGCAGCCCCCGGCTCATCGAGCATCCGGAACTTTACCGACTGAGCCTCGCCCATATCGATTGCGACGCCTTCTATGCAGCGGTCGAAAAGCGCGACAATCCGGAACTGAAGGACAGGCCGGTCATCATCGGCGGTGGCAAGCGCGGCGTTGTCTCGACGGCCTGCTACATAGCCCGCATCCATGGCGTCCGCTCGGCGATGCCGATGTTCAAGGCGCTCGCCGCCTGCCCAGAAGCGGTCGTCATTAAGCCGGATATGGAAAAATATGTGCGTGTCGGGCGCGAGGTGCGCGCCATGATGAGCGAGCTTACCCCGCTGGTCGAACCGCTATCGATCGATGAAGCTTTCCTCGACCTCGCCGGCACGGAGCGCTTGCACGGTCTACCGCCTGCACTCGTGCTCGGCCGTTTCGCGCTGAGGGTGGAAAAGGAACTCGGTATCACCGTTTCCGTCGGCCTCTCCTACTGTAAATTCCTGGCAAAGGTGGCCTCCGATTACCGCAAGCCGCGCGGCTTCGCGGTGATCGGCGAGACGGAAGCGCTCGGCTTCCTCGCCGTCCAGCCAGTCACGCTGATCTGGGGCGTGGGCAAGGCATTCGCCGCCACGCTGGAGAAGGACGGCATCCGCACCATCGGCCAGCTCCAGCGCATGGAGCGCGGCGAGTTGATGAAGCGCTACGGCACGATGGGGGACCGGCTCTATCATCTCTCGCGCGGCCAGGACGCGAGGCGTGTCCACGCCGACCGGGAAACCAAGAGCGTTTCCGCCGAAACGACGTTCGACACCGACCTCGCCTCGCTCGCCGATCTCGTTCCGATCCTGCGCATGCTGTCGGAACGCGTCTCGGCGCGGCTGAAGAAATCGGGCATTGCCGGCCGCACCGTCGTTCTGAAACTGAGAATGCAGGATTTCCACATCCTGACGCGCAACCGTCGGCTCGGCGATCCGACACGCCTCGCCGATCGCATATTCCAGACGGGACTGGACCTCCTGAAGAAGGAGGCGGACGGGACGCGCTACAGGCTGATCGGCATCGGCGTCAGCGACCTGACTGGCGAGGAAAAGGCCGACCCCCCGGACTTGGTCGATGTGCAGGCGAGGAAACGCGCGATGGCCGAAGGCGCAATCGATCGGCTGCGCGACAAATTCGGGAAGGCCGCCGTCGAAACGGGCTATACGTTCGGCCGGCATCGACCGCGCCCAAGCAAGCCGGAATCAGACGCCTAGCGGCTACTTTCGGCCAGCGATCCGGGATCAGTCCTCGAGGTCGGCTGGCGGCGGCGTGTTATCGTTCTGATCGAAGGACGGGGAAACCTCGTCGCCCGCCTTCGGCGCCTGCTTCTCGGCCGGTTGCGGGTTCTTCTTCGCGGCAGCAGCCGCCTTCGCCGCTTCCTCCGCCGCCTTGTCGCCCTTCGGGATGGGCACATCCGAGGTCAGCTTGCAGTCCTTCAGCCACACGTCATAGATCGGGTGCTCGACGGCATTGAGGCCGGGGCTCTGCGCGAACATCCAGCCGGTGAAGATACGCCTGATTTTGCGGTCGAGCGTGATCTCGTCGACCTCGACGAAGGAATCCGTCTTGGGTTCCTCCGTGTCCGGCGCCGAATAGCAGACACGCGGCGTCACCTGCAGCGCGCCGAACTGCACCGTCTCGCCGATATAGGCATCGAAAGTCATGATCCGGCCGGTGATCTTGTCTATGCCGGCGAACTCGGCGACCGGATTCTTGATGCGCTCGGCGTGTGCCGCACCCGCCAGTCCGAGCGCAAGCAACACGCTTCCCGCGAGCGAGATCCTCTGATGGCACGTGGGACGTATCATGAGTAACCGAAGCTGGAATTTGCCCGCGACGCCCAAATCGAAACCCCGCGCCGCCGCCGCGCGAGACGCATCCGGGTAACCCGCAATTGTGGCGAGAAAATACCGCCTTGTGAAAACGCGCCGCGCAAATCGCCTCAGCCGCCGGGCGTCCAGGCGTCGTAGTCGCCGTCGACGCGCGGCCGGTGACGGTTGCCAAGCACCGAGCCCCTGGGGCGATAAGCCGCCGGCGTGCCGGTAAGGTTCGGCCGATGCGGCTTTTGCCACTCGCGCGGCTTGTAATCCTCCTCGGAAGGCGGCGTGTCCACTCTGTGGTGGATCCAGCCATGCCAGCCTGGCGGAATGTCGGAGGCTTCCGAATAACCCTTATAGATCACCCACCGGCGCGTGCGGCCTTCCGAATCGGTTCCGCCCTCATAGTAGACGTTGCCTTGCGCGTCCTCGCCGACACGCTGGCCAGCCCGCCAGGTATGAAGCCGAGTGCCGAGCGTCTGCCCGTTCCACCAAGTGAAAAACTGCGTCAGGAATTCTTTCATGAACGACCTCGGTGCATGCCGCCTTATGACCTTCGCCCGCGGGGAACGCAAGAGCCCGTGGAGCGGACGGACAGATACACCGCACATCCGGACAATGGCGGCTTCCCCTATCGGTTATCCGGCCACGGCAGCGTTCATGTTTTCCACATGCGCCGGCAAATCTTCCGGTCGTTCCGCGATGCGGTCGGCACCCGCGCCTTCCAGTTCGGCGCGGTCGCCATAGCCCCAAAGGACGCCGATGGACGCGACCTTATTGGCGTTGGCCCCCACGATGTCGTGCAGGCGGTCGCCAATCATGATCGCGGTGGCCGGCTCGACCGCCTCCTGCCGGATGATGTGGCGGATCAGGTCCGTCTTTTCCGAGTTTCGCCCATCGAGTTCGGACCCGTGGACCGCATCGAAATGGCGGGCAAGATCAAAATGATCGAGGATATCGAGCGTATAGCTGCGCGGCTTGGAGGTGGCCACGATCAGGCGATAACCGGTATCCGCAAGCGTTTCGAGTGTTTGCGGGATGCCGTCGATGACACGATTCTCGAACTTGCCGACCGCGATGTAGCGTTCGCGATAGAGCAGGATTGCCCGGCCGATGGCATTGGCATCCTCGGTCTCGAGCAGAGCCTTGAATGCTTCGGTGAGCGGTGGGCCGATGCACCAGCGCAGATCGTCGGCGGCTGGCGCGATCCTGCCCAGCTTTTCCAATGCATACTGGATCGAGCGCGTGATGCCCTCGAACGGATCGGTCATCGTGCCGTCGAGATCGAAAAGGACTGCGGGGCGGTTGTCTCGCAGCATCTACGCGAACTCCATGATGACGGCATCGACCGCGAGGCTGTCGCCCTGCTTGACGTTGATCTTCGTCACCGTCAAGTCGCGCTCGGCACGAAGCACGTTCTCCATCTTCATCGCCTCGACGATTGCCAGCGTCTCTCCCGCCTTGATCTCCTGACCCTCCTTGACCGTGACCGAGACAACAAGGCCCGGCATCGGACAGAGAAGCAGCCTGGAGGTGTCCGGGGGAACCTTCACCGGCATCAGCTGGTCCAGTTCAGCGGTCTTCGGCAGCATGGCGCGCGCGGTCACCGAAAGGCCACGCCAGGCGATACGGATGCCGTTCAAGATGCTCTGGACCTGCGCCGTGACCTTCCGGCCGCCGACCCCTCCATGCCAGACGATATCGCCCGGTCGCCAATCCGAAGCGACCGTCACCGGCTGCGCGCCGCCGATGGCAAGCTCTATCTCCAGCGGAACGGCAATGTGCCCACCGGCCACGTTAACCGGCACATAATCATTGCCGATCCGCACCGACCAGTCGCTTTTCACTCGGCCCGAATGCGGCGCCAGCCTGCCGGGCAGTCGATCGAGGCGATCGCGGCGGATGAGTTCGATCGCGACCGCGATTGCGGCCAGTATGCCTTTTTCGTCCTCTTCGGGCTCGCGCGGATGGAAGCCGTCCGGATATTCCTCGGCGATGAAGCCGGTCGAAAGCCGGCCCTCGCGCCAGCGCGGATGCTGCATGAGCGCTGAGAGGAACGGGATGTTGTGCTCGATGCCGTTGACGACGAAACTGTCGAGCGCCTCCGACATGGCGTCGATGGCTTCCAGCCGGCTCGGCGCCCAGGTGCAGAGCTTGGCGATCATCGGATCGTAGAACATCGAGATTTCCGATCCTTCCGTGACGCCGGTGTCGTTGCGGACGATGCGGTCGCCTTCGCGGCCCTCGGCGGGCGGGCGATAATGCGTCAGACGGCCGATCGAGGGCAGGAAATTGCGATACGGATCCTCCGCATAAATCCGGCTTTCGACCGCCCAGCCATTCAGCTTTATGTCGCCCTGCTCGAGCGCCAGTTTCTCGCCGTCGGCGACACGGATCATCAATTCGACGATATCAACGCCAGTGACGAGTTCCGTTACAGGGTGCTCGACCTGAAGGCGCGTGTTCATCTCGAGGAAGTAGAAATTACGGTCCTTGTCGACGATGAACTCGACCGTGCCGGCACTCTGGTAATCGACGGCCTTCGCCAGCGCCACCGCCTGCTCGCCCATGGCAGCGCGCGTCTTTGCATCCAGAAACGGTGACGGCGCCTCTTCCACGACCTTCTGGTTGCGCCGCTGGATGGAGCATTCGCGCTCGCCGAGGTAAAGGGCGTTGCCGTGTGCGTCGGCCAGCACCTGGATCTCTATATGGCGCGGCTCGACCACGAATTTCTCGATGAAGACGCGGTCGTCGCCGAAGGAGCTTTTCGCTTCCGATTTCGCCCGTTCGAAGCCCTCGCGCACCTCCGCCTTCGACCAGGCGATGCGCATACCCTTGCCGCCGCCACCGGCGGACGCCTTGATCATCACCGGATAGCCGATCTCGCCCGAGATCTTCTCGGCATGATCGGCATCCTCGATTACCCCAAGATAGCCGGGAACGGTGCTGACCTTTGCGGCGGCGGCGAATTTCTTCGATTCGATCTTGTCGCCCATAGCGCGGATCGCCTTGGGCTTCGGACCGATGAAGACGATGCCCTCCTTTTCGAGCGCCTCGCAGAAGGAGGCGCGCTCGGAAAGAAACCCGTAGCCCGGATGAACGGCCTCGGCACCGGTCGCCTTGCAGGCCTCGATGATACGTTCGGCGACGAGGTAACTTTCGGCTGCGGGTGCCGGGCCGATATGCACCGCCTCGTCGGCCATCTCGACATGCAGCGCCTTGCGGTCCGCATCCGAATAGACGGCAACGGTGGCAATGCCCATCTTGCGCGCTGTCTTGATGACGCGGCATGCGATCTCGCCGCGATTGGCGATCAATATCTTGCTGAACATGCGGGAAGCGTTCCTCCGGACAACGATCCCGTATTACGGGCTCTATGCGAAAGGCTCAATCCGCCAAATGACGAAGGACCGCCGTGCGTCGGTCGAAACAAGCAAGCAAGGATTGCAGGCAGCGACGCGCGGGCGCAAAACATGCGCCTGGCCGGAGCGAAAGGATGCGCATTCATGTGGCTGAAAAGGCCGTTCGGCCGACACATTCCCTTTTATATCGCGGCGGCTGCGGGTCTTACGGCATTCTGCGCATCGCTGGTATTTTCCGCCCCGCTTGCGTCCACCTTCGGAGCAACCGTCTTTTTCGCGGTCTATATCGTGCTGGTGGTGCGCGATATGCCCCTCTTCACGGCCGATTATCTACGACGGAACGCTCGCAAGACCGATCTGCCGGTGCAGATCATCTTCATCGTCACGCTCGCCGTTATTTGCGTCGCGATATTCGGTCTTTTCGAGGTCGTCTACGACAGCCCGGACCCACGGCCGTTGCGGCTTGCCTTCTCGCTGGCAGCCATCCCGCTAGGCTGGTTCACCATCCATCTGATGGCCGCGCTGCACTACGCGCATCTGTACTGGTGGCCAGGCGACCGGAAAGACAGCACCAAGGACAAGAAGAGCGAGCCCCGTGGCGGACTCGACTTTCCCGGCGACGCGCCGCCCGGCGGATGGGATTTCCTCTATTTCTCGACCGTCATAGGCATGACGGCTCAAACGGCCGATACGGGCATCAGTTCAACCGCCATGCGCCGCGCGGTGCTGCTGCACGGTGTCGTCTCCTTCTTTTTCAACACGGTGATCGTCGCGGCGGCGGTCAACGTAGCCGTGTCGCTCGGTCAGTGAGCCGCGTCCGCCGTCTTGTTCCTGCCGTCAAATGATGCTCTCATAACGCGAAGGGGCGGACAAACACTCAGGAGAGGTCATGAGTATTTTCGACAGCATCAAGAACGCCATCTTCGGCAAGGCCGAAGCAGCGGAAGCCCCTGCCGGCACGACGCCGACGGCTTCTTCTCCGACCGCTCCATCCGCGCCCGCTTCGACGCCTGCCGGCGCCGCGCCGTCGTCGCCGGTGGATGTCGCCGCCGTCATGGAAGCCGCGGTCAAGGCCAAGGGCCAGAAGCTCAATTGGCGTACCTCCATCGTGGATACGATGAAGGCGCTCGACCTCGACAGCAGCTTTTCGGCCCGCAAGGAACTCGCCAAGGAGTTCGGCTATACAGGCGACACGGGCGATTCAGCGACCATGAACATCTGGCTCCATAAGGCGCTGATGAAGAAGCTTGCCGAGAACGGCGGCAAGGTCCCCGCGGACCTGATGCACTGACAGCCAGACGCGCTCCATACGCCGGCGCCCCGACAGGGATGCGCCGGCGGCAGGCAATATTTCCGTGACCAAGCCACCCAGCATCCTCGTCGACGCCGACGCATGTCCGGTCAAGGACGAAATCGTGAAAGTGGCGGAACGGCATGGCCTCTTTGTCACCTTTGTCGCCAATTCGGGCCTGCGGCCTTCGCGCGATCCCATGATCCGCAACGTCATCGTTTCGGCAGGCTTCGACGCCGCCGACAACTGGATTGCCGAAAACGCCGGGCCGAACGACATCGTGGTCACCGCCGACATTCCGCTTGCGGCACGCGTGCTGGAGCGCGGTGCCCTCGCGGTCGGCCCGACCGGCAGGATATTCACCGTCGAGACAATCGGCGCCGCACTAGGCATACGCGAACTCAACCGGCATCTGCGCGAGACTGGCGAATCGAAAGGCTATAACGCCGCCTTCGGCCAGCGCGACCGCTCTTCCTTCCTGCAGGCGCTCGACCGCCTGGTCCGGCAGGCGCTGCGGGGGGCTGGCTGAGAACCGTACGTAGCCCAACGGCTACTCCTCTCACGCACCCCTCAAAAAGATTTCATGCTAGATTGAAACACGAAGCTCGCAGGCTCCGTTACTACTCGTACCCAACGTCGACTCGACGACGTGAACAGGACGAACGGCCATGGAGGGCCGCTTCCATGACGAACGAAACAGAATTGCCGACCGGTTTCGGAGCATCCGGCAACTCTACCCCTGAAACCGCGGTCGATCCTGTGGCGCCAGCCAGGCCCCTCGTCTATCGGCAATCCGCGTGGACGCGCGTCACCCATTGGCTGTGGGCGCTAAGCCTGTTCTTCCTGCTTCTTTCCGGCCTGCAGATATTCAATGCACGACCCGACCTCTATATCGGGCAGCAATCCGGCTTCGGCTTCGACAATGCGATCCTGAGCTTCAGCGCCGCCAATACGGTACAGGGCCCGAAAGGCTACACGACGCTCTTCGGCAAGACGGTCGACACGACCGGCGTCCTCGGGCTCTCCGGCAGCGGCGAGGACCTTGCGGCCCGCGCCTTCCCGGCCTGGGTGACGATCCCCTCCTACCAGGACCTCGCGACCGGGCGCGTCATCCACTTTTTCTTTGCCTGGGTGCTGGCGGCGACGCTGCTGATCTGGCTCGTTTCGAGCCTCATCAATGGGCACGTCAAGCGCGATCTCCTGCCGCGCGGCGCGGATATCAGGCGGCTTCCAAGGGATATCGCCGATCATCTCCGCTTCCGCTTTCACCATGCACGCGACTACAACGTCCTGCAGAAGCTCTCCTACGCCGGCGTGCTCTTCATCCTGCTGCCGCTGATGATCCTGACGGGACTGACCATGTCGCCCGCAATGGATACGGCTTTCCCCTTCCTGCTCGACATCTTCGGCGGCCGACAGACGGCGCGCACCATCCATTTCATCGGCATGACGTTGCTGGTCCTCTTTTTCATCGCCCATGTCCTGATGGTGCTGGCGGCAGGACCGTTCAACGAACTGCGATCCATCGTTACCGGCTGGTACCGCGCCGACCCGCCGGCGAAACCGATGCCGGAGCCGGGAGAATAGAGATGGCTAAATTCATGCTCTCCCGCCGCAAATTTCTTACTTCGGCTACAATCGCGAGCTCTGGGCTGATGCTGTCCGGCTGCGATGTCTTCGACGCGCTCGGCGATCGCGACAATGCCGTGCGCAACTTCATCGAAGGCGCCAACGACCTCACCTACAAGGCGCAGCGTCTTCTGGTAGGCCGCGAGGCGCTGGCGCGCGAATATCCCAAAAGCGAGATCCGCCAGCCGCAACGGCCGAACGGCAGCACCGATCCGGACGATCCCCAATACCGTTCGCTGGCGGCCTCCAATTTCGCCGACTACCGTTTCGCGATCGGCGGGCTGGTCGAAAAGCCCCTCTCTTTCTCGCTCGACGAACTTCGCAATATGCCGAGCCGCACGCAGATCACGCGGCACGACTGCGTCGAGGGCTGGAGTTGCATCGCCGAATGGACCGGCGTTCCGCTCGCCCACCTGCTCGACCAGGCGAAGGTGAAGCCCGAGGCGCGCTATGTCGTCTTCAAATGCCTCGATACGATCGAGGAGACGCTCTCCGGCGGCATCAAATATTACGAATCGATCGACATGATCGACGCCCGTCACCCGCAGACGATCATGGCCTACGGTCTGAACGGCAAGCCGCTGCCGGTTGCGAACGGCGCGCCGCTGCGCTGCCGCGTCGAGCGCCAGCTCGGCTACAAGATGGCGAAATACGTGAAGTCGATCGAACTGACCGACAGCCTTGCCCATTTCGGCGACGGCAAGGGCGGCTATTGGGAAGACAACGGCTACGACTGGTATGCCGGGATTTGAAAAGGCTTCATGTCTCAAAATCGCCAAGAGCGCCTAGCGGCCAAAATTTTCTTTCCGATTTGCGGCGATTTTGCATCAAAATAGCTTCTATTTTGGGAAAATTTGACCGAAACCCAAGGATAATCTCTGTAAGATAATGAAAGCATCTCGCCTGTTGCTTCCGGTCTGATTGGTATTCGGCGCGCATATATTTTCAAGGCATGTTAAATTATTGAAACACAATTCACAAATAATCACTGCGGCTTGCCATAAGCCGTCCTTTTGTGTGACTTTTTCAAGCTAGGCTTGGGTGGGCGGTCGACAAGCACCGTACGCGGTGAACCGACAGGAATATCAGGCCTTTATGACCAAGGCCTTCGAGAGGCTGGGCGCCGACAATGACGGCTCGGTCGAGCAGAAACCGCCGATATCCTCAACGCCGATCAGTTCTCGGCAGCCGATGCGAACGGAAACGGCAACCCCAACTTCAATAAGCACGGCCGCTGATACGCCTTGAATCGAGGAAAGGAAGGATAGTCATGTCCGAATTCCATGGCACGGCGCGGCAACAGGCCAAGATAGTTGTTATCTGCGTCATGGGCTTGGGAATGACGCTGACGGGCGCTCTTGCCGCGAGTAACGCTTGTGATGGCGTGAAGGTCGAGATGACCACGGTGCGCAAGCAGGAATATGCGGCTCTTGTCGCGGCAGCGCTGGAAAACAAGGTCAAACCGGCACAGGTGAAATTTGAAGCGATCCTGGAGAGCGGCGACTGGAGCGCCGCCTATGCCTCCACGCCCGCTGCCGACGACGGAATGATGTTCTTCCAGAAAGTCAACGGAAAGAAGAAGTTCCGCGACGTGTGGGGCGGCTATGCCGAGCCGTCGGAAAAGCCCGGCCTGATTGCCTGGGCCAAGAAACTCGGAGTACCCGCCAATCTGGCAACGTGTTTTGCTCGGACGGTTACGGAATGAGGCTGATGATCGCCGAAGATATGCGGCTTCGCGGCAACCTCGATACCGGCACGACGTGAACCCCACCGCCAACAGGCAGGATCTAAATGGAGGATAATCGATGAAAATCGGGATACTGACTGCAGCAATGATTCTGGCCATGCCGACCCTTGCCTTTGCCAAGGACAAATGTGCCGATGCCCAGGATCAGGCAACCATGAACCAGTGCGCCGATGCTTCGTTCAAGCAATCCGACAAAAAACTTAACGACCTTTACAAACAGGTCCAAGGGCGCCTGAAGGACGACGCGGATACCAAGAAGCTTTTCATTCAAGCTCAGCGCAATTGGGTCAAATTTCGCGACGCGGAGTGCAGTTTCCAGACTGCAGAGGCGGCGGGAGGAAGCGTTATGCCAATGCTTGTTTCAATGTGCATGGACGGCCTGACCAAATCCCGCATCAAGGACTTACAAGGCTACCTCAATTGTCAGGAAGGCGATCAGAACTGCCCGGTTCCGGCCGCGAACTGATGCAGCCGCCACCGCCTCCGACCAGTCCGTGCGGAACCACACCTGTGCCGAACCAGCAATGATCCGTCCCCTTAGCCGGCAATGATCTTGTCCGGATTAGAAATCCAATCCGAGGGGCCAATTCGGCCACAGAGGTTGTCTCTCGCGGCGTGGTCGTTATATTGGTGGACCATGTCGTAAAAGCGACATGGAACGACCCCATACAATCCGGAACGATGCGGGAGACCCCGATACGATGAATATTTACGAACAGAAGCCGGACATGGACACGATGGGCGGCCGGCTTTCCCGCGCCCGCGAAGCCGCCGGCCTGACGGCAAAGGATCTCGCCTGGCGCCTCGGCGTGAAGATCGCGACCGTGAACGCCTGGGAGCGCGACCGCTCGCAGCCGGCGACGCATCGGCTGAATATGCTTTCCGGCCTGCTCAGCGTTTCGATATCGTGGCTGCTCCACGGCGTCGGGACTTCACCCGTCGAACCGGTGGAGCGCGTAAGCGCCGAGAAAGTCGCCGGCCAGTTGGAGAAACTGACCTCGCTGCACGAGGAGACCGGCGAGTTGATCGGACGGATAAGCAAGGAACTGGGCAATCTCGGCCGGATCAACAAATCGCTTCTGGAAGAGCTGACGGCGGGGGAGTGACATTCCCGTTGCCGTGAGGTAAGCATTGGCCCGTCGGGAGCTTCGGCTCCAACCGTTTGCGGGAGAGAGTCGCCTCGTGCGGCCGCCGAAGGGGAAATCGCCCGAAATCTCTCAGGCAAAAGAACCGTTGACGGGAAAGACGCTCTGGAAAGTCGGGGGAAACCCTGCGCCGAAGGTGTAAGCGCCGCCGACAGAGTTCCGGGGCGCGAGTCTCTCAGGCTTCAGACAGAGGGGCACGGAATGGCCGCGAGAGCGGCTGGTCGTGCTTTTCTGGAGAAGCCATGAGCGGCAACGAGCAAGCTACCAAAATTCTTCCATTGCAGGATCTGCATAAGGCCGCCGGCGCGCGTTTCGGCGCCTTTGCCGGCTGGTCCATGCCGATCAGCTATCCGGCGGGCGTCATGAAGGAGCACCTTCATACACGCGCCCATGCCGGGCTTTTCGACATCTCGCACATGCGGCTCTTCGAAGTGAGCGGCCCCGATGCCGCCGCCTTCCTCGGCCGGGCCTGCCCACTCGATGCCAACGCCCTCGATAACGGCCAGTCCAAATATACGCTGCTGCTCGATGAGCATGCCGGCATCCTCGACGATCTGATCGTCACGCGGCTCGGCTCGCATCGCTTCATGGTCGTCGCCAATGCCGGCAACGCGGCAGCCGACGAGAAGCATTTGAAGGCCGTAGCGAAGGATTTCGACTGCAAAGTCGAGCCATTGGAACGTGTCTTTCTAGCGCTACAAGGACAGGACGCGAAAGCGGTGCTCGTCGCCGCGGGGATCGACGCGGCGCATCTGAGCTTCATGCACGGTTTCGAGCCCCGGCCTGGCTGGTTCCTGACGCGATCCGGCTATACGGGCGAGGACGGTTTCGAGATCGCCGTACCGGTGAAGGACGGCGCAGCGCTCGCCGAGAACCTGCTCGCCGATGAGCGTGTCCAATGGGTTGGCCTCGCCGCGCGCGACAGCCTGCGGCTCGAAGCCGGTCTTTGCCTGCACGGGCAGGACATCGATCCTTCCACCGACCCCGTCTCCGCCGCGCTGATGTGGGCGATCTCGAAACCGGTACGGGAAAAAGGCGCCTTCATCGGAGCCGAGGCGCTGGCGAAAAAGGGAGCGCAAGGTGCTTCCGAGAAACGCGTCGGGCTGAAGCCGGAAGGACGCCAACCGGTACGCGACGGTGTCGAACTCTTCACCGAAAACGGCGAGCGCATCGGGCGCGTCACCTCAGGCGGCTTTGGTCCGAGCGCCGAAGCGCCGGTCGCCATGGGTTATGTCGCGACCGAACTCGCCAAGCCGGGCATCCGCCTTTTCGCCGACGTGCGCGGCAACAGGCTGCCAATCAACGTGCATACCCTTCCTTTCGTCCCTCACCGCTATCGCAAAGGATAATCCTCTATGGCGAGCACCTATTTCACCGAAGACCATGAATGGATCAGCGTCGAGAACGGCGTGGCGACAATCGGCATCACCGATTACGCACAGGAACAGCTCGGCGACATCGTCTTCGTCGAACTGCCGGAAAAAGGCCGCAAGCTCGCCAAGGGCGAGGCCGCCGTCGTGGTGGAATCGGTGAAGGCCGCTTCCGACGTCTATGCCCCCGTCGACGGGGAGATCGCGGACGTCAACGACAAGCTTTCGAGCGAGCCGGCGCTGGTCAATTCAGCGGCCACCGGCGATGGCTGGCTATGGAAGATGAAGCTGTCGAACGAAGGCCAGTTGTCGGGCCTGATGGACGAAGCCGCCTACAAGAAACTGATCGGCTGAATATCCGGCACAAATCTCAGGCAGGATCGCAACATGATTTCTCTCGCATCTCCCTTCGCCGCCCGCCATATCGGATCAAGCGCACAGGACCAGCGCGCCATGCTGGCGGCGCTCGGAATCCCCTCCGTTGAAACGCTGATCACGCAGGCAGTGCCGAAATCGATTCGCCTCGACCGCTCGCTCGACCTGCCGGCCGCCGCTAGCGAAGCGGAAGCCCTCGGCGAGCTTTCAGCGATAATGGGCAAAAACAAGGTGCTGAAGAGCTTCATCGGCCAAGGCTATCATGGCACTTTCGTCCCACCGGTGATCCAGCGCAACCTGTTCGAGAATCCGGCCTGGTATACTGCCTACACGCCCTATCAGGCCGAGATCAGCCAGGGGCGGCTCGAGATGCTCTTCCATTTCCAGACGCTGATCACCGAACTGACCGGGTTGCCGATCGCTTCGGCCTCGCTGCTCGACGAGGCGACGGCGGTGGCCGAGGCCGTCGGAATGGCGTATCGGCACCACCGCGAGAAGCGGACGCGCGTGGTACTCGCCGGCGCGCTGCATCCGCAAGCTCTCGATGTCGCGAAGACACGCGCCGATCCGCTCGGCATGACAATCGCGGAGGGCAAAGTGGACGGCGAGGCGGCGGCGCTGATCGTGCCGTGGCCCGACACGTTCGGCGTCTATCGCGACCATTCGGCCGCCATCCGCAAGGCAAAGGAAGTGGACGCGCTGGTGATCTTCGTCGCCGACCCGCTGGCTCTGACGCTCAGCGAGCCGCCCGCTTCTCTTGGCGCCGACATTGCGGTCGGCTCCATGCAGCGCTTCGGCGTGCCCATTGGTTTTGGCGGCCCGCACGCCGCCTATTGCGCGGTGGCCGACCGGCTGACCCGATTGATGCCCGGCCGTCTTGTCGGCCAGTCCGTCGACAGCAAGGGGCGGCCCGGCTATCGCCTCGCGCTGCAGACGCGCGAACAGCACATCCGCCGCGAGAAGGCGACCTCGAACATCTGCACGGCACAGGCCCTGCTCGCCAACATGGCCGCCGCCTATGCCATCTGGCATGGACCGGAAGGCTTACAGGCGATCGCTGAGCGCATTCACGCACTGGCCTGCCGGCTTGCCGAAGGGCTGGAAGCAGCGAAGGTCACGGTCGTCGGAGCAAGCCGCTTCGACACCGTCCTGGTCCGCGCCACAGGCAAGGCGCGTGAGATCGCCAGGGCGGCCGAGAAGGGCGAGGTGCTGTTTCGCGTCATCAGTGACGACGATCTCGGCATCACTTTCGATGAGTGTTCTACCGAGGCTGATCTCACAGCGATTGCGGAATTGTTCGGTGCGAAGGTTGCTGAGAGCGCGAAGTCCACCCTGCCCGGCAAGCCGCGTGGAAAAAATTTCCTGACGCAGCCGGTCTTCCACGAGAACCGCTCCGAGACGGAAATGATGCGTTTCCTGCGCCGGCTCTCGGACAAGGATCTGGCACTCGACCGCGCCATGATCCCGCTCGGGTCCTGCACGATGAAGCTGAATGCGGCTGCCGAGATGATGCCGGTAAGCTGGCCGTCGGTCGCGAACCTCCATCCCTTCACGCCGGTTCGGCACACGCGCGGCTATCGCCAGATGATCGGTCAACTCGAGGGCTGGCTTGCCGAGATCACCGGCTTTGCAGCGGTTTCATTGCAGCCCAACGCCGGCAGCCAGGGCGAATATGCCGGCCTGCTCGCCATCCGCCGCTATCATCTCGCGCGCGGCGAGAAGCATCGCGATGTCTGCCTGATCCCCTCTTCCGCGCACGGCACCAACCCGGCTAGCGCGCATATGGCGGGCATGCGCGTCGTCGTCGTCGCCTGCACGGAAAACGGCGACATCGATCTCGACGATCTGAAGGCCAAGGCGACGCAATATGGGGAAAACCTCGCAGCGTTGATGTTCACCTATCCCTCGACACATGGCGTGTTCGAGGAAGGCGCGCGCGACATTTGTTCAGTCGTGCATGAGCATGGTGGCCAAGTCTATTTCGACGGCGCAAATCTGAACGCCATGGTCGGACTGGCGCGACCGGGCGACATCGGCGCCGACGTTTGCCACATGAACCTCCACAAGACCTTCTGCATCCCGCATGGCGGCGGCGGCCCAGGCATTGGGCCGATCGGCGTGGCGAAGCATCTGAAACGCTTCCTGCCGGGACATGAAGCGCTCGGCTCTTCGCACGCTGTGGCCGCGGCACCCTTCGGCAGCGCTTCGATCCTGCCGATCACCTGGATGTATATCCGCATGATGGGCGCTACCGGACTAAAGCAGGCGACGGAAAACGCCATCCTGTCGGCCAACTATGTGGCGGAGCGGTTGAGGGCGCATTATCCAGTGCTCTATGCCGGCCGCAACGGACGCGTGGCACATGAATGCATCCTGGACACACGGGTGCTGAAGGACAGCGCGGGCATCACAGTGGAAGATGTCGCCAAGCGGCTGATAGACTACGGTTTTCACGCGCCGACGATGTCATGGCCGGTGGCCGGCACGCTGATGGTCGAGCCGACCGAATCGGAGCCGAAACGCGAACTCGACCGGTTCTGCGACGCCATGATCGCCATCGCTGGCGAGGCCGGCAAGGTGGCAAGAGGCGAATGGTCGAAGGAAGACAATCCGTTGGTCAACGCACCGCATGCGGCGGCGGATACGTTCGCTGACGAATGGACGCATCCCTATTCGCGTACGACCGCTGCGTTCCCCGACACGAATGCGGATCCCGCCACGAAATACTGGCCGCCAGTGTCGCGCATAGACAACGTGGCCGGGGACCGCAACCTCGTCTGCTCCTGCCCGCCAATGGAGGCGCTGGCGAGCTGAGCCAGGAGACCGTCAGCTCTTATTCAACAGGGCGATATTCGCCGCCACCAGCTTATCGCCCGGAAGGCTCTGCTCGGCTTCCATCAGGAGCCTGCGGGCTTTCGCCTTGTCGCCGCGCAGAAGCTGGGAATAGCCCATATTATTGACGATGCGCGGGCGCCGGCCGGCAATCTTCAGAAGTTGGCCGTAGGCGCGGTCGGCGAAGTCGAAGCGGCCGAGTTCGTCATAGCAGGCGGCGAGCCCCATCCATGCCTCGGCACTGTCCGGACGCAACTCCACGGCCTGGCGGAAGTGCTTCTCCGCCAACCCGTAATTGCCGTCGCGGAATTGCGACTTGCCCTGCGCCAGATCATCCGCGCTGACATCCCTGGCCGGCGGCGTGATCGAGATCGTCGACAACGCGTCGACTGGATTGGTGGTGCAACCCGATGCCGTGAACGCAGCACCCAAAAAACCGCACACGACGAATATGCTTGCCCGCATTGCCCCAGCCCTGCCCTGCCGGCCCGTTTTCCGGGCGCTTGTTTGATGTGAATACTTTAGAACAAGGTAATTAAGCTTCGGTGCCGAGTCGGGAGCAAATTGCGAGAGGCCTTCAACTCCTTGTTAAGGAAGAGGAGCGGCCCGGGCTCAGTGTTTCATCGAAGTCAGTTGCACGATGATCGGGATGATGGCGATCATCAGCACGACCGGCAGGATGCAGACCGTTACCGGCACCGACATCTTCGCCGGCAGGGCGTGCGCCTTTTCCTCGGCCAGCGACATGCGCTTGTGACGCATCTCATCGGAAAAGACCCTGAGCGCGCCAGACAGGCTGGTGCCGAGTTCTTTCGACTGCTGGAGGAGCGTCGCGAAAGAGCGCACCTCGTCGAGGCTCAGCCGGTCCGACAGCGCCTTCAGCGCGTCGTCGAGGCTGCGGCCGGCCCTCAGTTCCAGCGAGACCAGTTGCAGGTTTTCCGCCAGAGACGGGTAGGTAAGCTGCAATTCCTTCGACACACGCTCGATACCGGCTTCCATGCTCATGCCTGCGTCCGAGCAGACGATCATCAGGTCCATGAAATCGGGAAAGCCATTGCGGTATTCCCGCATCTTGGTCTTGACCTTCTGTGCGAGAACCAGCCCTGGCAGGAAGTAGCCGAGGATGCCCGCCATGCCGACGAACATCCAACGGTTAAGGCGCGAGGCATCGGAGCTGAACGCCATGACGAGGAGAAGCGCCAGCGCGACGCAACCGGCGAGCGCCAGGAAACGTACCAGGAAGAACATCCCGACAGCGCGAGGGTTCATGTAACCCGCCTGGATCAGGCGGAGACGCAGTCGGGCCACATTCTCGGGATCGGTTCTGGCGTAGAATTCCTGCGCCGTGCGCGCGGCTTTCTCGCGCACGACATTTTCCTTGCGCGGTCGTTCCGCCGACTTCTCTTCTCCCTCGGACTGCAAATCCAGGCGTAGCCTGCGTTTCAGATCGTTTCGCTCCTGCCGTCCGGCGACGAGAGGCCAGGCGAGCGCCGCCCCGCCTGCCAGAAGCAGGATGAGCGCTACCGGGAGCATGCCGCCGAATGGGGAAAAGGCGTCCATGTCAGAACTTGAAATTCGCCATTTTGAACATCATCGCATTGCCGAGCAGGAGCCAGAAGACCGATCCGCCGAGCAGATACCAGGTCATCGGTTCGCCCCATACATTGCCGTAGAATTCCGGCATCAGGCCGAAGATCGCCGCCATCAGGAGCACCGGCACGGCGGTGAGGATGTAGGCGGATATGCGCCCCTCGGTCGAAATCGCTCGCACCTTGCGGCGCAGCTTGCCGCGGTCCCGGATCGTACCGGACAGCCCGTCCAGTATCTCGCGCAGATTGCCGCCCGAACTCGACTGGATGGACACGGCCGTCACGAAGAGCGGAAGGTCCTCGTGCCCGACGCGCTCAAACATCGAATGGAGCGCATGGACCAGCGTCGAACCATAGGTTACCTCGTCGGCGACCACGCCGAATTCCGTGCCGATCGGATCGGGCATCTCGCGCGCAACCATGGCGATGGCGACCGGCACCGGATGGCCGGCCTTCAGGCTCCGCGTGATCAGTTCAAGCGCCTCGGGCAATTGCAGCCCGAAATGCTTGTGGCGCCGCTTGCGCAAGAATTTCAGCGCCATGATCGGGAGAATGATGCACAAAACTGGCACGGACAGGGCGGCGATCTTTACGGAACTGCCGAACCACAGGAGGACGAGGCCGATACCGAATGCCACGCCTGAAGTGATGCCGAGGAACTGCGGCAATGGCTTGGTCAGGCCCGACTGCGTACGCAGCCTGCGTAGACCCGCCAGTGAAAAGAGCGTGCGGCCGTCGCCGACGCCCCTCTCCTTGCGCAACTGGACGAGTACCTGTTCCTGGCTGAGCTTCTTTTCCTGAAGCTTCATGCGCCGGTTGATCGCCGCGCGCCTGTCGCTGCGGCCGGCATAGAGCAGATATAGCGCCTCCGCTATCATGATGCCGGCGACGGCTGCACAGCCATAGATGAGGTAGAGGGGGGTCATCCACCTACTCCTGCGCGATGCCCGGCTCGAAATATTTGCCGGGGAATTCGATCCCCATGGCGCGCAGGTCTTCGAGAAAGCGCGGACGGATGCCGGTCGCCTCGAAATGGCCGTTGATCGTCCCGTCCGCCTCCATGCCGGTGCGCACGAAACGGAATATCTCCTGCATCTGGATGATCTCGCCTTCCATACCGGTCACTTCGGCCACGCTCGTCACCTTGCGCTTGCCGTCGGCAAGGCGGGTCAATTGGACGATAATGTCGATGGCGCTGGAAATCTGGCTGCGGATCGACTGCACCGTCATCGGCATGCCGGTCATGCCGAGCATCTGCTCCAGGCGGGAAATAGCGTCGCGCGGCGTGTTGGCGTGAATGGTGGCCATGGAGCCTTCATGGCCGGTATTCATGGCCTGGAGCATGTCGAAGGCCTCCTCGCCACGGCACTCACCGAGGATGACGCGGTCGGGGCGCATGCGAAGCGCGTTCTTGACGAGATCGCGCTGCCTGATCTCGCCATGCCCTTCGACATTGGCGGGGCGCGTTTCCATGCGCGCCACATGCGGCTGCTGCAATTGCAGCTCGGCGGCATCCTCGATGGTGATGAGGCGCTCGTCCTCGGGGATGAAGGCGGAAAGCGCGTTCAGCATGGTCGTCTTGCCGGTGCCCGTGCCGCCGGAGATGATCGTCGTCTTGCGCGCGTGCAGGGCCGCCGCCAGCACCTCGGCCATGTTCTGGGTGATCGCGCCGAACTCGATCAGCTTGTGCAGGCCGAGCTTGTGCTTGGAGAATTTGCGGATCGAGACCAACGGCCCGTCGACGCCGACCGGCCGGATGGCGGCGTTGAAGCGGGAACCATCGAGCATGCGGGCATCAACCATGGGCTGGGATTCGTCCACCCGCCGTCCGACCGCCGCGACGATCTTGTTGACGATCCTGAGAAGATGTTCCTCGTCCTTGAAAGGGACCTGGATCTTCTCCAGCTTGCCGCGCCGCTCGACGAAGCAGTTCTCGTGGCCATTGATCAGTATGTCGTTGATCGTCGGGTCCTTCATCAACGGCTCAAGCGGGCCGAGGCCCACCATCTCGTCGACGATATCGTCCACTAGCGCGTCTAGTTCGGCGACGTTGAGCGCGAGACGTTCGCTCCGCGTCTTCTCCGAGACGAATTCGTGGATCTGGCGTTCCATCTCGGCCCGAGGCAGCTTCTCCAGTGCCACCAGGTTGATTTCCTCCAGAAGCATACGATGGATGCGATCGCGCGCGTCATGGCTGCGGCTGGAGGCCTTGGGCTGGCCGGCGCCGGGCTCGGCCGTCACCGCCTTGATGACCTTGCGCGCGGACGGGATGACGACAGCGGTGCGATCGCCTGCCGGTTGTTCGGCCGGGCGGGCTTCCTTCGGGCGGTCCCTCAGCGTGGAAAAGCGGCTCGCCATCTCCTTATCCCACCTTCTTCTTGAGGCCAATCGGTAGGGAGAAGAGCGAGCGCTTCTTCGTCGCCACCACCGCTTCTTCCGGCAGGATGATGCGCTTCAGGTCGTGCACGACATTGGCGTCCGGATCGATCTCGTGGAGAGGCACGCCGCGATCGACCGCCTCGCGCACCAGTCGGTAATTGTTGGAAATGCCGCCGACAAAATGGTCGCCTAGGATCTCCTCGACATCGGCTTGCTTGATGCCGCCGCCCGCTTTCTTCTGCTCGAAGCGGTTGACGATGACGTTCGGCTTTACCTCGCGCCCGGTCCTCTCGTGGATCGCCTTGATGAGGCGCTGCGTATGACGCAGACACGGCACCGTCATCTCAGAGACGATGTAGAGCCTATTCGAGCCAAGCAGCACCGTTTCCGTCCACGGGAACCAGGTGCGCGGCATGTCGATGACGACATTGTCGAAATAGGCCGAGACGAGGTCGAGCATGCGAACGACGACGTCGGTGTTGAAGGAACGCATGTCGGCCGGATCGGTCGGCGCGGCCAGCACGCAAAGCCCGCTCTCGTGCCGCGACAGCATCACGTCGAGCAACTGGCGGTCCAGCCGCTCGGGCTGGTTCTCGATCTCGTTGATGTCGAAGCGCGGCTCCAGATCGAGATATTCGGCGCAGGCGCCCTGCTGGAAATTGAGGTCAACCACGCAGGTCGAGGCTGCGCGCGTGACCGACCGGTGGAGCTGGAAGGCCGTCTGCACGGCGAGCGTTGTCGTACCGACGCCGCCGGCGGCCGGCATGAACGTATAAACTTGCGATTCGGCGTTCTCATGACGGCCCGGCCCTTGCAGCGCGCGGATGCAGGAGCGGACGAGGTCGGCCGTGGTGATCGGCTTGACCAGAAAATCCGCGACCTGGAGCTGGACGAGGATGCGCACCGCCGCGGCGTTGAACTCCCCTGTCACGACGACGACCGGCGCACGTCCCTCCAGCCGGCGCACGACGCGCTGGAGCGATTCTATCTGCTCCAAGCTCGCCACATCCATATCCACGATCGCCGCGCCACATTCCGACGTTTCGATCTCGCCGCGCAGTTCGTTGACGCTCTTGTCCAGTGTCACCAGTTCGATCGCCTCGGAAGAGGAGAATGCGGCGCGCGTATCCTGCAGGAACGACCGATCCCGCGAGACGAGGACGACACGCTTGCTCTTGTTCGTGTTCGCCATGGCTCAGTTGTCCATCGTCGAGGAGCGGCCGTTCGACGGCGCCGCAGCGCCAGCCGCAGCCGGTTTGTTCTGGTATTGCGCATGATCGGCCGGCACGCGGAGATTGGCGTTCTCGACACCGCGCGGCCACGGGTCCACCATCTGCATCACCGTATTGGCGGCGATGGCATCGCCGGCCCTGCCCGTCACGCCCTCGTTGCGGGCAAACTCGTCGCTGGTGCAGCCGGCCGCCGCCAGCGACAGGCCGAACACGGATACGAGGATCGTCATTCTCTGCATCGCGTCTCTCCTAGCGCAGGTCGAGGAAATGGCCGCTGTCGGCGCGCGCGATCGGAGCGCCCGCGGCCGCGAGTTGCGGCGCGCCGGGCTTCACTTCGTCGGCGTTGCCGAGGAAGTAGTCGACATTGCTCGCCGGCTTCGATCCGTCGAGCGGGCTCGCGACCTTCTTCGACGGATCGATCGGCTTCACCAGATAGGGCGTGACGATAATGATCAGGTCTGTTTCGTGGCGCTGATAGGACTTCGAGGAAAAGAGAGGGCCGAGGATCGGCAGCTTGCCGAGACCGGGCAGCGCCTGGGTGGTCGTGCTGTTCTGGGTCTGGAGCAGGCCGCCGATCATGAAGCTCTGGCCGCTCTTGAGGTCGACCGAAGTCTGGGCTCGGCGCACGATGAAGCCGGGAACGCTGATGCCTTTCAACTGATACGAAGTGGCCGAGTTGTCGATCGTCGAGACCTCCGGCGCGATTTCGAGGCTGATCAGGCCGTCCTCAAGAACCGTCGGCGTGAACTCGAGGCTGACACCGTATTTGTGGTAGCTGATCGTGATCGTGTTGTTGTCCGAAGCGACGGGGATAGGAAACTCACCCCCTGCAAGGAAACTTGCCGTTTCGCCGGAGCGGGCGATCAGGTTCGGCTCGGCCAGGCTGCGGGCGACGCCCCTGTCCTCCAATGCCTTAATGGCGATATCCGCCGAAAACCCGCCTGAAAGGAGCGAACCGATGATCTGTCCGGCCGGGACGTTGGAAGACGCGGACGGATCTGAATTGAAAGTGACCCCGCCACCAGCGCCGGCGCTGTAGGAAGCGCGGAACTTCGTGCCCAATTCACGGCCCGCCTGACGGCTGATCTCGACGAAGCGGACGTTGAGCTGCACCTGCTGCGAAGAGGAGACATTGACCGAATTGATGACTTTCTCCTCGCCGGAGAAGCGGTCGGCGATGTTCTTGGCCTTCTCGGCCGCGACGGCATCCTTGGCGGTGCCGGAAAGGATCAGCCGGCCATTCGCCGAATCCACGCGGATGTCGGTGCCCGGCACATTTGCTTGGATCGCCTTGGCGAGATCCTTCGTGTCCAGCGTCACCTCGACGTCGATATTGCCGACAAGGCGCTTGTCCTTGTCGAACAGCGCGATGCCTGTCGTGCCGAGCTTGGTGCCGAGCACATAGAAGGAATGGTCGGTGAGCGGATTGACGTTGGCGATCTCGGGATCGCCGATGACGATCTGCGAGAAGGGAACGCCTGTGCGGATGGTCTGCGGCTTGCCTTTCGCGACCTTGATCGATTTGTGCGCATCGGACGAAATATGAATCACGTCACCATTCGCCAGCGCCCTGGTGGCGCCTACGGCACAAAGAAGCGCGGCCGCGGCGAGGAGCATCACCCGCGCGATCAGGAACGAGCGCGCCGCATCCGCCTCCGTGGCTGCTTTCAAACGAAACGACATTAGCCCTATCCCCAAACCGGCCCCAGCCGGCATCCCCTCTATTCGCCGGTGCCAGCCGGCATACCTCTGGCCCTGCGGCCTTTATTCCTGCGGCCCCTATTCCTGCGGCAACGTCCCTACGCCGGCAGCCTGGCCATCATCGCCCTGATGCGGGCCGCTGCGATTGACCTTGTAGGTCTCTTCCTTGATCCCGCGCGTCACGACCACGGTGGCGAATTTCGGCTCTTCGTCATCGTGCGGAATGGCGCTGACCACGTCGCTGGCGGCCGCCGAGATCTTTTCGGCAACCGAACCGCCGAAGGCGGAGATGGTGGTCATGCCGGAGCCGTCAGAACCGGCCGGCCGTGCCGAGCGCAAGGCGAGCGAGAGCTTGCCGATGTTCCGTGCCAACGTGATCTTCTGCGCGCCTTCGGGCGTCACTTCCAGCGTCACCGAATTGGCCACCTTCGGCTGAGTCGCGCGCTCGTCCGCCGCCTGCCCGACCGACAGGACCTTCGCCGCCTCGATCACAACTTCCGTGGCGATCTTCGAGCCGGCGGCGCCCTCGGCGTTCTTCTTTACTTCCTCGATTTCGCCCGCGTCGCGCGTCAATACGACATCGACACGGTCGCCCGGCGCGATGAAGCCACCGACGCCGGCGATCTCGTCGGTCTTGACGGTTACGGCCTGCATGCCCGGCTCCAGAAGATTGGACAGCGTTGCGCGACCGTTCGGCCCGGAAAGCTCGGCAAGGAGGACTGGCTCGTTGGCGTCTATCGGCGAAAGGACGACGCGGTCGCCATCCTTCAGAAGCTCGTCCACAGTGCCGAATGCCCCCTTCGGCAACGCGTTCTCGGCCCATGGGATCTCGGCAAGATTGTCGCGCTCGGGTTTCATGCCGAAACGGAGCGGCGTCTTGGCCACGACGATCGTCTTGAACCGGATTTCGGGCTTCGCCGGCACCGTGACGGCAGTCGCGACGCGCGCGCTGGCCTGGCTCTTGATCCAGAAATTCGCAGCAAATATGGATATCGCGCCGAATACGGCTGCGATCCCGATCATCGGAACTATTCTGTTCTTCACGCCCGCCCCGCCCTTTCGAGCTTTTTGTTGTGCGGGAGGCTAGGCGGCAAATCCTAAAGGAATTGGAAGGCAAGGAGTGTAGAGTGCCGGCAATCGCTCGTCGTGGTTATCGGGATATTGCGCCCAAAGCAGCAATTCGAGCGATATCGGCCGCGCGAACAGAGAGAGAACCTCTGTCACCGGAACGGTAAAGCGTGGCAGTATGAAGCGTGATTCGGGCGGGCTAGATCAGCGGCGACATGGAAAAAGCGAACAAAGACCTTTTCACCCTGCATAACGAAGCTCCGGCGAACGATTCGCAGCCGGTAAAGCCGGTAGCGCGACCGGTATCCGCCAGGGACGGCAGTGACAGCTATAGCGCGGCCGACATCGAGGTGCTGGAGGGGCTCGAGCCGGTTCGCCGACGGCCCGGTATGTATATCGGCGGGACCGACGAGAAGGCGCTGCACCACCTCTTCGCCGAGGTGATCGACAATTCCATGGACGAAGCCGTGGCGGGGCACGCAAGCTTCATCGAGGTCGAGCTCGACGAGGCCGGCTTTCTCTCTGTCACCGACAACGGGCGCGGCATCCCGGTCGACGCGCATCCGAAATTCAGGAACAAGTCGGCGCTCGAAGTCATCATGACGACGCTGCATTCGGGCGGCAAGTTCGACTCCAAGGTCTACGAGACGTCGGGCGGCCTGCACGGCGTCGGCGTGTCGGTGGTGAATGCGCTTTCGGAGACGCTAGAGGTGGAGGTCGCACGCGGGCGACAGCTCTACCGGCAGGAATTCTCGCGCGGCCACCCGAAGGGCGAGCTGAAAAACCTCGGCGAGGTGCACAACCGCCGCGGCACGAAGATCCGCTTCCGCCCCGACGACCAGATCTTCGGCAAGGGCGTGCATTTCGATCCGGCCCGGCTCTGCCGCATGACGCGCGCGAAAGCCTATCTCTTCGGCGGTGTCGAAATCCGCTGGTCCTGCGCGCCTGCCCTGATCGCCGACAAGGAGAAGACGCCGGAGAAAGCGACCTTCCACTTCCCCGGCGGATTGAAGGATTACCTTGCCGCTTCGCTCGACGGCGAATTCCAGGTGACCCGCGACATCTTCGCGGGGAAGAGCGAAAAGCAGGGCGGCCATGGCTCTGTGGAATGGGCCGTAACCTGGTACGGCGGCGATCCGATCCTGAACTCCTACTGCAACACGATCCCGACCCCGGAAGGCGGCACGCACGAGGCCGGCTTCCGTTCGGCGCTGTTGCGCGGCCTGAAAGCCTATGCCGAACTGACCGGCAACAAACGCGCGCACGCCGTCTCCAGCGAGGACGTGATGATATCGGCGGCCGGGATGCTGTCGGTCTTCATCCGCGAGCCGGAATTCGTCGGCCAGACCAAGGACCGGCTGGCGACCATCGAGGCGCAACGCATCGTCGAAAGCGCCATGCGCGACCCGTTCGACCACTGGCTGGCCGATAATCCGCAGGAAGCCTCCAAGCTGCTCGAATGGGTGATCGCGCGGGCCGACGAGCGCCTCAGGCGGCGGCAGGAAAAGGAAGTCTCGCGCAAGAGCGCGGTACGCAAGCTGCGCCTTCCCGGCAAGCTTGCCGACTGCACGCAAAACGCGGCGGCGGGTGCCGAGATCTTCATCGTGGAGGGCGATTCCGCCGGCGGGTCCGCCAAACAAGCGCGCGACCGTGCCTCTCAGGCGGTGCTGCCCTTGCGCGGCAAGATCCTCAACGTCGCCAGCGCCGGTCGCGACAAACTGACCGCCAACCAACAGATCGCCGATCTGATCCAGGCGCTCGGCTGCGGCACGCGCTCGAAATACCGCGACGAGGACCTTCGCTACGACCGCGTCATCATCATGACCGATGCCGACGTGGACGGCGCGCACATAGCCTCGCTTCTGATGACTTTCTTCTTCCAGGAAATGCCGCAACTGATACGCGGCGGTCATCTCCACCTCGCCGTGCCGCCGCTTTACCGCATCAGCCAGGGCGGCAAGGTGATGTATGCGCGCGACGATGTGCACAAGGACGAACTCCTGAAGAACGAGTTCACCGGCCGCGGCAAGGTCGAGATCGGCCGCTTCAAGGGCCTGGGCGAGATGATGGCCTCGCAGCTCAAGGAGACGACCATGGACAAGAAGAAACGCACATTGCTTCGGGTTGAGGTCATCGACGAGCAGGATGCGACAAAGGAAGCGATCGACGCGCTTATGGGCACCAAACCGGAACTGCGCTTCCGCTTCATCCAGGAACGCGCGGAATTCGTGGAAGAGCTGGATATCTGACCCCGGAAATCGGAAGGCGGCCCGGCAGTGAGTTTCTCCCGCTGGCCTGATACCCTCCACTTCCCGCTAGCGCGCATCCCGCGACCCAAGCGTACCGACTGGATTTTTGCGATCCGCACGATGGTGGCGGGGCTGGTTGCCCTTGCGCTCGCCTACGCGTTGAAGCTGGAAAACCCCCAATGGGCGATGATGACGGTCTATATCGTCGCCCAACCAGTCGCCGGGATGGCGCTTTCCAAGGGTTTCTTCCGATTGGTGGGCACCGTCGTCGGGGCGCTTGCGGCACTTCTGCTTGTGCGGATCGGGGGCGGCAACGCCGCCGCCTTCCTCGCGGTGCTCGCAGTCTGGATCGGACTTTGCACCTATGTCGCGTCTATGCTCCGCAACCCCGAATCCTACGCCGCCGCGCTCGCTGGCTATACCGCCGCGATCATCAGCATGCCGGCCTTCGGCCAGCCGCATCTCGCCCATGAACTGGCAATCGCGCGCGCATCGGAAATCATCCTCGGAATCCTCTGCGCGGGGCTCGCCAGCCGCCTCTTCCTGCCACGACTCGCCAGCGACCAGATCGCTGGAAAGCTGGAAGGCCTGATCCGCGATCTCGCTGCCTATGCCGGATTCGCCTTCGGTGGCGCCGACCGTGCAAGGCTTTCGATGCTCAACCGGCGCATCATCGCCGAGACACAGGGCCTCGGTGAGATGCGCGCCTATGTGCGGCTTGAAGGCCCCAGCCCCGCCGCGCATGGCCGTTCTGTCAGGCGCACGATCGGCCATCTGCTTTCCGCCCTTTCCGCCGCACGGATGCTGAGACTGCACTCCGCGCCCGCTAATCCAGCATTGCCGCCGACTCGCAACCAATTGAAGGCTGTCGTCAACGAACTGTCCGAACGTCCCGATGCGCTCAATGATGTCCAGCCTTTCCTCGCTCGGCTAAGAGAGATAGCCAAGGAGGCTCGGAACGCGCCGTTGCCGGAGGGTGTGCCCGACCCGATCGGCGCCGCCGCAAGGCTCGCCATGGCGGCCGAATTCGCCGATGCGCTTGCCGGCGTCCTCGACGGTCTCGATGCCGTGCGCCATCCGGGCCGGCCGGAGAGCGACCAGACACGACAACCTGCGCTGGTTATCCACCGCGACCGGCAGGCGGCGTTGCGTAACGCGGTGCGAGCCGCGCTCGCCACTTCCCTCGTCGCGGCCTTCTGGATCGCCACCCAATGGGCGGACGCCGAAGGGGCGACCATCATCGTTGCCGTCGTCTCCAGCCTGTTTGCGTCGCGCCCGGCGCCGATCCGGACCGCTTTTGGCTTCTTCAAGGGCACGCTACTGGCCGTGCCCTTCGCCTTCATCGTCGGCCAGGTTTTGGTGCCCGTCTTCCCCGGTTTCGGCTGGTTCGTGCTGTTCGTGATCCCGATCCTGATACCCGGCGCGCTGGCGATGGCGAATCCGACTTTCACGGGAACAGCGACAGCCTTCGCTATAAATTTCCTCGCCTTCCTCAGTCCGCACCAGACGATGGTTTACGCGCCACTCCATTTCCTCAACCAGACGGCGTCCATCCTGGTCGGCATCCTGCTTTCGATCGGTGTGTTCTGGAGCGTGCTACCGGCAAGGCCACGTGACAGCGTCCTGCGCATCGTCGCAACCATCAAGGAAGACCTCGTGCGGCTCAGCCTGCACGAGCGCGTGCCTCGACGCTCGGCCTTCGAGAGCCTCGCCTATGACCGTATCAACCAATTGATGCCGTTTGCGCAGCGCACTGGCGGGCGCGGCGAAGCGATGCTCATCGGCAGCGTCGCGGCGTCCACCGTCGGACTGGAGATCCTCGCCCTGCGCAACGCCCAGCCGCACCTCCCCGAACCGGACAAGCCCATCATCGCCGATTTCCTGAAGCGCCTTGCTTCGCTGATCCTGCGCTCGGCGGGAAGCGGCCTGGGAGGCGGCTCGATCTCCGCTTTCGCGGCGGCGACAAGGGCAGAGGCGGAAGCGCTCGGCAAACGCGGTGACGCCGACCGGCCCCTTCTTGCCGTCGCCGCCTCGCTACGGGTGATCGCCGCGGCGGTGGAAGACAATCCCCGGTTCTTCCACAGCCCGCGCGCCGGGATACGGCACTCCTGACAACAGGCTGTCGGCAGCCTTCCCGTATCGTAGAGTCATGGATGCGCGATCGCTCGATCTTCCCGCCAGAATCGATACCGGCCACGCCGTCGGCATGATGCTGGTGACGGTATCGGCCGTCTTCTTCGCGCTTGCCGGTATCTTTACCCGTTCCGTCACCGCCGGCCCGTGGACGATCGCCTGCTGGCGCGGCCTTGTCGGTGCGGCGATCATCGCCGCTTACGTGTTATGGCGGGCGCGCGGCCCGCATATGTGGTCCAGCCTCCACCTCGGGCTCCGCGGCTGGGCGCTAGCGGTCGTCAGCACCCTGTCCAGCATCGCCTTCATCACGGCGTTCAAGCTCACCTATGTCGCCAACGTCACCATCATCTACGCTACCGTGCCTTTCATGGCGGCGGGGCTCGAACGCGTCGTACTTGGAGAGCGCACGCGTCGAAGTACGATTGTGGCGGCCGTCCTGTCGCTTGCCGGCGTCGGCATCATGATGCTCGGCGGTATCGGCACGGGAAGCCTTGCCGGTAATTTCATGGCCATTCTCATGACCGCAGGCTGCGCGCTCTACATGGTGCTGATCCGTAAATTCACCGATGCGCCCGTCGTCTGGACCGGAGCCGTGGCGGCTTTCCTGCTTTTCGTCATCGGCTGCCTCATCACCGACCCGCTCGACGTGACAAGGCGCGATGCCGTCCTGATGTGCGCCTTCGGCGTTTCCTTCGCCGCCGCCGTGATCCTTTGGACCGAAGGGACTCGACTGGTCAGCGCTGCCGAATCCGGACTGCTCGGAAGCACGGAAGTACCGCTTGCGATCCTGTTCGCATGGCTGTTTCTCGGTGAGTTGCCGCCGGCGGCGAGCCTCGTCGGCGGCGGCATCGTCATCGTCGTGATTTTCGGCTACGCGGCATGGAATTTCCGGCGGAGCGTAGCAAGCGCAGCCGCATAATCTGGAGGCCGTCAGGCCGCGGCGATGGCCAGCGCATGGCCGCGGGCATTCTCACGCAGCACTTCGAGGTGGATGGCACGGATCAGACCGGCAAGCTCGGCCAGACGCTCCGCCGGCCCGCTTTGGCCCGGACAGGCGTTCAATTCCCTCAGCATCAGCCAGCTCACTTCCTGTGCGCCGGCCACACGCCTGCCGTTGGCGACCTCGCGCCAGATCCCCAGCGCCCGCAGGATAACCCCGTGCGCGCTTTCCGGTAGGCCGGCGCCGCGAAAGAGCGCCGAAAGCGCCAGATCGCGCCCGCCGGCAAGAAGCGCCTGGACGCGGACCGCCTCGCGCCCCGCAAGCACGCCGAGCACGGAGGCGAAGAAATCGATCTTGCCGTGCGCCACCATGCGAACGATGAAGGCTGTGGTGAGTTCGCCGGCAAGTCGAAGATGTTCGACCAGCGCCGCATGCTCGTCCGGCCGGGTTCGGTCGATGAGCGTCAGCGAAGCCCTCACGCAAGCTTCCCGCATGACGCGTTCTCCACGTGCCCTGCCCATCAGCGCAACGACGAGCGGCGCATCCTTCAGTGCGGCGCTCAGTTTGACCAGCAGAACATGGCGGCAGTCGACCGGCAGGCGGCGGTCCGCAAGCATCGCTTCCCGCAGCCTCGGCATGGCGCCGAAGCGCTCCGCCATGCGGCGGAAGCTGAGCGAGGCGACATCAGCCCCATCGTTGCGGAGCAGGATCAGACAGGCCTCCGCCGAGCCTACCTCGGCAATGGCGGCCGAGACCGATTTCGAAACGAGCGCCCGCCCCGCGATGGACAGTTGTACGCTTTCGGCTCCCATGGCGACGCGGTCGATGAGATCGCCGTCCGTGAACAATGGCGAGCGCTTCAGCACCAGGTCGGCGATCTCGTCCTGATCGGAGGCGAGCGCGTGGATGATCTGGAGCGGCGCCAGCCTGTGCATGGCGAGCGCCTCGGCAAGCGCATAGCGCACCTTTGTCGACGGATCGTCCAGCAGGAAGGTCAGCGCGGCTTCCGCCTCACAGCGGTCCTCGAAGGGGAGTTCACGGGAAACATAGGCTCTTGCTAGCGCCGCCGCGCCGGCTGCCCGTTCGGAAACGCGCGCCGTATCGATCCACCTGAGGAAATGACTGATTACCATGCCGCCGACCCGACCCCGAGCTACCGCGGACGCTAGGTGGAAATGGTTTAGGAAGCGTTTACCATATCCGTTAACCGGCTCTCTTGCAGGCCCGTTACGACCGCTCTATCAAACGCGGGACTAGCGGAGGAAATAAAGATGCCAGGCCTCTATTTCGAGGAATTCACGCCCGGACAGGTGTTCCGCCATCCCCTCACCCGAAGCATCACCGAGAGCGACAACGTTCTCTTCTCCGTCATGACGCTCAACCCTCAGCCGCTGCACATCGATTTCGATTTCGCGGCGAAGAGCGAATGGGGCAAGCCGCTCGTCAATTCGCTCTTCACGCTCGGCCTGATGATAGGCATCTCCGTGCACGACACGACGCTCGGCACCACGATCGCCAATCTGGGCATGACCGAGACGGTGTTTCCGCATCCGCTCTTCCATGGCGACACGATCCATGTCGAGACGGAAGTGAAATCGGTGAGGCCGTCGAAATCCAAGCCGGACCGGGGCATCGTCGAATTCGAGCACCGCGCCTACAATCAGAATAATGTGCTGGTGGCACGCTGCGTGCGGCAGGCGATGATGAAGAAGAAAGGAGCCTGAGCGTGCGGTCCCTTCTGTTCGTTCCAGGCGATTCGGAAAAGAAGCTCGCCAAGGCGCCCCAGGCGGGCGCGGACGTCCTGCTTCTCGATCTGGAGGACTCGGTCGGAGCCGACCGCAAAGCCGAGGCGCGAAAGATCACTTCGGCCTTCATCGGAGAGAACCGGGAACAGGTTTCGGCCTCGCTTTACGTGCGTGTCAACGACTTCACCACCGGGCTGACCGACGACGATCTCACGGCGATCATGCCGGCGCGACCGGCCGGCATCATGCTGCCAAAGGCGATCGGCCCAAAGGACGTCATGCGGCTGTCGGCAAAACTTCGTGTGCACGAGGCCGAGAGCGGCATCGAAGACGGTGCCACGCGGATCGTCGCGCTCATCGCCGAGACAGCAGCCGGCGTGCTGGCTGCTCCAGCCTTCAGCGAAGCCAACCCTAGGCTTGCCGGCGTGACCTGGGGAGCGGAGGATCTGTCGGCGGATATCGGCGCGCGTACGCCGCGCGGCGGCGATGGCCGCTATACCGAAACCTTCCGTCTGGCGCGCACGCTGACCATACTCGCGGCCGCGACGGTCCAGGCGGCTGCGATCGATACGGTCTTCGTGAATTTCCGCGACATGGACGCGTTGAAGGCGGAGTGCGTGGAAGCTGAGCGTGACGGCTTCACGGCCAAAATGGCGATCCATCCGGCACAAGTGCCGATCATCAACGAGGTGTTCACGCCCTCTGTCGAATCGGTCGCGCATTCGCGTGCCGTGGTCGAGGCCTTCTCCGCCGCCGGAAATCCGGGCGTCATCGGCATCGACGGCCAAATGTACGACCGCCCGCACCTGCGCCGCGCCGAGCGCATCCTTGCACGGGCGCAGGCCGCCGGCGTGGCATGAGGGTGCGCGTCAATCCGCCTTCCACTTCGGCCGGCGCATGGCGAAGGTTTCGGTGATGGCGGAAAAATCGAGATAGCCGAGACGCGATACGTTGCCGGCCTTGACGTTGTCGAACAAGCCGTCGGTGAGGACAGCCTCGTCGATATGAATGCCGATCACCTCGCCGGTGCAGACATGGACACCGGCGGGCTTGCCGTCGAGGCCCTTCGGCTCGAATATCTCGGTCACCTTGCATTCGAGCGCGGCATACGCCTCCGCCACGCGCGGCGCCGCGACCAGCCGTGAGGGCGCCGGCGTCAGCCCGGCATAGCCGAATTCGCTCACCCCGCGCGGCGCATCCACGGAGGTAGCATTCATTTCCTTGAAGATGTGGCCGCCGGCGAGGTTGGCGACAAACTCGCCGGTCTCGCGCGCGAAAGTGAAGCTGTCCTTCTCGCCTTCGGAGGAGAACCAGACGAGCGGCGGGCGCGAAGAAAACGCATTGAAAAACGAATAAGGCGCGAGATTGATCGAGCCGTCACGGCCCATCGTGGATATCCAGCCGATCGGCCTTGGGGCAACGATCGCCTTGAACGGATCGTGCGGCAGGCCGTGGCCCTTGCCGGGTTCATAGAACACCGCCTATCCCTCCCAGGGACCGGAATAGTCCGCATAAAGTTTTGAGACATCCGGTCGCGGCCGTTCAGATACCGCTCCGTTGAACGTGCCGATATGGACGAAGCCGATGACCCGCTCGTGCGGCGCGAGGCCCAGCAACCGCCGACCCTCCTCGTCATAGGCATACCAGTTGGTGATCCAGTTCGTGCCATAACCCATGGCGTTGGCGGCTATGACGAGATTCATCGCCGCCGCTCCGCCGGAAAGCTGCATTTCCCAATCCGGGATCTTGGGGTTCTGCCGAGGCGCGGAAACGACGCCAACGACGAGCGGCGCGCGCGAAAAGCGTGTCAACTCCTTCTCGCGGCGCACTTCGGTGAGCGGCCCTTCACGCTTCTCGGCAAGCTCGGCAAGCATCCGCCCCACCCGTTCGCGCGCCTCGCCGCGATAGAGGATGAAGCGCCAGGGCTCCATACGGCCATGGTCAGGCACGCGACTGGCGATGCGGATCAAGGTCGCGATCTCGGCATCCGACGGCGCCGGCTCCTTCAATTCGTGGATCGGCGCCGAGTTGCGCTCGAGCAGGAGATCGATGACCGTCGATGACATCGCGAAAACTCTTTCAGATAAAATAGCCGGTGCAAGGAGATACCGGTCACGGAGAATCGTCTTGAAATTGCCACCGCGCCGGGCTTGATGGCAACCCATGTACGCCGTCCTGGAGAGACTTACAGTCCTGCTTTCATTTCTTGCGCTCGCCGTCATGCCGGTGGCCGCGCAGGAAGCCGGAAAGCTGGAGCCGCGGCTGAAATTGCCCGACCTGAAAAGCTTCAGAGGCGTGCCCAGTATCGAAGCCCCACTGCCCAAACTGACATTCGGCAATGTCACGCTGATCGCTGAACTGGTCGACAAGGGGCCGCAGGTGACACGGGGCCTTGTCTGGCGCGTCTTCGGGCCGCAAGCAGGCGAGGACGGCAAGCTGCCGTTGATTGCCTCGGCGCGCGGCGGCACCAGCGTCTTCCAACTCGATCCTGGAAGCTATCTCGTCCATGCCTCCTATGGCCGCGCAGGCGCGACGAAGCGCATAACCGTGGGCAAGGACCCCAAAAAAGAAGTGCTCGTGCTCGATGCCGGCGGTCTGAAGCTCGACGCCATCCTTCCGAGCGGCGGCCACATCCCGCCGAACAAGCTGCGCTTTTCCATCTACGAGGCCGAGGCGGGCGCGGATGGCGAGCGCGCACTCATCATCCCCGACGTGCACCCGGACGTGGTGGTGCGGCTCAACGCCGGCACCTATCATGTCGTGTCCAAATACGGCTCGGTCAACGCAGTCATCCGCTCCGATATCAGGGTAGCGGCGGGCAAGTTGACCGAAGCGACGGTAGAGCATCGCGCCGCCCAACTCACCATGAAGCTGGTGCGTGATCATGGCGGCGAGGCGATCGCCGACACGTCATGGTCGGTGCTGACCGATTCCGGCGAGGTGGTACGCGAAAGCGTCGGTGCTTTCGCCACCATGGTGCTGGCGGAGGGCGACTATACGGTTGTTGCCAAGAACCGCGGCCATACCTATCAGCGCGAACTGACCGTGGAAGCCGGCCACAACGAAGAGGTCGAAGTGCTGACCAGCGATGTCGGGCAACAGGGAGCCCCGATCGGCGACATTTCCGACTGACGGCGATTGCGGAAATCAACTCATCCAGCCGCCGGGCAAGGCTCGCCAGCGTGCTCCCCAGACCCCAAAGCATTCATATTGCTGTCGTATCCGATCGGTCTATAGTCACCGATGGCGGCGCCGATCGACACCGCGGGCGGGCTCGACAATGTCCGGCCGGGGGCCGATCCGCGCAATGCTGTCTCTGCACGGCGCCGTCCGACGCCGCGATCATGGATTTACGATCCGAAGGGGAGTTCAGAAATGAAGACAATGCGCATGCCGATTGATGGCGCCCTCAAGACTTCGGCCGCCGCTGCCATCGTGCTCACCGGCCTTTTCGCCGCGCCGGCACGAGCCGACGAAGCTGCGGCGGTTCCTCAGAACGATCTCCTGAACGCCACGCTGTGGATGCAGCGCTCGGTTGAATACAAGGCGACGACGCTCGGCATCTACAACCTTGCCAAAGGCCAGCTCGACGCGGCGCTCACCGACAAGAATTGGACTGCGGTTCCCGACAAGCAAGGTGAGAATTTTGGCGACAAGCCACCGGCTATCGTGCTCGACGCCGACGAGACCATCCTGGACAACAGCCCCTACGAGGCTTCGCTGGTGACCCGAGGCACCGACTTCAGCCCCAAGGAATGGACAGCCTACGTCAAGGACAAGGTGACCAAGGCAATCCCCGGCGCGGTCGAATTTCTGCGGTATGCCGATTCGAAGGGCGTGAAGGTCTTTTACGTGTCCAACCGGACGCTTGAGGAAAAACCGGCAACGCTGGAGAACATGAAGGATCTCGGCTTCCCGATGGGCGGCAACGTCGACACCTTCCTGGCCTCTGGGCAACAGCCCGACTGGAAGTCGCCGAAGGAGAACAGGGTCGCCTTCGTTGCCAAGGACTATCGCGTCATCATGATGTTCGGCGACAATCTCGGCGACTTCACAGACAAGTACAAAGGAACCTATGAAGAGCGCATGAAGTTCTTCACGGACAGTGCCGCACATTGGGGGCACGACTGGTTCATGCTGCCGGACCCCGAATATGGTTCTTGGGAGTCCAACCCCTTCAACAACAACTATAAGCTTTCGCCCGACGAGCGCCGCAAGATGAAGATCGAGGCCCTGCAACCCTGGAAGCCGAAAGGGTAACAGGCACTTGCCTACCCCTCTCTCCGTTTTTCACGGGGAGAGGGTAAGGGTGGGGTCGTTCAGCTTTTCCGCTTGCGCCTGATATCTGGCGCGGTTGCCTCGTCCACCAAGGCCGCGACGGCCTCTTCCAGCATCAACGATTGCTGGTCGCGTGAGCCGAGCCGGCGCAGATTGACCGTACCTTCCTCCGCCTCGCGCTTGCCGCAGACCAGGATCACCGGCACTTTCGCGAGGCTGTGCTCGCGTACCTTGTAGTTGATCTTCTCGTTGCGCAGGTCGGTTTCGGCGAGCAGCCCCGCATCCTTCAGCCGCGCCGCCACCTTCCTCGCATAGTCATCCGCGTCCGAGGTGATCGTCGCCACGACGACCTGCAGAGGCGCGAACCAGAGCGGCATGTGGCCGGCGTGGTTCTCGATAAGGATACCGAGGAAGCGTTCCATGGAGCCGCAGATAGCGCGATGCACCATGACCGGCTGCTTCTTCTCCGAATCCTTGTCGATGTAGAAGGCGCCGAACCGCTCCGGCAGGTTGAAATCGACCTGGGTCGTGCCGCACTGCCATTCGCGCCCGATCGCGTCGCGCAGCACATAGTCGAATTTCGGCCCGTAGAAAGCTCCGTCACCGGGGTTGATCTCGATGCGGATACGGTTGTCGGACTGCTGGATCTCGGTCAGCACGCCGCTCATGATTTCCTCGGCGTGATCCCAGAGTGCGTCGGAACCGACGCGCTTTTCCGGCCGCGTCGAGAAGCGGACCATGATCTCCTCAAAGCCGAAATCAGCGTATGTGGTGAGGATCAGGTCATTGATCTTCAAACATTCGGCGGCAAGCTGGTCCTCCGTGCAGAAGATATGCGCATCGTCCTGAGTGAAGCCGCGCACGCGCATCAGCCCGTGCAGCGCGCCGGACGGCTCGTAGCGATGAACAGCGCCGAATTCGGCAAGCCGGACAGGCAGGTCGCGGTAAGACTTGAGGCCGTGCTTGAATATCTGGACGTGGCCAGGGCAATTCATCGGCTTCAGCGCGAAGACGCGATGATCCTCGCTTTCGGCCTCATCGCCGGCGACCAGTACCTTGAACATGCTTTCCCGGTACCAGCCCCAATGGCCGGATGTCTCCCAAAGCTGCTTGTCCAACACCTGTGGGGCATTCACTTCCGAATATTCGTGCTCGTCGAGCCTCCGGCGCATGTAGGAGACGAGGCTCTGGAACATCTTCCAGCCTTTCGGGTGCCAGAAGACGACACCCGGCCCTTCCTCCTGGAAATGGAACAAATCCATCTCGCGGCCGAGCCGGCGGTGGTCGCGCCGCTCCGCTTCTTCCAGCGTATGGAGATAGCGGTCGAGTTCTTCGCGGTTGCGCCAGGCGGTGCCGTAGATACGGGTCAGCATCGGGTTGTTGGAATCGCCGCGCCAATAAGCGCCCGCCACCTTCATCAGCTTGAAGGCGTCGCCGATCTGGCCTGTCGAAGCCATGTGCGGACCGCGGCAGAGATCGAACCAGTCGCCCTGCCTGTAGATTTTGACGTCCTGATCCTCGGGGATCGCATCGACCAATTCGACCTTGTAGGCCTCTCCCTTGTCGCGGAAGACGTTTTTCGCCTTGTCGCGCGGCCAGACCTCCTTGGTGAAAGGCTTGTTGCGGCCAATGATCTCGCGCATCTTCTTTTCGATTGCCACGAAATCGTCCGGCGTGAAGGGCTCGTTGCGAGCGAAATCGTAATAGAAGCCGTTCTCGATCACCGGGCCGATGGTCACCTGCGTGCCCGGCCACAGTTCCTGCACCGCCTCGGCGAGCACATGAGCCGTATCGTGGCGGATGAGTTCCAGCGCGCCTTCGCTCTCGCGGGTCAGGATTTCGACGCGGCCCGAAGCGCCGAGCGGATCGGAAAGATCGCGCACATGGCCATCGATGGCGTAGGCGATCGCCTTCTTGGCGAGCGATTTGGAGATCGATTCGGCAAGCTCGGCGCCGGTCATCATCGCGGGATAGTCGCGCGAGGAGCCGTCGGGAAATTCAAGGGAAACGGATGCGCCGGAAATTGCGCCCGGGTTGGCGTCAGCCATGGTCATGTCTCCTATCCAGTCCCGCATACGAGCGCGGGTGGGATTGCAGTGTGTTGCAGCGCGCATGGGAATGCGGCTGCCGATAGCGCTACATAAGCCGGACGACGGCGCCCGTAAAGCCTACGAGGCGCCGTCTTTCACCAAGAGCGCTTATGTCTCACAAGCGCGAAAGCGTGTCGGAATTTCAGCTTGCGCTATTATCTTCGATCGGCGCGTTAGGGCCGTTCTTCTTGATCGAGTCGATCGCGTTCTGCGCGCTCGACTTCGACGTGTAGCCTTCGGACGAGAACATCACTTCGCTGTTGTATTTGAAGCGGACGCGATATTCGCCCTTCTTGTCTTTCCAAATCTCGAATTTGTGAGCCATGCGGGTCTCCCCTCCGTGGTGAATCAACGGCCCGATATCGCACCGGCCGCCCAATGATGCAAACATGCGGCAGAAACGCGCCCGAAATCAACGGGGAAGATAGTCTATCCCAAAGCTAAACCTTGCATCGTGCGATCAGCTAGGCAGTGTGGTGGCCCGCCGACCAGTAGCGCCATGGCAAATACCAGCGAAAGCGGGGCGCCAGTTCTTCCGGCACCGGGTCGAGGCCGCGCGTGCCGCCGGGACCGCAACGCGCGACGCGGAAAAGCGCCAGCCAGCCGCCAACCCACAGCCCGTGCCGTGCGATCGCCTCATAGCCATATTCGGAACAGGTCGGCAGATGCCGGCAGGAATGACCGACGAAGCCCGAGAGCGTAAGTTGATAAAGGCGAATAAGCGACGTGCCAAGGACGCGGTCGGGCGTCTTTGGCCACGGGCCGGAGAAGTTGCGGCTTTTCGTGGGCCCATTCACCAGCGGTAGTCTCAGGCCGCCTCACCGGCGCGCTTCTTCTCGATCTGGCCGATGGCGTCGACGACCGCGTCGAAGGTCAGCATGGTCGAGGCATGCCGCGCCTTGTAGTCGCGAACCGGCTCCAGATATTTGAGGTCTGCGAAGCGGCCTTCCGGTGGCGCGCCGTTTTCCTTCAGCATCCTGCGCATTGTCTCGCGTACCTCGCGCAGCTCATCCGCGTGTGCGCCGACGATATTGCTCGCCATGATCGACGACGAAGCCTGCCCCAGCGCGCAAGCCTTCACATCATGGGCGAAATCCGTCACCACGTCGCCGTCCATCTTGAGGTCGACGGTCACCGTCGAGCCGCAAAGCTTGGAATGCGCCATTGCCGACGCATCCGCATCCTCCAGCCGGCCGATACGCGGGATATTGCCCGCGAAGCCCAGAATTTTCGCATTATAGATGTCGTCTATCATTATTTTCCGTCCGCGCGCGGCCCAGCGAACACACCGTTTTCCGTACGCATCTTTCAATCTTCATCCAAGGCAATATATAGTGGGGAGGTGTGGTGCAGGGCAAGAAGCCGGCACCCACCTACAGATGCACGCCGCTTTCGGGGTCCACAGCAAGTCCCGCAAAAAGGGCCGTGATCCGTTCAACTCGTCCGCCCATCGAGGTGGACTACGGGAGACGCCTTAATGGACGCCGTAATCAAGACATTTCCAGCCGTTCCGGATTATCTGGACAAACCGAAGACCAACCGCCCGAGCGAAGCCGAGGTCATGAAGGCGGTTGAAACGCTCTTGCGCTGGACCGGCGACGATATCCACCGCGAGGGCCTGCGCGATACGCCGAAGCGCGTCGTCAAGGCGTTCCGCGAGATGTTCGACGGGTACGACAAATGTCCGGCGGAAGAACTCGGCCGCACTTTCGAGGAAGTCGCCGGCTATGACGATATCGTGCTCGTCAAGGACATCCCCTTCCATTCCCATTGCGAGCACCACATGGTGCCGATCATCGGCAAGGCGCATGTCGCCTATCTGCCGGATGGCAAGGTAGTCGGCCTTTCGAAGATCGCCCGCGTCGTCGACATATTCGCCCATCGCCTGCAGACGCAGGAGGCGATGACGGCGCAGATCGCCGGTGTTATCCAGGACGTTATCAACCCCCGCGGCGTTGCCGTGATGATCGAGGCCGAGCATATGTGTATGGCCATGCGCGGCATCCGCAAGCCGGGCGCCACAACACTCACCTCCACCTTCACCGGCGCCTTCAAGGACCGTCCCGAGGAGCAGTTGCGCTTCGTCGGTATGATCCGCGGCACGCGGGACTGATCCTTTCCCGGTCCGGTATATGGAAGCGGCGGACCGGTACGGTACGGCATGAAATCAAGACCCGAACTGGACGAGAGCGAGCGTGAGGAAGGAACTGTCCTCGCGCCGCGCTTTGATGCAAACGGCCTCGTGACGGCGGTGGTAACGGATGCCGGCGACGGAACGCTCCTCATGGTCGCGCACATGAACGAGGAAGCGCTGCGTTTCACGCTTGAAACCGGGATTGCGCATTACTGGTCGCGCTCACGCCGCTCGCTCTGGAAGAAGGGGGAGACCTCGGGAAACTTCCAGCGCGTTGTCGAGATACGCGTGGATTGCGACCAGGACGCCCTTTGGCTGAAAGTCGAAGTGGCCGGCGATGGCGTGACCTGCCATACCGGCCAGCGCTCCTGCTTCTATCGGATTGTAGAAGAGAACGGTACGGCCCCCCGCCTCCGCCATACGGAATAACGGATGGTTTCCTTGCCTACACCTGAATTGATTGATCATGCCTTCTGACGACCCGAAACGCCGATTTTGCTACCGGCAAGAAGAAGATTCATGAATTTGATACCTGCCAGAGTCCACAATCCCAGCGGGACACGGAGACGGTAATGCTCGAATGGGCGTCCATCAGGGGACGCGCCGAAGCGCGTGGCAAGTTGCGGCCGCCGGCAGATGAAACGCCGACGGTGGCGCCCTCGCGCAAATCGGGCGTCGCACTGGCGCTTGGCGGCGGCGCTGCGCGCGGCTGGGCCCATATCGGCGTTCTGCGCGCGCTCGACGAGGCCGGCATCGAGATCGACATGATCGCCGGGACGTCGATCGGCGCGCTCGCCGGCGGCTGCTATCTCGCCGGCAAGCTCGACCAGCTCGAGGAATTCGCGCGCGGGCTGACCAAGCGGCGCATGTTCGGCCTGCTCGATATCCATCTCGGCGGCAGCGGCCTGTTCGGCGGCATGCGGCTGACGGCTGAAATGCAGCGGCATATGGATGGCCTCACCTTCGAGGAACTGCCGAAGCCCTTCGTTTGCGTCGCCACGGAAATCCGTACCGGCCATGAAGTCTGGCTCAACAGCGGTTCACTCATCACCGCGATGCGCGCCTCCTACGCCTTGCCTGGCGTATTCGAGCCGGTCGCCTGCAACGGGCGCCTGCTGGTCGACGGGGCGTTGGTGAACCCGGTCCCCGTATCGGTATGCCGCGCCTATGAACAGCCGCTGGTGGTGGCCGTCAATCTGCATTACGACCAGTACGGGCGGGCTGCCGTGATCAAGCACAGCGCCGGCGCTGCCGAGCCGACCGTCTTGCCTCTCCCCTCGGAAGGCCATGTCAGCGACCGCACGGCGAAAGCGCGTGAGACGCGCATGGGCATCACCGGCGTCATGGTCGAGGCCTTCAATATCATCCAGGACCGCATCTCGCGCTCACGCCTTGCCGGCGATCCGCCGGATTTGTCGCTGCAGCCCAAGCTCGCTCATATCGGTCTTACCGAATTCCACCGCGCCGATGAGGCGATCCGGCTCGGCTACGAGGCGACCATCGCGCGTCTCGGCGAACTCGAGCGCCTGCAGGGAGTGCTGGCGTAGCCGGCCTTCCGCAAAAAGCCGGCCTTCCACGACAAGATGGGCAGGATGCGCGGCGCTATTGAACGAGTTCGCGGCCCCATTTCGACAGGCCCTTGTGCGCCTCGCCGAAACCCTGACCGATCTCGGTCAGCCGGTAGGAGACCTTGACCGGCGGACCGCCATCGACGACCCGCTCCAGAAGGCCTCGCGCCTCGAGCTCCTTCAGACGCTCCGACAGCATGCGGTCGGCAATGTCGATCAATGTCCCGATCTCGCTGAAGCGCAACTCTCCGTGGGCATGGAGAGCCGCGATGATGAGTCCATTCCATGGGCGGGCGAGGATATCCATCGCCGCCTGGAAATAGCGGCACAGATGTTCGGAGCGAGGGGGAACGCGGCTCATTGCTCGAATATGGACCGAAGTGGCTGAAATTTGAATACCTATAAGATCACATGTTACTTCCTTTTAAGAAGTTAATAGGCTATCACTCATTCTGGCCGGCTTGCTCCGGCCGCCATCCCCCAACCTGCAATAGCCGGGAGTAAACGGAATGAAGCTTTATTACGCACCGGGTGCCTGCTCGCTCGCCACCCATATCGCGCTCGCCGAGACGGGTGCCGACTATTCTCTGGACAAAGTGAACCTCCAGGCGAAGAAGACCGACAACGGCGGCGATTTCAACGCAGTGACGCCCAAGGGCAAGGTGCCCGTCCTTGAAATGGACGGGGGGGAAAAGCTCACCGAAAACGCTGTGATTCTCGGCTATGTGGCCGACAAGACCGGCAAGCTCGCCCCGAAGGCGGGTTCGCCCGAGCGCCTCCGCCTGCAGGAATGGCTGAACTACATCGCCACCGAATTGCACAAGGGCTTCTCGCCGCTGTTCAACAAGGCGCTGTCCGACGATGCCAAGCAGGTGTTCCGTACCAACCTCGTCAAGCAGTTGGGCTATGTCGAAGGCAAGCTCGGCGGCGACTATCTGACCGGTTCCGCCTTCACCATCGCAGATGGATACCTGTTCACGATGCTGCGCTGGGCGAACGCGACCGGCGTCGAGTTCGGCCCCAAGCTCGCCGCTTATTTCGACCGTGTGGCCGCGCGCGCCGGGGTCAAGCGCGCCATGCAGGAGGAAGGCCTGAACGGCTGAACAACGGAGAAAATCTCCATGCAAGGAAGGGGCGATCGCTCGCCCTTTTCCTTGCAGTTCTACATTTTGGCCTTCACCACCTGACCGCGGATTTCGCCGTCGCCATGGGCGGCCGTATGAAGGTTCACGTAAAGCTTGCCGTCGAGCAGCGCCTTCGCCTGGTCTGGCGCCAGGATGGCCGATCCCTTGATCGGGCTTTTCAGCTTCTTGAGCGGAACTTCGACGCCGGCATTCTGGCCCGGTTCTGCGGGGCCATGAAAGTGGCCGGCCTTGGCCGGGCCCGACAAGCCGGAATATTTGATTGTCCAGCTCAACTTCCTGGACTGTGTGTCATACGTGATGTCGGCCGTCCCCTTGCCCGCGCTATCGTTCGGCGGGACCTCCTGCGACGCATTCATGTCCGCCTGGAATTTCACGGTTTTCGCCAAAGACGGCGAGGCAACAAAAAGCGCCGCCGACAATGCTAGACCAAGGGCTGTGGTGAGAGTGGCTGGCTTGCGCATGTTCTTTCCTCCCGGAATCGACAGAGTGAGCCCACACAATTCCGAAATTAGGGTACTTTCCATAGCGGACCAGTGTGGGGAACAGGCGGCTGTCATGAAAAAGGGGCGGTCGCCCGCCCCTTCAAATTTTGGCCGTTATCGGCGCTCTATTTGATCGCCTTGTCGGTGATTTCGTGCGTCCAGGCGCCTTCCGGAGCCTTGCTGACGATCTTCTGGTCGACCACCATCTTGGCAGTACGGTCGTAAGCCGCCTCGTCGAGCTTGCCGTCGCCGATCAGCTTGGCGACCTCCCCGGCCATGTATTTCTGATGGTTCTCGTCCTGCGCGCCGGCATCAACGGTGATCTCGGCGGCCTCGTCCGGATGCTCGACCGCGTAGTGCCAGCCTTTCATCGAGGCGCGCACAAAGCGAACCATCTTATCCTGGAAGGCCGGGTCCTTGAGCTTGCTTTGCTGCACGTAAAGCCCGTCCTCCAGCATGTTCTGGCCAAGCTTCGAATAGTTGAAGACGAGGAGGTCGTCGGCCTTGAAGCCGGCGTCGAGCAACTGGCCGTATTCGTTATAGGTCATGACGTGGATGCAGTCGGCCTGATGCTGGATGAGCGGCTGCACGTCGAAGCTCTGCTTCAGCACCTTGACGCCGTTCGGCCCGCCCTCGGTCGAGATGCCGAGCTTGTTCATCCAGGCAAAGAACGGATATTCGTTGCCGAAGAACCAGACACCGACCGTATGGCCTTTGAAGTCCTCCGGTTTCTTGATCGGACCGTCCTTCGGGCAGGCGATCTCGAGGCCCGCCTTGTCGAAGGGCTGGGCGATGTTGACGAGGTCCACGCCCTTGTCGCGCGCCGCGAGCGCGGCTGCCATCCAGTCGACGATCACGTCGGCGCCGCCGCCAGCGATCACCTGCTCCGGCGCGATATCCGGGCCACCGGGCTTGATATCGACATCCAGCCCCTCGTCCTCGTAATAACCCTTGTCCTTGGCCACGAAATAGCCGGCGAACTGGGCCTGCGCGACCCATTTAAGTTGTAGCGTCACCTTGTCGGCCGCCATCGCCGGGACGACGGCCATTGCCAGCGCTCCAGACAGGAGCGCCGTCGCCAATCTTCTCATTCCAACTTTCTTTTTCATTTCATTCACCCTCTGAAGGACGCCTACCCACCACGGATAGACGGATGCCAGAACGTCACGGCCCGTTCCACCAAGGCCACGACGCCGTAGAAGATGGAGCCTGCGATCGCGGCGACCGCAATCTCGGCCCACACCATGTCTATATTCATGCGCCCCACTTCGGTCGAAATGCGGAAGCCCATGCCGACGATCGGTGTCCCGAAAAATTCTGCGACAATGGCGCCGATCAATGCAAGCGTCGAATTGATCTTCAAGGCGTTGAAGATGAAGGGTGCGGCCGCGGGCAGACGCAACTTGAAGAGCGTCTGCCAGTAACTCGACGCATAGGTGCGCATCAGATCGCGCTCCATATGGCCCGAGGCCGCGAGCCCGGCGACGGTGTTCACCAGCATCGGGAAAAAGGTCATCACCACGACGACAGCCGCCTTGGACGGCCAGTCGAAGCCGAACCACATGACCATGATCGGCGCGATGCCGATAATGGGAAGCGCGGAGACGACATTGCCGATCGGCAGCATGCCCTTGCGCAGGAAGGGCACGCGGTCGGCAAGGATCGCGACGGCGAAACCGGCCCCGCAACCGATCACGTAGCCGGCCAGAACCGCCTTGAACACCGTCTGCACGAGATCGGCGCCGAGGATCGGCAGCGAGTTGACGAAACGGGCTGCGATACTGGTCGGCGGCGGCAGGAGAACGAAAGGTATGCCGGCACCGCGCGTGATCCCTTCCCACAGGATCAGGATCCAGACGCCGAACAAGGTGGGCACGATGAGGCGCTGGAAATTGCGCGCGCCGCTGCTCTCCAGGGCGAGCCCCGAGATCAGCACGTTGAGGCGCCAGGCAAGCAGCCAGGCGGCCGCGAGCAGCAGGAAGAAGGAAGGCCGTGCGGCGCCCTCGTTTCCGACGATGCCGCCGACCAGCATGAAGGCGGCAATATGGACGGTGAACAACAGCACGACCGCACCGCCGAGTTGCTTGATCCCGCTTATGCTCACGATGACGGATATAAGAAGCAGAAGCTCGATTGCCGCCGTCCGCCCGATCGTGAACGGAAGCGCCGAGACGGCATCTGCAAGCGGCAGCGTCGCCGCTGCCGCAAGGCAGAGCGCCAGGGCCAGGATGGACTGCCATGCGAAACGCCGCATCAAGGCCGCGCCCCCATCCTGAGTTCTACAAAGCGCCCGACAACGCCGACGGCCGCGACGAGAAGGACGGCGACGACGGAGCCGGCGACCAGCGCCGACCACATATCGATGGTCTGGCTGTAATAGGAACCGGCAAGCAGCTTGGCGCCGATGCCGGCGACGGCGCCCGTCGGCAATTCGCCGACGATCGCACCGACGAGGCTCGCCGCTACCGCCACCTTCATCGAGGTAAAGAGGAACGGCACGGAGGCGGGTACGCGCAGCTTCCAGAAGGTTTGCGTCTTGGAGGCGTTATAGGTGTGCATAAGGTCGAGGTGGAGGATATCGGGCGAGCGCAGCCCCTTCACCATTCCGACGGCAACTGGGAAGAAAGAAAGATAGGTCGAAATCAGGGCCTTGGGGATGAGGCCTGTAACGCCGATGGCAGCGAACACGACGACGACCATCGGCGCGATCGCCAGGATGGGGATCGTCTGGGAGGCGATGATCCACGGCATGAAACTACGATCGAGCACTGGCACATGCACGATCCCAACCGCGATCACGATGCCGAGGAGCGTACCGAAGGCGAAACCGACCAGTGTCGAGGAAAGCGTTACCCAGGAATTATAGACGAGGCTGCGCCGGCTGGTGACCTTTACCTGGAAGGTGTTCTTGAAGAAGTTTTCGGCGATCTGATGCGGCGCGGGCAATGTCGGTTTGCGCTGCGCCCATGTCTGCCCGATGAACGCGCCCATGTCCGGCGTCTCGTGCGCGCGGGCGTTCAACTCGCGCTGGTAGGGCGCGTTCATGAAGATCGCTGCGACGTACCAGACCACAACGATCACGGCCACGATCACGCTGACGGGAACGATCTTGTCACGGAAGGAGTCCATTCAGACATCCCCGCCCGATAGCAGGAGCCGCCCTTCAATCCTCATAGGAGTGCCCTGCCCTCAACCCGTCGCGCACACGATGGGCGATCTCGAGGAATTCCGGCGTCTCGCGGATATCGAGCGGCCTTTCCTTCGGCAACGTCGATTGAATGACATCCGTCACCCGGCCGGGCCGGGGCGACATCACCACGATCTTGGTCGAGAGATAGACCGCCTCTGGAATGGAGTGCGTGACGAAACAGATGGTCTTGTTCGTGCGCGCCCACAGTTCCAGAAGTTGCGAATTCAGATGATCGCGCACGATCTCGTCGAGCGCGCCGAACGGCTCGTCCATCAGCAGGAGATCGGCATCGAAGGCAAGAGCGCGAGCGATCGAGGCGCGCTGCTGCATGCCGCCGGACAATTGCCACGGAAACTTCTTCTCGAAACCGGTAAGGTTCACGAGTTCCAGCGTGCGATGAAGACGCTCCGCCCGCTCGGCCTTGGAATAACCCATAATCTCGAGCGGCAGGGTGACGTTGCGCTCGATCGTGCGCCACGGGAAAAGCCCGGCCGCCTGGAACACATAGCCGTAGGCACGCTTCTCGCGGGCTTGTTGCGGCGTCATGCCGTTGACGCTGATGGTGCCTGCGGTCGGCTTCTCCAGATCGGCGATGACGCGCAGGAAGGTCGTCTTGCCGCAGCCGGAAGGCCCGATGAAGGAGACGAACTCACCCTTGCTCACATCGAGGTCGATATCGGCAAGGGCGTTGACGGGGCCGTCACTGGTCTCGAAAGTGAGTGAAAGCTTGCGTGCCGACACCACGGTCGAGCCACTTGACATCGTGGCGGCCCCGCGCCCAACGTTCTTGGCGCTTGCAGCGGCTGCGCTGACATTCATAGATCAAGGCTCCACACTGATCCGGCCGTCCGGAAACCCGGGCCGCCGGCCGAAAGGCTGAGGTTTTTCCATGCCGACGTCAACGTCCCCGACCTGCAGGCTTGTGCGCACCGGAAGGGCCTTCGACGGGAAACAGGGTTTTCGTTATTTTGAAGGCATCGCGCAAGAGACCGTCGGCTCAACCCACATCTGTATGCATTTCCTGACCATTCCGCCCGGCGGACGGGCGAAGGCCCACAAGCACGAGCATCACGAGACGGCGATCTACGTGCTGGAGGGCAAGGCGCGCATGTGGTTCGGACCGAAACTCGAAGAGATGATGGAGGCGAAGGCCGGCGACATGGTCTATATCCCGGCCGACATGCCGCACTTGCCGGAGAACCCGTATGGAGAGGTGGCACGGGCAGTGATCGCCCGCACCGACCCGCATGAGCAGGAAAGCGTGATGCTGTTGCCGGAACTGGAAGGGCTGGTGCCGGCGAAATAGGCTTGACGAAGCAGACGGACGAGAAGTCGCCGGCCCGCGTTCCAACGCGGCCGATGTGTTCGGACAACCGGACCAGGCTCAAACTCCACTCGCCGGAATACCGCTGCGCTCGATCTTGCGCGGCGCGGTGATCTCCTTCCATTTCGACAGCGCTCGATTAACGGCCTGATGCGGCTCGCGCCGGACGAACTCGCCATGGCCGGGCTTGGCATCCACCTTGCCGTCATCGACAGCAATCTCGCCGCGCGTCAGGACGAAGCGCGGCAGGCCTTCGAGTTCCATGCCCTCGAAGACGTTGTAGTCGATGATCGACTGTTGCTTTTTGGCGCTGATCTTTTTCTTCTTCTTGGGGTCCCACACGACGATGTCGGCGTCGGCCCCTTCCACGATCGCGCCCTTCCTGGGGTACATGTTGAGTATCTTGGCGATATTGGTCGAGGTGACGGCGACGAACTCGTTCATCGTCAGCCGGCCGGTGTTGACGCCACGCGTCCATAGGACCGGCATGCGATCCTCCAGGCCGCCGGTCCCGTTCGGGATCTTGGTGAAGTCGCCAACGCCATAGCGCTTCTGCTCGGTGGTGAAGGCGCAATGATCCGTTGCCACCACCTGCAGCGAGCCGGATGACAGGCCCGCCCACAGCGAATCCTGGTGCAGCTTGTTACGGAAGGGCGGACTCATGACGCGGCGCGCCGCATGGTCCCAGTCCTTGTTGAAATACTCGCTCTCGTCAAGCGTGAGGTGCTGGATCAATGGCTCGCCAAAGACGCGCATGCCCTTTTGCCGGGCGCGCCGGATCGCCTCGTGCGACTGCTCGCAGGAGACATGCACGACATAAAGCGGCACGCCGGCCATGTCGGCGATCATGATGGCGCGGTTGGTCGCCTCGCCCTCGACCTCCGGCGGACGCGAATAAGCGTGGCCCTCCGGCCCGTTGTTCCCCTCTGAAAGCAGCCTTTCGGAGAGCGAAGCAACGACGTCGCCATTCTCGGCATGGACGAGCGGCAGCGCACCAAGCCCGGCACAGCGCTGGAACGAGGCGAACATCTCGTCGTCGTTCACCATCAACGAGCCCTTATAGGCCATGAAATGCTTGAATGAGGTGATGCCTCGATCGACCACCTCGGCCATTTCGTTGAAGACCTGTTCGCCCCACCAGGTGATGGCCATGTGGAAAGAGTAGTCGCAGGACGCCTTGGTCGTCTTGTTGTCCCACATCTGAAGGGCTTCGAGCAGCGACTGGTTGGGCGAAGGCAGGCAGAAATCGACCACCATCGTCGTGCCGCCGGAAAGTGCGGCGCGTGTGCCGGACTCGAAATCATCGGTCGAATAGGTGCCCATGAAGGGCATTTCGAGGTGCGTGTGCGGGTCGACGCCGCCCGGCATCACATAGCATCCGGTGGCGTCGAGTTCATGGTCGGCGTGGAGATCAGGGCCGATCGCCACTATTCTGTCGTGCTGGATCAGCACGTCCGCCTTCCACGTGCGGTCGGCGGTGACGATGGTGCCGTTCTTGATGACTTTGGACATTTATTCGTTCCCTTCCTCGCCGGACCTCTATTGGGTTCCCTTAGCGCCTGCCGAGATTTTCGATCGTCTATTCGACGATCTCCGCTGTTTCCACCACGGCGTGGAAGAGCACGTCGGCGCCGGCGCGGGCCCAATCCTTGCTGATCTCCTCGGCCTCATTGTGGCTGAGGCCGTCGACGCAGGGGCACATCACCATCGTTGCCGGCGCGACCTTGGCGGCCCAGCAGGCGTCGTGGCCGGCGCCGGAAATGACGTTCATGTGGCTGTAGCCCAGTTTCTCCGCCGCGCTGCGTACCCGCCCGACGAGCGTCGGGTCAAAAGTGACAGGGTCGAAATGGCCGACCGCCTCGACCGAGCAGCCGACGCCGAGTTCAGCGCAGATCGCCGGCGCTTCCTTCTCGATGCGGGCGCGCATGCCGTCGAGTTTCGCCTGGTCGGGCGAGCGGATATCGACCGTGAATACCACCTGCCCCGGCAGTACGTTGCGCGAGTTCGGCGAAAAGCGCATCTGCCCGACGCCGCCCACCGCACCCGGCTGCGCGTCCATTGCCACCTTCTGTACCATCTCCAGGATGCGCGCCATGGCGAGACCGGCGTTGACGCGCATGTTCATCGGTGTCGAGCCGGTATGGGCCTCCTTGCCGGTCAGCGTGAATTCCAGCCACCACAGGCCCTGGCAGTGGGTAACGACGCCAATCGTCTTGTCCTCGGCCTCGAGGATCGGGCCCTGCTCGATGTGATACTCGAAATAGGCGTGCATCTTGCGCGCCCCGACCTCCTCGTCGCCGACCCAACCGATACGTTTCAATTCGTCGCCGAAACTCTTACCCTCGCCATCCTTGCGCTGGTAGGCGTAGTCGAGGTCGATGGCGCCGGCGAACACGCCCGACGCCAGCATGGCCGGGGCGAAGCGTGCGCCCTCCTCATTCGTCCAGTTCGTCACGACGATCGGGTGCTTCGTCCTGATACCGAGATCGTTGAGAGAGCGGACCACCTCCAGCCCGGAAAGCACGCCGAGCACGCCGTCATACTTGCCGCCGGTCGGCTGCGTATCGAGATGCGAGCCGACATAGACCGGCAGCGCCTCCGGATCGGCGCCCTCGCGTCTCGCGAACATGGTGCCCATCCGGTCAACGCCCATTTCGAGGCCAGCCTCGTCGCACCATTTCTTGAAAAGCTTACGCCCCTCGCCATCCTCGTCGGTCAGTGTCTGGCGGTTGTTCCCGCCGGCGATGCCGGGCCCGATCTTCGCCATCTCCATGATGGAATCCCACAAACGATCCGGATTTATTCGAAGATTCTCGCCCGGCGCTGCCATATTCCCTAACCCTTCAGTTCCACTTCGACGAAAGACATGGGCGTCGTTCCGCCATTGATCACATTGTGCTCTACGCCTGCCGCACGGCGATAGGCCGCGCCGGGTTCCATGTCGATACGGCGCGACGTCCCGCCGGGCTCCTCCAGCAGGAAGGCGCAATCGGTGACGGGCGTCACCACATAGTCGAGTTCATGACGATGCCAGCCCGTTTCCGCGCCAGGCACGAAGTCCCAGCGGGTGACGCGCACCCGCTCGTCGTCGACAAGGACCTCGTGCGTGGCTTGCGGTCTGGAAATGGGTCTACTCCACCTGTTCCAAGACGTTGCGGACGTGGTCGATCAGCTCGTCTATCTGCCCCTTGGTGATGATAAGCGGCGGCGACAGCGCGATGATATCGCCCGTCGTGCGGATCAGGCAGCCGTTCTCGAACGCCTTCACGAAGGCCGAGAACGCGCGCTTGGTCGGCTCGCCGGCGATCGGCTCGAGTTCAATGGCGCCGACGAGACCGATATTGCGGATGTCGATGACATGCGGCGCGTCTTTCAAGGAATGCAGCGCATCCTCGAAATAGGTTTCGAGTTCGGCGCCCCGGTTCAGCAGTCCCTCCTCCTTGTACGTATCGAGAGTCGCGATGCCTGCGGCCGACGCCACCGGATTGCCGGAATAAGTGTAGCCGTGCATGAACTCGATCAGGTGTTCGGGGCCGTTCATGAACGCGTCGTGGATTTCCTTCCTGACGAAGACCGCGCCCATCGGAATCGTGCCGTTGGTGACGCCCTTCGCCGTGGTGATGATGTCGGGGAGGACGCCGAAATAATCCGACGCGAAGGGTACGCCGAGGCGACCGAAGCCAGTGATCACCTCGTCGAAGATCAGCAGGATGCCGTGCTTGTCGCAAATCTCGCGCAACCGCTTCAAATAGCCTTTCGGCGGGATGAGCACGCCGGTCGAGCCGGCGACCGGCTCCACGATAACGGCGGCGATGGTCGATGCGTCGTGCAGGGCGACGATACGCTCAAGCTCGTCGGCGAGTTCCGCGCCGTGCTCAGGCACACCTCGGCTGAAGGCATTCTTCTTCGGCAGGTGCGTGTGCGGCAGATGGTCGACGCCGGTAAGCAGCGTGCCGAACATCTTGCGATTGGAGACGATGCCGCCGACGGAAATGCCGCCGAAATTGACGCCATGATAGCCGCGCTCGCGGCCGATCAGGCGGAAGCGCGACCCCTCGCCCTTGGTACGCTGATAGGCAAGCGCGATCTTCAGCGCGGTTTCGACCGATTCGGAACCTGAATTGGTGAAGAACACATGATCCATGCCCTTGGGCGCGATATCGACCAGCCGGTTGGCGAATTCGAAAACGATCGGATGGCCCATCTGGAAGGCCGGCGCGTAATCGAGTTCGGCAACCTGATGCTGCACCGCCTCGACGATCTTGGGTCGGCAATGTCCGGCGTTGACGCACCATAGCCCCGCCGTGCCGTCGAGGATCTTGCGGCCGTCGCTCGCCGTGTAATGCATGTCCTTGGCGCTGACGAGCATGCGCGGCGCCTTCTTGAACTGCCGGTTCGCCGAAAACGGCATCCAGAAAGCGCTGAGATCGTTCGGCGCGACGTTCAACCTGTTGGACATTACCAAGCCTTCCTTTTCGTTAGTGCTGTCGAGTAGTGCCCCATTGTGACGGCCAACGCTTGGTTTTTGCTGCGCAGTCGTGCTACGCAAATTTTTGACCGGATGGACAAACGTTAGCATCGCCACGGAGGCGGTCAAGGGGATAGTAGCGCATATGGATCAGCCGGCGCGCGCTCCACGATGCAATAGAAACTGGTCCAGTTTCTTGGTCCAGGAATGCGTTGCGCCCAGTTCGGCCGGGGAGCATTGAGACGTGGATGCCCCGGCGAAGAAACGGCGGACACGTATCCAGACGGAGAAGCGCGAGCTCATCCTTGAAGCCGCGCTCGAAGTATTCTCCGCCCATGGCTTTCGCGGCTCCACCATCGACCAGATCGCCGAAGCCGCCGGCATGTCGAAACCGAACCTCCTTTACTATTTCCGCCGTAAGGAAGACATCCACGAGGCGCTGATCGAACGGCTCCTGAAGACATGGCTACAGCCGCTCAGGGAGTTGGACGAAGCCGGCGACCCGCTGACGGAACTGCGCTCCTATATCCGTCGCAAACTGGAGATGGCACGTGATTACCCGCGCGAAAGCCGCCTCTTCGCCAACGAGATATTGCAGGGCGCGCCACGCATCATGCCGCTCCTCGAAGGCGAACTGAAAACACTGGTCGACAAGAAGGCGGCGATCATCACCGGCTGGATGCGGGCCGGAAAGGTTGCCACAACCGATCCCAGGCATCTGATCTTTTCGATCTGGGCGACCACCCAGCATTATGCCGATTTCGATGTGCAGGTCCGCGCCGTGCTGGGCTCCCATCTTGGCGGCGACAGCCGATTCGAGGACGCCGCGCGGTTCCTCGAGCAACTCTATGTAGACGGGTTGCGCCCGAAGGACTGATCTCCAGACATCGAACCGGTTCCGCCTCCATCAGCCTTCAATAAAAAGGCCGCCGCCTTTCGGCGACGGCCTTTTCGGATCAGGAGTGCGGCGGACGCTATTTGGAAACGAAGCAGTTTCCGCCGGCCGCCTTGTATTTGGTGCAAAGCGCTATCGCGTCGTCCTTGGAACTGGTCGCGATGCGGACACGGTAATACGTGCCTTTCCCGGATATGTCGGCCTTGACGATATTGACCGCGTGGCCGCCAAGGATGCTCGCATAGCGGCGCGCCATGTTCTGATAGGAGGTCTGCGCTGCTTCGGCAGTCGGCTGCGAGGCGATCTGCACCGACCAATTACCGGAAGCTTCCGTCACGGGTGCCGGTGCAGGCGCCGCCTCGGCGGAGGCCACCTTCTGCGGCCTGGCATTGGCGACATCGGCCGGCTGGTTGGCGGGACGCGTGGGCGCAGCGGCAACCTTGGCGGGCGTGTTGATCTGCCCACGATCCGACGAACGCTCGGCCGGCCTGGCGGCAGCTTCCGATGCTTTCGTCACCTGCGGCTCCTGTGAAGGGATCGGCGCCGCCGACGGAAGATCGGTCGAGACCACCGCGTCGGCCTCAGCGGTTTTGACGCCGGCGTCCGCCGACGTCTTCTCGGTCGGGGCAGGATCCTCGCGCGGAACCATCGTTCCGTCGGCCCGCACGATCATGGTTTTGACCTTGTGCGGCGTCACCGACAGGATTTCGTTGTCGGCGCGCTTCGGCGTTGCGTCTTGTGAAGGTGTCAGCCTGTCTTCGCCCTTTGGCGCAGCCTTGATGATATCGGCAATGTCGCCCTTCGATGCTGCCGCAGCGGAAGCGGAAGAAACCGGGCCGTTACTCGACGCGTCACTATCCGCAACGCCGTCATCCGACTGGCCGTTCTTCAGGGACTCGATCTTGTCACCGTCGAACACGCCCGGCAGGGCCGATGCCGCATTCTCGGTGCGGGCGGCTATATCGATGGGGTGCTCCTCGGTCGAGACGAGCTTCTTCTGCTCCGGCGCCACGGCAGTGGCGCCGTCGGCTACGCGCTCATAAACCTTGTTGTCCTGGTTCGGCACGGTCATGCCGCCGGGGTTCTTGGGCTTTATCTTCACGGGATCGGCATCGGCCTTCAGCACAACCGGCTTGTCGCCCGAATCGATGCCGCTTCCGGAAAAGGCGAAGGCGCCGATACCTCCCAGGACGACCACACCCGCAATCGCGGCGGCCACGAGTTTGCCACGGCCTTGCGAAAGGCGCATCTGGCGGGGCAGGAAGCCCGCGGTGCCCGTATCCTCCACCGCATATCCGTCACGGGTCTCACGGCTTGCATTGGTGGCGAACTCGTCGGGCAGGAAATCGGCATCGTCGAAGTCGAATTCCTCGATACCGTCTCCGGCGCGTTGGGTGGCGGCAGCCACCTGTCCGGCGGTGACCGCTGCCAGAGCCGCCACAGGCGCAGCCGCCGCAGTGCTTCCGATACCAAGTTCTTCGGCGAAAAGGCGCTCTATGTCCGCGCTCGTCTGCGCCTCGGAAGGCTGTTCCGGCGTGGCGGCAGCCTGGCGGATAGCTTCCGTGTTGGCCGAGAACGCCTGAAAAGCCTGCTCGAACTCCTCGTCCAGTTCATCATAGGCGGGCGCAGCGCGAGCTTCCGTCAGAAAAGCGGGAACAGGGATGTCGAGGTCGTCGGCGATAGCGACCGCAGGCTCGGCTATTTCCGTCGTCTCGATGTCCGGCGTGTCGCCTTTGTCGGAGGCGGAAACGGCATGAGGCTCGTTTTCCGCTTCCTCCTCATCCGTGGCGGCAGGGACTTGTTCGTAAATCTCGGCGGAGCGGATATCGAAGAAAGGCATGTCCTCGAAAGAGGTTGAAACGGGCTCCGCCGCCTCCATCTCCTGCGGTTCTTCCGGCACCTCTGTTACCGGAATTCGACTTTCCTCTTCGGAATAGGCATCCTCGGAATAGGCTGTCGCCGGGAAAGCGACCTCCCACTCTCCGGTTTCCCGCGACGCGCCTTCCTGAAGCGTGAAGGAGTCCTCAGGCATGGAATCGGCAGGCTCCGCCGCTCGCTCCAGTATTCCGGCGTCATCCGCCTCCGGTGCCCGCGCGTTCGCCTTCAAGGGGTCGCGGCGCTGAGGCAGGCCACGCTCGGTGCCGAGCGCAGCAAGGATATTGAACGGATCGACCGCCTTCGCCCGCGAAATCGGCGGCTCCGCAGCCGGCATATCGCCCCCGTCTTGCTCGAAGGACACCGTCTGGTGCCGCGGCTGGGCCTCACGATATTGCTGGGCAGCGGACTTGAAGGAGCGGATGTCGAACACTGGAGCCGCAGCCGACTCGACCTGCCCCATCTCCTCGACCGTAGCGCGGTCGGCGTCCAGCGGCGTGAAAAAGGCGGGCCGGAAGACATTCCCCTCTTCGAGCATGGCACTCTCGGCCAAGGACGCCTGCACGGCTTCACTGTCGGCACCGATATCGTCGTCGGCCGCCCAGTCATTCTCGTCGTGGGCCTGCGCCTCAGGAGCAACATGTTCAGGCTGTGAGGAGCCGAAGTCCATGTCGACCTCGGCCATGACGTCCTTGACGTCTTCGGGATAAGCATCCCGATCGGAATAGGCATCGAGCGGCGGCAACTCTGCGTCTGCGGCCTCTTCTTCCTGTTCCTCGTTCCACAAATCGGCGCTGCCAGAAAGCTCCTCTTCGAGCTTGGCCGCGAATGCGTCGTCGATCTCCTCCGCCGCCGCCTCATCGAGCGCCGGAGCGTTATCCACAGCCTCCTGTGGATAATCCCGCACCGACGCCGATTCGGTCGGCGCGTCGGAGCCCGGATCGAACATCCCCATCAGCTCCTTCTCGAGATCGATCTCGAAATCCTCGTCGGGACGGGGCGTCGGCTGGACGCGCGGGTCGAATCCCATTATGCGCGTCAACTCGGCAAAGGGATCGTTGTCGGTGAAGTCCTGGTCCCCCGCGGCTTTAAGCTGCACTTTGTTTGCCATGCTTGTCCACACTCACACACATAGGACGCCGGCTACGGCGCGCGTTTCGGGCCTACCAGCGCAATATGGGCAATCGGTGGCAGGCCTCAGCCGCCTAGCGCATCTCCGAAGGTGCTTCCGCCCCAATCAGCGCCAGGCCTGACGACAACACGTCGAGAACAGCCTGCACCAGACCCAGCCTGGCATCGGTTAATTCTGGATCGTTAACCTTAACAAACCGTAAGCCAGGATTTTCAGTACCCCTATTCCAGTGAGTGTGGAACGCATTGGCCAGATCGTAAAGGAAAAAAGCGAGACGATGCGGCTCCTGTGCTTCGGCGGCCGCCTCGATCAGCCTCGGATACTCAGCAAGCTTGCGGACAAGCCCTATCTCACCTTCGTCGGTCAACAGGTGAAGCCCCTTCTTCAGGGTCCCCCGGTTGCCCGCACCGGCGCCGACAACCTCCCTCGCCTGCCGGAAGACGGAATGGCAGCGCGCTGAGGCGTATTGCACGTAGAAGACAGGATTGTCCTTCGACTGCTCCGTCACCCGCGCGAAGTCGAAATCCAGCGGCGCGTCGCTCTTGCGATAGAGCATCATGAAGCGGATTGCGTCGCGACCGACTTCCTCGACCACGTCGCGCAGCGTCACGAACTCGCCCGCCCGCTTCGACATGCGCACCGGCTCGCCATCGCGGAACAACTTGACGAGTTGACATAGCAGCACGGTGAGTTTGACCTTGTCTCCCGCGATGGCGCGCGCCAGCGCTTCCAGCCGCTTGACGTAGCCACCATGGTCGGCGCCGAGCACGTAGATCAGTTCATCGAAATGGCGATCGACCTTATCCTTGAGATAGGCGACATCGGCAGCGAAATACGTGTAGGTTCCGTCCGACTTGACCAATGGGCGGTCGATGTCGTCGCCGACATCGGTCGAGCGGAAAAGCGTCTGCTCGCGATCCTCCCAGTCCTCGGGCTTCTGCCCCTTCGGCGGCGGCAGCTTGCCCTTGTAGACGTGGCCCTTCAGCGTCAGGTCGTTGATGGCGCAGCGGATGGCATGCGCGCCATTCGCGTGCAGCGTGCGCTCGGAGAAGAAGACGTCGTGGTGAACGTTGAGCAGCGCGAGATCTTCCTTGATCATCGCCATCATGGCGTCGATCGTGCGGTCACCGACGATGGCGAGCGCCTCTTCCTCCGGCATCTGCAAAAGGCTGCGGCCGAATTCCTTCGCCAGCGCCTCGCCAACCGGCACCAGATAGTCGCCGGGATAAAGGCCTGAGGGGATCTCGCCGACCTTGTCGCCGAGCGCCTCGCGATAGCGCAGGAAGGCCGACCGCGCCAGCACCTCGATCTGCGCGCCGGCATCGTTGATGTAGTATTCCTTGACGACCTCGTAACCGGCAAAAGCGAGCAGGTTGGCGAGCGCGTCGCCGACGACCGCGCCCCGGCAATGGCCGACATGCATTGGGCCGGTTGGATTGGCCGAGACGTATTCGACGTTGATCTTCCGCCCCGCGCCGACTTCCGAACGGCCGTAGTCCTGCCCCGCATCCAGCATCTCGCCGAGCCTGGCCTGCCAGAAGCCGGGAGAAAGACGTAGATTGACAAAGCCCGGCCCGGCGACTTCCGCCGCCGCGATATCGGGATCGGACGCAAGCGCCTCGCCGATCCGTGTCGCGAGCGCGCGCGGATTTTCGCCGACCGCCTTGCCGAGCACCATGGCCGCATTCGTGGCGATGTCGCCATGGGCCGGATCGCGCGGCGGTTCCGCGACGATGCGGCCAAGTTCGAGCGGATCGCCTGATGAGGTTTTCAGATCAAGCGATTGGATTGCTTTCTTGATCCGATCGTTGAAATCGGCGAAAATGTTCATTCGGAATTGCCCGTGGAGGAGGTTTCGGCGGGCGGCATACAAATTCACCACACCGCTGGATTTGGTCCCGCCCCTACCCCAAATCCGGTGTGTGGTCAAACAGCCGGCGGTGCTCCTTGACTGCGTAATTGTCGGTCATGCCGGCCAGAAAATCGGCCACGTTCCGCGCCCTTACCCGGTCCGTCGCCTTCCCGAGCAGGCCACGCCATCCTTCCGGCATCAGCCCGGGATCGGCGAAATAGGCGTCGAAAAGGTCGCGAACGATCCGGTCGGCGGCTTCCCGCACCTTGAGCACAACCGGATTGCGGTAGAGGTTAGCATAGAGGAACGCCTTCAATTCCCGTTCGTTCGCCCGCATCGACGGTGAGAAAGCGACCAGCGTGCGGCCAGCATCGTGCACGTCCTCGACGCTGGCGGGACGGATCTCGTCGAGATTGGCGCCCGTTGTGCGAATGACGTCTTCGACCATGAGCGTGATCTGGCGGCGCATGAGTTCATGGCCCGTACGGACCGGATCGAGCGCCGGATAAAGCTCGCGAACCTGCCGCAGGATGGCGCCGGAGAGTTCCACGCCTTCGAGCATGCCGAGGCTGAGCAGGCCCGAGCGCAACCCGTCGTCGATATCGTGCGCATCGTAGGCGATATCATCGGCGATCGCCGCGCATTGCGCCTCGATACCGGCGTAGCGGTCGAGTTCCAGATCGTGTAGCGCGTCGTAGTCCATGATCGAGGATGGCACCGGTCCGCCCAGCCCCTCCCCGTCGGGGCCGATAAGCGGGCCGTTGTGCTTGGCCAACCCCTCCAGCGTCTCCCATGAGAGGTTGAGCCCGTCGAATTCGGCGTAGCGGTGCTCGAGTTTCGTCACCGCGCGCAGAGACTGAGCATTATGGTCGAAGCCCCCCCACGCCGCCATCTTCTCGTTCAGCGCCTCCTCGCCCGTATGGCCGAAGGGCGTGTGGCCGAAATCGTGGACAAGCGCCACGGCCTCGGCGAGATCCTCGTCGCAGCGGAGAGCGCGCGCCAGAGCGCGAGCGATCTGGGCCACCTCGATCGTGTGGGTCAGGCGTGTACGGTAATGATCCCCTTCCTCGGCGATGAAGACCTGAGTCTTATGCCTCAGCCGGCGGAAAGCGGTCGAATGGATGATACGGTCCCGGTCGCGCTGGAAGGCCGTACGGGTGGGGCTTTCGACTTCCGGGAAGAGTCTGCCGCGCGTCTTCGCCGGATCGCTGGCCCACGCGGCGCGCGGCCGGTAGCCGAAGCCTATATTGCCCAGGCCTTCTGCCTCGCCTGTCATCCACCCATGCCGTCGGTTGACTTGACTATAGTTGACTTCCCCTGGGGCGCTTCATACCTATGCGAAGGAAGAAATTGCAAGGCGAACGGCCATGGGCGTTGACGCAAAGTCCGCGATGAAGGGCGTCGAGGTGACGGAAGCCGCCGCGCGCCGGATCAGCCAGATCATGGCATCCGACCCGGGCAAGACTGCGCTGAGGATCAGCGTCGAAGGCGGCGGCTGCTCCGGCTTTTCGTATAAATTCGACCTCATTGATTCGCGGAACGAGGACGACGTGGCCTTTACGCGCGACGGTGCCACCGTGCTGATAGACGAAATCTCGCTCGTCTATATGGGCGGTGCCGTCATCGACTTCGTCGACGATCTGATGGGCCAGTCCTTCCAGATAAAAAACCCGAATGCCGTCGCTTCCTGCGGCTGCGGCACCAGTTTTTCGGTTTAGTCGCCTTCCCCGTCATCCCGATTTCTGGAAAACGCTCGGGCCGCTGGCATCAATGCCGGCGGCTCGGCATGATCTTGCCTGGATTCATGATGTTGTCCGGATCGAGCGCCTTTTTGATCGAGCGCATGACATCGACGGCGCTGCCGAGCTCGCGTTCCAGGAAGGCCATCTTGCCCTGACCGATGCCGTGCTCTCCGGTACAAGTGCCATCCATGGCGATTGCCCGCATGTTGAGGCGCGCGATGAAGGCCTCCGCCGCCTCGACCTCCTTTGGATCCCCGGCGTCGAGCAGCAGCGCCACATGGAAATTGCCGTCGCCGACATGACCCACGATCGGGCCTACGAGGCCGTTCTCGGCGATATCGATCTCGGTCGCGGTGATGCATTCGGCAAGTCTTGAGATCGGCACGCATACGTCGGTCGAGATGCCCTGTGCGCCTGGCCTCAGGCTCATCGATGCCCAATAGGCGTCGTGACGCGCCTTCCAGAGTTTTGCCCGTTCCTCGGCGTTGGTGGTCCACAGGAAGGGCCCGCCGCCATATTCGTCGGCGATCTCGCCGAACATTTCGGCCTGCTCCTTCACGCCCGCGTCGCTGCCATGGAATTCGAGGAAGAGGCTCGGGCTCTCGGGATAGTCGAGCTTGGAATAGTTGATCATGCCGCGCATCATGAGCTGGTTGACGAGTTCGATGCGCGCCACCGGGATACCCATCTGGATGGTGGCGATGACCGCCTCGCAGGCGGTCTCGACGCTGGGGAATGGACAGACACCGCCGGAAATCGCCTGCGGGATGCCGTGGAGTTTCAGCGTCAGTTGCGTGATGACGCCGAGCGTGCCCTCCGCGCCGATGAAAAGCCGGGTAAGATCATAGCCAGCCGACGACTTCTTCGCCCGCTTGGCCGTCGTCACCACAGTACCGTCGGCCATGACGACGGTGAGCGCCATCACATTGTCGCGCATGGTGCCGTAGCGAACGGCGTTCGTGCCCGACGCGCGGGTCGAAGCCATACCGCCGATCGTGGCGTTCGCGCCCGGATCGATCGGGAAGAACAGGCCCGTATCGCGTAGGTGCTCGTTTAGCGCCTCTCGCGTGATGCCGGGTTCAACGACACAGTCGAGATCCTCCGCATCGACACGGACGACGCGGTTCATGTTCGTCATATCGAGCGAGATACCGCCGCCCGGCGCATTGGTGTGGCCTTCGAGCGAAGTGCCGACGCCGAAAGGAATGACGGGCACGCGATGTTCGGCACATATCCGCACGATCTCGGCCACTTCTTCCGTGCTTTCAGGAAAGATGACGGCATCGGGCGCCTGGTTCGGGATGTAGGTGGTGGTATGGGCGTGCTGCTCGCGGATGGACTGGCCGGTCTGCATGCGCGCGCCAAAACGCTGCTTCAGGATGCCGAGCGCGGTCTCGATCCCGGCCGCGTTGCGCTCGACCCGCTCAAGGTCCGCCAGAGCCATTTCATTTCCTCCATACCGGACCCGTTGCAGTTCCGGCGTACGTTCATTTATGGGTATTCGGACAATCCAAGGTTCTTGTCTAGGACCAGCACGCCCTGCCCCGCAATCTCAAAGGTGCCCGATGCCGATCCCAGCCCCGTTCGTCTCCAGCGTCATGGAAATCCAGAAGGACTGGATCGACTATAACGGTCATCTGAACATGGCCTATTACAATGTGCTGTTCGATCGCTGCAGCGACGAGGCTTTCGAATTGATGGGCATGGGGCCGAGCTACGCGGAGAGGCGCCGCCTGACCTGCTACACAGCCGAGGTGCATATCTGCTACGTGCGCGAACTGCACCTCGACCATCGCGTCACCGCATCGCTGCAGATCCTGGACCATGACGAGAAGCGCATCCGCTTCTTCCAGGAACTGCGCCACGTCGACGGCTGGCTGGCCGCAACATCCGAAAACCTCATCCTGCACGTCGATATGGCCGGCCCGAAGGTCGCGTCCTTCCCTGCTGACATAATGGAAAAGGTAGTGGGCATGGCGAAGGCGCATGCCGCGCTGCCGGTGCCGGAGCGCGCGGGCCGTTCCATCGCTATCCGCAGGAAATAAGGCCTCTTGGCTGCACTACGGCGCCGTTGGACTCGAAACCCACGCAGCCAACAGCGAAAGCACCAGCGCCGGCGGCATGACAACGATGCCGACCTTCAGGAACGCCCGGCCACTAACGGAAATACCCTCGCGCCTGAGTGCGGCAAGCCAGAGGATGGTGGCGAGCGACCCGGTGACGGAGAGGTTCGGGCCGAGATCGACCGCGATCAGCACGAAGCGCCGCAGCATCTCGGGAAACTCCGCGCTCTGGAAGACTGTGGCCGCGACAAGCCCTGCCGGCAAATTGTTGACCAGATTGGCGGCAAGCGCCGTCGCGCCGGCGAAAGCCCATGCCGTACCCGCAGCCGAGCCCTCTGCCATCGACAGGAGAAGGCTGCCAAGCGCCGGGATGGAACCGGTCTGCTGCAGGCCTTCGACCAGTACGAAAAGCCCGGCCACCAGCGGCAGCACGCCCCAGGAGACACCTTTCACGACCCCGAGCGGCGACCTTCTCTCGGCAAAAAGCGTCACCGCGGCGGTGAGGACGCCTGCGACCGCGGTAGGCAAGCCGAGTTGATAGCCATAGGCGGAGGCCGCCATCAGCACGATCGCTGTGACGACAATGCCGATCCCGGCTACGCGACCGCCGAAGGAGAGGTGGGGCATCTCCACGCGACGCACGACTTCACGGCTGAGCCTGTGCCGTTGCGACCAGCGCAGCATGACATAGGTCGCCACGATGGAGGCTAGTGAGGGCAAAGCGAACAGCGGCAGCCATTCGAAGAGCGGCGGCATATGCGAGCCGTAGACGACGAGATTCGCCGGGTTCGAAATCGGCAACACGAAAGAGGCGGCATTGGCGATGAAGGCGCAGATGAGGAGATAGGGCAGCGGCTCGCTGACGGCGGCCGCCCGCATCGCCGCCGCCACAGCGGGCGTCAGGACCACCGCCGTTGCGTCATTGGAGAGAAAGACCGTCACGACGACGCCCACGCCATAGACGAGCGCAAACAGACGACTGGGAGATCCCTTGGCAAGGCGGGTGGCAAGTGCGGCCAGCCAGTCGAACAGACCGGCTTCCCGTGCCACCTCCGAGAGCAGCATCATGCCGATGAGGAAAAGATAGACGTCGAGTCCGGCAAGCACTCCGTGCCACGCGGCCGAAGGCGGCAGGAAGCGCAAGCCGACAAGAAGCGCGGCGGCAGCCACCGCCCAGATCGCCTCGGGCAGACCGCGCGGACGCAATACGACACCGGCAGCAGCGAGCGCGGCGATCGCGCCGGTGCCGGCCTGGGCAATTTCCACGCTCATTTGGCGGGATCAGGGTGCAGATGCGGAGCGGACGCCGGCTGCGGCATCGATCGGACCATTCATTCTCGAAAAAGCGACGGCGTATCCGATACGCCGCCACGGCAGGAAGTCACTCGGAATTTTCCGATGCGGCCAGATAGCACAGCAGCGCTATGCGGGTGCGGCGTGCGCGACCGTGGCGACCGCCGCGTTAACCATTCGTAAACCTTAACGGAATTCGTAAGTTGGTAACTTTTCCGCTTTCGTTGAACCGCCGGGTTCAGGCGTTCTTATGACGTCGAGCCGATTCTCAAGCGTGAGTCGTGGGGCCAAATAGAAAGCGGAGAACGCGATGAATATCGACGTCGACAAGCTATCGAAAAGGCTCGCAGCCAATGCAACCATAAGTGACTATGATTTCTGGCGCGCATCCAAGACGATCAACCAGGCGCTGTACATGATGGAAAGATACAATCTTCCCATCCCTATCGATGTCCTTCGAGCTCGGAACATCATTCGACAGGCAAGGAGCAGAAGAAAGAACTCTTTCTACTGAGGAGTAAGTCTTCGTCGACTAGTCTTCCTGCCTCTCGCATGGACAGAACAGATGCAGTCGGAGGCGGCCGCCTTACCAAAGACAATGCCCGGCAAAGCAGAGGTCGCGCCGGCACTTCCCGCCGGTTCCGCATTTGCGATATTAACCAAACCGCTTCCTGCGCGCTCTCACGACAGATGTTTGTTCAGGAAAGCGACCGTCCTTCCCCAGGCAAGTTCGGCGGCTTTCTTGTCGTAGCGCGCGGCCGACGTGTCGTTGTTGAAGGCATGGTTCGCGCCTTCATAGATATAGATCTGGAAGTCCTTGCCGTTCTTCTCCAATGCTTCCTGAAAAGCCGGGATGCCGGCATTGGTGCGCTCATCAAGCCCGGCATAGTGCAGGAGAAGCGCGGCATGGATCTTCGCCACATCCGTCGCGTCCGGCTGCATGCCGTAATAGGCGACGCCGGCGGCGAGGTCGGGCGCGTTGACGGCCGTACGGTTTGTCAGCCCGCCGCCCCAGCAAAAGCCGACCGCGCCAACCTTGCCCCTACCGTCAGGGCGTCCCCTCAGATACGTCACGGTCGCTACAGAATTGGCGGTTGTCTTCGCCGGATCGAGGGCGGAGATCATCTGGCGCGCCTTTTCCTCGTCCGCCGGGGTTCCGCCTGATGGGGTGAGGAAATCCGGCGCTAGTACCATGAAACCCTCAAGCGCCAGGCGCCGGGCGACATCCCGGATATGCTCGTTCAAGCCGCGGTTCTCGTGGATCACCATGACGGCGGGAAGTTTGCCGTCCTGACCGGCAGGCCGCACCAGATAGCCTTTCATCTCGCCGTCCGCTCCGGGATAAGCGATGTCCTCGCCCTTGATGCGTTCGTCGGTGGCCGCAACTATCGCGGCGCGTGCCGGATCGGCCGCAAGTAGCGGCGCGATCGCCGCCGCGGCGGCGCCCGACCCGGTCAACCTCGTGAGCGTTTCCATGAAACGACGGCGATCGAGAGTAAGGTGCGTATATTCGTCGTAGGCGTCGATCATGGCCTTTGTAATCTTCGGTTTCCGCATCGTCGTCTCCGCATCCCTGCCCCGCGCACCATCATATAATCGAGCGGCCGGACACCCCGGTCGAATAACGTTTTGGCGAGCGAGTTCCGGCCGCGCTTGCGTCGCCAGACATGTTGCCGAACAAAAGACCAAATTGCGGTTGCACTTGACGATGGCAAAGGTCGACGACGAGTCTATACTTCGACCGTCCCGGATATCCGGACCCGCGGTACATGCCGACGCGTTTTGCTTGATTGGCAAGGAGGACTGAAATGCTTGTTTCCAAATCTGCGCTCGCCGGCATAGCGGCGCTCGCCGGGCTTGGCTTTCTCGCGCTGCCCGTCTCGGCCCAGGCTGCCACGAGCAGCGTGAGCAAGGAATGCAGCGCGCAATATCAGGCGGCGAAGAAAGCCGGCACGCTGAACGGCCAGAAATGGCCGCAGTTCTATTCGGATTGCGCCGCCAAGATGAAGGGCGACGATTCTTCAGCCGAAGACACCACGGCCAAATCGAAGAAGGCAACCAAGTCCGACACTTCGACAAAAAAAGCCGAAAAGAAGGAAAAATCGACCTCGAAGGAGGCCAAATCCTCCGGCCAGAGCACGCAGCAGGTGTGCAGCCAGCAGTATCAGGCCGCGAAAGCCGCCGGCACGCTCGGTGGCAAGAAGTGGTCGCAGTTCTATTCGGATTGCGCGGCCGGATTGAAGGATGGCGGGTCGACCGCGGCCGAGGCCCCTGCCGCGCCGAAAACAACCAAGACGGCCAGCAAGTCCGAATCCACCGACCACATGACGACGCAGCAGATATGCAGCCAGCAATATCAGGCAGCTAAGTCGGCCGGCACGCTCGGCGGCAAGAAGTGGTCGCAATATTATTCGGACTGCGCCGCCGATATCCGCAACGATAAATCAGACGCTTCCGAAACGCCGGATGAGCCGAAGGTTCAGAAGACCGCAACGGGCAAGTACACGGTGCCGACCGTCGACAAGAACGGCAAGGCGCTGACGCCGGGCCAGGTCGCCTTCCGCCAGCGCATTCACGAATGCAGCGTCGAATACCAGCGCGACAAGGCGGCCGACCATCTCCGGGGCCAGAAATGGCCGCAATACTGGAGCGCGTGCAACACGCGGCTGAAGCAGGAAGACTGACCCCGATGGCTATCACGGCACAGGATATCGTTGGCCAGGTCGCTACGCGGCTTGGCCTCGACCAGGCGACGGCCGAGAAAACGGTCGGCACCATCCTCTCCGTCATCGACCACGAAGCGGAGGGGACGCAGGTCGAAGCGCTGTTCGACAAACTGGCTGGCGCACGAGAACTGGCCCAGCGTTACGATGTCATGGCGGCCGACCCGAGTTCCGGCGGAGGCGGGCTGATGGATATGCTCGGTTCCGCGCTCGGCGAGAAGGCTAGCGCCCTCCTCAAAGGCATTTCGCGCCTGAAGGAGTCAGGTCTTACCGTTGAGCAGGTCGAGCAGGCTGGCGAACAGTTCTTCCAGCAGGCGAAGGCTGCCGCCGGCCCGGATCTCGTCAAGGAGATCACAGACTCGGTTCCGGGAATGGCGAGCCATCTGGGGGCTTGAGTTTCATCGGACGAAACGGAAACGGCCCGGCACACTCCGGGCCGTTTTTTTGTGGATCGGCACAAGCGTAGGCATCCGATCTACTCGGTCCGTTCACAGGAGGAGATTCTTCCCTTGTTGGGTGGCGCTCTCAATCCTACTTGTTCAAAGCCTGTTGAACAATAAGCTGTCAGAACTGGACCGAGCCCATGCCAGCACTCTTCGACCCGATCGTCATCGGCGACTTGAAACTTCCGAACCGCATCCTGATGGCGCCGCTGACACGCAACCGCGCAGCGATGCCAGGCCGCGTGCCGAACGCCCTGATGAAGGAATACTATGTGCAGCGCGCCTCGGCAGGCGCGATCCTCACCGAAGCCACTTCCGTCACGCCCGAAGGCGTCGGCTATCCCGCAACGCCCGGCATCTGGTCGGAGGAGCAGGTTGGCGCATGGCGCGACATCACCGATGCCATTCATGAGGCCGGCGGCCGTATTCTCCTGCAACTGTGGCATGTCGGCCGTATCTCCGACCCGGCCTATCATGATGGCCGCCCGCCGGTTGCTCCAAGCGCGATCCGCCCGAACGGTCATGTCAGCCTTCTCCGACCGGCCCGCGACTACGTTACCCCGCGAGCGCTCGAAACTGAGGAAGTCGAAGGCGTGGTCGAGGCCTTCCGCAAGGGTGCGGAGAATGCCAAGCGCGCCGGCTTCGACGGTGTCGAGATCCACGGCGCCAACGGCTATCTGCTCGACCAGTTCCTGCAGGACGGTACCAACAAACGCACCGACCGCTACGGCGGCTCGCTTGAGAATCGTGCCCGCCTCCTGCTCGACGTGACCGATGCGGTGGTGTCCGTGTGGGGTCCGGGCCGTGTCGGCATGCATCTGGCACCGCGCGCCGATTCGCACGACATGGGCGACAGCGACCTGCCGTCGACCTTCGGCTATGTCGCGCGCGAGCTCGGCAAGCGTGGCATCGCTTTCATCATGGCGCGCGAATCGCTAGACGAGCCCCGCCTCGGGCCGGCGCTCAAGGCAGCTTTCGGCGGTGTCTATATCGCCAACGAAGGTCTTGACCCGGACACGGCCGGGCAATTGCTCGCAAATGGCGAGGCGGACGCCGCCGCCTTCGGTAAGCTCTTCATCGCCAATCCGGACCTGCCGGAGCGCATTCGGCTCAGCGCTCCCCTCAATCGGTGGCGCAGCGAAACCTTCTACTACGGCGGACCGGACGGATACACCAACTATCCGGCGCTCGCCGTGGCCGCCGAATAGACGAAGCCTTCGATACGCCGCGCTTGCGCCTTTCGCCGCCTTCGTCTACCGACGCGCGCGAAAGGATGGCCATGCCCGATTTCGTAACGGAAACGGTGCTCAAGCGCGACGTCTTCTCCGAGACGCACAAAGGGCACCTTGCCGGGGAGCCGGCGAGGCCCGTGATCCGCCGCATCGTTTCGGCCGCACCGTGGTGGTCGCGTCCGCTCGCCTGGGTACTGGCGCGCCGTGAGATCGCCGCCTTGCAAGCGGTCAAGGGCATGGACGGAACGCCACAACTCATCTCGACAGACCGGGATGGCCTGCTGCGCTCATGGAGCGAGGGAACGCCCTTGCATCTAGCGCGGCCGGCCGACGCGGCCTGGTACCGCGATGCGGAGCGGCTTCTGCGGCGGCTGCGCCGCGCGGGCATCACCCATAATGACCTCGCCAAACCGCAGAACTGGCTGATGACGCCGGACGGGGGCGCTGCCGTCATCGATTTCCAGCTCGCTTCCCGGCACAGGCGGCAGGGCGCTCTCTATCGACTGATGGCATACGAGGATTTCCGGCATCTCCTGAAACAGAAGCGCGCCTTTGCGCCCCACCTGATGACGCCGACCGCAAGGCGCATCCTTGCACGTCGATCCCTCCCCTCGCGGCTTTGGATGGCATCGGGCAAGAAACTCTACAACCTTGTCACCAAGGGTATATTCAAATGGTCGGACGGTGAAGGCACCGGCGACCGGATCGACCGCGAAGGCGCGGCGATCGTCGCGGCGCTCAAAGGCCGGCCGGGCGTAACCGACGTGGCGCTCACCCTCTATCCTCTGCCGAAGAAGGGGGTCGGCGTCTATGCTTTCGCCGAGGCGCCAAACGCGGACCCCGCAGACCTGAAGAGCCACGCGGCCAGCGCCGATTTGGTGCAGCCGGTCACCGCCTTGCCGCGCGCAGCCGACGGGCGCCCGCGGCTCGACATCCTCAGCCTCATCGCCATGAACCAGATGACCGAACTCGACGCAACGCTTTCCGGCGACCCGGACCTTGCCCGTATCGTCCGGCCGATCGCGGCGGCGCGGCTCAACTTCACCGATCGACGCATAGCGCGCATGGAAAAGAAGCCCATCGGATGAGCTCGCGAGCCCTCGCGGCCCAATTATGGCTCAATTGGTGATTACCGTTTCGGTAGCTTGTTAAATCCCTGAGGCCCTTACCATAATGCCTCATGATGATGCCCGAGTCGCCGTTTCCGGCCAAAGCCGACGTCTACGATCTTGAAGCGGTTCTTCTCGAGCTTGCCTTCGAGTTCGTCGATTTTACCGCCAGCGGTTTCGACGCGGCGGTACAGGCGGCGGCGGAAAAGGTCAGCGCGTCGGTGCTGTTCAATGTCCGCTTCGACCAGCCGCGCTATCAGCGTGCGGCCGCAGTGGAAACGATGCCGCAAGGCAAGCTCTACCTCCTCCTGCTGGACCGGAAAGGCCGGAAGGTGGATGTGCTGACTGTGCCGGAGGATCATCGGCGGGTGGTCGAGGAAGTGAGGGAGTGGGCGGCCCGCCCGCTTGCGATGCAGGCGAGCGTGGACAGCCAGACCCAGCTCAAGCTTTTGCTTTATGCGGCCTGCGCACCGCTGCGCGCCGCCGGTTAGGGGCGGGATAGGCGTCGTCTCCTGCCCGGTTTGTGTGGCCTTTTGCCGCCGAATCACTACATTCCCCGGAAATGGCTGGTCTTCCCGACGATATGCCTTTCTTCGACGAGCCCGGCGGGCCGCGCCCGTCCGGTATCGCCGCGCGCGCCATGGCTGCGCGGCAGGGGTCGGCGCCGGATTATCTGAAGGGGCTCAATCCCGAGCAGCGCCTTGCGGTGGAGACGACGGAAGGCCCGGTTCTCGTTCTGGCCGGCGCCGGCACCGGCAAGACGCGCGTGCTGACGACGCGCATCGCCCATATCCTCGCCACTGGCCGTGCCTTCCCCTCTCAAATCCTCGCTGTCACCTTCACCAACAAGGCCGCGCGCGAGATGAAGGAGAGGATCGGTCTACTCGTCGGCGAGGCGGTCGAGGGCATGCCCTGGCTCGGCACCTTCCACTCGATCGGTGTCAAGCTCTTGCGCCGTCATGCGGAGCTCGCGGGCCTGAAATCGGGCTTCACCATCCTCGACACGGATGATGTCATCCGCCTCATCCGCCAGCTCATCCAGGCGGAAGGGCTCGACGACAAGCGCTGGCCGGCGCGCCAGTTCGCCATGATGATCGACGGCTGGAAGAACAAGGGGCTTGGCCCCGCCGACATTCCCGAAGGCGACGCGAGGAGCTTCGGCAACGGCAAGGGTCGCAAGCTCTATACGGACTATCAGCAGCGGCTGAAGACGCTGAACGCCTGCGACTTCGGCGATCTTTTGCTGCACCCGATCCGTATTTTCCGCGAGAATCCGGATGTGCTGCGCGAATATCACCGCCGGTTCAAATACATCCTCGTCGACGAGTACCAGGATACCAACACCGCGCAATATCTGTGGCTGAGGCTGTTGGCGCAGCGGCCGAACGGTCGTCCGATCTCCCCCCTTGAGGGGGAGATCGGCAGTTCCACCGTCAATATTTGTTGTGTGGGCGATGACGACCAGTCGATCTATGGCTGGCGCGGAGCGGAGGTGGACAACATCCTGCGCTTCGATAAGGATTTTCCGGGCGCCGTCGTGATCCGGCTGGAGCGCAACTACCGCTCGACGGCCCACATCCTCGGCGCCGCCTCGCACCTGATCGCGCACAATGAAGGCCGGCTCGGCAAGACGCTTTTCACGGATGCGGCGGACCCGGACGACGCCAAGGTTATCGTGCACGCCGCATGGGATTCCGAGGAAGAGGCTCGCGCCGTCGGGGAGGAGATTGAGGCGCTGCAGGCGAAGGGCCACAAACTCAACGACATGGCGATCCTCGTGCGCGCGTCCTTCCAGATGCGCGAATTCGAGGATCGATTCGTCACGCTCGGCCTCAACTACCGCGTCATCGGTGGTCCTCGCTTCTACGAGCGCCAGGAAATCCGCGACGCCATGGCTTATTTCCGCGTCGTCGCGCAAGGCGCCGACGATCTCGCCTTCGAGCGCATCGTCAACGTGCCGAAGCGCGGCCTCGGCGAAGCGGCGGTCCGCCAGATCCACGATGTCGCGCGCGGTGGCGGCATTCCAATGCTGGAGGCTGCCACCGACCTCGCCGAAAGCGACGAGATGAAGCCGAAGCCGCGCGCAGCGCTTCGCCAGCTCACGGCCGGCTTCGCCCGCTGGCAGAAGGCGCTCGATTCCACGCCGCATACGGAGTTGGCCGAGACCATCCTGGAGGAAAGCGGCTACACGGAAATGTGGAAGAACGACCGCTCGGCGGAAGCGCCCGGTCGGCTCGACAACCTCAAGGAGCTGATCCGCTCCATGGAGGAGTTCGAGTCCATGCGCTCCTTCCTCGAGCATGTCGCGCTGGTGATGGAGGCGGAGCAGAGCGAGGGGCTCGATGCCGTCAATATCATGACGCTGCATTCGGCCAAGGGGCTGGAATTCGAAACCGTCTACCTGCCCGGCTGGGAAGAAGGCCTGTTTCCGCATCAGCGCGCGCTGGACGAGGGCGGTCGCTCGGGCCTCGAGGAGGAGCGGCGGCTTGCCTATGTCGGCGTAACCCGCGCCAAGCGCAACCTGCACATCTGGTTCGTCTCCAACCGCCGCATCCACGGGCTCTGGCAATCGACCATACCCTCCCGCTTCCTCGACGAATTGCCTGAGAAGCACGTCGAGGTGGCCGACGCCGGCAATTCCTACGGCGGCTACGGCAATCCCTATGGTGGCGGCTCCTTCGCATCCGGGCGCGGCGGCTTCGGCGCTGGCCGGCAGAATCCCTACGGCGCGTCGCGCTTCGACGATGTCGGCGAACGCTCCTTCTCCAACACTTATGCCACGCCCGGCTGGCAGCGGGCACAGCAGAACCGGACCCAGGCGACCGACCGCAACTGGGGCACGCGCTCAGGTCACTCCGTCGAGCGTATAGGCTATGGCGAGACGGATTCAGGTTATGGCGCCGGCCGCGGCTCGGTTAAAGGCCGCACCATCGAGGGCGAACTGGTGGCGAAATCGGTCTCCTCCGACCCCTCCCCCTTCAAGGTCGGCGATCGCGTCTTCCACCAGAAATTCGGCAACGGAAACGTGTCAGCGATCGAAGGCAACAAGCTCACCATCGACTTCGACAAGGCCGGGCAGAAACGCGTGCTGGACGGGTTTGTGAAGGGGGTGTGAATTCTCCGGCAATGCCGGAAGCGGCGACCTGTGGTGCGTCCTTCGAGGCTCGCTTCGCTCGCACCTCAGGATGAGGGGGGCGGCGTCTGTGGTCCTCAGTTATTCTTGTTCTGGATTCCGAGGTTTCCTAGGCTCCAATTCCTCAAAATTAAGGTGCTTCGCCCCCAACCTCCCTCATCCTGAGGTGCGAGCGAAGCGAGCCTCGAAGGACGCACGGAAACACCAGCGACCGCCATGCCCTCCCAAAAGAAAAAGCCGGGATCATGCCCGGCTTTTTCGTCTGTATCAGTGGGAAACGGCGATCAGTTCACCGCGTCCTTGAGGCCCTTGCCGGCGGAGAATTTCGGCGCCTTACGGGCCGGAATCTTCACCGGAGCGCCGGTCTGCGGGTTACGCCCGGTGGACGCTTCCCTCTTGACCACCGAAAAATTGCCGAAGCCGACCAGACGGACATCACCGCCCTTCTTCAGCTCCTTGGTGATGACGGAAAACACCGCATCGACCGCCGCCTGGGCCTTGCCCTTTTCCAGCCCGGCCTCGTCAGCGACTGCAGAAACCAGTTCGTTCTTATTCATAAACAATCCCCTTCCTCAGGAAACCGGACTCTCGACTCAACCGGCAGAGGGGCACCTTAGTTAGAAGTTGTGCCGCAACCAAGACGAAAACGACGCAATTCTTTGAAGAAAGCCCGGATTTCCGCGGTTTTGAACAAAAAAGACCGGGCGCAAGGCCCGGTCTTTCGAGTTTCGTACGGATCGTTCAGTGCGCGACCGTTTGCGTAGCCGCATCTTCGAGCCCATCGGTCGTCGCCGGAGGGCTCACCGGCTCGGTCCACTCGATCGGTTCGGGCATAGTGGTGAGCGCATGCCTGAGCACCTCGCCCACCCTCGAGACCGGAACGATCTCCATGCCGCTCTTCACATTGTCCGGAATATCCGCCAGATCCTTGGCGTTTTCTTCCGGGATCAGCACCTTCTTGATGCCGCCGCGAAGCGCTGCAAGCAGCTTTTCCTTCAATCCGCCGATCGGCAGCACCCGGCCGCGAAGTGTGATCTCGCCCGTCATGGCGATATCCTTGCGGACGGGAATGCCGGTCATCACCGAGACGATCGCCGTCGCCATCGCCACGCCAGCCGACGGTCCGTCCTTCGGGGTCGCCCCTTCGGGAACGTGGACGTGGATGTCGCGCTTGTCGAAGAGCGGCGGCTCGATGCCGAAATCGATAGCCCTCGAGCGGACATAGGAAGCCGCGGCCGAGATCGATTCCTTCATCACGTCCTTCAGGTTGCCGGTCACCGTCATGCGGCCCTTGCCGGGCATCATGACGCCCTCGATCGTCAGCAACTCGCCGCCGACCTCGGTCCAGGCAAGGCCCGTCACCACACCGATCTGATCCTCTCCGTCGATCTGACCGAAGCGGAAGCGCTGAACGCCGAGATAGTCCGCCAGGTTCTCCGGCGTGACATGCACGGCCTTCTTCTCGCCCTTCGAGCGCAGGATCTCGGTGACCGCCTTACGCGCCAGCTTCATCAACTCGCGCTCGAAGTTACGGACGCCGGCTTCCCGCGTGTAGGTGCGCACGATCTCGCGCAACGCCTCGTCGCTGACCGAGAACTCCTCGGCCTTCAGTGCGTGGTCCCTCACCGCCTTCGGCAGCAGGTGCCGCTTGGCGATCTCGACCTTCTCGTCTTCCGTGTAGCCGGCGATACGGATGATCTCCATGCGGTCCATCAGGGCCGGCGGGATATTCAGCGTGTTCGCCGTCGTCACGAACATGACGTTCGACAGGTCGTAATCGACCTCGAGATAGTGGTCGTTGAAGGTGTGGTTCTGTTCCGGATCGAGCACCTCGAGCAGCGCCGAGGACGGATCGCCACGGAAATCCATGCCCATCTTGTCGATCTCGTCGAGCAGGAAGAGCGGGTTGGACTTCTTGGCCTTCTTCATCGACTGGATGACCTTGCCGGGCATCGAGCCGATATAGGTCCGCCTGTGGCCGCGTATCTCGGCCTCGTCACGCACGCCGCCAAGCGCCATGCGCACGAACTCGCGGCCGGTCGCCTTGGCGATCGACTTGCCGAGCGAGGTCTTGCCGACGCCCGGAGGGCCGACGAGACACAGGATCGGTCCCTTGAGCTTGTTCTGGCGGCTCTGCACGGCGAGATATTCGACGATGCGCTCCTTGACCTTGTCGAGACCGAAATGGTCCGCGTCGAGGACTTCCTGGGCGTATTCCAGGTCGTTCTTGAGCTTGGACTTCTTGTTCCACGGGATCGAAAGCAGCCAGTCGAGATAGTTGCGAACGACGGTCGCTTCCGCCGACATGGGCGACATGGAGCGGAGCTTCTTCAACTCGGCATTCGCCTTCTCGCGCGCTTCCTTCGACAACTTTGCCTTCTTGATGCGCTCCTCGATTTCGGCTGCCTCGTCGCGGCCGTCCTCGCCCTCGCCGAGTTCCTTCTGGATCGCCTTCATCTGCTCGTTGAGGTAGTATTCGCGCTGTGTCTTCTCCATCTGCCGCTTGACGCGGGAGCGGATGCGCTTCTCCACCTGGAGCACGGAGATCTCGGATTCCATGAAGCCCATCGCCTTCTCCAACCGCTCCTTGACGGAGAGCGTGGCGAGCATTTCCTGCTTCTCGGGGATCTTGATGGCCAGATGCGAAGCTACCGTATCGGCGAGCTTGGAATAGTCGTCGATCTGGCTGGCCGCGCCGACCACTTCGGGCGAAATCTTCTTGTTGAGCTTCACGTAGTTCTCGAAATCGGAGACGACCGAACGCGCAAGCGCCTCGATCTCCACCTCTTCCTCGCTAGGCTCATGAAGGATTTCGGCCTCGGCCTCGTGAAACTGCTCCTCTTCGGTAAAGCGCGTGATCTTCGCGCGCACCGTGCCTTCCACCAGCACCTTGACAGTACCGTCGGGCAGCTTGAGGAGCTGGAGCACGTTGGCGAGCGTGCCGACATCGTAGATCGCGCTGGCTTCGGGATCGTCGTCGGCAGCATTCATCTGGGTGGCAAGCAGAATCTGCTTGTCCGCACCCATGACCTCCTCGAGCGCCTTGATCGACTTCTCGCGGCCGACGAAGAGCGGCACAATCATATGCGGGAAGACGACGATGTCGCGCAGCGGCAGGACCGCATAGGCCCCCTTCTGCGAGGCGGCGCCTGGAGCGTTGGATGATTTGCTCATTCTCTTGCCTTTCCGATCGCGGCCGCCTTTGGCCAACCGCGAATCTCAGTTTAACGGCCGCGGCTCTTTCCGCCCATAACCCTTTCGAAGGGCCTCTTGATCGGCACGGAATTCCCACGACCTCGTTGCCGCTTACGTGGATGTTGCGCCTGCTAAGATCAAGGGCCAGTTCCCTGCCCATTGGGCAGGGCGGATATGCGAAGTCGGCATAAGGTCGGACAGGCAAGCCGCGTCAGGCGCTGACGTTGCCTTTTTCCTTCTTGGTGTCGGAATAGATGTAGAGCGGCCTTGCATTGCCGGAAACCACTTCTTCCGAAATCACCACCTCGCGAACGCCTTCCAGCGCCGGCAGCTCGAACATGGTGTCGAGCAGGATCGCCTCCATGATGGAGCGCAGGCCGCGAGCGCCGGTCTTACGTTCAATCGCCCGCTTGGCGATCGCCGAAAGTGCGTTCTCGTGGAAGGTCAGATCCACATTCTCCATCTCGAAGAGCCGCTGGTACTGCTTGACCAGAGCGTTCTTCGGCTCCGTCAGGATCTGGATCAGCGCCGGCTCATCGAGGTCCTCTAGCGTGGCAAGTACCGGCAGGCGGCCGACGAATTCGGGAATGAGACCGAACTTCAGCAAGTCCTCCGGCTCGACCTTGCGGAAGAGATCGCCGGTGCGGCGTTCATCGGGCGAGGCGACCGTCGCGCCAAAGCCGATCGAGGTCTTGCGACCACGATCCGAGATGATCTTGTCGAGCCCGGCGAAGGCCCCACCGCAGATGAACAGGATGTTGGCCGTATCGACCTGAAGGAACTCCTGCTGCGGATGCTTGCGGCCGCCCTGCGGCGGCACGGAAGCGACCGTGCCTTCCATGATCTTCAGGAGCGCCTGCTGCACGCCCTCGCCCGACACGTCGCGCGTGATCGACGGATTGTCGGCCTTGCGCGAAATCTTGTCGATCTCGTCGATATAGACGATGCCGCGCTGCGCCCGCTCGACATTGTAGTCCGCCGATTGCAGGAGCTTGAGGATGATATTCTCGACATCCTCGCCGACATAGCCTGCCTCCGTCAGCGTCGTGGCGTCGGCCATGGTGAAGGGCACGTCGATGATGCGCGCCAGGGTCTGCGCCAGGAGCGTCTTGCCGCAGCCGGTCGGGCCGATCAGCAGGATGTTCGACTTGGCGAGCTCGACGTCGTTGTTCTTGCCGGCATGCGCCAGCCGCTTGTAGTGGTTATGCACCGCCACCGACAGCACGCGCTTGGCGTAGGGCTGCCCGATCACGTAGTCGTCGAGAACGGCGAGGATCTCCTGCGGAGTCGGCACGCCCTCGCGCGACTTCACCATCGAGGTCTTGTTCTCCTCGCGGATGATATCCATGCAGAGTTCGACGCACTCGTCGCAGATGAATACCGTCGGCCCGGCAATCAGCTTGCGGACCTCGTGCTGGCTCTTGCCGCAGAACGAGCAGTAGAGGGTATTCTTGCTGTCGCCACCCCCCGCGTTGCCGACCTTGCTCATGTCTCACGTTCCTTTTCGCGTCCGTCCGGCCAACCGGCTGCTTCCAGTCCTGCGATCCTATTGCCCCAAAGCTCCTATGCCAACATCCCCTTTGTCAGCAGCAGCCCCAGGGCAACCGTCCCACCGCACCCTTCCGTACGAACCACGAATCGGAAAACGCGGCAACGAGCGAGCGAATCTGTACCAAAGTTAGGCCGTTGAAAAATCAACATAGGCTTAACGTAGGCTGTCGCCCAACCGGTGGGAACAGGTAATTGTGACAGAAATGACGCAGAGCGTTTCAATTCAGCGTCATTTCCAGTGTTTACGCCGAGAATTATCCCGCCGCGGCCGCCGTTTCGAGCGCTTCGCGCGTCGAATGGACCTTATCCACGATGCCGAATTCCCTGGCTTCTTCCGCAGTCATGAAATGATCGCGGTCGAGCGTGCTCTCGATCGTGTCGTAGTCGCGACCCGTATGCTTCTCGTAGATCTCGTTCAGGCGCCGTTTCAGCTTGATTATATCCTGGGCATGGCGCTCGATGTCGGACGCCTGTCCCTGGAAGCCGCCCGACGGCTGATGCACCATGATGCGGGCGTTCGGCGTGGCGAAGCGCATGTCTTTTTCGCCGGCACACAGCAGAAGCGAACCCATCGACGCCGCCTGGCCGATGCAGAGCGTCGAAACCGCCGGCTTGATGAACTGCATGGTGTCGTAGATGGCGAGGCCCGAGGTCACCACGCCGCCCGGCGAGTTGATGTAGAGGCTGATCTCCTTCTTCGGGTTCTCCGCCTCAAGGAAGAGAAGCTGCGCGCAGACCAGCGTCGACATGCCGTCCTCGATCGGCCCGGTGATGAAGATGATGCGTTCCTTCAGGAGACGCGAAAAGATGTCGTAGGCGCGCTCGCCGCGATTGGTCTGCTCGACCACCATCGGTACGAGGTTCATGAATGTCTCGGTCGGGCTTTTCATGGAGAGTCCTTTTCGCGGGGGCCGATCCCGTACCCAAAAAGCGGAATCGATTCGATCCGTGTTTCCCCGATAAATAGGTTGGCCGCACCGTCCGGCGCAAGCCCACACGACACTGCCGCCAGGTTAGTCGGAGAAATGGTTTATACGGCTTCCGCCCGCAGCCATCTCGCAAGCGTGCCGGTGTCACCGCTATCGACCGCGGCGGCAACGCGGCGACCGACCGCCGCGCCGAATTTATAACCATGCCCGGAGCAGGCCGACACGACGACGGCGCGACCGATTTCCGTGCCGAGAAAGCGCTCGTCGGCGGTGAATGTGTAGGCGCAGGTACGCACGTCCTTTACGCGATATTCGCTGATCCTGGCGAGCGGCGGCGCGAACAGATCGCGGATCGCCTCGCCTTCACCCGGTTCCGGCACACGACGGGCATCAGCGTCCGGCGAGGCGAATTTGTGCAGTCCAGAACCGAATTTCAGCCCGCCCTCCCCGGAAGGCGGAATGATGTAACCATCGGTCCGGCCACCGACGTCGAGGATGACGGGCGCGGCTGCCCACGCACCGGCAAGATCGGCCGGCGGTTCGAGATAGACTACGGCCGTGCGGTACGCCGTCAGGCGATCGGCAAGTTCGGGGAAGAGTTTCAGCACCCAGGCGCCTGCCGTCACGACGATACGGTCGGCCGATAGTATCGTTCCGTCCGTAAGCGTGACCGTGCCCTGCCCGCTATCCACCTCAGCGACGCGGGTCTTCGGGCGAAGCTCGGCGCCATTCGCCTGCAGCCACCCGGAAAGGCCTTCGGCTATCCGCCTGCAATGAAGCGCGCCACCCTCCTTGGAGAAGAACGCGTAACGGAAGGCGCCGGCGTCGAGGAACGGCCAGCGTTCGGCCGCCGCCGCCGGCGGCAATAGCTCGAACGGATAGTTTCCGCTCTCCAGTCCTTCACGATATTCCTCCGCTTCATCGCCCGGTTCGCGCGAGACGGCCATGAAGCCCCGCGGATCGTAGTGGCTTTTGCCGAGATCGGCCCAAAGCTCGTCCCATGCAGCATAGGCTTCGGTGATGGCGGCGCCGTAGCCTGTCGCAGCGCCATAGGCGCGTCGGATGATGCGGTGATGGTCGCCGGAGGCGCCGAGCGGATTGGGGATCGGCCCCTGCTCGATAAGCGTGACATGATGGCCGCGCTTCGTCAGCGCCCAGGCGCTCGACAGCCCGGCGATACCACCCCCGACAACAATGATTTTCATTCTCGCCTCGAAACTTGCTTCGCGGTCAAGCTTAGAGGCTGGCGGCCGCGTGGCAAGCCGCGTTAGAGTGCATCCATGAACGAGCATTCCACGCCCCTCCCTCGCTTCGATTTCGATCACGCGACCCGCCACCTCAGCCTCGAACCGCACCAACCGGCCTTCGTGCAGAATCCCTATCCCGCTTATCGGGCGATCCACGACGCCTCGCCGGTATTCTTCTGGGAAGAGTTCGGGATCTGGTGCTTTGCCGGATTTGACGACGTCTCGCGGCTTTTGCGGGATCGCCGCCTCGGCCGCGAGCGGCCGCCGGGCGCACCTGACGACGGCTATGAAGGGCCGCGCGACCATCTGAAGGATTTCGATGCCTTCGCGTCGCACTCCATGCTGGAGTTGGAGCCGCCTGCGCATACGCGGCTTCGCACGCTGGTCAACCGCGCCTTCGTCTCGCGACAAGTGGAACGCCTGCGCTCCGTGATCGAAAAGCTGGCGCACGATCTGATCGACCGTATCGAGCCAGCCGGGCATGCGGATCTGCTGCCTTCCTTCGCCACACCGATCCCGGTCACCGTCATCGCCGAGATGCTCGGCGTACCGACCTCGATGAACGATCAGCTTCTCGACTGGTCGCACCGTATGGTCGCCATGCACATGCACGGCCGCACGCGCGAGGTGGAAATCGCCGCGAATGCGGCCGCGCGCGAATTCTCCGACTTCCTGCGCGGTTATGTCGAGGAGCGACGCAGGAAGCCCGGCGACGACATCCTCAGCGTCCTGATCGCTGCGCGCGACGGCGAGGAGAAACTCTTCGACGCCGAACTGATCTCATCCGTCATCCAGCTTCTCAACGCCGGCCACGAGGCAACGGTCCATCAGACCGGCAACGGCGTGCGCGCAATCGTCGCCCAGGGCGGCGATCCGCGCCGTTTCTTCGCTACCCAGGAGCAGACGGTTGCGACGGCGGAGGAATGCCTGCGCTTCGACGCGCCACTCCATATGTTCCGCCGCTATGCCTATGACCGGACCGAGGTCGCTCCCGGCGTGACGGTGAATGCCGGCGAGCAGATCGGCCTAATCCTCGGCGCGGCCAACCACGACCCGGCGGCCTTCGCCTCGCCCGGCAAATTCGATCCCTCGCGCGCCGATCAGAAGAACGTCACCTTCGGCGGCGGCATCCATTTCTGCATCGGCGCGCCGCTGGCGAGACTCGAACTGCAGGTGGCACTGAAAGTGCTCTTCGATCGGCTGCCGGCGCTAAAATTTGCCGAGGCGCCGCGCTATCGCGATACCTACCATTTCCACGGACTGGAGAGCCTGGAGGCGCGATGGTGATACATTTGCCATCGACGCCAACTCGACCCGATATCCCTTCCGGTCTCTAATAGTTGTGGCCGGCCCGATCGGGCCGGCCAGCAAGATTAAGCCGCAACCCACGGCCGGGAGCGACCGCCCGAAAAGCTCACGCGGCTGCCTTCAGCGCCTGCTCCAGATCGGCGATGATATCCTCGACGTCCTCGATTCCGATGGAAAGTCGCACGACATCCGGGCCGGCGCCCGCCGCCACCTTCTGCTCGTCCGAAAGCTGGCGGTGCGTGGTCGAGGCGGGATGGATGACCAGCGATTTCGTGTCGCCGATATTGGCGAGATGCGAGAAAAGCTGCAACGCCTCCACGAATTTGACGCCAGCCTCGTAGCCGTCCTTGAGCCCGAAGGTGAATACTGAGCCCGCTCCCTTCGGCGAATATTTCTGCTGCAGCGCGTGGTTCGGATCCGACGGCAGGCCCGGATAGGAGACCCACTTGATTTGAGGCTGCTTCGACAGCCACTCCGCCACCTTCAGCGCGTTGTCCGAGTGACGCTGCATCCTGAGCGGCAGCGTCTCCAGTCCGGTGACGATCAGGAAGGCGTTGAACGGCGAGATCGCCGGGCCGAGATCGCGCAGGCCGAGGACGCGCGCGGCAATGGCGAAGGCGAAATTGCCGAAGGTCTCATGCAGCACCATGCCGCCGTAATCGGCGCGCGGCTCCGACAGCATCGGATACTTTCCAGACTTCGACCAGTCGAAGGTACCGGCGTCGACGATGATGCCGCCGATGGAATTGCCGTGACCGCCGATGAACTTGGTCAGCGCATGGACGACGATGTCGGCGCCATGCTCGATCGGCCGCACGAGATAGGGGCTGGCCAGCGTATTATCGACGACCAGCGGCAGGCCATGCTTGCGCGCTATGGCCGAGATTTTTGCGATATCGACGAACTCGCCGCCCGGATTGGCGAGGCTCTCGATATGCAGCGCCTTGGTCTTCTCGTCGATCAGTTTCTCGAAGCTTTCCGGATCGTTCACGTCGGCCCAGCGCACCTCCCAGCCGAAATTCTGGAACGCCTGGCCGAACTGGTTGATCGTACCGCCGTAAAGCTTGCGCGCGGCGACGAAATTGTCGCCCGACTTGAGAAGGGTATGAAAGACGAGCAGGTGCGCCGACTGACCGGAAGCCGTGCAGAGCGCCGCCGTGCCGCCTTCAAGCGCCGCCACGCGTTCTTCCAGCACCGCCTGGGTCGGGTTCATGATACGGGTGTAGATGTTGCCGAACGCCTTCAGCCCGAACAGCGCCGCGGCATGGTCGGCATTCTCGAAGACGAAAGACGTGGTCTGGTAAATCGGCACCGCACGGGCGCCGGTGGCCGGATCCGGCTTGGCGCCTGCATGAACGGAAAGGGTGTTGAAGCCCGGCGTACGCTGGCTCATGGGAACTCCTCCTTGGAAATCAAATTAGAGCGAATGAATTGGTCGGCGGCATTCTTCGCAAAGCGGAAGGGCAAAAGCAAAGAAGATTATTCCTCCAGACGGCCCAAAGACGATGAAGGGGGCATGTTTTCAGCCGGCCGGATGGACATCCATGCTATTTCGAGCGGATCCCGAAACTCTGGAAGCCGCCGCGCATAATCGGCTTTTTCGCCGACAGCACGCCCGAATTGACGCCGTTCCACCCGATTTCGCCTGACAGCTTGCCATATTCGATCTTCGGGCAACGGTTCATCACCACCTTCAGGCCCGCCGCCTCCGCCTTCGCCGCCGCTTCGTCGTTGCGGACGCCAAGCTGCATCCAGATCACCTTCGGCAGCGGATCGAGCGTCAACGCCTCGTCCACGATCGCCGGCACAGCGTCCGGTGCGCGAAAGATGTCGACCATCTCGATCGCATGCGGGATATCTGACAGGCGCGCATAGACACGCTGGCCAAGGATTTCCTTTCCCGCCTGTCCGGGATTGACCGGATAGACGGTAAATCCCTTCGCGATCAGATATTTCAGCACGAAGAAACTCGGCCGCACGTCATTGGCCGAGGCGCCGACCATGGCGATGGTCCTGACGCTGTTGAGAATGCCGGAGATGTAGTCCTGAGAATAGGTGTCGTGGTTCATGTCCGAAGCTTGATATTGCCCATCTCGTCGATCGGAAATTGCGGGTTATGGGCGACTTCCCAGAGATTGCCCTCCGGGTCGGCGAAATAGCCGTACCAGCCGCCCCAGAATGCACGGCCGGCCGGCTTCACGATGCGGCCGCCCGCAAGCTCGACCTCGGTCAATACCTGATCTACCTCGGCATCCGATCGGGTATTGTAAGCGAGATAGACACGCGAGACCCCTTTGCCGAACTCGATCCCCGCATCCGGTTCGGCCGATTTGCGCGGGAAAAGCGCCAGGATCGCGCCGCCCATCTGGAAGAAGGCAACGCCTTCATCGATCCGGTGCCGCTTCAGGCCCATCGCCTGATAGAACGCGGCCATGCGGTCGAGATCATCGACCGCGATGGTAATGATCGAGATGCGCGGTTCCATCAAAGGCGGCTTTCGACCGTCATTCGCCGATCCATTGCGGCTTGCGCTTGCCGATGAAGGCTGCGATGCCTTCCTCCGCGTCATGCGCCAGCATGTTTTCGATCATGACGCGTGAGGCACTATCGTAGGCTTCCGCAAGGCCGAGGTCGGCCTGCTCGTAAAAACCTTTCTTGCCCATGCGAATGGCCGTCGGCGATTTGGCTGCAATGGTTTCCGCGTATTTGTTGACGATCTGGTTCAGATACTCCGGTGGCATGACACGGTTCACCAGGCCGAAATCGCGCGCCGTCTGCGCATCGATCATCTCGCCGGTCAACAACATCTCCATGGCATGCTTGCGCGAGATATTGCGCGACAGCGCCACCGATGGTGTCGTGCAGAAGAGCCCGACATCGATGCCGTTGACGCCGAACGTCGCGCGGTCGGTCGCAATCGCCAGATCGCAGCAGGCGACAAGCTGGCATCCGGCCGCGGTAGCAATGCCGTCGACCGCGGCAATCACCGGCTTCGGCAAAGAAACGATCGACTGCATAAGGCGCGAGCAGGTGGCGAACGTCTCCTCGAAATATGCCCTGCCCTTGTCGGAATCGGCGCGATGCGCCGTCATTTCCTTCAGATCATGGCCTGCGCAAAAGAGCTTTCCAGCAGCGGCGATCACCACGACACGAACGGAGCGATCGTCGCGTGCGCGGTCGAGCTCGCCCTGCAAGGCCGTCATCACCTCCATCGAAAGCGCATTGGCCGGCGGGTTGGAGAGCGTGAGCACCAGAATCCCGTTGCGCAGTTCCGAAAGTATCGGGCCTTCAGGCGCCTCTGGTCTGAGCTTCAGTACCTCGGCCATTGTCTTTCTCCGCGCATCTACCTACCGATGCATAGCTAATGCCCGCTTCCTGCGAAGGAAAGGCGTAAAACGACGCGATCGGCTGTCAAAGAGGGACGCATGACGAAGAAACCCGCTCCGGTGATGACGGCGGACGAAGTGAACGATCTTTTTCGCCAGGTCTTTCCGCAGCTCAACAAGGACAGGCCGGATTACGTGGTGACCGAGGTGTTCTCCGGAGGCTGCACGATCCGCCTGAACGCGGCCTACGAGCACCTGCGCCCCGGCGACACGGTTTCCGGCGTTTCGCTCTTCGCGCTGGCCGATCTCGGCGGCTATGCCTGCGTGCTCTCCCATGCGGGGCCGGATGCCCTGTCGGTGACGACGAACATCTCCATAAACTTCATGCGCAAGGCGGAGGCCGGACCGGTCGACGGGCACTGCCGCATCCTGAAACTCGGCCGCAGCCTGATGGTCTATGACATCGAGATGGTGGCGGGACCGGATGCGGAGATCGTCGCCCATGCGACCGGCACCTACTCGATCCCGCCGAAAAGGAGCTGACGCTCATCCTTCCAGAATCTCGAGATCGAGTTCTGCAAGCTGTTCGGGGCCGGCAACGGCATCGATACCGGTAATCCGGCCGTCGACAATGCGCAGCCTGAGGACCAGCAGCAAACGCTCGCCGGGAACGACGGCGATATCGACCGTCCCGTCGATAAGGGCCGGTCGCGCCGCCTGCGCGCGGCCGTTGAACAATGCCGCGACTGCAGCGGCGCCCCGTGCCTCCCCTTGCTGACCAAGCCGCGTGGCCGTCTCGTCCGGGGTGAACACCACATCAGGCGCGAGCAGCGATAATAGCGCCGAGAAATCGCCGCCACGCGAGGCTGCGATAAAGGCACCGATGATTTCGCGACGACGCGCATTGTCGACCATACCGTTCGGCCTGGCGCCTTGCACACGGCGGCGTGCACGGCTGGCAAGTTGGCGGGTTGCGTCATGCGAGCGGCCGATCACGGGCGCGATTTCCTCGAACGGCACGGCAAACATGTCATGGAGCACAAAGGCAACGCGTTCTGCGGGGCCGAGCGTCTCCAGCACCGCCAGCATGGCGAGCCCGACAGAATCCGCCATCGCGATCTGCTCTTCCGGCGAAGCGTCCATAGCGACCACAGACGGCTCTACCGGAATCTCCTCGCCGGCCATGCGATCGAGCGAATCCTCCCGGCGCGACTTGCGGGCGCGCAGTATGTCGAGGCAGAGACGCGCAATGACGGTGGTTAGCCAACCGCCGATGTTGCCGATGGATTCGGCATCGGCGCGATTGAGCCGCAACCAGACTTCCTGGACTGCGTCTTCGGCCTCGCTGCGCGAACCCAGCATACGGTAGGCAACCGTTTCGAGGCGGCCCCGGTTGGCTTCGAACTCGTGCGTCAAAAGATTTTTTTCGGTCACGGTCACATTTCCCTTTCGCGTTCCGTCATGGTCATGACGAACGGATCGCAGCCGGTGTGACAGACACGGTCGGGCGACCGGCAGTCAACATCCAGACCAAAGTGTCTGGACCGAGACAAAACGAAAGGAACAAGACCATGCAAGCACGAATGAAACATCCCGTCTTTGTACTGCCGGACGCTTTGAAGGCGCTGCACGCACTCAACAAGGCAACGGCAACCGATGGCCTGCCCGACGTCACGCGCGAGCTTGTCCATCTGCGCGCGAGCCAGATCAACGGCTGCAGCGTCTGCGTGGACATGCATGCCCAAGGGCTGAAGCAGGCAGGCGAGGACGACAAGCGCATTTTCGCCGTCGCCGCCTGGCGCGACACGCCCTATTTCAATGATGCCGAGCGGGCGGCACTCGCCCTTACGGAGGAATTGACGCGCATCGCCGACAAGCCGGAAGCAGTATCGGACGCGGTCTGGACGGAAGCGGCCGCCCATTACGACGAAACCGCGCTTGCCGCGCTGATCATCCAGATTGCGCAGATCAACGTGTGGAACCGCCTTAATGCATCGGTGAAACAGGTAGCCGGGCAGAAGTGGAACTGATCTCCAAGGCGCCCGGGCAGGTGCGGTATTTTAATACCGCACCTGCAATTTATTGTTTTTGCTGAATTTTCTTGCGCAAACGGCCAAACATCGATATTGACGCCGCGACCGCCCTCCCCTATAAGCCTGCCTGCAAACAGCGGCCGCGGCGGTCGCCGTTTTGTTTTTGGCGCAAGGCACATCGCCCGGCGCCAACCCAAGCAACAAGAAACGCCTTCCTGCCCGATCCATCGCGGAAGGTCCGAGTGAGAGAGAAAGAGATGAAAACCTTTTCGCAGAAGCCTGCGGAAGTGACGAAGAAGTGGGTTCTGATCGACGCGGAAGGTCTCGTCGTCGGTCGCCTCGCCTCCATCGTCGCCAACATCCTGCGCGGCAAGCACAAGCCGACCTTTACCCCGCATGTCGATGACGGCGACAACGTCGTCATCATCAATGCCGACAAGGTCGCCCTCACGGGCAAGAAGTACACCGACAAGGTATACTACTGGCACACCGGCCATCCGGGCGGCATCAAGGAGCGCACCGCGCGCGACATCCTCGAGGGCCGTTTCCCCGAGCGCGTCGTAGAGAAGGCTATTGAGCGCATGATCCCGCGCGGCCCGCTCGGCCGCCGCCAGATGAAGAATTTGCGCGTCTACGCCGGGCCTGAGCATCCGCACGAGGCACAGCAGCCCGAGAAGCTCGACGTGGCGGGCCTGAACAGCAAGAACAAGAGGGTCCAGTAATGGCCGAACTTTCCTCCCTGCAAGAACTCGGCGCCGCGACGGGCCAGACCGAACAGGTCGCTCCCGTCCATGTCCAGAAGCTCGACAAGTCGGGCCGTGCCTACGCCACCGGCAAGCGCAAGGACGCCATCGCCCGCGTCTGGCTGAAGCCGGGCAGCGGCAAGATCACCGTCAACGACAAGGAATTCGCCGCCTACTTCGCACGGCCGGTGCTGCAGATGGTGCTGCGTCAGCCGATCGTGGCGGTCAACCGCGACGGTCAGTACGACATCGTCGTGACGGTGGCCGGCGGCGGCCTTTCCGGCCAGGCGGGTGCGGTCCGTCATGGCATCTCCAAGGCGCTGACCTATTACGAGCCGGGGCTGCGCGCCGTGCTCAAGAAGGGCGGCTTCCTCACCCGCGACAGCCGCGTCGTCGAGCGCAAGAAGTACGGTAAGGCGAAGGCCCGCCGCAGCTTCCAGTTCTCCAAGCGCTAAGCATTCCGCCTACCGGCATCTATGGCGAAGCCCGCGAAGATCGCTCTTCGCGGGCTTCTTCCCATCCAGTGCCCAGCCGCGTACACATAAACGATCCGCGGCATTCCCCAAGACCGGACAGGATTGTCGACCGGTTGCTCACCTGTGCCGTTCCAAACCACCTTTAGTGCCAGTTCGGGACAGGTCTGGCCGGTCATCCGGCTTCTTCCTTTTGCAGTGGCAATTTCCGCGCCAGGCGGCTAGGTGACCTCACTCGTCATGGCCGAAGAGGATGCCCATGCCTTCCAAGTCGATCGACCATGCTTTCACGGCCGGTAGCCTCACCGGCGCCGCCGAAGATCCGACCTATGCCGGGGCGCTCTCTTTCATGCGGCGGAAATATTCGAAGAAGCTCGCGGGCGCCGATGCGGTGATCTGGGGCATCCCCTTCGACGGGGCGGTGTCCAATCGGCCTGGCGCCCGTTTTGGCCCGCAGGCCATCCGGCGCGCCTCGGCGATCTTCGATAACGACCCGCAATACCCGTTTCACCGCGACCTGTTCGCACAGCTTGCGGTGATCGACTATGGCGATTGCCTGCTCGACTATGGCAACCACCAGAAGACACCGGCGACGATCGAGCGCGAAGCGGCCAGGATTCTGCGCTCGGGCGCCACGCTGGTTACGCTCGGTGGGGACCATTTCGTGACCTGGCCGCTGCTCAAAGCGCATGCGGCGATCCACGGTCCGCTCGCGCTCGTCCATTTCGATGCGCATCAGGACACCTGGTTCGACGACGGCAAGCGCATCGACCACGGCTCCTTTGTGGCGCGCGCGGTGCGCGACGGCATCATCGAGCCGGAATGGTCGATCCAGGTCGGCATCCGCACCCATGCACCAGAGAATTTCGGTATCCGCATCCTCCACGGTCATGAACTGGAAGAAATGCGCGTCGCCGATATCGTCTATGCGATCCGGGAGCGCGCGGCCGGCCGCAAGGTCTACGTCACCTTTGACATTGACTGTCTCGACCCGGCCTTTGCGCCCGGCACCGGTACGCCGGTGGCCGGTGGCCCTTCCTCCGCCAAGATACTCTCCGTACTGCGCGCGCTGGGCGATCTCGACATCGTGGGCGCCGATGTCGTGGAAGTCGCGCCGGCCTACGACCATGCCGACATCACGGCAATCGCCGGCGCGAGCGTGGCGATGTACTATCTCGGCCTGCTGGCGGAGCGGAAAGCGAAGAAGGCGGCCTCCGCCGAAAGCTGATGCTCGGGGCACACGTCGCTGCCGATTGCATCGCGCCCGCTTCTGCCCTATCTCCCATGACCATCGGAGCGAGCGACCACCATGACGGCGAAAATCTTCATCGACGGCGAACACGGCACAACCGGGCTGCAAATCCGGGCGCGGCTGGCCGAACGCCGCGATCTCGACATCCTGTCCATCCCCGAGGAGCACCGCAAGGACGCTGCCGCGCGCGCCGATTTCCTGCGCCAGGCCGACATCGCCATCCTCTGCCTGCCGGACGCCGCCGCACGCGAGGCCATCTCGCTGCTCGACGGCAACAATTCCACGCGCGTCATCGACACTTCTACCGCGCACCGAGTCAATCCCGACTGGGCCTACGGCTTCGCCGAGATGACCGAGGGCCAGCCCGAGCGCATCGCCAAAGCGCGGCTGGTCGCCAATCCCGGCTGCTACCCGACCGGCGCCATTTCGCTCGTGCGGCCGCTGGTTACGGCCGGCATGCTGCCTTCCGACTACCCGGTCGCCGTCAACGCCGTTTCCGGCTACACCGGCGGCGGCAAGCAGTTGATTGCGCAGATGGAGAACGCGGAGAACCCGGACTACATCGCCGCGCCGCATTTCCTCTACGGACTGACCTTGCAGCACAAGCATGTGCCGGAGATGCAGGTGCATGGCCTGCTCGACCGCAAGCCGATCTTCGCGCCGAGTGTGGGCCGCTTCGCGCAGGGCATGATCGTGCAGGTACCGTTGTATCTCGGCGACCTCGACGGCGCGCCCTCGATGGAGGACGTCCATGGCGCGCTCGCCGCGCACTATGCCGGGCAGGACATCGTGGAGGTCATCCCGCTCGAGGCGAGCGCGAAGCTTGCGCGCCTCGATCCGACCGAACTGAACGGCACCGACCGCATGCGCCTTTACGTATTCGGCACGCCCGGCCAAGGTCAGGTCAATATCGTCGCGCTGCTCGACAATCTCGGCAAGGGCGCCTCGGGCGCGGCCGTGCAGAACATGGATCTGATGCTCGGCAACACCCGGCACTGAATGGACGTTCCCGCCTTTCCCGCTCGCTGGGAAGTCCGTGATCCTGTTCTCATTGCCGACACCTTCAGCAGCCATGTCTGGAAGGTGTGGCTGCGCGATGGCCTGCACGCGGTCATCAAGGCGCTGAAGCCCTTCGACGATGTCGAGGACGAATTGCGCGGCGCGCACTATCTGGCATGGCGGAACGGCGAAGGGACGGTGCGGCTGCTCGGCCTCGAGGGGCAGTCCATGCTGCTGGAATATGCCGGCGAGACGATGCTTTCGCATGTCCTCGATACGGAAGGCGACGCGACTGCGACGGACATCGCGGCCGAGGTGATGACTCGACTCCTGTCGCCTTCGGACCGGGCTTTCCCGCCCGATCTTCAGCCGCTCCGCGAACGCTTCTCCAGCCTTTTTCGAAAGGCGAAGGCCGATCGGACTGCGGGGCGGACGACGCTTTACGCCCAGGCGGCCAATATCGCCGAAACGGTCCTCGCCGCCCCGCATGATATCCGGCCGCTGCACGGCGACCTTCATCACGAAAACATCCTCTGCAGCAAACGCGGCTGGCTGGCGATCGATCCGAAAGGCGTGCTCGGCGACCCTGCCTTCGATGCGGCCAACATGTTCTACAATCCGCTCGACCGCGACGATCTCTGTCTCGATCCGGAACGCATCGCGCGAATGGCGGAGACCTTCTCGAAGACGCTCGGGCAGGATGTCCGGAATATCCTCGACCATGCGATAGCCTATGGGTGCCTCTCCGCCGCGTGGCATGCGGAAGACGGTAACGACAAGGACGAGAAGCGCGAATTGGCCGTCGCCGAAGCGATCCGGCAGGTGCGGGCGCTCAGCTTCTAGCGGCAGCCGCTTCCTCCACCGGATACGCCCCCTTGGTGCCGCGCCAGTGCGCGGTGGCGAAAGCGAGCACGACCAGCGCCATCGCCTGATGCGCCAGCCCTAGATCGAGCGGCACCTGCATCAGAAGCGTCGTGATGCCGAGCGCCGCCTGCAATGTCACGAGCAGGAAGAGCACGGCGGCGCGTCTTGCATGCGTCGTTTTCGGGGCACGGCTGAGGGCGAAGATCATGTGCGCCAGCGCCACGATCCAGACCAGATAGGCGCCGCAACGGTGGATGAACTGCACCGTCTTCGGGTTCTCGAAGAGGTTGCGCCATGCCGGTTCCAGCACGAACAGCCCATCCGGCACGACCCTGCCGTCCATCAGCGGCCAGGTGTTATAGGAGAAGCCGGCATTCGTGCCCGCCACCAGCGCGCCGAGATAGATCTGGAAAAGCACCAGCGCGACCACCACGCCGGCGAAAATCTGGAGCTTGCGCGGCGCAGGCTTTTCGCTGTGCGGCGCGAGCCCGCGCGCGACGGCAAGCGTGGCGATGAAGATCAGGCAGGCCGTCGTCAGGTGGATCGCAAGCCGGTACTGGCTGACATCGGTGCGATGGGCAAGCCCGGACATCACCATCCACCAGCCGATCGCGCCCTGCAGGCCGCCAAGCGCCAATATGCCGACGAGCCGGGGCTTCAGTTTCCGCTCAATGCAGCCGGCCACCCACAGCAGGATCAGCGGGATGGCGAAGATGAAACCGACGCTGCGCGCGATCAACCTGTGCGTCCACTCCCACCAGAAGATGTGCTTGAAGCCGGCGAGGTCCATGTTGCGGTTCAGCACCTTATATTCCGGGATCTGCTTGTATTTCGCGAACTCTTCTTGCCATTCCGCGTCGTTCAACGGCGGGATGACGCCGTGGATCGGCTGCCATTCGGTGATGGAAAGGCCGGAATTGGTGAGCCGCGTCGCGCCGCCGACGAGGAAGAGCCCGAACAGCACCACGGCGACGACATAGAGCCACCCGCGCACCAGCGCGCGATTGCGCGCGATCCGGCCCTGTTCCTGCGCGGAAGGGCGTGTCGCATCAAGGGCTGTTGCTGCCGTCATCGTCTGCCTCAGGAGCCGCAATTGCCGGTGGCATAGCACCGTGCGCCGGCAAAGCGGAGCGCCAGCAACGCGACATGCCGTCGCGCAAAGCGCGCCGGCGCGTTGCACGGACACGGTCCAACGCTTATGAGGGCGCCGAAGGAGATTTCATGCATCCTCGCATCAAGCGCCTTATCGGCTCGTTCCTCATCGTCCTGCTCGTCATCGTCTACGCGGTGGCGGCGATGGTGGTGGCCGAAGCGAAACTAGCCCAGTCGAGCGGCTTGGTCCATTTCGCCTATTTCCTGCTGTCCGGCCTGCTCTGGGTGTTGCCCGCGATGCTCATCGTCAAATGGATGTACGGCACGCCCAAAAAGCGCTCCTGAAAGCTTTTGCTTTCGCTTTGGGGGTGTTTCGCTCACGTGGGTTTGTTTTCGCTCACGCCCGTACGCCGCTGACGCGGCTGGGCTCCGCGGGGGCGTGGCACGAGCCACGACGCCCGGTCGGGCGCTTCTGGGATGCGTGTGCCTGAAACTCATTGTCGTTGTGGACATCGTTGCTTGTCCTCCGCCCCTGCGCACCCCCCTCTGTCCTGCCGGACATGGGTGCGAAGGGGCGGAGGACTATCCTCATTTATGTCGCACATGCTCCACCCTCGCCACGCCCGGTTCTCACCGTCTGGCCATTGCAAAGTCCGGGAAAGACGGGCGGCCGCAGGCTCGCTCATCTAAGCAATTTACGTGCGACCTTGCGGCCGTCCGTCCGGCGATTTCTATTCCCGCCTGTTCCGCTGCTCCCGAAGCGCTCTTCTGTCTCGGGTCTGTGTGCCTCTTTCCGACACGCAGGGGTCATAGTGCCCCCAGGGGAACCTCCCGGCAGGACCTCCCCGGCCGCAATGCCACGTCAGCATCAAGGCGGAGGCGCCGGTCCCTCCCCACGCAATCACCGTCATGATCGGTGTTCCCGATGGGAGGAACTGACGGGGATTATGAAGGATGGGCGGAAGGCGTGGAGAAAGACAGGCGAAGAAAATACGGAAAGGCAACTGGATCAGAGAGTTACGAAAACCGCCTGCGCGATCCTGTCCACGTTTTCGCCTGCATTTCCGCCGCTACCGGCCTTCGCAAACGAAGTGAGAGCCTTTCCGCCTTCGTCATTTTCGGGCGGAACAGGAGCGCAGCGAACTGCGGAGACCGGGAATCCATGCCGGAGCGTCGCGGCCACACACTGGCGCTGCAGAAGGCAACCCCGCTTCTGCACCCTCAACGCGTTGCCGTCCTGTCTCAGGCACGGATTCCAGGGTCTTCGCGATGCCGCTAACGCGACTGCTTCGCCCTGGAATGACGAAGATAGAGAGGCCGACGCCTATCCAGAACGACGGAGCGTTAACGCCCCGCGCTTCGCTCAGGCGGCGTCGGCGCGGCGCGGTAATTTCCAATTGGGCCGAGGGAAATGGCAGGTATAGCCGTTCGGGTAACGCTCCAGATAATCCTGGTGCTCCGGTTCGGCCTCCCAGAAATCGCCGACCGGCGTCACCTCGGTGACGACCTTGCCCGGCCAGAGGCCGGAAGCATTCACGTCGGCGATCGTATCCTCGGCCACCTTCTTCTGCTCGTCGCTCGCATAGAAAATCGCTGAACGGTAGCTGGTGCCCATATCGTTGCCCTGCCGGTTCCGCGTGGATGGATCGTGGATCTGGAAGAAGAATTCCAGCAATTCCCGGTAACTGGTCTTCTCGGGATCGAAGACGATCTCGATCGCTTCAGCATGGGTGCCGTGGTTGCGGTAGGTCGCGTTCGGCACGTCGCCGCCGCTATAGCCCACGCGGGTCGAGATCACGCCTGGAAGGCGGCGTATGAGATCCTGCATGCCCCAGAAGCATCCGCCCGCCAGGACGGCACGTTCTTCGCTCATCGAAAATCCTCCAGGTTCGTTGAAAATTCAAAGCGCACCCGACAAAGCCGAACACGCTTCGTTACGCATTAAATGGTCGTTCGGCCGCCGGAAGTCCAATCCTGAAGCGCAGCCCCTGCCTCACGATTATGTCAATCGACCGACCCTTGGCGCGGCTCGATCAACCCGGCTTTGGAAATGCCGGCGGCCAGTTTCTCGTATTCCTGATCCGAAAGCATGCTCTTGCGCTGCGCAAGCGAATAGTCCGGATTGGTCTTGAACAGTTCCGCCCAGACCGCCTTCGCTTCGTCGAACCTGCCCAGATGGCCATAGGCAGACGCAAGCAGGGCGCGGCTGACATCGGTCTCGGGGTTGCGGGCGATGCGCTCCTCGAGCAGCGCGGCCGCTTCCTCCAGCCGATCGAGGAGGAAGAGCGCGCGGGCGCGGAAATGCAGCACGATCGGCGGTGCAAGAGGATCGGCGCGCTGCATGGTTTCGAATGCGTCGAGCGCCTCCTGCGCGCGACCAAGGCCGAGCAGTGCGCCGCCCATGCTCGCAAAGATCGGAACGAAGCCGGGATCGAGCTCGTGCGCGCGCTCCGTCAGGGCGAGCGCCACTTCGAACTGCTTGCGCCACAAATGGACGGAGGCGACCACCCAATAACCGAACGGATCGAACGCGTTCAGGCCGATCGCCTTCTGGCCGAGTTCCAGGGCCTGCCTTTCGCTCGCGGCCGGATCGGGCCCCCACCGGTTAAGCCAGGCGGTGAGCTTGATATGACCCAGAAGCGCATAGGCTCGGGCATAGCCGGGATCGAGCGCAATGGCACGCTCGACCAGCGCGGCGGCCTCTTCGCTCCCCGATTGCTTCAACTGCCAGGCGAGGTCACGGCCTCTGAGGAAAAGATCGTAGGCTTCGATATTGGCGGTCCCGGCGCTCGTACGGTTCGGCTCGAGGGACAGGCTGACCGCAAGCGCCTGGGTGATGCTGGCCGTGATTTCGTCCTGGACGGCAAAAATGTCGGTCAGGTCGCGGTCATAGCGTTCCGCCCAGAGATGCCCGCCCGTGCCGCCCTCTATGAGCTGCGCCGTAACACGGACGCGGCTGCCGGCCTTGCGCACGCTGCCTTCGAGCACGTAACGCACCCGAAGTTCCCGGGCGATGTCGGGAATGCTCACGGCACGGCCTTTGTAGACGAATGTCGAGTTGCGCGCGATGACGAAGAGAGCGCCGGTGCGCGAAAGCTCGGTAATGAGATCTTCCGTCAGTCCGTCGGCGAAGTATTCCTGCTCCGTGTCGCCCGACATATTGGCGAAGGGCAGGACGGCGATGCTTGGCCGCTGCGCCGCCGCATCGGATGGAGCCGGCACGGAAGGGCCGTTGGTGGCGAATTGCGCGGCACCTGCCCGCCAGATGCGGACCGGTTGGTCGATGTGCTTCAGTTGCGTATCGCCGCCGTCGCTGAACACGATGCCCGCTTGGCGCCGGACAAGGTCATGCACGGTACCGGATATGCAGATGCCGCCCGGCTCGGCGAGCGTCTCCAGCCGTGCCGCGATATTGACGCCGGCGCCGTAGATGTCGCCCTCCTCCAGGACGACATCGCCGAGGTGAATGCCGATCCTCAGCTTGAGAGGATCACGCCCCGTCCATCCCTTCTGGACATCCACCGCGGAGGCGAGCGCGGATTCCGCGGTCGGGAACTCTGCCAGAAACCCGTCGCCGGTGAATTTGACGATGCGGCCGCCATTGCGGGTGACAGCCGGCTCGATCGCTTCGGCGCGGGCGCTGCGCCAGGCCGCATAGGTCGCGGCCTCGTCACTCTCCATCAGCCGCGCATAGCCGGCGACATCGGCGACGAGAACGGCGGCCAGTCTTTTTGCGAGTTGTGGATCGTGCACGATCTTCCGGGTCCGCGGTTCCCGCCTACTCTAGAACATGCGCAATCATCGGCCAAAGGCAAAGTTCGGAGGCGGCGGCTGCCGGGCGTGAAGAAGGCCGATCCTCACCACCACTTCTGCGGTTCGAAGCGCCCGGCGGCCTTCTCGATGATCGCGGCCGTGCGGAAAAGCGTCTCTTCCTCAAAGGGCCGGCCGATCAGTTGCAGGCCGAGCGGCAGGCCGCGCCCGTCGAGGCCGGCGGGAACCGCGATGCCCGGCAGGCCTGCCATGTTGACCGTCACCGTGAAGACGTCGTTCAGGTACATCTTCACCGGATCGGAAGCCATGTCCTGGTCGGCGATGCCGAAGGCGGCGGACGGCGTCGCCGGCGTCAGGATCGCCTCGACACCGGAAGCGAAGACGTCCTCGAAATCCTTCTTGATGAGCGTGCGCACTTTCTGCGCCTGTACGTAATAGGCGTCGTAATAGCCGGCCGAGAGCACATAGGTGCCGATCATGACACGGCGCTTCACCTCGCGGCCGAAGCCGGCGGCGCGCGTCCGCTCATACATGTCGACGATGTCCTTGCCCGGCACGCGCAACCCGTAGCGCACGCCGTCATAGCGCGCGAGGTTGGAGGAAGCCTCGGCCGGCGCGACGATGTAATAGGCCGGCAGCGCATATTTCGTGTGCGGCAGCGAGATATCGACGATCTCGGCTCCTGCATCCTTCAGCCAGGCGATGCCCTGCTGCCAGAGCGTCTCGATCTCCGCCGGCATGCCGTCCATGCGGTATTCCTTCGGAACGCCGATCTTCATGCCCCTGACCGAACCGCCGAGCGCGGCCTCGTAATCCGGCACGGGGCGATCGACCGAGGTGGTGTCCTTCGCATCGACGGAGGCCATCGATCTCAGCATGATCGCGGCGTCGCGCACGTCGCGCGCGATCGGGCCGGCCTGGTCGAGCGAGGAGGCGAAGGCAACAATGCCGAAGCGCGAGCAACGGCCATAGGTCGGCTTGATGCCGACCGTGCCGGTGAAGGCGGCAGGCTGGCGGATGGAGCCGCCCGTATCGGTGGCGGTGGCGCCAGCGCAGAGCCACGCGGCGACCGCAGCCGCCGAGCCGCCGGAAGAGCCGCCAGGAACGAGCGCCTTGTTGTCGCCCTTGGCACGCCACGGATTGACGACCGGGCCGTAATAGGAGGTCTCGTTGGACGAGCCCATGGCGAACTCATCCATGTTGAGTTTGCCGAGCATGACCGCACCATCGGCCCAGAGGTTCGTCGTCACTGTCGATTCGTAACGCGGCTTGAAGCCGTCGAGGATGTGCGAGCCCGCCTGCGTGTGGAAACCTTCGGTGGCAAAGAGGTCCTTGATGCCAAGCGGGATACCTTCCAGTGCTCCAACCTTTCCGGCGGCGATCCGTTCATCGGAAGCCTGCGCCATTTCGCGAGCGCGGTCATGCGTAACGGCGACATAGGCGTTGAGCGCGGGGTTTGCCACGTCGATCGCGGAAAGATAGGCGTCCGTCAGTTCGGCGGAGGTGATCTCCTTCGCGCGCAGTTTCGCGCGGGCCTCGGCAATCGTCAGTTTAACAAGTTCGCTCATCAGGCAATCTTCTTCGTATGAAGGGAAAACGGCGGGGCCGGTCGAGAGGTCTATTCAACGACCTTCGGCACAAGGAAGAAATTCTCCTCCGTCGCCGGCGCGTTGGCGACGATGTCGCCGGCCTTGTTGCCGTCCGTCACGATATCCTGCCGCTCCTTCAACTCCATGGGGATGACGGAAGTCATCGGCTCCACTCCGGAGACGTCGACCTCGTTCAATTGCTCGACGAAGCCGAGGATGGCGTTGAGCTCGCCCGTCATGCGCTCGGCGTCCTCGTCGTCGACGGCGATGCGGGCAAGTTTCGCCACGCGCTTCACGGTATCGATGGTGACCGACATCTTCTTCTCCGGCGGAAATCAAGGCGCGTCATAGCGACGGCGGCGTCCTGGCGCAATATCGCCCGCCGCGGCATCGCCGCCGGGTACCCGTGGAGATTTGCGCTACAGCGAGACCATGCCGCCGGGTTCAGGCGTCAGGACCTCGACACCCGAGCCGTCCATGCCGGCCACAAACTTCTCGGCCGTCTGGTCGATGATCGGGAAGGAGCCGTAATGGCACGGCAGCACTGTCTCGAACTTGAAGAAGCGCCGGCAGGCAAGCGCCGCAACCGCACCGCCCATCGTGAATCGGTCGCCGATCGGCACGAGGCCGATCTTCGGCTCGTGCAACTCGTTGATGAGCGCCATGTCGGAGAAGATGTCGGTGTCGCCCATGTGGTAGAGTGTCTTGTCTCCCGGGAAATGCAGGACGAGCCCGCCCGGATTGCCGAGATACGTGTTCGTGCCGCCCTCGCCGCCGAAAGAAGACGAATGCCAGGCGGCAACGAAGGTCGTGGTGAAGCCGCCGCAATCGACGGTGCCGCCATGGTTGCCCGGGTTGATCTTGCCCTGATCCGCGCCCTGCCCGACGAGGTACATGCAGATCTCGAAATTGGCGACCAGCATGGCGCCCGTCTTCTTCAGGATGGCGAGCGTGTCGCCGACATGGTCGTTATGGCCATGGGTGAGGAGGACATGGGTAACGCCCTCGGCCGGCCCCTCCCAGCCCTTGTCCCATGAGGGATTGCCCGTGAGGAACGGGTCGATCAGGATTTTAGCGGCGCCCGCTTCGACGCGGAACGCGGAATGGCCGTACCAGGTGATCTTCATGAAAAATTTCTCCCGCTCGATTTTCGGTTGCACGGAGAATAGAACGGCCGGCAGCAAGGTCAAAGGAAAGCCAAAGAAAAGTGTCGGTCCAGTCGGTTGACGAATTGCTGCGGGGACTGCCGCCGGGAAAGGTGCTGGCCGGCATCGATCTCGGTACGAAGACGATCGGGCTTGCGGTATCGGACCGCTCGCTCGCCTTCGCGCATCCGCGGCCCGTGATCGTCAGGAAAAAATTCTCCCTCGACGCGGAGAAGTTGCTGGCGGCCGTACATGCGGAGAATGCGGGCGGGATCGTCGTCGGCCTGCCCGTCAACATGGACGGCTCGGAAGGCCCGCGCGCACAGGCGAGCCGCGCCTTCGTCCGCAACATGGAAAGGCTGACCGACCTGCCCTTCGCCTTCTGGGACGAGCGGCTTTCGACCGTCGCGGCGGACAGGGCGCTGATCGAAATGGACGTTTCGCGGAAGAAGAGGGAAGGACGGATCGATTCCGCCGCCGCTTCCTTCATCCTGCAAGGCGTGCTCGACCGCCTTCAGGCGCTTGGGCGTCGGGTGGAGCCTCCGGCATAGGGCGGCAGCGCGACCCGCGCATACGGCCCCCCTTCGCGTCCAGGCCATTCCATCTGTTCAACCATGGCGTTCGCGATCGAGCGGGCACGCCGTGCCCGCCACCATGAGCGGATCTGGCGCCGCCGCCGGAAGGCATAGAGCGCGGCGATGAAGAACGTGTCAAAGACACAGGCCTTGGCGACGAGCGGCGGGATGGTTGCCGGGTCGATCCCGAGTATCTGGCCGTAAATCTGGAACACGAAATCGTGCATCTGCCGCGTCAGCATGATGTAGCCGAAATTCATGTCGTTCAGGGAAAGGAAGTACCATCCCCAGAAGAGGCCGAGCGGCGCCGCCCAGGCGATGAGCAGATAGCGCATCAGCGTCGTCCCCCGTTGCCGAGCCGGGCGAGCAGGCTTTCATGCGCCGCATGAAGGGCCATGCTACGCGCGGCCGCACCCGCCGGATTGCTCGCGCCGGCCGCCGCGGCGATAGCCATGCGCCGTTCCGCGCATATGGCAAGATAGGATGCCAGGAGCGCGCCGATCTCGAGCGCCATCGACCGGTAAAGCCCGATGGCCTCCGCGCCTGCCGCGCATCCGAGGAACACGAGCGTGAAGACAGCGACGGCACCTCCGAACGCAAGGCTCGCGACCTCGTCGGCCTCGTTCCCCTCCACCCGGCGGTCGAGGAACCCGGTGATAAGGGTCCATAGAAAGAGGCTTGCCACGATGCCGAACCCCACGGCGAGCAGCGCGCAAAGCCCAGGTGGCACCGGCATGGCATCGACGGGGAACTGGATGCCGATCGCGGCCAGGACCGCGGCAAAATTCTCGCCGCCATGCAGGCCGGCAAGCAGCGTCAGGGCGACGAAGACGGCCGCCCAGTGCAGACAGACAAAGAGGGTGAGAATCCGGTTCATTGCTATCCCGCTCGTTCAGGGAAACTGGAGCGTGGAGCCGACAAGGGCAATGGAAACCATTCGTTAAGGTTAACGGAAAGTTTCAGCGGGGAGAAGTTGGCGACCGGGCTCGCGACTACGAGCACCGTCGATTCGGACCGTCACCTCGGTTTCCGGACAGCGCGGTTTGGCCGCCGAGCTATCCCACTTCGGGATAGAGCGTATCGAGGATCATGCGCGCGTCGTGGCGGCCGTCGAGCATACCGTAGGTCGTGCGCCACTGACCGCCGAGCCGCGTCTCGACGAAGGCGTCAGCGATGCGGCCGGCGCCAAGACGCTTCAATTCGGCGGCGGCGGCGGAGAGCGCAAGTTGCTCGCAGAACATGCGCGCCGAGCCTTCGTCCGACTGCGCCACCTGCATAGCCGCGCGCAGCACGCCGACGGTCCCCTCGCCCGCCATGCCGAGGTCGCGCCCGATGGTCTCCATGACCTCGTCGAAAAGACCCGGCCCGCGCTTCAGCACGCGCAGCACATCGAGCGCCATGACGTTACCGGAGCCTTCCCAGATTGCGTTGACGGGAGCCTCGCGATAGTAGCGCGCAAGCGGCGCCTCCTCGATGTAGCCATTGCCGCCGAGGCACTCCATCGCCTCGTAAAGCAGGGCCGGCGCCGTCTTGCATACCCAATATTTGACCACCGGTGTCATGGCGCGGGCGAACGCCGCTTCGGCACGGTTCTCCGCCGCCTCGTCGAAGGCGCGAGCCAGCCGGAACGACAGGGCGGTCGCGGCGGCGACATCGAGCGCCATGTCGGCCAGCACGCGCTGCATGAGAGGTTGGTCGATCAGCGTGTTGCCGAAGACTTTGCGGAAACGCGCATGATGGACGGCCTCGGTCAGCCCGGCGCGCATGATCGCCGAGGAGCCGAGCGCGCAATCGAGCCGGGTCAGCGTCACCATGTCCATGATGGTGCGGATGCCCTCCCCCGCCTCGCCGACCATCTCGGCGACTGTACCGACGAACTCGACCTCGGAGGAAGCGTTGGAGCGGTTGCCAAGCTTGTCTTTCAGTCGCTGGAAGCGGAAGCCGTTGACCGTGCCGTCGCCAAGGATGCGCGGGACGAGAAAGCAGGAGAGCCCCTCGCCCGCCTGCGCCAGCACCAGGAAGGCGTCGCTCATCGGCGCCGACATGAACCATTTGTGGCCGTTGATGCGGTAGAAGCCGTCGCTCGCCCGGTCGGCGCGCGTCGTATTGGCGCGAACATCGGTGCCACCCTGCTTCTCCGTCATGCCCATGCCGAGCGTTAGGCCGGATTTCTCCACCGGCGGCCTCTGGCTCGGATCGTATTTGCGCGACGCGACCCGCGGCGCCCATTCGCGGAACAGCTTCGAATTCGCCATCAGCGCCGCGAGCGAGGCGCTGGTCATGGTGATCGGGCAGAGATGCCCCGTCTCCAGTTCGGAGGTGAGATAATAGCGGGCGGCACGAATCTGGTGGCGCCGGCCGGTCTCCGCCTCGCCGTTCTCCCAGATCGAGCAATGCAGCCCGGCCGCCATCGAGCGGCGCATCAGCGCATGATAGGCAGGGTGGTATTCGACAATGTCGAGACGACGGCCCTGACGGTCATGCGTCTTGAGCTTCGGCGTCTCGCTATTGGCAAGCCGCGCAAGCTCCTGTGCCTCGTGGGTCATGACGAAGCGGCCGAGCGTGTCCAGATCGTGCCGTACCGGCTCGGAAAATTCCTCGGCAAGCTGGATAAGCAGCGGATCGCCGCGCCAGGCGTTCGAGCCGGCAAGCGGCGGCGTCTGGTTGGTTACCTCCTGGGTCACGCTGATCCTCTGCGTCCTGCGGCCTACACGGTCGAATCCGTACCCTTTCCTCCCGGTTTAGGGAACAGGCGAAAGGCGGAAAGCAGTTGGCGGCCGACGACACGCACTTTTTCGCCAGCCATGCCCCTCCACGTCAGCCGTAACGTTCGGGGCCAATATTCTGCTGGTCGCTGTAGCGTGCGCCATGGGCGAAACCGACCGGCAGGATCGCCTCGATCTCGCCCATATCCTTCGGCGTCAGCACAATGTCGGCACCGGCGGCATCCTGTTCCAGATGCTCCGGAGAGCGCGTGCCGGGGATCGGGATGATATGCGGTGCGTGGGCCAGCACCCAGGCGAGCGCCAGCGATGAAGGCGAATGCCCCTTGTCGCGCGCATAGGCGTTGAAACGGGCGACCTTCTCCTTGTTGAAGCCGAAATTAGGCTCCATGAAACGCGGGTTACGGCGCCGGAAATCCTTCTCGTGGAAGCGCGTCGGATCGGGCATGACATCGGCGAACATGCCGCGTCCGAGCGGCGAGAAGGCGACGAGCGCCGTGCCGTGCCTCGCGCACGCCTGGACGAGGCCAAGCTCCGGTAGTCGGGTCCACAGGGAATATTCGTTCTGCACCGCCATAACAGGATGCATCGCGGCGGCCCGTTCGAGCGAGCCCGGCGATATCTCCGAGAAGCCGATGCCGCCGATCTTCCCCTCCTCCTTGAAGCGGACAAGGGTCTCGACGACGTCCTCGATGGGGATGCTCTGGTCGCGGCGGTGAACATAGAACAGATCGACATGATCGAGCCCGAGACGCCGTAGCGAACCTTCGAGGCATTCGCGCAGGTATTCCGGCGCATTGTCGAAGCCGCGCGGCGGGCCGACCTTGATGCCGGCCTTGGTGGCGATCTTGAAATCTCCCTTCTTCCCTTTCAGGAAGCTGCCGATGACCTCTTCGGCACGCCCGATGCCATATATATTCGCCGTGTCGAGATAGGTGACGCCGAGTTCGAGCGCCCTGGCAAGAGTCCGATGGCTTTCGGCCTCGTCCGTCTCGCCGTAGGCGCCGCCGAAGCTCATGCAGCCAAGGGCGATCGCGCCGACGAGGGGCCCATCGGCCCCGAGTTTGCGTTGTTGCATCCTGATTGTTCCCGTTCAGGTTGGAAAAGGAAGCGCGCTGATGCGCGGAGGAGGACTCGACTTATAGTCACCTCCGGCCATGACTGCCAGCCGCGCGAGGCGATCATCCGGCAAGCCGCTTATCGGCCAGCGGATATCGGTCGATTGCGGAACGGGAAAGGCGGATAGACGCCGCGCTCAGCGCAGCGGCACGACCTTGCCTTCGGCGAGTGTCACGCGGCGGTCCATGCGCGCCGCAAGCTCGTGGTTGTGTGTGGCGAAGAGTGCCGACAGGCCTGATTGCCGGACCAGCGCCTCCAGCGCCTCGTAGACATAGCTTGCGGTGCCGGGATCGAGATTGCCGGTCGGCTCGTCGGCGAGCAGGATGAGGGGCGCGTTGGCAACCGCGCGCGCGATCGCCACGCGCTGCTGCTCGCCGCCCGACAGTTCGGCCGGCCGGTGCTCGGCCCGCTTGCCGATCTTCATGTAGTCCAGGAGTTGTACTGCCCGCTCACGCGCCTCGGCCCGATTGAGGCCGCGGATGATCTGCGGCATCATGATGTTCTCGATGGCCGAGAATTCGGGCAACAGATGGTGGAACTGGTAGACGAAGCCGATCTCGTTGCGGCGGATCGCCGTGCGGTCGTCGTCCGAAAGCCGCCCGCAGGCGCGGTTGTTGACGATCACGTCGCCGCCATTCGGCCGTTCGAGAAGGCCGGCGGCGTGCAGCATGGTCGACTTGCCGGTGCCCGACGGCGCCACCAGCGCGACCATCTCGCCGCGCTTCAGCGAAAATTCCGCGCCGTTCAGGATCGTCAGCCTCTTCGGCCCCTGAAGGTAATAGCGCTCCACCGCCTTCAGTTCGAGGACGAACTCGCCGGCCATCATTCGTACCTCAGCGCTTCGACCGGATCGAGCCGGGCAGCCCGCCACGCCGGGAACAGCGTCGCTAGGAAGGAGAGCACCAGCGCCATGATGACCACGGAGATGGTCTCGCTTGCATCCATGCGCGCCGGCAACTGGCTTAGGAAATAGAGCTCAGGATTGAACAGCGTCGTGCCCAATAGCCAGGAAAAGAATTCGCGGATGCGCTCCACATTGAGGCAGACCACGACGCCCAGCACCACGCCGGCAAGAGTGCCGGCAGCCCCGATCGCCGAGCCCGCCATGAGGAAGATGCGCATGATCGCCCCGCTGGTCGCGCCCATGGTGCGTAAAATGGCGATATCGCTGCCCTTGTCCTTCACCAGCATGATCAGGCCGGAGATGATGTTGAGAGCCGCCACCAGCACGATCAGGGTCAGGATCATGAACATGACGTTGCGCTCGACCTCGAGCGCTGAGAAGAAGGTCTGGTTACGCGTGCGCCAGTCGACCAGATAGAGTTCGCGCTTCGCCGCCTGCTCAATCTTCGGCCGCATCTCGTCGACATTATCGGGATTGTCGAGATAGATCTCGATGGTCTGCGCCTTGTCGCCGAAGTTGAAATAGGCCTGCGCCTCCGTGAACGGCATGAAGATGATCGTGGAATCGTATTCCGACATGCCGATGTCGAAGATCGCCGTGATCGTATAGGCCTTGACCCGTGGCGTTGTGCCGAAGGGCGTCACGTCCCCGTCCGGCGAGATCAACGTGATCGTATCGCCGAGTTCCAACCCGAGATTCTCCGCCATCCGGACGCCGATCGCCACGCCGCCGCTTTCGTCAAATCCGTCGAGCGTGCCGGCGTGCAGTTGTTTGGCGACGAGATCGATCTTCTTCAGGTCCGCCTCGCGAATGCCGCGCACCAGCGCGCCGGTTCCCGCGCCCACCTTGCCGGAGGCGAGCACCTGCCCCTCCACCAGCGGGATCGCCATCTTGACGCCGGCAACCCCGTCGATCCGCTTGGCGACGGCGTCGTAGTCGTCCAGCGGCCGGTCGATCGGCTGCAGGATCAGGTGGCCGTTGACGCCGAGGATGCGCGTCAGGAGTTCCTCGCGGAAACCGTTCATCACGGCCATCACGATGATGAGCGTGGCGACGCCGAGCATGATGCCAAGGAAGGAGATAGAGGCGATCACGGAGATCACCGTCTCCTTGCGGCGGGCGCGAAGGTAGCGCCAGGCGACCATGCGCTCGAAGAGCGAGAACGGTCCGGCGCCGGCGGTCGGCACGCCGTTCTGCTTTGCCTGCCGCCCGTTCGCTACCGCGCCGGCCGCTGCCTGCGTCACGCGCCCTTCTCCAGCATGGCCAGAAGTTCGTCTACCTTCTTGACGTCGCGCTCGCCGGTGGCGCGCTTCTTCACTTCGACAGTGCCCTCGGCCGCGCCGCGCGGGCCGACGATCACCTGCCAGGGAATGCCGATCAGGTCTGCGGTGGCGAACTTCGCGCCGGCGCGCTGGTCGGTGTCGTCGTAGAGCACCTCCCGCCCGGCTTTCTCGTAGGCCGCCTGCAACTTTTCGCAGAGCGCGTCACAGGCGCTGTCGCCCGGCTTCATATTGATGAGCATCACGTGGAACGGCGCCACGGCTTCCGGCCAGATGATACCGTTCTCGTCATGACTCGCTTCAATGATAGCCGCGACGAGCCGGCTCGGACCGATGCCGTAGGAACCGCCGGAGACGAAGTGCTCCTTGCCGTCCGGGCCGGTGACGCTGGCCCCCATCGGCTTGGAATATTTTTCGCCGAAATGGAATATATGGCCGACCTCGATACCGCGCGCGGAGAGCCGCTCCGGCTCCGGCACCTTTGCCCAGGCCGCCTCCTCATGCATGTCGTCGGTCGCCGCGTAGGGCCGAGTCCATTCCTCGACAATGCCGGCGATCTCCGCGTCGTCGGAGAAATTCGTGTCCGCCCCCGGTACCGGCAGGGCCAGGAACTCGCGGTCGCAGAACACCGCGCTCTCGCCCGTATCGGCCAGGATGATGAATTCGTGGGAAAGATCGCCGCCGATCGGGCCGGTGTCGGCGCGCATGGGGATCGCCTGGAGGCCCATGCGGGTGAAAGTCCTGAGATAGGACACGAACATGCGGTTATAAGCGGCGCGGGCGCTTTCATAATCGAGATCGAAGGAATAGGCGTCCTTCATAAGAAACTCGCGGCTGCGCATGACGCCGAAGCGCGGCCTCACCTCGTCGCGGAATTTCCACTGGATGTGATAGAGGTTGAGCGGCAGGTCCTTGTAAGACCTCACATAGGCGCGGAAGATCTCCGTCACCATCTCCTCGTTCGTCGGCCCGTAGAGCATGTCGCGCTCGTGCCGGTCCTTGATGCGCAGCATCTCCTTGCCGTAGTCGTCGTAGCGGCCGCTCTCGCGCCACAGATCGGCCGACTGGATGGTCGGCATGATGATCTCGAGCGCGCCGGCGCGGTTCTGCTCCTCGCGGATGATCTGGACGACGTTGTCGAGAACGCGCTTGCCGAGCGGCAGCCAGGAAAAGCTGCCCGCCGCCTGCTGGCGGATCATGCCGGCACGGAGCATAAGGCGATGCGAGACGATCTCCGCCTCGCGCGGGTTCTCTTTGAGAATGGGCAGGAAATAGTGCGACAATCGCATGGATGGGCCCCGAGGTCCTTGTAATAAACTGATAATGCGGGCCGGCGGAATCGGCGGCGTTCGTGCGGGAATTTCACGCGCTTCATAGCCATTTCAAGGCGGCTTGGGAACCCGAGCACGGTGCGGCCCTTTCGTGCCCCGTACCCGACCATGCGACGGGCGGTGTGCGCCGACGGATTGTGCAGCGCAGCACATCAAAGGGCCTTTCAGCGCAAAATTTTCCGTGACAATCCGTTCGGGATTGGTCTAAGGTTTTTTGATAAACGAGGGAATGGAGAATAAATCCACTCCCCTACGCGGTCAAAGTCTTGGGAGGATGCGATCCTGGCGCGGTGATACGCAGCCGCCGGGAAACCGGAAATAGGATCGGACGCGTTTATCTCGCAAGGCTTCGCGCCTTGCTTTTTTTTGCCCTGACGAACCCTTCGAGCGACGGGAAGGATATCCCTCCCGCCGCTCTCGTTTCTACCCCAGCGGCGCGTTGAGGCGCGTGTCCTTCGTGATGATGCCGCCGCGGTCGCCGATCTCGATCGAGCCGTAGCGCTGCTTGAAGCAATCCGGCAGCGGCCGGTCGCCGGGCACCGAAAGCCACAGCCGCAGCATGTGCCGGCGCTTTTCCGGTTCCGCCCAGTCGAGAAAGCCCATGCGGTCATGCAGCATGGAGTGATTGTAGACGAATTGCAGGTCGCCGGGCTGCAGCCGCATGACGAGATGCAGCTTCGGGTCGTTGGCGAGGTTGTCGAAGAGATCCAGCGCCTCGACATGCCGGTCCGTCAGGCGCATGGCGTCGGGGAAGCGCTGCGCGCTGTCGATATATTGCCGCTGGTACATGCCGGTCAGGTGGCCGCCGTACCAGTTGAGGACCGGGATTTCGAAGTAAGCCTTCTGGCCTTCCGGAACCTCGCCGCGCCGGTCTGTGGCGATCGGATCGAAGAGCAGCGGCACGAGGTCCGGGCGACGTTTCTGCATTTCGTTGTAGATCGTGACGGTGCTAACCAGAAGCGACTCCCCGCCCTCCTTCGCGTCACGGCGGCAGAGCAGCCCGACGACATCGGCCGAATCCGTATGGAAGGTCTGCCGCTCGGCGGTCTGGTAGATGCGGGTGTTCGTGTCCTTGGCGTTGGCGCCCGTGTCGCGTACGTGACCGAGGATGTGGCCCTGGGCGTTCTGCGAACGCGCGCTGCCCAGATGCGAGCCGACTCCGCAGAAGATCGTCGCTGCAAGCTCCCGCGAATAATTTTCCGCCGGAAGCCCGCGCAGCACCTCGAAGCCGATCCCGTTGACCAGTTTTTCGCGTAGTGCAGCGAGATGCCCGGCAAGGCGCGGCAGCGGGAAATCCTCCTTCTTCAGCGCACCGATATCGTCCGTCCGCTCGAGATAGGCTTTCCCCGCTGCTTCCAGTTCGGCGATGTCCTCGCTCGAAAGCTCGACCAGCCAGCGTTCCTTGTGCCTGGCCATTTCCTCCCCGATCCAGGCGGCCGGGGAATCGATAAGGGGTGGTGGCATTTCCATGGCATGTTCCTCCAACAGTCCGCTCTTTTTTGACAGGCGGGCTCACCCGATAGATTGCGGCATTTGAACCCCCAATGACAATCCATATGTCGTATGGGCCCACGATTGGGATTTTCAGCCCGGTTGTGGGACCATTGCGATGCCCGCTCGTCGGCGCTACCACTTGCTTCCCTTTCGATGGAGCGCTTCGATGCCTGAAACCGTGACTGCCGCGATGGTCGTGATCGGCGATGAAATCTTGTCCGGCCGCACCAAGGACAAGAATGTCGGCCACCTTGCGGACATCATGACGGCGATCGGCATCGATCTGAAAGAGGTGAGGATCGTCCCCGACGAGGAGGACGAGATCGTCGCCGCCGTCAACGCGCTAAGGCCACGCTATGCCTACGTCTTCACCACCGGCGGCATCGGCCCGACGCATGACGACATCACGGCCGACGCGATCTCGAAGGCCTTCGGTGTGCCCTGCGACTACGATGCGAAAGCGCTTGCCATGATGGAAGCGGCCTATGTCAAGCGCGGGCTTGAAATGACGGCCGCGCGCAAGCGCATGGCGCGCATGCCGGTCGGCGCAAAGCATATCCGCAACCCCATTTCCACCGCGCCGGGCTTCCAGATGGAGAATGTCTACGTCATGGCCGGCGTCCCCTCGATCTTCCAGGCCATGCTGGACAACGTCGTGCCGACGCTCAAGACCGGGCAGAAGCTGCTCTCGGCGACGGTGCACTGCCCCTACGGCGAGGGCGCGGTCGCGGAAGCGCTCGCGGCCATCCAGAAGGCGCATCCCGACACGATCATCGGATCTTATCCGAAATCGTTCGACGGCAAATTCTCGACCGACCTCGTCATCCGCTCGCGCTCGCCCGAGGCGCTTGCCGCAGCCGAAGCCGATGTCGCCGGCATGGTGGCAGGCATCGGCAAGGCCGCATGACTGCACCCGTCGACACCGAATGCTGCATAGTCGGCGGCGGGCCGGCAGGCATGATGGCGGGCTATCTCTTCGCCCGCGCCGGGGTGAAGACGCTGGTGCTGGAGAAGCACGGCGATTTCCTGCGCGATTTCCGCGGCGATACGGTGCACCCCTCGACGCTGGAGATCATGTATGAGCTTGGCCTTGCCGAAGGGCTGCTGAAGCGCCCGCACGAGAAGATCGAGCGTCTCGGCGGTAATTTCGGCGACAAACATCTGCGCATCGGCGACTTCACCGGTATCAAGGCGCATTACCCCTTCGTTGCGCTCATGCCGCAATGGGACTTTCTCGACTTCCTGGCCGACGAAGCAAGAAAGCTTCCCTCGTTCTCGCTCAGCATGAATACCGAAGCCACCGGCCTTATGGAGGAAAGCGGCCGCGTCGCCGGCGTCAGCGCCAAGGGGCCGGAAGGTGAAATCGAGATCACAGCGAAGCTCACCATCGGCGCCGACGGCCGCCATTCGACCGTTCGCGACGCAAGCGGCCTGAAGGTGGTCGACATCGGCGCGCCGATCGACGTATTCTGGTTCCGCGTCGACCGCGACCCGGAACAAGGCGAGGACGTGTTGTTCAACGCGGCCGCCGGCCGCATCGTCGTCACCATAGATCGGGGCGATTACTGGCAATGCGCCTATGTCATCGCCAAGAACGAGGCGCCGAAGATACGCGCCGCCGGCCTCGATGCCTTCCGCCGGTCGGTCGTGGACGCCGTGCCGTGGCTCGCCGGCCATATCGACCAGATCCCAAACTGGGACGACGTGAAGCTCTTGACCGTCACCGTCGACCGGCTGGAGAAATGGTCTCGGCCGGGGCTGGTGATGATCGGCGACAGCGCGCATGCCATGTCGCCGGTCGGCGGCATCGGCATCAATCTCGCCATACAGGACGCGGTGGCCTCGGCTAATCTGCTGGCCGGCCGCCTCGCCGCCGACACGCTCACCGATGCGGATCTGGAGCGCGTACGCGAGCGCCGGCTCTGGCCGACCCGCGTCGTTCAGTTCGTGCAGGTCCAGGCACATCGGCTTATCCTGACGCCTCTTCTGAAAGACAAGGAGCAAGTGCCGAAGCCGCCACTGTTGATCCGCATCGTATCCGCCATCCCCTGGCTGCAAAGGCGTTTCGCCTCATGGGTGGGGCTCGGCGTGAGGCCCGAGCACGTCCACTCGCCACGCGCCGATTGATCCTGATCAAGGTATTAGGGCCGGATACACGATAAACCGGATACGCGATAAGATCGCGCAAGTCCGAGGAGAATGACGATGCCGTTCAAAACCCTTGCCGCAATCCTCCGGGCGCCCGCAGATGCCGGGCGCGTACTTGATTTCGCGATCCCCCTCGCATCGACATCCGGCAGTCATGTCGTCGGGATTCACGCCGAGGCGATCCCTCTCCCCTACCCATCGCCGACAGGGGTCGGCTCCGATCTTGTTTTCCTCGAGGCAACCGCCGAAGCAAACCGCAAACGCTCCGCGGAGATCGAGAAGCTCTTCCGCTCGCGCACCGATGCGGAGGGGATATCCGCCGAATGGCTGAGCGTGCAGACGTTCATGGGCGAGAGCGCCCAGCCCGCTCTGGCCAATGCGCGCGCGTCGGATCTCGTGATCGTGCAGCAGGTGGATCCGGGTGCTGCCGGCGACACGGACGGCATCGAAACGCTCCTCTTCGAAAGCGGCCGGCCGGTATTGCTCATCCCCTATGCCGGAACGGTCCCGACACGTATCGGCCGCGCTCTTGTAGCCTGGAACGGTTCAAGGGAATCGGCACGCGCGACATTCGACGCCCTTCCCTTCCTGCATCGAGCGGACAAGGTCGAGCTTCTGCTCATCGACAAAGATGCGGAATCGGAAGAAGGCTGGGCGGGCGGCGCCGAGATCGCGGAGACGCTGGCCCGGCATGGCGTGAAGGTCAACGTGAGGGACGAAACGGCCGCCGGCACGCCGATCGGCGCCATCATCGGCAACAGGGTGGCGGAAACCGGCGCCGACCTCCTCGTCATGGGCGCCTACAGCCGCTCGCGGCTGAGCGAATGGCTGTTCGGCGGAGCGACGAGAACAGTTCTCGAATCCATGCCCGCGCTCACGCTGATGTCACGATAACGGGAACTGCCTTCGCTCCGGCGGGCTTACCGTCTGGCGTTCCGGGGTTTGGGCGGTTATGAGCGGGTATGATACGCATCGCATGCCGAATCATCGGCTGGTCCATCCTTCTGGCAATCGTTTTTGCGACTATCTCGCCGATCGGCCTCAGGCCGCGGCTGGGATACGGGCCGGACTTCGACCGCTTCGTCGGCTTCCTGGTGTCGGGACTGTTCCTGGGATTCGGCTATCGCCGCCGTTGGCTGTGGGCGGTCGGCTTTATCGCGGTCGCGGCATTCGGCATCGAAACCCTGCAATATCTGACGCCGGATCGCCATGCGAGGTTCTGGGACGCCACGGTAAAGGCGGCGGGCGGCATCCTCGGCGTGCTCGCCGCGCATATGGTCCTCGTACTCAGCACCTCCTGACCGGTAACGGCTTTCATTAACGGATTCCGGTAGTTGTGCTATCGTCGGCGGCCCGCGGAACTTCCGCAGCGGCCGCAAAACGGAGAGCGCATGCTTAAGGGTCTTTTTCGACAGCGATCGGCCGAGCGCGACCGGGATAACGATGCCGCGCGGGCGGAACGCATTGTCAGCCTTCTTGCCGGGATCAGGATCGAACTCGAACAGGAACGAAAGGGACTTCAGGAACGCTACGACCGCACGGTCGGCAACGCTTCCACGCTTTCCTTCGCGATCGACGGCGAAGGCGCCAGCGACTGGTCGGACAGGAAACTGAAGGACCTCGAATCCGGCATGATCTATTGCGAGACGCGAACGCGATCGATCGCCGAGTTCGACAAGGAAATCGCCCAGTTGCAGGACGCGGCCGAGAAACTGCTACAGCGCAGGAAGGCGTAGGGCGAACGCGTCGCTGCTATCGAGCAGCCGCCAGCAGCGCATTGCAATCCAGATGTGCTTCGAGCCCGTCGGCAACGCCGTCCAGCGCGTTTTCGACCGCCGCGCGGTAGTCCAGGTCTCCGGAGCGGATACCCAGGCTTTCGAGGAATTTCTTCCTGAACGCGTCCGCTGTGAACAGGCCGTGGAGATAGGTGCCGAGCACCTTGCCGTCCGGCGACGTCGCGCCTTCCCCGTTTCCGTCGACAATTGCGACGGGCCGTACGCGATCGCCCCCATCCGTCTCGCCCATATGGATTTCGTAGCCTTCGATCGGCGTATCGAAGCGGGCCGAGCGCGCAGCAATGTTGCGGACGGTCTTTTGCGGCGCCATCACCGTCTCGACATCGAGCAGGCCGAGCCCGTCTGCTTCGCGCACCGCGCCTTCGACACCGTCCGGATCGAGTACCCGGCGCCCGAGCATCTGGTATCCGCCGCACAGACCGACGATATGGCCGCCGCGCCGCCGATGCGCGGCCAGGTCGCGATCCCAGCCGTTCTCGCGGAAATACGCCAGATCGGCGATGGTCGATTTCGATCCGGGAATGACGACGAGGCCCGCATCGACCGGCAAGCGCTTGCCGGGCGGAACGAAGACGACTTCGACGTCGGGTTCGGCGCGGAACGGGTCGAGATCATCGAAATTGGCGATGCGGCCGAGCATGGGCACCGCCACCTTGAGCGCGGAAGGATAGCCGTCAGCAAGCCGTTCGAGGACGACCGAATCCTCAGACGGCAGGCGCGCGGCGTCTTTCAGCCACGGCACGACGCCAAAGCAGGGCCATCCCGTGTAATGATCGATCGCCTTCAACCCGTCATCGAAGAGCGAGACATCGCCCCGGAACTTGTTGACGAGATAGCCTACGATCATCCGCCGGTCTTCCTCCGGCAGGATATGGTGCGTACCCACCAGGGAGGCGATCACCCCGCCGCGGTCGATGTCCCCGACCAGCACCACCGGCACGTCAGCGCGGGTGGCAAAACCCATATTGGCGATGTCCCGGTCGCGCAGGTTGATTTCGGCCGGCGAGCCGGCACCCTCGACCACGACAAGATCAGCCCCCTTCCCCGCCTCCTCCCACGACGCCATTACCGCGTCGAGCAGCCTTCCCTTGAGCGCCTGATAGTCGCGCGCTCCGGCTTCGCCGAAGACCTTTCCCTGCACGACCACCTGCGCGCCGATATCGCTCTGGGGCTTCAACAGAACCGGGTTCATATGCACTGTCGGCGCAACGCCGCAGGCGAGCGCCTGGAGCCACTGCGCACGGCCGATCTCGCCCATTTCTTCCCCGCCGGGAATTTCGGCGACGGCGGCGTTGTTCGACATGTTCTGCGGCTTGAACGGCCGCACGGAAAGCCCGCGCCGGCGCGCCACTCGGCAAAGGCCCGCCACCAGCACCGTCTTGCCGACATCCGAGCCGGTACCCTGCAGCATGATAGCGCGCGGCTTCGTCAAGCGACGTCCGCCTTGCCGGTGATGGTGGAGTGCGCAGCAAGCGGGCCGCCGCGCCAGAGGTAGAGCGCCAGAAGCGGCTCCTCGCCGGTTTTCATCGCGTGGCTGACATTGGAAGGATGATGGATAAACGTGCCCGCAGGGCGCTCAACATAGGGCCCGCCGCCCTTGCGCCACATCGCGCCTCCCACCAGCGGAATATAAATCTCTTCCGCTGCATGATGGTGGTCCGGGTAATGAAGATGTGGGCCAAGGACGAGGAAGCCACCCGCCATCTCGCCATTGATGAAATGCCCGCGCGTTCCAAACAATTCCAGCCAGCCATAATTGTCGATGAAGTGCCGACCGAAATCCGCCTCGACATATGTCTGCCCCCAATGGAACGCGTTTCGGTTTTCCGCGAGCACACGGACCACCTCGCGTTCTCTCTCGCCTGCTGTCGAGAAAATCCGATCGAGGCGGCAGAGGCACGGCAACGGCTTCAGAAAGAGTGGCCGCTCTTTCATCGACCAATCCACCCCTTCGAGAAAGTTCGCGAGCACGGGCTCCTTGAAACCGGCGAGATAGTCGCGCGTCTTCGTCAGTAATTTTCTTTGAATGTCCGGCTCCATGGCGCTTGCGTGCACAGCCTCTTTGCAGGCGCCCGCGTTGCGCAACGCCGGCAATGCTTTAGACTGGCGGAAGGTCGAGGAGCAAGCGGAAGCAGGGAGGTTGTCATGGACGCCGTTGCCGACAAGGCCGCCGGCCAGTTCGAGCTGAACGATGACCAGCGCGCCATCCGCGAGATGACGAGAGACTTCGCAGCGGAGCGGGTCGCACCCTACGCTCTCGATTGGGACAAGGAGCGCTTCTTTCCCTCCGCAATCATCCGCGAGACGGGGCCTCTCGGCCTCGGCGGCATCTATATCGGCGAGGACGTCGGCGGTTCAGGTCTCGGCCGGCTCGACGCGGTGCTGATCTTCGAGGCGCTCGCCGCCGCCTGCCCCGCCTTCGCCTCTTTCATCTCCATCCACAACATGGCGGCGTGGATGATCGACAAATTCGGCGACGAGACTCAGCGCCAGCGCTTCCTGCCGAAGCTCACCTCGATGGAGTGGCTGGCAAGCTACTGCCTGACCGAACCGGGCTCCGGCTCCGACGCCGCCGCGCTCAAGACCCGCGCGGTCAGGAGCGGCGGCAACGGCAGCGATTACGTGCTGAACGGCGCCAAGCAGTTCATCTCTGGCGCCGGCGATTCCGACGTCTATGTCGCCATGGTGAGGACCGGCGAGGACGGCCCGAAAGGCGTCTCGACGCTCGTCGTCCCGAAGGATGCGCCCGGCCTCTCCTTCGGCGCCATGGAAAGCAAGATGGGCTGGCATATGCAGTCCACCCGACAGGTCATCTTCGAGGACTGCAAGGTGCCGGCGGAAAACCTGCTTTCGGGCGAAGGCGTCGGCTTCAAGATCGCCATGGCAGGGCTCGACGGCGGCCGCCTCAACATCGCCGCCTGCTCGCTGGGTGGCGCACAGTCTGCGCTCGACAAGGCGCTGGCCTACGCTCACGAACGGCAGGCCTTCGGCCGGACGATCGACCAGTTCCAGGCGCTGCAATTCAAGCTCGCCGACATGGAGACGAACCTGCAGGCCTCGCGCGTGCTTCTCTACAGTGCCGCCTCGAAGCTCGATCGCAAGGCGCCCGACGCGACCAAATGGTCGGCGATGGCCAAGCGCTTCGTCACCGATGCCTGCTTCGACGTCGCCAACGACGCGCTGCAGATCCATGGCGGCTACGGCTATCTGCACGATTACGGTGTCGAGAAGCTGGTGCGCGACCTCCGCGTCCATCAGATTCTCGAAGGCACCAACGAGATCATGCGCGTTATCATCGCAAGGCATTTGATTGGGCAATAGAGCGAGCGGCGAACCGTGGATTTTCCGGGTTCACCATCCTCTATTCGCTATTCACCACTCGCTGATTTGGAGAAGCTAAAATGACCAGCATCGCATTCATCGGCCTCGGCAATATGGGCAACCCCATGGCCGCCAATCTGGTCAAGGCGGGGCATGATGTACGCGGCTTCGATCTTGTGCCGGAGAATTTGAAGGTCGCGCGCGACAATGGCGTCACCGTCATGGCGAACGCGCCGGCGGCCGTGAAGGATGCGGACATCGTCATCACCATGCTGCCGGCCGGCAAGCATGTGCTCTCCGTCTATGAGGACATCGTCGCCAAGGCCGCCAAGGACACCCTCTTCATCGATTCCTCCACGATCGATGTGGGCTCCGCCCGGCAGGCGCATGCGATTGCCGCCAAGCACGGCATGCTTTCCGTCGATGCTCCCGTTTCCGGCGGCGTCGGCGGAGCGACAGCGGGCACGCTCACCTTCATGGCCGGCGGTTCCAAGGAAGCCTTCGCCAAGGCCGAACCGATCCTGCAGCCGATGGCCGGCCGCATCGTCCATTGCGGCGAAGGCGGCGCAGGCCAAGCCGCCAAGATCTGCAACAACATGATCCTCGGCATTTCCATGATCGGGGTGGGCGAGGCCTTCGTGCTGGCGGAAAAGCTCGGCCTGTCGCATCAGGCGCTGTTCGACGTCGCCTCCACCTCGTCGGGCCAGTGCTGGTCGCTGACGACCTATTGCCCGGTTCCCGGTCCGGTGCCGGCATCGCCCGCCAACAAGGGCTACAAGCCCGGTTTCGCAGCGGCCCTCATGCTGAAGGATCTGAAGCTCAGCCAGGAGGCCGCGCAGGCCGCAGGCGCGGCAACGCCGCTCGGCGCGGAGGCGACGCAACTCTACGCGTTGTTCAATCAGCTCGGCCACGCGGGCGACGATTTCTCCGGCATCATCAATTTCTTGCGCGGCGCACAGAAATAGCGCCCCGGGTCGTCCGAATCGGCCCGCCGATTCATCCATTTCTTTCATAGACTTGCCGAAGTCCCGCATGGGTTGCAAAAGCGCGGACGCAACCCATTTTTCTATCCGCGCCGGTGACAAAAAACGTCATCTTTAGGTTTGCTTAAGTTCCTGATAACCGCACGGTAACGATGTCGCCTTAGAACGGATGGCGAGGCGGAAATTCGCAGCCCGCCCGCCGCTCCGGATCAGGTCTCGCGTACCGGAGCCGTATCTTTCGCAGCGTATCTTGTACGCGAAGGGCCATGCGTATCTGGCAAAGCCGCGTTCGTCCGGATGGAGGAACGCGGTTTTTCCATTCGGAGCGCGTCAGCTCCGCGGCTTCAGATTTTCCGGATCATAGAGCGGCTTGTAGCCGACCGCCGCGACTTCGACGGGATAGATCTCGCCGAAATACTCGACCTTGAGTTTCCGTCCTTCCTGGCACCAGGCCCAGGGCAGATAGGCGAGCGCGATATTCTTGCCGATGGTCGGGCCATAAGCCACCGACGTCGTGAAAGAGCGGCGACCGAGTTCGTCGACCAGTGTCTTGCCGGTATCGGGATCCATCACCGGCATGATGCCGACCGGATAGCGGGCGACGCCCTTCTTGTCCGTATTCTCCGTCATCAGCAGCGTGCACAGCATCGCCGGCTGGTGCTCGCGGGCACGGTATTCGACATGCTTCTCCTTGCCGCGGAAATCGGCTTCCTTGACCTTCGGCCGGGCGAGGTCCGCTTCGTAGAGGTTGTATTCCGTCAGGAGGTCGGCGTTCTGGAGCCTCAGGCTCTTCTCCATGCGGCGCGTATTGGCGTACGTCTCTACGCCGAAGGCCATGATGCCCGTTGAGCGCAGCGCGTCCCAGACGGCAAGCCCGTCTTCATAGCGCATGTGCAGTTCCCAGCCCTGCTCGCCGACATAGGAGATGCGGAAGGCCATGACGTCCTTGCCGGCGATGCGGATCGTACGGATGGCGGCGAAGGGAAAGTTTTCGAGAGACAGGCCGTCCGGATTCTCCACCACCTTTTGAAGGGTCGTCCGTGCGTTCGGTCCCCAGCAGCCGATGGTGACATATTTGTCCGTCACGTCGGTGACGGTGACATCAAAGCCTTTGTCCTCGGCGACCCGCCTGACGTAGTTGAAGTCGCGCGGGCCGGCATCGGCGCCGTCGATGACGCGGCAGCGGTCCGCCATGCGGATCACGGTCAGATCGGCGCGCACCATGCCCTCGTCGTCGAGGAAATGCGTGTAGATGCCCCTGCCGATATTGGCGTCACCCCCGATCCTTGCGGCGCACAGCCACTCCATCAGCGCGACGTGGTCGGGTCCGGCCACCTCGAACATATAGAAATGCGACAGGTTGACGATGCCGCAATCCTCGCTCATCGCCAGATGCTCGGCGTTCGACACGCGCCAGAAATGGCGGTTGTCCCACTCGTTCTCGCGCACCGGCACGCGGTTGCCGTATTTCTCCAGAAGGTGCTCGTTGGCGGCGTAGCCGTGCGCCCGCTCCCAGCCGCCGAGTTCCATGAAATAACCGCCGAGTTCCTTTTCCCGCTCGTAGAAGGGCGAGCGGCGGATGTTGCGGCCGGTGGCATAAGGCTCGCGCGGATGGACGGCGGGATTGTAGATCTTCTGCGCCGCCTCGCCGCAGCGGCCCTCGACGAATTTCTCCTCGGTCTGGTGCGGATAGAAGCGGGCATAGTCGATCTGGTGGTGGTCGATATGGGTGCGGCCGTCCGTCATCCAGTCGGCGACGAGCTTGGCCATGCCGGGCGCATCCTTGACCCAGATCGCGACTGCATACCAGAGCCCCCTCACCTTCTGGCTCTCGCCGATCGACGGACCGCCATCGGCCGTCACCTGCAAGAGCCCGTTGAAGGAGCGGCGCTCGTCATAGCCGAGTTCGCCGAGGATCGGCGTCAGCTCGATCGCTTTCTCCAGCGGCGCGAGAATCTGTTCCATGTCGAGGTCGCGCTGCGAGGGCGACAGCCGCGCCTGGTGCTTCTCCAGAAGCTCGCGCGGATGGACAAGGCGCGGGTTGGTTTCCTCGTAATAGCCCCATTCGATCATGCCGCCTTCCGACGTCGTCGGGTCGCCGGTGTCGCGCATATAGGCCGAGTTGCCCTGGTCGCGCATGAGCGGGTAGCCGATCTCCTTGCCGGTGCCGGCAAACTCCGTGTAGGGGCCGAAGAAGGTCAGCGGATGATCGACCGGCATGACCGGCAGATCCTCGCCAGCCATCTCGGCGATCAGCCTGCCCCACAGGCCAGTGCAGACGATGACGTGGTCCGCTTCGATCGTGCCGCGATCGGTGACCACGCCCTTGATGCGGCCGTTCTCGATGACAAGCGATTTCGCGGGCGTGTTGGCGAAGGCCTTCAGCTTGCCGGCCTTCTCCGCCTGGTCGACCAGCTTGCCGGCGACCGTCTGCGAGCGGGGAATGACTAGGCCGGCATCCGGATCCCACATGCCGCCCTGCACCTTGTCTTCCTCGATCAGCGGGAATTTTTCCTTGATCTCGGCCGGGCCGACCAGCCGCACATTGGTGCCGAACGCCTTGCCCGACGCGACCTTGCGCTTGATCTCATCCATCCGCGCATCGTCGTCGACACGCGCCACCTCCAGCCCGCCAACACGGGCGTAATGGCCCATCTTCTCGTAGAAATCGACGGAATAGAGCGTCGTCCAGCAAGACAGGAAATCGTGGCTGGTGGCGTAGCAGAAATCGGAGGCATGTGCGGTCGAGCCGATATCGGTCGGAATGCCGGACTTGTCGATGCCGACGATGTCGTCCCAACCGCGCTCGACCAGATGGTGCGCCACCGAGGCGCCGACGATGCCGCCCAGCCCGATGATGACGACCTTCGCATGCTTCGGAAATTCCGCCATTGCCCGCTGCTCCGAGTTCAATTTGCGGGAAAACTACAGATCGGTGCAGCGCGATTGCAGCCTGTTTGCGACATGCCGCAAAAGGCCCGCGACGCACGAGACACTGACTACTCCCCCGATATGTGTTGGCTGATGATATCGATGGCCGTTTTCAGCGGGCCGATGTTTTCGACCACGACGGCCCAGATCACGTCATCGGCAATCTTGTGGTACTCGTGCCGCAAGACATTGCCGATCCCACGTATCTTTTTCCACGGAACACCGGAAGCCTGAGCCAGAAGTTCGTCCGGCATATGCCTGGCTGCTTCCGAAATGATCTCAAGAGCCCTTTGAACTGCCAGCCGCAACAGCCAATCGCGCTGAAAATCGGCCAGCGTCTTACCTGCCGTGTAAGTTTCGATGCCTTCGATGGCCTCGCGGATTTCGGCCAGAACCGGCCCGACTTTCCGCTTCGCCATCAGAATACGCGAATGGCTGATTGCTCGATGTCGGCCCGCAGCATCGGATGAAGGCTGTTGCGGGTCGTGATATCGACCGTCATGGCAAGCTCTTCCTCCAGATGCTGCTTGATGCCGACCAGGTCGAGAAGCGAAAAGCGCCGATCGGCGTCATAGTCGATGAAAATGTCCAGATCGCTGGCAAGCTGCGCTTCATCGCGGACTGTTGACCCGAACAAATAAAGCGCGGTTGCGCCCATGCTACGAACGGCACCTTCCGTCTGGCGCAATCTCAAAATGGCATCGGTCCTGTTCATACGAACATTCTATCACACGCCTGTCGAAGCGTGCAAAGAGGGAACCGCCCTCCGGCTCGGCCTTCGGGCAGTTCCCTTGGATCCGCTAGTTCCGTTCCTTGTCGACCAGCTTGTTCTTGGAGATCCACGGCATCATGCCGCGCAGCTTCTCGCCGACTTCCTCGATCTGGTGGCTGTCGTTCAGGCGGCGCGTCGCCTTGAAGCGGGCGAGGCCGGAGCGGTATTCCTGCATCCATTCCGACGTGAACTTGCCGCTCTGGATGTCCTTCAGCACGCGCTTCATCTCCGCCTTGGTATCGGCCGTGATGATGCGCGGGCCGGAGACGTATTCGCCCCATTCGGCAGTGTTGGAGATCGAGTAGTTCATGTTGGCGATGCCGCCCTCATAGATCAGGTCGACGATCAGCTTCACCTCGTGCAGGCACTCGAAATAGGCCATTTCCGGCGCATAGCCGGCCTCGACCAGCGTCTCGAAGCCGGCGCGGATCAGCTCGACCAGGCCGCCGCAGAGCACCACCTGCTCGCCGAAGAGGTCGGTCTCGCACTCTTCCTGGAAGGTCGTCTCGATGACGCCGGAGCGGCCGCCGCCGATGGCCGAGGCGTAGGAGAGGCCGAGATCGAGCGCGTTGCCGGACGCGTCCTGCGCGACCGCGACCAGGCAGGGCACGCCGCCGCCGCGCTGGTATTCCGAGCGCACCGTGTGGCCGGGACCCTTCGGCGCCACCATGATGACGTCCACCGTCGCCTTCGGCTCGATCAGGCCGAAATGGACGTTGAGGCCGTGGGCGAAGGCGATCGCGGCGCCGTCGCGGATGTTGGGCGCGATCTCGTTCTTGTAGATGTCGCCCTGAAGTTCGTCGGGCGTGGCCATCATCATGAGGTCGGCCCATTTGGCGGCGTCGGCGACCGACATCACCTTGAAGCCGTCGGCCTCGGCCTTCTTCGCGGTAGCGGAGCCCGGACGCAGCGCGACGGCCACTTCCTTGACGCCCGAATCCTTCATGTTGAGCGCATGCGCCCGGCCCTGGCTGCCATAGCCGATGACGACGACCTTCTTGCCCTTGATCAGATTGAGATCGGCGTCGCGATCGTAATAGACACGCATTTCATTTCCTTCCTTTGGTTGAACTTCAAATCCGGTCGTGCGTCCTTCGAGGCTCGCTTCGCTCGCATCTCAGGATGAGGGCGGCTGGCGCTGACCTCCCCCACCCTTCAGCATGCCAGGGCTGAGCCGGCGGCACCCGCCTCCCTCATCCTGAGGTGCTCCGCGAAGCGGAGCCTCGAAGGACGCACCATTCATTCCTCATCGCCTCCATAAAGAGCGAGGAACTGCCGCGTCGCCTCGGCGGCATCGCCGACGATCTCCGCTTCAGTCAATTTCATCGGGTCGCCCAAAAGCAATCGCATCTGTACGTCGCGGGCGACCAGCCCGAAGAATGTGCGGAAGGCCGCCTCCGCGTCGTCAAAGACGAGAAGCCCCTTCTCCCGCCCCGCTTCAAGCACCGGCTTCAGCCGCCGCGCAAGGGCGAAGCGCCCGTTTTCGAGGACGATCGCCCCAAGGCCGGGCTTGTCGGATCCGGCATGCGCGACCGCCAATCGGTTGAGCGCGATCGAAGTCGGACTGGAGACGACCCGCAGCCAGTCGGCGGCGAATCTCTTCAGCACCGAAGCCAGCCCGGCAAGGTCGAGCCTCGCGCGATCGACCGGCTCGACACGCACCTTCGACGCCTGCCACTGGACCGTCGCGGTCAGGAGCCCGTCGCGGTCGCCGAACCATTTGTAGAGCGTCTCCTTGGAGCAGCTCGCCCGCCGCGCCACGCCCGCCATGGTGAGCTGGTCGCCCGCCTCCATCATGAGCGCGAGCGCCGCATCGAGCACGTCCTTCTGGCGCTCCGTGAGCTGATCCATCTCCATCGCGGCTGCCCGGATTATTCCGTACCGTACGTTACGGTACTGCTATGCCTAAGCCAATGGCACCTTTAACGCAAGCACATTCGGGAAGACAGGCGGCCGCAGGCTCGCTCATCTAGTAAATTACGTGCGACCTTGCGGCCGCCCGTCCGGCGATTTCTGTTCCCGCCTGTTCCGCTGCTCCCCGAGCCTCACCCTGAACCTGCCGAAGGGTAGTCGCTCCGAACAGGGTCAGCGCTCGCCCCGGGGTCTGTGTACCTTCTACCGGCACGCAGGGGTCATAGTGCCCCCAGGGGAACCTCCAGACGGGACCTCCCCGGCCGCAATGCCACGTCGGCATCAAGGCGGAGGCGCCGGCTCCTCCCCACGCAATCACCGTCATGATCGGTGTTCCCGATGGGAGGAACTGACGGGATTATGGATGAAGGGCAGGAGGCGTGGAGAAAGCGAGAGAAGAAAATACGGAAAGGCAGGAATATGAACAGGTTGGGAGACAAACCGGCGTAGATTTATCCACGTCCTGCTCGGCCGACAGCCTAGTCCAGTGGTTTCCCATATGTGGGCTCGGGTCGAAGATAGCCGATCAGGCAAAGGACACAGATACCCAGCCCGACAAGCGGGTATCGCAATGCGATCGCCGCGGCTGCGCCGAAAAAGCATAACGTAACGATGGCGCGGAAACGCATGATCTTCCGCCCTGGTATTGGAGCCTCGTTGCCGGAACCGGGTCCGACAAGTTCCCAGATCAGGCAGATATACGTCGCGTTCACGAGGAAGAATACCGCCGCGTAAAAGGCGACCGGCTGCGGTGCAAGCTCACTCACAGCCATCCATGCCGTAGCGAGTGGAAGCAGCGACATGGAAAACAGGTGAGCAAAATTGAACCATAAGAGCCGATGGGTCGCCTCCGTGGCATAGCGCATCAGATAGTGATGATTGACCCACACAATAGCGATGAACAGGTAACTCACCGCATAACTCAGCCATGTGGGCCAGAGCGACAGCAACGCCACGAAGGTGGGATGTTCGGGCGGCCGCAAGTCCAGGACCAGCACCGTAATAAGCACCGCAAAGACCCCGTCGGAAAACGCGCTCAATCGCTCCGGGGTTGCCTTGCGAAGCATCACCCTAATCTGCTCTCCCTAGCCGCTTGTCCTCACCCGAACTTCCCCGTCCGCGGAAAACCCTTCGGCGCCATCCGTCCGGCCTGCGCCCTGTCGCCCAGCCATTCGGTGAGTTCTTCCTTCGGCCGGGTGAAGGTTCGGCTGGATGAATCCTGCCAGGTGAGGCCGTCGGCGAGCGAAAACGTCTTGATGTCGGCGAGGCCGCCATCCTTGTAGCGCTGCAGCCGTACGCCCTTACCGCGCGTCATTTCGGCAAGCTGGTCGAGCGGGAAGACGAGCAGCTTCCGGTTCTCGCCGATGACGGCGACATGGTCGCCCTCGACGAAGATCGCCATCTGCGCCTCATCGGGCGTCTTTACGTTCATCACCTGTCTGCCCTTGCGGGTGTTGGCGACAAGCTCGTCCTCCGGCACGACGAAGCCGTAGCCTTGATGGCTGGCAAGCAGGAGCTTGCGGCCACCCTGGAAGATGAAAGCGGTGGCGATGTCCTGGTCGTTCTCCATGTCGACGATGAGCCTGACCGGCTCGCCATGGCCGCGGCCGCCGGGCAGCCGGTCGGCGCCGATGGTGAAGAACTTGCCGCCGGTGGAGAACAGAAGCACCTTGTCGGTGGTCTGCGCGTGGAAGGCCATCTTCAGCTTGTCGCCTTCCTTGAAGGTGAGGCTGTCGAACTCCGACAGATGCCCCTTCATGGCGCGCAGCCAACCCTTGTCGGAGACGACGACGGTGATCGGCTCCTTCTCCACCATGGCGTTGTGGATTTCCTCGACATCGACATCGGGCGCGTCGGCAAAACTCGTACGGCGGCGGCCAAGCGCCGTCTCGGGGCCGAATTTGTCGCGGATGAGGCGTATCTGACAGGCGATCATCTGCCACTGCTTCGGCTCGGAAGCGAGCAGCGCCTCGATCTGCTTCTTCTCCTCGGTAAGGCCGTCGAACTCCTTGCGGATCTCGAATTCCTCGAGCTTGCGCAGGTTTCTCAACCGCATGTTGAGGATGGATTCGGCCTGCAAATCGGTGAGATCCCAGCGGGCCATCATCACCTGCTTGGGCTCGTCCTCCTCGCGAATGATGCGGATCACCTCGTCTATGTTGAGATAGGCGATAAGCAGGCCGCCGAGGATTTCCAGCCGGCGCTCGATCTCGCCCAGCCTGTGGCGGGAGCGGCGCTGGAGCACCTCGCGGCGGTGCGCCAGCCATTCGGCGAGCGCTTCCTTCAGCGACAGTACGTTGGGCACGCGCCCGCGCGAGAGTACGTTCATGTTGAGCGAGATGCGGCTTTCGAGCTCGGTCAGCTTGAACAGCGATTCCATCAGGATGGCGGCGTCGACGGTGCGGCTCTTCGGCACCAGAACGAGGCGGATATCCTCCGTGCTCTCGTCGCGCACGTCTTCCAGGAGCGGCAGCTTGCGGGCGAGGATCAGTTCGGCGATCTTCTCGACCAGCTTCGCCTTTTGCACCTGGTAGGGGATCTCGGTGACGACCACGACATAGGTGCCGCGGCCCTGGTCCTCCTGCTCCCAGCGGGCGCGTGTACGGAACGCGCCGCGGCCGGTGCGGTAGGCTTCCACGATGGAGGCGCGGCTGTCCACGATAATGCCGCCGGTCGGGAAATCCGGCCCCTGTACGATCTGCATCAGATCGTCGACGGTGGCGTCGGGATGGTCGATGAGATGCAGCGCGGCGTCGCAGATCTCGGCGGCATTGTGCGGCGGGATCGAGGTGGCCATGCCGACCGCGATGCCGGTCGAGCCGTTGGCGAGCAGGTTCGGGAAGGCGCCGGGCAGCACGACCGGCTCCTCGTCCTCCTCGTTATAGGTCGGTCGGTAATCGACGGCGTCTTCGGTGATACCTTCCAGAAGCAGCGTCGCCACCTCCGTCATGCGCGCCTCGGTGTAGCGCATGGCGGCGGGGTTATCGCCGTCGATATTGCCGAAATTGCCCTGCCCGTCGGCAAGCGGGTAGCGTACCGAGAATTCCTGCGCCAGCCGCACCAGCGCGTCGTAGATCGACTGGTCGCCATGCGGGTGGAACTTGCCCATCACCTCGCCGACGATGCGGGCGCATTTGGCGAAACCCTGGTCGGGGTTGAGCCGCAAGAGCCGCATGGCGTGCATGATGCGCCGTTGCACGGGCTTCAGCCCGTCGCGCATGTCCGGCAGCGCCCGGTGCATGATGGTCGACAGCGCATAGGCGAGATAGCGCTCCTCGAGCGCCTTCTTCAGGTCGACCGCTTCGATGTTGTCGCCACCTTGTCCGCCAGGCGGCAGTACCTCTTTGCCCATGATCCGGGGTTAGCCGAGCGGATGATTCGCGGCAAGGGCGACGGCGGGAAAAGCCCGGCAAACGTTTTCTTGATGCAGGATTTGTTTGCCATCGGCCCGATATTTGCGCAATCTTGCCGCCACGCCATCGTCCGGTCTTTTTCCTGTTCGACCGAAAGACGCATCCATTCGGCAGCTCATTCAGAGGGACCCCATGTCGACCGTACGGCCTCTCCTTCGCGCCTTCGTGGCTTCCAGCTTCCTGATCGCCCTGCCCTTCGCGGCGGCGCAAGCGGCCGAACCGGCCGATATCGCCAACCGGCTGAAGGACGTCCTCGCCAAGCAGGATGTCGACCTGCAGTGGAAGAACGTCAGCGGCGACGCTTCCTCGATGGTGCTTTCGGGCGTGACGGCAGGTGCCTCGGGCACGGACAAGCGCGCCGAGATCGGTGACGTGACACTGACCGGCGTCACCGAGGAAAGCGGCGACTATGTCGTCGGCAACGCCTCGCTGCCCGCCTACAGCATGGAGAACGCCGGCGCGACCGTCTCGATGACGGATGTCTCGATTTCCGGCCTGAGACTGCCGCCGCCGGACAGCACCGACCCGATGGACAGCGTCATGCTCTACGACAAGGCCAAGGTCGGCGAGGTGTCGGTCAAGCACGAGGGCAAGCAGGTCTTCGACCTCACGGGATTTCATGTCGACATTACGCGGCCCGAGGGCGACAGCCCGCTGAAGTTCGACGGCGCCGCAGACAGCTTCACCGCCGATCTTTCCGGCGTGGACGATCCCAAATCGAAGGCGGCGATAAAGGCGCTCGGTTATGAGACGGTCGAAGGCAGCTTCTCCATGGCCGGAAGCTGGGCGCCGAAGACCGGCGCGGCTTCGCTCGACACCTACAAACTCACGGTCAAGGATGCCGGCACGTTCGACATCAGCTTGCAGATGAACGGCTACACGCCCGAATTCATCCGCTCGCTGCACGCCATCCGCAAGAAGATCGCGGAAGCGCCGGAGGACCAGAAGACCGCGCAGTCGATGGCGCTGCTCGGCCTCATGCAGCAACTCTCCTTCAGCGGCGCGACGATCCGGTACGATGACGCTTCGCTGACGGGCAAGGTCATGGACTACGCCGCCGAACAGCAGGGAACGAAGCGTAGCGACATCGCCAACCAGGCGAAGGCCGTCCTGCCCTTCATGCTCATGAAGCTCAACAATCCCGATTTGTCGGCGGAGGTGACCAAGGCGGTCTCCACTTTCCTCGATGATCCGAAGAACCTGGCGATTGTGGCGGCTCCGCCCAATCCGGTGCCGCTCGCCATGATCGCCGCGGGCGCGATGGGCGCGCCGCAGCAACTGCCCGAAACGCTCGGCCTGAAGATAATCGCGAACCAGTAGGTTTCCAACCTGGCGGTCGGAGCAGCACGCGTTCAGGAGGTGGGTCGGCTCCGGACCGCTTCCTCGATGACGATGCGCGCGCCAGAAAGCAGTTGCGCGTTGCTGAGCGGCCTGCCCTCACCCGTCGGCGGTACATGGACGAAGCCGCTCATCATCGGCGCGAAACCCTCGCAGGCATGCGCCCGCGAGAGCGTAAATACCATGTTGCAGAGATAGGCGCCGGCATCGTCCGACCATTCGACCGGCAAGCCGGCCGCCGTCAGCCTTTTGTGGATCACATGCAAAGGCAGGGTCGAGGCCAGCGTAGCCGGCCCCTCGCAGATGGCGGAAGCCTCGGGCATCGCGCCGGCATTGTCGGCACGCGCGCCGGCGAAGCTGTTGCGGGCAACCCGCTCCAGCCGAAAGCCGGAGCATTCGGCGGCCAGCCCGAAATGGATGGCGATGTCAGGCCCGAATTCGCGCCCGATCTCCGACAGGCGCGGCCCGACCTTCGCATAGTCGACCGGCAGCACCTCGGCGCGGAAGGCGGCGATGCCGTCGATTGCCGGCGGCTCGCGCTTCAACTCCCCGACCAGCCACTCGGTCGGATTGACCGGCGCGCCGGGAAAGGGCTCGAAGCCGGTGACGAGGAGGCGCGCCGCCTTTTCCATCGTGTCAATCGGCCTTCGGCGGGATCGGCCTCAGGCTCAACTCGCGAAGCTGCTGCGGGGTCGCCGGCGCAGGCGCACCCATCAGGAGGTCGAAGGCCTGCTGGTTCATCGGGAACATGGTGACCTCGCGCAGGTTCTTCGCGCCGACCAGAAGCATGACGATGCGGTCGATACCCGCCGCCATGCCGCCATGCGGCGGGGCGCCATACTGGAAGGCGCGGTAGAGCCCGCCGAAGCGCTCCTCGACCGTGTCGCGGTCAAGCCCGACAATCTCGAACGCCTTGACCATGGTCTCCGGCAGGTGATTGCGGATGCCGCCCGACGCGATCTCGAAGCCGTTGCAGACGATGTCGTACTGGAACGCCTTGATGGTAAGCGGATCCTGACCAGTCAGCGCGTCGATGCCGCCCTGCGGCATGGAGAACGGGTTGTGGCCGAAGTCGATCTTCTTCTCTTCCTCGTTCCATTCGTAAAACGGGAAATCCACGATCCAGGCGAGTTCGAAACGGTCCCGGTCGACGAGGTCGAGTTCCTCGCCCGCACGCGTCCGCGCCGCGCCGGCAAACGGCGCGAACTTCTTCGGATCGCCGGCGACGAAGAAGCAGGCGTCGCCCGCGTCTAGGCCCATCTGTGTGCGGATCGCCTCCGTGCGCTCCGGTCCGATATTCTTGGCGATCGGGCCGGCGCCTTCGAGAACGGTGCCTTCCTGGCGCCAGAAGATATAGCCAAGTCCCGGCTGTCCTTCCCCCTGCGCCCATGAATTCATGCGATCGCAGAAAGCGCGTGATCCACCGGTCTTGGCGGGAACCGCCCACACCTCGGCCTTCGGGTCGTTGGCGAGGATGCCGGCGAACACCTTGAAGCCGGAGCCACGGAAATGCTTGGACACATCCTGCATCTCGATCGGGTTGCGGAGGTCCGGCTTGTCGGAACCGTATTTGCGCATCGCCTCGTCATAGGGGATGCGGCGGAATTCCTGTGTCACCGGCTTGCCCTCGGCAAAGGCCTCGAAGACGTTGCGGATCACCGGCTCCATTGCCGCGAACACGTCGCCCTGCTCGACGAAGCTCATCTCGACGTCGAGCTGGTAGAATTCACCCGGCAGGCGGTCGGCGCGCGGATCCTCGTCGCGGAAGCAGGGTGCGATCTGGAAATAGCGGTCGAAGCCCGACACCATGATGAGCTGCTTATAGATCTGCGGCGCCTGCGGCAGCGCGTAGAAATTGCCCGGATGGATGCGCGACGGCACGAGGAAGTCGCGCGCGCCCTCCGGCGAGGAGGCGGTGAGGATCGGGGTCGAATATTCGGTGAAACCCGCCTCGCCCATGCGCTTGCGGATTTCCGCGATGATCCTGGTGCGCGCTACGATATTCCTGTGCAGCGTGTCGCGGCGAAGGTCGAGGAAGCGGTATTTGAGGCGAATGTCTTCCGGATAGTCCGGCTCGCCGAACACCGGCAGCGGCAGCTCCTTGGCCGCCGAGAGAACCTCGATGTCGCGCGCGAAGATTTCGATCTCGCCGGTCGGCAGGTTCGGGTTGACGGCCTCCACCGTGCGGGCCTTGACCTCGCCGTCGACGCGGATCACCCACTCGCCGCGCACGGTTTCGGCCGTCTTGAAGGCGGGCGAATCCGGATCGGCGACGATCTGCGTCAGCCCGTAATGGTCGCGCAGGTCGATGAAGAGAAGCCCGCCATGATCGCGTACGCGATGCACCCAGCCCGATAGACGGACGCTCTCGCCGACATCGGATTTCCTCAGGGCGGCGCAGGTGTGGCTGCGGTAACGGTGCATGATCGGGCTTTCCATGAAATCGTGCGGAACGGGCGCGAAGCGCCTCGAAATTCGCGCGGAAAAGCGCATGAAGGTGCGATTTTGTCAAGGAGGGCGGAGTGCCGACCTAACGCCGCGCACTACCAATGCGTGAACGATGAGGTCATAGTGCGCGGCGTCCCGTGAATGCAGATCGCCAGTGAGATTACCATCACCCTCTCGCATACGATGTCATCGAGACGGAAACGTCGCAGCGGTCGTCACGCACCGTTTTGCATCGAGACCGTGACATGATCCTTGCCGTTTCCGCAGCCCTTCACTTCGCAGTGCAGATCGGCCTGATCATTCGGGTCCTTCTCAGGGCACACAGGGATCCAGGCTCGCGGATCGCCTGGGTCGTCGTTATCCTGTCGATCCCGCTCGCCGGCATCGGGGCGTACCTGCTTTTCGGCGAGACGAATATCGGACGCCGCCACTTCGAGCGGATGCGGGCGGTGCAGCGCGAACTCGAGGCGCAGGCCCGCTCCGCGAGCGCGGCCCCATCTCCTGCGGCCTTACCGGACCGATGGATGTCCTTGTTTCGCGCGGGCGGGTCGGTGAACGGCTTCGTACCCGTCGCCGGCAATCACGCCGAACTTACCCTCGATTCCGTCCGCAGCATCGAACGGATGGTCGAAGACATCGACGCCGCTACGGACCATGTTCATCTGCTCTTCTATATCTGGCTGCCGGACAATAACGGGCGCAAGGTAGCCGAGGCACTGAAGCGTGCGGTGGCACGGGGCGTCACCTGCAGGGCGATGGTGGACGACCTTGGATCGCGGGAGTTGATCCGCTCGCCGCTCTGGCAGGAAATGGCGGCGGCGGGCGTAAAGACCGCGCGGGCGCTGCGGATCGGAAACCCGATCCTGCGCATTTTCTTCGGGCGCATCGACCTCAGGAACCACCGCAAGATCGCGATCATCGACAACCGGATCACCTATTGCGGCAGCCAGAACTGTGCCGACCCCGAATTCCTGCCCAAGGCGAAATACGCGCCTTGGGTGGACGTGCTCCTGCGGGTCGAGGGGCCGGTGGTCCACCAGAACCAGATCGTCTTCGCCACCGACTGGATGACATTCGATGGCGAGGACATAAGGCACATTCTTGAGATTCCGGTCGAAGCGCACGCCTCGGGATTCCCGGCACAAATCGTCGCCACCGGACCGACCGGCCGCTTCTCGGCCATGCCGCAGATGTTCGAGAGCCTGATTTTCGCCGCGCGCGACGACCTTTTCATCACGACCCCCTATTACGCGCCCAATCAGGGCCTTCAGGAAGCCCTCTGCGCCGCGGCCAATCGCGGGGTCGATGTCACCTTGATCCTGCCGCGCAGGAACGACGACTTCGCCATCGCGCGGGCAAGCAGGAGCTATTATCCGGAATTGCTGCAATCCGGCGTGAAGATCCATGAATATGAAAAAGGCCTGCTGCACGCCAAGACCATCACCATGGACGGCGAGATCACCTTCATCGGGTCCGCGAACATGGACCGGCGCTCGTTCGACCTGAACTACGAGAACAACATGCTGATCTACGATGGCGAGGTCACCGCCGCGTTGCGCTCACGGCAGGAAGAATTCCTCGCCGCATCGAGTCGGGTCGAGAAGGAAGAGGTCAGGCATTGGCCGTGGTATCGGAGGCTGGCCAACAATACGTTCGCGATCCTGAGCCCGCTGCTCTGATTGGCAGGTAACGGCGTAAGCCGGCATGTCGCGCCGCAACAGGCCGTCTATTCTCGCTTGCACAGATCAATTGCGCGTTGAGCACGGGGGCATTCGCCTCCGTGTCTCGAGCAGCAGAATTCGTTCAGAAGTCGGCAAATGGATCGCGCCTGGGATTTGGAAAGGCCAATCATCACGGCTCCCGACAAGCACACGGGATAATCAAGACGATTGTCCCAGATTGTCCATTGACCCGCCGGATCAGGGAAATATTCGAAACGGTATGAATCATTCATATGCCACCTGCGCGCCCCGCCTTTGGCAGCGCGCGGACTAGGCAACTATGGTTAAGCTTTTGTGTATGTCGTCACTTGCGGTTCATCCATTTGCCGACAACGACAATGACCACGATCCGCGCGACGCACCCGCGTCGCCTGTCGTATTCGCGGCAAGGCAGGCGATCCAAATACGCATAAGGAGTTGGAATTCCGAAACTATCGGTCTATCGAGAATGCGGGGCCGACTGCGGGGTCAACGATCGAAGGACTTGAATGCATCTGATTTCCACGACCGAAGAGCTTGAGGCGGCGGTCGCCGAGCTTTCCAAATCCGATTTCGTCACAGTCGACACCGAATTCATCCGCGAAACGACTTTCTGGCCGATCCTGTGCCTCATCCAGATGGCGGCGCCCGGAGTGACCGCGCTCGTCGACCCGATGGCGCCGGGGATGGACCTGAAATCGTTCTTCGAGCTGATGGCGAACGAGAAGGTGACCAAGGTCTTCCACGCCGCGCGCCAGGATGTCGAAATTGTCTTCCATCTCGGCGGACTGATCCCGCATCCAATCTTCGATACGCAGGTCGCGGCGATGGTGTGCGGCTTCGGCGACAGCGTCTCCTACGACCAGATCGTCCAGAAGATCACCGGTACGCGGCTCGACAAGTCCTCGCGCTTCACCGACTGGCGCCGGCGCCCGCTGTCGGAAAAGCAGCTCGATTATGCGTTGGCCGACGTCACCTACCTGATCGAGGTCTATCGCCACCTGAGGGACGAGTTGGATCGCGAAAACCGGCGACACTGGCTGAAAGAGGAGATGGACGTACTCACCTCGCGCCAGACCTACGACCCGCATCCGGAAGATGCGTGGAAGCGGCTGAAGATGCGCCTTAGGAAGCCGCAGGAACTGGCGGTCGTGCAGCATGTCGCGGCATGGCGCGAACGCGAGGCGCGCGAGCGGGACGTTCCGCGCCAGCGTGTCATCAAGGACGACGCCGTATACGAGATCGCGCAGCAGCAGCCCCGCGACCAGGCAGCGCTCGCCAGGCTGAGGATGACGCCCAAGGGCTGGGAACGCTCGGCCACGGCGGTAAGCCTGCTCGAAGCGGTGAACGCCGCCCTCGCTATTCCGCGCGAGCAATTGCCGAAGGCGCCGAAGCCCTCGCAATCTCCCGAAGGCTCGGGCGCGGCGGCGGAACTCCTCAAGGTGCTGTTGAAGCTGGTCGCCGAGAAGGAAGGCGTGGCGCCGAAAGTGCTCGCCTCCAGCGACGATCTCGACCGCATTGCGGCCGACGGCGACAAGGCCGACGTGCCGGCGTTCCATGGCTGGCGCCGTGCGGTATTCGGCGAGCAGGCATTGAAGCTGGTGCACGGCGAACTGGCGCTGAGGTTCGACAACCGGAAGATCGTGGTGTTCGAGGCGGGCGGCGCGGCGTAGCGCCTTCTCTCACTCGCCCACCGCAAACTCCATCGGCCGGCCGAGCAGCTTCGATAGCTGCGCCAGGCGGCCGGCGGGGCGCTCGCCGATCAGGGCGGCATGTTCCGGCGGGACGACGAGCGCCAGCACGCCCTTGTCGCGCTCTACCCATTTCAGTTTCGGCATGACGCCCGGCATGGATGCCGTCAGGAGGTAGACGACGCGCAAGAGCGCGCCGAGCAGCCGCGCGCGCTCCAGATAATGCGGCCCCGCCAGCGCCTTGATCTCGGGCGCCGCCATATCCTCGTGGATGCCTTCGTGGCGATAGAGATTGGTGAGTGCCAGGAACGCGCGGCCCGGATGATCGACGCCGATGAAGGAGCCGTGCGCGATGATGTTGAGCGATTGCGTGCCGCGATATTCCGGATGTGCCCGCCAGCCCGTGTCGGCGAGCAGGCACGCCGCACGGCGATAGCGGGCCTCGTCTTCAGTTTCTTCGATGCCGAAGGTGGCGAAGGCCTCGCCCGTCCAATCGGCGAGCTCGCGCGCATGCGTCACCGAGCGCGCGCGTAGTACGGCCATTTCCTCTGCCGCCGAAAGGAGCGGATCCTCCCGCTGCTCCTCCGGTGTGAGCAGCGAATAAAGATAGCCTTCGCGTACGCCCAGCGCGGAAGCGACGATGTTCCCTGGCTGCATGACGCGAATGATCTCCTGAAGCACGATCGCGCCATAGGGCAGCAGCGCGCGGCGGCTCTTCGGGATCCAGTCGATGCCCTTCATCTTGCCCATGTCGTTTTTGGCGACCTGCTTCAGGAAATCGCCGATCGCCTGCGGGTTCATTTCGTAGTGGTGCATGACCCCGAGCGGATAGCCGGTGACGAGCATGTGCAGCCGCGCGAGGTTTCGCCAGGTGCCGCCGACGCAATAGAAGGTGCGGCCCCTGCCTTCGCCCAGAAGCGTCGCGCGCGCGATCTCCTCGCGGACGATCGTCTGCGCGGCGGCGGACGAGTTCTTGGCCATGTCCTGCAGTCTGAGCCCGCCGAGCGGCAGCGTGATGCCGTCGCCGATTTCCTCGCCTTTGACATCGACCAGTTCGAGGCTGCCGCCGCCAAGGTCGCCGGCGACGCCATCCGCCGGATGGAAGGCCGAGATCACGCCGAGCGCCGAATAATGGGCTTCCTCGCGGCCGGAGAGCACCTGGATCTCGGTGCCGAGAATTTCCTCCGCGCGGCGAATGAAATCCGGACCGTTCTCCGCCTCGCGTGCCGCGGCCGTGGCGATGACGTGCAAGGTTTCGGCGCCGGCCTGCTCGGAAAGTGCGCGGAAGCGGCCGAATTCTGCCACGGCACGCTGCACCGCTTCGGGATCGAGTTTTCCGGTCGAGACAATGCCGCGACCGAGGCCTGCCAGCATCTTTTCGTTGAAAAGAACGGTCGGCGCGCGCGCCACCCCTTCGTAGACGACGAGGCGGATCGAGTTCGACCCGATATCGATCACGGAGATAGGACGGCGATCCTGCAGGCGTCCCTGCGAGCCGGAAATCATGCGCCCGGTGCGATCCGCGCCTTCTTGGCCCGCTTATACTGGGCGATGCGCTTCGGTGCATGGCTCTTCAGCGCGTCGCCCCGTCCCGACAGGCTCGGATTGGTCATGAAATATTCCTGTGCATTGAACGGCTCTTCTCCCTCTTCGGGAGCCATGCGGCGCGAGGTACCGTCCGCCATTACTTCGAAACTCTGCTGGTTGTCCATGATGTTTCCGAGCATGATCTGGCCGAGCACCTGCTCGTGTACCGTCGGGTTGGTGATGGGTACGAGCGCCTCGACCCGGCGGTCGAGATTGCGCGGCATGATGTCGGCCGATGAGATATAGACGATAGCGTCGTCCGACGGCAGCCCGCGGCCGTTGCCGAAGCAGTAGATGCGGCCATGCTCCAGGAAGCGGCCGACGATGGACTTGACGCGGATATTCTCCGACAGGCCCTTCACCTGAGGCCTGAGGCAGCAGATGCCGCGCACGACCAGTTCAATCGCCACGCCGGCCCCGCTCGCCTCATAGAGCGCATCGATGATGATCGGGTCGACCAGCGCATTCATCTTCATCCAGATCTGCGCCGGGCGGGCCGCGCGCGCATGGCCGATTTCGTCCTCGATATGGCCGAGGATGCGGCTCCTGAGCGTGAAGGGCGAGATCGCCAGCGCCATCTCCTTGGCCGGCTCGGCATAGCCGGTGATGAAGTTGAATATCTGCGCCACGTCATGCGCGATCTGGGGATCGCAGGTGAAATAGGAAAGGTCCGTATAGATGCGCGCGGTGATTGGATGGTAGTTGCCGGTTCCGAGATGGACGTAGTTGCGCAGCCTCGTATCCTCGCGCCGCACGATCAGCGACATCTTGGCGTGGGTCTTCAGTTCGATGAAGCCGAAGACGACCTGCACGCCGGCGCGCTCCAGGTCGCGCGCCCAGCGTATGTTGGCCTCCTCGTCGAAGCGCGCCTTGAGCTCCACGAGCGCCGTGACCGACTTGCCGGCCTCGGCCGCGTCGATCAGCGCGCGCACGATCGGGCTGTCGTTGGAGGTTCGGTAGAGCGTTTGCTTGATCGCGACGACATCGGGATCGAGCGCCGCCTGGCGCAGGAACTGCACCACCACGTCGAAGGATTCATAAGGATGGTGGACGATCAGGTCCTTCTCGCGGATGGCGGCGAAGCAGTCGCCCGCATGTTCGCGGATACGCTCGGGAAAGCGCGGATTGTAGGGCGCGAATTTGAGGTCGTCGCGCGGCAGCGCCACGATCTCCGAAATCTGGTTTATCGCCAGCGGCCCAGGCAGGACGCTGATGCGGCCCGACGACACGCCGAGTTCGCCGGCGACGAAGTCGCGCAGAGCTTCGGGCATGGCGCTGTCGAACTCGATGCGGATGACGGAGCCGCGCCGGCGGCGCTTCAGCGCCGTCTCGAACAGGCGCACGAGGTCTTCCGCCTCCTCCTCCACCTCGATATCGGAATCGCGAATGATGCGGAAGGTGCCCGAGCCCTTCACCTCATAGCCGGGGAAAAGCTTGGCAATGAACAGCGCCACCACTTCCTCCAGCGTGATGAAGCGAACCGTCGTGTCGCGGTCCGGCAAGCGGATGAAACGCTTCAGCGCTACCGGCAGGCGAAGAAGCGCCGTCATCTCCTCGCCGTCGCGCAGATGGCGAAGCGTCAGCGCGATGGAAAAGCCGAGATTGGGGATGAAGGGGAACGGATGCGCCGGATCGATGGAAAGCGGCGTCATCACCGGGAAAATCGCTTCGAGGAAATGCGCCTCCAGCCATTCGAGATCTTCCCTGTCGAGCACATCGGCGCCGATGATCTCGATATGCTCCTTCTTCATGAGATGGCGCAGGCCCGACAGGCTTGCCTGCTGCTCGTGCTGAAGCCGGCCGACTTCGAGCAGGATGCGGTCGAGCTGTTCTTCCGGGGTGCGCCCGTCGGCGCTGCGGGTGACGATACTCTGGCGCACCTGCCCGGCAAGACCTGCGACGCGCACCATGAAGAACTCGTCCAGATTGTCCGCTGAAATCGACAGGAAGCGCACGCGCTCCAGTAGCGGATGGTTCGGATTCTGCGATTCCTCGAGTACGCGACGATTGAACTGCAGCCAGGAGAATTCCCGGTTGACGAAACGATCGGGATTATCGGCGACGACCTTTCCCTCAGGCGTCGGCTCGTTCTTGAATTCGTTCTGAACCGGCTTCAATTCGTTCATTGCGCACCCGCTCGATCGATACGGCCAACCGCCGCGATCCATCCTCCTGTCACGGTTTTACGACAAACTTGTATCACATATCTTGCATCGATCATTTATATGCTACAAACGCGGGCCGGGCGCGCGATATGGCCCGACAGGACTTGCAGCGGAGACAATGATGGCCGGACATTCGACCCCCCATTTCCAGAACGATGCCGGGCACGCCGCAATCGACATCGGGGTCAGGGAGTTCATGTGCGTGGGCGCCAATCCGCCGCTCGACCATCCGCATGTCTATATCGACATGGGCGACGACGACCAGAAGGTCTGCCCGTATTGCTCGACGCTTTACCGTTATGACCCGGCGCTGAAAGCCGGCGAAACGCGGCCGGCGGGATGCATCTACATCGATAAGGCCGCCTGAACGCCAACGGAAATAGGATGGACGGCTCCCCTCCCCGCACGATCCTCGTTGCGGGCGCGGGTATCGGTGGGCTGACCGCCGCGCTTGCCTTCGCGGTGCATGGCTTCCGCGTCGAGATTTTCGAGCGCGCGGAGAGATTCGAGGCGATCGGAGCCGGCATCCAGCTTTCGCCGAACGCGACACGGATCCTCCGCAGGCTAGGCGTACTGGATGCGCTGAGCGGCGCGGTTGCACCGGAAGCGGTCGTGCTGAGAGATGGGGCGAGCCTCAAGCAACTCGCTCGCGTGCCGCTCGGTGAGGCCGCGGAAACGCGCTGGGAGGCACCCTATCTTGTCGCCCATCGCGCCGATCTGCATGCCGCGCTCCTCGCCCGCGCATCGGAACATCCCGGTATCCGGCTCCATCCCGGCACGACCGTCGCCGGCATTTCATTCGAAAACGACGGCGTAGCAGCCACTGCCGAGCGGGATGGCCGGCAGGAGAAGGCGGCCGGTGCGCTTCTCGTCGCGGCCGATGGCGTATGGTCAGGCTTGCGGCAATTCGTGAAGAGCAGCCGTGACAGCCGGTCAACCGGAACGATGGCATGGCGCGCGCTGGTCGAGACGGAGAGCCCGGCCGGCCGCGCGCTTGCCCCGCTCGCCCCGCCCGACCAGGTGACCGCCTTCCTGAGCCCGGCCCTGCATCTGGTCGTCTATCCGCTGCGCGGCGGAACGGTCCTCAACCTCGTCGCCCTGACTAAGGGCGAAGCTGGGGCCGGATCGTGGGCTAGCGCGATCGATACGGGGCCACTGGAACGGGCGATGCGAGGCTTCGCCCTATCGCTTGCCAATCTGGCGAAAGCCGCGAAACCGTGGACAGCCTGGCCGATCCATGCCGTCGATCCAGACGGACCGTGGACCGATCCGCGTGGCCTCGCGCTGGTCGGCGACGCCGCGCACGCCATGACGCCCTTCGCCGCGCAAGGTGCCGCGATGGCCATCGAAGATGCCTGGGTACTGGCCGTGCTGGCGGCCGGAAGCCCCGATGGCCTCCCATCGGCGCTGGCGCGCTATGAAGCGATCCGACGACCGCGCATCCGCCGCGTCGTCCGTCGCGGCGCATTCAACCATTTCACCTGGCACGCCTCCGGCCCGGTCGCACTGGCCCGCAATCTGGTGCTGTCGGCGCGCTCGCCTGGACGCCTCGCCGCCGATTTCGACTGGCTCTACGGGTGGCGGCCGGAGGGCTGAATCCGTGCGTCCTTCGAGGCTCGCTTCGCTCGCTCCTCAGGATGAGGGTGGTCGAGCGCTTGCCCTTTTGCAGACCGAGCTTTTGAAGCCTTTGTCGCGGATCGTCGGCATACGCCCTCCTCATCTTGGGCGGCCGCCGCCAACCTTCCTCATCCTGACGTGCGAGCCCGCAAGGCGGCCAGCAATGGCGCGTCCTTGCAGGGCGAGCCTCGAAGGACGCACCGAAAGCGACTGACGGGATAATCGCGCCTCAGTGCAGTATCTGGCTCAGGAACAGCTTCGTGCGCTCGTGTTGCGGGTGGTCGAAGAACTCGGCCGGCGTGTTCTGCTCGACGATCTGTCCGGCGTCCATGAAGATCACGCGGTTGGCCACCTGGCGGGCGAAGCCCATCTCGTGCGTCACGCAGATCATGGTCATGCCTTCCTCGGCGAGGCTCACCATGGTTTCCAGCACTTCCTTGATCATTTCGGGATCGAGCGCCGAGGTCGGCTCGTCGAAGAGCATGATGCGCGGATGCATGCAAAGCGAGCGCGCGATCGCCACGCGCTGCTGCTGGCCGCCGGACAATTGGCCTGGATATTTATTGGCCTGCTCGGGGATCTTCACGCGGTTCAGGAAGTGCATGGCCGTTTCTTCGGCCTGCTTCTTTGGAACCTTGCGCACCCAGATCGGCGCCAGCGTGCAGTTCTCCAATATGGTGAGATGCGGGAAGAGATTGAAATGCTGGAAGACCATGCCGACCTCGCGCCGCACCTCGTCGATCTTCTTCAGATCGTTGGTGAGTTCGATGCCGTCGACGACGATCTTGCCCTTCTGATGTTCCTCCAGCCGGTTGATGCAGCGGATCATGGTCGACTTGCCCGAGCCGGAGGGACCGCATACGACAATGCGCTCGCCGCCCATGACCTTCAAATTGATGTCCTTCAGCACATGGAACTCGCCGTACCATTTGTGCATGGCGACGATCTCGATGGCGACGTCGGTGTCGGACACCTTCATGCGGTCCTTGTGGACCTTGATCTCCTCGGCCTTGACGGCGTTTTCGGTGACCATGGAATTTCCCCTTATCGTTTGTGTCCGGTGTCGAGCCGGCGTTCCATGAACATAGAATATCGGGACATGCCGGCACAAAACACGAAATAAATGAAACCGGCGAAGACAAGCCCCGTGATCGGGGTCTGCGCGGACGCCCAGGTCGCATCGGCGAAATTCTGCTGGACGGAGCCCAGAAGGTCGAACATGCCGATGATATAGACAAGGGTAGTGTCCTTGAAGAGGCCGATGAACTCGCTGACGATACCGGGAATGACCAGCTTGATCGCCTGCGGCAGGATGACGAGGCGCATCTTCTGGTAATAGGTCAGGCCGAGCGAATCAGCACCCTCGAACTGGCCCTTCGGGATCGCCTGCAGGCCGCCGCGAATGACTTCGGCCATGTAGGCGGAGGCAAAGATGGCCACGCCGACGATGGCGCGCAGAAGTTTGTCAAAATAAGTGCCAGGCGGCAGGAAGAGCGGCAGCATGACGCTCGCCATGAACAGCACCGTCACCAGCGGCACGCCGCGGATCAGTTCGATGAAGGCGACGCAGACCATCTTGACGACGGGCAGCCGCGAACGCCTGCCGAGCGCCAGGATGATGCCGCAGGGAAGCGACACGGAAATGCCGACGAAGGAGAGGATCAGCGTCACCATCAAACCGCCCCAAAGCGGCGTCTCGACATGGGCAAGGCCGAACCAGCCGCCCAGAAGGAGAACGAAGGCGACAATGGGGAACACGATGAACAGCAGAAGCGCGTTCAGGCCCTTGCGCGGCACGCTCGGTATCAGGAGCGGCGCGAGCAGGGCCACGAACATGACGGCGACAAGATTGACCCGCCAGCGTTCGGCGAAGGGATAGCGGCCGTAGATGAACTGCTGGAACTTGTCGGCGACGAAAGCCCAGCACGCGCCCGACCACCCGTCCGGCCGCACGCCGCCCTGCGCGGTGGTAGCACAGAAGCTGCGGTCGGTCCCGACCCATTGCGCCGACAGGAACAGCCAGTCGACCAGCGGCGGAACGGCAAGCACCAGTATCGCGATGCCGACGATGGTCAGCACGGAATCGGTGACGGACGCAAACAGGTTGGTGTGCAGCCAGTTCCCGAAACCTTGCGTGGAGCGCGGCGGCGCTTCGGCGATGATCATTTCGGTACGGACGAAGGAGAGGTCATGTTCCTGCATGGGACTACCTCTCCACCAATGCCATCTTGGCATTGAACCAGTTCATGAAGAGAGAGACCAACAGGCTCAACCCCAGATAGACCGCCATCCAGATGGCGACGATCTCGATCGCCTGGCCCGTCTGGTTGAGCACGGTGCCGCCGATGGCGACAAGATCGGCATAACCGATCGCGACCGCGAGCGAGGAGTTCTTCATGAGGTTCAGATACTGGCTGGTCAGCGGCGGTATGATGATGCGCATCGCCTGCGGAACGACGACCAGGCGAAGCGTCGTCCTCGGACGGAGGCCGAGAGCGTGGGAAGCTTCCGACTGGCCGTGCGGCACGCCCATGATGCCGGCGCGGACGATCTCGGCGATGAAGGCAGCCGTATAGAAGGAGAGCGCCAGGTAGAGCGAGAGAAACTCCGGCTTCACCTGAACGCCGCCGGTCAGGTTGAAGGTCGAGAGCTTCGGCACCTCGAAGGAAAGCGGCATACCGGCAAGCAGAAAGGCCAGTACCGGCAGGCCGACAATCAGCGCGATCGACGTCCATAGTACCGGAAACTGCTGGCCGGTTGCCATCTGCCGCTGCGTGGCCTTCACCTTGACGAAGATGGCAAGGGCGATCGCTATCACGAAAGCTACCCCTACCAGCCATGCGTGCTCGCCCCAGACGAATTTCGGAAAGTAGAAACCGCGACTGTTCAGGAAACTGCCCAGCGGCATCCGGATGCTGTCCCTCGGCTGGGGAAGCACCGACAGAACGCCCATATACCAGAAGAAGATGACGAGCAGCGGCGGTATATTGCGGAAGACTTCCACATAGACCATGCAGATCTTGCGGATCAGCCAGTTGGTGGAAAGCCGGCCCACGCCGACGAGGAAACCCAGGACCGACGCCGTGAGGATGCCCAGCACCGAAACCAGAACCGTATTGAGAAAGCCGACGAAAAGCGCGCGCTCGATGGTGGAATCGGACGAGTAGGCGATCAGCGCGTCGCTGACGTCGAAACCGGCCCTGCGCTCGAGAAAACCGAAGCCGGAGGCGATATGGGCCCGTTGCAGATTGTCGATCGTATTGCCGATAATCCAGTAGATGAAGCCGACAAGAAAGACAAAAAGCAGGACCTGAAAGAATATCCCGCGTATCTTCGGGTCATAGAGCGGCGACACCTTGCCGGTGTCGATCGCATGTACTGTATCCTGCGACGCCATGGTTGCTCCTCAGCAAGAGGGCGGGAGGCGGATAGACCGCCTCCCGGAACCGATGTCATGCGTCAGCGGATGGGCGGTGCGTAGAGGATACCGCCCTTGTTCCAGAGTTGGTTGAGGCCACGCTTGATCTTGAGCGGGCTGCCCTGGCCGAGATTGCGCTCGAAGGACTCGCCGTAATTCCCGACGGCCTTGACGATGTTGACGACCCAGTCCTCGCTCAAGCCCAGGTCGGCGCCGTATTTGGAGCCCTTCTCCTGGCCCAGGACACGCCTGATTTCGGGTTTGTCGGAGTTCTTCATCTCCTCGACATTGGCCTGCGTGATGCCATCCTCCTCGGCGATGATCATCGCGTTGAGGGTCCACTTCACGATGTCGAACCACTGGTCGTCGCCCTGGCGCACGGCCGGGCCGAGCGGCTCCTTGGAGATGATCTCCGGCAGAATCGCATGGTCGTCCGGGTTCTTCAGCGTCAGCCGGATCGCATAGAGGCCCGATTGGTCGGTCGTATAGACGTCGCAGCGGCCCGCATCATAAGCGGCGTAGCTCTCCTCGAGTTTCTCGAAAACCACCGGATGGTATTCCATGTGGTTCGCCTTGAAATAGTCGGCGAGGTTGAGTTCCGTCGTCGTGCCCGTCTGCACGCATACCGAGGCGCCCGAAAGCTGCAGCGCCGACGTGACGCCGGAGAGCTTCTTGGCGTTGATCATGAAGCCCTGGCCGTCATAGTAGTTGACGCCGGCAAAGTTGAAGCCGAGCTCGGTGTCGCGCGTTTCGGTCCAGGTCGTGTTGCGCGAAAGCAGATCGATCTCGCCCGATTGAAGCGCGGTGAAACGCTCCTTGGCGGTGGTCGGCGTGAATTTCACCTTGTCGCCGTCGCCGAAAATGGCGGCAGCCACGGCCCGGCAGATGTCGATGTCGAAACCCTTCCAGTTGCCGCTGGAATCCGGTGCGGCGAAGCCTGCGAGCCCCGTGTTCACACCGCACTGTACGAATCCTTTTTTCTTCACTTCGTCCAGCGTCGACGCATTGGCCGACGCAGCCATATAAGCCAGTGCGGCAGCGCTCAGAATGCCTGTAAGAAGAGCTTTTCGCATGTTTACTCACCCTTTGTCGTTATTCCGGTGCCGCAGCCCGGTGTTTTTTCCCTCGCGAAAGCAGCGGTCCGAACATGGCTGGCGCCATGACGGCCTTCCCATCGGGCTGCTCTCCCATTCGCGAATGCCATCGAAGGCGATTATTGGGCGGCGGTCAAGTACGAAAGACGGCGAAGATGTGGCATCAACAGGCGCCAACGTTTAAATCGGCGCTTTATTGGCATACTATTGCGCGAGAACCGGAAGATGACGCAATTTCTGTTCCGGGCCGCCGTTCTTCGGTTACTTTTCCCTCACTTTATAAGAACAGATCGACGGCAGACCGGCGGAAATAAAGCGGTTCGGCGGAACGGGACATGAGCCGGTCGGAGGCACCGGCTGGCGCGTCAGCCATCGCGAGAGGTTTTCCTCCCCCAAAGCCGAAACCTTGGAACAGGCAGCAGCGCACCGCTTTTGAAGCGGAAAGCGACACGACGGCGCGCTAGGCAGCGCGCAAGGAACAAGGCTGAGAGCAAACCGAGGGCGTAACCTGCGACGACATCCGAGGGATAATGCGCACGGGCGGCGATGCGCGTCGCCGCCGCAAACGCACATAGCAGGAAGATCGGGACGCGCGCCTTCGGGAACCAGAGCATCAGCACCATCGCGACCGCGCCCATGGTGGCCGAATGACCGGAGGGAAAACTGTTGAACACATCGGCGGCGGTGAAGGGCTGGAAATGGAGCGATCCGCCTTCGTCGAACAGTATGGGCCTCGCCCGGCCGATCAGGACCTTGGCTAGGCTGACGATGATTCTGGCAAATCCGACGGCCAGAAACGCATAACCGGCCTGCGCGAAAAGAAAGGCAAGCCGGGAACGGCCGGAGCGGCTTCGCGCTTCCCAGTCGAGGCAGGCGATGCCGATGAACAGGAGCGCGGCCGCCACCAGATACCATTGCGATTTGCCGACATCGGTTATTTCCGCCATGACGGCGAGGAACGGGGAATGGCTCGCCCGGACGAAAAGGGTGGCGCTGTCATCGAGAAGATGCGCGGCGAACACCACAACGACCGCGGCAAGCGCCAGCCACGTCATGGACCGCGTCCAGGACGTGGAACCGATCAGCGGCGGCCGCGTCAGGGAAAGCCACGCGGCCTTGACGGCCCGCGCGACACGAATCCGTCGTCCGGCGGGCGGCAGCGCTTCGTCTTTCACCGGAGAATCCATCTGGCTCAATCCGTACAGGTTGCACCCGCCCCGCACGGCGACTATGCCTTTTTCGCATTTGCTAGCAGGGCAGGACGCATATGGCGAGACGGATTGACAGCAAGATGGGCACCAACACGCAGCTTGCCCATATCGGCAACGACCCGCGTGAGTTTTACGGCTTCGTCAACCCGCCGGTCGTGCATGCCTCGACCGTTCTCTACCCAGACGCCGCGACGATGGTCTCGCGCAAACAGAAATACACCTATGGCACGCGCGGAACGCCGACGAGCGATGCGCTTTGCGATGCGATCGACCATCTCGAGGGTTCCGCCGGCACGGTCGCGTTGCCCTCCGGTCTCGTCGCCGTGACGCTGCCGCTACTCGCCTTCCTGTCGGCCGGCGACCATGTTCTGATTACCGATTCGGTCTATCATCCGACACGCAATTTCGCCGATACGATGCTGAAGCGGCTCGGCGTCGAGGTCGACTATTACGATCCGGAGATCGGCGCCGGCATCGCCGCCCTGATCAAGCCGAACACGAAGGTCGTGTTCACGGAATCGCCTGCCTCCAACACATTCGAGATGCAGGACATCCCGGCGATAGCGAAGGCCGCGCATGCGGCCGGAGCCATCGTCATGATGGACAATACCTGGGCGACGCCGCTCTACTTCCGCCCCCTCGACCACGGGGTCGATATCTCCATCCACGCCGCCACCAAATATCCGGGCGGGCATTCCGACGTGCTGCTCGGCACCGTCTCGGCCAACGAGGCGTGCTGGCCGCAGCTGCGGGAAACCTTCACCACCATGGGCGTCTGCGCCGGGCCGGACGACGTCTATCAGGTGCTGCGCGGGCTGCGCACGATGGGCGTGCGGCTTGCCCACCACCAGAAGAGCGCCCTCGACATCGCGCGCTGGCTGGAAACGCAGAAAGGCGTCGCCCGCGTCCTGCACCCCGGCCTCGAAAGCCACCCTGGCCACACGCTGTGGAAGCGCGATTTTTCCGGAGCGAGCGGCATATTCTCGGTCGTGCTCGACGGCGGTGGCGAGAAAGAAGCGCATGCCTTCCTCGATGCGCTGGATATATTCGGTCTCGGCTATTCCTGGGGCGGCTATGAGAGCCTCGCCGTCAACGTCTTCCTCGGCGATCGTACCGTGAAGAAGGCTTATGAAGGCCCTGTCATCCGGTTGCAGATCGGGCTGGAAGACGTGGACGATCTCAAGGCCGATATTTCGCGTGGGCTGAAGGCGGCACGGAACTGACCACAACGTCACCGGCTGGCCAAGTCGGCCCCACTGGTGCAGAGCAATCGCATATGCGATCTGCGCGGCTTCGTACCCCCACCCCTAACCCCTCCCCGCAAGGGAGGGAGACGCCAGCATCGCTTTCCGGGCTAAAATCGTCGAAGTTTGCGCTATGATGCGGCGCCGGAGCGAAGTTCCCCTCCTCCTTGTGGGGGGTTAGGGGTGGGAGTAGGAAGCCGCGCGCCAATCAAATCTCAGGTACCCGTCCCTCCCTCTACCCGTTCACCCGGCGGACCTCGCTGACGGCCTTGTCTTCCTTAAGCTGGGAGAGCAGCCGGTTCAGGTGCTTCAAATCCCAGACCTCCAGATCGAAAAGCATCTCGGTGAAATCTGGCGCGGTGCGCGCCATCGACAGCGTGTGGATGTTGGCGTCGTTGTCGGCGATCACCTTGGAGATGTCGGCAAGCGATCCCGGCGCGTTGATCGCCGTCACCGAGATGCGCGCGGGAAAGCGCTCCCGGTGTTCCTCGCCGATATCCCAGCGCACGTCGATCCACCGCTCCGGCTGATCGTCGAAGGCGGTCAGCGACGGCGACTGGATGGGATAGATGGTGATGCCGGAACCGGGCTGCAGAATGCCCACGATACGGTCACCCGGCACCGCGCCCTCCGGCGCGAAACGCACCGGCAGATCGCCGCGCACGCCGCGGATCGGCAACGCGCCGTTCGCCTCTTCGGCCTCCTTGCCGCCCGATTTGCCGTTCTTCTTTTTGCTCTTGCGCGAGGACGAGCGGCCAGGAATGTGGAACAGCATGCCGGCCGCATTGCGCAGGTTGAACCAGCCTTCCTGCCTCGTAGCCGGCGCGACGCTCGCGACGCGCTCGTCCTTATAATCGGGGAAGACGGCTTTGAGCACGTCCGTCGACGGCAACTCGCCGCGCCCGACGGCGGCAAGCACGTCTTCCACGTCCTTGCGCGCCAGACGCGGCAGTACCGGTTTCAGCCCGTCCTTCGAAAACGGTTTGCCTGCGCGCTCGAACGCGCGTTCGAGGATACGCATGCCGAGGCCCGAATATTGCTTGCGGATGGCGGAGCGCGTGGCACGACGGATGGCGGAACGGGCCTTGCCGGTGACCACGATGGATTCCCAGGCGGCCGGCGGCACCTGCGCCTTGGAGCGGATGATCTCGACCTCGTCGCCATTCTTCAGTTCGGTGACCAGCGGCATGATGCGGCCGTTGACCTTGGCCCCGACGCAGGTATCGCCGACATCGGTATGGACGGCGTAGGCGAAGTCGATGGGCGTGGCGCCGCGCGGCAGCGCGATCAGCCGTCCTTTGGGCGTAAAGCAGAACACCTGGTCCTGGAAGAGTTCCAGCCGCGTATTCTCGAGGAAATCCTCCGGATTATCGCCCTCCGCAAGCGCCTCGATCGTCTGGCGCAGCCATGCATAGGCGTTGGTATCCTTGGAGATCGTCGGCCCGGCGCCGTTGGGACCATTGCCGGCATCCTTGTAGACCGAATGCGCCGCCACGCCATATTCGGCGACGCGGTTCATCTCCTGCGTGCGGATCTGCAACTCGACGCGCTGCCGGGACGGCCCGACGATGGTCGTGTGGATGGACCGGTAATCGTTCTGCTTGGGCGTGGAGATATAGTCCTTGAAGCGGCCCGGAACCATCGACCAAGTCGTGTGGATGGCGCCGAGCGCGTGGTAGCACTCCTCGACGGTGTCGACGATGACGCGGAAGCCGAAAATGTCGGAAAGCTGCTCGAAGGAGAGTGCCTTCGTCTCCATCTTGCGGAACACCGACCACGGCTTCTTCTGCCGGTTCTTCACCGTCGCCTTGATCTGATACTTCGCGAACAGCGCCAAAAGAGCGTTCTCGATGTCGGTCAGGATGGTGCGGTTGCGCTCGAATATCTCGGCGACACGCTCGGTCACCGTGCGGTAGGCATCCGGATTGATGTGACGGAAGGCCAGATCCTCGAGTTCCTCGCGCATGCCTTGCATGCCCATGCGGCCGGCGAGCGGCGCATAGATGTCCATCGTCTCCTCGGCGATCCTGAGCCGCTTTTCCGGCGGCACGTGGTCGAGCGTGCGCATGTTGTGGAGGCGGTCGGCAAGCTTGACGAGCAGGACGCGAACGTCGGACGCGATGGCGAGCAGGAGCTTGCGCAGATTTTCCGCCTGCTCGGCCTTCTTCGAAACGAGATCGAGCTTCTTCAGCTTGGTGAGACCCTCGACCAGCCGGCCCATATCCGGCCCGAAAAGCTCATCGATCTCCTGCCTGGTCGCGGTCGTATCCTCGATCGTATCATGCAGGAGCGCGACCGCGATGGTCGCTTCGTCCATATGCATGTCGGTCAGGATCGCGGCGACTTCGAGCGGGTGCGAGAAATAGGGATCGCCGGACGCGCGCTTCTGGTGGCCATGCTTTTGCATGGCATAGACATAGGCCTTGTTGAGGAGCGCCTCATTGACGTCGGGCTTGTAGCGCTGGACCCGCTCCACAAGCTCATACTGCCGCATCATCGGCGATTTCCTGCATCGCTAAACAAAACATGCGCCGCGTAGGGACACGGCGCATGTTACAGTAAAGCACGAAATCCTTACCAGGATTTCCGGGATTCCAGATCAGAAATCGTCGCTCTTTTCCGGCGGCACGAGGCCTTCGATACCGGCAAGGAGTTCCTCTTCCGACATGCGGTCGAAGGCGATGCCCTCTTCCTCGTTCTGGGCCTCGCCAACGGCAGCCTCCGACTGGTCGACGATCTCGGCCGCATCGCTTTCCGGCTCGTCGATCTCGACATGCTTCTGCAGCGAGTGGATGAGGTCTTCCTTGAGGTCGCCCGGCGACAGCGTCTCGTCGGCGATCTCGCGCAGCGCGACGACCGGGTTCTTGTCGTTGTCGCGGTCGATGGTCAGCGGCGCGCCCTGCGAAAGCAGACGCGCACGGTGGCCGGCAAGCAGGACCAGTTCAAAGCGGTTATCGACCTTGTCGATACAGTCTTCAACGGTAACGCGGGCCATCATCGCCCCTTTCGTTCAATCGGTGTTCCGGGAATTGGCGGTCAGATAACCCGATCGGCAATCAAATTCAAGAAGCAACAGCGCTCTCATAACAGAAGCGACGTACAGCCTGCTATGCCGGCGCTGCCCTTTTTACGCTGCCGCAATCACGTTCCACTTGGAATGCCGCCCTCCCGACGCTATTTCCCAAACGGGTGCCTCTCGCGCATGCTAGACGGGAGTTATTTCGCATCCTGATTGCCTGAATGCCTATTGCGAGAAGGAAATTTGCCATGTTCGACCCGCGTGAGAAGATCGCACTCTTCATCGACGGCGCCAATCTTTATGCCACCTCACGGGCGCTCGGCTTCGATATCGACTATCGCAAGCTCCTCGCCAGCTTCCAGAAGCGCGGCTACCTGCTGCGCGCCTATTATTACACGGCGCTTGTGGAGGACCAGGAGTATTCCTCGATCCGCCCGTTGATCGATTGGCTCGACTACAACGGTTACAAGGTCGTGACCAAGCCGGCGAAGGAGTTCACGGATTCCACCGGCCGCCGCAAGATCAAGGGCAATATGGATATCGAATTGACGATAGACGCGCTCGAACTCGCCGATGTCGTCGACCATTACGTCATTTTCTCCGGCGACGGCGATTTTCGTACCCTGGTCGAGGCATTGCAGCGCAGGGGCCGCAAGGTCAGCATCGTCTCCACCATGGCCTCGCAGCCGCCAATGATCTCGGATGAATTGCGCCGGCAGGCCGACCATTTCCTCGACCTTGCCTCGCTCAAGGGGGATATCGGCCGCGATCCGTCCGAACGGCCGGCAAGGCGTGCCGAACCGTCCGACGAAGAGGATGATTCCTATTGATAGCGGCTTCCGCCGTGGCCGCAGAACCACAACACGACTGTCCGCTTTGCCCGCGCCTGCACGGCTTCATAGCCGAGTGGCGCGAGCGCGAGCCGACATGGCACAACGCGCCCGTCCCCACTTTCATGGCGCCGGAGGATGACGCCTCGGTGCGGCTCCTGATCATCGGGCTGGCGCCCGGCCTGCGCGGCGCCAACCGCACCGGCCGACCCTTCACCGGTGACTACGCCGGCAACCTGCTCTACCGGATCATGATCGCCCATGGCTTCGCGCGCGGTCTTTATGAGGCGCGGCCGGACGACGGGCTGGAGTTGATCGGCTCCGCGATCACCAACGCCGTGCGCTGCGTACCGCCGCAGAACAAGCCGGTCGGCGCTGAGATCGCCACCTGCCGGCGGTTCCTTTCGGCCACGATCGATCGCTTCGACAATCTGCGGGCGATCCTGACGCTGGGCGCCATCGCGCACCAATCGACCGTGCGCGCGCTCGGCGAGCGCGTGGCGGCAATCCCGTTTCGGCACGGCGAGCGCTACGAGGTGGGGAACTTGTCTATTTTCCCGAGCTATCACTGCTCGCGCTACAACACCAATACGGGTGTGCTGACCGAGGCGATGTTCGACAAGGTTTTCAGAGAGGTGGCGGCGTTTCTGGAGAATTGATCTAATCTCGCGCGGGGCCTTGGGCGTCTCCTTTCATCAGCTTGCACTTGACGAATTTTTCCGTATATTATGGTAATATACAAAGATGATCAACTGGACGCTGATCGAAGGGTTTGACTGGGACGAAGGAAACGCTCGAAAGAGCGCCGACAAACACAATGTCGGACAAGCAGAAGCTGAGCAGGTCTTCCTGAACGAACCGCTGCTGGTAATGGCCGACGAGAGGCATAGTGAGATAGAGGCTCGCCTTCACGCGCTTGGACGCACGGACAGTGGCCGATCTCTTCATATCACATTCACATTACGCCGGGCCGGAACGTTGATACGCGTGATTTCCGCCCGCGACATGCATCGCAAGGAGCGCGCCTGGTATCATGAGCAAGAAAATTAAACCGATTCCAGCTTTCCATGATGAAGCAGAAGAGCGGCATTTCTGGGAAACCAAGGATTCAACGGATTACGTCGATTGGAGCAAGGCCGCAGCCGTACGGCTTCCCAATCTTAAACCATTGACGACATCAATTTCGCTGCGGCTGCCGGTAGGCCTGCTGGAACGCATCAAAATCGCGGCCAACAAGAGGGACATGCCTTATCAATCACTGATTAAGGCCTGGCTCACAGAGAAGGTGGAGACGCGTTAAGCGCTCAGCTATCCTCGCTCCTTGAGCAACCGCGCCTTTTCGCGGCCCCAGTCCCGTTCCTTCTCGGTTTCACGCTTGTCGTGCAGTTTCTTGCCGCGTGCCAGTCCGAGCAGCAGCTTGGCGCGGCCACGCTCGTTGAAATAGATTTTCAGCGGCACCATGGTCATGCCTTCGCGCTCGACGCCCTGTGCCAGCCGCGACATCTCGCGCTTGTTGAGCAGGAGCTTGCGACGCCGGCGCGGCTCATGGTTGAAACGGTTGCCCTGCAGGTATTCGGGCAAATAGGAGTTGATCAGCCAGATCTCGCCACCCTCCACCGAGGCATAGGATTCCTGGATGTTCGCCTTGCCCTCGCGCAGCGACTTCACCTCGGTGCCGGTCAAGGCAAGGCCCGCTTCGTAGGTGTCGAGCACCTCGTAGGAGAAGCGCGCCTTGCGGTTTTCCGCGACGGTCTTGCTATTGGGATTCTTTTCCTTGGCCATGCGCCGGGAAGTAATGCCGGAAGATCAGTTGATCAAGCCGGCATGTTTCATCGCGGCATCGATGCGGGTAGCGGTATCCGCCTCGATGGTCACCATCGGCGAACGCACGACGTTCTCCAGACGGCCGAGGCGCGAGAGCGCGTATTTCGGGCCGGCCGGGTTAGGTTCGATGAAGAGAGCGCGGTGGAGCGGCATCAGCCGGTCCTGCAACTCAATGGCGCGATCGCGGTCGCCGGAAAGCGAGGCTTCCTGGAATTCGGCGCACAAGCGCGGTGCGACATTGGAGGTGACCGAGATGCAGCCGACGCCGCCATGGGCGTTGAAGCCGAGCGCCGAAGCATCCTCGCCAGAAAGCTGGATGAAGTCAGCACCGCAGGTGATGCGCTGGTCGGTGACGCGGTCCACCTTGGCGGTAGCGTCCTTGACCCCCACGATATTCCTGAAGTCGTGCGCCAGTTTGCCCATCGTCTCCGGCGTCATGTCGATGATGGAGCGCGGAGGGATGTTGTAGATGAAGATCGGCAGCTTCGTCGCCTTGGCGACCGCTGCGAAGTGGGCGTAGAGCCCGCGCTGGTTCGGCTTGTTGTAATAGGGCGTCACCACCAGCACCGCATCGGCGCCTACCTTCTCGGCATATTGCGCCAGTTCGATCGCCTCGTTCGTATTGTTGGAGCCGGCGCCGGCGATGACCGGTGCCCTGCCCTTCGCCGTCTCGACGCAAATCTCGACGACCCGGCGATGCTCGGCATGGCTGAGCGTCGGCGATTCGCCGGTGGTGCCGACCGGCACCAGGCCCTGCGTCCCCTCCCCGATCTGCCATTCGATCAGATCGGCGAAAGCTTTCTCGTCGAGGCTCCCATCCTGCCGGAACGGCGTGACGAGCGCGGTGAAGGAACCTCTGAACATCGAAAAAACTCTCCTGTGGGCCTTGGCCCGTTTAGAAACGCCGCACCATAGTCTTGCCGTGCCGGTGCGGCAAGGCATGGACTATTAGGCAGTTGCGCCATGCCCGGCGCTGCGCCACGCTTCGCCAGCACCGTCGAAGGAGGAGAGAAAATGGCCAAGTTGATCGCGCTCTACAAGCATCCTAAGGACGCCGCGGCTTTCGACCGATATTATTTTGCAACGCATGTGCCGCTGGCGAAGACACTGCCGGGCCTGAAGAAATATGATGTCAGCGAAGGCGGGGTGAACACGCCTGAAGGCCCGTCGGCCTATCATCTTGCCGCGACGCTCTATTTCGATTCCGTTGCAGCCATTCAGGCGGCTTTCGCCTCTCCGGAAGGGCAGAAAACCGCCGCCGACCTCGGAAATTTCGCGGACGGCGGCGTCGAACTTCTGGTTTTCGATACGAAGGAAGTGTGAGCGTCGGGAGTGACCGCTCAAGCGGCCTTGGCGTGCTCGACAGGATGGAGCACGTGGAAGGAGACGCAGATGCGGTTCCAGATATTGATCATCCCGATCGCGACCGTCAGCTTCGTCAGTTCCTCTTCGGAGAAGTGCTGGCGGGTCGCTTCCCAAAGCGCATCCGGCACTCCCTGTTCAGAAATCTTCGTCACCGCGTCGGCGTAGGCGAAGGCGGCGCGCTCACGGTCGCTGAAGAGAGGCGATTCCTTCCAGGCCGAGACGAGGAATACGCGCTGCTGCGTATCGCCGTCACGAAGCGCTTCCTTGCTATGCATGTCCACGCAGAAGGAACAGCCGTTGATTTGCGAGGAGCGCAGCTTGACGAGATGGAGCAGGCTCTTCTCCAACCCGCATTCGTCCACGGCCTTGTTCAGCGCATAGACCTGCTTCATCAGTTCCGGCGCATAGCTCTGGTATTTCATCCGCTGTTGCATTGTCTTTCCTTTCATCCTTGTTTGGAAATGGATTTCTGCAATCGTTGATGACGCTCGACGAAGGCGCAGCTTCGCGCGATCGAGCGCGGGTCGGCGTCCTCCATAAAATCGGCGACAATATCGGAAAGCCTCACTTCGGCGAGCGCGACCCGATAGGCCTTCTCCGCTTTCAGCATCGCGACATTGATACCGCAGGGCTTGATATAGGCGGATGCGGGGAGCGGATTGGGACCGCCTCGGCGGATTTCAGCACAGCGATAGGCGGGCTCCGGCCCTTCCACCGCGAGCACGATATCGAGCAGCGAGATACGTTTCGGCTCGCGCGCCAGCCGATAGCCGCCGAGCGGACCCGACAGCGACTCCAGCACTTTCGCCGTCGTCAGCGCATTCAGATGCTTCAGAAGATAGCTCGGTGAAAGTCCGTGCGCTTCAGCAAGAGCCGCGCCCGGCATGGTCGCTCCGTCCTCCAGCGAGGCCAGGACCGCGCAGCAATGGATTGCCGCCTCTACGCCTTCCCCGAGCTTCATTGGTCCGATCCCTTATTCATGGATATTTTATATCATGGATAATTTTTATCTGCAATGTAAATATCGCCCGCCCTTCGGGAGCCAGGACACAGCATTTCGCCTAAATCGCTTCGGCAGCGATCATCAGCAGCCCCGCGCAGAGCGTAATGTTGACCAGTGTCAGATAGAGATGCGGATCCCGCTCCTTACCGCGAAAGAGAAAAAGATTGTGGTAGAGCGGCGTTGCCAGAACCAGGAAGAGGATCAGTGCGAAGACTGCCCAGACAATCGCGGTACCAGAGACGAGAGCGAGGCCGGCGACGAGTTGAACGCCAAAGCCGATCGCAAGCAGCGGTGCCGGGAGAGGCCAGCCATAGTTCGTCTTGAGCTGTCGACGCTCCCCGAACGCCGCAAAATTGCGGATGCCTGCAATAACGAAAAATACGCCGAAAACGATACGGCCGATCAGTTTCAGTTCGATGGCGCCCATCCGCTCCCCTCTCATGCAGAGCTACGCGATTGAACCGCCATGAACGAAGTGGCCCTTCGCTGCCAAGGGAAATCGCCGCCCAGCCTATGGTCATCCCATGATTTGAGCGCCGGCCCCCGGCTTCGTCTCTCGGAAACCCTACTCCGCCGGTTCGGCCACCCTCGCCTTGGCCATCGGGTTGTTCGGATGCGTCGTCCAGTTGGCATAGGTCGGCGACACCTTCTTCTTCGTCCGTTCGTCCATCGCGCCTGCCGCCAGCGGCACAAGCGTTATGCAGTCCTCCACCGGGCAGACGTTGACGCAGAGATTGCACCCGACGCACTCCGCCTCGATCACCTCGAAGTGCCGCACCCCATCGACCATGTTCGTGATCGCCTGGTGCGAGGTGTCCTCGCAGGCGATGTGGCAGCGTCCGCATTTGATGCACAGATCCTGGTCGATATGCGCCTTGGCGACATAATTCAGGTTGAGAAACTGCCAGTCGGTGACGTTGGGCGTCGCACGTCCGATCACATCGTCGAGCTTGGCGTGGCCCTTCTCGTCCATCCAGTTCTTCAGCCCCTCGATCATTTCCTGCACGATCTTGAAGCCATAGGTCATCGCCGCGGTGCAGACCTGCACATTGCCGGCGCCGAGCGCCATGAACTCGGCCGCGTCACGCCAGTTGGTAACGCCGCCAATGCCGGAGATCGGCAGGCCGCGCGTTTCGGGATCACGCGCGATCTCGGCCACCATGTTGAGCGCGATCGGCTTCACCGCCGGGCCGCAATAGCCGCCATGCGAGCCCTTGCCGTCGATCGAAGGCTCCGGCGAGAACGTATCGAGATCGACAGCGGTGATCGACGATACCGTGTTGATGAGCGACACGGCGTCCGCCCCGCCCTTCTTCGCCGCACGCGCCGGATAGCGGATATCGGTGATATTAGGCGTCAGTTTCACGATAACCGGCATGCGCGTGTTCTGCTTGCACCAGCGCGCGACCATTTCGATATATTCCGGCACCTGCCCGACGGCCGATCCCATGCCGCGCTCCGACATGCCGTGCGGGCAGCCGAAATTGAGCTCGATACCGTCCGCGCCGGTCTCCTCGACCACAGGCAGGATCGCCTTCCAGGCTGCCTCCTCGCAGGGCACCATGATCGAGGCAATAAGCGCCCGGTCCGGCCAGTCGCGCTTGACCTGCTTCATCTCGCGCAGGTTCACCTCCAACGGCCGGTCGGTGATGAGTTCGATATTGTTTAGGCCCAGAAGCCGGCGGTCGGCGCCCCAGATCGCGCCGTAGCGCGGGCCGTTGACGTTGACGATCGGCGGCCCCGCCTCGCCGAGTGTCTTCCATACCACGCCGCCCCAGCCCGCCTTGAAGGCGCGTACGACGTTGTACTCCTTGTCCGTGGGCGGCGCGGAGGCCAGCCAGAACGGGTTCGGGGATTTGATGCCGAGAAAGTCGTTTCGGATGTCTGCCATGGCTTTACTCCTTCTCAGCCGGCGACGGCATGGAGGCTATGAGAGGCACGTTCATTGGCGTTTCTCCGGCAGGGTATCGAAGGCCGGAACGCCGTCGGGAATGACATGGAAGCCGGCCTTCTCCTCGCAGAAGATCGCGATCTTCGGGCCACCATAGACTTCCGGATCGTCCAGCGTGCCGACTTTGAGCACGAGTTGCGGCAGGCCCGGCCGCCGCGACAGGATATGCGTACCGCAGAGCGCGCAGAAATCGCGGGTTACCGCGTTCGGCAGGTCAGGCCGTTTGAATTGCTTCAGCTCGCCCTCCACATAGGCGAAACCTTCGGGCGGAATGAGCATGAAATAGTTGGGGCCGCCGCCGGAAATGTGCTGGCACGCCCGGCAATGGCATTCGGCCTTGAGGACGGGCGCAGCAGAAACCCGGTAGCGCAACGCCCCGCAGTAGCAGCCACCCTGAAATTCATCGCCCATTGTCGCGCCTCCTCATGAGTTGGTTCGGCATGGGATGCCCCAATATTGGCTATTTTCGACCGCGCGACTATATTGATGCGAAAGGCAGCGGCGGTGAGTATGGGAATGACGGAACGACGCTTTACGATCCATCTGCTTCCCGAGCCCGATGGCGGCTTCACTGTCCGCGTTCCCGCGTTCCCCCCTGTCGTCACCTATGGGGCGACTTATGAGGAGGCGCTCGCGAATGCGCGAGAAGCGATAGAGGCTGTAATCGAAGTCTATCGGGAAGACGGGATCGACATACCTCCTGACATTGAAACCCACATCGATACGCTCACCATTGCAGCCTGACCGGTGAATCCGCGCAGGCTCCTTGTCGTCAAGGGCAAGGCTGTGCTCCGAGCCTTGCAAAAGGCCGGGTTCAAACTGAGGCATGTGCGCGGCAGTCATCATGTGCTGACACATCCCGCCCCTCCCCGGCGAATGGTACAGTGCCGGTACACGGAAATCGAACAATCCCAGTAGGCACCCTGGCGGCGATTCTCGAGGAAGCGGGGCTTTCGGCCGAGACGTTCACGGATTTGCTCTAGCTCTTCGATAGCGCCCGATGGATGCTTTCCGCCGCGTCGCGGCCGGCCGCAACCGCCGAGACTGTCAGGTCTTCGCGGCCGTCGGCCACGCAGTCGCCGCCCGCCCACACCTTCGCAAGCGAAGTGCGACCCTCGGCGTCGACCTTGATCTTGCCGCTCTCCATCATAATCGAGCTGCCGCTTCCGTTGAGTGGCGAGGCATCAAAGCTCTGGCCGATCGCCTTGAATACCTGATCGGCTTCGATCCTCAATATCTCGCCAGTCCCGGCAAGCTTGCCTTTCTTTAGTGCGGTGTATTCGAGTTCGATCGCCATGACCTTGCCGCCCTCGGCAACCACGCGCTTCGGCTGCAGCCAATGGCGGATGGTGACGCCCTTCGCCGCGGCAAGATCCTGCTCGTATTCCGACGCATTCATGTGTTCCTGGCCGCGCCGGTAGCAGATCGTCACTTCTTCGGCGCCGAGGAGCTTCGACTGCACGGCAGCGTCGATCGCCGTCATGCCGCCGCCGATGACGACGACGCGGCGCCCGACGGGCAGTGCCGCAAGATCGCCCGCCTGCCGGAGCGTCTCGATGAAATCGACAGCGTTGGCTACACCGTCGGCGTCCTCGCCTTCGGCCCGCAACGCGTTGATGCCGGCCAGCCCGGCCCCAAGGAACACAGCATCATATTCGCCCGTGAGGTCGGCCAGCACAAAATCGCGGCCAAGCGCCTTGCCGTTCTCGATCCGGATGCCGCCAATGGCGGTCACATAATCCACTTCGGCCTGGGCAAAGCCATCGACCGTCTTGTAGGCCGCGATACCATATTCGTTGAGACCGCCCGACTTCTCTCGCGCCTCGAAGACGGTGACGTCGTGGCCGTGAATGGCAAGCCTGTGCGCGCAGGCGAGCCCCGCCGGTCCCGCCCCTGCGACCGCGACCTTCCTGCCGGTCGGCGCGGCGCGCTCGTAGAATTGGCGTTCCTTCGTCATGGCCGTATCGGTAGCGTAGCGCTGCAAGCGGCCGATCTGTACCGGCTTGCCCTCGGCGGCCTCGCGCACGCAGGCTTCCTCGCACAGCGTCTCGGTCGGGCAGACGCGGGCGCACATGCCACCCAAAATGTTCTGGTCGAAGATGGTCTTCGCCGCGCCGAGCGGATTGTCGTTGCCGATCTGCCGGATGAACATCGGGATGTCGATGGTCGTCGGGCAGGCCTGCATGCAGGGCGCATCGTAGCAGAAATAGCAGCGATCGCTCTCGACCAGCGCCTCGTGATGATCGAGCGGCGGATGCAGGTCGCCGAAATTCTCGGTGTACGCCTCGGGCGACAACCGGCCCGCTGCGATCCCTTCCTTGAAAAGACCTTCCGGCATCTTGCGGGTTCCCCATTATCGTTTCCCGGAAGGCTAGCACGTTTTGTTTTTTTATCAATCGGTCAAATTTTGTCGAAACCCGAGGAAGGCGTCGAAAAAATTCGCTACCGGTGTCGGAGCGGCTACCCAAGCACCGTCCTTGGACCAGTTATCCCAGCAAGGAGTATGTCATGTCCAAGATAACCCCGTGCCTGTGGTTCAACGGCCAGGCCGAGGAAGCTGCGAGGTTCTATGTCTCGCTCTTGCCGGATTCCCGCATCGACTATGTCCAGCGCAATGTCATCGACAGCCCTGGCGGCAAGGAAGGGAGCGTGCTCCTCGTGGGCTTCACGCTCGCGGGCCAGACCTATCAGGCGTTGAACGGCGGCTCGAATTTCGAGTTCACGCACGCCATCTCGCTTTCGATCGATTGCAAGGATCAGGCAGAGGTCGACAGGCTGTGGGACCGGCTTTCGGATGGCGGCGAGCCGGTAGCGTGTGGCTGGATAAAGGACCGCTACGGCCTTTCCTGGCAGATCGTTCCGAGCGTCATGCTGAAATTCCTGGCCGATCCGGACCGCGAAAAGGCCGCGCGCGTCATGAAAACCATGATGGACATGGTCAAGCTCGACATCGCCGCGCTTCAGGCAGCCTATGACGGACACGCTTAGAAAACCGGGTGGGCGAGACAGAGGAGATGACAATGGCAGAAAAGTCAAAACCCTTCTTCTGGTACGAACTGATGACCACCGACCCGAAAGCGGCGGCGGATTTTTACACGAGAGTGGTCGGCTGGAGCGCCGCGCCCTTCGGTGGCGACGGCGGCATACCCTATACGGTGCTCAGCGCCGGCGAGCGCGGCGTCGGCGGCATCATGAACATGCCGGAAGGCTACAAGAAAGGCGGCGGCCATCCCGCATGGGTCGGCTATGTCCATACACCCGACGTCGATGCTGCAGTCGCGGCGCTGAAGAAGGCAGGCGGAAAAGTACACCGCGGCCCGGAGGAAATCCCTGATGTCGGCCGCTTCGCAGTTGTCTCCGATCCGCAGGGCGCCATGTTCCAGCTCTTGCAGCCGAACGGGCCGGACCAACCGCCGGTGCCGGCCGGCACGCCGGGCCATATTGGCTGGCACGAGCTTTATACGAGCGACTGGAAGAAGGCCGCCGATTTCTATTCCGGTCAGTTCGGTTGGAGGAAAACGCGCGAATTCGACATGGGCGAAATGGGCATCTACGCCATCTTCGCCATGGACGAAGCCGATGTCGGCGGCATGATGAACAAGCCGCCCCAAATTCCGAACCCGGTCTGGCAATTCTATTTCAACGTCGAAAGCATCGACGCACCGACCAAACGCGTCTCCGACAAGGGCGGCAAGGTGCTGATGGGGCCGATGGAGGTGCCCAACGGGCAATGGGTCGTCCAGTGCCAGGATCCACAAGGCGCACATTTCGCGCTGGTCGCGCCGGGCAGGTAAGACGCAACGCGCGTCCGGTTTACGCAAGCCGGACGCGCGTGCATCCCGCTCCAGAATTCACGAAAACTTGATGAACGACGCCCTTATGTGAGTGGCGCTCCCGCGCAACGCATTTTATCGGCGGACGGGCTTGAAACTGGAGCAAATGATGAAGCTTTTTGATTCCCTCAGCCGGTATCAGCCGCAAATGCTCGGTCTGCTTCGGATCGTTACGGCATTGCTTTTCATCGAACACGGCACGCAGAAGCTGTTCGGCTTCCCGGCGAGCGCCCAGGCCGGCGGCAGCCTCGGCGGCCTCATGCTGACGGCGGGCATATTGGAAGTCTTCGGCGGCATCCTGGTTGCGCTCGGCCTGCTGACGCGGCCCGTGGCCTTCATTCTCGCCGGCGAAATGGCGACGGCCTATTTCATGGCACATATGCCGCGGAGCTTCTTTCCGATCAACAATGGCGGCGACGCGGCAGTACTGTTCTGCTTCGTCTTCCTTTATCTGGCATTTGCCGGAGCCGGAGCTTTCGCGCTGGACAATCGCCGGACCAACCCGGCAGCCGAGGCCTATAGCGCCTCGTAGAGCGCAGCGGCATCCTCGTAATCATAGCGGATGGGCACCGGCGTTTCCGGCGTCCATCCTTCTGCCGTCTCGCCCGCCATCAGCCTGCAAGCGGCAACTGCCGTCAGCACCGCTCCGCCATAGAGCCGGTTGGCGAGATTGAGGATGCCTGTCTGGTGCATGGCGGCGGAACCGCTGCCGCAGGCGTCCTTAACCAGCGCAACCCGGAAGCCGAGCTTAAGCGCCGCCTTCACCGTGGCGTCGACGCAGGCTTCGGTCCACACGCCACAGATGTAAAGCCACTTCGTGCCGGCGGCTTTGAGTTCGTCGCCAAGTCCCGTACCGAAGGCGCTCGCCTCGGACTTGATAATCAGCCGTTCGCCTTCGGCCGGCGCCACTTCGGGACAGATCGCAGTCAGCGGATCGTCCTTGTCGCTGAAAGCCGAGCGGCCGTCCGGCAGGCGCGGGTGATGAGCCAGCGTCGTCTCCGCGCCGGGATCGACGACATAGGCGAAATGATAGACGGGAACACCGCTCCGCCGCGCAGCCTGTTGCAATTGCACGACATTGCCTATGACGCGGTCGAATTCAACCGCCAGCAGCCGCCTGTCCTGCCGGTGCTCCTCTTGGAGATCGATGCAAAGAAGCGCCGAGGCTGAAGCAGGGATGGCGAGCGCCTTTCTCATCCCCGCATCCGCTCGTAATTCGCGTCGAAGAGCGGCGCCGGTTGCGGGCGTGCCTTGTGCCGCTTGCCGAGCAGTTCGATCTCGAAGCCGTTACTCTCCTCGGCGATTTCCTTCGGCACATAGCCCATCGCGACAGACGCTTTTGAATTGTGTGCATAGCCACCGGAGGTGACCCATCCGCGTACCTCGCCGCCAAACCAGATCGCCTCGTCGCCGATCACGTCGGCGTCGGTCGCGTCCATGACGAAGGCGCGCAGCCGGAGCTTGCCACCTTGTTTGCGCTCTTCCAGCGCCGCCGCTTTGCCGATGAAATCAGCTTCCTTGCCGTAGGCAACGAAACGATCAAGCCCGGCTTCCAGCGGCCCGTAGATCGGCCGGTACTCGCGTGCCCAGGAGGCATAGTTCTTCTCCAGCCGAAGCGCATTGAGCGCGCGCGATCCGAACAAGCCGAGGCCGAATTCCTCTCCTGCCGCGAGCAGAGTTTTGAAGATGGAACGCTGGTATTCCGGCTCGATCCAGAGTTCGTAGCCGAGATCGCCGGTATAGGAGACGCGGCCGACGAGGCATGGCGCCATGCCGATATGCAGACGCCGGATCGCCATGAAGGGAAAGGCGGTGTTGGAGATATCCTCGCCGGCGACCTTTTCCAGAAGCTTGCGCGCATTCGGCCCGGCGATGGCGAGGCCTGTCAGCCCTGCGCCGCGCGCCCGAACCCTCACCGATCCGTCTGCGGGGAGATGCTCTTCGAACCAGCGCATATGGAATTCCTCGGCCACGCCCGAGCCAAGGATCATCCATTTGTTGCCGCCGAGATTGGCGACGGTGAAATCGCCGATCAGCTTGCCGTCTCCCTTCAGCATGGGTGCAAGCGCCATACGCCCTTCCCTCGGCAGCTTGCAGGCGAGCAGCCGGTCGAGGAAGGTTTCTGCCCCCTCGCCTTCCACCTCATACTTGGCGAAGGATGTGGTTTCGGAGAGCCCGACGCGTTCGCGCACCGTTCTTACCTCTTCCGCCACATGCTCGAAATCGGTCGAGCGCCGCCATGAGAATTCGTCCTTGACGCCTTGAGGCGCGTACCAGAGCGGGATTTCCAGCCCGTAGGCGACGCCGAACTGCGCACCTTTGGCAGTCAGCAAATCGTAGATCGGCGAGGTCTTGAGCGGCCGCCCGGCCGGCAGTTCCTCGTTGGGGAAGCGGATCGAAAAGCGGCGTGAATAGTTTTCGCGCACCTTGGCATTGGTATAGGCCATCGAGGCCCAGTCGCCGTAGCGCGCCACGTCCATCGCCCAGATATCGAAGCCCGGATCGCCCTCGATCATCCAGTTCGACAGCGCGAGGCCAACCCCGCCGCCTTGCGAAAAGCCGGCCATGACACCGCAGGCGCACCAGAAACCTTCAAGGCCCCGGATCGGACCGACCAGCGGGTTGCCATCCGGCGCGAAGGTGAACGGCCCGTTGATGATCTGCTTGATGCCGGTTTTCTGGAAAGCCGGGAAATGCCGGAAGCCGACTTCCAGCGACGGCGCGATGCGGTCGATATCCGGCTCCAGGAGCTCGTGGCCGAAATCCCACGGCGTCGTCTTCTCCGACCACGGCTTGCACGCCTTTTCGTAAGTACCCATCAGCATGCCGCCGCGTTCCTGGCGGAGATAAAGCTCGCCGTCGAAATCGACCGCGTGCATGATCTCTGTACCGGTTTCCTTGTTCCAGTCGGCGACTTCCGGCATGTCCTCGGTGATGAGGTACATGTGCTCCATGGCGAGCACCGGCAGTTCCAGCCCGACCATGCGGCCGACCTCGCGCGCCCAAAGGCCGCCGGCATTCACCACATGCTCGGCGACGATCTCGCCCTTGTCGGTGACAACGCGCCAATGGCCGTCTTCGCGCTGGACGAGGTCCTCCACCCTGGTGTGACGGTAAATCTCCGCGCCGAGTTTTCGCGCGGCTTTGGCATAGGCATGCGTCACGCCGGACGGGTCGAGATGGCCGTCCTCGGAGTTTCGAACCGCGCCGACGAACTGTTTCGGATCGATAAGCGGCATCAGCTTGGCCGCTTCCAGCGCAGAAATCTCCTCCAGGTCGAGGCCGAGATAACGGCCCTTTGCAACGACGCCGCGCAGCCAGTCCATGCGCGCCTCGGTCGCGGCGAGCAGCACGCCGCCGGTGACGTGGACGCCTGTCGCCTGGCCGGAAAGCGCCTCGATCTCCTTGTAGAGTTCGATCGTGTATTTCTGCAGCTTGGCGACGTTCGGATCGCCATTGATCGTATGCATGCCGCCTGCCGCATGCCAGGTAGAGCCCGATGTTAGTTCGTTGCGCTCCAACAGCACCGCATCCGTCCAGCCGTGGCGGGCGAGATGGAACAGCACCGAGCAGCCAACGACACCGCCACCAATGACTACGACACGCGTATGGGATTTCATGATTGTTCTCTGGTTTCAGGGTGTTGGGAGAGTTTGCGGAATCGGGATGGGAAAAGGCAATGCCCAGCCGGTGAACGGACTGCGTTCACGGCTCCCCTCCGCCGATCGCTTCCTTGCGCTTTGCCACGTAAGCTTCCAGTTCCTCGCGCCGCGCGGGATCCATCGCCGGCTCCTCATATTCCTCCAGCGCCTTCTTCCAGACGGCAGTAGCGCGCTCGGTGGCGTCGAGCCCGCCTGCTTCCTTCCACGCCTCGTAGTTCTGCCAGTTCGACAGGATCGGCTGGTAGAAGGCGGTCTGGTAGCGTTCCAACGTGTGCGGTTCGCCGAAGAAATGCCCGCCGGTCGGCACCCTACCCAGCGCGTCGAGCGCCAGTTCGCCTTCATTCACTTCAATGGGTTTGAGAAACTCCATCATGTGCTGGATCATCTCGACGTCGATGACGAATTTCTCGAAGGAGGCGGTCAGGCCACCCTCCTGCCAGCCGGCGGCGTGATAGATGAGATTGCCATGGCCAAGGATCGCGCCCCATAGTGCCATCATCGTCTCGTACGTACCCTGCGCGTCCGCCGCGTTGGAAGCCGAGCCCGGCGTCGTGCGGTAAGGCAGGCTGTAGCGTCGTGCGAGCTGGCCGGACGCGATATTGGCCTTGGTGTTCTCCGGCGTTCCGAAGGCCGGCGCGCCCGATTTCATGTCGACGTTGGAGGTGAAGGCGCCGTACATGACCGGCGCGCCCGGCCGCACGAGTTGTGTCAGCACCACCCCGAACAGAGCTTCGGCGTTCTGTTGCGCCAGCGCGCCGGCCAATGTTACCGGGCTCATCGCGCCCATCAACGTGAACGGCGTGACGCAGGCCGATTGGCCGTATTCGGCCATCGTCATCAGCCCTTCGGCCATCTGGTCGTCGAAGCGGCGCGGCGAATTGACGGAGATGATGGTGGTGACGCCGGGGTCTTCCGCCATCTGCTCCAGTGTCAGGCCGCGCGAAATCGCCATCATCGAGATGCCGTCGAGCGCCCTGCCCCGGCCGATCGCCGTGCAGTGGAAGCTTTTGTCGGTAAGCGTGAGGTTGGCAAAATAAGTGTCGAGGTGGCGCGAATTGGCCGGCAGTTCGATCGGCGCGCAGACCTGGTTGCCGATCATGGTGATGCAGTTGAAATGCTGCGCCAGTCGGACGAGATCGCGATAATCGCGAAGGTTTCCCGCGCGACGGCCGCGCTCGCGGTCGTGGACGTTGGGTGGTCCGGCCACCAAAGTGAAATTGATGTTGTTGCCGCCGAGCGTCACCCGACGCTCGGGATTGCGCGGGGTCAGCGTATAGAGCGGCCGCGTTGTCTTCAGCGCCTCCGCGACCAGCTCACGGCCGATGCGGACATTCTGCGTCGAATGATCGACAACGGCGCCCGCCTTCTCGAACAGCGTGAGCGCCCGGTTGCTCATCACCTCGATGCCGAAATCCTCCAGAATATGCATCGATGCATCGTGGATCGCTTCCACCTGATCGGCGGCAAGCAGTTCCATCGGCGGATAGGGGCTCACGAGATGGCGCGCCGGTAATTGCGGGATCGGCGCAGCCCCCTTATGAGCGTCCCTGTGGGCTCGGTCGGCGGATCGGCGGCGGCGAGGTTCTGCATTCATGTCCTCGGCATACGCCAAACCGGCCGCACTTCTATCGCGAATCCGTCACTGGCGGGCGGGATTTTAGGACGGGCGTCAGATTGGCAAATCCAACTTCAGGATAACGGCAAGAAGCGTCGGATTATCGACATCCGCCGAACCCGTCGTTGATGCTTCCTTAACCAAGACGGACGTCAGGCCCCTTCGAAAGGCCTGCGGCAAGATTCCGTTTAGGAGTTGCACCTACTTCCTCGACGGATGGTTCGGTCGAGTTTTATTCGAGTTTTAGCGATTGGCCTGCCGCTGGCTCTTGCCGCCTGCGCCTCCGCTCCCGCTCACATCAATAATGTCTGCGCCGTATTCGACCAGCGCGACGGCTGGTTCAACAGTTGGGAGCGCGCGGCGAAGCGTACGGAAGCGAAATACAACATACCCGTTCCAGTCCTGATGGCGACAGTGCGCAAGGAATCCGGCTTCAAGGGCCGCGTGAGGCCGCCGCGCACCTATCTTCTCGGCTTCATCCCGTGGAAACATCAGTCGAGCGCCTATGGCTATTCGCAGGCACTCGATGGAACCTGGGCGCAATATGTAGTCGAGACAGGTAACACCTCCGCCCGCCGCTCGAACTTCGCCGACGCCATCGATTTCGTAGGCTGGTATCACGACAAGAGCGCGAGAACGCTCGGCATCGCGCGCAACGACACCTACAATCTCTATCTGGCCTACTATCTCGGACGGAATGCATATGCGCGCGGCAATCGCGGCAGCGCGGAAGTCCAGCGTTATGCCCGCGCTACCGACGACATGGCCCGCAACTACGACGCGCAGATGCAGGAATGCGGCAGGTAGAAAACCTGACGGTTCGAGACGGTCCGGCGTCAGCTCTGCTCCAGAAGCCCGAGCCGCTCGCGGTAGAGAAAGCGGCGATTCATCAGGATCGCGGCCGCGGCGAGGCCGAGCGCCAGCCCCCACCAGATGCCGACGCCGCCAAAGCCTGCCGGAAAGCCGAGCAGATAGGCCGCCGGCATGCCGATGATCCAATAACTGACCAGGGCGATCATCATCGGCACCCTCGTATCCTTCAACCCGCGCAGCATGCCGCTACCGATTGCCTGCAGCGAATCGACGATCTGGAAGCAGGCGGCGACGAAGAGGAAGGGCCTTGCGGTAGCGAGCACGGAAGCGGCGTTGTCGTTGTGCCGGTCGAGATAAAGCCCGATCAGCCGGTCCGGCATCGTCCAGAAGAGAAACGCGGAGCAGACGGCTATCGCGGTTGCGATCATCATCGCCATGAAGCCCGCGCGGCCTACGCCGGCGCGGTCTCCGCGCCCATGGTGAAGGCCGACCCTGACCGTCGCGGCGCTGGCGAGTCCGAGCGGCAGCATGAAGGCGATCGAGGTGATCTGCAGCGCGATGCCGTGGGCAGCGAGCGTCACCGCGCCAAGCCAGCCCATCATGATCGAAGCGGCGGAGAAAAGCCCGACCTCGGCGATGATCGTTGCCGAGATCGGCCAGCCAAGCCGCAGGATATCACGAAAATCCGGCCAGTCCGGCCGCCAGAAGCGGGCAAAGAGATCGTGCCGGCGAAGCGACGGCGCCATCCCACTATAGGCGATGACGAGAAGCGCCATGATGATCTGCGTGACAAGCGTCGCGACGGCCGAGCCGACGATGCCGAGCGCCGGCATGCCGAAATGGCCGAAGATCAGCACGTAATTGAGCGCGCCGTTGGTGAAGCCCCCGAGGATGATGACTGCAAGCGCTACATAGGCGCGATCCACGACGGCGAGGTAGGAACGGAGCACCGCGAGGATCAGCGCTGGCAGCATCGACCATTGGGCGACACGCACATAGGCGCCGGCGAGCGACGCGACGCGAGGATCCTGGTCCAGAAAGAGAAGGAGCGCCTCGGTGTGCCAGAGAAGAGGCATGGCGATCAGGCTGTAGAGACCGACCACCCAGAGGCTCATGCGTACCGAACGGCGCACGGCCCGCGCGTCTCCTCGCCCTTCCGCCGCCGCCGCAACAGGCATCACCGCGATGGCGAAGCCGCTGCCGAAGATATAGACGATGAAGAATATCTGCGTGCCGAGCACCGCAGCGGCGAGTTCGACGGCTCCCAGCCAGCCCACCATCACCGTATCGGTGACATTGAGTGCCATTTGAGCGAGTTGCGTGCCGATCAGCGGCACGGCAAGCACGACCGTCGCCCGCCCGTGACTGAGCCACGCGCCGTCGTTCCTTTCCGGATATTCTGGCGAAGCTGGCGAGTGCATGACGTCGTCTTTCGATTCGCTCGTTCGCATGTGAGATTGCCTTCGCCGAAGGCCCTACAGCATCGCCGCGTAAAAGCGAAATCCGCCTCACGGCCCTCCAACGACCCTCGGGATGTATTGAAGCCGAGCACCCACGCCAGGCAGCGGGTTACACGATCTGGAGCAGGCTTGACCGGCGCTAAATCCGGTTGCGATCGTCGAGGATCACGCGCGCCGTACCGGCCGAAGTATCGGCCTCTCCGATGAGGTCGCCGCCCACCATGCCGAGATCGCCGGCCGACCAGCGCACCCGCGTGAAGACATACCAACGCCCGCGCGGCAGGTTCTTGAAAATGAAATTGCCATCCGTGTCACAAACCGCGCGCCGCATAACCGCATTCAAACGGGGATCGGTCGCCTCCGGCAGCACCGGATGCGCCTTCATTCGCGCAAGCTCGACCATGCGCTCGAACGAGCGCGTACGCGGGAAAAGCAGGACCGGCTGGCCCGTGCAGGGGATGGTGTCGCCCTGATCGTGCAGGAACGCTTGCCCGGCAAGCGTCGCATCGCCGGGGCGCTCGTATCGGCGAAACTCGGATTGCGAATAGGCGATCTCGAGCGGGGCGTTCGGGTCGAGCGGCGGCTCCGACGACTGGCAAGCGGCAAGGAAGAGTGCCGCGGCGCATGAGACCGGCAGCACGGTCAGGGCAAAATTCCGGAACGGGATCATTGTCATCTATTTCAGGAGGATATCCGCGAAGGCGAAGCCATCCCTCTCCTCGATTTCGCCGATGGATGTAACGATCGGTGCGGCGAAAATCGGGCCGGCCGTGACCACCGTGTGGAATTCGCCGTTTTCCCCGCAAGGATCGACGCCCGCCGGCAGGTCGCGCAGGAAGCCATCATCGAAGCTGCGGCCGGCGAAAGAACGGTCGAGTCTTCTTGTATCGACACAGGCGACCCGCGCTTGAAGCCCGGACGCGATCATGGCTCCGGCGAGATCACGCGTGTCGCGACCCCAGAGGGGAAAGAGCGCTTGCATGCCGGCCGCCGCCATCTGCTTCTCGCGATAGGCGCGGATATCTTCGAGGAAAAGATCGCCATAGATGACGTGCCGGATGCCTTCGGACCTGAGCCTGCCGAAAGCTTCCTCCATCCGCGCTTCGTAAACGGCATTCGGGCAAGGGTTCGGCAGCATGACCTTCACCGCCGGCAGTTCCAACGCCTCGACCTGCCGGTCGAGGAGTTCGTGGCGGACGCCATGCGACTGCACGCGTCCGGTCGCTTCGTTGATGGTGGTCAAAACGCCGACGACATCCGCCAGCCCAAGCCGGCGCATTTCGTACAACGTAAAGGCGGCGTCCTTGCCGGAACTCCACGACAGGAAAGCCTTGGGTCGATCCGGCATGCGATCCCGGACTAACGCGGCTTCTTGCCGAAAACGCGGATGTACTCGGCCTCGCCGCCCTTCGCCAACGCCTTAGCCTGCTTCACCCAATCGTCGCGTTCGATACGGCCGGCGAAGTTGAGATGGTCGTCGACCCATTCTCGCTCGGCCTTCTTCCAGGCGGCGACCTGCGAGAAGCGGTAGATGCCGAGACCGTTCAGGATAGTCTCGAATTTGGGGCCGACACCGGAGATGAGCTTGAGATCGTCCGGCTTTTTCGGTTTCGCCATGCGCGGCGGCTGTTTGCCGACCGAAGCCGCTGAAGCGGCCGGCTTGCCGGAAGCCGGCTTCCGAGATGGAGCGGTTGCTGATCCGGCAAGCGTGCGGCCAGCTATTGGCGCCTTGCGCGATGACGATGCCGAAGTTGCGGCCCGCGCGCGACGGGACGGGGGTTGCCCCCTGTCGAACGCGGTCGGCGTATCGGGATCGACCGCCTGACGGCCGCTGCCGACCCGGCCCGGGCGCAACGGCACAGAAGCGGAAGTCTTGGCTGGCCGCGCCCCGGCGCCTTGTCCGCCGACATCGTCGCGCACCTCCTCGCGGCGAACACGGCGCGCCTCTTCCTTGCCCTCCGCCTCGAACTCGGCCTCGTCGGCGGCCGCACTTCCCCTCTTGCCGCGTGGCCGCCTGGGTGGCGGGCCTGCAAAACCAGGATCGCCCTTGGCGCTGCGACGTTCCTTGCGCCGCGGAGTATCCTGCGGCTCGCCTTCGTGAGCGGCATGGGCCTTGTCGAACTTGATGACCGGTTCCATTCCCGCCAGCACATCGTCGGAGAGCCAACACAACGATTTATGCCCGTCGCCGAGATCCTTGACCGGCGGCACCTCGGTTTCGCAAAGGTTGTCCGGAACCAGGTGCTTATAGCCGCAGCGTGTCTGGAAAGGGCAGCCGGTCGGCGGGTTCATCGCGGAGGGAATGTCGCCTTCCAGCACGACATGCTTCTTCACCACGCTGGTGTCGGCGATCGGGATCGCGGAAAGAAGCGCCTCGGTATAGGGGTGGTAAGGCGGCGAAAATATCTGGTCGGTCGTCCCCTGCTCGACGATGTAGCCGAGATACATCACCACGACGCGGTCGGCGATATAGCGCACGACCGAAAGATCGTGGCTGATGAACAGCATCGTCGTCTTGTTCTCGCGCTGGATGTCCATCAACAGTTCAGTCACCGCCGCCTGCACCGATACGTCGAGCGCTGAGACCGGCTCGTCCGCCACCACCACCTTGGCGGCGCCGGCAAAGGCCCTGGCCACGCCGATGCGCTGCTTCTGACCGCCCGAAAGCTGGCGCGGCTTGCGCACCGCGAAAGCGCGCGGCAGTTTCACCAGATCGAGCAGTTCCAGCATTTTCTGGTGCCGATCGGCCGGGCTATTGCCGACGTGGAATTTCTCCAGCGTGCGCACGATCTGCGAACCGACGCTGTGGCTCGGATTGAGCGTGTCGAACGGGTTCTGGAAGACCATCTGGATCGACGCGACGGTGTTCACGTCACGCGACTCGACAGCCGTCGACTGGATCTGCTTGTTGCCGAGCGTGATCGATCCGCTCGTGGCCGTCTCCAGCCCAAGCAGCATCTTGGCAAGCGTGGACTTGCCGCAGCCGGATTCACCGACGATGGCGACCGTTTCGGATTCGCGCGCCTCGAAGCTGATCGTCTCGTTGGCCTTGACCACGCGCGCCTCGCCGCCGCCGAACACCTCGTTCGCGGCAACCCGGTAATATTTGCGCACATCGTCGATCTTGAGCACGGTATCGCCGGCCTTGATCGGCTCGCTCTTCTTCGTCGCATCCTCCGGCAATGCCGACCAGTCGATCTCGTTGAAGCGCACGCAGCGGCTGAAATGGTTCTCGTGGCCCTTGACCGGGATCATCGGAATCTCGGCGGCGTTGCACACACCCTCCACGAAATGGTGGCAGCGTGGGCCGAAATTGCAGCCTTTCGGCCGCTCGTGCGGCAGCGGCAATTGGCCTGGGATCGCCACCAGCGGCCGCGTGTTCTTGTCGGCCCCCGGTAGCGGGATCGAGCGGAAAAGCCCCTGCGTATAGGGATGCCGCATGCGATCGAACACGTCCTTTACGGTACCCGTCTCTACCGCCTCGCCCGAATACATGACCGTGATGCGGTCGCACGTCTCCAGGATCAGGCCAAGATTATGGGACACGAAGATCATCGACGTGCCGAACTCCTTGCCGAGCCCCTTCACGAGGTCGACGATGCCCGCTTCCACCGTCACGTCGAGCGCGGTGGTCGGCTCGTCGAGCAGTAAAAGCGCCGGTTTCGAGAGCAATGCCATGGCGATCACGATGCGCTGCTGCTGGCCGCCGGAAAGCTGGTGCGGATAGGATTTCATCATCCGCTCCGGGTCGGGCAACCTCACCGCCCGCAACATCTCCAGCGAGCGTCTGTAGGCCTCTTCTTTGGAGGCCTTCTCATGGATGATCGGCACCTCCATCAACTGCTGCCCGACCTTCATCGCCGGGTTCAGGCTCGCCATCGGCTCCTGGTAGATCATGGCGATCTTGTTGCCGCGGATGGCGCGAAGCTCGTCTTCCGACAGTTCGCCCATGTCCCGGCCCTGGAACAGAATGCGTCCGCCGACGATCTTCCCGATATTGGAAAGATCGCGCATGATGCCCAGCGACACGGTCGACTTTCCGCATCCGGATTCGCCGACGATGCCCATCGCCTCGCCCGGCATGACCGTGCAGGAGAAATCCATGACGGCGGGAATCTCCCCCTTCCGCGTAAAGAAGGAGATGGAGAGGTTTTCGATCTCGACGATCGGCTGAACGGCGTTCATGGCATCGGCTCCGTCAGTCTTTCAGTGACTCTTCGCGCAACGCGTCGGCAAGGAGATTGAGGCCGAGCACGAAGGACATCAGCGCGATCGCCGGCGGCAGCGCCGGATGGATGAAGGCGCGCAGCAGTTGGCTGCCATCCTTGATGGTCGTTCCCCAGTCCGGGCTTTCCGGCGGCATGCCGAGGCCGAAGAAGCCGAGCGTACCGAGAAGGATCGTCGTATACCCGATCCTCAGGCACGCATCGACGATCAGGGGTCCGCGTGCGTTGGGCAGCACTTCCCAGACCATGATGTACCACGGGCTCTCGCCGCGCGTCTGCGCGGCTGCCACATAGTCGCGCGTCTTGATGTCCATAACGAGGCCGCGAACAATGCGGAAGACGCCTGGCGAAGAGGCGAACACGACGGCGACGAAGATGTTGAGCGTGCTCGGGGTCACCTGGATCAGCCCGAACGGATCGTTGAAGAAGACAAAGGTCGAATAGAGCCAATAGGTGATGGCGAGCACGACCAGAAGCTGGACTGCCAGAAGCACAGGCCTGCCGATGTAACGCGTGCCGAAGGCCATGCAGGCGAGGATGATCGGGAAGGCGAAGAAGACGCCGGCCGTCGCTCGCGGCAATCCCGTTTCCACGATCTCCGGCGACACCAGCAGGTAGAAGAGCAGGATCACGGGGAAGGCAAGCACGAGGTTGGCCAGGAAGGACAGAAACGAATCCGTCTTCCGGCCGAAATAGCCGGCTGGAAGGCCGAGCGTGATGCCGACGGTGAGCGCCACCAGCGTCGCCAGCGGCGCGATGAGAAGCACGATGCGGCTGCCATCGACGACGCGGCTGAACACGTCGCGCGCGAGCTTGTCGCCGCCGAGCAGGAACGGGTAGCCGCTCTTCGGCTCGATGGCGCCCGGCAGCGCGTTGCGCATGACGGCTATCTGCTCGAGCGGATTGAACGGGGAGACGTAGTGGGAAAATACCGCCGTGAAGAACCAGAAGCTCAGGATGGCGATACCGGCAATGCCGACGCCGCTATCGTAAAGCTGGCCGTAAAGGCCAAGCCGCTTGCGGTAGCGATAGCTCACGCCCATGAGGATCGCCATCGAGACCCATACCGGCCACAGCCGGTAGATAAGGATGTGGATGACGATATCGGTGGGGGAAATGAACTGGAGCATGGCCCTTCCCCCTATTGCACGCGGATGCGCGGATTGAGCAGCGCATAGCCGATGTCGGAAATGAGCTGCGTGATGAGGACGATGAAGACCGACACCAGCGAGCAGCCAAGCAGAAGGTCGATATCGTTGTTGCCGGCCGCCTCGACCAGCGTATAGCCGAAGCCCTGGTAGCGGAACATGATCTCGACCACCACGACGCCGGTCAAAAGCCACGGGAATTGCAGCATGATGACCGTGAACGGCGCGATCAGCGCATTGCGCAGCGCGTGCTTCATCACCACCGCATTGAAGCTCAGCCCCTTGAGGCGAGCCGTGCGGATATATTGCGCCGTCATCACCTCGACCATCGAGGCGCGTGTCATGCGGGCGATGTAGCCCATGCCGTAGATGGCGAGCGTCATCACCGGCAGCGTGAAATTGACGAAAGTAATGCCCTTGAACGTCGCGCTGGCGGCGGAGCCGTTGAACCAGCCGAGCCAGGTGGCGAAGATGACGGTGAAAATGACGCCGGAAACATATTCCGGCGTGGCCGTACTGCCGATGGCCAGGATCGAAAGCGTACGGTCGGTCTTCGACCCTTCCCGCATGCCGGCAAGGACGCCGATGATGAGTGCGCCGGGTATCATCACCATCATCACCCAGAACATCAGGATGCCGGTCGCCTCAAGCGCGGGAAAAAGCTTGTTGCTGACCTTGGTGCGAAATTTCGTGGAGCAGCCGAAATCGCCTTCCAGCACGCCCGAGAGCCTGGGCTCCACCGTCTCGCCGCAATAGGAGAAGCGCGGGATCGGCTTGCCCGCCTCGTCGCGCGCCGGCTGCTTCGGCCACAGGCCGATCCATTCGGCATAGCGCTTCAGGAACGGATCGCGATAGCCGTAGCGGGTGAGCCAGCTTTCGACCTGCTCCTGTGTCGCGCGGCTGTTGGTTTGAGTCAGGGCAAGCTTCTTGAGGTTGGGCTCCAGATTAACGAGATAGAAGACGACGAACGTCAGGCAGATCATGGTAAGCACCATGACCCCCAGACGTCTGGCTATGAAAGATAGCACCTATGCCCCTCCTCAAGGCTTGGGTTTGCTTTATGTCTGCGTTCCCCCTCTCTCAAGGCCGGACGGCACCGGCCTAGAGAACCGTCAAGCGGGGGAGCTTGGCCGCTCCCCCTTGTTTTTTTTGCGTCAGTCGTCAGGCGTCGGGATCGAGCCAGGTCTTCTCGTAGTTGATCTCGAAGGTCGGGTGCATCGGGTTGTTCTTCACCTGCTTCGTCGAGTGGTTCACGATCGTGAGCCAGAAGGGCTGGATGATGACGCCGGAATCCTGGAGGATCTGCTCCACGTCCTTCATCACTTCTTTGCGCTTCTCCGGATCGGCGATCGCCAGCGCCTCGCCGAGCTTCTTGTCGAAGTCCGGATTGGAGTAGGCTGTCTCGTTCCAGGCAGCACCCGTCGTGTAGCCGAGCGAGAGAACCTGGACACCGAGTGGCCGCATGTTCCAGTTGGTGGTCGAATAAGGATATTTCGTCCAGTTGTTCCAGAACGTCGAGCCCGGCAGGATGGTGCGCTTGACCTTGAAGCCGGCGTCGCGCAACTGGCCGGCGACGGCATCGCCGGTGTTCTTGTGCCAGTCCTCGTCGACCGAAATCAGTTCGTGCTCGAAATCCATCTGGCCGGCGTCCGTCATGAGCTTCTTGGCGCCCTCGACGTCCCGCTTCTTCTTCGGCAGCGGGTAGTACTCCGGATGGATCGGCGCGACGTGATGGTTTTCCGCCTCCGTGCCGAGATTGTTATAGCCGAGCTGCAGCACGACCGCGTTGTCGACCGCCATCTGCAGTGCGTTGCGCACCTTCTGGTCGTCATAGGGTTTATGCAGGATGTTGGTGCGCGCCACGATCGTGGTAGCCGTCTTGGCCGCCGACTTCACCAACCCCATGCCGTCGAGAATCTGGATGAAGTCCGCCATCGTCTGATAGTCGGTGTCGATCTCGCCGGCGTCGTAGGCGTTGACGTAGGCGTTGAAGTCGGTGCCGTAGTCGATGAACTGGACGCCGTCGAGGTGAGCCTCGCCACCCCACCATTTGCCCTTTTCGCGGCGCTTCGCCACGACCTTTGAGCCGACATCGTAGGAGACCAGTTCGAAGGCGCCGGTGCCGATCGGGTTCTTGATGATGTCGGAGCCCATCTTCTCGTAGTCGCGGTGCACGACCAGGCCCGGATAGTCGGCGAAATTCGGGATGATGGAGATGTCGGAAGCCGGCAGCTTGAGCTTGACCGTATAGTCGTCGGTTTTGGTGATGGCGCCGTCGCGTGCCTTGCCGGTCTTGGGATCGACCATGCCGCCCATGCGGGCCGCCATGGAATTGCCTTCGGCCTTGTTGTCGGCCCAGCGCAGGAGATTATACATCACGTCGTCGGCGTTGAACTTGTCGCCGTTGTTCCATTCGGCATCCTTGCGCACGTGCAGGATGTATTCGGTGGCGTCGTCGTTCACCTCCCAGCTTTCGAGCAGCATGGGCTGGAACGTGTATTCGGTCGTGTACTTCACCAGCGGCTCGAGGAAGGTGCGCGTCGCGTTGGCGAGTTCCGACCAGTCATAGGTGCGCGGATCCTTCTGCGCCTTGACCGACATGGCGCAGCGGAGGACGCCGCCCTTCTTCGGGGTCTCTTCGGCTGCCTGGGCCGGCGTCGGATCGGCGAGCCCGATCATGCTGTAGGCCATCGCCGTCGAAGCGCCCATGACGCTCGCGATGGCGAGGAATTCGCGGCGATCCACCTCCCCCGCCTTCGTGGCTTTCGCCAACTTCTCGACCACCGCGGGTACGCGGTCGCCGTTACTCTTGTACATCGTCATTGCCATCTCCCATTGTTTGGCTTTCTTCCCCTAGCATTCCGCATCTGGCCCATGATGTCAAAAGCGGTGCCGCAGCGGAAATCACGAATGAATGTGCAACACCGATACCCGACCGGATGCTGCAATTGCGACAAGAGTGACGCAAATCCGCAACTTTGAGGACGATTTCCGCCCCTGCCCGTCGCTTTCAGGCGAACCGCGATCGGCATGGCCGGCCACGAGACCGTTTGACGTGCTCCCCGCCGGTTGCTACTGCTTTTCCCACGCTCGAGGTGCCCCGGACCGGGTTCGGCCGGGGTTAAGAGGGAATACGGAAGGATCGGAGAGGTCCCGGCCGTAGCTGCTCCCGCAACTGTGAGCGCTGAGGCATGCCGACTACGCCACTGGGCGAACGCCCGGGAAGGCCGGCCTGCCGATGAAGCGCGAGCCAGGAAACCTGCCTTGGGCCGTCACCTACCGGATGCGGGGTGCTTCCGGGGCTGTGTTCTCGCAGTGGTGACGTTGTCATCGCTGGCGGGACTTTTGCTAGTACAGGCAGATCGTTCCCACCGGCTGTTTCAGGCCATTGACCGCGCATTCGCGGCAGGGGGAACGCATGCAGATCAACTTTCGCAACACCATTTCCGTTCTAGCCATTCTCGCCGCATCCGGCGCCGCGCCCGCGCTCGCCCAGGACCTCGACATCGGCGAGGTCGTGGTGACGGCCAACAAGACACCGACCGAGAAGTCGAAGGTGGGGTCGACGGTGACGGTCATCACGAAAAAGGATATCGACAAGGAATCGAAGGCGACGCTCAACGATTATCTGACGCTGGTGCCCGGCATGAATGTGTCTTCACCCGGAGGCATGGGCCAGGAATCGAGCCTGTCGCTGCGCGGCGCCGACAAGAAGTACATCAAGACACTATTCAACGGCATCGATATCTCGGACCCGACCTCGACACAGGTGCAGACGCCCTATCAGAATCTGCTGATCGGCGGGATCGGTAGCGTCGAGGTCCTCAAGGGCTCGCAATCGACCCTTTATGGCTCGGACGCCATTGCCGGAGTGATCGGCATTTCCACCCTGACGGGGATCGAGCCGGGCATTCACCAGGAAATATCCGGCGAAGGCGGGTCCTTCGGTACATGGCGCGGTGGCTATTCGCTCAGCGGCGCGGACGATACCGGCAAGGCCGCGCTCGGCATCTACGGGCTCGACACCGCCGGCATATCGGCCGCGCTGGTCAACGGCGCGCCCGCGGTCGACAGCAATCCCTCGCATCTCGAACGGGACGGCTTCCAGGATTTCAACATCAACTTCGCCGGCGAAAAGCAGATCACAGACTATTTCTCGGTCTTCGGCGCGGCGCTCTACATCAATGCCAAGGGCGACTACGACGACAGCGGCAACCCTCCGACCGACAACACCTTCAACAGGTTCGACACGCAGCAGAAGGCCGCCCGTCTCGGCTTCAATCTCGACCTTCTCGACGGAAGGCTGAAGAACACGTTCGCCGTGCAAGCCTCGCAGATCGACAGGGGACTTAACAGCGTCTCGATCTTCGGGCCCTACGATGCTGACTTCCGCGGCGAGCGCACCAAGGCGGAGTATCAGGGCTCCTTCGAGGCCAGCCGCTGGCTGACGCTGCAGTATGGCGCCGATTACGAACGGCAGTCGGCCCACGCCACCGACAATTTCGGCACCGATACCAACGAATCGTTCAACATCGGCGGCCTGTGGGGACAGGCCGTCGTCAGCCCGGTCGAGAACCTGACCCTGACAGCCGGCCTGCGCCACGACGAGCACAGCGAGTTCGGCGGCCATACGACCTACCGGCTGACCGGATCCTATTCGCTTCCCGATTATGGGACCCGGTTCCACTCCTCCTACGGCACGGGTTTCCGCTCACCTAGCCTTTACGAGCTCTACGATCCCTTCGCTGGCAATTCCGCTCTCCGCCCCGAAGAGAGCAAGAGCTTCGATATCGGCGTCGAACAGACCTTCCTTGACGGCAGATTCGTCGGCGACGTCACCTATTTCATGCTCGATACGGACAATCTGATCGATTACGATTATACTACGTCGCGTTACGTCCAGCTCCCCGGCACGACCCATCGCAACGGCGTCGAGGTCTCGCTTTCCTGGGCCGCGACTTCTTGGCTCGATCTCGGCGCTTCCTATACGTATACGCATACGCGCCAGCCGGATGGCGAACGCCGCCCGCGCATCCCGGAACATGATTTCGCCATCGCGGCGACCGTCAGGCCAGCTGAGAAATGGGCGGTCACCGGAGTGGTCCACACAGTGCTGAACACCGTCGACCGTATTTCGCCTTCCTTCGGCACTTTCGTTAACGTGCCGCTTGACGACTACGTTCTGGTCGACGCCAAAGTCTCTTACAAGCCGACTGAGGCGACCGAAATCTATCTGCGCGGCGAAAACCTGCTCGACCAGAAATACGAGGTCGTGAAGGGTTACGGCACGCCCGGCCTCGGCGTCTTCGCCGGGTTCAAGGCAACATTCTAGATGGGCGGGCGAGGCAATAGCATTCGCAGGAGAGCGCTCTTTGCGCTTTCGGCCATGCTCTGTCTTGTCCTCCCCGCCAACGCGGCCGATCTCCCGCGCGTCATGTCGCTCAACGTCTGCACCGACCAGCTTGCCATGACGCTTGCCGCGCCCGGCCAGATCGTGTCGATCTCCGACCTCGCTTCGGATCCCGGCCTTTCCTTCATGCACGCGGAGGCCGCCGCATATCCGAAGAATCGCGGGCTGGCGGAGGAGGTCTTCCTCGCCCGCCCCGACGTCGTGGTGACCGGCACCTATACGCTGCACAACACGACCGACCTGCTGAAGCATCTCGGCTTCCATGTCGAGGAATTCGCCTACGCGCAGACACTCGACACCATCCCCGGTGAGATCCGTCGCATGGGCAAGATCCTGCATCGCGAGGCAAAGGCCGAAGCGGTGGCTACGAATTTCGAGACCGGCCTGAATGCGATAAAGGCCTCCGTCTGCGGCCCGGCGCCGACCGCCATCGCCTACGGCCAGAACGGTATTTCGCAGGGTGCCGGCACGCTCGCCGATTCCGCCATGCGCGCAGCCGGCCTGAGGAACCTCGCCGCCGAACTCGGCTATGCCGGCATGACCCCCTTCCCGCTCGAACTGCTGATCGAGCACAAGCCGGACATCGTCATCCTGCCGGAGCAGCTTTCGGAGGCGCCGTCGCTCGCCGACCTCACTTTGAAAGATCCGGCATTGCGCGCGCTGAAGGGAACGCGCTTCGGCCATTTCGTGCCGGAAGGCGCGTGGTCCTGCGGCGGCCCTTTCGTGCTGGAGGCGGTGAAAGCGCTGGCCAAAGTGCGCCAGCAGGTCTCGCCGTGCTCGTCATCGGGGACACCGACACAATGAGCCCGCTCCGCCTCAATCTGGCGCTGGCCGTGCTGATGGCGATCCTGTTCGTGCTGTCGCTCCTGATCGGCCCGGCGCATCTCGGGCCGATCACCTCCATAAAGGCGCTGATCGCCGGCGGCGACGAGGCGACCCGCATTATCATGCGAGAGATCAGGCTGCCACGCGCGCTGCTCGGCCTCGCGGTGGGCGCTTCGCTCGGCCTGTCGGGCGCGGTGCTGCAAGGCTTCCTGCGCAACCCCCTCGCGGAACCGGGCATCGTCGGGGTCTCGGCCATGGCGTCGCTCGGCGCGGTCGTCATCTTCTATAGCGGCCTTGCCGGCGCATCGCTCTATGCGCTGCCGGCCGGCGCGCTCACCGGTGCTTTCCTCGCCGTCCTCATCCTCCTCGCCATCGCCGCCCGCCACGGCTCGACCCTGACATTGATCCTCTCCGGCGTGGCGCTGTCGAGCCTCGCCGCCGCGTTGACCTCGCTGGCGCTGAACCTCTCGCCCAACCCCTTCGCAAGCTACGAGATCATCTTCTGGCTACTTGGCTCGCTGAAGGACCGCTCGATGATGCATGTGGCGATCGCGCTGCCGCTGATCATCGCGGGCTGCGCACTGCTCGCCGCCACCGGCCGCGCGCTCGACGCCTTCTCGCTCGGCGAGGAGGGTGCGGAAAGCCTCGGTATCGACCGCAAGCGCACGCGCCTTCTCGTCATCGCCGGCACGGCGCTTGCCGTCGGCGCCGGCACCGCCGTCACGGGCGCCATCAGCTTCGTCGGGCTGGTCGTGCCGCATATGCTGAGGCCGCTGACCAACCGCATGCCGTCCAGTCTTCTCCTGCCGAGCGCCATGGGCGGCGCGATCCTCCTGCTTGCTGCAGACATCGTCGCCCGGATCGCGGTTTCCGCGCACGAACTCAACGTAGGCGTGGTCACCGCGCTGATCGGCGCACCCTTCTTCCTGTGGCTCATCGTCCGTTCGCGGCGGGAGTTGTTCTGATGATCGAGGCGGAAGACCTCTCCGTCGATCTTTCCGGCCGCCGCGTGGTAAGCGGGGTCGGCCTCAAATTGGAGCCCGGCACGATCACCGGCGTGCTTGGCCCGAATGGCGCCGGCAAATCGACCCTCATGCGGGCGCTGGCCGGCCAGCTTGCAAGCACCGGCCGCATCACCGTCGACGGACGCGACCTCGGCCAGCTTTCCTACGCCGAGCGTGCCCGGCTGATCGCGCATCTGCCGCAGGCTCGCATCATAAGCTGGCCGCTTACGGTCCGCGATCTGGTCGGGCTCGGGCGGATGCCCTGGCAGGGAATGAGTAGGGCCTTCTTGGACCACGACCGGGCGCTATGTGCCGAAGCGATGGCGACGATGGACGTCACCGACCTTGCGGAGCGACCGGCGACCGAGCTTTCCGGCGGCGAGCAGGCGCGCGTCCTTGCCGCCCGCGCCATCGCGCAGGACACGCCGGTGCTGCTTGCCGATGAGCCGGCATCCGGCCTCGACCCGGCGCACCAGATGACGATGATGGCCGGCCTCAGGAAGCTCTCCGCGAAGGGGCGGTCGCTTCTCGTCTCGCTGCACGATCTGACGCTCGCCGCGCGCTGGTGCGACCACATCCTCCTGATGAAGGAAGGCAGGCTGGCGGCCGAAGGCACGCCCGCCGACGTGCTGACGCCGGAACGGCTGGGCGAAGTGTTCGGCATCGTCGCCCATATCGACCACGATTCCGGCGGCATGATCCTGGCGCCGGTGGCGCTGGCCAATGCGGCGGGAACTCGCGAGGCGCGCCGATGAAGCATTGGCCGAGCTTCGAACCGTTCGAAGAAGCCGCAGACAGCAGCAGCTTCCTCGCGCTGTGGCCGTCCATCGTAGCGGACGAGCCGGCGGAAACGGGTTCAGGGGCCCCGGTCGAGGCGGAGCCGCGAGCCGGGAAAGTTGCGGGATCGCCCACTCCTCCCACCGTCGATCCGGCCGATGAAACCGTGTCACCACCTCGGTCAAATCACCGCCGTTTCCCGTCCCTGCTCGTCCTGCTTTCGCTTGCGGTTCATGCCGCTGCTCTCGTGCTCACCGCGCATTTCCTGACCCAGCCGGGCGTCGAGGCAGAGACCGATGCGATCTCGGTCGAGATCGTCGTCGATGCGCCTCCGAACCCCAGCACCGATCCCTCGCTGGCTGGAGTAGCGGCGACCGAAGCCGACGAGGCTGACGAAGTGGAGCCCGATAAAGCAACGGTCTCCGTTCCGTCGCCGGCGCTTTCCCTGCCACCGACGCCACCCGATGTCGAGACGACCCAGCCTGCCGCAACCACGGCAGTCGAGGTACCGAAGCCGGAGCTTTCCCTGCCGCCCGAACCTCCGGCCTTCGATGCGCCCAAGGTGCTCGCCACCCGGCAAATAGCGGAAGAAAAGGTTCCGGCGCCGGCCCTGCTCCTACCGGAAGTGCCGCCGAAAACTGAGGCCGAACAGCCGGCTCGGCCCGCCACGGAGGTTGTGGAAGCCGTCCCGCCCCCTGCCCTCAAGCTACCTGATGCCGCGCCGCAGATTCCTGATGGTGCCGAACTGCCGGTCACGCTCCCCGGGGTGGCGCCGCTTCCCGCGCCAGCACCGGATCAGCCGAACCCGATACGGAAGGCTGAAAAGCCGGTACCGGTGTCGGAGGACGTAGAACCTGTCCGGAGCCAACGCAACACGAAGCCTGACACAGATCGCAAAACGAGCCAGCATCAGGCCGTGCAAGCCCCGAAAGAAACCCGCAAGACCGCCGATCGCCCCTCCTCCTCAGGCGTGGGCAAGGTGGCGGGGCGTGGCTCGGTCGCTTCGCGCGGCGGCGCCAGTGCCGGCGAGAAGGCGGCCTACGCCGCCCGCCTGCGCAGCCACGTCCAGCGCTTTGAGCGCTATCCGGCCGAGGCCGAGCGCAACGGAGTCACCGGCGCGGCGCGCATCGCGATCACCATCGATCGGAGCGGGCGGCTTCTCTCCTCCCGTCTTGCCGGAAGCTCGGGATCCGCAGTCCTCGATGACGCGGCAAGGGCGACCGCAGAGCGCGCCTCGCCCTATCCGCCGCCGCCCGACGGCATCGGCGGCCGCACGCTCACCTTCGCCGCGACCGTGCGCTTTCGGCGGTAACGCGCCACCTTCGCGACGTGCCTCAATTGACATCGCGGCTCGAACCATCATCATCGTCAAAAGGGACGGCGGCAGCATTGGAGGCAGGCATGCGATTGCGCGCGGCTCACGGCTTTTTCCTCTTTCTCGCAAGCCTGTTCCTGTCCTTGACTGGTCCGGCATTTGCTGCCGAAAGTGCGCGGACAATCGTAACGACCCAGAACTCCGACTATTTCGGCTTCGACCTGCGCTCGGAGCAGAACTTCAGTCTCGACCAGTGCAAATCCGCTTGCCTGGCGGACCGTTCCTGCCGTGCCTTCACCTATAACTCGAAGGCGCGCTGGTGCTTCCTCAAATCCGATTACCGCACGCTCAATCCGTTCAACGGCGCGGTCGCAGGCAAGGTCGTCGACCTGACCAGCGAGCCCGATATCGGCGCGCCCGCCAAGCTCGATTTCCTGCCGAACTGGCTCCCCGACGAGGCGATCAACTACCGCCAGCAGGTCACGACCGCCACACCCGCGGCCTCGGATGGCCTGAACGCGCTTGTCACCGAGGCAGACGCGGTCATGCTGACAGACCCGCGCGCGGCGATGCAGAAATACGCCGACGCACTCACCATATCGCCTGATGACAGCACGCTGTGGACGAGCCTCGTGCGCGCCGCGCTTGCGATAAAGCCGGCCAACAGTACCGACGAAGACAGCCTCAAGAGGGCGGCGTCTTCCGCCGCCTATAACGCCTATCTGACCTCCCGCACGACGAGCGACCGGGCGACCGCGCTTGCCGTGCTGGCGCCGGCGCTCGAAAAGCGGGAGGCGTTCCGCCCGGCGATCCAGACCTACGAGGCGAGCCTCGCCCTCCAGCCGAATGCCGCCGTCAAGGCCGCCTATCTCGACCTCAAGGCGCGCAAGGGCTTCCGCGTCGTCAACAACACGGTCGATTCCGACAACCAGACGCCACGCGTCTGTGCGCAATTCTCCGACCCGCTGGTGAAGGAAGGCGTCGACTACGCGCCCTTCGTCAGGGTCGACGGGCAGGCGCCGAAGGCGATCACCGCCAATGACAAGCAGATCTGCGTCGAAGGGCTGGAGCACGGCAAGCGCTATCAAGTGACCTTCCGCTCCGGCCTGCCTGCCGCCATCGGCGAGACGCTGCAAGCCCCGATCGTCCTCAATGTCTATGTGCGCGACCGCACGCCCTTCATCCGCTTCACCGGCCAGAACTTCATTCTGCCCGGCACGGCACGCCACGGCATCCCGCTGGTTTCCGTCAACACCAGCTCGGCCGACCTCAAGCTCTACCGTATCAACGACCGCTCGCTCGCCGATCTCGTGACCGGCTACCAGTTCCTCGACCAGTTGAGCCGCTACAGCGCGGAGGACATCGCCGACAGGACGGGCAATGCCGTGTGGCAGGGAAAGATCGACATCGCCTCCGATCTCAACAAGGAAGTGGTGACCAGTTTCCCGGTGGACGAGGCACTACCTAGCCGCAAGCCCGGCATCTATATCCTGACAGCGACGCCGACCGGCGCGCAGGAGAGCTATGACGCGCAAGCGACGCAGTGGTTCGTCGTCTCCGATATCGGGCTTTCGACCTTCGCCGGGCAGGACGGGCTAAACGTCTTCGCCCGCTCCCTTGGCTCGGCGAAACCGCTTGCCGATGTCGAACTGAAGCTGATCGCAAAGAACAACGAAGTGCTTGGCACGGCGAAGACCGATGCCGATGGCCACGCCGTCTTCAGCGCCGGGCTTTCGCGCGGCGAAGGCGGCATGACGCCGGCGGTGCTGACGGCCAGCAAGGGTGGCGACGATTTCGTCTTCCTCGACATGACCAAGGCAGGCTTCGACCTTTCCGACCGCGGCGTGACAGGGCGCGCGGCACCCGGCGCGCTCGACGTCTACGCCTGGACGGAGCGCGGCATCTACCGCGCCGGCGAGACGGTCCACGCGGCAGCGCTCGCGCGCGACGATGCGGCAAAGGCCATCGAGAACCTGCCCCTCACCTTCATTTTCACCCGGCCCGACGGCGTCGAGGACCGGCGCATCGTCAGTGATGACGCCTCGCTTGGCGGCCGTTCGGTCGATCTGGTGCTGTCTACGGCCGCCATGCGCGGCACCTGGAACATGCGTATCTATACCGATCCGAAGAAGGAGCCGGTCGCGGAGAAGATGTTCCTGGTCGAGGATTTCGTGCCCGACCGTATCGAATTCGACATGACAACCAGAGAAACGACCCTCGTTCCCGGCGAGAATCTTCCCGTCGATGTCGTCGGGCGCTTCCTCTACGGCGCGCCCGGCGCCGGCCTGTCGCTGGCGGGCGAGGTCAATGTCATGACCAAACGCGACTGGAAAGCCTTTCCCGGATATCAGTTCGGGCTTGCCGAGGAAGAGAATACCGAAGCGACAGCCTATGATCTGAACGACCTGCCCGTCACGGACGCCGAGGGCAAATCGTCTTTCGACATATCGCTCGACAACCTGCCCTCGACGACAAGGCTGCTCAATGCCCAACTCGTCATGCGCATGAGCGAAGGCAGCGGCCGCGCGGTGGAGCGCCGGCTCGATTTCGACGTCCAGCCCGACGGCCCGCGCATCGGTATCCGGCCTGCCTCCGCCGACGGCTCCGTACCGGAGAATTCGATCGCGAAATTCAGCGTCATCGCCGTCGACCCCGAGGGCAAGAAGATCGACGTGCAGGGGCTCAACTGGTCGCTGGTCAAGCTCGTGCGCAACTATCAATGGTATCGCGACGGCAGCTCGTGGCGCTATGAGCCGATCGATATCACGCAGAAAGTTTCGGATGGCCATGTAGATGTCGCGGCGAGCGGCGAGGCTTCGGTTTCCGCGCCCGTCGGCTGGGGCCGCTACCGCCTCGAGGTCGAGAGTCCGCAAGCGGACGGGCCGGCTTCCAGCGTCGAGTTCGACGCCGGCTGGTACGTTGCCGCCTCCAGCACCGAGACGCCGGATGCGCTGGAGATCGCACTCGACAAGGAAAGCTATGCTGTCGGCGATACGGCGCATTTGAAGATATCGCCGCGCTTCGCCGGTGAGGTGCTGGTGACGGTCGGCGGCGACCGCTTGCTTGCCACGAAAACGGCTTCAGTTCCGGCCGATGGTGCGACAGTCGATATCCCGGTCGAGGGCGATTGGGGCGCCGGTGCCTATGTGACCGCCACGCTCTACCGGCCCGGCGAGGCGCAGGCCTCGCGAATGCCGATGCGCGCCATCGGCATCAAATGGCTGAAAGTCGATCCCGGCAAGCGCAAGCTCGATGTCTCGCTGGAAACGCCCGCCAAGGTCGAACCACGCGGACCGCTGACGATCCCCGTCAAGCTCGGCGGTCTTACGCCGGGCGAGGAAGCCTATGTCACGGTCGCGGCCGTCGATGTCGGCATATTGAACCTCACCCGCTACACACCGCCCGACCCGGACGGCTGGTATTACGGCCAGCGCCAACTCGGACTGGAAATCCGCGACATCTACGGCAAGCTGATCGACGGTTCCGCGGGGGTCATGGGTCGCATCCGTACCGGCGGCGACGGTGCGCAGATGGCATCCGAAGGCTCGCCGCCGACGCAGAAGCTCGTCGCCTTCTTCACCGGCCCGGTGAAGGTCGATAACGACGGCCGTGCCGTCGTCTCTTTCGACCTGCCGCAGTTCAACGGGACGGTGCGCGTCATGGCAACCGCCTGGTCGAAGACGGCGGTCGGTCATGCATCGAGCGACGTGATCGTACGCGATCCGGTTGTCATCACGGCAGGCCTACCGCGCTTCATGGCACCCGGCGATGAGGCTCAGATGCGGCTGGACATAGCCAACACGGACGGCCCCGCCGGCGAATACACGCTCTCGGTGGAAAGCGGGGGCAAGGTTTCGACCGGACAGGCCTCGGCGCAAAAGGTGACCCTCGCCGCCGGCGCCCGCTCCACGGTGACCGTTCCGCTGACGGCAACTGCGACCGGCGAGGCCGACATCCATATACGGCTTTCGCATGCGGACGGCCTCTCGGTCGCGCAGGATCTGAGCCTCCCGGTCAGGCCGGCGCAGCTTCCTGTCACAACGCGGCGCGTCATCAGCCTCGCCGCCGATGGCGGCAGCCTCCGGATCGACAAGGAACTGCTCGCCGCGAGCCTGCTCGACGGCGCCTCGGTCTCCATCGGCGTTTCCAGTTCGGCCGCGCTTGATATCCCCTCGCTGCTGATGGCGCTCGACCGCTACCCCTATGGCTGCGCCGAACAGACCACCAGCCGCGCCCTACCCCTGCTCTATGTCAGCCAGCTCTCGAAAGCATCCGGCATGCCGGTCGATCCCGACCTGCACAAGCGTATCCAGGATGCGATCTACCGCGTGCTGAACGACCAGTCCTCGTCGGGCAGCTTCGGCCTGTGGGGGCCGGCTTCGGGCGACCTGTGGCTCGACGCCTATATCAGCGATTTCCTCACACGGTCGCGCGAGCAGGGCTTCGACGTGCCGGACGTGGCGATGCGGCAGGCGCTCGACAACCTCCAGAACACGCTCTCCTATAGCAACGACCTGAAAGAGCGCTCGACGGAAATCGCCTATGCGCTCTACGTGCTCGCCCGCAACCATCGGGCATCAGTCGGCGACCTGCGCTATTACGCCGACACGCAGCTTGACGCTTTCCAGAGCCCGATGGCGCGCGCCCAGATCGCGGCCAGCCTCGCGCTCTACGGCGACAGCCAGCGCGCCGATCGCGTCTTCGCCTCGGCCTTCAATCTGGCGAGCGCGGGCAAAACCGTGCTGGATGATTCGCGCGCGGACTACGGTTCGCGCCTGCGTGACGGCGCAGCGATGCTGGCGCTTGCGGCGGAAACGAAGCCGGCACCCTCGCTGATCCCTGCGATGATCCGGCTCGTCTCGGCGGAGCGTGAGGACAAGCGCTACATCGACGGCCATACCAGCACGCAGGAAAACGCGTGGCTGCTTCTGGCGGCGCGCGCCATCAAGGCCGGTACGGAAGCGATCTCGATCGATGTGAACGGGCGGGCGCATTCCGGTCCGTTCGCGGAGCATGTGGACGGCACGGAATTGCAGGGCCAGCCCGTCACCATCACCAATCGCGGGCCCAACCCGATCGATGCCGTCGTAACTGCGGTCGCGGCACCTGCCGAGCCGCTTCCGGCTGGCGGCAACGGCTTCTCGATCACGCGCACCTACTACACCCTCGACGGACAGGAGACCGATGTAACGGAGACGCAGCAGAACCAGCGTTACGTCGTCGTGCTCAAGGTGACCGAGCAGAACTCCTGGCCCTCGCGCGTGCTGGTGACGGACCTCCTTCCTGCCGGCTTCGAAATCGACAATCCGAGCCTCGTCGGCAGCGCCCAACTTTCCAACTTCAACTGGCTGGGCAACACGGAGGTGGCGCATACCGAATTCCGCGACGACCGTTTCGTGGCGGCGTTCAACCGTAGCGGCTCCGATGGACGCGAGATGACGCTCGCCTATGTCGTGCGCGCCGTGACGCCGGGCGTCTACGCGCTCCCGGCGGCAAGCGTCGAGGACATGTATCGCCCGCAACTCTCCGCCCGCACCGCGACCGGCAGGATGGAGGTGAAGGCGGCGCGGTAGAACGGGACGTCCATATGCTTGGGTTCACCCCCCTCTGTCCTGCCGGACATCTCCCCCTCAAGGGGGGAGATCAGCTAGCACCACGGCCTGCTCCCATTTTGCCGGGGCCAGCGATTGGCGGATGCGCCGGTGTCGTCCGATCTCCCCCCTTGAGGGGGAGATGTCCGGCAGGACAGAGGGGGGTGCAGCCGACATCGGATAGGGGCGTGGCCATATGACCCGCTCCCTCAAATACATTCTCTTCGCCCTATCCCTCGCCGTTCTCCTCTGCATCGGCGCATGGTTCGGTCTTGTCGCGCTCGACCGCGCCTACCCGCCGCCGCTTGCCGAAGCGGGGCTTGTCTCGACCGAGGTGGTCGACCGCAACGGCGATCTTCTTCGCGCCTTCGCCACACCCGAGGGCCGCTGGCGGCTGGCGACACATATCGAGGATGTCGATCCGAAGCTGATCAAAATGCTGATCGCTTATGAGGACCATCGTTTCTATTCGCATCACGGCGTCGACATCGCGGCGCTCTTCCGCGCTGCCGGGCAATGGGTTCTCAACGGCCACATCGTCTCGGGCGGCTCCACACTTTCCATGCAGTTGGCGAGGCTGATCGAACCGCGCGATGAGCGGTCCGTCTGGGCGAAGCTCGTCCAGATCGTCCGCGCCCTGCAGATCGAGCGGCGGCTGACCAAGGACGAGATCCTCGCCGACTACCTGACGCTGGCGCCTTATGGCGGCAATCTGGAAGGTGTGCGGGCCGCCTCGCTCGCCTATTTCGGCGAGGAGCCGAAAAGGCTTTCGGTGGCGCAGGCGGCGCTGCTTGTGTCGCTGCCGCAGTCGCCCGAGGGCCGCCGGCCCGACCGGCACCCCGCAGCGGCACGGTCCGCGCGGGGGCGCGTTCTTGAGCGGATGAAGGATGCCGGCGTCATTGTCCCACGCGAGATCGCGCTCGCTTCGGCCGAACCCATTCCGAAGGTGCGCCGCCAACTCCCGGCCCTTGCCGCGCAGGCCTCGGCCGATGCGATGCGCGCCGATCCGTCCGCGCGCCACCTTCAGCTCACAATCGAACGAAGCGTCCAGAGCAAACTGGAGGCAGTGGCTCACGACGCGGCCCGCCGGCTCGGACCGAAAGTCTCGGTTGCCATGATCCTCGCCGACGCACCGACCGGCGATATCATCGGCGAGGTCGGCTCGGCCGATCTCTTCGACGTGCGTCGGGCCGGCTGGATCGACATGACGGACGCCGAACGCTCGCCCGGCTCGACGCTGAAGCCCTTCATCTATGGACTTGCCTTCGAAGAGGGACTGATCGCGCAGGAAACGACAATCGAGGACCGGCCGGCGGATTTCGGCGGCTACCGCCCGAAGAATTTCGACATGAGCTACCAGGGTAATGTTTCGATCCGTCAGGCGCTACAGATGTCGCTCAACGTGCCGGCTATCCGCCTTCTCGATGCGGTCGGGCCGCTGAGGCTGATGGCGCGCTTCAGGCGAGCCGGCGTCAATCCGGTCCTTCCGCGCGGCGAGGCGCCCGGCCTAGCCATCGGCCTTGGCGGCGTCGGTCTGAAACTCAAGGATCTGGTTCAGCTTTACACCGCCTTCCCGAACGGGGGGCACATCGCCGTGCTGCACGACAGACCCTCGCACCAACCGGCTTCCGCGACGCTGATGGAGCCGCAGGCGGCCTGGCAGGTGGCCGACATCTTGTCGGGCGTGCGCCCGCCGGAAGGCTCGCGCACAACCGGCATCGCCTACAAGACCGGCACCAGTTACGGCTATCGCGACGCCTGGTCGATCGGTTTCGACGGCCGCCACGTGCTTGGTGTCTGGGTTGGCCGGCCGGACGGCGGGCCGGTGCCGGGCCTGACCGGCTATGTCTCGGCCGCGCCCATCCTCTTCGACGCCTTCGCCAAATCCGGTCTTGCCGTAACGCCGCTGCCACGCGCGCCGGCGGGTGCGCTGCGCACGGCGCGTGCCGACCTGCCGGTTACACTGCGCGATTTCACGCCGCCCGGCGAACTGCCGCCGGTGCACGGAATTCCTGAACCGCCGCCCCGGATTATCTTCCCGCCGGAAGGCGCGCATGTCGAACTCGGCCCGGCCGACGGCGACCCCGCCACACCGCTTCTCCTGAAGCTGCAGGGCGGCCGCGCGCCCTTCCGCTGGCTTGCAAACGGCAAGCCTCTGCCTGAACTGGCGCGTACACGGATCAGCCGCTGGATGCCCGACGGGGACGGCTATTCGACGCTGACCGTGATCGACGCGGCCGGGCGCGCGGCGAGCGTTTCCGTCTACGTCCAGTAGGGTCCGACGGATGCGGCAACATGCGCACTGTTTGTCAAATCCCTGTCGAATTCTAGATGATAGAGTGAGCCATGGCGGATGACAGCCTCTATCCCGCGACGGCGCGGGTTCCCTTTGCCGCGCGCTTTCACTGCTCGCGCGGTGAACTGATCGCCGACGGGATCGTACATGGCCTCGGCGTCACCCTGGCGATCTCCGCAGGGTCGGTGCTGCTGGCACTTTCGGCCTTCCACGCCAGTCTACGGGAATATATAGGAACGATCTTCTACGTGGCGTCGCTCGTCATCGTCCTGTCGCTTTCGGCCGCTTACAATATGTGGCCGATCTCACCAATCAAACGAGCGCTGCGGCGCTTCGATCATGCAGCGATTTTCCTTCTGATCGCTGGAACTTACACACCCTTCCTCGTTCAGATGAACGACCCGCTGACGGCGCGCCTCATGCTTGGGCTCATATGGGGAGCCGCGGCGCTCGGCATCACCATGAAGCTGCTCTTTCCGGGCCGTCTGGAGCGTATTGCGGTGGTGTTCTATCTGGCAATGGGCTGGAGCGGCGTGGTCGTGTTCAATTCTCTGTCGGTATCGCTGCCGCGTGCGACCCTCTGGCTGATCGCGGCCGGCGGCATCGCCTACAGCATCGGCGTGACCTTCCACGTCTGGCGGCGGCTGCGCTACCAGACAGCGCTATGGCATGGCTGTGTACTCCTGGGGGCCGCGCTGCATCTCGGCGCGGTCATGGACAGCCTGGTAATCTCCCGCATCTGAGGCTCAGGCCGTCTTGAGCAGACGCTTGCGCGGCCCTTCGATGTTCGGCAGGAACACGGTGAGAAGCCCGATCGCCGGCAGGTAGGAGCACATGGCATAGACGAAGTCGATGCCCTTCGCGTCGGCGATGATGCCGAGCCCGGCGGCGCCGACGCCGCCCATACCGAAGGCGAAGCCGAAGAAGATGCCAGCGACCATGCCGACGCGGCTCGGTAGCAATTCCTGCGCGTATACGATGATCGCCGGGAAGGCCGAGGCGAGGATGAGCCCGATCGGAACCGTCAGGATCGCCGTGCCGACCAAACCCATATGCGGCAGTACCAGCGTGAACGGCAGCACGCCGAGGATCGAGACCCAGATCACGTATTTCCGGCCGAAGCGGTCCCCCAGCGGCCCGCCGATGACGGTGCCGGCCGCCACCGCGCCGAGGAAGACGAAGAGCAGGATCTGCGATGTCTGCACGGAGACACCGAACTTGTGGATCAGGTAGAAGGTGTAATAGCTCGATAGGCTGGCGAGATAGATATATTTCGAGAAGACCAGCATGCCGAGGATGATGAGCGTTGCAACAACGCGCGCATGCGGAAGAGCGGGCGGGGCTCCATACGACTTTGCCCGCTTCGCCACGGCGAGATGGTTGCGCTTGTACCAGCCGCCGACGTTCCATAGCACTGCCATTGCCGTCAGCGCGGCAAGCGAAAACCAGGCAAGGCTCGACTGGCCGAAAGGCAGGACGATGAAGGCGGCGAGCAGCGGCCCGATCGCCGAGCCGAAATTTCCGCCCACCTGAAACAGTGACTGCGCCAGTCCGAGCCGGCCGCCCGATGCCATCCGGGCCACGCGCGAGGCGTCCGGGTGGAAGATCGCCGACCCCATGCCGACCAGCGACGCGGCGACGATCAGCACTCCGTAATGCGAGGCGTTGGAGAGCAGCAGCAGCCCGACCAGGGTAAACCCCATGCCGCAGAAGAGCGCGTAGGGCTGCGGGCGCTTGTCGGTGACGATGCCGACAACCGGCTGGAACAGCGACGCCGTGCCCTGAAAGGTCAGCGTGAGGAACCCGACCTGCGTGAAGCTCAAGGCATAATTGGTCTTCAGCATCGGATAGATCGCCGGCAGCAGCGACTGCATCATGTCGTTGAGGAAATGGCTGAACGAGAGCGCCGCCAGGATGGCGAACACCGTCTGGTCGGCGCTCGGCCCGGCGGCCTCGTTCGTGCCGGGCTTTTTCGAATCGGGCTTGGCGCTTTCCGCCGTTGCCTCTTTGCGCTCCATCACGGTCATGATCTGCGACCCGCTTCCATTCGACTCATATGCTTCGCAAGAGCGGGGATATAGCGCCTTGCTACGCGACCTGTTTTCGTGATTAGCTCAATTTCTTTTGCGATTGGGTCAAAGCGGTGACAATCGTAGACATCAGCGACCTGGAAACGATCCCGCGTCCGGTCCTGGTTCGCCGGTCGCACTACCCCGCCGGCGACCGGATCCTGCCGCACAGCCACCGCCGGTCCCAGCTTCTATGCGCGCTCGAAGGCATGGCGATCGTCATCGCCGAGCGCAACCGCTGGCTCATCCTGCCCGACCATGCGATTTGGATCCCGGCCGGTGTCCGCCATTCGGTCGAGATGATCGAGCCGCTCACCACCGGGTCGATCTATATCGAGCCGGGCGTCCTTTCCAGCCAACCGGCGCAGAGTCATGTCGTGCGCATGAGCGAATTGATGAAAAGCCTGCTCGGCGAGGCGGTGAAGCTACCGCACGAATACGATCCGCACGGCCGAGCCGGCCTCATCATGGCACTGATCCTGGAGGAGATCCCGCTCTTGCGGCGCACCGCGCTTTCGCTTCCGATGCCGCGCGAGGCACGGCTCGCCATGCTTTGCCGGCGCTTTATCGCCTCGCCGACAGCACATGAAACGATCGACGGCTGGGCGGCGGAAATGGCGATGAGCCGCTCCGCCTTTACCCGCGCCTTCCGGCGCGAGACGGGCATGGCGGCGCTGGAATGGCGCCGGCAGGCCTGTCTCCTGGCGGCGCTGCCGCGCCTGATGTCGGGCGAGCGGATCGCCAATGTCGCCTTCGACCTCGGCTATGAGAGCGCTGCGGCCTTCACCACCATGTTCAAGCGCGGGCTCGGCATGCCGCCGCGCCGCTATATCGCCATGGCCGGCAACACCTCGCTCGTGGCTAGGCCAGCAGATGCGGCAGGAGCAGCGTGATCGAGGGAACGGCGACCAAAAGCGTTATCCTCAGCATCTCCGCCGCAAAGAACGGCATGACGCCCTTGAACGTCTGGCGCATTGGCACGTCGGGCGCGAGCGAGTTGATGATGAAGACGTTGAGGCCGACCGGTGGCGTGATGAGACCGAGTTCCACGACGATCAGGATGATGATGCCGAACCAGATCTTGAGGTCACCGGGCGAAAGCCCGAAATCGAGCCCCGATACGACGGGCCAAAAGAAAGGTACCGTGAGGATTACCATCGACAGGCTGTCCATCAGGCAACCAAGGATGAGGTAAAGGATGATGATAAGGACCAGGATCATTACCGGCGACAGGCCGCTACCCTGCAACGCCTCGGCGGCCGCCTGCGGCACGCCGGCGCGCGCCATGAAGATCTTGAGAAGTTCCGCTCCAAGCAGGATGAGGAAGATCATGCCGGACGTGCGCGCCGTCTCCAGGAGCGCGTCGCCCATCCCGCCGATCGACAGCCGGCGCGTGACGAAGCCGTAAGCGACGACGAGGAAGACGCCGACAGCGGCTGCCGCGGTCGGATTGTAGATGCCAGCATAGATGCCGCCGATGACGACGCCGAAGACGACGAGAACGGGAATGACGCCGATGCTTGCGGCAAGAAGCTCGCTTCGCGACACCGCCTCCCCCGTCGGGCCGGAGCCCGGCACGAGCCGAACATAGACCGCCACCGTCAGCATGAAGAGCAGCATGGCGAGGATGCCGGGGATGAGTGCGGCCGCGAACATGGTCACCACATTCGCTTCGACGATAATGGCGTAGACGATGAGAACGACCGAGGGCGGGATCAGGATGCCGAGCGTGCCGCCGGCAGCGATGGTGCCGGTGGCCAGCGACGGCGAATATTTGTAACGCCTCAATTCCGGCAGCGCGACCTGCCCCATAGTCGAAGCGGTGGCCGTGGACGAACCGCAGACCGCGCCGAAACCTGCGCAGGCGGCAACAGCCGCCATCGCCACGCCGCCGCGAAAGCGGCCGAGCCACGCATTGGCGCCACGGAAAAGATCGCGCGACAGGCCGCAGCGCGAAGCCAGCCCGCCCATCAGGATGAACATCGGCAGGACCGACAAATCGTAGATGGAGAACTGCGCGTAGGCGAGGTCCTTCAACTGGTTGAGGACGATCGCCGGCCCAGACTGGATGGTCGTGCCGATGATGCCGACAAGGATCATCGTGTAAGCGATGGGAACCCTGACCGCGATCAGCGCCAGCAGGCACACAAGTCCGGCGATGCCGATGAAGAAACTGTCGAGCATGGGACGCCTATTCGACCGGCAGGGCTGCGGGCGGCACGCCACCGCCATGGCGGAAACCGTGCCAGCCCTCGACGAGGGTGATCAGCGACGCGACCAGAAGCAGCGCCAGCGACAGGAGGATCGGCGGAAACGCCGTCCATAGCGGCAAATGCAACACCGGCGTGACCTCGGGATAGGCGATGTAGGAGAGGAAGCCGGCATACATCTGCACCAGAAGCAGGACGGAGAAGGCTGCCGCGAAGAGCGAAGAGAAGGCGACCATCGCCGACTTGCCACGCGCGCTCATGCCTTCGGTGAAGATGTCCACCGTCACGTTCGACCCGGTCAACTGGCAGTAGGGCAGGAACATGAAGATGGCGATGGCGATGAAATGCTTGACCAGTTCGTAGTCGGCGGCGAACGGCTTGTCGAAAAGGATGTTCGAGATCGCGCCAAGCGCCGTCATGAACGCCAGCGCCAACGTCACCACCCCGCCGAGCAGAGCCCACCAGCGGATCGCCGCCGCCAGGACCGCCGCCAACCTCCCGCGGCTGGGTGGCGGCGGGGGCTCGTCGCCCCCTTCCGCCGGATGGACGAGCGCGCTCACGCCTTCTTCGCCGCGATGGTCTTTCTGGCCGCCTCGACGAGCGCCTTGGCGTCGAAGCCGGCATTCGCGTGGGCGGCGATCCATTTGTCGACCACGGGCGCAAGCACTTTGTTGAAGGCGTCCATCTGTTCCTGCGTGAGAACGATGTGCTCATTGCCGCTATCGACAGCCATCTTGATGCCTTCGTCGTCGTCCTCGCGCCAGATGCGCGCGACTTCGCGCAGCCAGTCCTCGCCGCAATGCTTGTCGAAGGCTTCCTTCAGATCGTCCGGCAATCCTTCCCAGCGCGCCTTGTTCATCGACACCTGGAAGGTGGTGTTGCCGAAACGGTTATTGTCCGGCCCCTCGATCTGGTACTTGGTCGATTCCTGAAGCTGCAGGGCGGGGATGATCTCCCACGGCACCAGCGCGCCGTCGACGACATGCGTCGTCAGCGCCTGCGGCAGGTCCGGCACCGGCATGGTCACGGGCGTCGCGCCCAGCGCCTCGACGACGGCATTGCCAGTCGGGCCGGGAACGCGCAGTTTCTTGCCCTTGGTGTCGTCCGGCGTATGCACCGGCGCCTCGGCCATGTGGATGCCCTGCCCGGCATGGACGTGGTTGAAGAGTACGTGCACGGCCTTGTATTCCTCGGCGAGATATTCGTCGAACATGGCGCGCATGGCGAGGTTCGTCGCCACGATGTCGTTGGTGAAGACGGTCGGCAGTTCGAACGCTTCCGAGCGCGGGAAGAGGCCCGGCGTATAGCCGTTCACTGTCCAGACGATGTCGACGATGCCGTCCGCCACCTGGCGGAAGAGCTGGGGCGGCGAGCCACCGAGCGACATGGACGGATAGATGTCGATCTTGACCCGCCCCTTCGACTCGTCCTGGATCGCCTGCACCCACGGTTGCAGCATTTTGACCTGAGCGGGCGATTTCGGCCCGAGGAAGTGGTGCAGTTTGAGCGTCACCTCAGGGTCGGCCGCGCGTGCCTTTCCGATGACGGCCGGAGCGGCAAGCATCGCCGCCGCCGAAACTAGAAATTGCCTGCGTTTCAACATCTGTTCTCCTCCTCTATTGCCCGGAGCCGCGAAGACGCGACTTCCAGCATTCAGCCGGCGTCGTCAGCTGACTCCGGCCCTCCCATTACCTCCGATCCGCACGGTAGCAGACCGAAGATAATTAACAAGTAAATTATCTAACCTCGCCTCACCCATGTTGCAGCCACACATCCAGCACCGCCGAGCGCTTCTCTTCGCGCACTACCCGGAGCGCCTCGGCGACTGCTTCTTCCACCTCCTCCGGCCGCTCCACCTTGCGCGCATAAGCGCCGCCCGCGGCTTTCGCGATGCCGGCATAGTCGGGCGACGGATCGAAAGAGAGGTCGAGGTCGTTGGCGCGGCTGGCATAGCCGTCGGGATGCACGCCGAGCGCGGAAAAGCGCGGCGCTTTCCAGCCGCGATTATTGTAGACCACCTGTAGGAAGGGCGCGCCGTATTTCGCCGCCATCCAATGCACGGAAGACGGGATGGAAAACATGTAGGACCCGTCGCCGGTCAGCGCGACGACCGTCTTGTCGGGCGCCGCCAGCTTGGCGCCGAAGGCCGCCCCACCGTTCCAGCCGAGCGAACCGCCGCCGCTGGCGAAGATCGAGCCCGGCCGCGTCATCGCCATATGATTGGAGACCGCCGGATAGTTGGTGATGCCCTCGTTGAGAACGATCGTATCGTCGTCGATATGCCGGCGCACCGCCGCCGTCAGGAATTCCGGCGTGATGACCCCATTGCTTCCGGTTTCGAGCGTAGCAAGCCGCTCACGCCGCGCCTTGCTTTTCGCCGCGAAACGACTGCGCCGCTCGGCAACCCGCGCGCCGTCGAAAGGCCGCACGGCGAGCACATCGTTGAGTTGACCCAAGGCGGTCGCCGCATCGGCGCGAAAGGAGTGTTCCGCGCCGATATACCAGAGCGGCATCTTCTCCTTCAGGGGATCGACGTCGATGTGGAAGATCGGCACGCCCCCGGCCGGCCGGCTGATCGTCGGGATCCACGGCACGTCGCTGTCGATGACAAGAATGCAGTCCGCCTCGCCCAGAGCCTCGTTCTGGTGCGGCTCGTTCCACTGGTTGCCAAGATAGAGATCGTGGTCGTGCGGGAAGTTCATCGCGCTCGGCACCGATTCATGCACGCCCGCGCCGACATTCTCGCAGAAGCGCACCAGTTCGGCCACCGCATCGGGATTGCGGCCAAGATAGGACGTCACCACCAGGGGCCGGCGCGCCTGAGCGAAGGCCGCGAGCATTTGCTCGACCCCCTCCTGAGGAAGCGCGGCAGGCTCCACCGGGCGCCACCTCGCCATGTCGATCGAAACTGCGTCCGTCAGTTCCTCTTCCATCACCTCGCGCGCACCGACGAGATAGACCGGCCCTTTCGGTTCGCTCATGGCGAACTGCAGAGCGCGATGCACCATCTGCTTGATGTTTTTGCCGGTACGAAACTCGTTTTCGTATTTCATGTAGCCGCGCACGATGCTGCGCTGGTCCGGCACATCCTGGATCCACTGGATGAACTCGTTGCGGCTGCCGCGCATCTCGCCTTCCTGCGTGAAGGGCGATGCACCGGCGAAGACCAGCATCGGCGCCCGTCCCTTGGCCGCGTTATGGACGGCACCTGCCAGCGACTGGGTTCCGCATTCGACATGCACGATCACCGCCTGTGGCTGTCCGGAGACCTGGGCATAGCCCTGCGCCGCGCTCATGCCGGCCATCTCGTTGGGACAGGTGATGATCGCGGGTATGCGCCTTCCATGCGCCCTCGCCTCGGCGATCGCCTCGATCAGCGCCGGATGGTCGCTGCCGAAATTGGCGAAGATATAGGAAACGCCGGCCTCGGTCAGGGCTTCGAGAAAAGCGGTACTGGCTGTGTACATCGGCGGCCCGTAATCCATTCAGTCGAGGGAGGCGATGATAAGGCGCAGGAGGCGCAGCAATTCCGGCCGGCCCTCTCCCACGATCTCGTCCAGAACCCGGTCATGCGCTTCCGCATGCGCCGTGAGTTCCGCGAGCCTGGCTTTGCCTGCCCTCGTCAGCGACAGCGTATAGCTGCGCTTGTCGGCCGGCACCGTCTGCCGCTCGATCAGGTGATTGCGCAAGAGGTCGCGCAACACCGGCGTGATGGTCGACTTGTCGCGGCCGCTGGCGCGGCTCAGCACCAGCGGCGTGATACCCGGATTGTCGTGGATGAGGCTGAGCACGGCGAACCAGCCCGGCTTCAGATCCGCCTCGCCGGTTTTCTTTTTGAACGCCTTGAAGGATGCGTTCTGGGCAAGCCTCAAATGGAAGCCGATACGGTCCTCCAGAAGACCGAGGCTGAAATCCTTCGACTTCACCGCGGAGCCGCCATCGTCGGCTCGTTTCGGGACTGCCTTGGAAACGCTTCCGGGCGTCGCGGTCCGCGACCTCATCCGCTCCCTCTCCGTAATGCCGGAGCCTGTCCGCTCCGCGCGCCGGCGTCCATGAAGGAGCGCCCCAGATCGCACACTACATTATCGGATAGGGTATGCCACGGCAAGATAGTTTTGTCTCAAACTATCTTGCCGCCCGAACGATCTGCCGACGTCACACTTCGGCAGATCGTTCGTTCATGCGACGGTGTGGTTCGCCAGTCGCTCCAGCGCGCGGACGAGGCCGGAATGATCGAGCCCACCCTCCCCGTTCGCCACCATCGAGTGGAAAAGCTGCTGGGTCGAGGCCGTGTTCGGCAATGCAAGACTTAGCCCCCGCGCGCCTTCCAGCGCCAGATTCAGATCCTTCTGGTGAAGCTCGATGCGGAAACCTGGATCGAAAGTGCGCTTGATCATCCGCTCGCCATGGACTTCGAGAATACGCGAGGACGCGAACCCGCCCATCAGCGCCGAGCGTACCCTGGCCGGATCGGCGCCCGCCTTGGCGGCGAAGACCAGCGCTTCCGAAACCGCAGCGATATTGAGCGCGACGATGATCTGGTTCGCCACCTTGGCCACCTGACCGTCGCCGCAATCGCCGACCAGCGTGATGTTCTTGCCCATCAGTTCGAACAAGGGCTTTGCGCGTTCGAACGCCGCCTGCGACCCGCCCGCCATGATGGTGAGCGTCGCCGCCTTGGCGCCGACCTCGCCGCCCGACACCGGCGCGTCGACATATTCGGCGCCGAGATCGCGGATTTTCCTGGCGAACGCCTTGGTTTCGATCGGCGAGATCGAGCTCATGTCGATCACCAGCTTTCCTTCCGAAAGCCCTGAAGCGACTCCGTTTTCAGCGAAGAGCACGTCCTTCACCTGCGGCGTGTCGGGCAACATCAGGATGACGATTTCGGCAGCCTTCGCCACGTCCGCCGGCGTGTCGAGCACCTTCAGCCCGCCGTCGAGCAGTTCCTTCGCCGGCGCCTTGCGATGCTTGGAGGTGGTAAGCGAATGCCCGGCTTTCTGGAGATTAAGCGCCATCGGCGTTCCCATGATGCCGAGGCCGATGAAACCAATCGTGGTCATGTGACTATCCTGTCTGGATTTGAAAATTGAATGTCGGCGTTGTCCTAGCCTTTGCCGCACACCTACGCGGCCGCCCTCGCCTTCTCCGCCCTTCTAAGCCAGCCTAGTCCCTCTTCCGTGGTTGTCTTCGGCTTGTATTCGCAGCCGATCCAGCCGTCGTAGCCTGCTGCGTCGAGCGCGGCGAAGACGAAATCGTAGTTGATCTCCCCCGTCCCCGGCTCGTTGCGGCCCGGATTATCGGCAAGCTGGATATGAGCGATGCGGTCCTTGTACCGCTGGTACGTGCCGATCAACTCGCCCCGCGTCCGGTGCTGGTGGTAGAGATCGTACTGGATGAAGAGATTGTCGCTGCCGACCTCGTTGATGATTGCGTCGGCCTGCTCGACCGTGTTCAGGAAGAAGCCCGGAATGTCGTAACGGTTGATCGGCTCTATGAGCAGCCGGATGCCGTGTTTCTTCAGTTCGCCTGCCGCATGGCGCAGATTGCCGATGAAGGTCTCGTGCAGCATCTCGGCCGCCACTCCTTCCGGCGCGACGCCCGAAAGGCAGTTTATCTGCCGGCAACCGAGCACTTCTGCGTATTCGACGGCCAAGGCGACGCCGCGCCGGAATTCCTCGGTCCGGTCGGGCAGGATCGCAATTCCCCTCTCACCCGCCGCCCAGTCACCTGCCGGCAGGTTGAACAGCACCTGCTTCAACCCGTTCTCGAAAAGAGCCTGCCGCACGGCATCTTTCTCGAACTCGTAGGGGAAAAGGAACTCCACCGCCTCGAAGCCCGCCTTGCGGGCACGCGCAAAGCGCTGAAGGACCGGCACCTCGGTGAAAAGCATCGTCAGATTGGCGTTGAATTTCGGCATCCCAGGTCTCCATTGATCCAAGAAATTGTGCGAGCCGCGGCGCCGCCTTGAACGGTGGCCGCCGCGGCTCCCCTCCTCCTCCGAGGTTTACTCAATCCAGCGCGGCAAGCGCGGCGATCGCGGTCGGGGCGTCCTCGCCCCGTTCGGCAAGCTCCTCGAACTCGACGACCTTGTCGATATCGGCGCCCATGGAGATATTGGTGACGCGCTCGAGGATGAACTCGATGACGACCGGAACCTGGTGTTCCTTCATCAGCTTCTTCGCCTCGGCGAAGGCTCCGGCGAATTCGTTCGGGTTCTTGACGCGCAGCGCCTTGCAGCCGAGTGCCTCGGCGACGCCGACATGATCGACGCCGTAGCCAGCCTCGCCGTCATTGCCGGAATTGACGTTATCGAAGGCAAGGCTCACCTCGTAATCCATGTCGAAGCCGCGCTGCGACTGGCGGATCAGCCCGAGATAGGCGTTGTTCACGACCACGTGCAGATAGGGCAGCTTGTGCTGCGCGCCGACGGCAAGTTCCTCGATGAGGAACTGGAAGTCGTAGTCGCCCGACAGCGCCACGATATGCCGGTCCGGATCTGCCGCGCGCACGCCGAGCGCGGCCGGCAGCGTCCAGCCGAGCGGCCCGGCCTGACCGCAATTGATCCAATTGCGCGGCCGATAGACATGCAGGAACTGCGCGCCGGCAATCTGGCTGAGCCCGATGGTCGAGACGAAGCACGTGTCGCGGTCGAAGGCCTTGTTCATCTCCTCATAGACACGCTGAGGCTTCAGCGGCACCTGATCGAAATGCGTCTTGCGAAGCATGGTCTTCTTGCGCTCGCGACACTCCGCCGCCCAGCCCGACCAGTCCCGCAGCTTGCCCGCCGTCTTCCACTCGGTAGCGACGTCGAGGAAGAGCTTCAGCGCCGCGCCCGCATCCGAGACGATGCCGAAATCCGGTGCGAAGACACGGCCGATCTGCGTCGGCTCGATATCGACATGCACGAATTTGCGGTCTTTCGTATAGGTTTCGACATTGCCCGTATGACGGTTCGCCCAGCGATTGCCGATGCCGAGCACGAAATCGGAGGCAAGCAGCGTCGCGTTGCCGTAGCGATGCGAAGTCTGCAACCCGCACATGCCAGCCATCAGCCGGTGATCATCGGGAATGACGCCCCACCCCATCAGGGTCGGGATAACTGGCACGCCGGTGATTTCCGCGAACTCAACCAGCAGGTCCGACGCATCGGCGTTGATGATGCCGCCGCCGGCGACGATCAGCGGCCGCTCGGCCGCGTTCAGCATGGCAAGCGCCTTTTCGGCCTGCGCCCGTGTCGCCTCCGGCCGGTAGGGCTTCAAAGGTTCGTAGGTGTCGGCGTCGAACTCGATCTCGGCGAGTTGCACGTCGATCGGCAGGTCGACCAGCACCGGCCCTGGCCGCCCCGAGCGCATGGTGTGGAACGCCTTCTGCAGCACGAAAGGAACCAGCGCCGGCTCCATGACGGTTACCGCCCACTTGGTGACGGGCGCAGCGATCGCGGCGATATCGACCGCCTGGAAGTCTTCCTTGGTCAGCCGCGCCCGCGGCGCCTGCCCGGTGATGCAGAGGATCGGGATCGAATCGGCTGACGCCGAATAAAGCCCGGTGATCATGTCTGTGCCGGCCGGTCCCGACGTGCCGAGGCAGACGCCGATATTGCCCGCCTTCGCGCGGGTGTAGCCTTCCGCCATGTGCGAAGCGCCTTCGACATGGCGGGCGAGGACGTGCCGGATCGTGCCGCGCGCCTTCAGCGCCGAATAGAGCGGGTTGATCGCCGCGCCCGGCACGCCGAACGCGCAGGCGACACCTTCCTTCTCGAGAACCAATACCGCAGCATCGACGGCACGCATCCTGGCCATGGCGACCTCCATCCTGGTTGCCTCGATCTTAGCTCTTCCTTGTCGTTTGAAAAGCATTAAATGGAAACTATTTCCATGGTATGGAAATAATGATCTTCAAGTTTTGCCGAACGGATGCCCTTGTCCGCCATCCATGCCGGTGGTGTAAGGGAGAAACGAACAAGGCCGGGACGGAAATGGACCAGACAGCAGAGCCGCATCGCGCGAGACGCGGCCGCAAGCCGGGAGAACATGCCGCGCCCGCCTCGGTGCAGGTGCTCGACCGCGCGCTAAACATGCTGGCGATCGTGTCTTCCCGCGACGGCGCGCTTCTGACCGATATCGCCGAAGCCGCCGGGATGGCGCCCTCGACCACGCACCGACTGCTTACTTCGCTTGCCAGCCACGGCATGGTCGCCGCCGACCCGGAAACGGGCCAGTGGACGATCGGCGTAAAGGCTTTCGAGATCGGTAACGGCTTCTTGCGCCAGCGCAAGCTCGGCGCGATCAGCCGCCCCTTCCTGACCGCTTTGATGCAGGAGAGCGGTGAGACGGCCAACCTAGCCATCGAAGATGGAGGCGACGTGGTCTTCGTCTCACAGATCGAGAGCCACGCGCCGATGCGTGCCTTTTTCCGGCCGGGCCGGCGCGGCCCGATGCATGCCTCGGGCATCGGCAAGGCGATCCTCGCAGCCCGTCCCGACTGCGAAGTCAGGAGCCTGCTCGGCCACCGCAAGCTGGAACGCTTCACCGAAAAGACGCTCGACACGCAGCCGGCGCTGCACGCCGATCTGGAGGCGATCCGTGCGCGCGGCTGGTCACTGGACGACGAGGAGCACACCGTCGGTATGCGCTGCATAGCCGCCCCAATCTTCAACGAATATGGCGAGGCGATTGCCGGCCTTTCCGTCTCCGGCCCGGCGGTCAGGCTACCTTATGAACGCATCGGGGAACTCGCACCAAAGGTGCGCGAAGCCGCCGACGCCCTTACCATAGCGTCGGGCGGGCGAAGGCCGGAAGGAACAGGCCAGGAGATATCATAGCCCGCAGCCGGCGCCGTCTATACCTACCTGAGTTTCTCCCGCGCCAGCCGCGCCCCAGCGCCCAGCGCAATAAGCTTCGCTTCCGCGATCGCGCGCGAACGCGGCGCGAGCCCGCAATTTGTACAGGGCTGGATACGTTCGGCATCGGCGTATTTCAGCGCCTCCTCGATGACGCCCAGGACCTCTTCGGGCGTCTCCACCCTGTCGGTCGCTACATCGATCGCGCCGACCAGGATCTGCTTGTCCGAAAGCAGCCCGATCAGCGACATCGGCACATGCGAGTTGGCGCATTCGAGTGAGACCCCGCCTATCGCCGAAGCATTCAGCGCCGGGAAGATGCGTTCGTACTGGCGCCATTCGGCGCCAAGCGCCTGCTTCCACTCGATATTGGCCTTGATGCCGTAGCCGTAGCAGATATGCACGGCGGTGGCGCATTTGAGCCCGCGCGCGGCGCGCTCCAGCGCCGCCACGCCCCATTCGTTGACCTCGTCCATGAAGACGTTGAAGGCCGGTTCGTCGAACTGGATGACATCGACGCCGGCTGCCTCCAGTTCCAGCGCCTCCTCGTTCAGGATCTCGGCGAAGGCCATCGCCATGTCGGCGCGGCTGCCGTAACGCGCGTCCGCGAGCGTGTCGCAGATCGTCATCGGGCCGGGCAGCGTGAACTTGAGGCCGCCCTTGGCATGGGCACGGCAAAACGCCGCCTCGTCGCGGTGAACAGAGCGGCTGCGCCTGACTGCGCCGGTCACGGTCGGTACGTCCGCCTCATAGCGATTGTTGCGGATGCCCATCCGGGTCATGCGTTGCCAATCGATGCCTTCGACGCTCTCCAGGAAACCATGCACGAAATGCCGGCGAAACTGCTCGCCATCGCTGACGACCGAAATCCCGGCATCTTCCTGGTGCTTGATCCATACCAGCGCCGCGTCGCGCTGCGCCTGCGTCAGCGCTTCGCCCTCGAGCTTCCATTTCGGCCAGAGCTTTTCGGTCTCCGCCAGCCAGCCCGGCTTCGGCAGGCTGCCCGCGATCGTCGCTGGAAACAGCATTTTCTCCTCCCTCTTCGAACCCTTGCTCAATACACCACCACGCTCCGGATCGACTCGCCGGCATGCATGAGATCGAACCCCTTATTGATCTCCTCGAGTTTCAGCGTGTGGGTGATCATCGGATCGATCTCGATCTTGCCTGCCATGTACCAGTCGACGATCTTCGGCACGTCGGTACGGCCTCGCGCACCACCAAAGGCAGTGCCCTTCCATACGCGGCCGGTGACAAGCTGGAACGGCCTTGTCGTGATTTCCTGCCCCGCGCCGGCAACGCCGATCACGATCGACTGGCCCCAGCCGCGATGGCTGGCTTCCAGCGCCTGCCGCATCACCGTGACATTGCCGGTGCAGTCGAAGGTGTAGTCCGCCCCGCCGATCTGGTCGGCCCCGCGCTTCGTCATGTTGACGAGATGCGCCACCACGTCGCCGACCTCTTTCGGGTTGACGAAATGCGTCATGCCGAAGCGCTCGCCCCACGCCTTCTTGTCGTTGTTGAGATCGACGCCGATGATCATGTCGGCGCCGGCAAGCCTCAGGCCCTGGATGACGTTCAGCCCGATGCCGCCGAGCCCGAAGACGGCGGCAGTCGCACCCTCTTCCACCTTTGCCGTGTTGATCACCGCGCCAATGCCGGTCGTCACCCCGCATCCGATATAGCAGATCTTGTCGAACGGAGCCTCGGGATCGACCTTCGCTACCGCGATCTCCGGCAGAACGGTGAAATTGGAGAAGGTCGAGCAGCCCATATAGTGGTGGATCTTGTCCTTGCCGATCGAGAAACGGCTGGTGCCGTCGGGCATAAGTCCCTGCCCCTGCGTGGCGCGGATCGCGGTGCACAGATTGGTCTTGCGCGACAGGCAGGAGGGGCACTGCCGGCATTCCGGCGTATAGAGCGGGATGACGTGATCGCCCCTCTTCACGCTCGTCACGCCCTTGCCGACATCGACCACCACGCCGGCTCCCTCATGGCCGAGGATCGCAGGGAACAGCCCTTCCGGATCGGCGCCTGAAAGCGTGAACTCGTCGGTGTGGCAGATGCCGGTTGCCTTCACCTCGACCAGCACCTCGCCTTCCCTCGGTCCGTCGAGATCGACCTCCATGATCTCCAGCGGCTTGCCTGCGGCAAAGGCGACGGCGGCGCGTGTCTTCATGGCCGGATTCTCCCTGAATTGTCGTCGCCGCGAGGCGCGGCATGATTCCCGATCAACTGCTTACAGGCTGATCTTCATCCGATCAATTCGCGGGAACTGCGCGTCAGGCAGGCGCCGCGCTTGCGCCCCGGCCGGAACGGAAGAGCAGGACGGTCATCACCGAGATGTTCATCAGGTTCCAGACGATCCCGTTAAGGAAGGCAGCCTCGTATGACCCCGTCTGGTCGTAGATCCAGCCGGATATCCAGCCGCCGATCGCCATGCCGGCGATGGTCGCCATGATGACGATGCCGACGCGTTTGCCGGCCTCCGCCGCCGGCAGATACTCGCGCACGATGATGGCGTAGCACGGCACGATGCCGCCCTGCGCCAGTCCGAAAACCAGCGACACGACGTAAAGCGAGGCGAGTCCGTCGAAGGGGATATAGAGAAACAGCGCCACGCATTGCAGCACGGAGCCGATGAGCAAGGTCGGGATGCCGCCGATGCGATCCGCGAGCACGCCCGAGGAAAGCCGGCTGACCACGCCGCCAGCCAGCATCAGCGACAGCATATGCGCCCCGGCGGCGGCCCCGTAACCCAAATCGGTACAATAGGCGACCATATGAACCTGCGGCATCGACATGGCGACGCAGCAGCCTAGCCCGGCGAGGATCAGGAGGAACTGCAACGTGGCGGGGGAAACCGCGATCGGCCTGACATGCTCATCCGAATGCGCGCGCGCCTCTGCCGACGCCACGTGGTGCGGAGACTTGCGCCGCATGAGGAAAAGAAGCGGCACCATCGCCACGACGCATATAATGCCGACGCCGAGATAGGCCTCCCGCCATCCGCCGGCGCGCATGAAAGCCTCGATGACGATCGGCCAGATCACGCCCGCCAGATAATTGCCGCAGGCCGCCGCGGCCACGGCCTTGCCGCGATGCCTGCGGAACCAGTGCGACAGATCGGCGATGAGCGGGCCGAAGGTCGCCGCCGTGCCGATGCCGATCAGGAAGCCGTGCGCCAGCGCGAACTGAGCGAGCGAGCCGCTCGCCGAAGCGGCGACGAAGCCGCAGCCCATCATGATCGCGGCGACCATAGCCGGCAGCATGTAGCCGTACCGGTCGACCGCGCGTCCGATCAGGACATTGCCGACGGCGAAACCCACCATGGTCAGCGTATAAGGAAGAGACGCCTCGCTACGATCGACTGAAAACTCCGCCTGCACGGCTGGCAATACCACGACCACCGCCCACATGCCGGCCCCGCCGAGGGTGGCAATGAGCATGGACACGGCAAGCCGGATCCAGGCATAGCGGCCGTCTATATCGGAGGTATACGGATCCCCGGTATGGATTGCAGTCGGCATGGCGTCTCGCTTGTTTCGGCTGGGCGGAGCGGCACCATCCGGCAAATCACCCATGTCGGGCAGTTCCACCGCTCCTCTTATGCTGTTCCAGGCCAGCGGAGCAGAGCGTTGAACTTTCGGTCGCAGCAACGTTCATCCCTGCTGCATTGCCGGCCAGTTTCGTGTACGGACGCCCCAACTGGAGCATCCGATGCTGAAGAAGAACGAAGAAAGCCGCCTTTCCTTCCCTTATGAGGAACCGCCGGAGCGCGGTGCGGTCATCGAACTTGCGCCGGGAATCCTGTGGACGCGCATACCGCTCCCCTTCCGACTCGACCATGTAAACATCTACCTGATCGAGGATGGCGACGGATGGGCCGTGCTCGACACCGGCATCGGCGACCAGCCGACGCGCGACCTCTGGCACGCGCTCGCTGGTGGAGCACTGGCCGGACGGCGGCTGACACGGCTGATCGTGACGCACTACCATCCCGACCACATCGGCCTCGCCGGGTGGCTGTGCGAGCGGCACGACATGCCGCTTTTCACTACCCAGACCGCCTATCTCGGCTGCCTGACCATCTCGCTCAGCCCCGGTTCACTCGACGCAAAGCCGTATCGCGACTTCTACGCCCGCCACGGCATGGCGCCGGAAACGGTCGATCTCGTCAGTTCGCAGGGTCACAGCTACCTGAAAATGGTGGCGCCCCTGCCGCCGACCTTCAGCCGCGTGGTCGACGGCGACACGCTTACGATCGGCGGCCGCGAGTTCAGGGCGCTGACCGGCGATGGCCACGCGCCGGAGCAACTGATGCTCTACTGCCCCTCGGAGAACGTTTTCCTCGCGGCCGACCAGGTGATCGCGCGGATCAGCCCCAATATCAGCGTCTGGGCCGTAAACCCGGACGGCGATCCGCTCGGCCTCTATCTTCGCTCGCTGAAGCGTCTCAAGACCGACATTCCGGCCGACGCGCTGGTGCTGCCGGGCCACCAACTCCCATTCCACGGCCTGCACGAGCGCTGCGACGAACTTGCGGAACACCACGCGGGACGCTGCGCCCTGATCGCCGAGGCCTGCGCAACGAAGCCGCATTCGGTCGCCGACCTCGTCCCGGTTCTCTTTACCCGCGCACTCGACCCGCACCAGCTAAGCTTCGCCTTCTCGGAGGTGCATGCGCATGTGAATTTCATGCTTAACCGCGGCGAACTTCGCCACGCCACATCGAAAGACGGCAATATCCGCGTCGAGGCCGCCTGACGTTACGCCCGCGCGAAAAGCGGCAGCACCGCGCCGTTGATCTCCATGTTGGACGGCGAGGCGAGGCCGATGATCGCTTCGGCCGCGGCCTTCGGCGACAGCCATTTCGACGTGTCGGCATTCGGCATCGCCTCGCGATTGGTCGGCGTATCGATGGTCGAGGGCGCGACGGCATTTACGAGGATGCGGTCGTTCTTCAGTTCCTCCGAAAGCGCCAGCGTGATCGCCGTCACCGCCGCCTTACTCGCCGCATACGCGACCATACCGCCGCCCTTGCGCGGATCGAGCCCGGGCCGCGCCGAGACATTGACGAGGCGCCCGCCCTGCCCGGTCTTGCGCATGTTATGCGCCGCCGCGCGACAGCAGATGAAGACAGTCATGGCGTTCATCTCCATCATGCGCAAAAAATCCGCGCGTGAAGTGTCGGCAAGCGGCGCCATGGCGAAGCCTCCGGCCAGATGGACGGACGCCCAAAGAGCAGGAACGGCGTCATAGAAGCGGCCGACGGCCTCCTCGTCGGTCAGGTCGATCTCCGGAACAATACTGACCTGACCGTCGCCCCAGGAGCCCGGCTTGCCCGCTGCCTTGCGGCTCGGCACATGGCAGATCGCCCCGGCCTTCAGGAAGCGGGCGACGACCGCCTGGCCGAGCGCGCCGGTACCGCCAGTGACGACGATGTTCCTGCCTTCCAGCAGACTGGCCATGGGCATCTCCTCCAGATTTCGTCATTCCGCGCGGATCGAAGGCGGAATGCAAGCCCCTATAGCGTCCGCTCACCTGCGTCGACGTCGGCGGGCGTCGTCTCGGCCAGAAGCGCGGCAAAGAGATCGACGCGCGGTTCGACGCTCGAGATGAAGATATGCTCCTGCAGCGTATGCGCGCCCGCACCGTCGACACCGAGCCCATCAAGGGTCGGCACCCCGAGCGCGGCAGTGAAATTGCCGTCGCTGCCGCCGCCGGCATGGATGCCGACGAGATCGATGCCGATCGGGGCGGCGAGCTTGCGGGCATGCTCGAACAGCGCCGTCGAGCCCGCATCGGGGAAGAAGGGTGGCCGGTTCAGATCGCCTTCAACGGTAAGCCGCACATTGGGATTGTGCGGTTTGATACCGTGGATTGCCTTCACGATCGGCTCGGCCTGATCGAGCGTCCTGACACGCACATCGACTTCGATCGTGCAGAACTGCGCCACCGTATTGGGCGCGGTGCCGCCGTCGATCAGCCCGACATTGAGCGTAATGCCCCTCCCAATATCGACCAGACTGTCGAGATAGGCGATCTGGCGCGCCATCTCGCTGATGGCGCTCGCTCCCTTGTCGAATGCCGTCCCGGCGTGCGAGGCCACGCCCTCGGCCTTGACGGTAAACCGCGCCACGCCCTTACGCGCCGTGACGATCTTGCCGCCGTCGCGCGCCGCCTCCACGACCAGCACGGCGAAGGCGTTGCGCGCTTCCGCTTCGATGACCCCGCGCGAGCCGGGGCTGCCGATCTCCTCGTCCGGCGTGAACAGGAAGGTGATCGGATGATCCGGCACCCTGTCTTCGGCCCTGATCGTCCGCCACGCCTCGATCGTGAGCAGGCCGCAAGCCTTCATGTCCGACGTGCCCGGCCCGTAGAGCCGGTCGCCGTCACGCCGCCATGGCAAGCCGTCGGCAAGCGTGCCGGTAGGATGGACCGTATCGAAGTGCGCCAGCACCAGCAGGCCCTTGCGGCCATTCGGTGCGATGCTTCGAGCCCGGATCGTATCGCCGAGCCCCGGCGCGCCGGAGACGCGGTCGACAATCAGTCCCTCGGCGCGACAGGTCTTTTCGATCAGCGTACCGAGACGATTGACCGCCTCGCGGTCATGTGTCGGCGTCTCGACCTCAATCCAGGTTTTGAGCTCATCGAGAAAGTGATCGACGGAAGAATGCATGGAAGCCTCGGACAGAGTGGATATTTAGAGATCATCTAGCCCCGGGCGGGCCAGTTCCGCTAGGGCGGCGAGCGCCCCTTCGATTGGCGCAGAGCCCTGCACAGCAGCCGCGTTGATCGCCCGCGCGGCACGACCGATCACGAAAAGGTCGAGCAGCGCTTCGGTGAGACGGGTATCGCGCGAATCGGACGGCGAACCGGCGACATGCTCACGGTAGGCATCGAGGAAATCGCGCCGCGCCGCCATACTCCATTCCGCCAGCCTTCCCGCAAGCACCGGCTCACGGTCCGGCGCGGGTTGCGCGGCATTAAACGTCCTCGCCGCCGTCTCATGGAACGAGAGGAGCATGGAAGCGACATCGGCAAGCGGTGACGCCTTGTCGCGACCGGCATCGGGCGCGCCGCCGAAGCCGACGATCGCCAGATCGTCCTTTGCCAGCAGTACCCTGCCAAGCCGATAATCGCCGTGGATACGAGAGATACCGCCACTCGGCCGCATCCCCGACGCCACTCTAAGCCGGGAGCGGAGCACATCGCGCGCCTTCACCACCGTTTCGACCGCCACGTCCGCCCTTTCCGGCAGGCCGTGCCGCAATCGCTCAAGATGATCCGGCACCCGGTCGAATCCCTCGAGCGCCTGTTCCGTCCACGCCTCGACATGCCGGTGCGTAATCTTTTCGGCGGCAAAGGCTGGATCATCCGTAGCAGTCGCCAGCGCCCGATGCATTTCCGCCGTTCTTTGCCCGAGCAACGATCCGATCGTCAGGGGGAAAACGAATTCCGCCTTCGTCGTGCCCGTCTCGACCGACGGAGCCAGTTCGAAATCCTCAAGATCGCGCTGAAGAGCGTCGGCGAGCGCGTTCCGCGCATTGCCCTGGTTCTGAAGATAGCCGAAGGCGGCCGCGAGCGTCGCCGGGTCGCCACTTTCGGGCCGGTGTGCCATCTCGCCCAGAAAGGTCGGCGTGTAGCGGAAGCCGGCACGCTCGGTCAGGAACCTCTGGATTTCGATATCCGGCCTGATACTCCTGCGAATACGCCGGTAGAATTTCAGCACGAGATCGGTCCCGAACGCGATCGAGACATTGGCCTCGCCCACCGCGACCGGATAGGGATCGCTGACAGCCGGCAGCCGGTCGAGCGCCTCCGTCCCGGAAAAGACGATGGTTCCCGTGTCTTCGAATACGGCTTCGCCGCGCATGCCGGCGACGATCCGCCGCGAAAAATCCGCGTCGAACGCCCCATCGACCAGTGCGCCGACCCTCGCGCCGCGCCTGAGCTTGCCGAGCGTATGCGAAAGCTGCGCGGTGCCGGCATCCAGATGCTCCTCGCCCCAGAGCGCGGAAAGCGGCAGCAGATATTCCCGCCTGCCGCCATTTGCCGTCACGACGGCCGAAGCGAGCGCATGATGTCCGTCCGCGGTTTCGGCAAATGTTGAGAGTCCGATCTCGCCAATAGGCCTGTCGCCATCCGCGTACCATTGCTGCAAAGGCAGGAATTTAGGCAGGATATCGTCTTCCAGTAATTCCTTCTCGCGGCCCGAAAGCGCCGAGCCGACACGCCCGTCGCGACAGGTGAGCGTAACGAATTCGGGCAGCACCTCCGGCTGCGGCTGGTGCCAGCGCGGCGCCTCGCCCTCAGCTGCCAGCAGGAACCAGTAGAAGCCGTAGGCCGGCAACGTGACGAGATAAGGAAGATCGCCGATGGGCGGAAAGGCTGAGCGTCCCGTAAGCTCGATCGGCACCGCGCCCTTCCATTGCGCGAGGTCGAGTTCCACCGCCTGCGCGGCGCGCGACAGGTTGACCACGCAAAGGATGCTGTCGCCGTCATACTGGCGGACATAGGCGAGCACCTTGCGGTTGCGCGGGTAGAGCAGAACCGTCGTGCCGCGTCCGAAGGCCGGATGCTCTTTGCGCACGGCGATCATCCGCCGCGTCCAGTTGAGCAGCGAGGAAGGATCGCGGCTCTCTCCTTCGACATTGATCGCCTGGTAGCCGTAGACCGGATCGAGGATGACGGGCAGGTAAAGCTGCTGCGGGTCCGCGCGCGAGAAACCCGCATTCCGGTCCGACGACCACTGCATCGGCGTACGCACCCCGTCGCGGTCGCCGAGATAGTAATTGTCGCCCATGCCGACCTCGTCGCCGTAATAGAGGATCGGCGTGCCGGGCATCGAAAGCAGAAGCGAATTCATCAACTCGATCTTGCGGCGATCGTTCTGCATGAGCGGCGCCAGCCGCCGGCGGATGCCGAGATTGATGCGGGCGCGCGAATCCTCCGCATAGGTGCGCCAGAGATAGTCGCGCTCCTGGTCCGTCACCATTTCGAGCGTCAGTTCGTCATGGTTACGGAGGAAAATTCCCCATTGGCAGTTCTCGGGGATGTCCGGGGTCTGGCGGATGATGTCGGTGACCGGATGCCGGTCCTCCTGCGCCAGCGCCATGTACATGCGCGGCATGAGCGGGAAGTGGAATCCCATCTGGCACTCGTCGCCGTCGCCGAAATAGGGACGCGTGTCCTCCGGCCACTGATTGGCCTCAGCGAGCAGCATCCGGTCGGAATAATGAGCGTCGAGTTCGGCACGTATCTTCTTCAGGATGACATGCGTCTCCGGCAGGTTCTCGTTATTGGTGCCCTCGCGCTCAACCAGATAGGGGATGGCGTCGAGCCGCAGCCCGTCCACGCCCATGTCCAGCCACATGCGCATGATCCTCAGGACTTCCCGCAGCACGCGCGGATTATCGAAATTGAGGTCCGGCTGGTGCGAGTAAAAGCGATGCCAGAAATAGGCGCCCGCCTCCGGGTCCCAGGTCCAGTTCGATTTCTCCGTGTCGAGGAAGATGATGCGCGTCTCTGGGAATTTCTGGTCCGTGTCGCTCCACACATAGAAATCCCGCGCCGCCGATCCCGGCTTTGCGCGGCGCGCCCTCTGGAACCAGGGATGCTGGTCGGAGGTGTGGTTGATGACGAGTTCGGTGATGACCCGCAGGCCCCGCCGATGCGCCTCGGCGATGAAGGCGCGGAAATCGCGCATCCGTCCGTATGCCGGATTGATGGCGGTATAATCCGAGATGTCGTAGCCGTCGTCACGCAGCGGCGACGGATAGAACGGCAGAAGCCAGATCGCGGTGACGCCGAGATCCTGGACATAGTCCAGCCGCTGCATCAACCCGGCGAAATCACCTATGCCGTCATTGTTGGCGTCCTGGAACGCCTTGACGTGCAATTGATAGACGATCGCATCCTTGTACCAGTCTGTCTGGCTGCGATCGATGATACCGTCGGCGCGGTGACGCGGTGCTTTCATTGCCGATGGATTTCCTGCTGATCGTTTCGCGAGAGCGAACGCCTGTTTTCCCGGACGCAATGAATCGAGTGCCGATGAGGTTCCGAAAAATGTCCGCATGCGTCAACACGGGAGGCAGCGGGAGCGCGCGGTTCGTCTTTGACGAATCCAGCCGGCGAGCTTGAAATTCGAGGGTCATGCGACATTTGAACGGCATGCCTGCCTTTCATCCCCTCTCCCGCCCCGCGATCGACCGAGGCGCCAGGACGTGAGTTCCCACCAGAACGCATCCTTCAGGCCGATCGAGGATTACGGCCTGATCGGTAACATGATTTCCGCCGCGCTCGTCTCGCGCGGAGGCTCGATAGACTGGCTTTGCCTGCCGCGTTTCGATTCCGATGCCTGCTTCGCCGCACTTTTGGGCGGACCGGAAAACGGCCGCTGGCTGATCGCTCCGCGCGCCGAGCGCTGCCGTATCAGCCGCCGCTATCTCCCCGGCACCGCGGTCCTTGAAACGCGCTTCGAGACCGACGCCGGCGCCGTCACGCTAACCGATTTCATGCCGTTGACCGACGACGAGGAGAAGGTCGACGTCGTCCGCATCGTCAAGGGCGAGAAGGGCAGCGTCGAGATGGCGATGGAACTGGTGCTGCGCTTCAATTACGGCCGTACCGTGCCGTGGGTGCAGCGGCGCGATTACGGGCTTTCGGCGGTCGCCGGACCGGACACGGTGGAACTACACACGCATATCGGCCTGGGCGGTCGCGACATGAAGACGCTCGGCGCCTTTACCGTGAAGAAGGGCCAGAGCGTGCCCTTCACGCTTTCCTATCACCGCTCGCACAAGACGCCGCATTTCGTGCCCGACCGCAACGAGAGCCTCGACCGGACGGTGACATGGTGGCGCGAATGGTCGAAACGCTGCCGTTTCGACTATGACGACGAGAACTGGCGCGATGCGGTAGTCCGTTCGCTTATCACGCTCAAGCTTTTGACCTATGCCCCGACCGGCGGCATCGTCGCCGCCCCGACAACCTCGCTCCCCGAAGCGATCGGCGGCAGCCGAAACTGGGACTATCGCTACGCGTGGATCCGCGATTCGGCTCTCACGCTCTATGCGCTCCTGAACGGCGGCTACCGGAGCGAGGCGGAAGCCTGGCGCCAGTGGCTCCTGCGCGCCGTTGCCGGTCATCCGAGGCAATTGCAGATCATGTACGGCGTGGCGGGAGAACGGCGCCTTACGGAAAACGAAATCGACTGGCTGCGGGGCTACGAGAAAAGCTCGCCGGTGCGCGTCGGCAACGCGGCCGCCGACCAGATGCAACTCGACGTTTACGGCGAGTTGATGGAAGTGCTGCATGCTGCCCGCGAAGCCGAACTCAGCCCGCTCGACGAAGCGTGGCGGCTTCAGAAATCGATCCTCGCCCATCTGGAGACCGTGTGGCGGAAGCCGGATCGCGGCATCTGGGAAGTGCGCGGACCGGCGCGCGCCTTCACCCATTCCCGTATGATGTGCTGGGTTGCCTTCGACCGCGCCATCAAGTCCGCCGAACATTTCGGCCTGGAAGGGCCAACCGATCACTGGCGCGAGTGCCGCGATGCCATCCATGCCGACATCTGCGAGAACGGCTTCGACAAGAAGCGCAACACCTTCGTTCAATGCTACGGTAGGGAAGCGCTCGACGCCTCGCTCCTGCTCATCGCGCAATCCGGCTTCCTGCGGCCCGACGATCCGCGCGTCGTCGGCACGATCGAAGCCATCGAACGCGAATTGCGACAGGACGGTCTGGTACAACGTTACTCGACGGACGATGTCGATGACGGCGTTGGCGGGCGCGAGGGTGCGTTCCTTGCATGCTCGTTCTGGCTGGCCGATGCCTACGTGCTGGTCGGGCGCATCGACGACGCAGCCGAACTCTTCGAAAACCTGCTTGCGCTGCGCAACGATCTGGGCCTCCTCGCGGAGGAGTACGATACGGTTTCGAAACGGCTCCTCGGCAATTTCCCGCAGGCCTTTTCCCATATCGGCCTCGTCAACACCGCCTATAATTTGATCGACGCCCATGGCCCGGCGCAGCAGCGTTCGGAGAGCGATGCCCCTACCGCCCAGGAAACGGCGAAACATGGCGAACCGAGGTGATGGAGGGCCCCGTCCCGGCGCTGCCCTAGGCTTTTCTCCTTTACAGGACCAAAATCCGGCTCGCGCCTTGCCCGAAACCTGATAGTAAGCGGACGCTGATCGACAGCAAAGAATCCGTATCCCGAAAAGCAGTTTCGGTCCCGCCGGACGCGGAGGTCCTCTTCATGGCTGGTATAGCCGCCCTCGGCATCGCTTACGTGCTGTCGCAGTTCTACCGGTCCTTCCTGGCGGTGCTGACGCCCGCGCTGACGCTCGAACTCGGCGCTACCAAGGCGGATCTGTCGCTGGCGTCGGGTGCATGGTTCGCGGCGTTTGCGCTTCTCCAGTTCGTGGTCGGGGTCAGTCTCGACAAATACGGTCCGAAAATCACGGTCGCGACAATGCTGGCTTTTTGCGGCGGCGGTGGAGCGCTTATTTTCGGGCTCGCCACCGCTCCGTGGATGATCGTCGTGGCGATGGTCCTTCTGGGCGCCGGCTGCGCGCCCGTCCTCATGGCATCCATCTTCATATTCGCCCATTCCTATCCACCGGCGCGGCTTGCCGTGATGACATCGTGGATGATCGCCTTCGGATCGGCGGGTAATGTGGCCGGCACTTCGCCGCTTGCCGCCGCGGCGGAATTCTTCGGATGGCGTCACGTCATGCTGGCGCTCGCCGCCGTTTCCGTCCTCACCGGCCTTGCCCTGATGGCGCTGGTCAGCGACCCTAAGATCGAGAAGAATCCGCGTGCTGGCGTAGGCTTCGCCGGCTTCATCGAGGCGCTGCGGATCAGGAAGCTGTGGCCGATCATCCCGCTGGTCGGCATGAACTATGCGCCGTCGGTCGGCATTCTCGGCCTGTGGGCCGGGCCCTATCTCACCGACGTCTACGGCGCCGATTCGCTGCTTATCGGTCATGTCACGCTGTTCATGGCGATCGCGGTGGTGACGGGCTCCTTCGTCTACGGGCCGCTCGACACGATCTTCGGCACGCGCAAATGGGTGGCGGTCGCCGGCAACACGGGGTCGGTGCTCGTCGTTGCCTTCCTTGCGCTGTTCCCCGAGAGCGGCATTGCGCGCGTCACCGTCTCGCTGGTGCTGATCGGGCTCTTCGGCGCCAGCTACGCCCTCATCATGGCGCACGCCCGGGCTTACCTGCCGTCGCATCTGACAGGACGCGGCATGGCGCTCCTCAACTTCTTCTCGATGGGAACCGTCGGCGTCATGCAGTTCCTGACGGGCGCGGTCGCTACCGCCGCGACCGTACCCGGCAAGCCGGTCGTCGCTTATTCCGCGCTGTTCGGCTTTTACGCGCTTACGTTGGGCATAGCGGTTGCCATCTACCTCTTCTCACGGGACGCCCGACCAGAGGGTATCGAAACAAGAGGCGCGCGGTGGCGCCGGCGTTGAACCGCCTCAGGTCTATTACCGTCAGTCAACACCAAAGCTTTTCGGATATCACGGCCGGCGCGCGGGCGGTCAGGCCGGACGAACCCCGCGAAGCTGCGCGGATCGGATCGTTTCCGACGGGGCCTCGTCGAAGATACGTCGATAATAGCTCGCAAAGCGTCCAAGATCGCAGAAGCCGTATTCAAGAGCAGTCTGCGTGACGCTTCCCCCAGCCATCCTACCGCTCCTCAAGGCATTGTGAGCGGCGGAAAGGCGTCTCAGGCGCAAATATGCCATTGGTCCCACCCCTATCGTATCCTGGAATGCGCGGTGCAGCTTGCGGCGCGAAACGAGAAGCACAGAGCAAAGCTCGGATATGTGCACCGGTCTGCCCGGCCTCAACGCGTCGACATAGTCTTCCACATCCCGCACAAGTCTGGCGCCACGGAAATACTGTTCCTCACGATCATCCTGCACTTCACCGGCAATGCAGCCGACGAAGGCCTCCAGGACCGAGCGCCGAAAGAAATCGATTCCTGCCGCGGAAAGCGGCACTTTCCCTTCCCGGAGTTGAAGTACCCTTCGTGCGAGGTACTCCCGCATCGAGGCTCGTTGCGCTTCCGATGGCTGGAACCGGCGTATCCTGGTCCAGAATTCGGATTCCTGAAGCCTGCCCTCCGTTTTGACATGCGCCGCCAGTTCCTGCTCGCTAAGCGTGATCGTCACGTAGCGGGAGCGTCCGGTGTAACGTCCCTCCTGCTCGACCGATTTCGGGAAGACGATGATGTCGCCAGGCCGCACATCGTAATCCCATTGGGACACTTCCCCGCTGCTGTCCAGCATCGTGCCGATCGTCACGAGTTCCGCGTTCATGACCCCGCGGGCGCGGATGTCCGGCCCGAAATCGCCTGCGCTCAAGGAAAAACCGCCTACTTGGGCATGGGTCAAAAGGCCCTCGAAGCCGCCCGTCGCCAGTTGTATGATCCGCAGATCAGCGCCGCGGGTCGCTTCCCGAAGGTCTTCAGGGTTTTTCAGCGCGAGATTGTGTGCTTCCAACCTCGCGTCGGCGCGGCCAAAAGAATCGGCGTCCGGCCGCCCGGTATCCGGCGGGTTCAAATTGCCTGCGGCTGCGTCGGCGCCCTTCGGCATGGGACGATCCAATAGATCTTCCCCACCCCTCGACAGGCTTATACCACGTTTCTGGCACAAACTGCATAGCGGCAATTTTGTGATGGGTTAATCTTGTAGTCCAGAGGCTCTTGGCAGGGTAGTTCAGGCATTGAACAGGCATGCCGGTGGTTTTCGCCTCGACGGATTGAAACATCTGTCGGACGGCCGGTCACGACGATCCTGTCTTCAAACTCTAGGGAGCCAGTAATGGAAGCCGAGGGTGAAGAAAGTCCAGGTGCTCGCGAGAAATATCCCTACTTCCCGCCGGAAGCGCGACGAGAACTGGAAAGGTTGCTCTCCGACCCCGACTTCCAGTGCACCGACCGGAACAAGAAGTTCCTGAGATATGTAGCGGAAGCGCTGTTCCAGGGCCGTGAACACACCGTCAAGGCCTATTCGATCGCCGTCGACGTCTTTGGACGCCCCTCGAACTTCGATCCCTCCATCGACCCGATCGTTCGGATCGAGGCAACAAGGCTACGCGCGGCCCTGCTTCGCTACTACGAGCGGCCTGGCCACGACAGCACGATCAAGATCGAACTCCCGCGTGGACGCTACCTGCCTATGTTTTCGGGTGTTTCCGGTTCAGATGGGACGACCTTGACGGGCGGTGGACACCCTGAGCCCCGGGCATATGTGCAAGCAAATCGAGAGATCAACCGCCTTCACCCCAAGCGAGGGATGCGGTCGGTTGCGATATTTTGCGGTCTGGTGGGCGGCGCATTGCTCGGTATCGGGCTTCTCCTCCCGGTCGATCCGTTCGGAGCAAGCCGCCTGCCGGAGATTTCCGACAAACCGCGCGTTTCCTTGGAAGTGCAATCTGTGGACCAGACTTCGGATTCGGACGCCGCTCGCTTCCGTGACGATCTCATGATCGCCCTTTCCCGGTTTCAAACCGTTCATCTGAGCGCTCCGGATATCACGTCGGATGTGAAGCAAGTATCGAGCGCGGCTGGCGCGCTGCTTTCGCACAAGAGCAAGTATCGTCTTCTGGTCAAATATCAGTCTGACATATCCAAGACCTCCGTCGTATGGCAGGTCATCGATCGCGACAGCGGCGAATTGATCCGATCCGGAAACGATCAGGCGATTCCAGACCGCCTGGCGCAGAAGGATGCGGAACAGGAACTAGCCTCGCAACTTGCCGTGCGCTTTGCCTCGGAGCGCGGCGTCATCAACAATGTCGAGACGACAAGGGAAATGGCTCATCCGACCCTTGGGAACGGATGCTTGTTGCGGGCCGGGCTTGCCCCCCAAACCGACGAGCGCGAGCATCTGCGGCAGATCCGTAATTGTGTCGAGAGGACGCTCGAGGTCCGCCCAGGGGATTCGGACGCGTTCGCGCTCCTGTCGCTGTTGGTCATCAGGCAGGCCGAGGATCCACGCTCAGGCGAGCAGGCGCTTGCCTATGCCCGGCATTCGGTGATGTTGGCTCCCGACTCCGACCGCAGCCGTTTCGCCCTCATGCTTGCGCAATTCAACGAGGGGAATGTCGATGCCGCCGTTTCCGAAGGTTACAGCGCACTCGGCCTCAATCCCAACAATCTCGCCGGAATGGCGAAGCTTGCCAGAATACTTTTCATGATAGGAAGGTGGGACGAAGGGGCCGCGTTGGCGCGTAAGGCGGACCGCTTCGAATATATGGCCTACCCGGACGCCGAAATGACGCTCGGTTTCGACGCCTTCCGGCGCAGGAGTTTCGAAGAAGCGCTCCTACGGTTACGGCAGGTAGACGGACGCAATGACTATATGACACAGCTCTTGTGCATCGCCACGCTCGCCTATCTGGGGCGGATCGATGAAGCCCATACAGCCATTGACGAGCTTCGCTCCTCTCGCGCGAAATTCGAAGAGACGTTTCAGGCCGACATGGCGGATGAGCGACTTGCTCCGTCGCTCGTTTCAAGCCTGGCCAGCGGCCTCACCAGGGCCGGCTTGACGCTTCATTGAGCCGGAGGGTGTCGTCCGGATGTCGGAGAAACGGCTAAAAGCGCTCAAGGAAGCGATCGAGGTCCTTAGAGATGCGGAGTGGGACACCGTCGAACGTCTCAGTCACGAGAATAACGCCGATAACCGCAAGCAATTCAAAGATATAAACGACACGCTCAAGGCGTTACGTATGGCGTTGCACGAAGAAGAAAGCAAAGTCGTTCGTATCCTGAAACGTCTCCATATCCTGCCCGGTTGAACCGGATCAGCGGCGAGTCGTCAGTCCGAACGTGGTCCGTCGGCGGCCCTACCGGCGATCAGTGTCCCGATCATCTCAACGCGGCACTCAATTTTCCTGAAATGCAAATACGGTTCTCCAGCCGCGTTTCATGTCCACGACCGTCCACCCTCGCTGCTCGGCTTCGTCAAGCGCCTTATCGAGCTTCCCGACGGGTGAATCCCGGTCATAGGCATACTCACGTTCGGTGTCCGTGTGGTGGACGATCCCTGCAAACCTCAGCCCCTCCCCCGCGGCCGTCCATTCCAGCATCTGCCGATCGCCATCGGAATTCCCGAAGGCGAAGATGGGTCGACGGCCGATGAAATGGTTGATGCCGACCGGCTTTCCGGGACCGTCGTCGACGAATTCGACAGCCGGATCCTTGACGATTACGGGCTTTCCGTCCGTTGAGCCCGCCCTGAATTCGGTCTTGCCCGACGACCCGACGACCTGCTCGGGAGGTATGCCATAGGTTTCCTCGGCAAAACCGCGCATGAACTCCACGCCGCCTCCGGAAACGATGAAGGTCTTGAAATCGTTGGCGCGAAGATAGGCCAAGACCTCCAGCATCGGCTGATAGACGAGATCGGTGTAAGGGCGATCGAACCTAGGGTGGCGCGCCGTCTTCAGCCATTCCCTGACGGTGTCGGCGAACTGGTCGACCGTCATGCCGGCATGGGTGATCGCCAGTAGCTCGGCTATCCCCTTTTCACCGGAGGCGGCCAGCGCCTTGGTATCCCCGGACAGAACGGCGGCGAAAGGCCGCTCCGTCTTCCACTCAGGGTGCTGCGGCGCGAGCGCGCTGATCCGATCGAGCGCGAAGGCGAACTGGAAGTAGATGGGCTGCTCGCACCAAAGCGTTCCGTCATTATCGAAGACGGCGATCCGCTCCTGCGGCCGCACATAGTCCTTTCCCGGTGTCGTCACGGCGGTCACGAAGCCGACGATGCTCTCTTTCGCCGGGCCTTCCCGCCAGGACGGGAGGGGGTCGGCGGTGGCGGTCGGAGCCGCAGCCGCGATCAGAAGGAAGCCGACGATCAACCGTGCGAGAAACGATACGCCAATCTTCATGAGCAATCTCCTGTCCGCCAATCCTGCCCAAGGCTCAGGGCGTCTTCCGGACCCGGGCCACCTTCTCGAGAGCACGCACCTCGCGCTGATCCCTGGCCAGGAAAAAATCGAGGAAGGTCCGGATGACCGCGACGGCGCCGAGTTGCCCGATATCGTCCCAGGTCGGGGCCACCGAGGTTTCGATGATGTCCGCAGCAAGTTGGAAGGTCAGGCCAGCGACCAACCAGCGGGAATAGCGCATCCACATCTCTCGCCCGGCATGAATGCGTTCGTCGCCGCTGAAGATCGCCGTTATCGCCGCGATGAATGCCTGCAGCGTACCGGCGACGATGATGATGAGTGCCAGGAGATCGATGGCCGGCACGGCCTGATCGGTTATTGCCGCAAGCCACTGCCTGAGCATCACGGAATCAGCCTCCGGCGTCAGGCCCGGCACGTACGATGCACCGGAAGCCGAGATGCGAGATCGATGTATCGACGGGTTGCGCCATACGCGCCGCCGGCCGGTAGCGCCGGCAATAGTTGGGCGCGCACAAATGCGAGCCGCCCTTTGTCACCTTGCGCGGGATCCTCACCTGGGATTCGCGCGGGTCGATGCTGTCCTCCTGGCTGGCCCCGCGCGGATTGCTGGCCGTGCAGCACGGGCTGTCGATCTTGCCGTGCTCCTGGTACCAGTCCGCCGTCCACTGCCAGACATTGCCGGCCATGTCGAAAAGACCGTAGCCGTTCGGCGGGAAGGAACCGACGGGAGACGTGTATTCGAAGCCGTCGTCCTGCGTGTTGCGGTAGGGGAATTCTCCCTGCCAGGTATTGGCCATGTAGCGTCCATCGGGGGTCATCTCGTCGCCCCAGACATATTCGGCCCCGTCCAGCCCACCACGTGCCGCGAACTCCCACTCTGCTTCGGTCGGCAGCTCTTTTCCGGCCCATCGGGCGTAGGCCTCGACGTCGTCGTACGCCACGTGCACCACGGGATGGTCCATGAGCTTCTTCCTGACCGCGCTTGCCGGGCCGCGCGGATGACGCCAGTTCGCGCCGCCGACATAGACCCACCAATTGTAGTGATTACGCATGTCGACCGGCCCGGCTGGCCTGCGGAACATGGTAGAGGACGGGGCCAGCATCTCCGGTAGCGCGCCGGGATAATTCGCGGCGTCGGCCGGCTTCTCGGCCAGCGTGACATAGCCGGTCTCGGCGACGAAGTGCTCGAAATCGCGGTTGGTCACCGTGAAGCGGTCCATCCAGAAGCCATCGACCCGCACCCTGTGCGCCGGCGCCTCCTCGGGGTAGTGGCGGTCGGACCCCATCTGGAACTCGCCGCCCGGAATCCACACCATGTCACGCAAATCGGCCGTGACCCGATGGACGTTCCGCCCCATGCAGCCGATATCGACAGATACACAGCACTCATCTTTCATTCCGGTACCCTCATGTGCCATCCATGCATGCCCGTTTCAGGCGAAGAGTAGTTCATCCAGTTCCTCCTGGCGTGGCCGCATGGCTGCGTATATGGCGCCTGACATAAGGCACCGATACCACGCTACTTACGATCGCATGCCAGAGAATGACCGCTAGAACGCCTTTCACGGCTTGGCCGTCGAGGGTGGCGACGGCCAGCGCGATGCCTGGATGACGGGTCGATGTCGCAAGCGCCAGAACTGTCCGGTTGTCGGGATCCGGACCGCCGAGTAGATGGCCGACCACGACCCCGACCAGCGTGAACAGCGCCAGCACGACCAGCGTACCGTTGCCGACCATCGACACCAGTTGCGGCCATGCGCCGACGAGGACCGGCAGGACGGCGACGACAAGGAGTGCGGTCGCGAAATAGGATATCGGGTGGGCGATCCGTCTTGCGATATCGACGGCCAGAGTGCGCACGAGCATGCCGGCCGCAAGCGGCAGGATCACCGACGTGAGCAGGATGCGAGCGAGCTTTCCAAGGGGCACATGCGCCTCCTTCCCGAAGAGCAGATCGACCGCTCCGATCGTGACGGGGATCACCAGGATCGCGAGTACGGCGGCGGAGAAGAGAAGGCCGACGGCATAGGAGGACGTTCCGCCGGCCTTGACCTGCTTCTTCGGAAGGATCGGCGGAACCGGAGAGACGGCGAGCGCCAGAATGGCGATCTTGATCGCGGGATGGAGGTTGGTGAGAGCAGCGACCAGGATCGCGAACAATGGCATCACGACGCTCATCGAGACGAGCGATCGTATCAGAAGCGCGGGGTGCCGGAAGACGTAGGTGGCGTCGCGCTGGCTGGACTGCAGGCCGAGGGCGAAGACGAGCAGGAAGATGCTCGCATTGAGGGCCAGGCCTATCGATTGCGCGAGCGTCATGCCTTTGTCCTCAGGCCGGGTCGGCCCGCCTGGCTTGACACTTCGTCCGATGGAGCCAAGGCTTCGGGCTTGATTTGCATTTCAGGACGGCCGGCCAGCAGCAGCCAGGCCGGCAGGACGACGATGCAGAGGAGCGGCAGCAGCGCCAATCCCGAGCCGGATATCATGATCGCGGCCATGAAGAGGCTGAGCCAGCCGTCGCGGGTGACGACCAGGGTGAAACCGAGGACCGAACTCGCTATGGCCAGCGACATCGGAATGCCGGGAAAGACCCGATGCGCCAACAGGCCGAAAGCCACCCCGACGAAGACCATCGGAAAGATGCGGCCGCCCCGGAATCCGCATGTCGCCGAAATCAGGATGGCGACAAGCTTGATCACAACGATCGCCGCCAGCGCGCCCACGGTATAGCCGGCTTGCTCGGTGGTCAGCGATTTCATCTCGGCGAGGCCCTTGAACATGGTGATCGGCCCGCCGACGACGCCGAGGAACCCGAGGAGCAGGCCGCCCAGCGTCAGCATGAGCACGGGGTGCTTCAGCGATATGAAGAACTTATGCGCGGCGGGGAAAATCCATACGGCGACCATGCCGACGGCGATGGCGGCGAGCGCCACCGCGATCCCGCTCACGATGTCGATCGCGCGCGGGATCGTATAGGGCTCGACCGCGAGCGTGAAATTAGGCTGTTCGAAGAGCGACATGGTCAGCGCGCCGGCGCCTGCCGCGACGAGCGGCGCGAAAAGGCGGTCCCAGACCGGTGTTTTCTCGTCGCCTCGGATCATCTCGGAAAACAGGAGGGCGGCGGCTACCGGAGTGCCGAACATGGCGCCGATCGTGCCGGCGGCCGCAAGCGTCACCCAGCCCTCGGGCTTCACTGCTGGCATCAGCCGCGTCCCGATGGCGACGGTAAGGCCGACGATGATCGCGATGATCGGATTTTCCGGACCGAGGCTGACACCGCCGCCGAGCGCCAGCACCAGGACCAGCGCAAGCCCCGGCAGCACGACCAGCGGCGTCGGCGGGCCAAACAAGGAGACCGTAGCCGGATCCGGGCCGGCATGGCCCGGCACATATTTCACCGCCAGGCCCACAAGCAGGCCGGTGAGGGTAAGCACCGCCACCACCCACCACCAGGTGGCCGCCGTGGCACCGAAACTCGCTGGCAGGATTTCCCATAAATAGTGCTGCCAGAGATTGGCCACGATCACCACCGCCAGCAGGACGAGCGCGGAGCCAATCCCGACGAAGGGGGCCGGCACAGCCGAGGAAAGCATGACACGGGCTCTGGCAGGTATCATTGAAATCCTCCAATCATCCAGCGGCGGGCCGCGGGCCGATGGTCCTGATCATGGCCTCCTCCAGATCCCGCTAGCCTGCCTTCCCGGCGAGGGCGGCAGCCGGCCGCGTGCTCGCCTCGAAGATGGCCCGCCAATCGCGCTTCATGCTCACCACCGTCAGCCCGTACTGGTCGGCCTTGTCGAGCGCGTCGGCGAGCGGGCTCACCTGGAAGTTCCGGTCGTAGGCGAATTCCCTGGCCTCGTCGTCGTGATGGAGAAGCAGGGCCATCCTCGGCCCTCGGCCCGTCCGCACGTAGCGCAGCATCGCCAGATCGCCGTCGGAATTGCCGAACGCGATTATCGGTCGTCGGCCGATATGGAGCCCGATATTCTGTGGCTTCACGTTCCGGTCATCGAACGTGTCGATCGCCGCGAGCTTGACGAGTTCACTGCGGCCTTCGCGGATCTCGAAGCGCGTTCTGACGCTCGAACCGATAACCTGTTCCGGCGGAATGCCGTAGGCCTCTTCCGCAAGCGTCCGGATGAGGTCGATGCCGCCGCCTGACACGATGAATGTCTTGAAGCCGTTGGCGCGCAGGAATCGGAGGAGTTCGATCTGCGGCAGATAGGTGAGTTCCTTGAACAGGCAGCCGAGCTTCGGGTGCCTTGCCGTTGCCAGCCACTGCCGGGCGACTTCGATAAACGCGTCCTCCGTCATGCCGGCATGGGCAAAAGCGGCGACTTCGAAGAAGCCTTCCATTCCCAGGCTTTTGATCGTCTCCATATCGTGTTCGAGGAAGGCCTTGAAAGGCTGTCGCTCCTTAAGCGTCGGATCTTTCTCCGCTGCTATCCTCAAACGCTCGCGGCCAAAAAAGAACTGCACCTGCAACGGCTGCTCGCACCAAAGCGTGCCGTCATTGTCGAAGGTGGCAATGCGTTCGGTCGGCGGCACGAAATCGGGGCCGTTTTCGTTCGTTACCCGAGCCACGAAGTCAAGGATGGCGGACTTGGCGGCACAATCGTTCCAATTTGGAAGCTGGTCACTCATTTCCGTCGCATCGCTCCCTGTTCAATACGTCTGGTCACCCACTGGAAGCAGTGGCAAATGATCGACAGTAGAGGATGGCGTGCGAGCGGTATCGCCAGGTCATCGATGTAGAAATATCGCTCATCCGCCCTGATATGCATGGCTTTATTGTTGCAAGTGCACTGAAGAGTAGGATGGCGGGATCGCTCCCGCCGCCCGTGGGTGTACCTATTGCCCGCTGGTACCGGCGTCGGCCATTGCCCTCAGCGCGTCGTCAATGGTGAAGCTGTTTGGCTTCTGGATCGCCGGGAAATCCTTGAACGTCTCGGCAAACTTGCCGGCGATCCTCTGCGCCGCCATGATCAGGTAGCCGTGGTAAAGGTACCAATCCCAATAGGTGTTGGATGTGATTTCGGCAAACTCGTAAGGATCCGTCCGCAGGTTGAACATTTTCGGGATACGCAGTCGCGTGAACGGCTCGCCCCACACCGCCAGCTTGCCCTCGCACCGCTGCTCCATGAACACGAACTTCCAGTTGTCGTAGCGGATCGCCAGCACGTCGCCGTCGTCGCTGATATAGACGAACAGCGGCCGTGGGCTCTGCTTCTCCTTGCCCGTGATGTAGGAGAGCATCGAGATGCCATCGATGTGGTTCTTGTAGGTTCGTCCGATCGACTTGTAGCCCTTCTTCAGTTTCTCCACCACGTCGAGCGCGCCTGCCATTTCCAGAAATGTCGGTAGCCAGTCGTGATGCTGCACGATGCCGTTGGCGACCGAGCCGGCCTTGATCTTGCGCGGCCAACGCGCCAAAAGCGGCACGCGGAAGGCACCTTCCCAGTTGGTGTTTTTCTCACTGCGGAACGGCGTCATGCCGCCGTCCGGCCAAGTGTTGCGATGTGGGCCGTTGTCGGTCGAGTACATGACGAAGGTGTCGTCAGCGATGCCCATCTCGTCGAGCAGGTCGAGCATCTGACCGACATTCTTGTCATGGTCGATCATCGTGTCGTGATAGGGCGACTGCCAGCGGCCGGCCTGGCCGAGGCTTGCCTTCTTCGTATGCGTGAACAGATGCATATGCGTGGTGTTGAGCCACACGAACCAGGGCTTTCCGGCCTTTTCCTGCCGCTTGATGAAGTCGGTCGCCGCTGCCACGAACTCTTCGTCGCAGGTCTCCATCCGCTTCTTGGTCAGCGGTCCGGTATCCTCGATCCTCTGCTTGCCGACCTTGCCCCAGCGCTCGTGCGTCGTCGGGTCATCTTTGTCTGTCGCCCAGGAATGGATGACGCCACGCGGGCCGAGATTCTTGCGGAAGTTCGGGAAATCCTTCTCCGGCGGATAGTCGTACATCTCAGGCTCTTCCTCGGCGTTGAGGTGATAGAGGTTGCCGAAGAACTCGTCGAAGCCGTGATTGGTCGGCAGCATGTGATTGAGATCACCGAGATGGTTCTTACCGAACTGCCCGGTCGCGTAGCCCTGTTCCTTGAGCAGTGCCGCTATGGTGACGATCTTCTCGTTCATGCCGACAGGCGCGCCAGGTATACCGACCTTCGACAAGCCGGTGCGAAAGACGCTCTGCCCGGTGATGAAGGACGACCGCCCGGCCGTGCACGACTGCTCGCCGTAAGAGTCGGTAAACAGCATGCCTTCCTTGGCGATACGGTCGATATTGGGCGTGTGGTAACCCATGAGGCCGTGCGTGTAGCAACTCAGGTTCGATTGGCCGATATCATCGCCCCAGATGACGAGGATGTTGGGCTTGTCGGTTTTCGGTGACTTTGCCATCCTGTTTCTCCTTGCTGTCGATTGGTGTCGATGCCGGCTAACGGACCTGCTCGAAGTCGCCAGGCTTCCAGGCGCCGTCGAAGGCCGAAGCTTCGGGGCCGTAGATGCGGAAGTAGACGAACCAACCGCGGCCGGGGATCGTTCTGATCCAGCGATTCTCGACGCCGGCCGGCGGCTTCGGCCCGAAATGGAGTTCGGCCGTCTTGCCCTTCAGGTCCTTGAGTTCGAAAAGCGAGCGCAGCGCCGCTTTCTTCTGGTCGGTCTGGATCTGGCTGCGGGTGCCGGTGTCGTAGACAGTGACGGACCAGAACAGCTTGCCCGGCACGGGCAGCGGAACAGCGAGTTCGTATGACTTGCCGCCGTCGAGATAGGCGCCGGTCTTATCCTTGTGGCCGAGCCAGTACAGCGAGCCCGCCTGGGTGTCGCGGCGGAACATGGCGGGAGATGCACCGATCGCCTGGTAGAACCATTTCTCGCGCGCTTCGAGGTCGAGACGGTTACTCGTGTTGAAATCGCCATCCTCGAAGCGAAGGCTGACCCATTCCCATTGCCGATCTTTCCATGGGAGCCGTTCCGGGCTGCGATCGCCGAAGGCCTGCACACGCATTTGCGCGTTGCCGACGCGAGTTGCCTCCTCGAGTATCGCCTTCATCCGCCTGTCGGGCTTGAAGGGCTTTCCTTTCTCGATGCCGAGGGCGGCGAGATCGCCATATTCGTTGCGATAGCCGGCGAAGGCGGGTTCCGCATCGATCGTGCGGTGAAGCACCTCCCAGAACTGGAAATTGTCTTCCCAGTCGACCGGTGTCGTGTCCTGCGGTCTGCCGGTGATGTCCAGCCATTGCGGCTCCGCCCAGCCCGCCGTCTTGTTCAGCGGGTAGACCTTGATGGTTTTCAGCCGCGCCTTGGCGCCCTCGACATCGCCGTTCACCGGCAGCGAACGCGCTCCCACCACCTGCGTGTTGCTGCTGGCGCGATGGACGAAATAGCCCTCCTTCGGCAGTTCTCCCGTGTAGTCGGGGCCGACCAGCAGATGCTTGCCGCCCTTTCCGCCATCCGGGCCAGGCAAGCCCATGTCGGCGACCCAGCGCTGGTTGACGTCGATGGAGCAGACGATCAGGGGGCCTGGCTGGAGCTCGATGACGATCGGGCCGATGCCGAGATCGAGCTGTATCGGCCCATAAGGCGTGTCCGAATTGCCCGTGAACATCAGTTCGTTCGGGCCGCAATCGAGAATGCCGAAGACCTTGTTGGGCAGTACACCGACCTGGGCGTTGCCACGCAACATCGCGGCGCCCGATACCGTCGGATAGAAGAATTTGTAGGCCTGGATTGCCCGATTGAGGTCGGTGTCGTCATAGGCCTGTTCGGCGGTCTTTTCGGTCGGATAGCCGCGTTCGAACGCATAATGGCTCTCGTGAGCGATATCGACTTTCTTCAAAGCTGCGCTTCCCATAGCCGTTCCTCCCTAGGCGTGACGTTCGCGCGGCCGCCGAGCGGCGTTCAATCACGAGCCATCGCTGCGGCGAACTTGCGCTCGATGTCGATGTAGACGTCCTCTGCAACGTCGTAGATCACCCTGGCGATGCGGCCGCCGTTGAACGGAAAGCGGGGCTTGTAGTCGCCGCATACCGGATCGCCGCTGTCATAGCCGATGGCGAGTCCCTCGCCCGCAAGCGCGTAGTGGCCCGTCTGGACGCGGAAGTTTCCGCTCGCGGCGACATTCTCGCCGACATAGAGCGTCATCTTGCCGAGCGCCTCGTGGTTCTCGCCGACCGAGTCCTTGATGAACTCGACGCCGATCACCTGCTTGCCGAGTTTCGGCGCGTCGCAGGTCAGGCGCTGCTCCGGCGGAATGCCGAGGAAATTGTAGACGAAGTGGAGTTTGCCGCCTTTCACGAACATCGTGTAGCCGCCGAAGCGCGAGCCCTGCGAGAAGATCACGCCCTGCGAGTCGCCGGTGAACTCGACCTCGGCCAGAATCTTGAAGGAATTGCCGAGCGTCCGCGCGGCCGAAGCCTCGGGAATTTCAGTCGTGCCGGGATAGTATACGTAGCGGCCGCTCGCCGGCTTCGCGGCCTTGTATTCCAGCTCGTGGATACCGACGATGCCGAGATCGTTGAGCGGCAGCACGCTGTATTTCTTGGCTTCCGAGAGCCAGAGCGCCGCGAACTCCTTCACCTTCTCCGGATGCTTGTCGGCGACATCATGCGCTTCGGAGCGATCTTCATCCGTATTGAAGAGCTGCCAGCGATCCTGCTCGAACTTGCCGATGTCGGTGAGCGGCCCGTGCTCCGTCGCGGCCTTCCAGCCCTTGTGCCAGATGCCGCGGGTCGAGAGCATTTCGTAATACTGCGTCTCCTTCCGCGTCGGTGCGCCGGCGTCGTCGAACGAATAGCGCATCGAGACCCCGACCAGCGGCTCTTGCTTCACGCCGTCGACCGCATCCGGGAACTTGACGCCGCAGCAGTCCAGGATCGTCGGCACGATGTCCGTACAGTGATGGTATTGATGGCGAAGCTCGCCCTTGGCCTTGATGCCCTTCGGCCAGTGGACGACGAGCGGGTCGCATGTGCCGCCGGCATATTGCGAATAGCGCTTGAACATGCGGTAGGGCGTCGAGAAGGCTACCGCCCAGCCGGTGGGATAGTGATTGTAGGTATCCGGCGAGCCGAGCTTGTCGAGCGCCGCCATGTTCGAGGCAATGTCGTCCGGATAGCCGTTGAAGAAACGGTTTTCGTTGACCGACCCGTTCGGGCTACCCTCACCAGAGGCACCGTTGTCGGCACAATAGAGGATCAGCGTGTTGTCGAGTTGGCCGGATTCCTCAAGATATTCGATAACGCGGCCGACCTGCACGTCTGTGTATTCGGAGAACGCCGCATAGACTTCCGCCATTCGCGCGAACAGCTTCTTTTCATCGGCGGAGAGCGTTGCCCATGGACGCACGAGATCGCCTTCGATGACCGTTCCCTTCGTCATCGGGTTGATCGGCGTCAGTTCCGTACCTTTCGGCAGGATACCGCGCTCGATCATCCGCCCCAGCACCCATTCGCGGTAGGCCTCGTAACCGTCGTCGAACTTGCCTTTGTACTTGTCGATATATTCCTTCGGCGCGTGGTGCGGGGCGTGATTGGCGCCGGGGCAATACCAGAGATACCAGGGTTTCTCGGGCTGCGATTGCCTGGTGTCGCGGATGAAATTGATCGCCTTGTCGGCGATGTCCTTGGAGAAGTGGTAGCCTTCCTCCGGATAATAGGGCTGCTCGACGAAATGGTTGTCCTCGATAAGTTCGGGATACCATTGGTTGGTCTCCCCCCCGATGAAGCCGTAGAAGCGGTCGTAGCCGAGACCGAGCGGCCAGAATTTTCGCGAGGCGGCCATGTCGAAGGCGTCGACCGGCACGTTGTGGTTCTTGCCGACCCAGAAGGTGCTCCAGCCGGCGTCGCGCAACACGGTCGCCATCGTCGCGATGTTCGCCGCGCGATGTCCGCAATAGCCGGGAAAGCCGCAGGCAGATTCAGCGATGGTGCCGAAGCCGTTCTGATGGTGGTTTCGGCCGGTGAGGAAAGTCGAGCGCGTCGGCGAACAGACCGAGGTAGTGTGCCATTGCGTGTATGTCAGTCCGTTCCGGGCAAGCCGGTCGAGCGTCGGCATCTCGATCCTGCCGCCATAGGGCGACCATGCCGCCTGGCCGGTATCGTCATAGAGGATGACGAGCACGTTTGGCGCATCCTTCGGCGCCTTTGTGCCCAGGAAGGCCTCCCAATCCGGTTTGGAATCGCGGATGTCGAGCTTGATCGTACCCTTGAACGGCCGTGCCATCGCCTTTCCTCCTCTTGATCTTGCCTCAGGCGCTCCTCATCCGGGGCCCGGATCATTGAATGGCCCGATGTTGAAGATCATGCTCGCGATCGCGACGAGGCCGATCAGGAGCAGGATCACGGCGGTGATGAGCGTGAAGGAGACCGGATAACGGCTCTGACCGTGGATCACCCCGGCTTCGCGCATCGCGTTGCGCTCCTCGCGCAAGCCGACCATGAACAGGACGTGATAGATGATACCCACGATCAGCATGAGAATGCCGAGCAGGACCAGCGTGATACCGAAATTGCGCGGTGCCGCGGCGTGGACGAGGGTGCCCGCCTCCTTCAGCTTCTCAAAGACCTGGTAGATCGTGAAGCCGAAGGAAATCAGCGACAGCGACGTGCGGATCACCGACATCAGTGTGCGATCGGCGCTCATGCGCGTGCGCTGGAACGACATGCCGGTGCGGCGCATCGACATTTCGGTGCGCTCGGTGGAGAGGTCGGTCCGGTGGGTGGAGAGGTCGGTTCGGAATTCGGAAAGCTGCGTCCGATGCTCGGACAGGCCGGTGCGATGATTGGAAAGACCCGTCCGGTAGGCGGAATATTGCACCGACGCCAGGTCCGGCTTCGACGCGTCCACCTCGGGTATGGAGGGCACCGGCGTCTCCGGCAGATGCGAAGGCCTGACGAGTGCCTGCTTTGCCAGTTTGCTCGACATTTCCTTTCAGCCTCACTGGAGACGGTTCGAATGCGGAGAGGACGGTCCAGGAATTCGCGCGGTGCCATCCGCTGTTCGAGCCATCCTCGCGGGAAGCCGAAGCTGGATGAAGTACGTAACGGTAACAGGGCTACATTTGCCGTTCGCAAGGCGCCGTGTCCGGCCAATCCCAGACAGCCAATCCTCGTCCGTCAGGCGGGAACATTTCACTTGCGACAAGGGCTTGCCCGAGCGAGCGCCGGAGTTCGCCACCAATGTTACCGTAACGTGCTCATTCAATGCCCCTTGAATCTGGCAGATTTCCAATGACCCGTCAGCGGGCGTACCGCCATGTGGTCTTCCATTGCCGATACAGGCCGCATCGAGCGCGGCCGGCGGCTCTCCGCCTCTGTTTCGGAGGCGCCTACTTCATGGGGCTGGTAACATGTCAGCAGTGGACTACAACCAAAAGGGACTGCTGAAGCTTATGCTGAGAATGCCGGCTTTGCGCGGCCGGCTGCAAATCCTCAGTGCAAGAGACCCCGAGATCCTCAATCTCTGCGGCGCCTTCGAGGAGGCGAGCCTGATGCTTGACCGCTTGACCAGCGAGAACAAGCCATCCAACCAGCGGGAGATAGAGGAGTATCGGAACGTCTGCCGGGAGATCGAGGATGAGATCATCTCGATGTGCTACTACGTTTGAATGCGCGTAGTGGGCTTGCCGGCGACCATCGGCTCTAGGAGCCGCCGTCTTTCGAAACCAAAAGCTGATCGGCCGCCTTGCCTTCCTGGACGGCATGAGGAGAGTTTCCACCGATCTGCTGGACGAAGCTTCCGGCCTGGCTCGAAAGATTACGCCTCGTATCCGCATCGATCGCTGCTATGGGCGCGCTGACCGCCATGCCGACCCCGGTACCGACAGCTTTCGCGGCCCCGGCAGCCAGCATAGTGATGCTGTCTCCAAGGCCGATGCTGGATTCGGTCAGCGACTGGCCGGCGACCAGCCGCGTGCCAATCGCCTGCACGATTTGAGGCGTCGAGGCGAATTTGTCGTGATGCGCGCTGTCTCCGGCTTTCAGCTTCGTGAGGTCGACCAACGTTATTCCCGATTTCTCGACAGCGCTGCGATAGGGCTCGACATTCGGATTGATCTGACCGAGCCGGTTGACGTTGCCGGCAATAAGCCTCGATACGGCCAGCGCGCGGTCGTCCTGCGCCACGAAGACGGTGAAGTTCGGATGGCGCGGACCCAGTTCCCTGAACTGGCGCGCGAAGACGTCGACGTCGATATCGGGAGATGCGAGGATGACGTTCGTTATCTTGGGTGCCACCCGGCCCTGCCGGATCGCCATCTGGCGAAGCGATTCCATGGCGAGCCAGGTCCCCATCGAATGGGCGAGGATGCTGACTTCATGGACCCGCCCGTCTTCGGCCAGAAGACGCAGGAGATTCTCCAGGCCGTCACGCGAATAGATCGTGCTTTCCCGGTCGTAATTGTAGTCGAAGAGGCTGCCGCCCGAGGGCCAGGTGAAAAGGATGGGAGCGGCATTGGCCTTGGAGTCGTGCGCGATCTGCGCGAAGCGGTAGACCGCGTCTTCATACCGGTTGTCGAATCCATGGACGAAGACGAGCACGTCGCGGCTCGGCGGCAGGTTGCGCCCGAGCCAGTCGAACCCCGCCTGCCGTGTCGGAGGGAGATGCCTGACACGCAACGTCGCGAAATCCTTGGACGGATCGGGCGGAAGATGCCTTGGCCACTGGACCTGGCCAATCTCCCGTTTGGCATCGGGCGGGATCGACACGGCGATCTCGTCGAGCGAGAAGGCACGGTCGCGGTCGCCGCCATATAGCGTCGACGGATCGCCGGTTGGTTTCCGCGTCGTGACGACAAGGAGGTCCGCCACCGACGCTCCGGGCGCCTTCGCGGAAACGGGCGCCAGCACGCCGACTGGATGTCCACAGCCGACGAGGACAACCGTGAACAGGATGTGGAATTGCAGCGCTCGGCGCCGTAGTTCGGCCGTTACATCGCGCACTTGTGATAGCCGTAGGTATTTTCCGGAAAGAGAGGATCCGCCCGTACGAAATGCGTGGAGTCGACGAATTTTAGCGACAAGGACAGGTCCGCGAAGATCACGGCATCGGAACATCGCAGACCGATCGAAAGATGGTCCCCTTTCGGAACGACGCGATGCGCAACACAAGAGCCGTTCGGGCCCACGATCTTGTTGCCGGACACGATCATGCCGAGGGTGGTGCCGGCATGACGGTCCTTGAAGTGAATCCGGTTCCCTGATTTCTCGAAGATTTGTTCGCAGTTCGCGCCATCCGGCGTCCAGGCGCCCTGCAGCGACTCCAGCGAAGCCGCGCGCAAGGTCAATGTGCCTGCAGCCAAAAGCGTCCACGCCGAGAGCACGAGCAAGCTGAATATTCGCATCATGTCGCTGTTGCTCCTGCCAATACCGATGATGGGCTGACAGGATTGGCCGCCTGGACCTCGCGAGGAAGTACGTAACGGTTACAGCGGCCATTGCCGGGGCCCCTGTAGGGGCCTCCGCAGATAGCGCGACCGCCCCCCAAGGGCGGCGCGGAAATACCGAGCCGTGCCGGTCACTGGATAGTGACGGCGGGCGCACCCTTGGACGTTACCGTAACGTACTTGTTGGACCGTCCGGCCCTGACGCCAGATCAGCTTTCGCAATGGCGACGAACGCTATTCGCCTGATCCGAGACGGAGCGGGAAAATGCTGAAACGTGCGATCCTGTTGGCTCTGGGCCTTTTAGGGCTCTCCTTGTCCCACACTTACGCCGTTCCGGCTACGGCGACCGACAACGTCAAGCTAAGAACCGGTCCCGGTACCGGCTATAGCAGCGCCGGAACCATACCCGCAGACGCCCAGATCGAATTGAAGGGCTGCGACGAGGCCGGCGCCTGGTGCGCGGTCGACTATGCAGGCAAGTCCGGCTTCGTCAGCGGCAAGTACCTGAACCAGGCCGATGCGGACACCCCGAACTGGCCGCGCGCCTACGACACCTCGAGCGGTGGCCAGATCGTGCTCTACCAGCCGCAAGTGTCGGGCTGGACCGGCTTCGCCAATCTCACGGCGCTCGTTGCCTCCGAATACAAGGCCACCAAGGATGCCAAGCCGGCCTTCGGCGTGATTACCCTGACCGGCGATACGACCGACGATCACGATACCGGCGAGGTGATTCTGACCAATGTGCAGGCGAGGCAGATCGAATTCTCCTCGCTCGACCGGAACCAGTTGTCCGATCTATCGCTTCAGGTGGGAAAGCTGCTCCCGACCGGTCCCCTCACCCTGTCGGAAGAGCGGCTGACCGCCAGCCTCACCGGCTACCAGAAGACGGGAAACGTCGAAGGACTGAAATCGGATCCGCCGCCGATCTTCTTCAGCACGTCGCCTGCCGTCCTTCTGCAGACCGACGGCAAGGAAACCGTGGCGCCCGTCAAGGGCGACGCCGGGCTGTCCTTCGTCATCAACACCAACTGGGATCTCTTCAAGCTCGACGCGGATGGAAGCTATTACCTGCGTGACGACAAGTCCTGGCTGACCTCGAAATCCCTGCAAGGCGAGTGGAGTCCTGCTGCGAGCCTTCCCGATCCGCTGTCACACCTCCCCGACGAGGACAACTGGAAGGACGCGCGGACGGCTGTACCGCCTGTCCCCTTCCCCGAGGGCCAGGCTCCGAAGGTCTTCTATTCGGACAAGCCGGCCGAACTGATCCAGTTCAAGGGCGACCCGAAATACGAGCCGGTCCCCGGCACCGGGCTTGAATGGGTATCGAACAGCGACGGCGACGTCTTCCGAGCAAGGAACGACGGGACAGTCTACATCCTGCTGTCCGGCCGCTGGTTCTCGGCCAAATCGCTCGACGGGCCATGGACCTTCACCACCCCCACCTTGCCGAACGACTTCAGGAACATCCCCGACGACGCACCCTATTACAGCGTGCGCTCATCGGTGCCGGGCACCTCCGAGAACGCCGAGGCGCGCCTGAAGGCGAGCATCCCGCAAACGGCGCGGGTCGCGACGGACGGCTCTGTGACCGTCGACGTGGCGTACGGCGGGACGCCTGACTTCAAACCGATCGACGGCACGACGCTCGGCTATGCCGTCAACACGAACGAAACCGTGATCAAGGTCGGTTCGAAATACTACGTCCTCAAGGATGGCATTTGGTTCGTCGGCGATAGCCCGGAGGGCCCGTTCGCCGTCGCGAAATCAGTACCGGACGAGATTTACAAGATCCCGCCCTCCTCTCCCGTCTACAACGCCACCTATGTACGCGTCTACAAAACGGAAGACGATGCGGTCTGGTACGGTTACACGCTCGGCTACCTTGGAGCGTATCTCGCCTGGGATGCCCTGGTCTACGGCACTGGCTGGGCCTACGCGCCCTATTGGGACTACGGCTGGGCCGGGCCGGGCTACTGGCCGTATTATCCGCGGCCGGTCACCTACGGGATGGGCGCTTTCTACAACCCGGTGCGCGGGACGTTCGGCCGCTACGGCTATGCCTACGGTCCCTACCGGGGCATCGCGGCCGGAGCCGCTTACAATCCAAGGACGGGCACCTATTTCCGAGGCGCCGCTATTGCCGGCCCAGCCGGCGAACGCGGCTTCGTGGGCGCGTATAACCCGCGGACGAATACGGGCGCATTCGCGCGCGGCGGCAGCAATATCTACGGCTCTTGGAAGAGCGCCGGCGTGCGGCATGGCTCTGATTGGGCTCGCGCCGGCGGCGGGTCGCTGGCGGGCGGCGGCGAGGCCGCGCGATGGCGCACTTCCGCAGGCAATAGCGGCTTCATCGCCCAGGGCAAGGGCGGCGATGTCTACGCGGGCCGCGACGGCAATGTCTATCGCCGGGACAATGGACAATGGCAGAAGCATACGTCGGACGGATGGGGCCCGGTGCAGAAGCCGTCAAAGGACAATCTCAAGCGCCCCGGCGAGGCAGAAAACCGGATCGCGAACCGCGCGCAGGGTTCAAGAGCAAATCGCGCGGGTCACGTCCGCACCAACATTCCCGACAATCTGGGTTTCGACCGCAACGGCCGCCTCCGCGGAAATCAGCGTGCGCTTGCAAACCGCGCCGAGTTCCATCCGCAGTTCAGAGGCGGCGGCTTCAATCGGGGCGGTAATTTCGGCGCCGGCCACGGCGGCAGCTTCCACGGTGGCGGCGCTTTCCGAGGAGGCGGCTTCCATGGTGGCGGCTTCCACAGGCGCTGACCGTCGTGGCCTTTGCCGATCATCGAACGCCGACCAGACGAAAGCGGGCGTCGCAGGATCTGCAGGCAATGCCGGGCTACTTTCCTGAGATCCGTAGGCGTAGCGCGGATAACTACAGTCTCCGAGCGTTTTTCCTTCTTCTGGAATCCGGCGCCCTGGCGAGCCAGGCGGAATGTGCATCGCTGGTTCCTGAAAGCTCCGAGTTTGTCAGGAACGTGGAGGGACTGCATCTGCTCCGTACGATGCAGTCTGGAATGGCGGCATTCGGCGCCGATTTGCCGGCGGCACTCGCCTGGGCGGGCTCCTCCGGAGAGTGGCTCGCGATCCTGGGTTGCGCGGTCGCCCTTGTGGCCGCCTCCTACGTGGTTTCAAGACTGGCCCGCGAAGCTGCGGAACGCGGCGACATGCACCTTGGTGCGATGGCACGGATCATCATATTCGTGCTCGCCGGCAGCTTCTTTCAATTCTTGCTTCCGGTTCCAGACCGGGTGCGCGCCGTCGCCTTCGTCCTCTTCGCGGGCGCGGCATTCGTGTGGGGTGCAGCAGCGGCGACCAACGCGGCATTGCGATACGCGTTCGGCAAGTCGAACCTCCTATGCGCCGCGGCCGTGTGCCTCGCGGCCATATGGATTCTCCTGGGCTATCTAACGCTTGGATTGCTGAAACTTTCAGAATCCTCTGCCGAGGCCGTTGCGGCGGCAGGAATGTCGTTCTGGATCGCCCTGGTCGTTATCAGCGTCGCCATCCTCGGTCTGGTCCTTGGCATTCGCTCCAGGGAACCTGCACAGCCTCCCCGCAACTGGCGGGGAAGACTGGAGAACCCCGCCGCCGAAATCGTCCTGAATCAGCCCCGCTGGTTCTTCGGACTGGTCCTTCTCCTGATAGCCGCCACGGTCGCCGCACGCATTGCGCGCGGGGAGAACGGGGCGTTCGCCGGAGGCGCGGTCGCGCTCCAGTTGCTCGGACTGCTCCCTATCGCGATCAGCCGTCTGTGGCTGGAGGAACGAAGTGGCGTCCCCTGGCGCCAGATCATCGCCCGTTGCATCTCTCTCGTGACGTTCATCGTTTTCTGGGTTCTCCTTGCCTGGGCCGTGGGCATCGACCTGGTCGACGTTGCATCCGAGCGGCTCGGCCAGCGTGCCGTGCGCATCCTTCTCGATATCGGCATCGCGATTGCCGTAGGCTTCCTGTTCTGGCAAGTCGCCTCGGCGGGACTCGACATGCTGGCGAAGACCGGACCGAAGGATCAGCCCGCCTCCCGCATCCTGACGTTCATCCCGCTCCTGCGCGCGATCCTCATTTTCTTTGCAGTGGCCGCGACGGGGATGATCATCCTTGCCGCCCTGGGGGTGAACATAGCGCCGCTCCTGGCAGGCGCCGGGATATTCGGAATCGCCATCGGCTTCGGTTCGCAGGCGCTCGTGAAGGATGTCATCTCGGGAGTCTTCTATCTGTCGGACGACGCATTCCGCGTCGGCGAATACATAAACGTCGGCAAGGCCGAAGGAACGGTCGAATCCCTGTCCGTCCGCTCGATGAAGCTGCGACATCCGAACGGGCCGGTATTCACCATCCCGTTCGGGGAAATCGGCGTAATCAATAACCAGAGCCGGGACTGGATATTGGTGAAGCTGGACTTCCTGCTTGATTTCCGGACCGACCTTCGTGTCGCCAAGCGTGTCGTCAAAAATGTGTCGAAGGAGATCGAGGACGATGCCGAACTCAGCGGCGGGCTGATCGAGCCGCTCAAGTTCCAGGGGGTGAAACGGATGGAGCAGCACGGATTGGTCATCGGCACCAAATTCACCGCGCGCCCGGGCGGACAATATGCATTGCGACGCGAGTTCTACGAACGGCTGAGGGACGGCTTCGCCGCGGCCGGAATCCAGTTCGCCCGCCCGAGGGTTTTCGTCGACACGGCCGGCGTGCCTGCCGGCACCGACGCCAAGGAATTGGGAGCCGCGGCCACAACCATCATCTCCGACGAAGCAACGAAATAGGAGCGACCGGAGATTATCGTGTAACCGTAACGTGCTTTTGTCACGCGCCTCTCGCCCGCAAAATGATCCTGGTGCCGGAGCCAAGGCTTCGGCCCAGGTCTGCGATGCGAGAGGAAAGGACCATGCACCTTCGCCGTGCCCGCCACAGGCTCGTGATCGCCTTGTCATTGGGCATCCTGCCGGTCTCCTCCGCGCTCGGGCAGGACGCGGATGAACTGGCCAAGAAGCTCGCCAATCCCGTCGCCAACCTGATCAGCGTCCCGCTGCAGAGCAATTTCGACTTCGGAGCCGGTCCCGGCCATGACGGCTTTGGTTACACGCTCAACATCCAGCCGGTGATACCGTTCTCCCTCAACAACGATTGGAACGTGATAACCCGCACGATCATCCCCCTGGAATACCGCGACTATGTTCCGGGCCAGGACAATCTGTTCGGCCTCGGCGACATCAATGCCAGCCTCTTCTTCACTCCAAGACAATCCGGTCTCGGAGGCATCGTCTGGGGCGTCGGGCCTGTCTTCCTCCTGCCGACCGCCACCAGCGATTTTCTCGGGACGGGAAAGTTCGGCGCCGGGCCGACCGGGCTCATCCTGAAGCAGAGCGGTCCCTGGACAGTCGGCATGCTGGCCAACCACATCTGGTCGGTTGCAGGCAGCCACGACCGTAAAGATATCAGCCAGACCTTGCTCCAGCCGTTCATCTCCTATGGGCTCGGCCACGGCGTGACGCTCTCGCTTAACACCGAATCCACTTACGACTGGGTAGCCGACCAGTGGACCGTGCCCATCAATCTCGCTCTATCGAAGGTGTTCAAGATCGGGGAGCAATCTATGAGCTTCCAGATCGGCGGGAAATATTATGCGGAAGCGCCTGCAGGTGCACCCCAATGGGGTATCCGCACGACGCTGACCTTCCTGTTCCCGGAGAAATGAGCGAGGGCGACCGCATCGCGCGGCGCTCCTAGGCGAAATCCGGACTGATCCGGAATGTCTTCTTGTAACTGTTACGTACTTTCCAATTCGGGCTGGTGGCCGAAGGATTCGACAACCGCGGGTGGCTTGGCAGCGCTCCATGTGCCGTTGCGAGAACTTTTGAGGGGACGATAATGAACCGGCTAGCCCTGTCCGCCGCAATCGGCCTGATCGCCTTTGGTCTCCCGAAGAGCGCGATGGCGACGGAAGCCGCGCTTGGCCACTACCTCACCGGCCAGAATGCCATGCCGCTTGCGGCCATCCTGCCGCCGGCCGGTCTCTACTGGAGCAACGTGAGCGTCTTCTACAGCGCGAGCGTCGGAGGAGATGTCGATATTCCCGTCGCCGGCCAGATACGCGCCGGATTGAAGGCCGTCGTCGTCGGGACCACCTTCACGGGCCTTTGGGTACCGGACGTCCAGATCGCCCCGAACACGACGCTTGCCTTCAGCTTGTCGATCCCGGTCGAATATATCTGGGCGCAGGCACAGCTCGGCGCGAGGGAAGTGACCCAGGAAAACACCGCGCTTGGCGACATCATGTTCGCGCCGACCATCGGCTGGCATTCGGGCAAGAATTTCCTTTCCGCAAGCGTCCGCATCTTCGCTCCGACGGGCTCCTATCGTGTCGGCGCGCTCGACAATGTCGGTATGAACTACTGGACCTTCTCGCCGACGCTCGCCTACACCTATTTGGACATGGCGCGCGGGCTCGATTTCTCGATGGTCGCCGGCCTGGATATCAATACCCGGAATCCCGACACTGACTATAAGAGCGGCGCGATGTTCCATGTCGACGCGTCGCTCATGCAATATCTGAACAAGAAGTTCGCGATCGGCGTGATCGGGGCCATGCTCTACCAGGTCGAGGACGACGATGGCGGTCTGGCCGACAAGCTCGACGGCTTCAGGGGGCGTTCATTCGCGGTCGGTCCCATCGTGAAATACACGGCCGGCACCGAGAAGCATCCCATCAACATGTCTCTCAGCTGGGCGCCGGAGTTCGGCCAGAAGAACCGGTTCAAGCATGGCAACGGCGTCTATTTCAGCATCTCCGGCTCGTTCTGATGTGCCTCCGGAGCCCTGCGCGCCAGCCGACGCCAGGTTCATGCCTTTCAGGAGGCGGCCGTCTCGACGGACATCGTTCCAGGTAAAGAGGAAACATCATGTCTGACTACCCGCAGCGCCTGTTGAAGACGAGCCTGGCCATCTTCTTTTCGGCGCTTGGCCTGACGGCCGCGCATGCCAGGGATCTGGTCATCGCCATGCCGAACTGGCCCTCGGGTCAGGGCACGGCGAACGTGCTCAAGCTGGCGATCAAGAAGGAATTCGGCCTGGATGCGGACGTGCGGGAGATGGGTACGCTGATCGCCTTCGCCGGGCTGAATACGGGGGAAGTGAATATTCATCCGGAGGTATGGCTGCCGAACCTCGACAATCTAGTCGACAAATATGTGAAGAAAGCCGGGACCGTTGCCTTGAGCCCGGTCGGCGTCCCGGCCTGGCAGGGGATTTGCGCCAACCGGATGGCGGCCGACAAATACGGCATCAAGGACATCGCAGACCTGAGCGATCCGAAGAAGACGGCTGCGCTCGATACCGATGGCGATGGAAAAGGCGAGATGTGGATCGGCGCACAGACATGGTCCTCGACGCCGATCGAGCAGGTTCGTGCCAACAGTTACGGCTATGCACGCAACCTGACACTGCTCGAGGCTCCGGAAGACGTTGGCATGGCGGCGGTGGACGTGGCCGAAGCGACCGGACGCCCGATCGTGTTCGCATGCTACGCGCCGCACTACGTCTTTCAGCTTCACGACATCGTTCGGCTGAAGGAACCGGCCCACGATCCGGCGAAATGGAAGATCATCCTGCCTAGCGAGGACCCCTTATGGCTTTCGAAATCGTCGGCGCCGGTCGCGTGGGACACCGCCCGTTACTACATCGCCTATGCGGCTTCACTGAAGAAGACGCATCCCGATCTGGCGGCCTTTCTCGACCGGGTGGAGATGAAGCCGGAGGACAGCACGGCCATGAGCTATGCCATCCAGGTCGAGCGCAAGGACCCTTACAAAGTGGCCGAGGAATGGGTCGCGAAGAACGGCAATCGGGTGGACGGATGGGCCAAGCCATGAAGAAATCGACGGGATGGAGAAACGCTTGCGCCGCATGGAAGACGGCGCGTCTCAAGCGACGCCTGTCGAGGGCAAGCGGCGCGGCCCTGCTCGCCGCCCTCGTCCTGGCGGCCGGCAGCGCGCTCGCGGGCACGCAGGTCTACAACCCGCAGACCGGCGAATGGATCGACTACGACCGGACCAAGGCCTGGAAATACTACAGCGTGCACAAGCAGGTTCCGGAGGCGTTCCGCCCACAGGTGGTGACGTTCCGCACAGCCGAGGAACCGGGGACGATCATCATCGACGGCAATCAGCACTTCCTCTACCTCGTCATGCCTAGCCAGCAGGCCAAGCGCTACGGCATCGGCGTTGGACGGGAAGGCTTCGGTTGGGCCGGCATCGTCCGCGTGGGAAGGATCGCCGAATGGCCGACCTGGACGCCGCCCGCCGAGATGGTCGCTCGCGACCCTAAAGCGGCCAAGTTCGCCGCCGGCATGCCCGGCGGCCCGGACAACCCGCTCGGAGCCCGCGCGCTCTATCTCCACGAGGGAGGCCAGGACACGCTCTACCGCATCCACGGCACGCCTGAGCCATGGTCGATCGGGCTCAACGTTTCCTCGGGCTGCATCCGTATGAACAACGCCGACGTCACCGATCTCGCTTCGCAGGTGAAAGTAGGCACGAAAGTGATCGTGCTCATGCAGGGAGCCGCCCTCTTCAAGGGCATCTGAATCGAAAAGGAGAGGATCATGACAGGCCCGACAGCAGAGATCGGATGTTCCACCCCGCGCAGGGCCCTGACTATGCTGGCGATCGGCGTGCTTGCCGGCTGTACGACAGCTCCCGCGCCCGACCAGATGTCGCGTTCGACGCTGGAGACGGCGCCGGCGGATCTTCAACTGCTTTGCGCCGGCGCCGTGGCGAAATCCACCGGAGCCGACCAGAGCAAGGTCCTGCCGACCAGTTCCAAAAAGCTCGACAACAAGACCTACCAGGTCGAATTCGACACCGGCGGCAAGAGATCAGGCTGTGTCATCGACACGGACGGCAAGGTGGTGTCGGTCCAGCCAATCTGAACGGTCAAGGCACCAATGTGGCTCGAAATCGTCATTCGGATCTGAGTTTCCAAAGAGATGGATCTCTATGGGCGGCTGGTTCATCTGCTAAAAAGCAGCCTTGCCTTATTGTTCGATGGCGCTGCCCGCATCCTTCAAATGAAGCGTGAAGCCCGTCGCGCCCGGATCGCCCAATTCAGGGTGAAGTTGCATGCTTGGGATCAGATAGTCGCCGGAATTCTGCTGCCGGTAGGGGATGGGCCGGGTTGTAAAAAGCGTGCGCATCCTCTCGCGTAAGCGTTCGGCGACAGGCTCGAACCCACTCTTGTCGAAACGATCAACCCTATAGGCCACGAACGGCGGTAGGACTTCGTAGCCGGGATAATAGAGTATTCCGTGGTTGATCGGAAACAGGAGGTCATCAATCGGCCCGTTGATCCCGCGGTCGGCGTAGTGTTCCTCCCAGCCGCCTGCTGTCACGATCAACATGGCGCGCCTGCCAGCCAGTGTGCCCTCGCCGTAGCGATCGCCCCAACGCCTGTCGCTGTGCTCGCCAACGCCATAGGCGAAGCCGTAGGCAAACACACGGTCGACCCATCCCTTGAGGATCGCCGGCATGGCGAACCACCACATGGGGAATTGGAGGATCAGGGCATCGGCCCACAGAAGCTTCTCGATCTCGGCCTTGACGTCCTCGGTAAGGGTGCCAGCCTCGAAGCTTTTCTTGGAGGCGGCGGTCGGCACAAGGCGCTCGTCCTGCGCCAGCGGGGGAAAGTCGGCGCGATCGACCTGCGATTTCCAGCCGTCGGCATAGAGATCCGACACCTGCACCTCATGGCCTTGGGCCTTCAGTGCCTTGATAGCGACGTCATGGAGCGCGCCATTCAGCGAGCGGGGTTCGGGATGCGCATATACAAGCAGAACTTTCATGGATCAGCGGTCCTCGATTGAAAACTGATCCTCAACCTAGCCGAGACGCAGATCATCCAGTAGATATAGATAATGCATGAAACTATGCCGAAATATGGATATATCGCACGTTACGCTTGAGCGCATGCGCACCTTCGTCCGCATAGCCGATCGTGGCAGCCTCTCCGCAGTGGGGCGCGAGCTCGGTATCGGACAGTCGACAGTCTCGCGGCATCTGCGGGAGTTGGAGGAGGCCGTGGGGGTGCCTTTGCTCTCAAGGACCACCCGGCGCATCACGCTGACTGACGAAGGCAGCCGCTACTATGCCAACTGCCTCCAGATCCTGCGCCTCGTGGAGCAGGCCGGCAACGAAGCGCGGGGTGCACGCGGAGCGCCTTCCGGCACGATCCGACTCTCCTGCACGGCGGCATTCGGGGTCCTGCATGTCAGTCCGCTGGTCTTTGCCTTCCAGGACCGCTATCCCGACATCAGTGTCGACCTCAGCCTGACCGATGAGCGCATCGATCTTGTCCGGGAGGGCGTGGATATCGCCCTGCGGCTGGGCCCTCTCACCGATAGTTCCATGAAGCTCAGGCCACTCGGCCAGTCGCAGCGCCTGCTGGTTGCTGCGCCGAACTATCTCGCTGCGCGTGGCAGGCCGACCGCCCCGCAGGATCTGTCCGGCCATGAGGGCATCCGGATGACGAACGTTGCGGGAAGCGATACGCTTGTCCTGCAGGGGCCAGACGGAGAACGTCATGCGGTGCCGTTCGGAGGGCGTTTCCGCATCGATCACGGGCTTGCCGCGCGGAAGGCTCTTGCCGCCGGACGCGGCATCGCCCCCGCGCATCGCTGGCTGGTGCAGGACCTCCTGGACGAAGGCCGGCTCGAGGCGATCCTGCCTGGCTATTCACTGCCATCCGTGCCACTAAGCATGCTGATCGTCCCTGAGCGCGCGGGCATTTCCCGGGTCAGGCTACTGGTTCAATTTCTCGCTGAGCAGCTAGCAAGGATGCCAGGGATCGAGTAGCCGGGGTGTGCTTGGCAATCCCGTCGTATCCACGGCGACCTTGGACTGCCTGCTTCACCACCCAGTGGCGTTCACCACGCCTGACGCGATAGCTTTCCATGCACCGTATCGTTTATTCAGGCCCGCGAGCAGGGTGCGGATCATCTCAACCCAGCCCTATTTGATCGGAATCATAGCGCGGAGCGATTCCCGCTTTCTGCTGATCTCTCGATTGCCGCGATGACCCGATGCACAGCCACGGCATCCTCGAAGCTGGGCGCTGTGCGCGTGCCCTCGCGCAGATCTTGGGCCATTGCAGCATAGACGCGGGCGACGTTCCCAGGCTCGGTGTCCTCGGGCCAACCGGAACGGTATGACGCTGGGACTTCCAGCGGCCGAAATGTTTTTTCGTCTCCATGTGCGCCTGACAGGGAAAGCTGAACCATCTGTGTATGGCCGGAGGAACCCGAAACCCGAATGTCACCCTCCGTGCCATGGATCTCCCAGAACAGGCCTTGTCCGTCCCGCGACGGCCCGCCACGATAATGAATGGAGACAGGGACGCCGCTGGCGAACACGCCGCTGACCAGCACCTGGTCCGGAGCCGTCACCGGCAAAACCTCGCCGCTATCGACGGCAAGTGCGGTCGGCCGTCGTGTGGCCAACACTGCCGATACTTCCGCAACATCGCCGAAAACGCTCCTGAGCGCCGCCAACGTGTGTCCGACCGGGATCGTCAGCACCGTTGCGCCATTGGCACGATCGAGCAGATATCCATACGTCCTCTTATCTGGAATGCTGCCGCCACCCAGGGCCGCGCCGCCCCTGCCGACCAGAGTGGTCGAGAGCACCTTGCCGACGAACCCGTCCGCTATCAGTTGACGCAGATACGCTATTTCAGGGGCGAATGGGGCTTGAGTACCAACCACGGCCAAGACACCCTTGGCTCGGGCTAGCGCTGCCATCTCCTCTGCTTCGGCCACGTTTCTGCCAAGCGGCCACTCGCAGTAGACGTGCTTGCCCGCCTCGATCGCTGCTTTGACGACCTCGAAATGAGGTGGCACCTTGACCGCGACGGTTACGATGTCGATCTCCGGCGCCGCAACCAGTTCGGCGACATCCGCAAAAGCCCGCGAGAGTCCTGTTTCGCGTGCGGCCGCCTCGGCGCTGGCCTTGTGCGTATTTGCAACTCCGACGATTTCGAAGGTTTCAGACAACGCGCGTAGTGCGGGGATGTGAGCCCGCGCTGCCCAACTCCTGCCGGGCTGCAGGCCGACAATGCCTACCCTGATGCGTTCTTCCGCCATGATGTTCGTTTTCCTTGATGAAATTTGCGTATCGCAGGACCGGCACCGCGGCTGCCGGCGCCACTCGCTAACGAAAATACTCTCGCTTCTTATCTGCGGAAATTCGGTATATATGCGAGTGATCCTTGAGAATCCGCACAGATGGTCGATTGGGAAGATGTCCGGCATTTCCTGGCGGTGGCACAAAGCGGGACGCTTTCAGGCGCCGCCCGCAGCCTGAAGGTGGATCATGCCACGGTCAGTCGCAGGCTTGCCAAACTTGAGACCGACCTGGATGTCCGCCTGGTTGATCGCCTGCCACGATCCTGCCGGCTGACCGGCATCGGCAAACAGGTGTTCGAGCGCGCCGTCGAGATGGACGCCGGAGCTCAGGGTATCGCGCGGATGGCCAGAGCCGCCCACGCTCCGCTTGTCGGCCGGGTCATGCTAAGCGCACCGCCGGTTCTGGTCACGCATCTCCTGGCTGAACGGCTGCCCGACTTCCGCGCGGAATACCCTGACGTCAGGCTTTCACTCTCGGCACAGGGACAGCGCGTATCGCTCAGCCGTCGCGAGGCCGATGTTGCCGTACGGTTTGGCCGTTCCGACGAGACAGGTAGCGTGATGAGGAAACTCGGGACGATGGCGTTCGGGCTCTATGCGCATCGCTCCTATCCCCATCTGGCGAGGCCCGAGAACTGGCAATTCATAGCGTGGGATCAGAGCTACGGCGACATGTCCCAACAATCGTGGCTTCTCGGGATCGCCGGCGAGCGCCCGGTGGCATGCGAACTGACCCATTCCAGCGAACATCTTGTCGCGGTCCGGGCGAAGGTGGGTGTCGCGGGCTTGCCCTGCCTTCTGGGAGACAAGGATCCCGACCTCGTGCGGATTCACGAGAGCGTGCCGTATTATTCTCGCGACGTCTGGCTCGTGGTTCATCGCGATTTGCGTAAGAATCCCGCGATCCGAGCCGTGATGGATTTCGTTTCTCAGGTTATCGCGAAGGAGCCGCTGCTGCGAATTGGCCGTTGAGGAAAGAGGTGGACGTGGTTCCCCTCTTCATCATGCGCGCCCCGGCGCGGAGAGGTGCAGCACTTCATAAGCATGAGTTCCCGGAGCGGTCGCTGTCGGCTGGTCATACCGTAGCGTGAAACGGACCATGGACCAGCGCTCGATGTTGGCGGCCACCAGTTGCAAAGCGATTCCAGGGTCGCTGGCCATCGCCGATTTGCATCCATCGATCTGCGCCTTCCTGAGCTTAGGCAGATCGGCCTCGATATGGATCGGCATATCCTCTCGTAGGGCCGATCGCACGGCGTCGCGGCGAAGCCCCTGACGCATTTCGATCGATAACGGCAACCAGGTCAGTATAGCCGGACGGCCGAACGACTCGATGATGCCATCAAACCCACTGCCCGCGACAAAATCCCAGAGCGCTTCGGTTTCGTTCCATACATAGAAGGGTGCATATTGGTTGAGTGATGCACCGCGAACACGTTCGCTGATAAGGAATGCCTTGAACAGCAGGCCGGGACGCTTATCGAAGGTTCCGCCCTTCTCTGCCACGCGGCGACGAATGATCTGCATGTCATAGTCTGTGGGCAAAGGGATCGGATATTGCTTGGCAATCATTTGACCTTCTCCTGCACGGCGATCACATCCCGGCCGCCAGCGTCCTCGACAGGCTCCATCCAGCAGATTGCTGTACCGTCTTTCGTCGGCTGTATGCTGACGTAGCTGAAGGGAGTGACAGGCGTAGCACCGTGCCAATGGTGTTCGCCGGGTGCGAACCTTCGAGGCCGTACATGATGCCAGTTCCGGAACGCAGAATTGTCATTGCCGTTGGATGGGCATTCTGCATAGGGTCGGGACGGCTCATCGGACTCCCTCCTCAGTGGATGCAGCGGCCGAGATGCCGGAGGCGAACGACCAGTCCTCGAAAGTCGAGTTGGCGATGATCACCATTATGTCCTCAGGGCGGATTCCAGGTTTCGCAGCCAGGCGTTCGACCAAACGCGCGTAGAAGCGCTGCTTGGTTTCGTGGGAGCGATTTCTTCCTGTGGTGACGTGGAACAGAACGAAATCGTCCGATCTGGGGCCGCCCCGGTAGTTGCGGTCGAAGACCAGTTCGCCGGGCTGATGCTGATGAAGGGCGACGAAGCGATCGGTCTCGGGCACCTCGAATGTTTCGACCATCGCACGATCGAGACTGTCGGTGATAGCGGCCAGATAGTCGGGTGACTTTCCGGCCAGTAGCGAGATGCGTGTGAAGGGCATTGATCTGCCTCCGTGGTTGACATCGGCACCATGCACTCACATTATCGTCCTGAAAATAGAATTATTCAGGACAATATGTCCTGATTACCGGGATGATTTCGATGCGAATCACCAATCTCGACACGGACGCCCTGCGCAGCTTCGTCGCCGGCATGGAGGCGGGATCGTTCGCGCGGGCCGCCGATCGGCTGGGACGCTCGACCTCGGCAGTCAGCGCACAACTCAAGAAGCTGGAGGAGCAGGCCGGCGTCGCGCTCGTGCGCAAGTCAGGTCGCGGTCTCGCCCTTACGGACGGCGGCGAGGCACTGCTCTCTTATGCCCGTCGCCTGCTCGAACTCAACGACGAAGCGGTGACAGCGGTGCGCGGCGTCGAATTCGAAGGCTGGGTCCGGCTCGGCCTTCAGGAGGATTTCGGCGAGACGGTCCTGCCGCAGGTGCTGGGACGCTTTGCCCGCGCCCATCCCAAGGTCCGGATCGAGGGACGGATCGGACGCAACCAGGACCTGGTCGACATGGTCGAGGCTGGCCGGCTCGATCTGGCGCTGGCCTGGGATGACGGGATACCTCGCCCGACGGCGACTACACTCGCCGCATTGCCGCTGTGTTGGCTCGGTCCCGCCGACGCGCCGCTGAACTGGCAGGCTGACGGCGGCGAGCCGCTTCCGCTAGCCGCGCTGGAGGCTCCATGCATGTTGCGGACGATTGCCTGCGAGAGCCTCGACCGCCAGGGCCTGTCCTGGCGTGTCGCTTTCGTCAGCCCCAGTCTGGCGGGCCTCTGGGCCGCGACTGCGGCAGGTCTCGGCATCGCCCTCCGGACACCAGTGGGATGGCCGCCATCGATCCGGATACTGGACCCTGTATCGCACGGCTTGCCGGCGCTGCCGAAGCTCGGCCTTGTGCTTCATAAGGCTAACAAGGACATCGGCCCGACGGGAGAGCATCTGGCGTCCATCATCAGCCAGGCTCTCGGCGAGACTCTCATCCGGGGTTGGCTTTCGAATGGTCACACCGCCTGATCGAATCTGGAAGGCTCCATTTGTAATGAGACATCACGCTTCTCGGAACGATGAGCATGAAAGCGGACTGAAGATCCGCTTGCCTTTGTAGCTGTCTTCGCGACAAGGAGGTCATAACCGGGAAGGCTCAGGCAAAGCGTTTCGCGCCAGCGACGCATGCGACAACGATCACGGTAGATATAATCATTGTCCAGGCGATGGGCTCGCCCAGGAAGATCGCCGCCAGCAGGAACCCGAAGAAGGGCTGAAGAAGCTGCAGCTGGCCGACCCCGGCAATACCGCCGAGGGCAAGGCCGCGATACCAGAAGATGAAGCCCACCATCATGCTGAAGATTGAAACATAGGCGAGGCTGATCCAACCGGGAATCGTGACGTTGCTGAGTGTTTCAGGCCAGGTGATCAGGGTCAGGATACCAATGATCGGGAGCGATAGGATGAGGGCCCAGGAAATCACCTGCCAGCCCCCAAGACGGCGGGACAGGGTGGCGCCTTCGGCATAACCGAGACCGCATACGAGGATCGCCGCGACCATCAGCAGATCGCCGATTAGCGTTCCGCCGCCGCTGCCATAGAGGGCGAAACCCGCGACAGCCGACGCGCCGATGATCGAGAATACCCAGAACGGGGCATGCGGCCGCTCACCGCCGCGCACCACGCCAAAGATTGCGGTCGCCAGCGGTAACATGCCGATGAAAACAATCGAGTGAGCGGCGGTGATGTGTTGGAGCGCGAGGGCGGTGAGCAAGGGAAAACCGACAACACAGCCGACGGCGACGATTACCAGAGGAAGGATCTCCTTCCGCTTAGGCAAGGGCTGGCGAAGCGCGAAGAGAAAGATAGCACCAAGCACGGCGGCTAGTCCGGCGCGCGCCGAGGTCAGAAACATTGGGCTAAAGTCCCGAACCGCAACGCGTGTCGCCGGCAGCGAACCACTGAATATGATGACCCCGAGGAGGCCACTACCCCACCCGGCCGTTCTTTTGTCCATGCCGTCCTCACTTTCAGAGGACGAGCATCTATAGCCTTGAGTCTCGAACGAACAGAAACAGTATGATACGATTATCAAAATCTGTATGGCATAAACAACCCATACAGCGGGTAGAGATTTGCTATGACAGATGGCGAAATAACGCGGACGGAGGCGCTAATGCGTTCTGTTCGCACGAAGATTGCGAACAGAGTGCTTGCTCCGGGTGATCGTTTGCCCTCGGTCCGTCGCTTCGCCAAGACCATGAACGTATCGCCATCGACCGTTGTCGAGGCTTACGCCCGCCTCGAAGCGGAGGGGATCATCCGCGCGCGCCCGGGTTCGGGGTTTTATGTGACCGGAGCCGATCTCCCGCCCATGTCGTTGGCCGAGATGGGACCGCGCCGCGACCGCGATATTGATCCATTTTGGGTTTCGAGGCAGTCGCTTGATGCCGACCCATCGGTTCTCAAACCCGGCTGTGGATGGCTTCCTTCAGACTGGATGCCGAATACCGCACTTCGAAAAGAGATGAGGGCGCTTAGCAGGGCCGATGATTCAGTGCTGTCGGATTATGGCAGCACGCGTGGTTCACTTGAGTTGCGCCGTCTCCTGATCCGCCAGTTCGCGGATCAGGGTATTGCGGCAACGGCAGATCAGGTCCTCCTGACGGGTTCGGGGACCCAGGCCGTCGACCTGATCTGCCGATTGCTCCTGCGGCCGGGCGACTCCGTTCTCGTTGACGATCCCTGCTATTTCAATTTCCATGCGCTGCTTCGCGCGCATCAAGTCAAGATCGTCGGTATTCCGTTCACGCCCACCGGGCCAGATATATCCGCCTTCGAGCAAGCGCTGGTCGACGAGAATCCGCGCCTCTATATCACAAACTCCGCTCTTCATAATCCGACCGGTGCCAGCATCTCGCCCCAGACCGCACATCGGGTGCTAAGCGCGGCCACCGCCCATGGGCTGACCATCGTCGAGGATGACATCTTCGCCGACTTCGAGCCCATACTGTCACCGCGCCTCGCTATTCTCGACGGACTCAACCGGGTTATCAGGATCGGCAGTTTCTCCAAGACGCTCTCGGCCTCGATGCGCTGCGGCTATATCGCGGCGAGGACAGACTGGATCGAAGGACTGATCGACCTGCAAGTCGCCACGAGCTTCGGCGGCTCCAGTCCCATAGCGGCTGGACTGATTGCCGGCGTGTTGGCCGGGGGGACGTATCGCAAGCACATGGATGATGTGCGTCGGCGTCTCGCCAACGCCAGAACTGAAGCCGTGGATCGGCTCGCCGCACTCGGCATCGTGCCCTGGATCATGCCGAGAGGCGGTTTCTATCTTTGGTGTCGGCTGCCCGATGGACACGATTCGACAGTAATTGCGCGACGTTGCATGGAGCGTAGGGTCATTCTTGCGCCCGGCAATGCGTTCAGCACATTACAATCGGCCGCGCCATTCGTTCGCTTCAATGTGGCGCAGATGAGTGACAGTCACGTCTTCTCTACCCTCGAGCACGTGATGAAAGTGCGTGACGGCGAATGACCGCTTCTGGATTCGTTCAGTCAGCCCGGAACGGCCTACATTGGGCGTAACCGCCACGTGTAAAGGAGCGATATCAAACGGCTCCACCACCGGGATCCGCTTGAGTTCCGCCGAGATCAAAGGATTCCTCAACAGAGCGGCCATTCCCCCTCTCGGGTGCGAATAGTACTAACGCCTCCTGTTCGGCCACAGTCGAGACGACCACCAATATTCGAAAGCCCCGACAGCCTCGGCTGCGTCGAGGTTTTCATTCCATAGTTTGTCGGATGCGTTCTAAGGCCGGTCCGTGTTCATACCTAAGCTGGGTCCGCAAATAGTGGAGGAACAAGCCGTGAACCTTAGAAATGTGATAGCTGCATTGGCCAGTGCTGCCTTACTGACGGTCGTAGGTGCGCTCCATGCTGCAGCTCAGGAATCCGTATATGACAAGGTAGTAGCCAGCGGCAAGATCGTCGTCGGCGTCACGTCCGAGGCTCCCCCTTTCGGCTTCATTGACGAGAAGGGTGAACTGGCGGGATTCGATATCGACATCGCCCGACTGCTCGCCAAATCCATTTTCGGGGATGATGATCCCAAGAGGATCGAATTCGTCAAACAGGGATTCGCGGCCCGTTGGCCGAATATCGAATCCGGCAAGATAGACGTCGGAATCCAGGTCACAACCATTCAACCCGACCGCATCATGCGGGTGGGCTTCACACGCCCCTATATCGATAGCGATTTCGTAATCGTCGTCCGGGCCGACTCCGACATCAAGTCCCTCTCCGATCTGAACAACGAGAAATATACATCCGCCCTCCTGACATCACCCGTTCAGAAGGTTCGCGCGGACAAGTATTTTCCGAAGGCGGGGCAAGTGGTCTTTGATTCCACCGCCGCCCAGTTCACCGCCGTCAAGACCAACCGGGTCGACGCCGCACAACTCGATACGCCCGTCGCACGTTGGTATGTGAAGAACAATCCCGAAATCCGGATCATCGATGAACGCATCAGTTCGCCCGTGAACAACGCGATCTTCATGAAACTCGGCGATTTCAAGTGGTGGCAGGTTCTCGATACCATGGTCGCGGAAATGACCGGCGGTGCCCTGTTCGACCAGTATGCCGACATCTACGAAAAATGGTTTGGCGAACGCCCGAAGCACGCGAAGTATTTCGTGAAACAGCAGTGATCGAGGCTGTTTCATCAACGACGCCGAGAGGATAGTCGTCGATGGATATTCTGGACACGATAACCTTTTTTGGGCGCTTCGTTTTGCTGAATGCGCCCAAACTTCAAGACGGTGTCGTTATAACGATCTGGATCGCCGTCTTGGCGCTCCCCGCGTCCGTCGTGTCGGGCGCAATATTCGCCGCCAGCAAGCTGGCACCGTTCTGGCCTGTCCGGTGGGTCACGATCGCCATCGTCGAATTTCTGCGCAACACACCACTACTGCTGCAGATGTTCTTCCTCTATTTCGGCTCGCCGCTGCTTGGTTGGCGCATCAGCGGCTTCGCTTGCGGCGTCATCGCAATTGCGATCCAGCACGGCGCATTTTTTTCCGATGTCATCATCAGCGGGCTTCGATCCGTTTCGCCGGTACAGGTCGAGGCGGGCAAGGCATTGGGCATGCCGCGTTCCGTGATCATGCGCGACATTCTCCTGCCTCAGGCCGCGCTTCGCATCCTTGCGCCAACGGGTAACCAACTGATCATCGCCGTCAAGGACACCGCGATCGTGTCTGCCATTGGCGTGGTCGATCTTACGCTTTCGGGGAAAATTCTAACCGAGAGCACGGGAGCATCATTCGAGATCTTCATCATGATCGGGTCGGTCTACGTGCTGCTATCGATCATTATCGGGTATCTTGTGGCACGGCTCGAGAAGTGGGCGGAGCCGCGAGTCGCATGACGATCTTCTTCGACAATGTCGGCTATATCCTGCGAGGCGCGGAGGTGACGGCCTATCTCGCGATCGCTGCAATCCTCCTCGGTACAATGCTTGGCCTTGCGATTTCCCTCGTCTTGCTCCTGGCAGGCAGCGCCGTGCGCGCAGCGATGCGATCCATGACGTTCTCGATCCGTGGGATGCCGGTCCTGGTGAGCATGTTTGTCCTGTATTTCTTCCTGCCGAATGTGGGAGTCGATCTGTCGGGCACCACGGCGGTCGGAATTGCGCTGGTGATCTACGTCGCCTGCTTCTACAGCGAGGTTTTCCGTGGCGCCGTGGAAACGCTGCCGCGTGGTCAGTACGAAGCGGGAATCGCGCTCGGCATGTCGCGGCTTGAAACGCTGCGTTCCGTTTTGTTGCCGCAGGCGCTGCCTGCCGCTGTTGCCCCATGGCTCAACATCAGTGTGATCGCCGTCAAGAGCACGGCCTACGCCTCCATCGTCGGCGTCTGGGAACTGACCTACGCGGCCAAGGAAGTCGTGGAGCGAACGGCTGAACCATTCAGCATCTTCTTCGGCGTGATGCTGATCTATTTCGTCATCTGCTTTCCGATATCGCTCTGTGCGCGTCGGTTCGCCCCAAAAACAACTGGCGCTCAAAATGGCTCGTAACATCATAGTCGACCAGGTCATCAAGCGTGCAGGCAGCTTCACCATTCTCGACGCGGTGTCGCTCGTTGTGCCGGCGAAAACCGTAACCGGCATTATCGGGCCAAGCGGTTCGGGGAAATCGTCATTGCTGCGCTGCATGAATTTCATCGAAGACTTCCAAGAAGGTTTCATTCATATCGGCGAGGATCCTGTCGGCTATCGGCAGGACGACAAAGGCCATCGCGTCCGCTGCTCCGAAACCGAGATCAACGCTCTGCGGCAAAAAGCCGGGATGGTGTTCCAAAGCTTCAACCTTTTTCCGCACCTCTCGGCGCTCGACAACGTCGCGCTTGCACCCATTCGGGTGAAGAAGAAGCCGCGATCGGACGCGCGCGAACTCGCCTCGACGCTGTTGTCCAAGGTCGGCCTGGCCGACTGGGCGGATCGCCTACCCCGCACCCTGTCCGGCGGGCAGCAGCAACGTGTGGCCATTGCGCGGGCGCTGGCGATGGAGCCTGAAGTCCTGCTGCTGGACGAGGTGACGTCGGCGCTTGATCCAGAACTCGTCGGCGAGGTGCTCGAAGTCATCCAGCAACTGGCAGCCGAAGGCATGACGATGGTCATCGTCACCCACGAGATGGCTTTCGCGGAACAGGTCGCCGATCAGGTCATCTTCATGGAGGGCGGCCGTATCGCTGAACAAGGCACCGCCGCCGACGTGATGTGGAACGCCGAATCCGACCGGCTCCGTCAGTTCCTCCAGCGCTATCGCAAGACCATGTGAGGTTTCGCACAATGCCCCTTCTTCCAAATGTCGTTCTGATCCAGACCGACCAGATGTGTTGTTCCGCCATGCCGTTTCACGGCAATAGCGTCGTGAAGGCGCCGCATATGGCGTCGCTCGCCGCCTCCGGTATCGTCTTCGACAACATGTACTGCAACTATCCGCTGTGCGCCCCCTCGCGCGCCTCGATGATGTCCGGCCGCCTCGCGTCCTCCATCGGTGTCTACGACAACGGAGCGGAATTCCAGGCATCGGTTCCGACCCTGGCCCACGTTCTGCGCGCGGCCGGCTACCGCACCTGCCTTTCCGGGAAGATGCATTTCGTCGGTCCCGACCAGTTGCACGGGTTCGAAGAGCGGATCACCACCGACATCTATCCAAGCGACTTCAGCTGGACGGCCGATTGGCAACGCCAACACGGTACGAACACCGGTGAAATGCGCGTGGTCACGGAGGCAGGCTCCTGCCAAAGGAGCGTACAGGTCGATTTTGACGACGAGGTTGCTTTCCGCGCTAATCGCTGGCTGTTCGACCTCGCGCGTTCGCGCGATGCGAGCCCGTTCTTCCTGACCGTGTCGTTCACGCATCCGCACGATCCCTTCTCCATCACCGCACCCTACTGGGACCGGTACTCGGATGAAGAAATCGATATGCCGAACCTGCCGCGAAGCGAAGATCCGCACAGCCGGCGCATCCGCGCCCATTTCGGCATGGACGAGGCGGGCCTGAGCGCAGATACGGTTCGCGCCGCACGTCACGCCTACTATGGCGCAATCTCCTATATCGACGACAAGATCGGCGAATTGCGGCAAACGCTTGAGAGTTGCGGATATGGCGAAAACACGATCGTAATCCTCACCTCCGATCACGGGGAGTTTCTTGGCGAGCGCGATCTCTGGTTCAAGAGGAGCTTCTTCGAACAGTCGGCACGAGTTCCCTTCGTAGTGCATGCACCAGGGCACGCCGGCGCCGCGCGTGTTGCACAGAACTGCTCATTGATTGATCTGCTCCCGACGCTTGCTGAATTTGCCCAGGCGGAGATCCCTTTCGCGGTCGACGGACAGAGCCTTGTCGGGTTGTTGGGCGGCAATTCCAATGGCCGAAGCGACGTCGTCTACGCTGAGCTCATGTCCGAAACGACACCGGCCACCGTCCATATGGTGAAGAAGGGACCCCACAAATACATCTACTGCGCGCTCGACCCCGCACAGCTCTATGATCTTTCGAACGATCCCGAGGAACACGACAATCTGGCCGGAAAGCCGGAATTCCAGTCACTGTTGGAAGAGTTGCACCAGCTCGCCGAACAACGCTGGAACCTGTCGGGATTGGCGGCGCGGGTCAAGGAAAGCCAACTCGTGCGGCAGTTTGTGATGAAGGGATTGCGGGAAGGCGACTACAAGGCCTGGGATCACACGCCGGATTTCAACGGCGATCGACTCTACTACAGAAACAACCTGGCAAGCTCGATCGATATCGTAATAGCGCGCGCGCTGATGGTCGGCGTTCTCAAGCGTGATCACGCCGGCATCCATCACAACGATATCAACATCGGTGTCGATGATACGAAAGCGATCGCCTATCTCTCCCGAGATCCAGATATGCTTAATGCGTTGATCCGCCAGGTCGAAGAGACCCGGTCGTTTCTGAGATAGCGTCCTTCAGAGATCGAAGGCGATGCGAAATCCGACATGGCCGATCGCAAGGCCATGCGGGCGAAACATCCGCGCCGCGATCCTGTAGCGATGGCAGTACGATACGTGACACAGGAAGGATCCTCCTTTCAAAACACGATCCTCCGCCCGATCGGCCTGCGCCCTTGGAGCGCCCGCACTTTTGCCGCCCAGATCGGCAGCCGGGCGTGCGTCAGCACACCACTCCCAGACATTGCCGACCATGTTGTAGAGGCCGTAGCCGTTCGGCTCAAAGGATCGCGCTGGAGCCGTCAGTCCGCAGCCATCATAGGCAAGATTGTCGGTTGAAAGATCGCCCTGCCAGATATTGCAGGGAAAGGAGCCGCGGTCCGTTGGCTCCTCGGTCCCCCAGGGATAGGGCACGTCACCGAGCCCGCCCCGTGCGGCGTGCTCCCATTCCACCTCGCTAGGCAGTCGCCCGCCGACGAATTCTGCATAGGCTGCCGCATCGGTCCAACTGACCTGAGTCACGGGATGATCGGGGTCGCACCACGCCTCGTCCGCAGCACCGAGCGGCGCGCGCCAACACGCGCCCGGCACGAATGCCCACCACGGCATCCCCGAGACACGTTTCGCGCCGAAGCTCGATCCAGTCCCACCGAGAAACACGAAGGCGCCACCCGCCTTCTCCGCGTCCGTGACGTGCCCGGTCGATTCCACGAAGGAACGAAATTGTGCGTTCGTAACGGTAATAGTTGCAATGGCAAAGGCCCGGATATCGACCGCCCTCAACGGACTTTCGCCGTCGCGCGAATAAATAGGGAAATTGGTGCCCCGAAGCGCCTTGCCTGCCTCGATCGAGCAAAGCAGCTCTGCGGGATAATACCCTTTCTGGAATCCAGACAGCCTCTCAACGGGTTCCCTGGCCGCACCCACCGCACCCGGCATGCAACAATCAGGATCGCCCCTGCCATGCGCCGAGGATTCAGGCTGGTCCATCCAGCGCTTCATCATTGCGCACTGAAGCCGTTGTCCACGACGATATTGGCACCATTGATAAAGCTCGCCGCTGGGCTGGCAAGGAAGAATACGGCTTCGGCTACTTCGACAGGCTTGCAAAGCCTGCCTTGCAATTCCGCTAGCGCGTCTTCATCGACCGAAACGCCTAGTGCCTGGAGTTCCTTCAACTCGCGCTCGCCATGCGGTGTCTTAACAAAGCCAGGGCTGACGGAATTGCAGCGGATGTTCCGATCCCGGAATTCGATGGCGATGCCTCTGGCAAACATCTGGCAGCCGGCCTTGGTCGCGCCGTAGAGGACTTCCATCGGTGTCGCAAGTTCCGCGGAGATGGAGGACATGCACACGATCGCCCCTCCTCCATTCTCGATCATGTGCGGCAGGACCGTCTGGGTCATGGCCATCATGCTGATCAGATTGGCTTTGATCAGGAAATCGACGTCATCGTCCGTGATTTCCAGAAATGGCTTGATGACGATGGTTCCAGCGTGATTGAAAAGCGCGTCGGGAGGGCCAAACTTTTCCACTATCTGCGCGACCGCTGCGGCAATGTCCGCACGCATCGTCAGATCGGCCAGGAAAAACTCCGCGGCCAATCCCTCCGCCTTCATGCGTGCGACAAGTTCACGCCCTTGCGTCTCATTGCGGTCGACGCAGGCGACGACGGCACCCTTGCGCGCGAACAACTCGACCGCCGCAGCGCCTATGCCGGTCGCCCCACCGGAGATGATAACAACTTTGCCTTTCATTGCGGTGCCGCTCCTCGTCTTGCCGAACGTGGCGCGCCTGTGGGTTACTTAGCTTGTCGATAGTCGGCCAGCCCTGCCCACTCGGCGATGAGGTTTGCGACCTCGACCAGGTCCTTGCCGCCATCGCCGCGCGCCCGCAGCACCTGATAGACCTGTATTGCCGCCGCGTTCAGCGGCATCGGAACCTTCAGCTGGCGGGCAAGCTCATCAGCGAGACGTAGATCCTTGTATTGCAGATCTACCGAGAAGCCCGGCTCGAAATTTCCAGAACGGATACGCGGCGCGAAATAGTTGAACAACCAGTAGCTGTTGGCATCCGTATGCGCGAACACCTTCAACATCAATTCAGGGTCAATGCCGGCCGCCCTGCCGAGCGCGAAGCCTTCGGCGGCGACGACATTGTGCAGACCTGAGATGTAGTTGCTGATCAGCTTCACGATCGCGCCGCTTCCCGCTGGCCCGATGTGAATGGGAAATTTGCCAATCATTTCCATGAGTGGTTTGGCTTTTTCAAAGCTTTGCGCATCGCTACCGGCCATGAAAGTAACATTGCGGTTGTGGGCGCCGTCCGTGCCGGCAGACATAGGCTCGCCACCGCTGACCGGTGCCTCAACGTAGTGCACGCCACGCTGCCGGGCCATATCATAGGCTTCCCTGGCAGTTTGGGGGTCGATTGTACTCAGATCCAAGATCACCGTGCCGGGCTGGACCGACGCGATGATCCCGGTTGCCGACAGCATGGCGATGCGTTCCGCACTTGGGTCAGGCAAAGAGACGAGCACGTATTGCGCTTGAGAAACGGCATCCCTGATCGTCCCGGCGCAACGCACCGTCTCAGGAAGCCCGACATAGCGGTCTGGGTTTTGGTCGAACACCGTCGACTCGATGTCTTCGGCGGCAAGATGCCGAGCGAAAATACTGCCAATCGTTCCAAGCCCAACCTGAGCGACTTTTAACAACTTCGAATTCCTTTCGTATCGGGCCGGCCGGCTTGTAGAAGGCTCCGGAACAGCACGGCGTCAAACATGCGAATGCTTGCTCACCGCGTCGTGCGCCAATAGAATGAAACCGTCATTTTTTGGAACCCGGACGGGCGGTTGACTCCGTTTCGTGCATCGCCGTACCGACTCGAAGGGAAACGCTCTATTGCCCCCGGGTAGCATTGACGCGATAGCGGCGGAGAAAGGGAGAAAACTGCGCTTCGGCTTCATCTTGACCGAGCAGTTCAGCTTACTCGCCTTCAGCTGCTTTCTGGAAGTTCTGCGCCAGATGGAAGATCACGGCGTACTTACCGGAAAATTCTTCTGCGAATGGTATGTGTTAGGTGAAGAAAACGATGCGACCTTCCATTCCAGTTCCGGCGTTCCGGTATCAGCGAACCGGACCTATTCGGAAAATTCCGCTCTAGACTTTCTCGTGGTGGTCGGTGGCCGTCGAGCGGCTGCCATACCGAAGACAGCTCAGAACTTCGTCCGTCGGCAGATAGATGGCGACACGGTTCTCATCGCTCTCGATACCGGCACCTTCGCCGTGGCGCGGGCCGGCCTGTTCGAGAACCGACGCTTCTGCATCCATTGGTTTCACCATCACGAGTTTGTCGACGAATTTCCTCATCTGAAAGCGTCGATCGACGCCATTTTTCTGATCGAGGGAAATTTTATTTCCTGCGCCGGCGGCACGTGGGCTGCAGACCTCGCCATCTACATCGTATCGCGTCTGTGGGGTGCCAGAGATTCAGCGAGGGCCGTGAGCATCATGGGGCTCGACCGCATGCGCAGCTACAGCCATTACCAGCTGCCCTTCTACGACGGCCCGACCATTAGGGATCCGAGCGTGCGCCGCGCAATTCAACTGATCGAACGAAGAAGCGGCAACCCGCCGTCGGTCAAGGAACTGGCCCGGGAAGCGCAGCTAAGCCCACGCCAGCTGGAGCGGCGTTTCGTCGACGCGGTGGGTTCGGGACCGTTGAGCTTCTCCCGATCGCTGCGGCTGCGCTTCGCCCATTCGCTGTTAATTCACTCCAGCCGATCGATCGCCCAGATCGCCTTTGATCGCGGCTTTTCAGATCAATCGCATTTCACACGCCTTTTCAGGTCGCAATTCGGATCGACACCCGGCGCTCTGCGTCAAAAGCAGTCCGTTCAGCTTGAGTAATAGCGACCTGAAAATGGCCACGAGGTTCCTGGACACTCGCGTTAGCCAGGGTCAGCACTAACGGGACTATGACGCTGGACTGGTCAAGACGGACCTCCAGTCGCGGGTCGAGGGTCTTTGGCCTATCTAACCGGTCGGAGACAGCCGTTTAGGTGTTTTGCGGCCCACAGCGGGCAACGCATTGGTAACGCACGGTCTACGGATACACGGAAATCAGCGGCGCGAAGACGGCGTTACCGCCACCTGTCTGATCCCCGAACCACCGACTACCGTGAACAATGTTTCCCGGTCGATGCGTTCGGCGGTGAGCATGCGCACGAGATCGTCCACGCCGCCAATGGCATGACCGTCGATTGCCGAGACGATGTCGCCTTCCCTGAGGCCGGCTTTCGCCGCAGGTCCTTCTGCTTCGATCGAGCGCAGCCGTACGGCGGTCCGGCTTGTCACCCGCGACAGCAGCGCGGCGCGGCGCGATAAGGCGACCGTATCGGCCGAAACGCCGATAAACGCGCGGCGAACGCGGCCGAAGCGGATGATTTCGGCGATGACGAAGCTGGCGGTGTTGGAAGCGACCGCGAAAGCGATGCCCTGCGCACCACGGATCATAGCGGTGTTGACGCCGATCACCTCGCCGGCCGAGGACACAAGCGGGCCACCGGAGTTGCCAGGATTGAGCGCTGCGTCGGTCTGGATCACGTCATCGATCAAGCGGCCGGTCGAAGCGCGCATCGAGCGGCCGAGCGCCGAGACAACGCCGGTCGTCACCGTCCATTCGAAGCCGAGCGGATTGCCGATGGCGATGGCGATCTGGCCACGGCGCAGACGCTTCGAATTGCCCAGCGGCGCAATATCGGAAAAGTGCCCATCGGCACGCACGAGGGCGATATCGGTATCGGGATCGCGGCCGAGCACACGCCCCCCTGTGGATGTGCCGTCGGGCATCGCGATACGAACAGCCTGCACATCGCCGACGACATGGGAATTGGTGACGATCAGGCCATCCGGTGCAATGACGAAGCCGGATCCTTGTCCGGCGGCGCGGCTGTCGGCAACGCGTTCCATCCGGCAGACGGCCGGGCCTACCCGGTCGACGGCGTCGGCGACGGTGGCGGAATAGTCGTCGAGCAGGCGGGCATCGTCCGGCTGCAATTCTGACGCGGGCAGAGCCATATGGGTCTCCATGCAAGGCAGGAAGCGGATGTCTATATGTGCGAGGTGCGCCGTCGCGCTGCGACCTGACCGAATGGCCAGTCACGACCGGTCCTAGCCGTCAGGCGAGTAGGAAGCGCCATTCCGTGCGGCCATATCCGGGTATCTAAAGTCCCGAAGGACCTGAACCCAGGAGTGAGAGATGAGCAGTTTCGATCTTGCCGCTTTTTCCGATGCGGTCGCCGGCATAGCCGAAAAGGCCGCGCCGCTGACCGCCAGCTTCAAGACCCAGCACGGCCGCACGGCAACCGCCTTTCATTGGGGCGATGGTTTCTATGTCGCAGCCGAGGAAGTGGTCGAACCGGACGAGGAACAGCAACTCACCCTGGCTTCCGGCGAGACTGTGAGCGCCGAACTGGTCGGGCGGGATCCGTCGACCGGCATCGCGTTGCTGAAACCGGGAATGGATGCTGCCTCCCCTGCCCTTGAGAAAGCCGACCTCGTGCGCCCCGGCCACCTTATCGTTGCCGCCGGGCGGGATAGTGCATCGCCGCTCGCCGTTCTCGGAACTGTGGGCGAGGTCGGACCGGCTTGGCGCTCGATGCGCGGCGGTGTCATCGACCGCCGCATCAACCTTGCAGTCATGGCCGGGGGCCGGTTCGAAGGTGGGCCGGTGCTGGACGCCAAAGGCCATTTGGTCGGGATGTTGCTCTTCGGCCCGCGCCGGCGAGCGCTGGTCATCCCGTATGAGACGATCGAGCGCACGGTCGCAGCGTTGAAAAGCAAGGGCCATGTGTCGCGCGGTTATCTCGGCGCCGGGCTGCACCCGATCCGGCATGGCGACGTGCAAGGTGCCATGGTGATGAGCATCGATGAGGATGGGCCAGCCAAGGCCGCCGGTATCGTGCTGGGCGATATCGTCACCGGCTGGAATGGCGAACCTGTTCGCGGGCCACGCGAGTTGATCCGCAAATTGGGCCCGGACAGCGCCGGCGCTGCGGTTACGCTTGGCGTGCTGCACGGCGGCGAAGCGCGCGAAGTGGCGATCACCATCGGCGAGAAGCCGTTGACCTGAACGGCACGGGACAGAAGCGATGCTGGCGAGGCATGATGGCGACGAAGGCCTTCTGGTACTGGTCGCGCTCGATGACAGCGGGCGCGGCGCGCGTCTTGCCGCCTCGCTGGCCGAATTGGACGACGTCACCGTGGTGATGTGGGAAGACATAGGTTCCGGCGACCATGCGGCGGTCGCGGTTGTCAGCGACATCACAGCAGTGAAAAGCCTGCCAATCAGCACTCCAGTCGTTCTGCTCTCCGATCCCGGCAGCGAGGTGATAACGCATAGCAGTATCGCCGCCGCGCTGCGTGCCGATGCCGCTCCGGCCCTCATTGCTGCTGCGGCACGTCTGGCGGCTGCGGGCTACCGCATCACCGGAGGGGCAGTAGATGCTTTCGATCGTTCGCCCAGCGAGGCGGCCGGTGAGCCCGACGGGAATGAGGTCAGCCTGCCCATCCATCTTTCGCCGCGCGAAGCGGAGGTGTTGGCACTGCTTGCCGAAGGCGCGCCCAACAAGGTGATCGCCCGCAAGCTCGATATCTCGGTCCACACGGTCAAGTTCCATGTCGCGGCAATCCTGGTGAAGCTCGGCGCCGCCAACCGCACCGACGCCATCGCCACCGCCATGCGACAGGGTCTGGTCCTGGTCTGACAACTGACGCTGCTGTGTTGGCGATATTCTTTTCGTTACCGCGCCAACTCGCATTCGACAGTCGGTTCCTTCCGTAAAACTCGGGTGCCTCGCTATTCTTTCACCGCGCCGCCGATCAGGCCGGCGGTGATATATTTCTGGCCGAACAACAGAAGGACGATCGGCGGGATCGATGCCATGACGGCGGTTGCCATGATGCCATTCCAGTCGGTGCCATGCGTGCCAATGAAATCGTAGATGCCGAGCGTGATCGGCACGATTTTCTGACGCGTGCTCAAGGTGAGCGCAAAGATGAAATCCGACCACGCGAACAGGAAGCAGAACAGGCCCGAGGTGATTAGGCCGTTGCGGCTGAGCGGCAGGACAATGTGGAAAAACACCCCCCAATAGCCGAGGCCATCGCACAGCGCCGCCTCGACCAGCGTGCGCGGCAGCGAGGCCATGAATGCGCGCAGGATGAGGATGGCGAAGGGGACCCCCATGGTCGAGTCGGCCAGGATAAGGCCATAATAGGTGTCGAGCAGGCCGAGTTGCGCATAAATGGCATAGAGCGCGTTCGCCATGACGATATGCGGCAACATCTGCGCAATGAGCATCAGCAGGATAAAGAATGTCGTCCAGCGCATGCGGAAGACGACCAGCGCGTAGGCGCAGGGAGCCGCCACGGCGAGCGACAGCACCGCCGCCGCGCTCGCCACCGCACAGCTCGTGACGATATGCGGCCACTGCGAGCCGGCGGCCGACTTGTAGCCGTCGATCAAGGGCGGAAAGGGGAGCCATCTCGGGGAGGGATCGAGCAACGCCCATTGCGCCTGCAACGACGCGTTCGCCATCCAGTAGAGAGGGAACAGCATGACGCCGACGATGAGCACACCGCAGCCGATCCGTAACCACATGCCCGTGCGCTCGCGCCGCATCAGCCTTCCTCCACGATCAGGCTGCGCTTGAAGGAACGGATATAGAAGAAAGCGAAGCAGAGCGAGATCAGGATGAGCACGTTGCCGACGGCCGCGCCGTGCCCAAAGTCGAGATCGCGGAAGGACAACTGGTAGGACCGGATCGCCAAGGTCTCCGTGCCATAGGCCGGCCCGCCCCCCGTCATGACGAAGATGAGGTCGAACACCTTGACCGTGTAGGTCACCGAGAGGATGAAGACGATCGCGGTCAGCGGCTTCAATAGAGGCAATGTCACGAACCGGAAACGCTGCCAGGCGTTGGCTCCGTCGATCTCGGCCGCTTCAAAAATCTCCTTGGGCAATGCCTGGAGACCGCTGTGGAAGACAGCCATCGAGAAGGGAATGCCGATCCAGATATTGGTGAAGATCACGGCACAGAGCGCATAAGCGGGCTCTATCAGCCAAGGCACAGGTTCAGAGACGATGCCGGCACTCAACAGCACATAATTGATGATGCCGGTGTCCTGCGCGAACATCCAGCGCCACACCGATGCCGAAACCACGATGGGAAGCAGCCAGGGGGCAAGCAGCAGCGCCCGCATCGCCGAACTGAACGGGAAGGCGCGCCGGAAGAAGAGCGCGAGCAGCATGCCGATCACCATCTGTCCGGCAATGGAGAACACCGTGAAGATCGCCGTCTTGCCAAGTGCAGCGAGGAAGAGCCGGTCGGTGAACAGATCGACGTAATTCCGCAGTCCGACATAGGGCGCGACACCGGTCAGGAACGACGCCACCGTGAAGTGCCGCACGCTCATCGAAATGCTGTAATAAAGCGGATAGCCGAACATAGCCGCGAAATAGACGAGCGCCGGAAGGACGAAACCGAGCGGCACCCATGGCCCATAGAGGACGTTGCGTTGCCGGACGCGCGAGGCGTCCGGTGTCTTCAAGGCTTCGGGAAGCGGGACCGCCAGAGTGCTATTTTCCCGAGGCGGTCTGCTGTGCCTCATCGAGCGCTTCCTTCGCTGACTTCTGCCCGATCAGCACGGCCTGCATCGCCGCAGAATAGGCGGCGGAATATTTCGGATAGGCCGTGCCGAGCACGGAGGTGCGGCTGACCGCGCCCGCCATTTCGGAAACGAAGGGTGCCATCTTCGGCAGGTCCTTGTTGAACTGGTCCATCACCGAAACGACGGCGGGTATATTGTGGCGGCCTTCGGCATATTGCAGCACCACCTCCGGGCCAGAGAGGCATTCGAGCGTCTTTTTGGCGGCGTCCTTGTCGGCGGTGACGGAGACGACCCAGAGCTCGCCGCCGACCGGCACCTTCACCTGCTCGCCTGGCTTCGGCGTCGGGATCGGCACGATGCCGTAGTGGAGGTCCGGATGCTTGTCGAGCTGCGGCATCAGCCACGATCCGCCGATCAGCATCGCGGCGCGGCCGGCAAGGAACTGGTCGCGCGATTCATCGATGCCCCAGGTGATCGCCGATTTCGATACCGCGCCGATCTTGACGAGATCAGCGAGATATTCGAGCGCGCCGATCGTCTGGGGGCTGTTCAGCTTGTCGAAGCTGCCGCCGTTCGACCAGACGAAGGTCGAGGTATGGAATGTCCCCTGCTCGTTCGGCGCGCCGGGGAAAGCGAGCCCGTAGGTCTGGCCACCGGAGAGTTTCTTGGCCACCTCCTTCAGCTCGGCCCAGGTCTTCGGTGGCTCGACTCCGGCCTTCTTCAGGAGATCGACATTGTAGTAGAGACCGATCGTGTTGTTCGCCGAAGGCAAGGCGTAGTTGGTGCCCTTGTAGTCGCCGAGCGCTGCGAGCGCCGGTACAAAACCCTCGGCCTTCATGCCGACATCGCTCAGCGGCATGATGAAACCGCCGTCTGCCAGTTGGGCGACATCAGAATTGTCGATATAGATGATGTCGGGCAGCGTCTTGGAGGCTGCGGCGAGCAGCACCTTCTGTATAAGGTCCGGATAAGGAACCGCCTGGCGGTCGACGGCGACGCCGGTCTGCTTGACGCAGGCGTCGATCGCTTTCTGCATCGCCGCGTTCGCCGTCGGTTCGGTCATATAGTCCATCGACCTGATCGTCTCCGCACGCGCCGCGGCGACCCCGGTGATCGCCAGTCCCAACACGGCCGCAGCCGACCATTTCAAATACGCACGGCTCGCCGAGCGCCTTGCCTTTCTCATCACAAGAGCCACGTCATCCTCCCTGTTATCAACACACGCCCGGCGCCCTCCGAGGAAATCCTTTCTTGACAACTCGGAAATGCCGGATCGCCTCCCGCCGGCCATAGCCATCCGCCCCGTATCGATGCCAACGGCGTAACCAGATGGTTACAAATCCAATCACTATCGCTCCATTTCGTCAAGAGAACGCGGCGAAAAGGTAGGCTTGCGGCTTAGCTTGCATACGGGCGGAGCCTGGGCATTCCATACGCGGCCCCCTGTTTGCCAGGGGTCGCTCCAACGCAACAAGTAACCACATGGTTATAATACTTCATTCCTGCCTTGCCTCGGCACCGACCGCCTCCGAGATCCGGCGGACACCGTCGCGTTCCATCAAGCGCAGAAGTTCTCGCGTCGCCCGGCGCACGATGGCCGGGCCTTCATAGATCAAGGCCGTCAGCATCTGCGTCAGCGAGGCGCCCGATTTGATCATCCTGTAAGCATCCTCCCCCGAACTCACCCCACCCGCCCCGATGATGGCGTAGCGGTCGCGGTCCATCCGCCGCCAGGTTTCGCGGATGCAGAATTCCGCAAGCGCCCTGGAGGGCGGGCCTGAGACGGCGCCAGGCGTGGTGCGCCAGATGTCTTGCGGCGTCTTCAGACCTGCCGGCTTGCCGGGCGGCAGGTTGAACATGAAGCCCGAGACGAAGGAGGCACCGTCGGCGGCCGCCAGCATGCGCTCGACAGTCTCGATTCCTCCGAGCGGCGAGACCTTCAGGAATACGGGGAGCGTGAGACCGATCTCGCCCAGCGCCGTGAGGCAGGCCTCGAGATGACTACGGTCGACGAAGAAATCGCGGCCGTCCGTCGTGTTCGGGCAACTCAGATTGAGCATCAGGTAATCGGCGATCGGCGCAAGCAGGCGCGCCGACGCGACATAGTCGGCGATGATTTCGTCCGCGCTTTCGGGTGGCGCGCCGGAACCAAGATTGGTCTTGACGATATTGACGCCGAGCGGCACGGCGAGGTGCGTCCATTGCAGCCGCGATGCAACTACCGCCGCGCCGTCGTTCGGCACGCCGTAGGCCACCGCTATGGCACGGTCCTCCGGCAGCCGGAAGAGCCTTGGGCGAGGGTTGCCTGCCGAGAACTCCGCCGAGACCGAGCCGATTTCGATCGAGCCGAAGCCGAGCCCGGCGAGCAGGTCCACCGCGACGCCGTTTTTGTCGAAACCTGCCGCCAGCCCGATCGGGCTTGGGAAGGAAAGGCCCGCGACAGTGGATTCAAGCCGCTCATCCGCGATAGACGTGCTATTCCTGAGCCGGGGGCCCGCCCGTGCGCTTTTCGCCGCCGCCGCCAATGCAAGGCGATGCGCTACCTCCGGATCAAGTCGGAAGAGAAGCGGTCGGGCGATGTTTTTGTAGAAGCCCATCGGATCCGGCTTGGTTGTCCTTAGTTGTAGATGCCTCCGTCCACCACCAGCGCCTGGCCGGTCATGTAGGAAGATTCATCGGAGGCGAGATAAACGTAGAGCGGCGCGACTTCGGACGGCGTGCCCTGACGGCCGAGCGGCACTACCTGCCTGACGAACTCGGCCTGCCGTTCGCGCCCTCCCATATGGGCGATGGCAGCATCGTTGAACGGGGTGTCGATCCAGCCGGGGCAGATCGTGTTGACGCGGATCCTGTCTTTCGCAAGTTCCAGCGCGAGCGCATTGCCGAAGGCGACGACCGCTCCCTTGGAGGCGCAGTAGCCGGCAACTCCCGGAGCGCCGCGCTTGCCTGCGAGCGAAGCCATGTTGACGATCGCGCCGCCGCCGGCCCGCCTCAAATACGGGACCGCATATTTCACGCCGAAGAAAATGCCACGCGTATTGACCGCGAAGAGCCTGTCCCAGCGCAGGGCGTCTAATTCTTCGATTGGACCGGCATATTGCAGGCCCGCATTCTGGCAAAGCGCATCGAGGCCGCCGAGCCACGCGACGCCGTCGTGCACCATATTTTTCACGCTCTCCTCGTCGGTAACGTCGACGCGGAGAAAAATGGCGGCCGGGCCGTGCCGCACCGCGGCCTCCTTTCCGCCCGTCTCGTCGATATCGGCGATGACCACGCGCGCGCCTTCCGCGATGAACAGGCGAACGGCCTCGCCTCCGATATTGTTCACCCCACCGGTAATGATGATGCGCTTTCCTGCCAGACGTCCGACCATGTCCATTGTCTCTCTTCGATGGGATCAGCGATCCGATCCGCCATCGTGAAAAGTTCTATCGCTCGCGGACCAGACGGCCCCGTAATGCTGTCATCCGAAACCGTTGCCTCCATCCGGCGGGAGCCCTTTGCCCTTGATGACGTCGGCGAGGCGCTCGGCGAGCATCAGCGTAGGCATATTCGTGTTAGCCCGCGGGATGGAGGGCATGATCGAGGAATCGCAGATCCGCAGTCCGGCGATACCGTAAACTAGGCCTTCTCCGTCCGTCACCGCCATCGGATCGTCGACCGCGCCCATCCGGCAGGTGCCCGAGGCATGCCAGACGCCGGCGACCGAATTGCCGACGAACTCGCCAAGTGCGGCGTCGTCGCCGAGAAGCTTGTCGAGGCTGACGCCGAGGGTGACAACGGAATGGATCACGGCGCTGCGCAGCGGCCCCGACCAGTCGAGCATCCCGGCAAGGAGCCTCAACTGGATGGCGTTCCAAAGGCCGGGGGCGGACACCTTCTTGACACGCTCGGAATAGCTCGTGGGGAAGACCGGTCCAACCGTCCGGCGGAGGCCCGGATCCGAGAGGATCGCCGCAGCCTTGCGGAAGCCCTCCTTCAGCCGGTTGAAATCACGTGGATCGGAAAGCAGGCGGAAATCGACGATCGGCTCATCATGCGGATCGGCCGATCGCAGCTGGACCTCGCCGCGGGAGTAGGATTTGTTGACCCAGACCAGGATAGAGCCCATGCGCTGGCCGATTTCGTGCCAGGCGGTTCGGCCGATAATCGCGAAATGCATGTCGCCGCGCGGGGCATTCTCGATGCTGGAGGTCCAACGCAACAGCGCCTGATCGTGGTGCTCGGCGAGATCGGCCATGCGCGCTTTGGCCGGCAGGTAGGCTGAGACGGCGATCAACGGATGTTCCATGAGGTTCTTTCCGACGCCGGGCCGGTCGCAACGCGGTACGATGCCAAGCGCCTGAAGCTCTGATGCCGGACCGATGCCGCTGCGCATCAGGAGGCAGGCCGAATGGATGCCCCCCATGGTCACGATGGTTTCCTCGGCAGCCAGGCTCTGGCGCTTGCCGTCACGCTCGATCCCGGCACCGACGACGCGGAGCCCCTCGAAACGCAGCGTGCGGACATATGCACCCGTGAGAATGGTCAAATTGCTTCGGGCGCGTACCTGGTCCGTCAGATAGGCGATGGAGGCAGGCACCCGCTCCCCTTCGTCGCTGACAGCGATGGCGGCAGGGAAGACGCCGTCCTGCCATTCACCATTCTGGTCGGGCAGGATCGGTTCGCCGCGAAGCCTTAGCGTGTCCATTACCGCACGGACGAAGGGAGAGACACGATCGGGCGGCAGCCGGCGGACCGGGATCGGTCCGTCCCGGCCGTGAAATTCGTCGTCGAAATCGACATCGCGTTCGATCTTGCGAAAATATTCGAGCGCGACGTTGCCGCTCCAGCCCTCGGCGCCGCGGGCCGCCCATTCGTCGTAGTCTTCCGGGGCGCCGCGATTAGCGACCATGGCATTGATGGCCGAGCCTCCGCCGAGCACGCGGGCCTGTTCGTAAAGCCTCGGCGCTCGGTGGGGCCGGCGCGTCTTCGCGCCGCTGAATACGGCCTGAAGTGCCGTCCACACGTTCAGCGGGTCAAGAAAGGCGCGGCCGGGATAACGGGCTCGGATATTGTCGGGCATCGTGGCGAGGCTGAGATCGCGTCCCGCCTCGACGAGAGTTACCGACTTCGTTTCGTCTTCCGAGAGGCGCGCGGCGAGCGCACAGCCCGCCGACCCCCCGCCCAGAATGAGATAGTCGATTTTCCGGGTCACCGTCTCGCTCACTTCTTGCCGCCCCAGCGTTCCGGGAAGCCGGGCATGTCCTCGCAGCCGCACATCGAGAAATGCAGCGGGGAAAGCTTGGCGTTGACGAATTTCGCCAGATTGTCCTTGGTGATGACCGGCTGCGGCAGGATCCATTCCGGCGCGGGTACTGGCTTGCCTTCGAGGATCTTCAGCGTCGCCTGGACAGCGGTGCGCCACTGGTAGGCCGGATATGTCGAGGCAAAGCCCTTGAAGCCGTCTTTCTGCCAGGCCTGCAGGTAGTCCTGCTCGTCCTCTCCGGTAATGACCGGATAAGGCATTCCCATATCCTGAAAGGCCTCCGCCGCGGCAACCGAGACCGTGCCGAGGTCGACCCAGACCGCATCGATTTGACCGATCCGGGTGATGTAGTCCGTTACAATCGCCTTGGTCTTGGCCCGGTCGCCTCCCACGAACTCGTTGCCGACGACATCGACGCCCGCATCCTTGAATATTTTGTCGGCTGCGGTCCATCGTGTCTCGAAGACGTCAATTCCCGGCGCGGTGCGCAGCACCAGTACCTTGCCGCCCTTGGGAATGTTCTTGACGATAAACTGCGCCCCAGCCGCACCCCAGGCATAGCCGCCGATCGAGCGCACGGCGGTTACGGGACAGGGTGTGTTCACCGAGCGGTCGAAAGTCACCACCGGCATATGCTTGCAGGCCTGCTCCACCACCGGCGTCAGCGCGGCGGAGGTATTGGGCGATACGATCAGGGCGTCGCATTTACCCCCGTTTATGAACGACTGTATGTCGGAAATCTGCTTGTTGTCGTTGCTCTGCCCGTCGGCGTGGTCGAAGCTTGCGATCTTGTCCTTGTCGAGTTCGACCTCGGCCTGCATCGTGATCCAGCCGGTGACGCGCCAGGCGTTGCCCAGTCCGGCGTTGGAGAAGCAGAGGTGATAAGGCCCTTTCTTCGCATAGGATGAAGTGTCCTTCAGATTGGCGTCGAACCATTGCTCCCAGGGTTTGTCGGCCGGGCCATTCGGCTTGGCCTTCATCAGCGCCATCTGCTCGGCGAATTCCTTATCGACATTGACGTTGGCGACCTGCGCCCAGGTAACGCCGCACATCGCCAACAGGAGCGCGATCAACGTTCCGGCTCTCAATAAGGCTCTTATCAATCCTGTCTGTGCCATTTTCTTCTCCTCCATGTTGAAGCACTACGTTTGTTTCGAAGACGATCATCGCCGTGCGGTGAAAGCCGCCGCGGCGATCAGGATCAGCCCCTGAACCGCCAGCCGGACCGGCTCCGACACACCGAAAAGGTTGAGGACGGTGAACAACGCATAAAGGGCGAGCGCGCCCGAGGCCGCCCCGGCGATGGTGCCGCGCCCACCCAGAAGAACAATGCCGCCGATCACCGCCGCGGCGATCGCCTGCAGCGCGTAATCCCCCCCGACATCCACCGAGACGCCGGAGTAGCCACCGAGCAGAAGTCCGGCAATGACGGCGGTTAGGGAGGATATGACAAAGCAGGCGACGCGCACGCGGCGGGTCGGCACGCCCGCAAGCAGCGCGGCCTTCGGATTGTCGCCGAGCATGAAGACCATGCTGCCGAAATTCGTCCTGTGCAGCAGCCAGTGCGTCATCGCCCAGACGAGAACGAGCACGATCACGCTGACCGGCAGGCTCCCGAGCACCGGCACGTCATGGATGCGGCCGCGGCCGAGATAGCGGAAGTTTTCCGGCAGGGTGCTCGAAGGCGCACCGCCCGACCAGGCCATCGCTATGCCTTGGACCGACAGAAGCGTGCCGAGCGTGGTGATGATCGACGGCACCTTGACGTAGGCGACGACGATGCCGTTCACGGTGCCGACCACGAGGCCGATCGCGAAGACGGCGGCGACGGCGGGCGCCGTAAGTGCGGCATCGCCTTGGGTGATCATCGCCCCGGCAATCGCCACCAATGTGATCAGCGATCCGAGCGAGAGGTCGAAGCCGCCCGCGATCAGCACGAAGGAAGTACCGCAGGCCAGCACCACGAGAGGCGCCGCGCGCTGGAGGAAGATCATCAGGCCCGGAACGGTCCGATAAAACGGGCTCATATAGACCATGAGCGCCAGCAGCGCGATCAGCAGCGGAAGGGCCGGCATGGCTTTCAGGACCTGCCTCATGCCACTTCCCCGCTCGTGCGGAACGTGTAGATGCCGACCGCGGCCACGACGATCAGTCCGCGCAGCACCTGGCTCAGGAAGGGATCGATCTGCAGCATGTTGACCACTGCGTCGATGACGGCAAAGAGCATCACCCCCGCCAGGGCGCCGGTGATGCTGCCGCGCCCGCCCGCAAGCAACGTGCCGCCGATCACCACCGCGGCGATGGAACCGAGATCGTAATTGCCGTCGCGTCCCACCCAAGGCGTACCGACACCAAGGCGGCTGGCGAGGTAAAGCCCGGTCAAAGCGCACATCACGCCGGAAAAGACAAATGCCGGGATGGTCACGCGGGCGTCGTGAATGCCGGCAAGCCTCGCCGCCCTGGCATTGCCGCCCACCGCGAAAAGGCGGCTGCCCACCCGGGTATGGCTGAGCGCGACACCGGTGACGAGCGCCGCCGCGGCAAGGCTGACAACCGAGGCGGGCACGCCGGCGAAGGCGCCATAGGCGAATTGCTGGAAGGCTTTCGGTGCCGTGCCCCTAAGCGCATGATATGAAACCGAAAGTATGCCTTGCAGCATCAGGCTAGTGCCGAGGGTCGCGATCAGCGGATTGACGCCGAGCAGTGCGACCAGGGCTCCGTTGACTGCACCGATCAGCGCGGCGAGTGCCACGACAACCACGACGGCTTCGGCAATCCGGCCTGGGTCGCCCTGCATCAGGTAGGCGGCGAGAACGGCCGAGAGGCTGACAAGATTGGCCACCGACAGGTCGATGGCGCCGCCCGAAATCACCACCATCTGCCCGATCGCGACGAAGCCGAGCGCGACCATGCGCTGCAAAAGTCCCATGAAGCCGTCAAAGGTCAGTTGGGAATATTGCCCCGTCTGAAGCGCGGCGAGCGTGTAGAAAAGAAGCGAGACCACGAACAGGATGAACGCGACCGCATAGCGGTGCCAGAGCGTGGCGACGGACGGCCCGGTCATGCCGCTGCCACCGGAGCCTGGCGCATCGCGTGGCGGATGATCTCCTCCTCGCTTGCGCCGCGCGGCAGTTCGGCCACAAGGCGGCCGGCGGCCATGACGCATATGCGATCGCTGAGGCCGATGATCTCCATAAGATCGGAGGAAACCACCATGACCGCCGCTCCGGCCTCGGCAAAGCCGCGCAGCATCGCGTAGATCGCAGCGCGGGCGCCGACATCGATGCCGCGCGTCGGCTCGATGACGATCCAGACCTTCGGCGCGATACCGCTCCAGCGGGCGAACAGCACCTTCTGCTGGTTACCACCGGAAAGCTGTCCCACCGGCATGGTGTGGTCCGCTGCCTTCACGGCGACGCCATCGAGCAGAGCGTCGATCTGCTTTCGGCCACGGCAGCCGCCGCTCGCCCGGCCGAGAAAGGGCGCCAGCGCGCGCATCGTCAGCGCGCAATTGTCGCGCAACGACTGGACGAGGCCGAGCCCCTCGCCCTTGCGGTCTTCCGGGATCGCTCCAATGCCGCGTCGCGCCGCTTCCCGCGGGCTCCGTGGTGCGCCGCCGCCGTCGAACAGGCGGACCGCGCCGTGGCTGAAGGGGAGCACGCCGGTCATCGCGCGCGCCAGTTCGGCCTTGCCCGAGCCTTCGAGGCCCGCGACGCCGAGTATCTCTCCCGCGTGCAGCGTAAGTGAAATGCCGGAAAGCCTGCCTGCCGCACCATCCGAGATGCTGTAGAGAGCCGCGCCTGGCGTGGTCGAGGCCGCAGGCGGGAAGAAATCCTCGATCGCGCGGCCGACCATCAGCCGGACAACCTCGTCGATTTCGATCCCGGCCATCGGGCGCGTCGCGACCTGCCGGCCGTCCTTGAGGATAGTTATGGTATCGGCAAGCGCACGAAGTTCGGCCATCCGATGCGAGATGTAGATCAATGCCACACCGCTGCGCCGCAACTCATCGATCAGGCGGAAAAGAGCGTGCGTTTCCGCGTCGTTCAGCGTCGCCGTCGGCTCGTCGAGCACCAGGATGCGGGCACTCTCCGAGGTCGCCCTGGCTATTTCCACCAATTGCTGCTCGGCGATCGCCAGGCTGCCACAGGCCGCGCCTGGATCGATGGTGCAACCGAGGCGGTCGAGTACGGCACCGGCCTCGCGATCCATCCTCGCCCGGTCGATGAAACCGAAGCGGGTGGGTTCCCGGCCGAGAAAGATATTATCGGCGACGGAGCGATAGGGCAGCAGGTTGAATTCCTGATGTATGACAGCAATGCCCCGTTGCTTGGCCTGCGCAGGGTGTGAGAAGGAAACGGGACGACCGTCGATCAGGATCTCCCCGGCGGAAGGCGCAAAGACGCCGCCTAATACATTGATGAGGGTGGACTTACCGGCGCCGTTCTCTCCGCAGATCGCCGTCACGGTGCCGCGATGGCAGGAGAGGTCCACGCCATGGAGAACGTCGATCCCGCCAAAGGACTTGCGGATGCCCCGCATTTCCAGGATTGGCGCGCCCTTTTCCATCACTGCGGGACCATGCTCTGTCACGCTGTCCATCACCGGTCTTCCTGCGTTGCGGCCTCCGTAGGTCAGTCGGAAAATACGAGCTTGGCGTTGGTCAGTTCGCGCGCGCCCAGCGCTCCGAGTTCACGACCAAAACCGGAGGCCTTTACGCCGCCGAAGGGCGCGCGCGGATCGGAACGGACGAAGCTGTTGACGAAGACGGCGCCGGCCTCAAGCGCCCGGCTGACACGGGCGGCACGCTCGACATCACGGGTCCAGACGGTCGCGCCGAGCCCGTAGTCACTGTCATTGGCCATGGCGACCGCCTGAGCCTCGGTGTCGAAACGAAAGAGCAAGGCGACGGGGCCGAAGAATTCCTCGCGCATGATGGGAGCGTCGTGCGGCAGGCCCGCGATGACGGTGGGCGGGTAGAAATTCCCTTCGCGCGCGAGCGGCGCGCCGCCGCACAGCAGCCTGCCGCCCTGGGAGAGCGCCGCCTCGACCTGGCGCTGGGTATCGCTGACAACGCTGGCGCGGGCGAGAGGCCCGAGCTTCGTCGCCGGATCCATCGGATCGCCGACCGGTAACGCCTGGGCCGCCGCGACATAGGCCTTCTCGAACTTGTCGTAGATCGGCGCGGCAACCAGGATGCGTTTGGCCGCGATGCAGCTTTGCGCGTTGTTCGCGAAGCGCGACAGCACCGCCATCGGTACCGCCTTGTCGAAGTCGGCATCTTCGAAAACGAGGAAGGGATCGGAGCCGCCGAGTTCCAGCACCACCTTCTTGCCATGCGCGCCGGCAACAGCGGCCGCCGCGCGGCCAGCCGCGGCGCTGCCGGTAACGGTGGCTGCGGCGATACGCGGATCGGCGACGATCGCGGCGACAGCATCGCGGCGGATCGCGAGATTCTGATAGAGCCCTCTAGGCCCCCCGGCGTCGAGCACGAGTTCTTCCAGCGCCCGGGCGCAGCCCTGGACACTGTCCGAATGCTTCACCAGCACCGTATTGCCGGCGAGCGCCGTTGGGATGAAGAAGCGCAACACCTGCCAGAACGGCAGGTTCCAGGGCATGATCGCGAAGATCGTGCCGAGCGGCTCATAGACGACGCTGGCGTTCAGTCCCTCGATCGGCGCGTCGGCAAGATAGCCCGGCCCCCTCTCGGCGAAGTGGCGGGCGCCTAGGGCCGACTTCCTGACCTCGGCCACCGCTTCGCCGATCGGCTTTCCCATCTCGCTCGTGATCAGCGCGCCGTAATCCTCGGCACGTTTCTCGAGCAGGTCGGCGAGGCGCAGCAGCATCGCCACGCGCTCGGCCATCGGCACTGCTCCGGCCCAGGTTCGCGCCGTCCGATACGCCAGCGCGATCCGCTCTTCGACCGCAGCCGCGTCGTGTCCCGCATAGGTTTCCAGGAGCCTGCCGGTGGCAGGGTTCCACGATTCAAGCCTCACCTCTGTTCCTCCCATTCGTTGCGGATCGCGGCAAGTTGCAACGGGAGGCAGGGTCCGGCGTGGGTGCGGTTGCTGTCTACTTTGGGAGCTGAGAATATTCCAAGGTACGAGAATATTCTTCGGAAAGGCCGTGAATATTCCAGCAGAAGAGACTATTCAGGTCAGGCGCCCAGTTCCGGCGGAGGGTTCCAGTGAAGAGCTTTGCCCGCGTCAGCGCTGTCCTGGCCAGTTTCGATCCGCATGAACCAAACATGCGGATCGACGACCTGCTTTCGCGCGCAGGGATTCCGAAGTCCTCCGGCTACAAGCTCATCAGCGACATGACGACCGAGGGCCTTCTGAAACGCGAGGCGCGCGGGTTCGTCGCCCTTGGCCGGTCGGCGGCTGAACTCCTCTATGCGCCGCTCAAGGCCAACATGCCTTTGCGCGAATCCTTCGGGGGCCCTAAGCTCCGGCAGCCAGGCTCTACTCCGCGCAAGTCGCATTTCGAAAGCAATCTGCTCGAACTGGTATCCACCGAGCGCTACCGGAAAAACCCTCCTTTCATCATCGGCTTCGCCAATGCCGCGACCACGCATCCCTGGCGCCTGGCAATGGAGAGCAGCCTGCGGGCGGCCGCACAGCGTCACGCCGAGGTCGTCGCGAAACTGATTGTCAGCGATGCCCGCAACGATCCCGTGCGGCAGGTGATGCAGCTTTCCGAGATGCAGAAGGCCGGAGCGGATATCTGTATCCTGAGCGCCGCGGTCGAACGCCACGATGCGCTTGAAGAGAAAGTGCGGCAACTGGCGCAGCAGGACGTTCCGGTGGTGGGCGTCGACCGGATGTGCGGCGACGGCCGTCACCTCGTCTCCTTCGTGACCGCCTCCGACGAGACTGTCGGACGTGTCAGCGCGTTGTGGATGGCTGAACATCTCAAGGGGCATGGGCGGATCGTCCTGCTCTGCGGCATGGAGAATGCGAGCCCCTGTTCGATCCGGCTCCGTGCCGCGCGGCAGGTCTTCGTCGCGTTTCCCGGAATCGAGATCGTCGACATTCACTTTACCGATTGGCTGGCGGAGCGTGGCTACGCTCTCATGACCGGATACCTGTCGTCAGGTTTCGTTCCTGACGGCGTCTGGTGCGATTCCGGCCTGCAGGGGATCGGGTCCCTCAACGCTTTCCGCGATCATGGCTTCCGTCGCGGCACGATCCCGCCGCACACCGGAGGCGAAATGAACCTGATGTACAAGATCGCAGCGACAGATAAGGTACCGCTTTGCGGTCTGGACTATCCGCCGGCGATGGGAGCGATCAGCTTCCAGGTGGCGCTCGACACACTGTTCGGCCGCCAGGTGCCGCGGGTCGTAGAGGCGAATTCCGAGATCATCGTCACCCGCGGGCATGAGACGAAATCAGTGCGGGCGGATATCCATGCCGAGAAGAAGGTCTACTGGAATCGCGCGGACGACCATGTTCACGCCTCGGGGCGCCTGCGTGGCTGGCGGGCGAGCAGGGCCGCGCGCGAGCCATGACCCCCTCCCCCTATACCGACGCGGTGCGCCGCCTCCTCGACATTCTTGTTGTCGTGGCGAAAAAGCCGGTCTGCACCGCCTACGACATCGCCAGGGACCTCGGCCTGCCGATGAGTTCGGCCTATCAGGCGGTGAACGAGATGGAACGGCTTTCCTGGCTTGCACGCGACGAGGAGGGTTTTTTCCTGATTGGCGCCGTGCCGCAACAGGTTGCGCTCACCGCACTCGGTTATGATTTTGCTGCCCAGCGATTGCCGCCAGTCATCCGCTATCTGCGCGACCAGACCGGGGAGACCGCCTTCGCCGGAAGCCTGCGGGCGGAACTCCAGATCGGTACATTCCTTCTTGGCTTCAATTCGGGCGGCGTCGGCTTTGCTCCTTTCCAGAGCTTCCACGTTGCCGAGCGCGCGGACTTCGACCAGGCGAGCGGGGCAACGAGCCTGCGCAGTTTTTCCACGGAACGCTACGATATCGCCAGGACTGCCGTGGAATTCCTGGTTGTACCGTTACGTGAAAGCGCATTTGAGCCAGGCCATGGCGCACTGGTCGTAGGGATATGCTGGCAAAACAAGGATGTGGATCGGCGAACGGTTCTGAAGCGGCTCGTGGAAGTGCAGGAATTGCTGGCCGGGCGCTCCAGAGCATGAAACCCTGGCGCTTATCAACGACGGACGGGTGTTCATGTCAGCCGCTCAAGTCCCGGCGTCACGCTAAAAACCTTTCGATCGAACCGCATTTGTCACGGCGTTGTCGAGCTTCAAGTTGGAGCAAGGCTATAATAACCATCTGGTTACATGCTATATGGGATCTAACGGGCTGCCAGGACCGCCTTGGACGTCTTGCGGCGTGCCGTGGTGATTGCGCGGCGGATGGTTATAGTTGATCGGACGGGCACACGGCGGCAATGCGCCTGGCCACAGCAAAGGGCGAATTCATGAGCGATTTTGGCCGCTCGGCGCTGCCGCGGAACGCACAAAAGAACAAATCTGCGAAGGTTTCAGCCGCGCGCGCTGGAAAGAAGGACCCGTCCGTCGCCCCAAAGGCTTCCGGCAAGGCCGGCACGGATGCAAAGAAAGTGCGCGCGACTCGCGACCCCCAGCGCACCAGCGCGGCAATCCTGGATGCGGCCATAAAGGAATTCACCGAGAAGGGTTTTGGCGGCGCGCGCATCAATCGTATCGCGGCGCGGGCCAAGATCAACAAGCGCATGCTCTACCACTATTTCGGCGGCAAGGACGCGCTCTACCTAGCTGTGCTCGAGGGCGCCTACATATCGATCCGTTCGGCGGAAACCCGCCTTCATCTTGCGGACCGCGACCCGACCGAGGGCATGCGCGAGCTCATTCTTTTTACCTGGCAGTATATACTCGACCATCCCGAATTCCCGAGCCTGCTCGCCACTGAAAACCTTCACAAGGCAAAATATCTGCAACGCTCGGCTCGCATCTTCGGCCTGCATTCGCCGTTGGTGGCGGAAATTTCCAAACTTCTTCAGCGCGGCGAGGCCGCCGGGCAATTCCGGAGCGGCGCCGATCCCGTCAAGGTCTATATCAGCATCGCCTGCCTCGGATTCTTCTATCTGTCGAACCGCTGGACACTGTCGACGATCTTCAGGCGCGACTTGGCAGAAGACACAGAGCTGCACGATTGGGGAGAGCATATGGTCGATGTGATTCTCTCTTATCTCAGGCCCTGAAGCCGGGCTTTACCAGCAGCAAACGGATTGCCGCCCGACGCCATGCTCTTGACGCGAGAGGTGTATCCGTGATGTCTTAGTAACCAGATGGTTATATCTATAGACGGGATATCCCGAGCTCGATCGGAGGAGATTTGAACGTCATGGCGACCCACCGCCTCGGCTTGATCATGCATGGCGTCACCGGACGCATGGGCTACAACCAGCATCTTGTCCGCTCCATCCTGGCGATCCGCGAGCAGGGCGGCGTTACTCTGCCGAACGGCGACCGGATGATGCCGGATCCGATCCTGGTCGGTCGCAATGCCGACAAGCTCGCCGAGGTCGCGAACCGCCACGGCCTGAGCAGGGTGTCGACGGACCTGGCCTCCGCGCTCGCCGATCCGGACGACACGATCTTCTTCGATGCGGGGTCGACACAGATGCGCGCCGACCTGCTCAGGCAGGCGATCGACGCCGGCAAGCACATCTATTGCGAAAAGCCGATCGCCGAAACGCTTGGCGATGCCCTCGCCGTCGCGCGGCTCGCCAGGGCGCGCGGCGTAAAGAGCGGCGTCGTGCAGGACAAACTCTACCTGCCCGGGCTGCGCAAACTCGCGATGCTGCGCGATTCCGGCTTCTTCGGCCGGATATTGTCGGTGCGCGGCGAGTTCGGCTATTGGGTATTCGAAGGAGACTGGCAACAGGCGCAACGCCCGAGCTGGAACTATCGCAAGGCCGAGGGCGGCGGCATCATCCTCGACATGCTCTGCCACTGGCGCTACGTGCTCGACAATCTCTTCGGCAAGGTGCAGGCGGTGAGCTGCCTGGGGGCCAACCACATTCCCGAGCGGGTCGACGAGCACGGCCACGTCTATAGTGCGGACGCGGACGATTCCGCCTATGCCACCTTCCAGCTCGAAGGGGGCATCGTTGCCCACATCAATTCGTCGTGGTGCGTGCGCGTCAAGCGCGACGACCTGGTCACCTTCCAGGTGGACGGTACGCTGGGCTCCGCGGTCGCCGGGCTGACGCGCTGCGCGACCCAGCACAGGGTCAACACGCCGCGCCCGGTGTGGAACCCGGACGTGCCGCAGACCACGGTATTCAACAATCAATGGGAAGACGTGCCGGACAACCAGGCCTACGACAACGGCTTCAAGGTCCAGTGGGAGGAGTTCATCCGCCATGTCATAGCTGGCACGCCATGGACACGTGACCTGATGGAAGGCGCAAAGGGCGTGCAACTCGCCGAACTCGGCCTGAAGAGTTGGGCGGAACGGCGCTGGATCGACGTGCCCGACCTCGCCGAGAGCGCATCCAACTCCAAGGCGGCGTGATGACAACGGTCGAGCTTCCGGCAAAGGGCGGGCGGATCGAGCGCTACGCGGTCCGCAACGCCCCCCTTCCCTCGCCTAAGGCGAACGGCAATCCGCCGTCCTTCAACCGCGTCGCCTATGCGGCCGCCCATGTGGTCGCGGACCCTTTTGCCGACAATGATCCGTGGCTCGACGCCTCGATCGACTGGGAGCGGACGATCGCCTTCCGCGAATATCTCTGGGACCTCGGCCTCGGCGTCGCGGAGGCGATGGACACCGCGCAACGCGGTATGGGCCTCGGCTGGCCGGAGGCGCGCGAACTTATCCGGCGATCGCTCGACGCCGCGAAAGGTCGGCCCGGCGCACTTGTCGCCTGTGGTGCAGGCACCGATCACCTTGCGCCCGGTCCGGATGTCACGATCGACGACGTGATCCGTGCCTATGAGGAGCAGATCGAGGCCGTCGAAGGCCTTGGCGGCCGCATCATCCTGATGGCCAGTCGGGCGCTCGCCGCCGCCGCCAAGGGGCCGGAGGACTATGTCCGGGTCTATGACCGCATCCTTTCCCAGACGAAGGAGCCGGTGATCATCCATTGGCTGGGCGAAATGTTCGACCCCGCCCTCTCCGGCTACTGGGGCAGCGCCGACCACATGGCGGCAATGGACATCTGCTTCGGCATCATTGCCGGAAACGCCGACAAGGTGGACGGCATAAAGGTCTCGCTGCTCTCGAAGGAGAAGGAGGTGGCGCTTCGGCGCCGCATGGCCAAGCACAACGCGACGGCGGCCGTTCGCATGTATACGGGCGACGACTTCAACTATGCCGAATTGATCGCCGGCGATGACGAAGGCCATTCCGACGCGCTGCTCGGCATATTCGATGCGATCGCGCCGGCCGCGTCCGTCGGCCTCACGCGGCTTGCCGAAGGCGACGAGGCCGGGTTCCACGACACTCTCGCGCCCACGGTGCCGCTGTCCCGCCACATCTTCAAGGCCCCCACCCGCTTCTACAAGACGGGCGTGGTCTTCCTTGCTTATCTGAACGGCCTGCAAGATCATTTCTTCATGGTCGGCGGCCAGCAGGGCGCCCGCTCGCTCATTCATCTGGCCGAGCTCTTCCGCCTCGCCGACGAAGCGCGTGTGCTGCGCGACCCCGATCTCGCCGCCGACCGCATGCGCAAGGTCCTCGCCGTCGGCGGGCTCGGCTGAGAACCCGTCATGCCCGTCGAAGGACTTTCCAACAACCTCGCAACCATTCGCCAGCAATGGATCGAGATCTTCTCGGCCGAGAACTGGTGGAAGCAGTGAGGAGAGGAAGTGCTTGCAACTTGCGTCGAGCGGTTCGGCAGCGTGTACTGAGCCGGCGAGGAGGAGCGCGCCCGTAGGGGTCGCATGCATCGCCGGCGGAAGGAGGTGATGTGATGGCAGCGGTGACGAAACGTCGTGTGGCTCTCGTTGGTACCGGGTTCCGGGGCGCTGGAACCTGGGGCAAGGAATTGCTCGCAACCTGCGGCGAATGGGTCGAACTGGTCGGCCTCTCCGATAGCAACCCCATGCGACTCGAGCGCGCCCGCGCCGCGATCGGCGTCCATGTCCCCGCCTTCGCGGATTGCAGTGCCATGCTGACCGAGACCCGGCCGGACACGCTGATCGTCTGCACTCCAGACGATACGCATGCCAGGATGATCGTGACCGCGCTTGAAGCCGGAGTGGACGTCCTCACCGAAAAACCGATGACGACCACGGCCGAGATGTGCCGGACCATCCTCGCTGCCGAACGACGCACGGGGCGCCGCGTCGACGTCGGCTTCAACTATCGTTTCTCGCCGACAGCACGGGCAATCAAGGAGGTGCTCCTGTCGGGCATCATCGGAGAGATCGTCTCGGTGGATTTCCACTGGTATCTCGACGTGCAGCACGGCGCCGACTATTTCCGCCGCTGGCACGCCTTCATTGCACATTCAGGCAGCCTCTTCGTCCACAAGGCGACGCACCATTTCGACCTTTTGAACTGGTATCTGGGCGCCGATCCCGAAGAGGTCTTCGCGCGCGGCGCGCTTCGCCGTTACGGCCGCGCCGGGCCCTTCCGCGGCCCTCGGTGCAAGCTCTGTCCCCATGCCGACGAATGCGACTTCTTCTTCGATCTCGCGCGCCATCCATGGCTCGAAACGCTCTACGAAGACCCCTCGCGCGAGGACGGCTATGTCCGCGACGCCTGTGTTTTCCGCGAGGAGATCGACATATTCGACACGATGACCGCCGCGATCCTCTATCAAAACGGCGTCCAGGTCTCCTATTCGCTCAACACCTTCTTGCCGATCGAGGGCTACCATCTCGCCTTCAACGGCAAGAAGGGGCGCGTCCAGATCAGGCAATACGAGCGGCAGGCGTGGGAAACGCCAGCGGAGGACGAGATTCTCGTGCTCAGGAATTTTGGCCCGGCCGAACGCATCCGCGTGCCGCACCAGCCCGGCGGCCATTTCGGCGGCGATCCGGCCCTGCAACGGATGCTCTTCGTCCCCGATATGGCCGATCCGCTCGGCCAGCGCGCAGGGGCGCGCGCCGGCGCGGTCTCGGTGCTGTGCGGAGTAGCTGCGGTGGACAGCGTACGTTCGGGCGCGCCGGTCAAGGTGATGCCTCTCCTCGGAGGCGAAGCATAATTCCAGGCGAAGCTCGCCCTTCGATCCAGTTGTCTGAAAGTAACCGCTAGGTTACTCTCCGGGCGGGGGATGCGAGCGGGAGGCTGGGCGACTGCACGAACCGGGACGAACCCGGATACAGGGAGGAAATGATGAAAGCTTTGTCACGTCGTGACTTCGGGCGGCTGGTTGCCGCTGGCGCTGCGGCCAGCGCATTGGCCGGTGGGGCCGGGCCGGCCTTTGCCGAGACCAGGCTGCGTTATATCTGGTGGGGCAATCCCGACCGCGACAAGCGCACCAACGCAACGGTCGACCTCTATCACAAGAAGCATCCCGATATTTCGGTCGATCGTGAGAGCTATGCCTGGGCAGACTACTGGCCGAAGCTTGCCACCCAGGCGGCCGGACGCAACCTCCCCGACGTCATCCAGATGGACTATCGCTACATTTTCGAATGGGCGCGTCGCGGCCAACTCGCCGACCTGACGCCGATGGTCGGCAAGGAGCTGAAGCTCGATCATTTCGACAAGAACCAGCTTGAGAGCGGCAAGATCGGCGGAAAACTCTATGGGTTGTCCATGGGCGGCAATTCCGTCGCGCTCGTCTACAACAAGACCCAATACCAGAAGCTCAAAATCGGGCTGCCCGATCCGCTCGCCTGGACTTTCGACGATTTCATCAAGTTGGCCAAGGACGTGCAGCCGCACTTGCCGGACGGCGTGCACTTCACCGCCAACAAGGGCGACAACGAATCCTGGCTGGAGATGTTCGTCCGCCAGCGCGGCAAGGAACTATACACAAAAGACGGACAGCTCGGCTTTGAGTTAGACGATCTGGTCGCCTTCTGGACCATCATGACGCAGATGCAGAAGGACGGCCTGACCCCGCCGCCGGACGTACAGGCGCAGGACACGACCGGCGCGCTCGAAAAGACCATGCTCGTGCTGGGCAAGGCGATCACCGATTTCACCAACTCCAACCAGCTCGTCGCCATCCAGAAGCTGATGAAGGATCAGGTGGACCTGACGACGCTGCCCAACCAGGAGGGCAACCGCCCGGGTCAGTACATGAAGCCGTCCATGTTCATCTCCCAGTCGGCTTCGTCGTCCCAGCCGGAAGAGGCCGCGAAGTTCCTCAATTTCATGGTCACCGACGTGGATGCCGGGGACATCCTGCAGATCGAGCGCGGCGTGCCGGCGGATTCGGAAGTGCTGAAGCATGTCGAGCCCAGCTTGACCGAGGTCGAGCAGCGCATGACCCGCTACCTGACCCTGCTGGCGAAACATGTCGGCCCGCTGCCGCCACCGCCGCCGAAAGGCGCCGGTGAGATCCAGCAACTGCTCTACCCTGCCTACCAGAAAGTCTCCTTTGGACGGCTGAGCGTCGAAGACGGAGCCAGGGATTTCATGCAAAGGGCGAAGGACATCCTGAAGCGCGCCTGAACGAGCCATGACCAGCACGGTCGGTCCTATCGGAACGACGGCCTCTGGGCGGCGCGAGACTGCGGCGCCTGACGGGCTGCGTGCGCGGCTTGCGCGCAGCCTCAGGAGGAACGGCCCCGGCTATCTGTTCCTGCTGCCTTGGCTGGTCGGCTTCTTCGGGCTGACCCTTCTGCCGACAGTCGGCTCGCTCTATCTTTCCTTCACCGACTATGACCTCCTGAACCCGCCTCGCTGGACAGGCACGGCGAACTATTCCTATGCCTTCTTCGAGGATACGCGCTTCCGGTCGGCGCTCAGCGTCACCTTCCATTATGTGCTTTGGTCGGTACCGCTGAAACTGATCGTGGCGCTCGCGCTCGCCATGGCGCTCGACCGCGGCGTACGCGGTATTTCTGTCTACCGCGCGGTGTTCTATCTGCCGTCGCTGCTCGGCTCCTCGGTCGCGGTCGCGGTGCTCTGGCGGCAGATTTTCGGCGATGCCGGCGTGGTGAACCAACTGATCGCGCTGGTCGGCCTCAAGGGGCCGTCCTGGATCACCCACCCCGACTATGCGCTCTGGACGCTGATCGTGCTTGCGATCTGGCAATTCGGCTCGCCGATGATCATCTTTCTCGCCGGATTGCGCCAGATTCCTCAGGAAGTGCATGAGGCTGCTGCCATGGACGGCGCGGGACCGGCGAGGCGCTTCTTCCGCATTACCCTGCCGCTGCTCGCCCCGGTCATCTTTTTCAATCTCGTGCTGCAGACGATCGACGCCTTCAAGGCTTTCACGCCGGCCTTTATCGTGTCGGGCGGCAATGGCTCGCCGATCGACTCCACACTCTTCTATTCGCTCTATCTCTATATCGAGGCCTTCGCCAATTTCCGCATGGGCTATGCCGCGGCACTCGCCTGGATATTGCTGGTCATCATCTCGATCTTCACGGCGCTCGCCTTCCTGACCTCGCGCTACTGGGTCTACTACGAGGACGAAGGCCGATGAACGCCGCGGCGCCACGAGCGAACGGAACCAGACGGCAGTTCGTCCGCCACGCGATATTGATCGCCGCCGCGCTAGTGATGATCTATCCGCTGCTCTGGCTCATATCGAGCTCGCTCAAGCCGGAAAACCTCATCTTCCACAATCTCGGCCTGATCCCCGAAAAGCTCCAGCTCGACAATTACGCGCAAGGCTGGACGGCGCTTCGTTTCAGCTTCGGCCGCTTTTTCCTCAATTCCTTCTTCGTCGCCGGAATGGCTGTCGTCGGCAATCTGCTCTCATGCTCGCTCGCCGCCTTCGCCTTCGCGCGGCTGAATTTCCGGCTGAAGAAGCTCTGGTTCGTCCTCATGCTGGGCACGTTGATGCTGCCCTATCACGTCACGCTCGTTCCCCAATATATCCTCTTCCTGCACCTCGGCTGGGTGAACAGCTTCCTGCCGCTCATCGTGCCGAAATTCCTGGCGATCGACGCCTTCTTCATCTTCCTGATGGTGCAGTTCTTCCGCGGCATACCGCGCGAGATCGACGAGGCGGCGATCATGGATGGTTGCGGCCCCTGGCGCATCTATTGGCGCATCATGCTGCCGCTTTCCACACCGGTTCTGGCGACCGCCGCCATCTTCTCCTTCATCTGGACCTATGACGATTTCCTCGGGCCGCTGATCTACCTGAACGACATGCGCGATTACACTGTGCCGCTGGCGCTCCGCGCCTTCGTCGACGCCACCGGCGAATCGCGCTTCGGCCAACTCTTCGCCATGTCGACGCTGTCGCTCATCCCCGTCTTCATCGTCTTCCTCGCCTTCCAGCGCCTCATTATCAGGGGCGTTGCGCTTGGTGCCCTGAAACGCTGACCTTCAACGCCCGAAAGAACTCCATGCCCACCCCCGCCTTCTCATTCGCGACCATCGGCATCAATCACGGCCACATCTACGAGCAGACGGCGCTGATGCTCGCGGCCGGCTGCCGGCTGAAATATTTCTGCGCGCCGGAGGACGACCTTGCCGCCGAATATGTCGCGAAATTCCCCCAGGCCGAGCGCGTGACCGACGAGCGGAAAATCCTGGAGGATCCCGAAATCCGTCTCGTCATCGGCGCCGGCATTCCCGCCGACCGTGCGCCGATGGCGATCAGGGCCATGCGTCACGGCAAGGACGTGATGCTGGACAAACCCGGCGCGACGACGCTCGATCAGCTTGACGAGCTTCGCCGCGTGCAGGCCGAAACAGGGCGCATCCTCTCGATCCTCTATTCCGAGCACTATACCCAGCGCGCGACACTCGCAGCCGGCGAGTTGGTGAAGGCGGGCGCGATTGGACGCGTGCTGCAGACAGTCGGGCTAGGACCGCACCGGCTCGGCAACTACGCGCGGCCGGACTGGTTCTGGAAGCTCGAACGCACCGGCGGCATCCTCTGCGACATCGCCTCGCACCAGTTCGAGCAGTTCCTGTTCTTCACCGGCAGCGACAGCGCCGAAATCGTAACGAGCCAGGTCGCCAATTTCGATCATCCCGACGCGCCCGAATTCGAGGATTTCGGCGACACGGTGCTGCGCTCCGGCCACGCCTCCGGCTATATCCGCATCGACTGGTTCACGCCGGCTGGCATGCCGGTCTGGGGCGACGGGCGCCTCTTCATCCTCGGCACGGAGGGTTCGATCGAACTCCGCAAATATGCCGATGTCGGCGGACGGAGCGGCGGCGACCATCTCTTCCTCGCAGACAGCAAATCGGCGCGTCACATCGACTGCTCCGGCACGAAGATCACCTATGGCGAACAGCTTCGCGACGACGTGCTGAACCGCACGGAAACGGCGATGCCGCAACGGCACTGCTTCCTTGCCATGGAACTCGCCTTGAAGGCACAGGCTGCTGCGACAAGGATCGTCGGAACACGTCATGATGGAGATGCGGCATGACCCGGAAGCTTACAGTCGGTGTTGTCGGCGGCGGCATCGGCGCGATGCAGATCGAGGCATTCCGCGCACTCCCTGATCTCTATTCGCTCGAGGTGATCTGCGACATCGATGCCTCCAGGGTGGAGAGCCTGGCGGCCAAACATGCCATCCCGAACGTTCTCACCGATTTCGATGCCCTGATCGCCAGAGACCTCGACATCATCTCGATTTGCACGCCGTCCGGCCTGCATTTCGAGCAGGCAAAGAAGGCGCTCCTCGCCGGCCGCAACGTGATCGTCGAAAAGCCTTTCGCCAGTTCGCTTGCCGAGGCCGACGAACTGGCGAAGGTCGAGCAGGAAAGCGGCAAGCGGCTCTGCCCCATCTTCCAGTACCGTTTCGCCGACGGCCTGGCGCAATTGCAGCGTTTGCGCGAGCGCGGGCTGGTCGGCAAGGCCTATGCAGCGACGGTGGAGACGCATTGGCGGCGCCTGCCGGCCTATTACGATAATCCGTGGCGCGGTCGCTGGGCAAAGGAACTCGGCGGCTGCCTCGTCACCCACGCCATCCACAACCACGATATGCTGATGCGCGTACTCGGGCCGGTGCGCAGCATCTATGCCCGCACCGCCACGCGCGTAAACCCGATCGAGACGGAAGACTGCGCCGCTGCCGTACTGGAAATGGCGGACGGCTCCTTCGCCACGCTTTCGGTAACGCTCGGTTCGCAAGAGGAGATATCGAGACTGCGCTTTTGCTTCGACGGCCTGACGGTCGAGAGCAACCATAGCCCCTACAATCCGGGCAAGGCGCCGTGGCGCTTCATCGCGGCGGACCCCGAGCGACAGAAGGTGGTCGATGTGGCGATAGCCGAGGTCGACCCTGCGCCGGAGCTTTACGCCGGCCAGTTCTCGCGCCTCCACAAGGCACTGACCGAGGGCGGCGAACTGCCCGTCTCGATCGCCGACGCGCGGCCCTCGCTGGAACTGATCACTGCCGCCTACCATTCTGCACGGACAGGCGAAGCGGTCCGGTTGCCGATCGGGCAAGACCACCCGCTCTATGCGGGCTGGCTTCCGCCCACCGCGAGGGGGCGGGCGTAATGGCGAGCCTCGGCCTGAACGGCGTGATCAAGAGGTTCGGTACCGCCGAAGTGATCCACGGCGTCGATCTGGAGGTCAGGGACGGCGAGTTCGTCGTCTTCGTAGGCCCGTCCGGATGCGGGAAATCGACACTGCTCAGGATGATCGCCGGGCTCGAGGAAGTCACTGAAGGTGATGTCCATATCGACGGTGAACGGGTGAACGAGATTCCGGCGGCGAAACGCGGCCTCGCCATGGTGTTCCAGTCCTATGCGCTCTACCCGCACATGACGATCCGCAAGAACCTCTCCTTCGGCCTGGAAACGATGGGCACGCCGCGCGCGGAAACCAGGCGGCGGGTGGCCGATGCGGCGGAAATCCTGCAGATCGCTTCCCTTCTCGACCGCCGGCCCGGCCAGCTCTCCGGCGGGCAGCGACAGCGCGTCGCGATCGGCCGCGCGATCGTGCGCGAGCCGCGCATTTTCCTGTTCGACGAGCCGCTTTCCAACCTCGACGCGGAACTCAGGGTGCAGATGCGGGTTGAGATCAACAAATTGCACCGCAGGCTCGGGGCGACAATGATCTTCGTCACCCACGATCAGGTCGAGGCGATGACGCTCGCCGACCGCATTGTGGTGCTCCGCGCCGGCCGCATCGAACAGGTCGGCACGCCGCTCGAACTCTACAACCATCCGGCAAATCTGTTCGTGGCGGGTTTCATCGGCTCGCCACGCATGAACTTTCTTGCGGCGCAAATCATTGTCGGAACAGACGGGAACCTCCGGGTTCGCAGCGAATCCGGCCTTGATCTCCCCTTCCCCGCCGGGAGCCGGCCACCGTCGTCCGACAGTAAGGTTACGGTCGGTATCCGCCCGGAAAACATCAGGATCGTCGATCCTCGACACGCCTCGCTCGCTGGCGAAGTGCAGATCGCGGAACATCTCGGCGGCGAGACTTTTCTTTACCTCGCGCTTGCCTCAGGAGAGACGGTGGTCGTCGAAGTCCAGGGCCAGGCCACCGTCGCGGCAGGCGAGCGCGTGGGCATCGAGCCGGATGCCGGCGCTGCCCATGTCTTCGCAGGTGACGGAATGGCGATCAGCCGCCGGGTCGCCGATACGAAACTTGATTCCACGCCGGCCTGAGCGACGAAATCCACACGGCGTTGAGGCGGCGCTCTGCCGCCATTGATCCGGATGAGACGTCATAGCTGGAGCCTCGCGGATACGTTGCGTGATTTCGACAAAGATCCGCCCGCCCGCTATATCGACGTGCGCGCTCCAGCATGGACGGTCTGTCAAAGAAGAATAATTGGTGGGCCCGGAGGGACTCGAACCCCCAACCAAGCGGTTATGAGCCGCCGGCTCTAACCATTGAGCTACAGGCCCCACCGGCCGGTCAATTAGTGGCTTTTTGCCCGGGCACAAGCGCACGCCCCATTCAACACACAATCGGTTAATATGCGCCGACGGGAAGGGCAACGAAATCGGAGATGACGATGAGACATGCCTATCTGCCGCTGGCACTGGGATTGGGGATAGCGGCGTCGGGGATCGCGATGCCTGGAATGGCCGCTGCCGAAGACAGACCCACGCCCCGCATCACGGTTGTCGGTGAAGGCGAGACGGCGGCAAGCCCGGATATGGCGATCCTTTCGCTGTCGGTCCTGCGCGAGGCGGATACGGCACGCGCCGCGCTCGACGCGAACAACAAGGCCATGGCAGCCGTGATCGACGCGATGAAGAAGGCCGGCATTGCCGACCGCGACCTACAGACCTCCGGCCTGTCGATCGATCCACGCTATTCCACCGTCAAGCATGACAGCAAGACGCAGGAGGAGTCGAAGATCATCGGCTATCGTGTCGTCAACACGCTGACAGTCCGCGTGCGCGATCTCGACAAGCTCGGCGCGGTCATCGACAGTTCGGTCTCGCTCGGCGTCAACCAGGGCGGCGGCATCACCTTCACCAATGACGATATGTCGAAGCCGATGCAGGAAGCCCGCAAGAACGCCATGGAAGACGCCATTGCCCGCGCAAGGACTTTGACAGAAGCGGCCGGCGTCAAGACCGGCAAGATCATCGAGATCTCGGAACAATCCTATCGGCCCATGCCCCGCCCGATGGCGATGAAGGCCCGCAGCTTCGCCGCGGCTGCCGAAGACGCCGTGCCTGTGCAGGCCGGCGAAAACACCTATCATGCAACGGTGACGGTGACATTCGAGATCGAGCAGTAACGGCCGCCGCTTGAATCGAAAAGCCAGGCGCCGCAGGTAAGCCCCTGCGGTGCCTGGCTTTTTTGTCCGCGGCCGATCAGCGGATCAGAGGGCAGCCCGCGGAGCGACCGAAGGTGAGCGTGATGCGGCCGCGCCGGTCATGTCCTTTGACGCCGATCACCGACCGGTTCTGATAGGCAACACGGGCGCGACGCACGCCCATCCGTTGTGCCTTGTCGAGAGCCCGGTCCGTCGTGCAGAAGCGGACCGGCCGGTAATGCCGGTTATCATGCCAGCGCGGACCGTGATTGTCCCGGACCACGACACGCAAGCCACTATGGCCGGTGCCGACATAGAGCGCGTCCGCCTGGGCCGGCGCGCCTGCCAGGGCGCTGATCCCGAGAACTGCACAAACAGCCGATGCCTTGATGAATTTCAACATAGTCTTTCTCCTGGACTGGTCGGTTGATCTGAAATCCGTCGCCGAAGCGATGGCGGGAAGATGCACCCGCGCCGCTGAACGGTACGGGAACCCGCCGTTCATGGGGCATTCAGCAAAAATTCGGGTCGAGGGAGCGGTCGCCGGCGTCGTTTATGGCTCGTCGGCGAGCATGAAGTCGAAATAGGCCTCGGCGTCGGGCATGTCGTCTTCTGAAGCCGAAACGCGGCCGCGCATGGAGATACCGGCTTCGTGAACGGTCTCTTCCGAACCCGATACCAGTCGGTGCCACCAGTAAAGGTCCTTGCCCTCGGCGATCAGCCTGTAGGCGCAGGTCGCCGGCAGCCAGGGCAGGTTGCGCACATTGTCCGGTGTCAGGCCGACACAGTCGGGTACACGCTCCAGCCGGTTCCGATAGTCGGTGCAGCGGCATTTGCCGGCATCGAACAGCCGGCAGGAAACGCTGGTCCAGTAGATTTCGCCTGTATCGGCGTCCTCCAGCTTGGCCATGCAGCATTTGCCGCAGCCGTCGCAGAGCGCTTCCCACTCCGCCCTGCTCATCTCTTCCAGCTTCTTCGTCTTCCAGAACGGTGCGTCCATGCCGCACGACATGAAGCGTGGCGATGGCCCGGTCAAGGGTGAAGCCGGCGGGATGTCGCCACATTCCCGCCTCGCCCGCGTCCCCGGAGCGCCCGCGCCCGGCCCAAATTTGATGAAAAACGGAACCAACGCCGTTCTGAAGGGTTTGCGGCGCGACGGGACTTCCAGAAGTCAGGAGACGGATTCGATGAAATTTCATTCGCGCGCATTGGCCGGAACCGCGCTCGGCCTTTTCATGGCGGCTTCGTCCGCCAATGCCGCCGGCCTTCGCCCGGACACAGGTCACGACGTGGCCGAAATGCCGACGGTCGTGGCACAAGCGGATAGCGACAACGCCGAACAGAAACTGAAAAAGAAGGAACGGCGCGCCGAGAGGCAGGCGGAGAAGAACGCCGGCGAACAGGGCGGCAGCGGGGAACAACGTGTCCAGGAAGAGCAGCCAAGGTCTCAACGTCAGAACAAGGCCGAACGCCAGCAACTCCGCGCGACGGGCGGACAGGCCGAGCAACGTGCACAGCAGGCGCCTGCGAACGATGAAGCGCCGGCCATGAGGCCGAAGAAGCGCCATTCGGACGAGGCCGCCGGTACGGCCGTACAGGGCGGTAGCGATAACGAACAGCCCGCGATGCCGAAGCGCAAGCATCGTGACCGGAACGAAGCCACGCAACCCACGGCAAACCAGCAGGCGCCGGAGAATGCGCAGGCCAAGGATGCCGGCCAGGTCGAGCCCGACCAGGGCAAGAAGCATCGCAGGAACGATAAGAACGCCAAACGCGGTGAAGACAACGGCCAGGCCACCACGGACAAAGCCATCCAGCCCAAGGCCGAACAGGTTCAGCCCGAACCCAGGGTCGAAAGGAAAGTCCGGCAGCAGCCCCAGAATGCTGGCGAAGAGAACCCCAACGAGGCCAAACCCGGCATGAAGAATGCCGGACAAGCCGAACAGGAAAGGAAACACGGCAAGAATGCCGGCAACAGGGGCACGGAGAGTGGCAACGCAGAGATCAATGAAACCGGCCAGAATAACCGGAACGGCAAGAACGCCAAGGGCATGGAGAATGGCCAGCCCGGTGAATCCAATGCCGGGACCGGCCAAGCCGCGCCAAGACCCGGAGTAAAGCCTACGCAGCCTGACGAGAACGCCAAAAACGCCGGAAAGATGCAGAACGGGGAGACCGTTCGCAAGGATGGCGGCCGGAATGGCGAAAACGGCAGGAATGTAGAGGGCGTGGAAACCCAGGGCGCCAATAGCCAGGCCGCTCAAGGCGGCCAGGGCGCGGAAGGCGGCGGCAACGTGGTGCTGCCGAAAAGCCTGAATGGAAAGCGCGCCGGCGAAGGACAGACGCGCGAGCGGCGCAACGCCGGCGAGCAGAACGGGAACGCGGACAACGCCGCCCTCCCCGACAGCGCGCGCGGCCGCCACGGCCAGCGCCAGGAAGCGGGTCGAGGTGGCAAGGCGGAGCCGCTGCCGGATTCCGATGCCGCGGCACAGGCCGACTTCAGGCGGCCTGAGAGGATCGAATCGATCACCGCCATCGAGGGCAAGCGCGTCGACCAGCCCGAGCGCGTCTACCGCGAGCACCCGCGTGACGTGAAGGTGGTCAAAGAGGTCGACGACCGCACGATCGTCGAGGTCAACAACCAGATCTTCGTGCGCGGCTCCGACCGGCCACGGATAACCCGCAACGCACGCGACGTCTATTATGAGGACCTGCCGAACCAACGCACCCGAGAAGTGGTCGAGCGGCGAGACGGATCCCGTATCGTCACCATCCGCAATGAGTATGGCGACGTGATCCGCCGCTCGCGCATCCTGCCCGACAACCGCGAGATCGTACTGGTCTATGTCGATGACCGCGATCTCGACCGTGACCGCGACCGCGGCTGGGGCGATGCCGGCGCTGACCTGCCGCCACTGGTGGTCGACGTGCCGCGCGACGATTACATCCTCGAAGCGGACGACGTGCGCGACCCGGACCGCTACTACACCTTCCTCGAACAACCGCCGGTCGAGCCGGTCCAGCGCCTCTATTCGCTGGGCGAGGTAAAACGTTCGGCGCGTATCCGGGATATCATGCCGCGCATCGACCTCGACACGATCACCTTCGATTTCGGTTCCGCCGAGGTCGGCCAGGATCAGGCCGACAAGCTCCAGTCGGTGGCGGACGCGATCAAGAAAATCCTCGACAACAACCCCGCCGAGACTTTCCTGATCGAGGGCCACACCGATGCCGTCGGCTCGGATCAGGCAAACCTCGTCCTCTCCGACGAGCGTGCCGATTCGGTCGCTTCCCTGCTGACTTCGATGTTCGACATCCCCTCGGAGAACCTGACCACGCAAGGGTATGGCGAGGAGTACCTGAAGGTCGACACGGAAGAGGCCAACCGCCAGAACCGGCGCGTCACCATCCGCCGCATCACGCCCCTGGTGGCCCCGGTCGCGTCGGCGCAATAGAGGGAGCGCGGGCGGCGTGCCTTGAACCGCAGCCGCCCGCACCCCACATCAGCAATGTTCCCTGCCCCATCCCTCATCCGGATTTGCATGGATCGAGGGATCGGCAAGGAGGCCCGGCCGGTCCCCCTCCCGGCCGGGTCTTCCTCTTTCGGAATAATTTCGCTTATCCGGCCGCCCCCGCTCCCGAACGCATCACTTTCGTGTCGGTCTTCTCGAAAACGGCATCCGGCACGAAGAAATCCGCCGCAAGCGTCTCGGCGCCCGGCGCCGCATATTTGGAGAAATCCGTCACCCCCTCCTCGCGCAGCACCAGTTCGTCGATGAAGAAACGGCCCGTGCACTGGCGCGACGGACGGTTGACGATCACGTAGGCCGCATCGGCCATGATCTCCGGCGAGCGGCTGATCGCCGCCATCTTTTCGCCGCCGAGGAGGTTCCGCACCGCCGCCGTGTCGATCGCCGTCAGCGGCCACAGCGAATTCACCGCCACGCCGTCGGTCGCGAATTCAGCGCTCATGCCGAGGGTCGCCATCGACATGCCGAACTTCGCCATTGTGTAGGCGACGTGATCGCGGAACCATTTCGCCTGCATGTCGAGCGGTGGCGACAAGTTCAGGATATGCGGGTTCTTCGCCTTCAGGAGATGCGGCAGGCACAGTTTCGAGACGAGGAACGTGCCGCGCGCGTTGACCTGGTGCATCAGGTCGAAGCGCTTCATGTCGGTATCAAGCGTGCCGGTGAGTTGGATGGCGCTGGCATTGTTGACGCAGATGTCGATGCCGCCGAAGGCTTCGGCAGTCGCCCTGACCGCGTCGGCCACCTGCTCGTCGTTGCGGATGTCGCAGATGATGGGCAACGCCGTCCCGCCCGCCGCCTCGATCTCGGCGGCGGCGGAATGGATCGTGCCGGGCAGCTTCGGATGCGGCTCGGCGGTCTTGGCGGCAATTGCGATGTTGGCGCCGTCGCGCGCGGCCCTCTTCGCGATCGCCAGCCCGATGCCGCGCGAACCGCCGGACATGAAGATCGTCTTTCCTTTCAGCGACATGACGCCCTCTCCTGAATCTCTTTCGATCGCTCGCGGCGATTGTCGATGCCCAGGATTGCATTGGCAAGGGCAGGCGCCGCCTCTTCTGTCGCCCGCCCCCGAGACGCCCGTGCCAAACCCCTCACACGGGTTGGATCTTCCTATTGCGGAAAGAGGATCTCCCCCAGGCCGAGGACCGCGTTGTCGCCGCCGTAGCGCTTGGGAGAACTGCCAAGAAGCGGGCGCTTCAAAATCCCCTCGCGAACCAGATATCGGTCGATGACCGTGGCAAAGACACTGTCCGGCGCACCGCATTCCACAAAGCTTGGCGACAATTTCTTCGGCGCGCGGTCGAGCAGAATCGAGCCTCGCCGCATCAGATAGCCCGGCATCTCGCCTGTGCCGCCGGCAATGACCAGCGTGCCGGCAATCATGCGGCTACCGGGATAGTCGCCCGCCCCCTTTAGTATCGCGATCAGGCCGCGCCGCATCCGATCGGCAGCCGAAGCGCCTGCCCTACCCCGAACGATGACGATGCCGCCGTTCATGCCCGCGAGTTCGCCGGCAAGCGGCGCGCCGAGACGATCGCCGGCATCGCCTTGGATTTCGATCCTGCCGCCGCGCATGCAGGAGGCCGCGTGCGGACCGGCATCGCCCTCGATCGTGAGAGCGCCGCCGCGCATCGCACGCCCGGCTTGCGTGCCCGCACTGCCGACGACCCGGATCGAGCCGCCCTGCATGCTTTCGGCAAGCCTGTCGAAACGGCCGCTGCCCCCCTCGAACACGATGTTGGAGGCGTCGGTACCCGCAACACGAAACAGGTCCCCCACCAGCGAGCCCCGCTTGGACATGCCGACCGGGATCTTCGCGATATCGCGTCTTGCCTTGCCTGCCAGCCGTTCCGGCGTCAGCGGCGACAGGTCGAGGCGTTCCGGCGGTTCGGAGACCAGCGTGAAGGTCAGCGCTTTCACGGCAGCAGGTCCTTCAGATGGTAGTGGAACTTGCCGAGCTTGCCGCCGTAATTGCCGGCGCTGATGCGGGAAGCGCCCTTTTCCGGTCCAAGCTCGGTAACGGCCCTGATGCCCGCCCGCATCGCCTCGGCAACGGCATCGCTGGTCTCGCCGTCGATGACGATCTCGAGAACCGCATTGTCGCCCGGCCCGAGTTCGCTTTTGGTCACGCCGCGCAGCGTCGGCGCAAAGGCGTCGTTGGTTGAGGCCGTCATGCCCTTGTACTTGCTGCCGACCTTCGATCCGGAGCGGACAACACCGCCCGGAAACGGCGTGATCGCGCCACGGACCTTGCCGATCGCGGCCACCGCCGCCTCCGCGGCCGCCAGCGCATTTGCGTTGTTCGCCGCCAGGAGCAGCATGTTGCCGCCGCCGACCGCATCCTTGGTCAGTCCGGCCGTCGCCTCGCACAGGAATTCGCCATCCATCACCGGCACCCGCCAGAAGTGCCGCCCGCCGAATTTTTTCGAGATTTGCCACCCGTCGCCGAAATAGCGCAGCGACGTGCCGAGCTTGAGTTCGGCGACGCCCGTAAGATCGGCAAAGCACGCGCTGCCGGGCGAGGTCAGCACGCACTGGCCGACACGGTTCAGCACCTGCTTTGCCAGTTCGTCCGTTGAGACCGCGAAGACCATCACCCGACAGCCGGGACGGCCGTCGGGGGTCGCAGAGGCCGGCACATCGACATCGATGGCTGCCTCGCAACCGCAGCCGATCACCGAAGTGGCGTAGCCCGTCATCGAAATAGCCGCCTGCCGCGCCCATTTGCGGTTAGGGCCGGTGATGAGAAGCGCGGTGGCGCGCATGCCGAAGGCTTCCGCGAAGGTGTCGTCGATCTTGACGCCGTTGACCTGCAGGGTCCGTTTCAGCTTCGGCATGGCACCTCGCGGAAGGGTTCTTCGCGCGCGATCGCGGAATCAGGGAAGGTGAACCAGTCGAGCGACAGGCCGTAACGCTGCTGATGATAATCCTCCAGGCGCCGCACCATCGCCTTGTCGGGGGGCGGATTGAGCCTCAGCGCCCTGCCCCAGCGATAATGGGTGATCTCGCCTTCCTTGACCACCAGATCGCCATTCTTGAAGACGAAGGCGGCCGCGCCCAGCATCTTCGCGATATCGTCGCCGCGCCGGTAGATGGCGACATCGGCGATGGCACCTGCGCCGAGATGGCCCCGGTCGGTAAGCCCGAGCAGCTTCGCCGGCGCCGCGCGCGTCATGATGGCGATCTCCTCGAAACTGTATTCGCGATCGATGGAGGAAAGTGTCGACAGCCTCAATGCCGCCTTGGGCAGCGCCGCTGCGGCCTCCTCGCGCGCCGCACGGTTCATCAGGAGTTCGAACAATGCCGGGTAGGTAGTGAAAGGCGCGCCGTTCGGATGGTCGGTAGTGAAGAACACCCGCCACGGATCGGTGATGAGCAGGAAAAGCTCCAGGCCGATCGCCCACTGCATGGAGCCGTAGAAATTGTTGCGATAATTGTACGGCACGACGCCGCCGCCATTGCCGTCCCCATCATGGATGACGGTCTTCTTCGGGCTGGCGGTGCCGCGCGCGGAGAATTGCCGGAGCACATCCGAGGAAATGGTGACCGTCTGGCCGAACATGACCTGGCCGATGTCGATGGTGACTTCCGGCGTACTGTTGACCAGTTCGGCAAGCCGTGCAGCGGCGGAGGAGAATTTGCGCTTCCCCTCTTTGCCGTAGCTGTAGAACTGGAGATGGGCGAGATGCAGCGGCAGCCCTTCCGCCGCCGCGATCGTCTCGGCCGCCGTGTCGGCGGCGCCGGCCGCGCCAAGATTGTTGCAATGGACATGCAGCGGATGCGGGACGCCCAGTCGGTCGACGGCGGCCTGCAATGTCTTCACGATCCTGCGGGAACTGACGCCATAGGACGGCACCACATCATCGAAGGAGAAGGTGCGCACATCCTCCTTGAAGGCCGCCGCCGCTCCGGCATTGATGACCTTGACGCCGAGCGCCCGCGTCGCGCCGATGGTCCAGGCGACGTAATCCTCGATCATGGCCGGCGATGCGTCGTCGCGGATCATCGACAGAATGAAATCGTCATTGCCTAAAATGGCGAGCGTCGCCTTGTCGATGATGGGGATGTCGGCGAGTTCCAGATGGGTGTGCAGCGCCGCGCCCGGCGACATCGCCGGCTCGACCACGGTGGTGAAGCCCATCTTGGCGTAGAGACAGCCGGTCTCGAAGGTCGACCAGCCGGCGTTGGAGAGCGGCGTCGCCGCCGGCCTCGGCAAATGCGCGGCGTGCTGTTCGGGCAAGAGCAGCCGAGCCGTGTTCACATTGCCGCCGCCGATATGGGAGTGGATGTCGATGGCGCCTGCCATGACGATGCAGCCAGTGGCATCGAGGACGCGATCGGCCACGCCGCCTTGCGGCGCCTCGACGATTCTTTCGTCCTCGATCCACAGATCGCCCTTGCCGGCGCGGTGGTTGGCCGGATCGATGATCTCGCCGCCGGAAATCCGCGTCAGCATGGCCACCCCGCTTCGGGGCTGACATGCGAGCCGATCGAGCGGATGATCTCCGCTGCCGAAGGAAGGGTGGTGGGAGCAGTCGCCACAGCGGAATGGAGCGTTCCCGTGCGGGCGCTATAGACGACCGCGTCGTGATCGACGCCGGCCTCGCCGATAGCGATGGTCACGGCCGCACCGGCAACCGGCTTCGGCGTCTTCGTAAGCACGATGAGCGGAACGCCCTTGCCCTTCGGGGCTGGCCCCGACTTCCCGCGCGCAATCCTGAGATGAAGGTCGGCCTCGCCTTCCGCGATCATGCGCTCGATGTCGAAGCGCCACGGATCGAATTCCGGAAAGCCGCGCCCGAAGCCAGTGCGCGGCGCAAAGCCGGTCATCCACGTGGAGGCCAGCGCACCGCCCCAGCCGCTTTCGCTGGCCGGTAGATGGAGGCTCGACGCGCGCCCCTTCCGGTTCAGGTCTGCGACCAACCCTTGCAGCATTTCGAGTGCAAATGTGTCCGAGGTCAGTCCCGAAAACAGGAAGATCGGGAATTTCGCAGCCGCAAGCGCGGCGGCGAAATTGTCGAACTTCGAAACCGGCGTAGATACTTTCCGGCCCGCACATTGTGCCCTGAGCGCCGCAAGGGTGGCGGCGAGACCCGCCTTCCCAACGGAAAGCCTGGTCGCTTTCGTGCCGTTCAGGAATGAGGGCATCGCACCGCCAGTGCCGATAAGGAAGAATTCTCGCGCGTTCTTCTCGGAAAGATCGGGAACGGAGTTGGCGAGGTCCGCCAGGAAGCCGTCATAGGCTTCCGGCAAGTCGCCGACGATCACCACCATGTCGGCCCGGCGGCGCGCTTCGCCGGGCGCTATCGTCATCGCGCCCTTGTCGGTGAAAAGCGCGGTCTCCCGCGCCAGCGCCGCGCCCTCGACATGGTCATAGGCCGCACCGACCTGTTCAGCGAGCGCGATCGCCGCGCGCGTTCCATGAATATCCGTATCGAAACTGAAAACCGGGCACCGGCTCGACCCCAAAAGCGCCGCGGCATGCGCAACCGCGTGCTCGACCAGCGTTTCCCGGTTGCCGATCCATGCAACCGCCATTCACTGCGCTACTTTCTGGTGCCCGCCTGATCCTAGATGAAACAGGATTAGCCGTGAACCCCCACAATTCCGCAATTATGTCCCCGTGGCGGATGATTTCAGCGCTCAACAAGGATTGCCAGCGGACATTGTGTCCCATCCGGCGGCGATAGGTGGGAAAGCCCGTCGCACCAGGAAACCTCAGTCATATTTGATATAGGCGAAGCGCTGGTCGGTCGGCGGCGTTCCTTCAAGCGCACCGCCTTCCTTGCCCGGCTGCCAGTGGACGACTTCCTCGATCTTTTTTGCCAGTTCGAAATCCTTGTCGGTCACGCCTTTAGCCGCGTGGTTCTTCAGCCGGACCTCGACCCAGGCATAGGAGGCCGTGATGTCGGGATGATGCCACGCGGCCTCGGCCAGATGGCCGACCGTGTTGATGACCATCAGCGTCGATTTCCAGCTATGAGTCTTGTATTTCCGCCGGATCCAGCCGTTCTCGTAATGCCAATTCGGAAGTTCCTTTTGCAGCCGTTCGGCGATCTCGGCTTCCGAATAAACCTTCTCCTTGCTGGCTTCACTCATCTTCAAACTCCGCGAAATGGAGGCCACGGCACCAAAGTAGCAGGTGCCGAAAATGCCCGTCCGGCTTGCCCGATCAGCGAAAACAGCTATCATGCTGAAGGGCACCTGGACTTCCGTGAGCGCTTATCATGCACCCAACGGGGGGCAGATGTCGAATTGTGTGACCATAAGGGTGCCCGCCCGCCTGCATCTCGGTTTCCTTGACCTTAACGGTGAAGTGGGGCGTCGCTTCGGCAGTGTCGGCCTGCCGCTCAGCGAGCCGGAAACGGTCGTCACCCTGTCCAGATCCGCCGAAACCGGCATCCATGGCCCGGAATCCGAACGTGCCGGCAGGCATCTGTCAGCGCTCTGCCGGCATCTCGGCATACGGACGAACCACAGACTGGTGATCGAGGAGGCGATCCCGCCGCATGCCGGCCTCGGCTCGGGCACCCAGATCGCGCTTGCGGTTGCGGCCGCGTTGCGCACGCTGCACGGCCTGCCTCTTGATCCCGCCGGCGACGGCGTCTTTCTCGAACGCGGCGGACGCTCGGGCATCGGCATCGCCAGTTTCGAATCCGGCGGTATCATTATCGATGCCGGCAAGGATGACAGCAACGCGCCGCCGCCGGTCGTCGCGCGGCTGCCTTTCCCGGATGATTGGCGCATCATCCTGATCCTCGACCACGCCGGTCATGGGCTGCACGGGGAGAATGAAGTCGCCGCTTTCCGCTCCCTGCCGCCCTTTCCCGCGGCTGAAGCCGGCGAGATATGCCGACGGGTGCTGATGGGTGTCATGCCGGCGCTGGTCGAGCGCGATCTTCCTGCCTTTGGAGCCGGCATCTCGGCGATCCAGCTGATGATCGGCACCCATTTCGCCCCGGCGCAGGGCGGCGTGTTCACTTCCAAGCGGGTCGAGGCCCTTGCGCGGAGCCTGGCCGATGCCGGGGCGGTCGGCATCGGCCAGAGTTCGTGGGGACCGACCGGCTTTGCCTTCGCACCCTCCGCGGCGGCGGCAATGGAAATGGTTGGCGCCGTTCTCAAATCGGTCCCCGAGGGGATCGAAATCAGGATCGTGCGCGGCCGGAACGCAGGCGCAACGATCAATTCGACGGAATTGAACCTCGTCGGCAGTTGATTTCAGGCACGGCGGCCGATCGCAGTCACACGGAAAGAGGAAACATGGCCCGCAAGCACATATTGCACATGCTGACACCGCTGAAGCAGATGAGCCCGTTCGATGTGAACATGGCGCTCGACGCCGGCTTCGATGCGGTCGTGCCCTATGTCGGCGTCGACCTCAGGGAGGTGACGGGGCTGGTGCAGGACGCCATCTTCTCGCGCCCGCCCGATGCAGGCGTTGATACGGGTATCTTCATCGCTGGCAAGGATGCTTTGCTGGCGCTCGACATGTTCGACGCGGCCAAAAAGGCGATGGTCCCGCCATTCAAGATATCGGTGTTCGCCGACCCGGCCGGTTCCTTCACAACGGCCGCGGCCATGGTGGCCAAGATCGAGAAGGCGCTGGAGAGCAAGTTCCAGCGCGGCTTGAAGGGCACGCGCATCAGCGTCTTCGGCGCGACCGGGGTCGTCGGCTTCTGCACGGCCGTCATCGCCTCCAGGGAAGGCGCCAACGTCACGCTCGCGGGCTATGACGGCGCCGAAAGGGTGAAGAGGATCGCAGCCGGGATGAAGGATCGGTTCAAGGTCGACGTCGGGGCGGTTGACGGCTCGACCGATGCGGCCAAGAAGAGCCTCGTCGACGACAGCGAAGTGGTGCTGGCTTGCGCCAGGGCGGGTATCCAGGTGATCTCGAAGCAGCAATTGAAGGGAAGCGGCCTCCTCATCGCCGCCGACGTCAATGCCGTCCCTCCGGCCGGCATAGAGGGCCTGGACGTCCATGCCAACGGCGATCCGCTCGAAGCGACAAAGGCTGTCGGCATCGGCCCGCTCGCCATCGGCAATGTCAAGTATAAGGTGGAGTCAGGCCTTTTCAGAAGAATGATCGATTCCGAAAAAGCGGTCACTCTCGATTTCCAGGATGCGTTCTCCCTTGCACGCGAAATCGCCAAATAGCGGCACACTCCTGATCGCCGCGATTTCCGGACGCGCGCTGGCAGCGGCGGCGCGGCGGGCGGGTTATCGTCCGCTGGTCGCCGACTTCTTCTGCGATATAGACACAATCGCGCTGGCCGAACGCACGGCGAAACTGCCCGGCGATCTGCAAAACGGCATAGATGACAGCCGCATGGTCGAGATGCTTGGACAATTGGCAGGCGACGACCAGCCGCTCGCAATCGTCCTCGGATCGGGCTTCGAGCGAAAGCCGGACCTCGTCGACGAGATCGCACGGCACTATCCGCTCGCCGGCAATGACGGCGCGGCGATCCGCCGGATAAAGCACCCCGGGATGCTGGCCGCCGACTGCGCCGAACTCGGTATCCCGCATCCTGCCTTTCGCTGGGAAGCGCCGCCGGATCCCGAGAACTGGGTCGTCAAGACGATAGGCGGCGCCGGCGGTGCCCATATCGCGCGTGCCGATGGGGCGGTCATCGCACCGGGCCGGTATTTTCAGCGCTTCGTCAAGGGCGAAAGCATCTCAGCGCTTTTCATCGGCGATGGCAAAGGCGCGCGCATCATCGGCTTCAGCCGGCAATGGACATCCCCTGCCCCGGCCGCGCCCTATCGTTATGGCGGCGCGGTGAGACTGAGGCGCTTCGACCGCGAGCAGGCGACGATGATCGACGGCTGGCTTTCCGGCCTCGCGCAGCGTGTAGGCCTCGTCGGCCTGTGCAGCGCGGACTTCATCCGAAGCCCCGACGGCTACCGGCTGATGGAGATCAATCCACGGCCCGGCGCCACGCTGGACATCTTCGACGACATGGATGCCCCGCTGATGAAAGCGCATCTCGATGCCGCGTCCGGCAGACCGTACCGCCTGCCGCGTTTCGCCGACTCCATGGCGTCGATGATCGCCTATGCTTCGGCACCGATCGCGCGTTTTCCTGCCTTTGCATGGCCCGACTGGACGGCGGACCATCAAACTCCCGATACGAGCCTCGTCGCCGGCGACCCCGTCTGCACGGTCTTCGCCCGCGGTCCGAGCGCCGACGCCACAAGCAGGGCCGTGAAAGCCCGCATCGCGCAATTGCGGCATCAGTGGGAAGTGGCGACCCCCAGTCCTAACCCCTCCCCACAAGGGCAGAGCAATCACGCAGGGCATTCGCGCGGCTTCGTACCCCCACCCCTAACCCCTCCCCACAAGGGGGAGGGAAACGCCGGCACCACTTCCGAGCTAAAGTCATCGAAGTTTATGCTATGCAGCGCCGAGCCAAGTCCACCTCCCCCTTGTGGGGAGGGGTTAGGGGTGGGGGTAAACGACCGCACGGCTTCCATATGCGATCGCCCTGACTGGGCGGAGAGCACGCCATGAAGGACGGCTGGGCTTCCTTGAACGAGAATGCTCGAGGCATCGCCGACGGCATGGCACGTGATGCCGAGCGCCTGCGGATCGCCGTCTCGAACGGCCCCCTCGGCGAACGCCTGATCGATGCTGGGGCAAAGGTCACCGGCGGCGTCGAAGCCGGACTCCTGATGGCAGAAGCCGCGATGGGCGGCCTCGGCACCGTTTCAACGATGATGGATCGTAACTCGCGAAAATGGCCGCTCACGGTGCAGGTCCGTTCCTCCCAGCCCGTCCTTGCCTGCCTCGGTAGCCAATATGCCGGATGGAATCTGTCGGACGAAGGTTATTTTGCCATGGGCTCCGGCCCGGCGCGGGCATTGGCACGAGTGGAGCCACTTTTCCAGACACTCGCCTATCGCGACACCGCCTCCACCGCCGTCCTGGTGCTCGAAACGGCCAAGCCACCGCCGCAGGCAGTGGTAGAGAAAGTGGCAAAGGCCACCGGGCTTGAGGCCGGAAAGCTGACCTTCCTCTTCGCGCCGACGCAAAGCCTTGCCGGAACGGTGCAGATCGTGGCGCGGGTGCTGGAAGTGGCGCTCCATAAGGCCAACGATCTCAAATTCCCGCTGGAGGACATCGTCGACGGCATCGGCGCGGCCCCCGTCCCTGCCCCGCATCCCGATTTCCTGACCGCGATGGGCCGCACCAACGACGCCATCATCTACGGCGGCAGCGTCCAGCTCTTCGTCAAGGGTTCGGCGAAGGACGCGGAAGAACTCGCGCAACAACTGCCGAGCCGCGCCTCGCGCGACTACGGCCAGCCCTTCGCCGAGATATTCTCCCGCTTCAAGGGCGATTTCTATGCCATCGACCCCTTGCTGTTCAGCCCCGCCGAGATCATCGTCACAGCGGTCGACACCGGCGATACATTCCGCGCCGGCGAGCGGGATCTTTATATGCTCGAACGGAGTTTGGGATAGGTGCGTCCTTCGAGGCTCGCTCCGCTCGCACCTCAGGATGAGGGAGGTTTGTGCTCGACGTTCCCTACCTTGTGAGGTGCAGAAGATCGGCGCACAACGATTCTCGTCGTAAAGTATCAGCGGGACTAGCGCCCTGCCGTCCTCATCCTGAGGTGTGAGCGGAGCGAGCCTCGAAGGACGCACCATCTGCTAAATCTGCCAACGCACAGTGATTGAATGATCCCACGCATCCTCATCGCAAGCGACACGACGGGCGCGCAAACCAAAGGTCTCGCCGCGAAACTGAGACGGCGCGGTGCCGCCGTTGCAACGGCGCCGCTCGCGGCGATCGGCTTCGACACCGAAAGTCTAAGCGGCCTTTCGATCCCGACATTCGGCGGCACCCTTCCGGATGCCGTGCTTGTCCGCTCGGTAGCGGCCGGATCGTTCGAAGCGATCACGCGCCGCCTCGGCGTGCTGCATGCGCTGAACAGGCTTTCGGTGCCGGTATGGAACTCGGCTCAGGCGATAGAACGCTGCGTCGACAAATCGATGACGACCTTCCTTTTGCGGAACGCCGGCGTGCCGACGCCATCGACCTTCGCCGTCGAAGGCTTGGAGACGGCGCAAGCGGTCGCGGCGCGCGAACTTGAACGGACGCCACTGGTGCTGAAACCGCTCTTCGGCGCGCAGGGACGCGGTATAAGACTGATCCGGACGCTTTCCGACCTGCCGGTCGAGGAAGAGGTCGACGGCGTCTATTATCTCCAGCATTACATTCCGCGCGCCGGTCCGCCTTTCCACGATTTCCGCGTTTTCGTCTGTGCCGGCAAGGCGGTGGCGATGATGAGCCGCCGAGGCGAGGGCTGGATCACCAATGTATTCCAGGGCGGCGTTCCGGAGCGGATCGAGGGACACGACGAAACCGAACTGGAGCGCCTGGCAATCGCCGCGACGGCGGCCGTCGGTGCGGATTTTGCCGGCGTCGACATCGTGGCTGCGGAAGACGGCGCGCTTTTCGTGCTCGAGGTCAACAGCATGCCCGCTTGGTCAGGATTGCAGTCGGTCGCGGCTGTCAATATCGCCGATATCATCGCCGAGGCTTTGCTGGCGTCCCTGGCCGCTCGTAGCCAACCGGATGAGGCGGCAAGACCGTACCGCCTCGCCGCGCCGGCTAATTCGTGATGGCATGACCCAGCCGCGCGAATATCTCCAGACTGCCTATGAAGATGCCTGCCGCCTGGAGATCGAGGCGCTGAAACCTGGCAACGTCCATGTCTTCGCCGACGGCCATCGCATGTCCGCCGGGCAGTTCCTGGAGAGCGCCAGCGTTTCGGCCGGCCCGCTCACCGACCCCGGTCTTTCGGTAGGGCGGCGCATCCTGGAGGCCATTCGTGCGACACGTAAAGCGGTCGGCACCAACACCAATCTCGGCATCGTCCTTCTCGCCGCGCCTCTGATCCGGGCGGCCGAGATGCCGGGCCACGATTTGCGCGTCAATCTCGGCGCGGTGCTCGACGGCGTGGACATGGACGACACCGCCGCGGTGTTCGAGGCGATCGCTCTTGCCTCGCCGGGCGGGCTCGGATCGGCGGAGAACGACGTGCGCGAGAAGCCCAGGATCGGGCTTCTGGAGGCCATGCGCGAGGCCGCCGGCCGGGACATGATCGCCCGGCAATACATCACCGGCTTCGCAGATGTATTCGACATCGGGCTCGCCGCCTACGAGAACGCGCTTGCGCGCGGCGAAGGCGGCATGTGGCCGACAATTGCCGTCTACATGTCGTTCCTCGCAGGCTTTCCGGACAGCCACGTGGCCCGCAACCATGGCCTGGAAACCGCAAACGAGGTCCACAGGGAAGCCGCCCGTCTCAGGGCGGCGCTGCTTTCGGAAAAGGATGAGGCAGGACGTTTGGAACTGCTGCTGGGCCTCGACCGCCGGTTGAAGGCACAGGCCATCAATCCCGGCACCTCGGCCGACCTGACGGTAGCTTGCCTTTTAGTCCACTTCGTCGGCCATCGCCTTGCATAATGAGCATGTTAGTGGTTCAATTTCGGCAGCGGAAGCTGGTGCTTTCGCGGCTATCTAGCCAACCGGCCCGGAAATCCGGGCGCTGCCAACAAGGATAGCTGTCCATCGAGCGCTCGCTCGGTTGCGGCGTCTGTGGGCACCATTTGTGTCTTGGAGGAAATTGGCATGGCAAAGATCTCGAAAGTAATGGTCGGTGAATCGCTGGTCGGGGACGGCAATGAAGTGGCCCACGTCGATCTGCTTATCGGGCCGCGCGGAAGCGCCGTCGAATCAGCATTCTGCAACGCGCTCACCAACAACAAGGACGGCTTCACCTCGCTTCTGGCGGTGATCGCGCCTAACCTCGCCTGCAAACCCAATACGGTGATGTTCAACAAGGTCACGATCAAGGGCGCCAAACAGGCTGTCCAGATGTTCGGACCCGCCCAGCACGCGGTGGCGAAGGCTGTGCAGGACAGCGTCGCCGAAGGTGTCATCCCCGCCAATGAGGCAGACGATGTCTTCATCTGCGTCGGCGTCTTTATCCATTGGGACGCCGCGGACGACGCCAAGATCCAGAAGTTCAACTACCAGGCGACCAAGGAAGCCATCCAGCGTGCCATTGCCGGCACGCCGACGGCGGCGGAAGCCACCGCACAGCGCGACAGCGTCAAGCATCCGTTCGCGGCCTAGACAAGAGACAGCCCCGCACAGGCAAAACCCTCTGCAGAGCCGGATGGTCTGTTGCGCCGGCTGAAACGGCTTCTGGGCCTCTGAGTTCCGGCCGAAGGGTGCCACGCTCTTCGGCCGTTCCAGTGCCGACAGGATTCAGGCGCGGAGCGACGCCAGTTGCTCCGGCGTGAGTGTGCCGTCATGCAGCGACGTTGCCACCAGTGCGGCGGCGATGCCGAGCGATGAGAGCGTGCGGATATCGGCTTCGTTGCGCACGCCGCCAGCCGCGATGATCTCGCGATCGCCGGCCTTCGCCCTGATCTCTTCCAGGCGCTCGAAATCGGGACCGGCCGCGGCGCCAACCTTGGCGAGCGTCATGACGATTATCCTTCGCGGCCAGAGTTCCGGCTTGTCGAGAAAGGACGCCGGGCCACGAAAGCCGTCACCGAAGAAATCGAGCGAGAGGATCAGGTTCGGTTGGTCGCGGTAGCGCTGAAGCAATGCGTCGTCGTGCTGCGATTCCGTCCCGAGCACGGGATAGACGGAAGGTTTGGCGAGCGCCGCCGAAAGCCTTTCGGCGTCGGCAAAGCCCGCATCGACCCAAAGCTGCGGCGGCTCGGCCATCGCCCTGAGACGGTCAAGCGCGGCGCTGTTCGGTTCGCGGCCTTCGATGGCGTCGAGATCGGCTACGTAGAATATCGGAAAGGGGTAGAGCGTGCGCAGGCCTTCCGCCACGGCAACGACATCGGAACTGGCGCTGAGCGGCGTTACGATCGGCCTGTACTGGTCGCGCCGCCCCTTCGCGGCACGCACGACCTCGCCGCCTTTCAGATCCAGGACAGGAATGACGTGCATGGTTTTACTCCGGAATCTCAATTCGTTTTCATGAAAGCTTGAAGCATGGAAAAAGGAAAGAGCATCGTTGCCGGCTTCGACGTCGGTGGCGCGCATCTCAAGGTAGCGCGAGCGGAATCGGGCCGCGTCGTCTTGGCCCGGACCTTCGCTACGCCGATTTGGCAAGGGCTGGACAGCCTGGTGTCGGCTATCGGCGAGGCGGCGCCCCTTTATGCCGACGCGGATACGCTCGCCTTCACCATGACGGGCGAACTGTCCGACATCTTTCCCTCCCGCGATGAAGGCGTCGCCGCGCTGCTGGACGAGATTTCGCGGCGTTTTCCCTCCGGCGACAAGCTTGTCTATGCCGGTCGCTCCGGCTTCGTCGGCATTGGACAAGCCGCGCAACTCAGCGCCGATGTGGCCTCTGCCAACTGGCATGCCACCGCTTCGCTGGTGGGAAAACTCGCGGGCGAGGCGCTGTTCATGGACATGGGCTCGACCACCACGGACATTCTGCGGATAAAGGACAAAAAGGTTGCGAACGAAGGCTACACCGATGCCGAGCGGTTGCTGACCGGCGAACTGGTCTATACCGGCTTCACCCGCACCTTTATTTTCGGCGTCGCATCGGCGGCCCCTGTGCGCGGGCGGATGACGCCGCTGATGAACGAGTATTTCGCCTCGATGGCGGACGTGCACCGGATCCTCGGCATGCTGGACGAGAAGGACGACAAGCATCCTTCCGCCGACGGCAAGGAAAAGACGGTGCAAGGCTCGATCGCGCGGCTGGCGCGCATGGTCGGGCGCGATGCCGCCGACCTTTTGCCCCTCGAATGGCTGGATATCGCCGGCTGGTTCAGCGAACAGCAGTTACGCAAGATCCACGACGCGGCTCTGCTGGTCTCTGGAGGGCTCGCTTCGGATGCACCGATCGTCGGCGCCGGAACCGGCCGTAGGCAGATCGCCCGGCTGGCGACCCGCATGGAGCGCCGTTTCATCGATTTCGCCGACCTCATCCCGGCCAATGAGGACGTGCGCGCCGAAGCAAGCAGCGCCGCCCCCGCCGCCGCCGTGGCGTTGCTGGCGGGAACATTTTAGACGAGATTGTGTAGGCCTTGATCGTCACGGCTGTCGAGGCATGGATTCCCGACACTCTCCGCTCCCTCCGGTCGCTCACAAGGCCGGGAATGACGGAATACATTTTATGCCTCCGCTATCCTCGATCTTTGGCAACTCGCGCAAGTGCAGGATGACGGTCGTCATTCCTGACCTCGTGAGCGACCGGAGGGAGTGGAGAGTGTCAGGAATCCATGCCTCGGATTCAAACTTCAAGCCTGCTCGAACTATCTACGAAGACGAAACCACGCGCCGAACAGAGCTCAACCGCCCGCGAAATACCCCTCCACCTTCTCCATCAGCCAGCCCCAGGCCTCGCGCTCGTCGGGGCTGGCGGTCTTCTCGATGGCTATGGACAGATAGGCAATCTCCGCCTCAATCTTCTCGCGCGGCAGCATGGAAAGCCGGCTGACCAGGATCGCAAGCTCCAGCACGGCTGCCTTCGCACGGTTGAACCCGGTGAAGGGCGCGTGCATTTCCTCCTTCACCACGCAGCAGAAATGGCGCGGACGCACGCTGTCGTCGCTGACGCTCTCCACCTGAAGCACCGAATGCGCCAGCGCCGCCGCAAGCCGGGGTACCGGGAACCCGTCAAGCGGAACGGTCGGCCAATCCTTCCGCCCGGTGAGACAGCCGGCGAAGATCCGCACATCGTCCGTGTAGTTGGCGATCGCGAACGGCACCTCGCCGAGATTGTCGAGTGTGACCGAGGGCCGGAACGGCGCGATCACCCAGCCGTCCCGCTCGGCGATGATGCCGATTGGCGCGATATGGACCTTCCCGCCACGATCGATGGTGGTGATGATCGTTTCGCGGATATAGGGCACGACCTATCGCTCCTTCTTCGCACGCAGCGTATGCCCCGCCTCGGCGAGGCGGGCACGGTCCTGCTCGGGCGTCGGCGCCGCGACGCCCCACGACAGCGGCTCGTCCTGCGCGTAGCGCTTGCCGAGGCGCCAGGCGATCTCGGCTTTGGTAAGTTCGGCGCCGAGATAAAAGGCATGTGCGCCATCGGCTTCCACGCCGAGTTTCGGAAAGAGGTCGAACGCATCCCGCGCAACCTCATGCCCCTTTGCATTGAAGATATGAACGCCGTCCTCGGCGGTCATGATGCGGAAATTGGCGTCGCGCACCTCGCCCGCCAGCGCCTCGATATCCTCCGGTGCAGCCGTGAACGGCTTGCGGTCATGCGCCTGCAGCAGGCCCGGATCATAGCCGCGCGGCAGCGCGCCGTCGGCCTTCGCCGCAAAGAGAATGCGGCGCGCGATATCATGCTCCTCGACCGTGCGTACCGTATGCGGCGAGACATGCACGACAAGCACGTTGCGGATCTCAAGCTCCGAGCACAAGCCGGCCAGCACCGCCGTGACGCCGGAACTGTCCGCGTCGGTCAATTCCGTGAGGTTGCCGGTGCCCATCAAAAGTTCGACTTCAGGCCAGCGGCGGCGCGCCTCGATGAAGCGGCCGAGCGAGGCGGCGAAACCGAAATGGATCGGATCGAGCACCGGATCGGCAATGAAGGGGATATTGGCGCGGCTTGCCGCCTCGATGACGCGGCCGAGCGAATCGAGATCGCCTGGCACGGAAGGGATGAGCACCGGAACGGCCGGATGGTCGAAGGCAAGCGGCAGGCTGTTCTCGTCAAGGCTGAGGAGATAGTCGGCACCGGCCCGCGCGCCCGTCTCAAGCTCTTTCCGGTCAGCCGAATCGACGCTGACCGACAGCCCCCTGCCCTTGAGCGCGGCAACCGCCTCGCCGAGCAGCGGGAACGGTGTCTCCGGCAGGCAGCCGAGATCGATGACGTTCGCGCCCGCGCTCGCAAGCTGGTCGGCACGCTTCACGACCTGGTCGAGCGAGAGCATCGACGCGTCCACGATCTCGGCGAAGATACGGATGTCGTAGCGCGAAAGATCGGGCGGACCGCCCGGCCGGCCGAGATAGGCCGGCAGGTCGGCAAGCTCATCCGGCCCGCGCTCGAAAGACACGCCGAAATGCGCAGACAGCGTCTCGAGGCTGCCGCGAAAGCGGCCGGGCAGGACGACGCGATCGACGCCTTCGGGCAGCACCAGGCGGCGCAGGACAATCTGCTCGCTCATCAGCGCGGCGACCTTCACGCCGATGTCGATGACCTCCCACGAGAAACCGGCATCACCCAACCCGGCGAGGACACGATCGAGGCGTGCCTTGGCGAGATGGCCGGTAAGGAAGGCAAACCGCTCAGCCATGGCTCTCAAGTTCGCGCCTGCGCGCGGCGACGGCTTCCGTCAATTCCGCAAGCGATTCCACGACGTGCGTGCGCTCAAAGCTTTTCAGGCGCTCGGTGTTTTCAAGGTCGATCGGTCGTGGATAGACCTTTACCAGACCATGCGGCGCCATGGTCTCCAATTCCGGTGCGGTATCGCAGGCGAAGACGATCGCCGGCACACGGCATTTGCCGGCCTGGGCGAAGACATTGGTGGCGATCGTATCGGAAATGCCGGCCACGCATTTCGCCACCGTGTTGGACGTCGCCGGCGCCACGACGACGGTGTGGTAGAGCCCATGATAGAAGCCGCCAACCGGCACAGCGCTCGCCGTCTTGTCGTGAAGCACGCGCATCGTGTCGGGGAAATCGAGTTTCAGCCCATACATGCGCAACACCTCGTTCGCGGCTTTCGAGACGAAGATATCGCAATGCTCGAGTTCGTGAATGAGGGCGAAGCTCTCGACGAAGAAATGGCCGGAGCCGGTTAATGCCCAGGCCCAGCGCGGCGAATGCACCTTTGCCATCAGCCGGCCCTGCGCAGCGGAACTGCTGCCGTTCTGATCTTCGTTCCGGGGAGCTTGCCGGCAGCGAGTGTCGACCGCGCACCTGCCGCATCGGCCGGACCAGCCAGGAAGAGGCCGACACCGCCAGGCAGCATGGCCGCGAAGGCGGGATCGACGATGCCCCGCGCCATGAGATCGGCGACACTGCCCTCCGCCGAGAAGGCGTCCGTCTGCTTGATCAGCAAGAGCGCTTCCGCTTTGATCCTGCCCGCGAGCCAAGCCGCTAGCGAGTCCGAGGTGATATCCCAGGAGGCCGGGATATCGGCTGCCCCGATCGTCATCGATGAGGGCAACCAGACCGGAATCTTTTCCTCATCGAGCGCGCGCTCCAATTCGTCCAGCGAGCGGGCCGGTGTCATTCGAGCCTGCCCGTCCATGATGACGCAGCCAAAGGCGTCCATGGCAAGGATAGCCATGGCGTGTGCGGCCTCGTCCGAGAAACCCAGGTGCTTCTGTTCCGTGCGCACGAGTTCGGCAAAGGGACCGCCGCCCGGCACGACGACCAGCGGCAACCGGGCGGCGGCGAGGGCCGCGATCCAGGTCTGCAAATCGGCACCATCCACGGTGCTGCCGCCGAGCTTAACCACAATGGGCTTAACCACATTGGGCTTGGCAACGACCGGCCTCAAGAGGTCGCACCCTTCTTGCGGTGCGCCCCGACGTCCGCGCCGGAATCGCCGGAAACCGCATCGAAGCGCGGCGCCAGTGTCTTCTCCGCGGCCCGCTTGCGCTCGATTTCCACACCGACGCCGCCCGGTCCGAGTTCCAGCTTCTGGACCCTGACCGTGACCCGCGCCACGCGCGGGCTTTCGAGTACGCGTGCCGCAACCTGCTCGGCGAGCGTCTCCGTCAATTGAACATGGCCGGAAGCCACGATGGCACGGATGCCGTCCATGATAATATCGTAGGAGAACACATGGCGCATGTCTTCCGGAGCGTCGGTCACCCTCAGCACGTCGGCAGAGACATCGAAACGCACCTTCTGGGTGTGGCCGTGTTCGAAGCTGTAGGCACCGATCTCGACCGGCAAGACGAAATCGCTGACGAAGATGCGATCGGTGCCAAGCGCTGGGTCAACGGAGCCCGGCGAATAGCCGCGCGCCGCGAGCAGCCGGTAGTCGACGCCTGCGGTCGTATCCTCGCGCCGCTCTTCCGGAATAAGCGCGCGGATACGCCTGACGGCTTCCGCGCTGATCGCATTCGTGCGCCTGGAGCGATCACAAAGCGCCCCGCGAAAGCCGAGGAAATCCGGATGGAAAGGCAAAAGTCGCGGGATATCAGGCTCTTCGAGCGAGCCGCTCAGCCCCGTCATAAGACCGAGCGATTTACTGCGGCGGACGAACGGAGGGATCCGTTCGGGCAGCAAATGGTCGAGCAACCGGCCCTTCGACTTGTCGGCTGTGTCGAGCATGGCGCCATGGAAACCATTCGCCGCAAAAGCGGACAGAAGTTCGAAATCAGGAACGAGATCGGCAAAGAGCACGGCAACGACTTTGGTCCGGCTGGCGAGCCCGGCGAGCGCTCCCGCGCAATCCGCCGCCTTGCCGGACGGGAAAAAACCCACCTTCACGTAGTCGATGCCTGTCGCGGCGATCGCCTCCGCCGTAGCACGGATCGTTTCGGGCTCCATCGGCAGGTCGCCGCAAACCGCGCTGACTGGCGCCCGGCCAGCGATCAGGCGACGGAGCCGGCCGATCTCCTCGACCGGCAGAGCGCCGAGCGATCCGGCTCCGGGATCCTTGAGGTCGATGATATCCGCGCCGCCGGAAAGGACAATTTCCGCCTCGTCGGCCGTCCTGACGCTCGCCAGCATTCTGGTCATGGATCGAGCCTTTCCGGGCAAGAAACAGGACGGCGGCTGTGGTTCGGAAATCCGATTTCCCTATTCCGGTTGCCTGGCCCGGCAACATGGACACGCATGCGCCGCTCCAAAAAGAACGGCACAGGGCTTGCGGAACGAAAAGGCTGGGCTACACTCATCTCGGCACCATTTACAGTTACCGTTCCTGCCTTGCAGGTGACGGTTACTGGTTGTAATCGCGTACTGGAGAGTATGGTGCCTTATACTCGTCTCTTCGTCATCGCCCTTTTTTTTCTGGGCGTCAATCTCTCCGGGGCGCTGGCGCAGCAAACGGCGCCACAAGCCAAACCGCAAAAGCAGTCCGCCGAGATCAGGATCGGCTATCTGCGCGCCTACGCACCGAAGCTGACGCTCTCGCTTCTCGACTTGCCGCCGCGTGACGAGGGCATCGCCGGCGCCAAAGCCGGGATCAAGGACGACAACACGACCGGCAAATTCATGGGCCAGAACTTCGACCTGGACGTGACCGAGGTGAAGCCCGACGCCGATGTGGTGAAGCCGTTCAACGATCTCGTCGCCAAGGGCGACCATTTCATCATCGTCGATCTCTCGACCCCGCAGATCCTGTCGATCGCCGACATGGCACGCGACAAGGGCGTGTTCCTTTTCAATGTCGGCGACAGGGACGACAGCTTGCGCGAGGAAGACTGCCGCATCAATGTCTTCCACATCGCGCCGACGCGCTCCATGCTGGCCGATGCGCTGGCGCAATACCTGATCGTCAAGAAGTGGCCGCGCTGGGTGCTGATCTACGGCTCGCACAAACCCGACCAGCTCTATGCCGATGCGCTTCGCCGCGCCGCCACCCGCTTCGGCGGCCAGATCGTGGCAGAGAAGGAGTTCAAGGATACCGGCACGGCGCGTCGCACCGACACCGGGTTGGCGCAGGTCGACCAGCAGATCACCGCCTTTACGCAAGGCTTCCCTGACTACGACGTGATGCTGGTAGCCGACGAAAGCGAGGTTTTCGGCACCTACCTGCCCTACCGCACCTGGAGCCCAAGGCTCGTCGCCGGAACGGCCGGCCTCGTTCCCTCCGCCTGGCATCCGGCGAGCGAGCAATGGGCCGGTATCCAGATGCAGAACCGTTTCCTGAGAGAATACGGCCGGCACATGCTCTCGAAGGACATGAACGCCTGGACGGCGGCCCGCGTCGTCGGCGAGGCGGCGTCGAGGACGCGCAGCAACGATCCGAAGACAATGAGCGACTATATCCGCTCCGATAAATTCTCGGTCGCGGCCTTCAAGGGCCAGAAGCTCACCTTCCGCAAATGGGACCTGCAGCTCAGGCAGCCGATCTTCCTCGGCGACGACAGGGCCGTGGTGTCTACCTCGCCGCAGGCGCCTTTCCTGCATCAATCGTCAACGCTGGACACGCTCGGCGTCGATCAGCCGGAAACCAGATGCACACTCAAGTGAAGCAAAAACGGAGGAGCCCGGTGCGCAAGGGAATTTACGTAGCGGCGGCCGCGATTGCCGCCTGCCTGGCCGACGGTCCGGCTTTCGCCTACACGGCCTATGTGTCCAACGAAAAGGACAACACGATGAGCGTCGTCGACACCACGACGATGAAGGTCGTGAAGACCGTCGATGTCGGCCAGCGGCCGCGCGGTATCACCATCTCGCCCGATGGCAAATTCGTCTATCTCTGCGCCAGCGACGACGACCAGGTCCAGGTCATCGACACATCCACTTTCGAGATGGTCGGTTCGCTCCCCTCCGGCCCAGACCCCGAACTCTTCGTGCTCTCTCCCGACGGCAAGACGCTCTATGTCGCGAACGAGGACGACAACCTCGTCACGGTCATCGACGTCGAGAGCAAGGAGGTGCTCGCGGAAATCCCGGTTGGGGTCGAGCCGGAGGGCATGGGTGTCAGTCCGGACGGCAAGACCATGGTCAATACGTCCGAGACCACCAGCATGGCGCATTTCATCGACACGCAAACCCATGAAGTGACCGACAGTGTGCTTGTCGATACAAGGCCGCGCTTCGCCGAATTCACGCCGGACGGCTCACAGGTCTGGGTGAGCGCCGAGGTCGGTGGCACGGTGAGCGTGATCGACAACAAGACGCGCCAGGTGGTGAAGAAGATCAATTTCGCGATCCCCGGCCTGCGTGCCGAGACGATCCAGCCAGTGGGCGTCTCGATCACGGCGGACGGCAAAAAGGCCTATGTCGCGCTCGGCCCGGCGAACCATGTCGCCGTGGTCGACACCAAAACCTATGAGGTCAAGAAGTACATCCTTGTCGGCCAGCGCGTCTGGCATCTCGCCTTCACGCCGGACCAGAAGACGCTGATCACCACCAACGGCAATTCGAACGACATCACCTTCATCGACACCGCGACGGACGAGCCCGTGCAGTCGGTCACCGTCGGCCAGCAGCCCTGGGGTGTCGTCGTTTCGCCGAAGTGAACCAATGAACAAGAGAGGAGAGAAAATGACGGGACGATCTGGAACAATTGCGATTGCCACGCTGTTCGTACTCGCCGGCGCGTGCGCGGCCGCGTGGGCGGATGACGACACGCCGAAGCGGACGCTTTCGAGCCAGAAAGTTCCCGAGCTCATCATCGGCTCGAAGGAGAGCAACTACACTGTCAACAAGAAGGATTTCGAACTGATCGCCGGCCAGGGCTACCGCTGGAAGATAACGTCCAAGGGCGATTTCGAGTACAAGTTCATGACGGACCTCTTCCGCAATGTCTGGGTCGACCAGATCGTCATCGACGACCTCGAGGTGCATATGGACGGCGGCCCGGCCTGGCTGGAGTTCGACGATGCCGGCACGATCATGGTGGAGTTCCACACCGTGCGTCCCGGCCACTACACATGGTCGGTTCCCGACCTGAAGGACAAGGGCGTGGCCGGCACGATCACGATCAAGCAGGCACGATGAGGTAAGCACAAAGGGGTTGGCGGAGTGCGGCATGTGAAGGCGGATGGCGGTGTGGCGGCGCTCGACGTCTCGGGCGTCAGCCATTCCTATGGCCCCAAGAAGGCGCTGAACGAGGTCTCCTTCTCGATCGCGCCGGCGAGCTTCACCGTGCTGCTTGGGCTCAACGGCGCCGGCAAGACGACGCTCTTCTCGCTCATCACTCGGCTCTACAATACGAGAAGCGGCTCGATCCGGATTTTCGGTTTCGACGTCGCCCGAGCCTCCGGCGAGGCGCTTCGCCGGCTCGGCATCGTCTTCCAGGCGCGCACGCTCGACCTCGATCTCAGCGTCCGCCAGAACCTCACCTACCACGCCGCGCTGCACGGCATCGGCCGCAGGGATGCGCGGAAGCGCATCGCCGAACTACTCGAGATCGTCGATCTCAGCGACCGCCTACAGGACAAGGCGCGCAGCCTGTCGGGCGGCCAGATGCGGCGGGTCGAGATCGCGCGCGCGCTGCTCCACCGTCCGTCCTTACTCCTGCTCGACGAAGCGACGGTCGGGCTCGACATCCAGTCCCGCGCCGCCATCTTGCGGACGATAAGGCGGTTGGTCGAGACCGAAGGGATCGGCATCTTGTGGGCCACCCACCTGATCGACGAGGTCGAGGATGGCGACGATGTGGTGGTGCTGCGGCAAGGCAATCTCGTCGCCAAGGGAAGCGTGCGCGATGTGGTCCAATCGACAGGCAAGAGCTCGATCCGCGCGGCCTTTTCCGAACTGAGCGGCATCGGCCAGCCGAGCGCCACGGAGGCGTCATGACAAGCGAACCGGCCACCAGGGTCGATGCCGCGACCGCTGTGCCGTTGCCGTCGCGCGGCTTCGGCCTCGGGCAATACGCCATCTGCCTTTCGGGTATCATGCTGAGGGAAGGCCTGCGCTTCCTGCATCAGCGCGAACGCTTCATCGCAGCGCTGGTGCGCCCGCTTCTCTGGCTCTTCATCTTCGCGGCGGGATTCCGGCAGGTGCTCGGCGTGTCGATAATCCCACCCTACAAGACCTATGTCCTTTACGAAGTCTACATCACGCCGGGCCTCTGCGGCATGATCCTGCTTTTCTCGGGCATGCAGTCCTCCCTTTCCATGGTTTACGACCGCGAGATGGGAAACATGCGCACCCTGCTGGTCAGTCCTTTCCCGCGCTGGTTCCTGCTGGTGTCGAAGATGCTCGCCGGCGTCGTCGTCTCCATCGCACAGGTCTACGCCTTTCTGGTGATTGCCCGGCTATGGGGCGTCAAGGCGCCGGCCATGGGCTATCTCTATATCCTGCCCGCGCTATTCCTTTCCGGACTGATGCTGTGCGCGCTCGGCATGCTGCTCTCCTCCATGATCAAGCAGCTCGAGAATTTCGCCGGCATCATGAATTTCGTCATCTTCCCGGCCTATTTCGCTTCCTCGGCGCTCTACCCGCTCTGGTTCATCCAGCAGGGCAGTCCGCCGCTCTACAAGATCTGCCTCGTGAACCCCTTCACACATGCGGTCGAACTGATCCGCTTCGCGTTCTATGGCGAGCTCAACTGGATTTCGCTCGGCGTGGTCGCCGGTTACACGATCGTTTTTCTCGCAGGCGCCATCTTCGCCTATGACCCCTCGCGCGGCCTGATGACGCGCAAGCAGGATAGAGGAGGAAACGGATGATCAAGCATCTGATCCCGGCTTTGGCCGCAACGCTTCTGCTTCCCGCGCTTTCGCTTCCCGTGAAGGCGGCAGAGCCCGATCCTTCCTGGCCCTGCCAGCAACGCAAGGTGCCGCAGCTTTCGCTCGGCCAGTTCTGGACCGGACCCACTTTGCCGGAAAGTACCAAGGACTGGGACAAGGATTCCGGAGTCTCGTCGCTGGTGGAAGAGATAGCGCAGCGACGGATGCCGCTTGACGAGGCGGAAAACAAGATCCGCGATTTCGCCGCTTCACTCGCGCCGGACCAGAAAGGTCCGCGTATGATGCTGTTGGTCCAGGGATTGTTCGACCACATGAACCGGGAGCGGTCGGACGTGATGGTCGGCATCAGCCACTATGCGCGGAACCAGACTGACTTCGCGGCCTATGTGCGCAAGGAATCCGCGGAAGTCGACGCGCTGCGCGCCAAGCCGAATGCCGATCCGGACGAGATCGAGCGGCGGACCGACCAGCTCAATTTCGACATCCGCACCTTCGATGAGCGCACGAAATCGCTGACCTATGTCTGCGAGGTGCCGACGATACTGGAGCAGCGGCTCTATCAATTGATGAAGACAGCCGCCGAATCGCTTCCAGGAGAGAAGAAGAAATAGTATCAGCGATCCGGCGGCGCGAAGCCGCTGTCCGGATAAAGCTTCCCGAACAGCGGCAGGTACATCGCACCCTTGCGCATCAGGAAATCGTGGAAGGTCGCCATCGCTGGCGAGATGGCGTGATCGCTGCGCATCACCGAGAACCATTGCCTGCGGATCGGCATGCCGGCCACGTCGAGGATGACCAGCCGCCCGGCCTCCACCTCGAAGGCAATGGTGTGGGCAGAGATGAAGGCGATGCCCAGCCCGGCCATCACCGCCTGCTTGATCGTCTCGTTGGAATCCATCTCGAGGCCGAGATCGTCGATGCGGCCCGGTACTTCGCCCAGGAAGATTTCCAGCGAGATGCGTGTGCCGGAGCCCGGCTCGCGGATGATGAAATGCTCTTCGGCAATGCGCTCCTTGGAGATGTCGCGGGTTCCGGCGAGCGGATGATCCGGCGGCGCGATGATAACCAGCGGGTGGTCGCCGAAGGCGGAGGCGCGCACCGGCACGTCCTTCGCCGGTCGGCCCATCAGGGCGATGTCGATATCGCGGTTCTTCAAGCTGGCGATCGTCTCGGCGCGGTTCCCGATGACGAGCCGCATCTCGATGTCCGGATATTCCTTCATGAAGGCCGCCATCAGCCGCGGCGCGAAATATTTCGCCGTCGAGACCGCGCCGAGACGGATGCTTCCCGTCTTGACGCCCCTGATCGCATCCATCTGGTCGTCCAGCATCCGCAGCCGCTCCTCGATCGCCTGCGCTGCATCGAGAAAGGCCAGCCCTGCGGCAGTGGGACGCATACCGTCCGTCGTGCGGTCGAACAGGGTAAGCCCGGCCTCTTCCTCCAACTGCCTTAGCTGGATCGTGACGGCCGGCGGAGAAAGGCCCAAGGCATTGGCGGCATTGATGATTTTCCCGTGGTCAACGATCGCCTGAACCGCCTTCAACTGCTTTAGGGTGAGGTTGCGCATGGCGAAAGATAAATTCATTTTAGCTTGTAAGTAAAGTTATTCAAATTTCCTTATGAAGTATCGTCTGCTCTCATTTTCCCGATCCGGTCGGCCCCAGAAAGGCGGCGCGACCGGTTCGGGAGAGAACGATGTCGGCCGCTACGCTCGATGCATTCCTGAATTCCTGGCTCGATCCTGAGGACCAAATCCGGACGGCGGTCGTGGCCACGATCCGCGAACTGACACAGGCCGCCATCAAGGTCCGCCGCACCATCGATCAGGGCGCGCTCGGCACCGCTTTTGCCCGCGCGCGCGGCAGGAACGCGGACGGCGATGAGCAGAAGGATCTCGACGTCTTCGCCGACGACATCTTCCTCGATGCGATGCGTCACGCGCCGGTTGCGCTCTACGTTTCCGAAGAGCTGGAACTGCCCGTCCTGCTCGACAGCACGGCTCCGCTCGCCATTGCGATCGATCCGCTCGACGGCTCCTCCAACATCGACACCAATGTTTCCATCGGCACGATTTTCTCGCTCCTCCCCGCGACTGGCCTCCCTGTAACTGGCGCGCCGGATGCCGATCCGGCCGCCCCTTTTTTGCAGGCGGGAGTGAACCAGCTTGGCGCCGGCTTCTTCATCTACGGGCCGCAACTGGCGCTGGTACTTTCGCTCGGCAGCGGCACGCATGTCTTCGTCTTGTCGACCCGGCTGGGCACTTTCGTCCAGGCCTATGAAAGCCGCCTCATCCCTGCCCGCACGCAGGAATTCGCCATCAATGCCGCCAACTACCGGCATTGGGACGAGGCTGTCCGGCTCTACATCGACGACTGCATGGAAGGCACCGAGGGGCCGCGCGGCAAGGACTTCAACATGCGCTGGATCGCATCGCTGGTGGCCGACTGCTATCGCATCCTGATGCGCGGCGGCGTGTTCCTCTATCCCGCCGATCAGCGCAGGGGCTACCATCAGGGCCGACTGCGCCTCGTCTACGAAGCCAACCCGATCGCCTATCTCGTCGAGCAGGCCTCCGGCGGCGCCACCGACAGCGTCAACCGCATCCTCGAGATCACGCCCTCCGACCTGCACCAGCGCGTGCCGGTCGTGTTCGGATCGGCGCGGGAAGTCGAGCGTATTGCACGCTACCACACCTCGCCCTCCGGCATCGGCGAGCGTTCGCCTCTGTTCGGCAATCGCGGCCTTTTCCGCGCCTGACCGGAGATTAACCCATGTCGGCCAGGCATCCCATCATCTCGATCACCGGCTCCTCGGGAGCCGGCACGACGTCGGTCAAGCGCATCTTCGAGCAGATCTTTCGGCGCGAGCAGATCGAGGCCGCCTTCATCGAGGGTGACGCCTTCCATCGCTACGACCGCGAAGCGATGAAGAAGAAGGTCGCCGCGGAGGAAAAAGCGGGCAACCCGAACTTCAACCATTTCAACGTCGAAGCCAACGAACTCGAAAAGCTCGAAGAGATATTCGAGGAATATGGCCGCCGGGGCTCGGGGCGGACACGCACCTATGTCCATGACGAGGAAGAGGGCGAGCTTTACGGCACGCCGCCCGGCACCTTCACGGACTGGCGGGAATTCGCGCCGAGCGACCTGCTCTTCTACGAAGGGCTGCATGGCTGCGTCGTCACCGACAAGGTGAACCTCGCCCGGCATGCCGATCTCAAGATCGGCGTCGTGCCCGTCATCAACCTCGAATGGATCCAGAAGATCCATCGCGACCGGGCGACGCGCGGCTATTCCACCGAAGCGGTGATGGATGTGATCCTGCGCCGGATGCCGGACTATACCCGCTACATCATCCCGCAATTCTCGCAGACCAATATCAACTTCCAGCGGGTGCCGATCGTCGACACGTCGGATCCTTTCATTGCGCGCTGGATCCCCACGCCGGACGAATCGATGCTGGTCATCCGCTTCGCCAATCCGCGCGGCATCGATTTTCCGTATCTGCTGTCGATGATCCACGATTCGTTCATGTCGCGGCCGAATTCCATCGTCGTACCGGGGGCGAAGCTCGATCTCGCCATGCAACTGATCCTGACGCCGCTCATCCTGCAACTGATCGAGCGCAGGAACCGCGCGTCCTAGAGCCCAGAGGAGGAACCCCGATGTTTCTGACCCAGATATTTCTGACCATGTTCCTGGCGCTGATGCTCCTGCCGACCGTCGTGCGCCTTGTGATGCAGCCTCCCCTCGATACGCCAGAGTGGCGCCGCATCGCGGTCCGCGCCGTCACGCGGCGGAGGCAGTCATGAGCCAAGTTGCGATCAAGCCACTTGCCGAGCCCGCCGTCTCCGAACAAGACATGGCGAACGCCATACGGGCGCTGGCGATGGACGGCGTGCAGAAGGCGAATTCCGGCCATCCCGGCATGCCGATGGGCATGGCCGACGTGGCGACCGTCCTCTTCAACCGCTTCATCAGGCTTGATCCGTCGAAGCCCGACTGGCCCGACCGCGACCGTTTCGTGCTCTCGGCCGGCCATGGCTCGATGCTGCAATACGCCCTGCATTACCTGCTCGGCTACGAGGACATGCCGGTCGAGCAGTTGAAGCGCTTCCGCCAGCTCGGTAGCCGCACCGCCGGCCACCCGGAATACGGTCACGCGCTGGGGATCGAGACGACGACCGGCCCGCTCGGCCAGGGTATCTCGACCGCTGTTGGCATGGCTCTGGCCGAACGGATGCTCGCCGCACGCTACGGCACCGATCTGGTCGATCACTACACCTATGTGATCGCCGGCGACGGCTGCCTTCAGGAAGGCATCAGTCACGAGGCGATCGACCTCGCGGGACATCTGAAGCTGTCGCGTCTGGTCGTCTTTTGGGACGACAACCGGATTTCCATCGACGGCCCAACCTCGCTCTCGACTTCGATGGACCAGCCGGCGCGTTTCCGCGCCGCCGGCTGGCATGTCGAGGAAGTCGACGGCCACGACATGGAGGCGGTCGCCGCCGCGATCGAGGTCGCGCGCGCATCCGACCGGCCTTCGCTGATCGCCTGCCGGACCGTGATCGGCAAGGGCGCGCCCAATCTCGGGGGCTCGGAAAAGACCCATGGCGCGCCGCTAGGCGAGACTGAGATCGCCGCGACGAGGCTAAATATCGGCTGGCTGCACGCGCCCTTCGAGGTCCCGGGCGACATCCTCTCGGCTTGGCGCGACATCGCCGAACGCGGCAAGGCGGCACGGCTTGCCTGGGAACAGAGGCTGGCGGCATCGCCGCAGCGCGAGGCTTTCGACGCCGCTATTGCCGGCAAAATTCCCGACGCCGTGCTTTCGGCTCTCGATGCTTTCCGCAAGGAGCATATCGAGCAGAAGACCAAGGTCGCCACCCGCAAGGCTTCCGAAATGGTGCTCGGCGTGATCAATGCTGCGACCGATCTGACCGTCGGCGGCTCCGCCGACCTGACGCATTCGAACCTCACCGTCACCAGGGACATGGCACGCATCGCACCCGGTGACTATGCAGGCCGCTATATCCATTACGGCATCCGCGAGCACGGCATGGCGGCGGCGATGAACGGCATCGCGCTGCATGGCGGCTTCATCCCTTATGGCGGCACCTTCCTCTGCTTCGCCGATTATGCGCGCGGCGCGATCAGGCTTTCGGCGCTGATGGGCCAGCGTGTCATCTATGTGATGACGCACGATTCCATCGGGCTCGGCGAGGACGGCCCAACGCATCAGCCGATCGAGCATCTGGCAATGCTGCGCGCGACGCCGAACCTCGACGTCTATCGCCCGGCCGATATCATCGAGACCGCCGAGTGCTGGGAGCTGGCGCTCCAGAGCGAGAACCAGCCAAGCGTGCTGGTGCTGTCGCGCCAGAACCTGCCGATGCTGCGCCAGGCCTATACGGCAGAGAACCGCTCCGCGCGCGGCGCCTATGTCCTGCGCGAGCCGGGTGGGCACCGCGCCGTAACCCTGCTCGCCACCGGCTCAGAGGTTGAGATCGCGGTCGCCGCCGCGGAAAAGCTCGATGCCGAACACGGCATCGCCGCCGCTGTCGTGTCGATGCCCTCCTGGGAATTGTTCGAGGAGCAGGACGCCGCCTACCGCAAGGCCGTGCTCGGCTCGGCCCCGCGCGTCGCGGTCGAGGCGGCGGCCCGGCTCGGCTGGGACCGCTGGATCGGCGAGAACGGCGCCTTTGTCGGCATGACGGGCTTCGGCGCCAGCGCCCCTGCCTCCGACCTCTACCGCCATTTCGGCATCACCCCGGAAGCCGTCGCTCAAGCCGCGCTGAAGCTCATCATCTGAAAGGACGGATCATGGCCCGCATAACGCTCCGCCAGCTACTCGACCACGCCGCCGAGCACGGCTACGGCGTGCCCGCCTTCAACATCAACAACATGGAGCAGGGCCTCGCCATCGTGGAGGCGGCCGCCGCCTGCGACGCGCCGGTCATCCTGCAGGCTTCGCGCGGCGCGCGCTCCTATGCCGGAGACATCATGCTCGCCCGCATGATGGAGGCGCTGGCGGAGACCTGGCCGGCGATCCCGCTCTGCATCCATCAGGACCACGGCAACGACGAGGCCACCTGCCTGTCGGCGATCCGCCACGGTTTCACCTCCGTGATGATGGACGGCTCGCTCGAAGCCGATGCCAAGACCCCGGCGAGCTACGACTATAACGTCGCCATCACGGAACGCGTGGCGCGGATGGCGCATTGGGTCGGCGCCTCGGTCGAAGGCGAACTCGGTGTGCTGGGCTCGCTGGAGACCGGCCAGGGCGAAGCCGAGGACGGCCACGGCGCGGAGGGTGCGCTGTCGCACGACCAACTCCTCACCGATCCGGACCAGGCTGCCGACTTCGTCACCCGCACGGGTGTCGACGCGCTGGCGATCGCCTGCGGTACCTCGCACGGCGCCTACAAGTTCACGCGCAAGCCGGACGGCGACATCCTCGCCATGCATGTCATAGAGGCGATCCACGCCAAACTACCGAACACGCATCTGGTCATGCACGGCTCCTCCTCCGTGCCGCAGGAATTGCAGGACATCATCAATGCGAATGGCGGCGAGATGCCCCAGACCTTCGGCGTGCCGGTGGAAGAGATCGAGCGCGGCATCCGCCACGGCGTCCGCAAGGTCAACATCGACACCGACTGCCGCATGGCGATGACAGGCCAGTTCCGCCGCATCGCCACCGAGAACCCGCGCGAGTTCGACCCGCGCAAATTCCTCAAACCCGCGATGGACGCGCTGCGCGACCTCTGCCGCGATCGCTTCGAACGCTTCGGCACAGCCGGCAACGCCTCGAGGATCAAGGTCATCGCCATGGACGAGATGGCCAGGCGCTACGCCGCGGGCAAGTTCGACCCGCAGATCGCAACCGCCCGGGCCGCGTGAGCGGTCCAGAACAGAAAGAAAGGACCAGAGCCATGGACAGCAAGTCCCAGACCGTCACCGGAGCGGCGCGCTACAGATCCGGTGTCATGGAATACAAGAAGATGGGCTATTGGGAGCCCGACTATGAGCCCAAGGACACCGATATCATTTCGGTGTTCCGCATAACGCCGCAGGACGGCGTCGATCCGATCGAGGCGGCGGCGGCGGTCGCCGGCGAGAGTTCGACCGCGACCTGGACGGTGGTCTGGACCGACCGCCTGACGGCCAAGGAGAAGTACCGCGCCAAGGCCTACCGGGTCGATCCTGTGCCGAACGCGCCGGGGCAATATTTCGCCTATATCGCCTATGACCTCGACCTGTTCGAGCCGGGCTCCATCGCCAATCTGACGGCGTCGATCATCGGCAACGTCTTCGGCTTCAAGCCGCTTAAGGCTCTCAGGCTCGAAGACATGCGCCTGCCGGTCGCCTATGTGAAGACCTTCCAGGGCCCGGCCACCGGCATCGTCGTCGAGCGCGAACGCCTCGACAAGTTCGGCCGGCCGCTGCTCGGCGCCACCGTCAAGCCGAAGCTCGGCCTGTCGGGCCGCAATTACGGGCGCGTCGTTTATGAGGCGCTGAAGGGCGGGCTCGACTTCACCAAGGACGACGAGAACATCAACTCGCAGCCCTTCATGCATTGGCGCGAGCGCTTCCTCTACTGCATGGAGGCCGTCAACAAGGCCCAGGCCGAAACCGGCGAGATCAAGGGTACCTACCTGAACGTCACCGCCGCGACGATGGAGGACATGTACGAGCGTGCAGAATTCGCCAAGGAACTCGGCTCGGTCGTGGTCATGATCGACCTCGTCATCGGCTATACGGCTATCCAGTCGATGGCGAAGTGGGCGCGCCGCAACGACATGGTCCTGCATCTCCATCGCGCCGGCCACTCGACCTACACGCGCCAGAAGAGCCACGGCGTCTCCTTCCGTGTCATCGCCAAGTGGATGCGGCTGGCCGGCGTCGACCACATCCATGCCGGCACCGTCGTCGGCAAGCTGGAGGGGGACCCGGCCACCACCAAGGGCTATTACGACATCTGCCGCGAGGACTTTAATCCCATGCGGCTGGAGAACGGCGTCTTCTTCGACCAGCACTGGGCCTCGCTCAACAAGCTCATGCCGGTGGCGTCCGGGGGCATCCATGCCGGCCAGATGCACCAGCTTCTCGACCTGCTCGGCGAGGATACGATCCTCCAGTTCGGCGGCGGCACGATCGGCCACCCGATGGGGATCGCGGCGGGCGCCACCGCCAACCGCGTGGCGCTCGAATGCATGGTTCTCGCCCGCAACGAGGGCCGCGACTATGTCCGCAAGGGGCCGGAAATCCTCGAAGCAGCGGCACAGACCTGCCTGCCCCTCAAGCAGGCGCTCGAAACCTGGAAGGACGTGACCTTCAACTACGCCTCGACCGACTCGCCGGACTTCGTGCCGGTGGCGACGGCAGCCGAATAAGGAGAAAGACCATGCGCATCACCCAAGGAGCCTTTTCCTTCCTGCCCGATCTGACCGATGACCAGATCAGGGCGCAGGTGCAGTACTGCATCGACAATCAATGGGCCGTCAGCCTGGAATTCACCGACGACCCGCATCCGCGCAACACCTACTGGGACATGTGGGGCCACCCTATGTTCGACAATCCCGATGCCGCGGCGCTGCTGTTCGAACTCAAGGAATGCCGCAAGGTCTATGGCGACCGCTACATCCGCGTCGTCGCCTTCGACGCTTCGCATGGCTGGGAATCGGTGAAGCTTTCCTTCATCGTCAACCGCCCGGCAGACGAGCCCGGCTACCGGCTGGAACGGCAGGAAGCGCAAGGCCGCGTCGTGCGCTACACGACGAAGCCCTACGCAGCCGATCGCCCGACCGGCGCGAGGTATGGGTGACGACAAAGCTGCAGGACCATCGCCTATGAAGTTCGACCCCCACTCCGTCGCGCTTCGCGCGCCACCTCTCCCCCGCTCGATGGGGGGAGAGGAAGCGCTGGCCGCGCGGCCTGGCTCCCTTCCTCTACCCCACGAAAGTGGGGGAGAGGTGGCCGCGAAGCGGACGGAGTGGGGGTAAAGCCGAATCGAACCAGTAGATCGAGAACTAGTCATGTCCGAAGCCGCCATAGCCAATATCGAACTCACGCCGGAGCCTGCTCCCACCTCCGTCGACCTGCGCGCCGAATTCGAGCATTCCGGTGTCAAGGAGGTGCTGGCCGAGCTCGACCGCGACCTGATCGGCCTAGCACCGGTGAAGAAGCGGATCCGCGAAACGGCGGCGCTTCTGCTGGTCGAGCGGGCGCGGCGCAGCATGGGGCTGGCACACGACACGCCGACGCTACATATGAGCTTCACCGGCAATCCCGGCACCGGCAAGACGACGGTGGCGTTGCGCATGGCCGACCTGCTCCACCGCCTCGGCTATATCCGCAAGGGCCATCTCGTCTCGGTCACGCGCGACGATCTGGTCGGGCAATATATCGGCCACACCGCGCCCAAGACCAAGGAAATCCTGAAGAAGGCCATGGGTGGCGTGCTGTTCATCGATGAGGCCTATTATCTCTACCGCCCTGAGAACGAGCGCGACTATGGCCAGGAAGCGATCGAGATCCTGTTGCAGGTGATGGAGAACCAGCGCGACGATCTGGTCGTCATCCTCGCCGGCTATGCGGAACGTATGGACCGCTTCTTCGAGAGCAATCCGGGATTCCGTTCACGCATTGCGCATCACATCGATTTTCCGGATTACACCGATGATGAATTGCTCCGGATCGCGGGAAACATGCTCGACCAACAGAATTATCTGTTCGACAAGCCGGCAAGAAAGGCGATGGCCGACTATATCGCCCGTCGCCGCGCGCAACCGCATTTCGCCAATGCGCGCTCGATCCGCAACGCGCTCGACCGGGCGCGCCTCAGGCAGGCAAACCGGCTGTTCGAGGGTTCGGCAGGCCCACTCGATGCCGCGACGCTGTCGACGATTTCAGCGGACGACATCACCGCCAGCCGCGTCTTCGCCATGAAGCCGGACAGGAAGGGAGAAAGTGCATGAAAAGCGACACCATCATAGCTCCTTCCGTCCTGTCGGCCGACTTCTCCCGCCTTGGCGACGAGGTGGAGGCGGTCGCCGCTGCCGGTGCGGACTGGATCCATCTCGACGTGATGGACGGGCATTTCGTGCCGAATATCACCTTCGGTCCGCCTGTCATCAAGGCGATCCGCAACCGCACCGACAAGGTGTTCGATTGTCATCTGATGATCGCGCCGGTCGATCCCTATCTTGCCGCCTTCGCCGATGTCGGCTGCGACATCATCACGGTGCACGCTGAGGCCGGACCGCATCTCGACCGTTCGCTGCAAGCAGTCCGGAATCTCGGGAGGAAAGCCGGCGTGTCGCTCAATCCGTCCACGCCCGAAAGCGCCATCGAATACGTGCTCGACCGGCTCGACCTCATCCTGTTGATGACGGTCAATCCCGGCTTCGGCGGCCAGGCATTCATTCCGGCGGTCGTAGAGAAGGTCAGGCGCATCAAGGCACTGATCGGCTCGCGCCCGATCGACATCGAGATCGACGGCGGCGTCACGCCGGAGACGGCGCCTCTGGTCACTGCCGCCGGCGCTAACGTACTGGTCGCCGGTTCGGCCGTCTTCAAGGGTGGCACGGAAGCCGCATATCACGACAATATCGCCGCCATCAGGCAGGCAGCAGATGGCGCTATCCGCAAAGCTGCCTAAGTCTGTTTGAATATCGAAGACGCCAGGACAGGAATCGAAGAATGGCGGTAGCACCTCCCCTTTGCGATTTCGGCTGGCCGGCAGTGGACGCCACCCTCCCCGGCGTCGACGGCAAGGCGCATTCCATCCTCGACCAGGCCGGCCCGAACGGCCTTGTGGTGGTTTTCATCTGCAACCACTGCCCCTATGTGAAGGCGGTGATTTCACGCATCGTGCGCGACGCCAACGATCTGAAAGCAGAGGATATTGGGTTCGTCGCAATCAATTCCAACGACGCCGGGACCTATCCGGAGGATTCCTTCGAGAACATGAAATCCTTCGCCGAGGCGCACCGCTTTTCCTTTCCTTACCTTCACGACGAGGATCAAAGCGTTGCGCGCGCCTATGACGCGGCGTGCACGCCTGATTTCTTCGGCTTCAACAGCGACCTGACCCTGCAATATCGCGGCCGGCTCGATGCTTCGCGCCGCGAGGCCGGTCCGCCGGACCTCAGGCGCGATCTCTTTCAGGCGATGCGACAAGTGGCCCGCACCGGCAACGGTCCGCGAGTTCAGATCGCGTCGATCGGGTGCTCGATCAAATGGAAGGAAACCGCATGACCGGCATCGTTGCCGCCCCCTTGTTGCGCAGCCCAAAGGCGATCCTGTTCGATCTGGACGGCACGCTGGTCGATTCCGCGCCCGATATCGCTGCTGCCGTCAACGAACTGCTCGCGACGCGCGGCCTGCCGCCGCTTTCACTGTCCGACATCAAATCGATGATCGGCGACGGCGTGAGGAAGCTGATCGAACGCGCCTTCGCCGCCTCCGGCACTCCCCTCTCCGCTACCGAGCTCGATCAGGCCCATGAGACGATGAAGCCGATCTATCTTCGTCATGTGACCGATCTCGCGACCCTCATGCCGGGCGTTCGCGAGACACTGGCGCATTTCCATATGGCCGGCATCGCGATGGGAGTGGTCACCAACAAGCCGCAACTGGCCGCCCGCCAGGTCCTGCTGCATTTCGGCCTGACCGAATTTTTCGGCGTGATAGTCGGAGGCGATGCCGTCAGTCACCAGAAACCGGCACCGGACGGGTTGCTCATGGCGCTGGATCGGCTGCATGCCAAGCCGGGCGACGCGCTGATGGTGGGCGACAGTATCGCCGATGCCGGCGCGGCGCGCGCCGCCGGCATGTCAGTCGCTCTGGTGCGCGGCGGCTATACGCAGGTTCCGTTGGAGGAGATCGGCGCCGACCTGGTCTGCGACAGCATGCTCGAACTCCCGGCTGCGCTACAGGAGCTTTCTACCGCCGCGTGAATAGTACGAGGAATGCCGGCCGCGCCTCTTCGGCGGCCGGCCCACGCTAAAAAGCCTACTTCTTCGATTCCTGCTCCAGGTAAGCGATGACATTGGCGATGTCCTTGTCATCCTTGAGGCCGGGGAAAGCCATCTTGGTGCCCTTCACCATCGCCTTCGGATCGTGCAGGTATTTCGTCAGTGTGGGTTCGTCCCAGACGACACCCGATTTGCCTGCTTCGATCATGGCGGGGGAATATTTGAATCCCGGGTGCGTGCCTGCGGTCCGGCCGATCACGCCGTGCAGCGAGGGTCCGACTTTATTCTGGTCCTTATCCGCGACATGGCAAATCTTGCATTTGGCAAAGACTTTCTCCCCCGCCGCGGCATCCTGTGCCCGAGCGGAACTTGTGATGAGGACAGCAACGGACAGGGTTGCGAAGACTGCGATTGCACGCATGGCGTTTCCTTCTTGGCTCGTCTGGGTGCCCTGGACGATAGCCGCATGCCTTTATTCGTTCGCTGGCCGTCGGCATGCGCAGTCGGCGGCGAGCAGCCTCGCGGCGCATGGCGACGAGATCTCCCGAAAGGCTAGCCCGCAGCTAGTGGAAGTCAACCGTACAAAGGTTCAGGTTGGTAATGGTCCGCGCTATTCTGGGAGCTCTGGTCATTTCGCCGCCCCCCCGATCCGGCTTGTTGACGAGGAAAAGGTGAGCGCGTAGCCTTTCACCATACGGCTTTCCACCGGCACCATGGGAATCCGAAGAGTTGGCGATCTTGCTCGGAGCCGAACGGCTTCAAATGGCCAATTGAGCGCTCAAGACGCTCGAAACAGAGGTGCTGAAGATGAACCTCGTCGATCTCATCCTGACGGTTTGCCTGACCGCCCATCCCAGCCAGTGCCGCGTCGAACATCTCCATTTCGAGAGCCACGGCTCGCTCATGCAATGCATGCTCCGCGCGCCCACTGAAATCGCGAAATGGTCGCAGGAACATCCGACACTCAAGATAAAGCGATGGAAATGCGCCTTCCCCAGCCCGGCGCGCGACATTTGACCGCCACCGCTACCCGGCCCCGGAACGAGACGGCGATGCTGATTTCGCGGCGTGGCATGTTCTTGCTGGCGCTTGCCACAAGCGCCGCGATTGCAGGGCGTAGCGCGCTTGCCGCGCCGAAAGTGCGCATCGGCATCCTGAAATTCGGCACGGTGAGCTGGGAGATCGACACGATCCGGCACAATAATTTTGATACGGCCAACGGCATCGACCTCGACGTCGGCTATTTCGCCGGCGAGGAGGCGACCAATGTCGGCCTGCTCGCCGGGGCGCTGGACATCATCGTGACCGACTGGCTGTGGGTCTCGCGCCAGCGGTCAGAGGGCGGCGATCTCACGCTCGTTCCCTATTCGACCGCCGTTGGCGCGATCATGGTCAAACAGGGCTCTCCGATCCACACGATCGGGGACCTCAAGGACAGGAAGCTGGGCGTCGCCGGCGGCGCGCTCGACAAGAGCTGGCTCCTGGTGCAGGCGATGGCGAGGCGCGACCACGGCATCGACCTTTCGGCGGAAAGCGAAGTGGTGTACGGCGCGCCGCCGCTCCTGTCGGAAAAGGCCCGGCAGGGTGAGCTCGACGCGGTGCTGAACTACTGGCACTTCTGCGCCCGGCTCGAAGCTGACGGCTTCCGCCGTCTGATCAGTGTCGAGGACGCGGAGAAGGCGCTGGGGGCTTCCGGCCCGGTATCGGCGGTCGGCTATGTCTTCCACGAAAAATGGGCGAACGAGAACCCGCAAGCCGCAAGGGGCTTCGTCAAGGCTTCGGCCGAGGCGAAAAAGCTGTTGGCGAAATCCGACGAGGCATGGCTGCGTCTGGCGCCGATCATGCGCGCCGAGGGCAAGGAACTCGAAAAGCTGCGCGACCGCTACCGCGAGGGCATTCCCGCGCGACCGGCGACCGAGGATGCCGAAGACGCGGCAAAACTCTATCAAGTGCTCGCCGGGATCGGCGGCGAGAAGCTGGTCGGGAAAGCACCCATGATGGCGCCCGGCACATTCTGGCCGAAAATCCTCAAATGATCGGCCAAAGCGCAAATGGCGGCGTTCAAGGCAAGAGTGGCGTCAAGCCTGGTCTTGCAGTCAGCACCGCGCCGGCACTGACGGTAGCGGCTTCGCTGCTTGGGCTGGGTCTCTTGTGGGCACTCGCCGCAAGTGCGTGGCCAAGCCGGGCCTTTCCCACGCCGGGTGCCGTGTGGCGGGTGCTGGTCGACGAAGCGGCGAACGGCGATCTTTTCTACCATCTCGGCGCGACGCTCGGTCGGGTCGCCGCAGCCTACATCATCGCCATGGCCATCGGTTCCGTCCTTGGTGTCTTCCTGGGCCTCCATCGCCGCGCCGACCGTTTTTTCAACCCGTGGGTCGTGCTGTTCCTCAATATTCCGGCGCTCGTGATCATCGTGCTTGCCTATATCTGGTTCGGCCTGAACGAGGCGGCCGCGATCGGCGCCGTGGCCATGAACAAGATCCCCAACGTCATCGTGACGATGCGCGAGGGCGCCCGCGCGCTGGATCCCGCTTATGCCGAAATGGCGACCGTCTACCGCTTCGGCCTTTTCGACCGCATACGTCATATCGTGCTACCACAACTGCAGCCTTATCTCGCGGCGACGTCTCGCTCGGGCATCGCACTGATCTGGAAGATCGTGCTGGTGGTCGAACTGCTTGGGCGCTCGAATGGCGTCGGCTTCCAGATCTACCTCTATTTCCAGCTCTTCGACGTCGCCGGCATCCTCGCCTACACGCTGGCCTTCGTGGCGGTGATGCTCGTCATCGAACTTCTCCTGGTGCAGCCCCTTGAACGACATGCGACCCGTTGGCGCCGCCGCCTCGCTTGAGGTCCGGATCGCCGAAAAGACCTTCATGTCTGCGCAGGGCGTGCCCGTCACCGCGCTCAGCGATCTCTCCTTTGACGTCCGACAGGGCGAATTCGCCTGTCTGCTCGGACCTTCCGGCTGCGGCAAGACCACGACGCTGCGCATCCTGCTCGGGCTCGACAGGGACTTTACCGGCACTTTCCAATTACCGGAGGGCGGCCAATCGCCTGAAGGCGAGACGAAGCGCATCGCCGCCGTCTTCCAGGAACCGACGCTGCTCCCCTGGCGCACGGTGGAACAGAATGTCAGGTTGGCGCTGCCGGGCGATCTCAGGAACAAGGATCTCGATTGGCTATTCGACAGCCTCGGTCTCGCCGGCATGCGATCGCTCTATCCCTCGGAACTGTCGCTTGGCCTGGCGCGCAGAGTGGCGATCGCGAGGGCATTCGCCGTCGAACCGGCGGTGCTTTTCCTCGACGAACCCTTCGTGTCGCTCGACGAACAGACCGCCGAGCGCCTGCGCCATCTGCTCCTGTCTGTCTGGTCGGCACGCCCGACAACGGCGCTGATGGTGACGCACAATCTGCATGAGGCGCTAATGCTCTCCGACCGTATCATCGTGCTTTCGCCAAGGCCGGGTCACGTGCTCGGCCTGTTCGACGTGCGCCTGCCACGGCAATACCGTAACGCACAGGTGATGAGCGATCTCCTCCGATCATTCCGACAGAAATTTCCTGGCCATGTCTGACCATGTGTTGAAAGAACGCCCCCCTGGCCCGATCGACCCGCTGCGGCGCAGGCTGGTCGGCGGTTTCACCTGTGTCGGCTTGAGCACGGCTCTCCTCCCCTGTTGCCTCGGGCATGCCGTTCTTGCGGCGACGGGACAATTCCGGTTCGACCTCAAGGAAATAGCCGACGGCGTTTTCGCCTTCCAAGGTGTGGTCGACCTGGAGACGCCATCCAATGAGGGCGCCATCGCCAATCTGGCCGTGGTCGTCGGAAAAGATGCCGCTGCCGTCATTGACAGCGGCGGCAGCCTTGTCGAGGCGAACGCCTTCATCGAGGCAATCGGGAAGGTGACGGCAAAACCCGTGCGCTACCTCATCAACACCCACATGCACCCCGACCACATCTTCGGCAACGCGGCCTTCCGCGACCTTGGCGCAACCATTGTCGGTCACCGCAACCTGCCACGCGCTCTTGAAGCGCGCGGCGCCTTCTATCTGAAAAGCTATCGCGAGCAGATCGGCGAAGCGCTGATGCAGGGCATCGAGATCGTGCCGCCGACGGTGCTGGTGAGGGATCGGCTTGAACTCGATCTTGGCGGGCGCAAGCTCGAACTCAGGGCATGGGAGGCCGCCCATACGGATAATGATCTGACCGCCTACGATGCCACCACACGCACCCTTTTTGCCGGCGACCTCGTCTTCGTAAAGCACTTGCCGACACTCGACGGCTCTTTGCTCGGCTGGCTGCGCCAGATGGATGCGCTGGCCGCCATCGGAGCCGAACGCGTCGTCCCAGGGCATGGCCCTGTGCCTTCCGCGTGGCCGGATGCGCTGGACGCCGAACGGCACTATTTCGAAATCCTGGCAAGCGACCTGCGCAAGGCGATCGCCGCCGGAACACCGCTTGCGGAGGCAGTCAAGACTGCGGGCCGGAGCGAGGCGGGCAAATGGGCCTTGTTCGACGAATATAACGGCCGCAACGCTACCGCCGCCTATGCCGAACTGGAATGGGAATGAGCGAGGTCGGAATGTTTGCCAACATGCCGGCAACGGCCTATAATTCCTTACGGCCTGGGCACCACCTCTCTCACTCCGGTGGAGGCATCAAGATGCGTATCGGCGCTTTCCGGACCTTGCGGGCTGCCCTGCCCGCTGCTTTGATTTCTTCGACACTTGCTCTGAGCGTCAGCGCGCTCATCGCTTTGCCCGGTACGGCCTATGCCCAGCAGACGCCGGCCTCTTCGGAACAGGTATGGCAGGGCCTGAAGGGCGACGTGTTCGGCGACCGGGCGATCCAGGCCGATTCGGATCTCGTAAGGATCGAGGCGCCGAAACGGGCGCAGGATGCCGCTTTGGTGCCCGTCGATATCAGCATCGACCCGAAAAAGGCGCCGGACGGCATCAAGTCGCTGACCTTGATCATCGACGTGAACCCCTCGCCGGTGGCGGCGACCTTCACGATCGGCAAGGATGCCGGCGTCACGCATCTTTCCACGCGCGTGCGCGTCAACGACTACTCCTTCCTGCGCGTCATCGCCGAGACGCCGGATGGCAAGCTCTATATGACCAAGACCTTCGTCAAGGCTTCGGGCGGCTGCTCGGCACCGGCGGTCAAGAACATGGACGAAGCGAAGAAGACGATGGGCCAGATGAAGCTGCGCCAGTTCGCGGCGGCCGACGGCAAGGCGCCGGAGCTGCAGTTGATGATCCGGCACCCGAACAATTCCGGCCTGCAGCGTGACCCGCTGACCCAATATTTCATTCCCGCTCATTTCATCCAGAAACTGACGATCTCACAAGCCGATCGCCCGATCCTGTCGATGGAAGGCGGGATATCGATCTCGGAAGACCCCAATTTCCGCTTCGACTACAAGCCGCAAGGCAGCGGCGATATCCGAGTGGAGGCGGTCGATACCGAGGGCAAGAGGTTCAACGACCACTGGCCGATCACGGCCGCGGGCCTCTGATAACGCCGAGACGCGCGGCCAACTGGTCCGCGCGTCTCGATGCATTGGCATCGTAAATCGCAGGAATCGCTAGAAACAGCGGACGTCGGCCTCGGCCTGGGCGCGCTTCAGTTCGGTGCGCGACTGCCTGGCGGGCTTGCTCTCTCGAAACAGTCCGGCATTCTCGCCTGTCGTCAGCGACATGCTCTTGAAGGTCTCCGCCCTCTCATACCTGTCGTAGGGAAGGATCGAAGCGATGACGTCGATCGAGCAGGAGCAGCTCTCTAGCGATTGGCGGGTCTGACCATTCGCACGCATGCAGCCGAGCACGTAGTCTACCACCGCGGTGGTGGGATAGTCACCGGCGGTGCCAGCCGGATTGACGGCGCCGGCAGCGCTGGTGAAACCCAGGAGCAGAAGGGGCAGGCTCGAAAGGGCTACCGATCTTTTCATAGGGGATCCTCCGGTCGGCCCGGGACGCGATCGGCCCCGCGGCATTGTCGCTTCGGCCCAGTTGGCGACGTGTGGCAAACCCAGTCAAGCACCCATGACCATGATATAGGACCAAAGGAGGAAGACCGCTTTCACGCGCTCCCTGGCCGGCACAGTGGATGACATGCGCCTTTTGATAAGGCCGACCCGCCGCTCATTTCATTCGCCTTCTACTATCCGAAGTCGTCGAATCGGCCCGATTCCGGAAAGCAAAGCTCCGCAGCAGAAACCAATAAATATTCTCCAAAAAGTAAGTGAATATGTTACGAATATAACATACTTTCTAATATCGGATTCTATAATATACAAAACTATGAAGTTTAAATAATGCCATTATAAGAATAACCACATCAATGTTGCATTGCACCATCAATTTTATTGCGCCGCAAAAGCCACTTCCGGTTTTTGCTTGCTTAGCTCTTTTTAATGACATAGCCTTTCCCTGTTTCCGGCTTCAAGGGCGTCACCGTCTTAGGGAGCGGCGACAGTCTTTCGTAGGCCAAGTGAGGTGGGCAGTAATGGTGCCCTCTGCTCAGCTGGCTTAGGTCGTGACACGCTGCCGGAAATACTTCCCCCGCGCGAATCGCTTGGGCAGGCCCTTGTTGGGCTCACTGGTCGATTCCTCGTCATGAACCTCGGGAGGATTTTTGAATGCGTGTACTTACGAAAGCAACCACTATCCTGGCGACCTCCGCTCTTCTTGCGGGCGGAGTGGTGTTCGCGGCATCGGCCAATGAGGAACTGGCCAAGATGTCCCAGAACGCCAAGGACTGGGTGATGCCTACGGGCGATTATTTCAACCAGCGCTACAGCAAGCTCGACAAGATCAATACGGACAATGTGAAGAACCTCAAGGTCGCATGGAGCTTCTCGACCGGCGTGCTCCGCGGTCATGAGGGCGGGCCTCTGGTTATCGGCGACGTGATGTATGTCAACGCGCCGTTCCCGAACACGGTCTTTGCACTCGATCTCAACAATGACGGAAAGATCCTCTGGAAATACGAACCCAGGCAGGATCCCAACGTCATTCCGATCATGTGCTGCGACACGGTCAACCGCGGCGTTGCCTATGCGCCGGCCGATGGCGACCGTCCCGCCATGATCCTGCTCAACCAGGCCGACACCACGCTCGTCGCGCTCGACGCCAAGACCGGAAAAGTGGTCTGGTCGGTCAAGAACGGCGACGAAACCGACGGCAGCAAGGGCGAGAGCGGCACATCCGCGCCGCAGGTCGTCAATGACAAGGTGCTCGTCGGCATATCCGGCGGTGAGTTCGGCGTTCGCGCCTCGATGACCGCCTATAACCTCAAGGACGGCTCGCGCGCCTGGCGCGCCTATTCCATGGGACCGGACTCCGATATCCTCGTCGATCCGGAAAAGACCATGGATCTCGGCAAGCCGGTCGGCAAGGATTCCTCGCTGAAGACCTGGGAAGGCGAGCAGTGGAAGACGGGCGGCGGCGGTACGTGGGGCTGGATATCCTACGATCCGAAGCTGAATCTCGTCTATTACGGCTCCGGCAACCCGTCGACATGGAACCCGGTCCAGCGGCCCGGCGACAACAAATACTCCATGACCATCTTCGCCCGTGACGCCGATACCGGCATGGCGAAATGGGTCTATCAGATGACGCCGCACGATGAATGGGACTATGACGGCATCAACGAGATGATCCTCGTCGACGGAATGGAAGTAGACGGCAAGAAGCATGATGTTCTCGTTCACTTCGACCGCAACGGCTTCGCCTATACGCTCGACCGGAAGACCGGCGAACTCCTAGTCGCCGCCAAATACGATCCGGCGGTGAACTGGGCGTCGAAGGTCGACATGGATCCAAACAGCAAGACCTACGGCCGACCGATCGTCGATCCGAAATACTCGACCGGCCACAATGGTGAAGACACGAACACGACGGGCATCTGCCCGGCGGCGCTCGGCACCAAGGATCAGCAGCCGGCGGCCTATTCGCCCGATACCGGCCTGTTCTACGTCCCGACCAACCATGTCTGCATGGACTACGAGCCCTACCGGGTGAGCTACACCGCAGGTCAGCCTTATGTCGGCGCGACCGTGTCGATGTATCCGGCGCCCGGCGGCGACACGATGGGCAATTTCATTGCCTGGGATGCCGCCAAGGGCAAGATCGTATGGTCGGACCCGGAGCAGTTCTCGGTATGGTCGGGTGTGCTCACGACGGCCGGCGGCGTTGCCTTCTACGGAACGCTCGAAGGCTATATCAAGGCAGTCGATATGAAGACCGGCAAGGAACTCTACAAGTTCAAGACGCCGTCGGGGATTATCGGCAACGTGACGACCTACGAGCATGATGGCAAACAGTATATCGCCATCCTGTCTGGCGTCGGCGGCTGGGCCGGCATCGGCCTCGCGGCCGGACTGCTTAATCCGGACAACGCGCAAGGCTGGCATAAGGCCGTCGACCAGGGCAATGAGAGCGCCAAGGGCAACATCGTCGGCACGGCCGGTCTCGGCGCCGTCGGCGGGTATGCGGCGCTCGCCGACTACACGAACCTGGGCGGCCAGCTGACCGTCTTCGAGCTTCCCGAATGATGGGAAGCGGAAGCACATGCCCGTGAATTGGGCATGAAACAGGTGGTGACCGGAAGGCTCGGGCAACGGCCCTCCGGTCCCATTTTGCGGTGAAAACGGAAGCCGCTCGCGATAGTGGGCCCCTCCATTCGGCACCGCGCCGTCACAACGAAACGATTGTCCCAGATACGAGGCCAGTGAATGTTCTTCAGACCTGTATTGTTGGCGTGCGCGCTAGCCCTTGTCCCCATGGTTGCCCCAGTTGTTGCCCATGCCGACGACGATGCGCAGAAGGCAAAGGCCGTGAAGGACGAAGGTGGCCAGTATCTAGACGCCGAAGGCAATCCGACCTTCAAGATCAATGGCGACACCGTCGATTACTACACCTATGCCGGTTACATCCGCTATCACTCGGATTGCCATGTCTGCCATGGCCCTGACGCGATGGGCTCCACCTATGCGCCGGCCCTGAAGGACTCGATGAAACATATCTCCTATGCCGATTTCCTCGGCATCGTCGCCGGCGGAAAGAAGGACCTCGGCGGCGGCAAGGAGAAGGTCATGCCGGCCTTCGGCAACAACAAGAACGTCTATTGCTACATGGACGCGCTCTACGTCTACCTGCGCGCCCGCGCCGTCGGCGACATGCCGCGCGGCCGCCCGCCGCACCATGAGGATAAGCCCCAGGCGGCGAAAGACCACGAAAAGGAATGCATGGGTAGCTGAGATGGGTTCCCGCTCGCCAAATTCGCGCCCAAATTCGCGCATCGCATCGCTGGCCGCGGCGGCTCTTCTGGCGCTTGCGGCAGCGTCCATCCCGGCGCAAGGCGCTGGGCTGGGTGCTGCGGGCGAGCTTGTGGATCCGGACGTATTGCGCGTCTGCGCCGATCCGTCGAACATGCCCTTCTCGGACAAGAGCGGTCAGGGTTTCGAGAACAAGATTGCCGAACTCGTAGCGCAGAACACCGGCCGCAAGTCTGTCGCCTATACCTGGTTCCCGGCCGTGATCGGCTTCGTGCGAAACACGCTGACCGCCCATCGCTGCGATGTGATCATCGGCTACGCGCAGGGCGACGAGGTCGTGCAGAATACCAACGCCTATTACCGATCGAGCTATGTACTGATCTACAAGAAGGGCGGCGGCCTGGACGGCGTCGACTCGATCGAGGACCCGAAACTGGCCGGCAAGAAAATCGGCGTGGTCCAGAATACGCCGCCGACCGCGAATATGGCTGCAAATCAGCTTCTGCGTACAGCGAAAATTTATCCGCTGATGATCGACACGCGGCTCCTGCCTTCTATGGGCGAGGTGATGATCAAGGACCTCAATGCGGGCACGATCGATGCGGCAGTGCTGTGGGGGCCGATGGCTGGTTACTATGTCAAGCAATCGGGCGCCGATCTCGCGGTCGTGCCGCTGCTCAAGGAAAAGACCGGCCAGCGCATGGCCTACCGTATCACCATGGGCGTGCGCCCTTCGGATCAAGAGTGGAAGCGCACGCTCAACAAGGTGATCCGCGAGCATCAGGCGGAGATCAACAAGATCCTGCTCGATTACAATGTGCCGCTGATAGACGAACACGACAATCCGATCACGCAATAGCGTGACGGGAACATGCCGGGTCAAAGCGAGATACGGCTGAAAATGAAAGAAAAGGGAAAAGTCTTGCTGCTGGCAGCGACCATTCTGGGTTTGACGGGACCGGCCTTGGCCGGCACCGTCGCTGAGCCCTCCGGCTACCGAATGGATGCGTATCGTGCGCCCGTACCAGACTCTTTGCGCGGCGCAAGGGTCGTCTCGACCGGGGAAGCCGAAGAACTGTGGCGCAAGAAGGAGGCTGTGTTCCTCGATGTGATGCCGCACACGCCGAAGCCTGCCAACCTGCCGGCCGGCACGATATGGCGGGACAAGGTACGCGACGACATTCCCGGAAGCTTGTGGCTGGCCAATGTCGGCTACGGGGCACTTTCGCGTGAAACGGAAGCTTATTTCCGGCATGCCCTTGAAAAGGTCACCGGCAACGACAAGTCACAGCCTCTCCTGTTCTACTGCATGACGGGATGCTGGATGTCGTGGAACGCCGCCAAGCGGGCCGTCGAGTGGGGTTACAGTTCGGTGGTCTGGTATCCGCTCGGCGCCGATGGTTGGGAAGAAGCGAAACTTCCGCTGGAGGAAAACAAGCCATACGTAATGAAAGATCAGGTGAATTAGTGATTTTCTTTTCAAATTTTGAGAACCGAATGCTTCGTTTGTCCATTTAGAATGATGGACTAGCCATTGCGTAACGGTGCCAGGCAATGGTCAACTGTGCTGGAATTGACCCCTTAGGGGGTCGGTAGAAGAGGAGAAGAGTGATGAAGAAAAGCTGGAAGAAGCCGGCCATGTGCCAGGTGGCGGCCGGTTTCGAGATCACGCGGTATCTGCCTGCCGAAGTTACTCCCAAGAGGTAGGCCGCGGTGGTGCGCGTCCCTGGCGACGGGGACGCGCACCGTCCTGCTGCACAGGACTGGTGATGTGCTTTAGTCACCGGCAAAGCCGGTGGCGGTGGGGTTGTATGCTGCCCGCGCCAGCCAGATTTCTCTACGCCAAGCGGACGTTGCGATGCGTTTGAAGATCATCGGATCGGCGGCCGGCGGTGGTTTTCCGCAATGGAACTGCAATTACCGGCTGAGCCGGGAAGCCCGTGCTGGAACACCCGGTATCCAGCCACGGACGCAGTCGAGCCTTGCTGCATCCGCCGATGGCAACGGATGGGTGCTTTTTAACGCCTCGCCCGACATCCGCCAGCAGATCGCCCAGACGCCGGAACTGCAGCCGGCGGCGGACGGACCGTTGCGCTCGACGCCGATCCGGGCGGTGGTGCTTACGAATGCCGATGTCGACCACGTGGCCGGGCTGCTCAGTCTGCGCGAACGCCAGCCAATCGCCATTTATTCGACGACAGAGGTTCTCCGGGTACTGGAGGCCAATTCCATCTTCAATGTACTCGATCCTTCGATTGTGTCTCGGCGCGTGCTGCCGCCCGATCAGGAAACGGCTATCTGCGACGGAGAAGGTCGCGAGACTGGGATCGTAGTGGAGAGTTTCGCCGTCCCTGGAAAGGTGGCGCTCTATCTGGAAGGTACCAGCGACCCTCAGGCGGATTTCAGCTCCGACAAGGGCGACACGATCGGTGTACGCATTGCGAATGGCCAGGACAAGGACGCGGCGTTCTACATCCCCGGTTGCGCGCGTATTGACGCCGGCCTTCGGATGCGCCTGGCCCATGCGGCCTGCGTTCTGTTTGACGGCACGCTCTATACCAACGACGAGATGATCTCGGCCGGCGTTGGCCAAAAGACCGGCGCACGCATGGGGCATATATCGATGGCCGGCGAGAATGGCGCTATTGCGGGGCTGGCCGATCTTGCAATCGGCCGCCGCGTCTTCGTCCATATCAACAACACTAATCCGGTGCTCGACGAAAACTCATCCGAACGCGCCGCGGTAACGGCCGCCGGCTGGGAGATCGGCCGCGACGGAATGGAGATAGAACTGTGAGCGATTTCCATGACGCGGCCCGAAATGGCCTTTCCACGGCCGAACTGGAGACCGTTCTGAGACAGGTGGGAGCCGAGCGCTACCATAACCGGCACCCTTATCATCACAGGATGACCGGCGGCGACCTGTCGAAAGGCGAATTACAGGCCTGGGCGCTGAACCGTTATTGCTATCAGGCAGTCATCCCGCGCAAGGACGCCATGATATTGGCCCGCGCCGAGGATCCGGCCTTCCGCGCCGAATGGCGCAAACGCATCGAGGATCATGACGGCGAGGACGGCTGGAGCGGCGGTATTGCGCGCTGGCTGCATCTATCTACTTCGCTGGGCCTCGATGCCGAAGCGGTGAAAAGCGAGCGACTGGCGCTGCCGGCCACGCGCTTCGCCGTCGGCGCCTATCTGTCCTTCTGCACCAACCGGTCGTTGCTCGAAGCGGTCGCCTCCTCGCTCACGGAACTGTTTTCACCGATCATCATCGGCGAACGCGTGCCGGCCATGCTCGCCAGATACGACTATGTCACGGAAGACACCCTTGCTTATTTCACTCGGCGACCGGAGCAGGCCTCACGCGATTCCGATTTCGCCCTCGCCTACGTCCTGAAGCACGCCGACACGCCTGAGCGTCAGCAATCGGTGATCGACGCGCTGGTGTTCAAATGTGATATCCTCTGGGCCATGCTCGACGCGCTTCAGCACGCTTACGGCGAGGAACGCAACATCCCGCCCGGGGCCTTCAGGCCGGAGGTCGTGTGATGGCTGTGCCTAAAAAAAAGGAAATGGTTTCAGCGGATTCGAAGCCGTTCTTGCCGAGACACGTGCGCATTCAGTTCGATCCCGTGCGGCAGGCCTATGCAGTGCTTTCGCCGGAAAAGGTGTTCTGGCCGAACGAGATCAGCCTCGACATCCTGCGCCACTGCGACGGTCGCTCGACGGTGGACGAGATCGTCACCGACCTCGCTTCCGACTACGATGCTGCCGAGGAAGACGTGAAGGCCGACATCACCGACTTCCTGCAGGAATGGTCGGACAAACTGCTGGTGCGACTATGAGCGCGTCACTACCCCCGATCGGCATGCTGGCGGAAATCACCCACCGCTGTCCGCTGCAATGCCCGTACTGCTCCAACCCGGTTGAACTGCTCAAGGCCAACCGGGAACTCGATACGCGCACCTGGCTCGACCTGTTCGACCAAGCAGCCGATCTCGGCGTGCTACAGGTGCATCTTTCAGGGGGCGAGCCGACCTTGCGCCGCGATCTCGAACAATTGATCGCGAGCCTTGCGGCGCGCGGCGTCTACACCAATCTGATCACCGCTGGCGTCGGCATCGCGGAAGGCCGCATCGAGGCCTTCGCGGAGGCTGGACTCGACCATTTGCAACTGAGTTTCCAAGGAGCGCGGCCCGAGACCACCGACCGGATCGGCAACCACCGCGGCAGCCATGAGAAGAAGCTGGAAACGGCGCGCCGCGCGCGGGCGGCCGGCCTGCCGCTCACCATCAACGCTCCGATCCACCGCCACAACATCGAGGAAGTGCCGGAATTTATCGAACTTGCTTTGTCGCTCGGCGCGGAGCGGCTCGAAATCGCCAACGTGCAATATGCCGGCTGGGCGCTGACCAACCGCGATGCGTTGATGCCGGACCGCGATGCGGTCGACCGGCAGGCCGAAATCGTCGAGGCGGCACGCGAGCGGCTTACCGGCGTCATGAACATCGATTTTGTCACGCCGGATTATTTCGCCACCTATCCCAAGCCCTGCATGGGCGGTTGGGCTCGCGACGCCTTCATGGTGGCGCCGGACGGCGCGGTCCTGCCCTGCCATGCAGCGCGAACCATCCTGTCGCTCACCTTCGAGCAGTTCGGCGAGCGCACGCTAGCGGATATCTGGAACGATTCGCCGGCTTTCAATGCCTTCCGCGGCACGGACTGGATGCAGGAGCCTTGCCGAAGCTGCGAACGGCGCGAGATTGACTGGGGCGGCTGCCGCTGCCAGGCGATGGCCATCGCCGGCGATGCCGCGGCGACCGACCCGGCCTGCGTGAAATCGCCGATCCATGCGCGGATGGCCGCGCTCATCGACGAGGCGCGCCGCGCTGCCGAGGGCACACCGGCGGACGTTCCCTTCATCTACCGTCGCATCGGCACCATCGTGGAGGCTGCGTAGACCGCTATTGGCCTCTCGGCTTCAAAGGTTGTAGCCGCTACCTGGCCGCCTTTCCCGCTCCAGTACAGCGTCGGCGAAAGCCAGAGCGTCACGGTTGACCGCAATGTTATGGACGCGGAAAATGGATGCACCCTTCAGGCGGAGGATCACGCTGGTCGCCGCCGTGCCGATATCGCGTGCCTCATCGTGTTCGCCGACCAGATGGCGCGCCAGGCGTTTTCGGGACGTGCCGACGAGGAGCGGAAAGCCGAGACCGTGCAACTCGCCGAAACGGGCCATGAGTTGGAGGTTCTCCTCGCTGCCCTTGGCGAAGGCGAAGCCCGGATCGAGCACGATGCGGTTGTCCGCAACGCCTTCGGTCCTCGCGATCTCAAGGGATTTTCGAAGGAAAGCAAATTCGTCGGCGATCACGTCCGGCAGCTTTTCGCGGTCGCGGCCGGTATGCATGACGACGATGCCGGCGCCGCTTTCAGCCGCCACACGCGCGATATCCGGTTCGCGTTGCAGGCCGTGTATGTCGTTGACGATATGCGCGCCGGCCGCTACCGCCAGCCGCGCCGTCTCGGCCCGATAGGTGTCCACCGAAATCAGCGCCCTGCCCTCGGCGGAAAGCTGTTCGATGACGGGCAGGATGCGCGCCTGCTCCTCATTGGCCGAAACCGGCTCGGCACCCGGACGGGTCGATTCGCCGCCGACATCGATGATCGCCGCGCCCTCGGCCAGCATCTGCCTGGCGTGAGCAAGAGCGGGCTCCGGGCGATCAAACCGTCCGCCGTCGGAAAAGGAATCCGGCGTGACGTTCAGTATCCCCATCAACACGGATTCGGCGCCGAGATCCAGATGCCGCCCGTGACCGACTTGCCAACGCATGAGTGCCGCCTGCAACCGACATGATGCGCCGATCACTATCCGGAACCGCTGCCGTCGTGTCCAGCAGGACGACAGCTTCGGGCCGAGCGCATGTAGGATGACCGTTCTTGCCGACAGCCGAAGGAATGTGCCCGGCGCCGGGCCGGGCACATGTTCCGCAGGCTCAGAACTTCGGCATCGGCGGCAGCTTCTTCAGCGGGAAGCCGAACCATTTCTCGTTGATCTTGGAGAGCTCGCCGTTCTCCACGATCTGGGCGATGAACTTGTTGGCGTATTCCAGCAAGGCGGTGTCGGACTTGCGGATGGCCATGCCGTTTGCCTGCTCGTTCAACAGGATCTTCGGCTCGATGTTCAGTTGCGGGAAATTCTTGATGAGATGAGCGAGGACGACCGTGCTTGCGCCGAGCGCCTGGGTCTGGCCGGAGATGAGCGCCTGTATCGACGTCGCATCATCGTCATAGATCTTGAGCGGAGTGCCTTTCGGCGCGATCGCTTCGAGAGCGGCCAGTTCCGTCGACGCGCGCGAGACGCTGATCGTCACCGATTTCAGATCCTCTGGCGTCTTGATATCGACGCTCTTCGGCGCCAGCACATAGATCGTCAGCGTGCTGTAGGGATTGGAAAACAATACCTGCTTCAAGCGCGGAGCGGTGATGCCGAGGGTGGCGATCAGCACATCCACCTTGTTGGTCAGAAGATAGGGGATCCGGTTGGGGCCGGTCACCGGAACGAGCTCGAGTTTTACGCCGAGCGAATCCGCCAGGAGCTTGGCGACGTCGGCGTCATAACCCTCCGGGTGCTGCTGGGCATCGATGCCGCCGAAGGGCGGATAGTCCGTCATGACACCGACCGTCAGTTTGCCCTGCGCCTTGATTTCGTCGGGCGTGGCCGCCTGGGCGGGCACAATACCGAGCGAGGCGGCGGCAAGACCGGCCAGGGTCAGCGAGCCGAAATCGCGGCGGCTGATGGATTTAAATAAAGACATGCGACGTTCTCCTCTCAGGTTGGACGGATGTTTTCATCGACACCTTCAGCGTGTGGCGATGCGGAGCCTTTCCTCCAGTCTCCTGCCGTAGGCCGATAGCGGGCGGCAGATGATGTAATAGACAAGCGCGGTGACGGCGAAGATCGTGAAGGCCCGGAAGGTGGCGTTGTTGACCACCTGCGCGGCACGCGTCAGTTCGACGAAGCCGATGATCGAGGTGAGCGATGTGCCCTTGATCAGTTCCACCAGGAACCCGACCGTTGGAGGGATCGCGATCTTGACGGCCTGCGGCGCCACGACTAGCCCCATCGTCGGGGCGTAGCGCAGCCCGAGCGAGGTCGCCGCCTCCCATTGTCCGCGCGGCACGGCCTCGATGGCGCCGCGCCAGATCTCACCAAGGAAGGCGCTGGCATTGAGCGAGAGACCCAGCGCCGCGGCCGTCCAGGGATCGACCGACAAGGCGAACAGTCCCGGCACGAAGAAGGCGAGGAAGAGCTGCATCAGGAGCGGCGTGCCCTGGAAGAGCTTGATGTAGCCGGCCGAAACGATCCGCAGCCATTTGTATTCGCTGGTACGGGCAAGCGCTACCAGCAGGCCGCCGCCCCCTCCGCCCAGGAAGGCGGCCAGCGAAAGTAGCAGCGTCCAGCGCGCCGCCAGGACGATGTAGATGAGATCGGTTGCCTCGAGCGCGCGCATCCTGGGCTACCGCGTGGGGATGCGCAGGAACGCGCGCTCGATCGCGGCGAAGACTGTCCAGAAGAAGATGGACAGGCCGAGATACATCAGCGTGACGACGAAGTAGATTTCGAAGCTGCGGAAATTGCGTGACTGGATGTTGCTCGCTACCGCCGTCAACTCGGTTGCCGCGATCACCGAACAGACGCTGGTGTTGAGCAGCAACATGATGAACAGGCTGGTCAGCGAGGGATAGATCGCCTGGATGGCGGGTTTCAGGACGATGAAGCGGAATATCAGCAAAGGCCGCAGGCCAAGCGCCCTGCCCGCCTCGATCTGGCCCTTCTGGATACTCTCGATGCCGGCGCGGATGATCTCGATGCCATAGGCGCCCACATTGACGACCAGCGCCAGCAGCGCCGCCGCGTTCGACGACAATCTGAAGCCGAGCACCGGCAGACCGAAATAGATCACGAATATCTGGATCAGGAGCGGCGTGTTGCGGATCAGCTCGATATACTCGTTGATGACCCAGCGGAGCCATGCCGGCCCCGAGGTCTTGCCAAGCGCGCCGGCAACCGAGACCGCCATCCCGATGATCATTCCCAGCGCCGAGAGTATCAGCGTCGCGGTCAGCCCCTGCAGCAGCTCCGGCCAGGCCGCGAAGACGTCCGTGAAATCGAACTCATAGCTCATCCGGCACCATTCCGGGCGGTAAGTCGTAATTCTCAGAGGACATGGAATTTCTCGTATGCCTCGAGCAGCCCCATGCCGCCCTTGACGGCATCCCGGAACTGATCCTCCTTGCCCGCCTTTTCCAGCGCATCGGCAAGAACCTCGTCGGATAGCTGCGCCGGCACCACCGCAACGCCGTCCCGGTCGGCGACGATGACGTCTCCAGGCTCTATCGTCACTCCGTCGATCTCGACCCGGATATCGAGGGCGAAGACCTTCTGGCGGTTGAAGCTGTCGTAGGGAGAGATGGAACGCGAGAATACGGGGAAGCCCATCGCATCCATCTGGGCGATGTCGCGTATGGCTCCGTCCGTCACGATGCCAACCGCGCCGCGTTGCATCGCAGCCGTCGTCAGCAATTCTCCCCATATGCCCGCCCGCGAAGAGTTGCCGGTGGCGCAGACGACGATCTCTCCCGGCTCCAGGCTGTCGATCGCCTTGAGTTCGAGGTCATAGGTAGTGGGATCGTCGTGCGCGAAATTCACCCAAAGCAATGTCTTCGCAAAGCCAACGGTCGGTTTCTGCGTGGTACGCGCGAGGATCCCGGGCCGCAGCGCCTGATGCCTGAGGCCTTTGCTATCGAGGATATCGAGAACCAGGGCCGTGCTCAGGCGCTCGGTCGCTTGCAGCCACGACTTGGCGGAGGATCCGGAAATTCTTGCAGCCGCTGTGCTCACGACATCTCCTTTCTGACGAAAACCAAACCTCTCGCCTGGATGGGCACCAAGCCGGGGATTGACAGATCGAACAGAGCATTGGCAGGGTTCCGTGTAAAGAAACCGCTGTTTCGCCTGACGAAAAAAGGAGGCTTCTCGTTGAGATTGCCGAATGAGGACTACATCGTCGCGCCTGTCTTCAAGGCGATCAAAGTGCTGGAATTCATAGCGGAGAGCGGACGCGATGTTTCGTTGACCGAGGTGGCGAATTCTCTCGGCATGCCGAAGACGACGGTGTTCCGCTATCTCCAGACGTTGAGCGCCACGATGTTCCTGTCCCATGACGCCGATCGGGACCGCTATGGTATCGGTATGCGGTTCCGCAATCTCGCCCGCACCGACGGAAGCATGCACCGGTTGCGGCAGGTAGCCGTTCCGGTGATGCGGGAACTCAATCAGACATTCAACGAGACCATCAATCTTGCCATCGAATCCGACGGCCAGATCGTCTACATCGAGATCATCGAATCGACGCGGACCCTGCGCATGCAGGCAAGGGTCGGCAGCAGAAACCCGCTTCATACCACAGCGCTCGGCAAGGCCATCCTCGCGCACCTGAGCGACACCGCACGCGACGCACTCCTCGCCAGGGGGCTGCCGGAGCAGACCTATCGGTCAATCGTGGACTCGAGCGTGCTGCGCCGGCAGTTGAAGGAGATTCGCGCTCGCGGATATGCGATCGAGATCGGCGAGAATGAAGAGAGTGCCATGTGCATAGGCGTTCCCATCCTCGACGATCTCTCCTATCCCATCGCTGCCATCAGCCTGTCCGCTCCGGAGCAACGCCAGACCGACGAACTCATCGAGAGCGCTGGAAGCGCACTGTTGACGGCTGGACGGAAGATCGCGGAGCAGATGGCTGGCGGATAACGATCGCTGCCGGCGGCGTGATGCCACGGCATCACTCCTCGGCAAAACCGGCATCTCTTCAGTCACTCCGGGGCGGTCTTCCCGTATTCCTCGAAGATCGCCTCAAAGGCCTTCTTCGCCTTGCCCGGATGCTTCACCGCCTTGGCGGCGTCCACATTCGCTGGCGTGCCGACGACCACCAGCGCCACCATGCCCATCGGGTAGTGCGGCTTGCATTTCACGCCATAGACGCCCGGAACGGTGAAGGTGACGGTGACGTCCTTGTTCATCTCGCCGGCGAAAGGCTCCGCGCCGTCCGGCAGCATGCCCTCGATGCTCTGCGCATCGTGGCCCTTGTTCACGGCGACGAAATGGACGCTGTCGCCGGGCTGGATGCGTACGAGATCGGGCTCGAACACCATGACGCCCTTTTCGCCCTTGTTGAGCATCTTCACCTCTACTTCGGCCGCGTTCGCGCTCGCTAGAGCGGACCACGTCAGCGCGACGCACGCCGCAGCCATCATCACGTAACGCATGGGGTTCTCCTTTTCGTCGGTGGAATTGCGGGTAGCGATGCCGGCCCGCTATTGCCGGTCGCGAGCCTCGACGTAACCGCCCTTTTCGAGCGCTGCCTTGACTTCCCTCGGCATGTAGTTCTCGTCATGCTTGGCAAGGACGCTCGCCGCCTCGAACGTTCCGCCATGCATCGCGCCCTCCACCACGACGCCCTGCCCTTCGCGGAAGAGGTTCGGCAGGACGCCGCGGTAGGAGACCGGCACGGAGCCGGAACCGTCGGTCACGTGGAAGGTCACATGGAGCCCGTCCGTCGAACGCACGATGCTGCCGTCCTCCACCATTCCGCCCAGCCGCAACTGCTTTCCCTCGGCCGCACCGGTCAGGACTTCGGACGGCGAGCGGAAGAAGACGATGTCGTCCCTCAGCGCCACCAGCACGAGGCCGACGGCAAGGCTGAGCGCCGCGCCGGCTCCGCTGAGCGCGATCAGTCGCCTGGTCTTCCTGGTCCGACCCGCCATTCAGATACCATCCGCCGCAAGCGGCAATCTCAGGTCGCGCCAGCATTCCGAGAGAGCAGCAACGAGCGCTTCCGCCATGGCATCGGTATGGGCCGGCGACGTCGTGATCCGCAGCCTTTCGGTGCCGCGCGGCACGGTCGGATAGTTGATCGGCTGCACATAGATTGCATGGCGCTCGATCAGGAGATCGCTGACGGCCTTGCACCTGACCGGATCGCCCACCATCACGGGCACGATATGGCTCGGCCCGTCAAGGAAGGGGATGCGCGCTTGCCGAAGCAGGCTGCGCAGCTTGCGGACATTCTCGTGCAGTGCCGCCCGCGCGCTTCCGCTGGCCCTCAAATGCCTGACGCTGGCGAGCGCCGCTTCGGCCACCGGCGGCGGCAGGGCCGAGGTGAAGATGAAGCCGTTGGCATGGCTGCGGATGGCGTCGACCATAACCGCGGAGCCCGCGATATAGCCGCCAATGACACCGAATGCCTTGGCCAGCGTGCCCTGAACGAGCCCGACGCGGCTGCCGATGCCGTCACGCTCAGCTACGCCCGCGCCAGTCGCTCCATACATGCCGACCGCATGAACCTCGTCGAGATAGGCCATGGCCCCGTAGCGTTCGCAGATTTCGACGATATCCGCGATCGGGGCGATGTCGCCGTCCATGGAATAGACCGACTCGAAGGCCACCACCTTGCAGCGGGATTTGGGGATGCTGCGCAGGATCTCCTCCAGATGGAGCAGGTCGTTATGCAGGAAGATGCGCTTCTCGGCGCGGCTTGCCTTGATGCCCTGGATCATCGAGGCGTGGTTCAGTTCGTCCGAGACGATGACGCAATCGGGAAGCAACTGGCCGAGCGTCGCCAGCGTCGCCAGATTGGCGAGGTAGCCGCAGCCGAAGACCAGCGCCGCCTCCTTGCCGTGCAGCGCGGCGAGCTCTCGTTCCAGCGCCACGATCGGCGAATGGTTGCCCGATATGTTGCGCGTGCCGCCGGCGCCCGCCCCGAACGTATCGACCGCCTGCTTCATCGCCGCGCGGACTTCGCCATGCTGGCCCATGTTGAGGTAATCGTTCGAGCACCAGACTGTGACCGTGCTCTCCCCCTTGTCGCTGACGGCGACCGAAAGCGGGAATTCGCCGACCAGCCGGCGGTGCTCCTGGAAGACGCGGTAGCGCCCTTCCCGCTTCAGTTCCATCAGCGACATGCGGAAGATGTCGTCGTAGTCCGGACCGGTGCCCCAGAGCTGTATGGGCTCGGTTTCGAGATCGGGCATAGCGCTGAGATGTGCCATTTTCCGGCTCCTGCCTATTTGGGTGGGAGTTGTTGATGTTCGGGAATGTCGAGGCGGTCGAGAAGGCTCGACACCGCCTTGGCCGCCTCGGGGATCTTGGCGACAAGCGGCTGGAGCGCATGCAATTCCTTGCGGGCCTCGTCGATATGGCCTTCCATGACGAGGAACAGGCTGTGGTACCAGCGCGCCTCGGGCAGGTCGGGCTGTGCCGCAAGCATCTCCGCGACCATCTTCTTTGCCTCGGTGAGATCGGCCGGATCGGAACTGCCGAGCGCCGTCTCGACGAAAGTCAGCTTGAGCCTCATGTCGTCCGGAAAGGCCTTGATGGCCTTCGGCAACAGCGCCCGCGCATCGGCGTCCCGACCGAGCGCGCGGTAGCTTCTCAGAAGCATCGCCGCATCCTCGGGCGTATAGTCGCCGCCGTTCACCCTTGCCTCCAGTCGGGCGACCATCGCGCCAATATCCGGCGCGCCGTCGGCTCCGAGGGGCATGCTCGCACCGCCCTTAGCGGCATTTACCGGCATTTCGCCATTCGCATGCGGCGAGCGCGTCCTGTCGATGTCGCCGAGCGAGGCGAAGGCGTGCACGCCATAGGTCGCAGCCATGACCAGCACGGCTGCGGTTGCCGCAACGGGCAGTCTTATGCGGCGCGCGGTCTCCGCTGCCACCGGCGTCAGGCCTTCGCGCGCCCGGCGCAGCCTGACGAGGGCGTGGTCGGCGTCTGCCGCCAACCGCGCCGCGATGGAGGAATGCGCAGCAGCATCGACACGGCCTTCCGCGAGCGCCAGGTCGTTTTCGCGCAATTGCGCGGTCAGCCTGTCCTTTTCCTCCTGCCAGCGGCGGATCGGACTATCATCCTCCAGCCCCCTGCCGAGCGGCTCGTTGCCGCCTTTACGGAACAACGGGCTTACCGTCAGCGCGACGACAGCGGCGCAGAGAAGAAGCGAGACAAGGGTGACAATCATAGTTCGAGCCCCTTCAAATGCTGTTCCGTCAACGGGCTCTGTCCAGATGCGGTAGCATCGAGCATGCCCGAAGCGCGTGTGCTGCGGCGAAGCAGGAGAAGATAGGCCCCGCCGCCGGCAAGAAGCAGAAGGAGGGGCGCGGCCCAGACGAGGCCGCCATACCCCGAAGCCGGCGGCGAGAGCATGACGTAGTCGCCGTACCGGCTGCGGAAGAACTCTACGATCTCGGCCTCCGAGCGTCCCTCTGCGAGTTGTTCGCGCAGGATCGTCATCATCTCCTTTGCCGTGCCCGACTGGGAATCGAGGATGTTCTCGCTCTGGCAGACCGGGCATCTGAGCTTGACCGCGATCGCCCGCACCGTCTCTTCCTGCGCGGCCTCCGTGCGGAAGGAAGCGGGCTCGGCCGAGGCCGTCAGCAGCAGGAAAGCGGCCAACAGGAAGGATAATCTGGTCATGGCTGCGCTCCGATGAGCGCGAGGTTCTTCGCGATGGCCTCTCCGGTCAGCGGACCGACATGCCGGGCGCGCACGATGCCGCCCGCATCGACGAAATAGGTTTCCGGCATGCCGTACACGCCAAAGTCGATGCCGGTGCGGCCGCGCCCGTCGACACCCGACGGGTAGGGGAAGCTCCCGTGCTTTTCGAGATAGGAGAGCGCGGCCGAGCGGCCGTCGCGATAGTTGATGCCTACCATCGAAAAGCTGCCGGAACGGGCGGCCTCATTGCCGAGCGCGATGAGGACCGGATGCTCTTCGCGGCACGAGACGCACCATGACGCCCAGAAATTGACCACGAAAGGCTTGCCAACAAGTTCGCTGGAGGCGACCTTGCCTTCGCCGGAAAGCTTCGCCAGTTCGAATGCGGGAATCTGATGCCCGACGACCATGGACGGGATGAAGGACGGGTCCCTGGTGAGCCCGATGCCGAGCAGGAGCGGTATGGCAACCACCGCGCCGCCGAGCAGCCATTTCCAGCGCGGCGCGGCGCGCATTTTCGCAGCGAGCGCGGTCATTCCGCCGGTACCCCCTCGATCCCCGTCGCCGGCACCGCGCGCGGCGCGCGTTTCCGTCTCGCGCTGGAAAGCGACAACAGCGCGCCGAAGGCGACGACCAGCCAGCCAGTCCATATCCAGTTCACCAGCGGGTTCCAGTAGCCGCGGATGACGATGCCGCCTTCCGCCGTCTCGTCGCCCGCCACCATGTAGAGATCGCCGGCGAGCGAGGAACGGATGGCGATCTCGGTCGTCGCCATCGAGCGCACGCGGTAGAAGCGCTTCTCGGGCCGCATTTCGGTGAGCGGCACGCCGTCTTTCGAGACGCTGAGCGCCGCGGCGCGGCCGCTATAGCCCGGGCCGTTCGCGTCCTCGACGCCGCGCAGCGTGACGACGTTGCCGGCAAGCTCGAAACTGTCGCCCGGCTTGAGCGACACGGTGACGGCGGTCTGGAACAGACCCGACGCGATGATACCTGCGCCGATCAGCGCGATGCCGAAATGAACGATCAGCCCGCCATAGCGCCGCCGGCCGATGGCAAACGCCCGCGCCGCTGCAAGCCATAGCGGCTCGCAGGTGGTTCGTTGCCGTGCTACGACGCCGGTGACGACATCGACGAGGGTCGCGGCGGCGGCAAAGGAGACGGCGAGGATCGCCACGGCAGTCAGCGCGTTGTGAACACCGAAGGCGAGCGTAACGACGAGGGCGAGGACTGCCGCCAGCACCGGGACCCTGAACCCGATCGCGAGCCGTCGCGGGTTCATCCTGCGCCATGGGATCGACGGACCGATACCGAGAAGGAACACGACCGCAAGCATCAGCGGCACGACGACTTTGTTGAAATAAGGCGCGCCGACGCTCAGGCGTTCACCGGAAACGGCTTCCACGAAGAGCGGGTAGAGCATGCCGACGAAGACCGTGGCGGCGGCAACCAGGAGCAGCACGTTGTTGGCAAGGATGGCGCTTTCGCGCGACCAGGCGCTTTCCACCAGCGTGTCCGCCGAAAGCCGCTCGGCGCGCAGAATGATGAGGCCATAGCCGACCAGCATCACCATGGTGAGGAAGCCCAGCATGTAGGCGCCACGTCCGGGATCGACGGCGAATGCATGGACGGAGGTGAGCACGCCGGAGCGCACCAGGAAGGTGCCGATCAGCGTCAGCAGGAAGGTGGTGACGACCAGGAATACGTTCCATGTGCGGAAGAGGCCGCGCTTGTCCTGCGCCATCATCGAATGGAGAAGCGCGGTGCCGGTGAGCCACGGCATCAGCGAGGCATTCTCGACCGGGTCCCAACCCCAATAGCCGCCCCAGCCGAGTTCGTAATAGGCCCAGAAGCCGCCCATCAATATGCCGCTGGTCAGCATCGTCCAGGCGAACAGTGTCCAGCCCCTGACCACCCTCACCCATTCCGTGCCGGCCTGCGTGCGGATGAGCGAGGCGAGCGCGAAGGCGAACGGGACCGCGAAGCCGACATAGCCGAGATAAAGCACCGGCGGATGGAAGACGAGGCCGGGATCCTGGAGCAGCGGATTGAGATCCTGCCCCTCGCTGAGCGGCGGGGTCATCGTCAGGAATGGATTGGACAAGAAGACGATGAAGGCGAGGAAGCCCAACTGAACTGTCGCCAATGTCGCGATCACCCACGGCATGGAAAGCGGATGGTCGCGGAAATGCAGCCAGGCCGCCACCGCCGACAGGATGGTCAGATACCACAGCCACAGCATGAGCGAGCCTTCATGCGCCCCCCACATCGCCGTCAGCCGGTAGATCATCGGAAGCTGCGAACTGCCGTTCTGGGCGACATAGGCGACGGAGAAATCGAGCGTCGCGAAAGACCAGATCAGCATTACGCAGCCGAAACTCACCAGCGCGACATTGGCGTAGAGCACGTTGCGCGCCGCACGCAGCCTTGCAGGCGCTCGGCCCGTGACCGACAGGACGGCCTGGACCACCGCATAGACGCTCAGCACCAGGGCGAGGCACACCGCGAGCTGGCCGAGCTTTATCAGCGAGTCAACCATTGACGAGGACCCTTTCCTGCGCCGCCGCGATCTCGGCGAGTTTGGCCATCGCGGTTCGGATATGCTTTTCCGGCAGCGCCGCGTAGCCGAAGAGCAGCGTGTCGCCGGCGCGCGGATGGTCAGGCGAAATGAAGGCACCGCCCTTTCCGGGCGTGTAGATGCCGACGCCGCGCTGAGCCGCTTCCTTCTCGATCTCCGGTGCGGGGCCGAAGCGGCAGGGCACGCGAAGCGACAGATGCATGCCGCCGCGCAGGCCCTTTATCTCGGCATCGCCGAAGCTTTGTCTGAGCGAGGCAGCCACGAGGTCGCGCCGCGTCTTGTAGATGGCGCGGATGCGCCTGAGGTGGCGGATGAAGCCGCCATTGTTCATGAACTCGGCCATGGCCGCCTGTTCCAGCCACGGAGTTCCGTTGCTGGCGAGCGACTTCCACTCGCGGAAGGAGCGCGCGAGAGACGGCGGCGCCACGATGAAGCCGAGGCGCAGGCCGGCGGCCAGCGATTTGGAGAAGGTGCCGACATAGAGCACGCGCCCTCCCCGATCGAGGCCGCGCAGCGCGGTCAGCGGCGCGCCCTCGTAGCGGAAGTCGCCGTCATAATCGTCCTCGATGATGAAGCTGTCGGTACGCGCCGCCCATTCCAGCAATTTCAGCCGCCGCTCCAGCGACAGCGTCACGCCGAGCGGGTACTGATGCGAGGGCGTGACATAGAGGAGGGAGCGTCTGGTTTTCGGCAGGCGGTCGACATCGATGCCGTCATTGTCGACGGGCACCGGCTGCATGGAAAAGCCGCAGCTCTGGAACAGGAACCGCGCCCCCTGATAACAGGGGTCCTCGTGGACGAAAGTCCTCGCATAGCCGGCGAGAACGCGTGAAATCAGCGACAGCCCGTCCTGCGAGCCATTGACGATAATGATGTGTTCCGGGCTAGCCGAGACGCCGCGCGCCGGTCCTATGTGGTCGGAAATCGCCTGGCGAAGCTCCGGCAGCCCCTGCGGGTCCTGATACTCGGCGAGCCGGGCGCCGCCATAACGCACCTTGGCATCGAGGATGCGCCGCCATTCATTGGCCGGGAAGGTCGACGCGTCGGTCCTGCCGACCCAGAAATCGAAATCGAGCTTGCCGCGATTGGGGCTGATGACCATCTGTGCGCCGACGCCGCAGGAGAGCGGGTGCGTATCGCCGTAATTGTCGTTGGCCTGCTGTTCGGCCTGTCCGGACTGGGACGTCGCCGCCATCACGCGCTCAGGCAGGTCCGAACTCACGAAGGTTCCGACATTGGGGCGGCTTTCGATATAGCCCTCGCTGAGCAACTGCTCATAGGCCAGTATCACCGTGTTGCGCGACACGCCGAGCTGTTCGCTCAGCGACCGCGATGCCGGTACAGGATCCCCGCTACGCAGCTTGTCGTTCAGGATCAGTTCCCTGATCTGGTCGAACAACTGGCGTTGCAGCGTGCGCGTATCACTCGGATCGATCGACAGCACGACCTGCATCTCGAGCCCCTCCTGGTCCCATAGACTATCTTAAATCCGATAAATCCATGAGTCCGGAGTTCTGCAAATCCCTGGTGCCGGGTCAGCCCGTCCGCACGGCGGAAATCCTGTAGACCCAGTAGCCGCCGTTCTGGAAAACGAGCGTGGCGCCCGGCACCAGCCCGAGGTGGGCCGAGTTGAAGGGCAGAAGCTGGCCGAGCAGCGAGGACTTGTCCCTGTCGGCGGCCAGATAATAGGCGCGCACCGCGTTCTCGTCGCGCGGGATCACCGCATAGGCGGCATAGCCTTCCTTCTCGATCCAGCCCTTCACCAATTTGGTGGCGCCGTGCACGTCGGCGGCGCTCGGAAAATCGCGCAAGCCCACCGACAATTTGTCCGGCGCGGCCACCCCGATGTCGAAGGCGTCCCTGACATGCAGGATGATGTAGCTCTCCGCGCCTCCGGCCATGACCTGAAGATGAGCGATGCCGTATTTGTCTTCCGCCGTAAGCGCGTCCAGCAGACCGGCGAACGCCTTGTCGGCAGTCTCGTCTTCCGCTTCCGGGCGCCATTTGCGCTCAGCTTCGAGGATGGCCGCCCGCGCGCCGGTCCAGGGTGCCGGCAACCGGATCGTGGCGCTGTCATCGGCGGTCGCGAGCGGATATTCGGCCGTTGTCATCGCGGCAAGGCGGCGCGAGAGGGCCGGCATCGCGAAGACCGTGCTTTTCGCCGGCAGGTGTTTTTTCAGCGCCGCGACCAGCGCCTCCTCTTCCTTCACCGAAATATCGGATCGGATGAGCGGCTCCCCGACTTTGCTTTGCCAGCCGACGAGGATTTCCTTCCCGTCGGGCAGGTCCAGCACCTCGCCAGCCACGAGCAGCTTGCTTGTCTCAAGCGTCTTCATCTCGATGGTGCGTGCTTTTGCGCCCTCGATATTCCCCGCCAGTGCGGCCGCCGCATCCGACGGCTTGTCCGCCGTCGTCGCGTAGCTGTAGGGGAGCGGCTGGTTGCCGGCCTGGAAAGCGGAGGCCGCCAGCAGACCGCCGGCGACCAGCATCACGGCGCCCAGCCCGATGGCGAGGCCTGTGCCGAGGCGGAGACGCCGGGCCATCTGCGCCCTCCCCGCTCTCGTCTAGCGCTTCCGCCTGCGGCGAACCGCCGGCAGGAGCAGGAGCCCGAGGCCGAGGCCGGCGAGGCCGAAGCCCGCACCGCCGGCCGCCGCGCGCTTCGTCGGCGTGTCGAGATCGAGCCAGCCCTGCTTGCCCTTTGCCTCGAGCGCCTCGACGCGTGCCTCAAGGGCGGCCTTCTCGCGAAGCTGGGTGTCGGCGTCCTTGATGCGCGCCAGGCTGCGGATCAGCTTCGACCAGCCCTGGGAGTAGGTGAATCCGCCGGGATTCACATGGGCGAGGCCCTTGAAGTGCTGCATGATGTGCTGCTCCCACATCTGGGCGAACTCGTAGTCGATCGCCGTCGGGAAGTTGCCGGCCGAGAAGAACAGGCCCGCGAACGCACCGGGGCTGTCGGCATCGGGCTTGGGCGGCGCGGGGCGGTTGGTGGTCTGGCCGACGAGCAGCTTGTCGTCATAGAGCTTCTGCATGACGCCGCGTGCTTCCTTGACCAACTCGATGCCCTGCTTGGTGCCGCTGTCCATCATGCCCAGATAGGACGTGGCGAAGGACGGCGAATGGCACTGCGTGCAGGTCCCTATCCAGGCTTCCTTGCGCTTCTGGAACCACGGATCGTTGAGATTGTCGGCGATCTCGGGCTTCGGCTCGAATCCCCAGCGGACCTTGCGCACGAGGTTGTGGCTGTACTCGCCGTTGAATTCCATGTGGCAGGTCTGGCAGGTCGGGCCGACCTGGCCGCCTTCGCTGAACGCCTTGGCGAGCGGCTTCTGCCAGTCCCAGGTCGAACCTTGAGTCTGGTAGACGACGCCGTGCTTCGACAGCATGAAGGCCTCGAACTCGTTATGGTCGACACCGTTATGGCACGTCGAGCAGGTCTCCGGCTTGCGCGCCTCGACGGCCGAGAATTCATGCCTGGTGTGGCAGGAATTACAGGTGTTCTGCATGGTGTGGCACATTGAGCAGCCGTCGGCGACCTCGCGCTGCGACATGCCGGCCCAGATCGCCGTTTCGACATTCGCCTGCCACGACAAGGCATGCGAAGGCCGTCCGTCCGGCCATTGCTTCTGCGGCCAGCTTTGCGTGTCGCGCTCCGATTCGCGCTCGGCGAACTGCTTCAGATGGCATTGGCCGCATGCCGCCGCGTCGGGCATGTGCAGGTCGGTTTTATGATTGCCGGCTTCCTTGCCGACACCCATGTGGCAGTCGATGCAGCCGACCTCACGCAGTTTCTCGCCTTGCGGCAACAGTCCCATCGAATGGAGATTGTTCTCCACGCCGGTGATCAGTTCCTGCTTGTAGGAGCGTGAATCTTTCGCCGGCAGGCCGCGGATCTCGTCGAGATTGCCGTGAACGCTCTTCTGCCAGGAATGCACCCAGCCGGGTGTGACGGAGGTGTGGCACTCGACGCATTCGGTGCGCTTGACCTCGAAATCCATGTCGGGAGCGACGTAAAGCGTCTTCGGCTCGAGATAGCGGGTGAAAGGGGTGGGCTCCCAAAGATCGGCGAAGGCGCCTTTGCCGTGGCCCTGCTTGGGATCGTAATAGCGCTTGACGATCGCGTCGTAGACTTCCTTCGGCGTCGCATCCTTGGAGAGCTTCAGTGCCTTGTAGAGTTCGTCGGGTATTTCGGCACGGGCGAACTGGGTCGCCGACAGCACGAAACAGGACAAGATAATCGCAATTGCGCGGCAGAGCAGACGTCGAGACATCGGGCGCAATCCCCCATTGATGATCGCAATGGTCGCAGGATATGCGAAAGCCGCTCCCGGCCCTTAGGTCCGACACATGAGAAATCGATGGAGCCGCATCAACCGACTAAGCGCCCCTTGGGTCGGCAATTGCCGGCTATGTCTATTTCCTCGGGACGCGCGGTACACCGCGTGCTCAACGCTCATCGGCCTAACGGCGAATGGTTGCTAAACGTTATATCAAAGAGAAAAAATTGGTGGGTGATACAGGGATCGAACCTGTGACCCGCTGATTAAGAGTCAGCTGCTCTACCAACTGAGCTAATCACCCACCGCGCGCCGAGAGGCGCGGGTCGGCGCCGATATAGCCAGTGCGTTCGGACCTGTCCAGCCCTTGCGAAAATTTCCGGCGTTCAGGCGAACAATGTTCCTTCGGCTATCCTGACCGCATGCCCACCGATACGGGCTGCAATCAGCCGATCGCGCTCGACATCGAGTTCGAGCCTGATTTTCGAGGGCCGCCCCATCTCGACGCCTTGTTCGATCAACAGCCGGGTCGAACCATCCGGCGGCGCGTCGAAACGCATGACCGCTCCGGCGAAGGCCGCCGCGGCGGAGCCCGTTGCCGGATCCTCCGGAATGCCTTCATGTGGCGCCAGCATGCGTGCATGGAAAGAAGCCTCGTGCCCCACCGTCTCGCGGCAATAGATGTAGGGTGCGGCGACGAGATGACCGACATGCGGCGCGAGATTCATCCAGGCATCCACGTCCATCCACGCCTTCGCGGCGGCGTCCAGCCCGCGTACCGGCACCGTCACATAAGGCACGCCGGCGGACCAGGCATCGACGCGATGGTTCTCGAACCCTATTTCCTGCGGGTTGAGATCAAGCGCCGCCGCCACCAGTTCGGGAACGACCTCGAAGCGAACCTTCTCCGGCAGGCGCGGCAGGTCGAACTCGGCGAAAGCCGCGCCCTTGCCGCGCCAGACCGCGCAGCGCACCGGGCCGACGGCTTCCTCGATCACAAGGATTTCCGTCCCTTCGGCCGCCGCTTCGAGCCCCCGCTCCTCGGCGAGCGCGACCGCCGCGCCGACTGTCGGATGACCGGCGAAAGGCAGTTCGATGCTAGGCGTGAAGATGCGCATCGCCGCCGAATGGGCAGGCTTTTCGGGCGTGCCGACAAAGACGGTTTCAGATAGATTGAACTCGCGGGCAATCCGCTGCATCGCCGTCGTATCGAGCCCATCGCTGTCGAGCACGACGGCAAGCGGATTTCCGGCAAGCGGTTTGTCTGCGAAGACATCGTAAACCTTGTATCGGCGCTTAATCACGCGGTCATCTCCGGTTCAGGTGGGTATCGCTATATCATGGACGAAACTCAGGTTGAAAATCGGATATGCCGGTAAAGCCTCAATCCCGCCGAAAAGGCAGGCAGCAGGACAGGAAACGATAATGGACCAGACGGTGGAACGGCCGACGGTCGAAACGCCTTCCAGCACAGGCATCGAGGAGTCGCTGGGGTTGGACATAAAGAGCCGCAGCCATGAGCGTCGCCGCAAATGGACGCTTTGGGGTGCGATCCTGCTTCTGGCCCTCGCGGGAATCGGCATCTGGCAATGGTTCGACCAGGCGCCGGCAAAGATCGTCTATACGACGGAAGCCGCGGCCACTCGTGATTTGACCATCAAGGTATCGGCCACCGGGACGCTGCAACCGCTGACGCAGGTCGACGTTTCGAGCGAGTTGTCGGGCGTGGTGCGTTCCGTCTCTGTCGAGGAAAACCAGGAAGTGAAGAAGGGCGACGTGCTCGCCGTCCTGGACAAGGCGCGCATCCAGGCGCAGATCGAGGGAGCGAAGGCCTCGGTGCAGGCCGCCCAGGCGCAGGTCGAGCAGGCCGCGACGACCCTTGCCGATACGAACCGCACGCTCGAACGCACGAAGCAGCTTGCCGCGAAGGGCATGGCAGCGACGCAGGCGCTCGACACGGCAACGGCCGACCGCGACCGTGCCGCCGCCGCCCTCTCCGTCGCCAAGGCCAACGTCGCGGTGGCTGAGGCCAACGAGAAGCTTCAGGAAACCGACCTCGCCAAGAGTACGATCTATGCGCCCATCGACGGCGTCGTGCTGACGCGTTCGGTCGATCCCGGCCAGACCGTGGCCTCGTCGTTCTCGGCGCCTGTGCTGTTCGTCATCGCCCAGGACCTGAAGAGCATGCAGTTGGAAGCAGCGATCGACGAAGCCGACATCGGCAAGGTTGCCAAGGGCCAGACCGGGCATTTCACGGTGGACGCCTTTCCCGGCCAGGATTTCGACGCCAAGATCAGCGATATCGCTTACGCCTCCGTCACCACCGACAATGTCGTGACCTACCAGGCCAAGCTCGACGTCGACAATTCAAAGCTCCTGTTGCGCCCCGGCATGACGGCGGCCGTCGATATCTTCACGCGACAGGCTAATGGCGTACTCACCGTGCCCAACGCGGCCTTCCGCTACAGCCCCCCTGCCCCGGAGGCCGGTTCCAGCCGCGGCTTCAGCCTGCGCGATCTCTTCATGCCGCGCTTCCGTCGCCATCGCGATCGGGCGGAACCGCCTGCCGCGGCGGACGGGACCCGCGCCCTTTACGTGCTGCGTGACGACCGACCGCACAAGGTCATGGTGAAGCCGGGTGATACGGACGGCGAATTCACCGAAATCCTCTCGGGGCTGAAGGAAGGCGACAAGGTCATCACCGTCTCTTCGCGGCAGGGGAGCTAGATGATGCTGCAAAGATCCCCTCTCCCCGAGCGTGAGACACTGATCCGCTTCGAGAAGGTATGGAAGAGCTACGGCCAGGGCGAAGCGCAGGTGCATGCGCTGGCCGGTGTCGACCTCGCCATCGCGCGCGGCGAGTTCGTTGCGATCATGGGTCCATCCGGCTCCGGCAAATCGACCTCGATGAACATCATCGGCTGCCTCGATACGCCGTCGAGCGGACGCTACGATTTCATGGGCGTCGATGCCGGGCGGCTCGACCGCGGCCGCCGCGCGATACTGCGCAATCTCTATATCGGCTTCGTTTTCCAGGGCTACAATCTGCTCGCCCGTACGACCGCCGCCGAGAATGTCGAGCTGCCGCTCGTCTATCGCGGTGTGCCGGCGCGCGATCGGCGCGAGCAGGCCATGGACGCGCTCGCCAAGGTAGGCCTCACCGGTCGCGAGAAGCACACGCCGGCCGAGCTTTCGGGCGGCCAGCAACAGCGCGTCGCCATTGCACGCGCCATCGTCACCGAGCCGATGCTGCTCGTCGCCGACGAACCGACCGGCAATCTCGACACCGAGCGCACGCATGAGATCATGGACCTTCTGACCGAACTCAACCGCGAGCGTGGGCTGACTATCGTCATGGTGACGCACGAACCGGACGTGGCCGAATATGCCGACCGCTCGATCCACTTCCTGGACGGGCATATCGTGCCCGCCGTCCCTTCCCGCGAGGTGGCGTGATGCTCCTGGAAACGATCCGCCTGGCGCTGCGTTCGGTGAAACGCAACGCGCTTCGCTCCTTCCTCACCCTGCTCGGCATCGTCATCGGCGTCGCCGCTGTCATCGCCATGATCACGATCGGCTCCGGAACGACCGAGAAGGTCAAGGCCGACATCTCCAAGCTCGGCAGCAATTTGCTCGTCGTGCGCTCCGGCGCGCCCTCGAGCCATGGCGCCGCGCGCGAGGCCGCTCGCCCGCTCGGCACGAAGGAACTAGCAGCGCTTTCAACCCAGCTATCCGGTGCCAAGGCCGTCTCGGCGGCGTCGCAGATGCAGGTGCGTGCCGTTTTCGGCACCGACAGCCTGACGACCGGCGTGACCGGCACCGACGCCGCTTATTTCACGGCACGCGACTGGAAGATCGTCGAGGGCCGTAATTTCAGCGAAAGCGAGGCCCGCACCGGCGCCGGCGTCTGCATCATCGGCAACACGGTGCGCAAGCAGTTCTTCGGCGCAGGCAACCCTGTCGGCATGGCGTTCCGTGTCGGCAAGATGAATTGCAAGGTAATCGGCGTGCTTGAGACGAAAGGCTTTTCCGGCTTCGGCACGGACCAGGACAACGTCGTCATGATGCCGCTCCCCGGCTTCCAGCGCCGCATTTCCGGCAACCGCAACATCGACACGATTTACGTGTCCGCGGCGCCCGGCGTCACCACCTCGGCACTTCAGGACCAGATGGAGACGCTGCTTCGCGAAGTCAGGCGCATCGCGCCCGACAAGGAGGACGATTTCACCGTTCGCGACATGACGCAGATCGCCGACGCCATGGCGAGCACGACGGCCGTGATGACCGGCATGCTCGGCGCGGTGGCGGGCGTGAGCTTGCTCGTTGGCGGGATCGGCATCATGAATATCATGCTGGTTTCGGTGACCGAGCGTACGCGCGAAATCGGTATTCGCCTCGCCATCGGCGCTCAGGAAAAGCACATCCTCGTGCAATTCCTAGTCGAGGCGACGGTGCTGTCGCTGCTCGGCGGCATCATCGGTATCTTGATCGGCCTCGGCCTTGCCGGCGCGGCCTCCGCGAGCATGTCGATCCCCTTCGTGCCCAGCCCCGCAGTCATCTTGCTGGCAGTCGGCTTCTCGGGATTGATAGGCATGGTGTTCGGCTTCTTCCCGGCGCTGCGCGGCGCCCGCCTCGATCCGATCGACGCGCTCAGGCACGAGTAATGCCAAAGGCTCCGATGTTGGCCCATGGCTACGATAGTGCGTCCTTCGAGGCTCGCTCCGCTCGCACCTCAGGATGAGGGAGGCAGCGTTGACCCTCCCTCAAGCGTTAATTTCTGGCAGGTTTCTGGGCTTCAATATGCTCGATGGAATGGTTCAGAACTTGGGATGACGACCACCCACCTCCCTCATCCTGAGGTGCGAGCGGAGCGAGCCTCGAAGGACGCACCCAAGCTGAACGCCTTTCCGTCAGCGCTCCACCGGATTGGCGAAATGCCACTCGATCAGAGACGGGATGTGCAGTGCCATATCGGCCGGCAGGTCGCGCGGACCGCGGACGATCACCGGTCCTTCGATCTCGGGCTCTTCCTCGGCCGCCACGAAAGCACGGATATGTTCGGCGACGGCTTCTGCCGGCTCGTCCAGATAATAGCGGCGGAAGATGACGCTCGCACCCTCCGACGAGCGCAGATGATAGATTGGATCGCGTTCGCAATCGGATAGGTCCATTCCGGTTTCCTCGCGAACCTCACGGGCCATGTTGAGGTCGATGTCGGCCATGTCAGCACGAAAATCCTGCGGTTCGAAAGAGCCGGCGGCGAAATAGGCTCGGCCCGCATTCACCGTATGGCCAGCCATACGGATGAGGATCAGCGCATTGTCGCTGGTCACCGGCATGGCATGCGCATAGGCGTGTTCGGCCGAGCCGAACGGCCGGGTCTTGCGCCAGAGCATGAAGGTGGCGAAGCGGACGGCGTGGCACAGCCCGTCGAGCCTGCCGTCGCCATAGGTGAGGCTGGACAATAGCACGACTTTGCCGTCGAAGAGCGCCGGGTTGGCGGCGGTTTCGGCCCGCCAGTTCTCCTCGATGGCAGCGGCGTTTTCTTTCTCGAAAGGGTGCGGGCCAGGATCAAGCCAGACCATGGCGGAGCGGACCGGCACGATGGCGTCGCGAGGCAAGTCGAAAGGCATGGGTTTCCTTGCTCTCAGACGACGTCGAGCGTCACGGCCACCGGACAATGGTCCGAGGCCTTTGGGCGGTCCCAACCGGTGCGCGGATAGCGCTCGACTTCCTGGCCGGGCGGGAACGGCGTGCGCCAGGGCTGACCGGCGCGGATGATGTCGGGGATTGCCGAGGCGTTTGCGCGCGCAAGTGCCGGCGAAAGGCAGATATAATCAAGCTGGCACAGATGCCGCTCCTCCGGACCGCGCGTGTGATAGAGCGTCCAGCGGTCGAGAGCCGGCCTGCGCGCCACAATATTCTCGCCGAAGCCCCCTTCCAGCAATATGTCTACCGAGGAGACAGCCTCTTCCGCCGGCGTGAACGTGTAACCGGCTACATCGTCGCCACCGATGACCAGCCTCTCGCGATAGTCGTTGAAATCGCCGCAGACCGCCCAGTTCTTTCTCGCCGTATGATCGGTGCCGAAGCGGCGTTCGATGATCCGCCGCACCGCTTTCGCTTCGGCGATGCGGACAGGCATGGTCGCCTCGCGACCGGGAATCCCATTGCGAAAGCCGCCCATCGATTTGAGATGAACGAGGTAGAGTGTCAGCGGCCGCCCGCCTACCCGCACATCGACTTCCAGGCAGTCCCGGCGGAATATCCGGTCCTGCGGCTGGATGTTGAGTTCGGTAAGTCCCGGCAGGTAGAGGTCCATCTCCTCGAAAGTCAGCGTGGCGTGGCTGGTCATCCTGACGAACTCGATCGGCTGGCCGTCGTGTGTTTCCGGTCGCATCAGAAGCGCCACATCGATGCCGCGGCTGTCATTGCCCGGCGTGATGACCTTCTGTCGGTAGCCGCTGCCGATCATCTTGAAGAGATAGCCGTATTCGAATGCCTTCAGCGCTTCCAGATTGTCGACTTCCTGAAGACACAAAATGTCGGCGCGGGTGGCCGCGATCGCCAGCGCTGACAATTGCCTTGTATCGTCTGCAGTGGCGACGGCGCGCGCTTGCTCGAGCAGCTTGTATTCAGCCTCGTCCTTTATTTCGTAGAGCGCCAGACTACGGTCCTGATGCAACTCGTTGCGGTAGCCCGAGAAATCGAACCGGTTCATCAGGTTTTCGATATTGAAGGTGGCGAGGCGCAAGGACATGAAGTCGAATTCCGTCTTTTACCGTCGAATAGGATGCAGTTGCCCGCAGGCTTGTCAGCGGCTCAAGAACCTGTTCCAGCAGCCAAACATTCGCCGCCTTGGCAACTTTTGGACACGATTCGCGTTCAAGAACAGCCTTACCCATATTCCCGCGCGACAGGCAACTTCCGCGCGCAAGGCAGCTCAAGAGGCTCTCGAAGCCGAGAATATGGCAGAAGGGCGCTTTTGAAGGAGATGTGTCATGAAAAGGTTCATGGCCCTGGCCTGCTCGGCGGCACTGGCGGCGGGCATGCTTGCGGCAACCGGCAACGACGCTTCCGCGCGCGACTGGCACCATCGCGGCGGATGGCACCATGGCGGCTGGGGAACGGGCGCGGCAATCGGCGCCGGCATCCTGGGAGGGGCGATCATCGGCAGTGCGCTGGCGGGTCCGTATTACGGCTCGTATTACGATGATCCGTATTATGATCCCTATTACAGGCCCTACTACGGTCCGCGTGTCGTTTATCGGCCTCGCGTGATCTATCGGAGCCGCCCCGTCTATCGGTCGGCCGCGCGTATCAGCGATGCCCATGTCGAGTGGTGCTACGATCGCTATCGCTCGTATCGGGCCTACGACAACACGTTCCAGCCCTATCACGGGCCGAGGCAGCAGTGTTACTCGCCCTATGATTGATCAAGCGTGGCCGGCCTGCGTAGGCGGTCGGCCACTTACCGTATCGTCTCAGGCGAAGGAGACACCGACGGAGTCGGGCGAGCGCCAGCGGACGTGCGCCTCGTGCATTTGCTGATCGCCGGCGATCTTCAGTTCGAAGACGGCCGGAACGGCCGATGTGTCGCCGAACGTCAGCTTCGCCCCGTTTTCGGACAGGTTGCGCACGACGCATTCGAATGCGCCATATCCCTTGTTGAAGCGGATGATCGCTCCCTTCAGCACGCGGCGTCTCGGCTGTGACTTGCGCTCGGCGTGATCCGTCCTGGGCGGGCTTTCGGTAATTTTCTTTCTGGCAACCATCACGAAGCACTCCTCTTTGTCGGAGTTGCGATGCGATTTCCATGCCAGAGCAGATGTCCCGGATTGAAACAGCCAGCGGCTTAATCCGCCTCGGCCATTCCGCTTTCCCGCACGGTCTCGATCAGCCGCACATCCGCATCCTCGCAGATGCGGCGGATCGCAGGGATATCGCAGCGATCCGTGATGAAGGTGTTCACCTGCGAGAGATGCCCGATGCGGACAGGCGCAGTGCGCTCGAATTTAGTGGAATCCGACACGAGGATGACATGGCGCGCATTGGCGATGATTGCCTGCGCAACCTTCACCTCGCGGAAATCGAAATCGAGAAGTGCGCCGTCATGATCGATCGCCGAAGTGCCGATCACGGCATAGTCGACCTTGAACTGCTTGATGAAATCGACCGCCGCCTCGCCGACGATGCCGCCGTCCGAACCGCGCACGACGCCGCCAGCGATCACCACCTCGATAGAGGGATAGATACGCATCCGATTGGCGACGTTGATGTTGTTGGTGATGACCATGAGACCGCCATGGTCGAGCAGCGCCTTGCCGACGGCCTCGGTCGTGGTCCCGATATTGACGAAAAGCGAGGAATTATCCGGGATGAGACGCGCGGCAGCCTGCCCGATCGCCTCCTTCTCGTTGGCGGCGATCTTGCGCCTCGCCTCGTATTCCATGTTCTCGATACCGGCCGGAAACAGCGCCCCACCGTGGATGCGGGTGAGCAAATGCTGCTCGCAAAGCTCGTTCAGGTCTTTGCGGATCGTCTGCGGGGTAACGCCGAAATGGGAAGCCAGCGCCTCGACCAGCACCCGGCCATGGTCCTTCGCCATCTGCACGATTTCGGTATGCCGAGGCGGCAGATACATGGCTGACGTCCTCCCCTTTCGTTTTCTGTCCTTTATACGGCAAAACGAAAGGGAGCGAAAGCAGATAGGATGCCGATAGTGAGCCGCAGCGACAGATGCTCAATCGAAGGCATCCCGAAGTCGCCGTTGAATTCACCGATGGAGAACGTAGGCGGCTATTGGCTGCCGCCCTTGGCTTTGCCGTCCTTGTGGGCGCTCAGGATGCGCTGCTTGAGCACGTTCGACGCCTTGAAGGTCATGACCTTGCGCGGGAGGATGGGAACTTCCTGCCCGGTCTTGGGGTTACGGCCGATACGCTCGTTCTTGCCGCGAACCTGGAAGGTCGCGAAAGAAGACAGTTTGACTGTCTCTGAGCGGACAATCGCATCGCATATCTCGTCGATGACCATCTCGACCAGTTGCGCGGATTCTGTGCGGGAAAGTCCGACCTTACGATAAACAGCTTCGGCGAGGTCGGCTCGCGTCAAAGTCTTTGCCCCCATCCGACCACCTAACCGTGCTGAAACATGAACGCCGCAAAAAGAAGAACGGACGTTAAGAAATCGAACCCGGAAGGTCAAGGACTTAGCTTGGAACTTGGCTTGGGCCCGTGATCCGGAAAACGCTGCCACGGGACCGATAGCCATCGGCCTCGAAACGTTTCGTGTCCGTGAACTACCAGCGCAGCAGCACCGCGCCCCAGGTGAAGCCGCCGCCCATCGCTTCCAGGAGAACGAGATCGCCCTTCCTGATCCTGCCGTCGGTGACGGCGGCGGTGAGTGCGAGCGGCACGGACGCGGCCGACGTATTGCCGTGGCGGTCGACCGTCACGACCACCTTCTCCTCCGCGATACCGAGTTTTTTAGCCGATGCGTCGATGATACGTCGATTTGCCTGATGCGGCACGAACCAGTCGAGTTCCTCGGCGGTGATGCCGGCCTGCCGGAAAACGTCCTCGATCACGTCGGTGATCATGGCGACCGCATGTTTGAAGACCTCGCGGCCCTCCATGCGCAGATGGCCGACGGTGCCGGTAGTGGACGGTCCGCCATCGACGAAGAGCTTTTCCTTATGCACGCCGTCGGAACGCAGGCTCGCCGCCAGGATGCCCCGATCGGCGATCGCCCCCTGCCCTTCCGAAGCCTCCAGGACGACGGCGCCGGCACCGTCTCCAAACAGGACGCAGGTGCCGCGGTCGGTCCAGTCCAGGATGCGGGAGAAAGTCTCCGACCCGATGACAAGCGCCCTCTTCGCCTGCCCGCCACGCAGGTAGAGGTCGGTCGTGGTGACGGCATAGACAAAGCCGCTGCAAACCGCCTGCATGTCGAAGGCGAAGCCGTGCCGCATGCCAAGCCGCTCCTGGATCTCCACCGCGGTGGCCGGAAAGGTGTTGTTCGGCGTCGATGTTGCCAGAACGATGAGGTCGATGTCGGCCGGCGTGAGTCCGGCATTGTCCAGAGCCGCGCGCGCCGCAGCCTCTCCGAGTGATGCCGTCGTCTCGTCGGCGTCGGCGATACGCCGCTCACGGATGCCGGTACGCTGCGTGATCCACTCGTCCGAAGTATCGACGATCGCCTCGAACTCGGAATTCTTCATCGAGCGGCGCGGCAGGGCGCAACCGACGCCACGCACGATGGATCTGATCATGGTGCAAGCATCCTAACCGGCATGACGCGCCGTACCGGTCGCCTCGTCCATCGGCGCGGCGGCCGCAATTTCGGGTTGGCCACCATGGAAAAGCTCAAGATCGCGCCGGATACGGCCGAGAAGGTCGCGCCTTGCCATGTCGTATGCCAATTCCACGGCGGCGGCAAAGCCCTCGGCGTCCGTGCCGCCATGGCTCTTCACCACAAGGCCGTTCAGCCCCAGGAACACGCCGCCATTCGTCTTGCGCACATCCATCTTCTCACGCAACCTGTCGAACGCGCCCTTGGCAAGCACGTAGCCGATGCGGGCGAGCAACGTCCGGCTCATGGCCGCACGGAGATACTCGGCGATCTGCCGCGCCGTGCCCTCCGCCGATTTCAGCGCGATGTTGCCCGAGAACCCCTCGGTCACCACGACGTCCACCGTACCCTTGCCGATATCGTCGCCTTCCACGAACCCCCGGTACTGCATCGACTTCATATCGGCCTCGCGCAGGAGGCGACCGGCTTCCTTCACCTCTTCCTGGCCCTTGATCTCCTCGACCCCGATATTCAACAGCCCGACGGTCGGTCGCTGGATATCGAAGATGGACCGCGCCATCGCCGCGCCCAATATGGCGAAATCGATCAGTTGGCGCGCGTCGGCTCCGATCGTAGCGCCGACGTCGAGCACGATGCTTTCGCTGCGCAAATTCGGCCAGATCGCCGCGATCGCCGGCCTGTCGATCTCCGCCATGGTACGCAGGCAGAATTTCGACATCGCCATCAGCGCGCCGGTATTGCCGGCGGACACGCAGACTTCGGCTTCCCCGTCCTTGACCGCCTCGATCGCCTTCCACATCGACGATTTCCAGCGGCCATGACGCAGTGCCTGGCTGGGCTTTTCGTCAGAGCCGACCGCGACCTCGCAATGCACGACCTCGCTGACAGCCTTCAGCCCCGGCATGGTCTCCAGAAGAGGGTCGATCACTTCCCGGCGCCCGAAAACGACGAACCGGATATCGGGCCGGCGCTCCACGACCTTCTTCAACCCAGGCAGCACCACGCCGGGTCCGTGGTCGCCTCCCATGGCGTCAATGGAAATCCTGGTCACGCGACTTTTTCTCGTCTCTCCCGGCGGGAGCCGGTATTGTGAAGTGTGGCGAAAATAGCGGTTTTGAGGCGGGGCACAACCAACTTTCGCAAGCGCGAGCCGGTTTTCAGAGCCTTCGCTTCAATGCGGCCAGCTTTTCCGCCAATGTTCCCAAAGGCTGGTTCTCCTCCTCTACATCAGCCGTCGCAAAAGGCTCAATCCCTTCCTTTCGGGGATATGGGTCGATCCCCAGAGCAAAGAATTGCTCGGCGAGCGCGCCAACGTCGATATGGGTGCCCGAAAAGCTTTCCGGCGCGTCCGGGCCGTCGGGATCGAGAATCACCTCGCTTGCGGAAAACTGGTCGAACCCGCCTAGGTTCGAGCCTTCGGGAATGAAAACGGCCGACACTTCTGCCTCGATATGAGCGTCGATCGGCTCCAGCGTGACCACGCATTCCTGCACGATGTCCCCTTCGACATGTCCGGAAACCGACACGCCGTCGCTCTTCCAGGGAGAAACCACGAGGTTGGCATGGAATTTCTTCACGTCGAGCAGGCCGTGCTCTCGCGCCAGCGCCGCTCGCTGCTCCAAGCTTGCGTCGATCGTAACGGGCATGCCCTTCTTGGGAAGCCGCACGACGCTCGCACGGAAAGATACCGGGCTTTTTGCCGCTCCGTTCATTTCGCCTGCTCCAATGCTTCGGGCCGCTCGAAACGGAAGGTTCCGGAGGAGAACGCGTCCGCGCCGGCTTTCGCGACGTGTTCCCAGGCGGCGAGCACATAATCCGCCAATTGCCCCGCTTCCGGCCAAATTTCCACGTCGGCACGCACGTTGCGCTTCAGGGAGTCCGCCAAGGCCGCCGGATCGTTCTGGTCGAGCGCTTGCCCATAGGCCGCCGCCCTCCCATAGAACATCCTGCCGAGTTTCTTCACACGTCGGGGAATACCGTGATCGCCAATGCCGAGTTCCCGCAGCGAATGGTCGACGTCCAGGAAGAATTCGTCGGTCAGTTCCTGCGCGATCGCCTTCGCCGCGCCCTCTTCCGAACGCAAGCGGTGCAGGATCAGGAACAGATGCAGCGACAACATCTCGAATCGGCCGAGCGGCGTGTCCGGCACATTATAGGCGGCATAAAAGAGAGGCTGCCGCGCGGCTGCCACGATCTCCCCGTAGAGGACATCGGTAACGGCCCGGTTGGTTCGCCGGTTCGATCCGAAAAACCGTGAGAACATGCCCGGCTTTTTCCTTTCCGCACGCTTGGCCGCCTTCGCTCGGTTGCATCGGAGCCAAAGCTGGTTTACCGGTTTCGCGCCCTGCCGCAAGGCGAAGCGGCGCATTGATAGCGGGGAGTTGTCGTTGCAACGGACAAATTTCAAGAGAAAATGGCGTCGGGGTGCCGTGGTTACGGCATTTTCGCTTGTTCCCCTGGCGCTTGCCGGATGCAGCAGCAATGTGATGTCGACCATCAACGGGCATGAGACCTTTACCAAGGGCTACGTCATCGACCAGCAGATGCTCGACCAAGTGCCCGTCGGCTCCAGCCGTGAGCAGGTTCTGCTTGCGCTCGGGTCGCCGTCGACGACCGCGACCTTCGGCAACGAGGTATATTATTACATCTCTCAGAAGCGCTCACGCCGCGCGGAATTCCAGAACCTGCACATCGTCTCGCAGAACGTCCTTGCCGTCTATTTCGGTGACGACGACCGGGTCACGAGGCTCGCCAATTACGGGCTGAAGGACGGCAAGATATTCGACTTCGTCTCGCGCACGACGCCGACGGGCGGCAAGGAAACCACGTTCATCGGGCAGATGATCCGCGGCCTCGAAGGGGCTCCCGACCTCACAAACGGACCGGACGCCCCGCGCGGCCGGTACTGACCTATAGCGGTGCCGGGAGCGTTCAGCCGCGGTCGCGAAACCGATTGGTGATCGGATAGCGGCGGTCGCGGCCGAAGTTCTTTTGCGTGATCTTGACGCCAGGCGCCGCCTGGCGGCGCTTGTATTCGGCGATGTAGAGCAGGTTTTCGACACGCTCGACCGTCGGCCGGTCGAAGCCCTTGGCGACGATCTGGTCCACCCCCATTTCCTTCTCGACAAGGCATTCCAGGATTTCATCGAGGACCGGATAGGGCGGCAGTGAATCCTGGTCGGTCTGGTTCTCGCGCAATTCGGCGGACGGCGCCTTGTCGATGATGTTTTGCGGAATGACCTCGCCGGACGGGCCCAGGGCACCGGGGGGAACCTGCCCGTTCCGCCAACTGGACAGCGCATAGACCTGCATCTTGTAAAGGTCTTTCACTGGGTTGAAACCGCCGTTCATGTCGCCGTAGAGCGTGGCGTAGCCGACCGACATTTCCGACTTGTTGCCGGTGGTGACCACCATCGAGCCGAATTTATTGGAGATGGCCATGAGGATCGTACCACGAGCGCGGCTCTGCAGATTCTCCTCGGTGATGCCCTCTGTCGTCCCCTCGAAGAGTTGCGAGAGCGCGTTCAAAAAGCCCTGCACGGGGTCCATGATCGGCACGATATCGTATCGGCAGCCGAGCGCGCGGGCGCAATCCTCGGCGTCCTTCAGCGATTCCTTCGAGGTATAGCGGTAAGGCAGCATGACCGCATGGACCCGCTCCTCGCCCAGCGCATCGACTGCGAGCGCTGCGCAGAGCGCCGAATCGATACCGCCCGAAAGGCCGAGCACCACGTTCTTGAAGCCGTTCTTGTTCACATAGTCGCGCAAGCCCAGCATGCAGGCGCGGTAATCGGCTTCCTCCCGCTCCGGAATCTGTGAGACCGGCCCTTTTTCGCAATGCCATGTATCGCCATTGCGCTTCCAGCGGGTGACTGAAACCGCCTCCTCGAACTGGCTCATCTGGAAAGCAAGCGTGCGATCGGCCTGGATGGCGAAGGACGCGCCGTCGAAGACCAGTTCGTCCTGGCCGCCGAGTTGATTGGCGTAGATCAGCGGCAAGCCGCTCTCGATGACCTGGCGGATGGCGACCTGATGGCGCACATCGACTTTGCCGCGATAGAAGGGCGATCCGTTCGGCACCAGCAGAAGCTCCGCGCCGCTTTCGGCCAGCGTCTCGCACACGCCCATGTCGCCCCAGATATCCTCGCAGATGGGGATGCCGAGACGCACACCACGGAAATTGATCGGTCCGGGCACGTTGGGCCCGGCTTCGAACACACGCTTTTCATCGAATTCGCCGTAATTGGGCAGATTGACCTTGTAGCGCTCGGCGACGATCCTGCCGCCGTCGAGCAAGGCTACCGAATTATGGATGCCGGAGGAGCGTTTCAGCGGCGTTCCGATGATGACGGCCGGGCCGCCGTCCACCGTATCCGCGGCAAACTCGGTAATCGCGCGCTCGCAGGCAGCGAGGAAAGCCGGCCTGACCACGAGATCTTCCGGCGGATAGCCGGCGATGAACAATTCCGTGAAAAGGATGAGGTCCGCGCCCTGTCTGGCCGCGTCGGCGCGGGCGTCCCGCGCCTTGGCGAGATTGCCGGCGATGTCGCCGACGACCGGGTTAAGCTGGGCGATAGCGATGGCAAGTGTGTGGGGAGATGTCATGCGCGACGTGTAGCTTGACCGTCCGGATGTGGCAATTACCTACTCCTCGCCCCTCAGACGACTCCTCAAAGCCTCGAGCGAACGGTTTTCGCCGATCGACATCGCGAGGATGCGCGATAAATGAGCATAGGGCAGCCCGCTCGCGCCGGCCCAGCGGTTCATCTGCTCCTGGACCGTCGCCAAATCCTTTCGCGAGGACGGCGCCTCGGCAATGTCGAGCCCGGCATCGCGAAGGGCAAGCACCACGTCGGACGACAGGATGAAGGCGTCCCACCCGGTCCAGCGCAGGAAATACTGGCCCGTATTGCCGCCGAGCCGGGTCCCGTTCTTGCCGAGGAAGCCCATCAGTCCGATCTGGTCGTTCTTCGGCCAATTGGCCAGGAATTTTCCGAAAGAACCGTACTCGGCAGAGATACGGGTCACCAAAGCGGCATTGTCGCGTACCGCCCTGATCTTCTGCGGATTGCGTACGATACGCTTGTCCGAGGCCAGATCGTACCAGTAATCGTCCGGCTGGAAGAGCAGGCGTTTCGGCTCGAAGCCGAGGAACGCTTCCTCGAAGCCCGGCCATTTCTCGCGGATCACGCGCCAGACGAAGCCGGCCGAGAAGATGCGCTCAGCCATCAGCGAGAGAGCGCGGTCATCGGGCAAGCCGGCAAGGGACGCATTGTCGGGAACGGGCCCGAGCAGCGACTGAAGGACCGCATCGCCTCCCTTACGCCCGGCGGCGCGCGCCATGATCTTTTCGAAACTCATGATCGAACGCGCCATTACTGTCGTCTTCACCCGTTTCAAACAGCCGCTTTGCGGCTCCGCAAATTGCCTCTACTTCTGCAACATGCGCAAGAGGTTGCGTGGCCAGACGGTGGAAGGTGCGATCATGAAAACCATACCCGAACTCGCGTTTTACTGGTTGAAGCGCGGCCCGGACGCCCTTACTCACGGCGAGCGGAATGTCCTTCAGAGTACCATGGAAAGGCGCCCGGTCTCGCGCGACACGAACGAAGCCTATGAGCGGCATCTTTCCGTCGGAGATCGATTGGCGGACGCCATCGCCCGAATTGGCGGTTCCTGGAGCTTCATCGTCAGCTTCTGCGTGTTCCTGGCTATTTGGGCGCTCAGTAATATCTGGTTGGCGAAAGAGGCTTTCGACCCATATCCGTTTATCTTCCTTAACCTGCTCCTGTCGATGCTCGCCGCAATCCAGGCGCCGGTCATCATGATGTCGCAGAACCGGCAGGCGGAGCATGACCGCCTCGACGCCACGCATGATTACGAAGTGAACCTTAAATCGGAAATCGAGATCATGGCCCTGCATGAAAAGCTGGATCAGCTCCGCAACGACCAGCTTGTGACCATCCTCGATCGCATCGAAAAGCTGACAAAAGACATCCAGCGGCTCGAACGCGGCCGCAAGCAGCGAACGGCGAACTGACGGGAAAATCCCTACAATGGGAACCCGCCTACTCGCTCGGCGATTGCCAGTATCCACACGCCCGCGACAAGAGCCACGGCTAACAGCACGGCCAGCGAGCCGCAGTCCTTGGCGAGCTGGATATCGGCGTTGAACTCGCGCGACAGGGCATCGCATGCCGCCTCGACCGCCGTGTTCAGAACCTCGACGATCATCAGGACGACCAGCGAGCCAACCAGCAAGGCATAGCCTCGCCAGGTATCGGCAAGGAACCAGCCGACGGGAAGAGACAGGAGCAGGAGGACGACCTCCTGCTGGAAGGCGGTTTCGGACCGTGCGAGCCAGCCGAACGCCCGTGCCGAATTCCTGAACGCCTTGATCAGCCGCTGCATGGCTCCCTCCAAATGCTCCGATGCTCTATCGCCCATGGCCCTGAAAGGAAATGGCCAGCGAGCGAAGGCAGAAAGAGCGGCAATGCCACTCTCTTGCCATCATTCTTGCCTGTTCCATATCAGCAGCGAGAAAGGAATTCGAAATGTCGGCAAAAAGATTGGTGCTGGCGGTGGCTGCGGCGATACTCGGCTTCTCCCTTGCGGGATGCGTGGATGGTGGCCCCTACTATGGCTCTTACACCTATTCCGACTACGGTCCTTATTACGGCCCGGGATATTACGGCGGTGCGGTCTATGGTGGATATTACACCAGCTACCGTCGCCCTTATCGGCGGCACTACGATCGGTATTATCGCTCCGGACATTACAGTCATCGTTCCCACTATAGGCGCGGCGGTGATCGGGACAGTACCGTGTATCGCACTCGTGACCGAAGCCGGCGGGACGGACGAGATGATAGCTCACGTCGCACGGTCACCCGCAGTTCGGTCAGCCCTACATCCTACCGCGACGGAAATCATGGCAGCCGTCGGCATGTCCGTCGGAACGATGAGCGGCAGTGAGTTTATGACGGTATCGATTGGTCGTGCTGCGGAAGCTCGTCCGTGATCGTGTAGTAATCGCCCTTGTCGGCCACGAAGATATGGGAGACACCTTCCAGCCCGGAAGGCTGATTGAAGGAGCCGGCAAGGACCGACACGTAGTCCGATCCGTCACGTTTCCAGAAAAGCGTGGAGCCGCAGATTCGACAAAAACCGCGTTGCGCCTCCGGCGAGGACCGATACCAGCTTACGCTTTCAGCTCCCTCGATGACGATGTTCCCGTCCGGCACGTTCGTCGCGGCATAGTGGTGCCCCGTCTGCTTGCGGCATTGCGAGCAATGGCAGTAGATCACGCCGCGCAAAGGTCCGCGTGTCGTGAACCGTACCGCGCCGCACAGGCAGCTTCCCGTATGCCTTTCATTGTCGCTCAACGGTTCCTCCCCTTTTTGACAAGGCTACGCTCCTAAAGTGCGACAAGACCATCGCAAATTGCTGAACGTTGGAATCAGGCAAATGCGACAAAGACCAAACAAAAAGGGCGCCGTCGATGCGGCGCCCTCATTCAGTCGATCCGGTCGTTCTACCCGTTGACCGCAGTCTTGTGCGGTAATCCAACGCGATTCTTGTTTAGGAGTTCGGCCACCAGGAAAGCGAGCTCAAGCGCCTGGTCGGCATTCAGCCTGGGATCGCAATGCGTGTGATAGCGGTCCTGCAGTTCCTCCGCCGTAACCGCGCGGGCCCCACCGGTGCACTCGGTGACGTTCTTGCCTGTCATCTCTACATGGATGCCGCCTGGATGCGAACCCTCGGCGCGATGCACGTCGAAGAAGGTCTGCACTTCCTTCAGGATGCGCTCGAAGGGGCGCGTCTTGAAGCCGGCCGCCGTGATCGTATTGCCGTGCATCGGGTCGCACGACCACACCACCTTGCGGCCTTCCTTCTGGACCGCCCGCACCAGCTTCGGCAGGTGCTCTGTGACCTTGTCGGCGCCGAAGCGCGCGATCAGCGTCAGCCGGCCCGGCTCGTTTTCCGGGTTGAGCAGGTCGATCAGCTGGAGCAACCCGTCAGCCGTCAGCGAGGGGCCGCATTTCAGGCCGAGCGGGTTCTTGATGCCCCGGCAATACTCGATATGCGCGTGGTCCGGCTGGCGCGTCCGGTCGCCGATCCAGATCATGTGACCGGAAGTCGCGTACCAGTCGCCAGAGGTGGAATCGACGCGGGTCATCGCCTCCTCGTAGCCGAGAAGCAGCGCCTCATGGCTGGTGTAGAAATCCGTCTCGCGCAGCGAGGCGTTGCTTTCCGAAGTGATGCCGACCGCGCGCATGAACTCGATCGTCTCGGAGATGCGGCCCGCCAGCGCCTGATAGCGCTCTGCCTGCGGGCTGTCGGCGACGAAGCCCAGCATCCATTTATGCACGTTGTCGAGGCTGGCATAGCCGCCCTGCGCGAACGCCCTCAAGAGGTTCAGCGTCGCCGCCGATTGCCGATAGGCCATGATCTGGCGCTGTGGGTCCGGCACGCGCGACTTTTCATCGAACTCGATGCCGTTGATGATGTCGCCACGGTAAGATGGCAGCGTCGCCCCGTCCTTCGTCTCGCTGTCGGACGAGCGCGGTTTGGCGAATTGACCGGCTATACGGCCGACCTTCACCACCGGCTGCGAGCCGGCGAAGGTGAGCACCACAGCCATCTGCAGGAACACGCGGAAGAAGTCGCGTATATTGTCGGCGCCGTGCTCGGCGAAGCTTTCCGCGCAATCGCCGCCCTGGAGCAGGAAGCTCTCGCCGTTCGCTACGCTGGCAAGCGCGCGCTTCAGCTTGCGCGCCTCGCCCGCGAAAACCAGCGGCGGGTAGGTGGAAAGCTGCTTTTCGGTGGCAAACAGGGCGTCGGTGTCCGGGTAGGAGGGAACCTGCTGGATGGGCTTCGCCCTCCAGGAGTTCGGGGACCATTTCCCCGATGACCGCATGTTTGTCATTTTCGCACCCGTTACTTGCTCGACGGCTCCGCCGCCCCATTTCTCCGTCATTACGCCGGAAAACGGCCTCTTACACGATGCCAGGCCCCTATACTATGCCTTTTCCGCCGGCGGGCGAAGAACAAGTGTCGCGTCTTAAACGTATCGGCATTCAGCCGGCGGCCAAGCGCAGTCCGTGTTCGCCATAAAGTGCGTCGAAGAGAGCCCGCTCGGTATTCGAGAGTGTGACGGCGCGCGGATAGGCCGGCTTCTCGCGGTCGGGCCGGATCGGTATTTCCGTGAAGCCTGTCGTCTCGGTGAGAAAGCGACGCAGGCCCTCCTCCCCATGCATATGCAGAAAGCCCTGCATGACGGCATCGAGATAGGATTGCAGGATCAGCGGTGGATCGCGATGCGGCGGAAGCTCGGGATCGGCCTCATAGACATAGGCCGGGACATAGGCCGAAGCGCCACCTTCAAGTGTCGGAGAAATCTCAACTTCCCGCGATTCCAGCCGGACCCTGCGATAGCGCGCTTCCCGTTCGTCCACAGCGGCCAGATTCTCGGCGCGATCGACGATCAGGACGCCGTCGCAAACGCTGCCCGGCTCGCGTCGCACCGTCAACAGGGCAGCGGGAAATCCGGGCATATCGGGTCGTGGCCGCCAGATACGCCGCCAGCCGACGAGCCGCGCGGGGGCAATGGCGACAATATCCGTCCTGAGCGTCGCACGATTGACCAGTGAGCCGTAGCCGAAATAGGCGACATGCGTACATCCAGGATCAGTTCCCGCCGCGCCGGCAAATTGCTTTTCCATCACTGTTCCGAGACTGATAGACCAAAAGCTACGTTTCCGCCACATTCCCGATTGACTCGCATGGGAACGGGTATATCTACGCTTTGCTCGATTTTCCCACCTGTGGGAAGGGCACAACGAAAGGATCACGCCGCCATGCCTGGCGACAGTCACAGTCGAACGCAATCGCCGTCTGCGGCAGGCGCCTGATCCGTCTATCGGCTCGCGCACCGCCCGGACGGCAGTGGAGCGAGCCATGAATGAAATCCCGGTCATTGCCGGCGAAGTCCGGCTGGATATCGCCGAAACGTCAGCAAAGCAGCATGTCGCCGACCTGGTCGACGCGCTGAACGCCGACACGCGCGAGGAAGCGGCACAGATTATCGCGTCGCTCCCGTTCGAGCGCGCCGTGGAGGTGTTCGACCAGCCCGGCCTTGACGCGCCGGACGCGTTGATCCGCACCCTCCCTCACCCGCAGGCCGCCGCCATCCTGTCGGCGATGTCGGCCGACCGTTCCGCCGACGTCTTCCGCGAACTCGATGCCGTTTCCCGCGATGCGCTGCTCGAAGCCGTAGACGCGGACGCCAGACGAGCCGTGATCCGCATCCTGGGCTACCCGGAAGACAGCGCCGGCGCGATCATGACGACGGAGTTCGTCAGCGTACCCTCCAACTGGACCGTGAGCCGCACGCTCGACCACATCCGCAAGGTGGAACGGACGCGCGAGACGGTCTACGCAATCTACGTCACCGATCCGAAGAGCGGCAAGCTGGTGCGTTCGATCGGGCTTCGCCGCCTGGTGGTGAGCGACCCTTCCAGCCGCATCGTGGATATCGCCCGGAGAACGAGACCCATCGCCGTCAGCCCGCTCGCCGACCGCGAGAAGGTGGCGCAGTTGATCTCCAAATACGATCTGCTGGCGGTGCCGGTAGTGGAAAACGGGCACGTGATCGGCATCGTCACCGTGGACGACATCATTGATGCCATCCTCGAAGAGACGACCGAGGACGTCCAGAAATTCGGCGGCGTGGCGGCCCTCGACGAGCCCTACATGAAGATCGGCTTCTTCGAGATGATCCGCAAGCGCGGCGGCTGGCTGCTTGTGCTGTTCCTGAGCGAGATGCTGACGGCGACGGCCATGCAGGGCTACCAGGCGGAACTCGAAAAGGCGATCGTGCTGACGCTTTTCATCCCGCTTATCATGAGCTCCGGTGGCAACTCCGGCTCACAGGCGACGTCGCTGATCATCCGCGCCATCGCCTTGAGGGAGGTCGGCCTTTCCGATTGGTGGCGAATCGCCCTGCGCGAAATGCCGACCGGGCTGGTTCTCGGCGCCATGCTTGGCTTTGTTGCGATTTGCCGTATCGTCGCATGGCAATATCTCGGCCTTTACGACTATGGCCAGCATTGGCCGCTGATCGCGCTGACCGTCGGGATCGCTCTCGTCGGCATCGTCACCTTCGGCACGCTGGCAGGTTCGATGCTACCCTTCCTGTTGAAGGCGCTGCGCTTCGATCCGGCAAGCGCATCGGCTCCTTTCGTCGCAACGCTCGTCGATGTTTCCGGGCTGGTGATCTATTTTTCGGTGGCCCTTGTCATCCTGCGCGGCACGATGCTGTGAGCTTGCGCCGTCCGGCGGCGTTCAATCGACGCGCTCGCCATCCTTCACCCGAAAGGTCGGCGCGTACATGGTCACGAGTTCCTCCGCCATCGTCGGGTGGACCGCCATCGTGCGGTCGAAATCGTCCTTGGTGAGACCGGCCTTGATGGGGATGGCGAGAAGCTGCGCCGTCTCGCCGGCATCCGGCCCGAGAATATGGGCGCCGAGCACCTTGCGGCTCTTGGCGTCCACGACCAGCTTCATCAGCATCTTCTCGTCGCGTCCGGCGAGCGTATGCCGCATCGGCCGGAAGGAAGCGCTGTAGATCTCCAACTCGTCGAATTTCTTTGCCGCGACCTCCTCGGTCAGGCCGACCGTCCCGATCTCCGGCTGCGAGAACACCGCCGTCGCGATCGTATCGAAATCCGGACTGGTGGGGTTGCCTTTGAACACCGTCTCCACGAAGCACATCGCCTCATGGATTGCGACCGGCGTAAGCGGCACCCGGTTGGTGACATCCCCGATCGCCCAGATATTGTCCACGTTGGTACGCGAATATTCGTCGACGACGATCTCGCCGGTCTTCCCCGTCTCGACGCCAGCGGCCTCCAGCCCGAGGCCTTCGGTGTTCGGCACACGGCCGAGCGCCAGCATGACCTGGTCGACCACCAGCGTGCCGCCGTCCGACAATTTCGCATGCAGCCTTCCGTCGGGCGCACGGTGGACGCGCTCGAAAATGCTCTGGCAAAGGATTCGGATACCTTTCTTTTCCATCATCTCGTGCAGGCGGTGGCGAAGGTCGTCGTCGAAGCGGTTGAGGATTTCCTTGCCGCGATAGACCAGGGTCGTCTCGACGCCGAGCCCATGGAAGATGTTGGCGAATTCGACGGCGATATAGCCGCCGCCAGCGATCGCGATCGCCTTGGGCAGTTCGGCCAGATGGAAAGCTTCGTTGGAACTGATGCAGAGTTCGTGGCCCGGAAGCGAGGCGTGCGGGTTCGGGTGGCCGCCATTCGCCAACAGGATGCGCTCCGCCGTCACCGTCCGGTCCTGCGAGAGCAGCCGGATGGTATGCCGGTCAACCAGTTCGGCCCTCGTGTCGAAAATATCCGCGCCCGCCTTGTCCAGCCCATGGCGGTAGAGCCCTTCGAGCCGCGCGATCTCGCGATCCTTGTTGGCGATCAGGGTCGGCCAGTCGAAACGCGGCTCCGGCACCGTCCAGCCATAGCCGGCGGCATCCTCGAAATGTTCGGAGAATTGCGAGGCATAGACGAAGAGCTTCTTCGGCACGCAGCCGCGAATGACGCAGGTGCCGCCGAAGCGGTATTCCTCCGCGATGCCGACGCGCTTTCCGAGCGAGGCGGAGAGACGGCCGGCCCTCACCCCGCCCGAGCCGCCTCCGATGACGAAGAGATCGTAGTCGTATTTTGCCATCGGCTTTGCCTATCTACCGGAATAACAACGCCACGGTCTAAGAGGGTAAAGTCGAAAAGAAAAGCCCGGCGCTAGCGCCGGGCTCCGGAGAAAGGGAAGCGGATTCCCTTAATCTACTGCTTATTCGAATCGTCTTGCTTCGGCTGGTCGGTGCCGCCATTGGCCGCAGCGGGCGCCGGCGCTGCCTCCTTGATGGGATGCTTGGCAGCCATTTCCTTTGCCACCGCCTCCGCCAGATCGCGGGCAATGCCGCGCTGCCAGATTACTGCGGCGCGCCCAATCTCGGCCGTCACCTGAGGACCCTTTTCCAGAAGCGTCTTGCCGGCGGGGGAGTTATAAAACGTGGCGATTGCCTTCAACTCGTCCTCGGTGAAGGCCTTCGCATAGTCGGTCGCCGATTCGGTTTCCAGATCGGCGCGGCGCTGCGCGAGCGCGAGCGTCTGCTTGTCGACAATGCTGATGATGTCTTCCTGGAAATTGGGGTCCTTCTGGATAAGCTGACCCTTGAGCGCCTGGGCGGCCGCCGGCAATATCCGATCAAACGCATCCGTAGCGTGGATGGCGGAAAGAGCGTCCCGCGCGGCCTGCAAATGCGTCTCGGATATGTCGTCCGCATGGGACGGCACCGCGCTGACCGCCAGAAGGACAGCCGCCCCCGCAGCGGCAAGCATGTTGCGAAACTTACCCGTAGAAATCATGTGTGCTGGAACTCCCGATTGATCACTGGATGGCATGGAGGGTTCTGACCCCCTCGGCCCCCGCGACGATCGCGGTATCCGCCATCCCCAAAAACAAACCATGCTCCACGACGCCTGGAATGGCGAAGAGAGCGTTCGACAGCGCTCTTGTATCCGGAATGCGGCCAAAAGATGCGTCAACGATGAAATGCCCGCCGTCTGTAACAAAAGGCTCACCGTTCGTCATCCTCAATGTCAGCGGTCCGGCGAGGCCGAGCTTCCCGGCGGCTTCTTCGATCGCCAGCCGGGTCGCAAAGAGGCCGAAGCGGTTTACCTCCACCGGAAGAGGGAACCGGCCGAGCGTGTCGACGAGTTTCGAATCGTCGGCGATCACGATCATCCGGTCCGCCGCCGCGGCGACGATCTTCTCACGCAGCAGCGCCCCGCCACCGCCCTTGATCAGCGAAAGGCGAGGATCGATCTCGTCGGCGCCGTCTATGGCGAGGTCGAGATGCGGCGTCTCGTCGAGGTCGGAAAGCGGCACGCCGGTCTCACGGCAGAGCGCCGCTGTTCGCTCGGAGGTCGGCACGCCGATGATACGGAGCCCTTCTGCGACGCGGCCGGCCAGCAGGCGCACGAATTCCTCCGCGGTCGACCCGGAGCCGATGCCGAGCCGCATGCCCGTCTCGACATGGTCCAGTGCGGCCCGCGCCGCTTCGGTCTTCGCCGCTTTCGCGTCCATCAGCAGAAACCCCGATCCAGCTTCGGACCTATCATTTTTATTCGATCCGTCAAAGGTTTGTCGTGACGCACCGGGCGGTTGCTTGCTCTCGTCGCCCGGGCGCGTTATGCCCGCCCGCGTCTCGCGCAAGGATGGAAATCCGATGGCTGAACCTATCGTCGTATTCGACCTCGACGGCACACTGATCGACACGGCACCCGACCTTCTGGACAGCCTGAATCGCTGCCTGGATACGGTCGGCCTGAAGCGGACGGATCCCTCCGAACTGCGGCGTTTCGTCGGTTTCGGCGGGCGCGTCATGATCGAGCGAGCCTTCGAAGCTCACGGCAAACCACTGGTCGACGGTCAACTCGACCGGCTCTATGGAATGTTCATCGAGGACTATCTCGGCGGTATCCCAGGCAAATCGGCCCCCTACCCCGGCGTCGTCGACGCGTTGGACCGGCTCTCCACCGCCGGCTACCGGCTGGCAATCTGCACCAATAAGATGGAACGGCATTCGAAGCTGCTGATCGAGGCGCTCGGCCTGACCGATCGGTTTGCGGCGATATGCGGCCAGGACACCTTCCCCTACCGCAAACCCGACCCGCGGCACCTGTTCGGCACCATCGAGGCAGCGGGCGGAGACGTCGAGCGCGCCTTGATGGTGGGCGATTCGCGAACGGACATCGACACAGCGAAGGCTGCCGGCATCCCTGTCATCGCGGTCGATTTCGGCTATTCCGACCGGCCGGTGGGGGATCTCGAGCCGTCGAAGGTGGTCTCGCATTTCAATGAACTGACGGTTGGGCTTGCAGGCCGCCTCATCGACGCTGCGCGAAGTCCGGCCCGCGCCTGACCTCTCGGAAACCTTGAAATCTCTTAGCTAAGGAAGCGAAGCGATGGTGGGCGATACTGGGATTGAACCAGTGACCCCACCCGTGTGAAGGGTGTGCTCTCCCGCTGAGCTAATCGCCCGTTCGCGGCTGTCCGCCGAACGCCGCCGGATATAAGGTGCGTGGGCTTGGCAAGTCAAGCATACCCGGCGCAGCAATCATGAGTGGAAATAGGTCGGCGTGCACCTGGGTTATTGCCGACCGCCGGATTCAGCCCGCTCAGTCTCGGATTGAACCGCGGCATCAAAGGTTCGCTTGGCGCACTCAGGCTCGGCGGCCGCGCTCCAACGCGGACGGCGAATGCCTGGCCTGCCATTGCCCCTCGACGGAACCTGTCTCCGCCGTCTTGCCGAGATCGATGACACCGACCGTTTCCAGGTTCTCGAAGCTCAGATGGGCGTCGAACTTGCGCGCCAGCGCCCTCATGGCGAGATTGCCCGGATGTGTCGTGACGCGTAACTTCTCGTAGCCAAGGCCGCGTGCGTTTGAGATGAGCCTCTCGAACAGCGCGCTCCCGATACCCCTGTGCTGAAGCTCGTGCTCAACGCTGAAGGCGATCTCGCCGGTCGGCTCGGGCAGGTCCGGGCGCTCATGCAGTTCCGCTGCCCCGAGTACCTTGCCGTCCTCGACATAACCGATCACCGTCGTACCATCGTGAAAGGAGCGCTCGGCATAGGTCGAGATATAGGCGTCGTTGGTGACACCGTTGAAGCGGTCGTGACGGCTCTCGGCGTCGAGACGCAGCAAATGCTCGCGGAACCTTGGCAGGTCCGAAGGTCTGAGCTGCCTGACGACCCCGCGCCAGGGCTCATTTCTTCTGGGGTAACGTACCATCGTCGTTTTCTCTCAGGTTTCCTCCCGGAGCCTACGACTCTTCCAGACGTGATATTGTGCACCGCAATAAGGTTTGCAAGTGCCCTGCACAAAGCCCCTGACACACATTGACACTTGCCGCCTGGAAAGGTGCGGCAAGCTGGCTCAAGCGTCCAGCATTTCCTTCACCACCGTCGCCAGTTGCTTGAGCGAAAACGGCTTTGGCAGGAAGCCGAACTGGGCGTCCGCCGGCAGGTTTTTGGCGAACGCATCCTCGGCGTAGCCCGAAACGAAGATGAATTTGATGCCGGGATTCACTTTCCTGAGTTCGCCGAGCAAAGTCGGCCCGTCCATTTCGGGCATGACGACGTCGGACACGACGATGTCCACCTTGCCTTCGAGCGATTTGTACACCTCCAGCGCCTCGACGCCGGACGAAGCCTCATGCACCGTATAACCGCGCGAGGTAAGCGCGCGCATGCCGCCCATGCGCACGGCATCCTCGTCCTCGACCAGAAGGACGGTTGCGGAACCGGAAAGGTCGCGTGGCGTCTCTTGCGCCTTGGGCGCCACCGCCTGGTCGGCGGCAACTTCGGCATCGACCGCGCCCGCCTGGGCCACGTGACGCGGCAGGAAGATGCGGAAGGTCGTGCCCTTGCCCACCTCCGAATCGCAGAAGATGAAGCCACCCGTCTGCTTGACGATGCCATAGACCATGGAGAGCCCGAGGCCGGTACCCTTGCCGACCTCCTTCGTGGTGAAGAACGGCTCGAAGATCTTCTTCAGCACCTCGGGCTCGATACCCGTTCCGCTGTCCACGATCTCGACCAGAACATAGTCCGCCGATGTCAACTCGCGTTTGTTGTAGGCCTCACACTCGGCCGCGGCGACATTTTTCGTCCGGATGGTCAGGTCGCCGCCGCCCGGCATCGCGTCTCGCGCATTGACGGCAAGATTGACGACCACCTGTTCGAACTGGCCGATATCCGCCTTCACCGGCCACAGGTCGCGGCCGTGGTCGATCTTCAGGTGAACCTCGCTGCCGGTGAGCCGTGCCAGAAGCATCCTGAGGTCGGCGAGCACGTCGGTCAGGTTCAGCACCTCCGGACGGAGCGTCTGGCGGCGCGAGAACGCCAGGAGTTGACGCACCAGCGAGGCGGCCCGGTTGGCGTTCTGCTTGATATTCATGATGTCGGGGAACGACGGGTCCGACGGCCGGTGGTTGGTCAGGAGCAGGTCCGATGACATGATGATGGCGGTGAGCACGTTGTTGAAGTCGTGCGCGATGCCGCCGGCAAGCTGGCCGACGGCTTGCATCTTCTGGCTTTGCGCCATCTGGGCTTCGAGCGCCTTCTGCTCGGTCGTCTCGACCGCGTAGACGATCGCCGCCTCCTCCGCGCCCTCGGCCGCCGTGCCCTCGGCGACCGCGTTGACGTAAAAGCGGATGTTGCGCTCCTCGTCATTGGGCAGCACGGTGTCGATGGGGCTTATGTCGGCCTGCCGCTGGCGTGCCTGTTCGAGAGCAGCAGCGAACCGTTCCCGATCGCGCTCGTGGATCACGGCGTCGAGTTTGAGGTGACGATCCACCGCGTCGCGGTCGACGACACTCGAAAAGAGCGAAAGGAAGGGCGCGTTGGTCCGCAGGATGCGACCCTCGGCATCAACGCCCGCGATCGCCATCGGCGTCGAATTGAAGAAGCGCGTGAAACGTATCTCGGAAGCCCTGAGATCAGCGGAAGAATCCTCGCCCTGCGTGCGGTTAAGCACGATGGTGCGGCTGGCGCCGGGCGAACCGTCGCGGCCCGTAGCCGCGCGGTGCATGAAGCGCACCGGCAGGACGGCACCGCTGACGGTCGAAAGGTCGAGGTCGATCACCGCGTTGCGGGTAGAGCCCGGATCGGCCTTAACCGCGCGGATGAGCGCCATGCCGTCTCCGGCAACGATCTCCGCCAGGCTCGTCGCACCCGGAGTGAAGCTCGCCAGATCGATGCCAAGCCATTCCGCGAGCGTCGCGTTGATATAGGTGACACGACCGTCGGGATCGGCGGAGAAGAAGCCGGCAGGCGCATGGTCGAGATGATCGATGGCCTTCTGCAGATCGAGGAAGAAGCGCTCCTGCTCCGCCCGCTCGCGTGAGATGTCGGCAAGCTGCCAGGCAAGGAGCGGCTGGCGCCGGCCGGGCGCCTTGAAAGTGCGCGCGCCCACCCTGTACCAATGAGCGCCGGGTTCCAGGCCGGGCCGAATGGCCTGGGTCAGCCTGAACTCACCGTCGCCGGAGCGTCCGTCGGCGAGACCGGCAGCCAGACGGCTCACCACCGGCGCCGCCTCCGGATTGTCGGACAGCAGGTTCTCGACGGTACGGATATCGGCCGCCGAGGTACCGCCGGTGAGTTCCGCATAAGCCTTGTTCGCGTAGACGACCTGTCCCTTGGTGTCGGTCACTACGGCGCCCGCGTCCATCGAGCCCAAAAAGGCCTTGGACAACTCATCGGCCGTCGAACGGGGCGCGATCTGCACGAAGCCGATCGCCGTGGCGAAGAGATAACCGATCCCGATCATCGCCATGATGCCGAGCATGCCGAGCAGGAACGGATCGCCGAAGCGGTTGCGGAAAAGAACGAACAGGATAGCCGCGGCGGTCAGAACGGCGATGAAGATGACCAGCCGGGTTATCACGCCGGGCCCCATGCTCTGGTCGACCACCGATTCGGGATAGAATTCCGAGCGGGTTTCCCTGGCCATTTGCTCCCCTGCCTGTCGTCCCCTGCGGCCGTCCCCGAAGGAGTATGCCGGCCGACGCACACCCGCCGTATGAATCACATTCTCCCTATACCGAAAAGGCCCGCCGATGAAACCGGCATGAAAAACACATAATCCTCTGTCAGACGAAAACTTGCGGCGACCGTGGCCAGCATCATACTCTTGCAGCCTGATCAAGCACGATGGAGGCCCTCTTGGGTGAATGGTTGAACAATATCGCCGGGCCGCAATATGCGTCGGCCGTGATGTGGACCGTCGGAGCGCTGATCCTTCTGGTGATTGTGCTCTTCCTGGTCCGCGCCATCCGGGGCGTCTCGTCCGGCACCTTCGTCGCCGGCGGACGCAACCGCCGTGCCCGCCTGGCCGTCATGGACGCCGCCGCCATCGACAATCAGCGGCGCCTCGTGCTGGTACGCCGAGACGATGTCGAGCACCTGATCCTGATCGGGGGGCCGACGGATGTCGTCGTCGAACAAAACATCGTGCCGGGAGCAGCACTCCATACGCCGCCACTCCAGGCAGGAAGCAACCTGCCGAACGGCCGTGACAACCCTCCGGCGCCGCGCCCGTCACCGGCGGCCCATGAAGAGGCGCGCGCGCTCCGCGAGGAGCCCGCATTCACCTTCGAGGAGCCCGAACCGCAGGCACCGAAGCCCGTTTCCGCGCAGACGCAACGATCCGAACCCGCCATTTCGGCCGGCCCGCAAGTGCCCGTCGCGGCACAGCCGCCCACCCAGCGAGGCAGCGGCGGATCGGCCGCTCATTCGGGAAGCGTTCATTTCCTCGACCAGGCCAGAATTGGACCTGCGCCCCAGGCGGCAAGCGTGGCTCCCCTTGCTCCCATAGGCGAAAGGCCAAACGGGAGCGAAACAACGCGGTCGGCCGAAATATCGACGCCAAGACAGGAAGCTGCTCCGCCCGTCCTCAGCGAGGCGGATCGAAAGGTTGAACCGCTTCGTCACGAGGCGCGTGGCGGCGATCTGGACAGCGCATTACGGGAAGAACTGAAAGCGCCCCTCGTCAACGAGCCTGAGACACGGCCAACGGCCGAGCCGTCGCTCGAAGAGGAGATGAAACGGCTTCTCGGCGAATTGTCGGTGCCGGCGCGAGGCTGACGGTCGCGACCGGCACAACCTTCTCGCCGGCTCCTGCAATCAATCGTCGCGGTAGATTTTCTCGCGCCGCTCGTGCCGTTCCTGCGCCTCGATGGAGAGCGTGGCGATCGGCCGTGCGTCGAGGCGCTTGAGCGAGATCGGCTCGCCCGTCTCCTCGCAAAAGCCGTAGGTACCGTCCTCGATCCGTTGCAGCGCAGCATCGATCTTGGCAATCAGCTTGCGTTGCCGGTCACGGGCACGAAGTTCGATGGCTCTATCGGTCTCGGAGGAGGCGCGGTCAGCGAGGTCGGGGTGGTTGGCGTTTTCCTGCTGCAGGATTTCCAGCGTTTCGCGGGCTTCCCGGAGGATGTCGGTCTTCCATAGGACCAGCTTGGCCCGGAAGTAGGATTTCTGCCGCTCGTTCATGAACGGCTCGTTCTCGGAGGGTATGTATTTGGCGTCAACGAGTTCGTTCATTCGACTCACCCCACTGTTACAACCCGGCGCCTATATATTCGGCACCCCCCTGCCGCACAAGACGAAAAGACCAGCGCGCCCATCCATCTTTCCTGCCTATTCGGGTTGCCTCATGGATGCGTCAAATGGCCGAATTTGGGCAGTACCCGGCCACCTGTCCCGGGAACTTGCCAATACATCTTAAGGCGCATTGCGGGGTTACCATCGCGCGACTAACCCTTTTGGAGCCTCTGACAACCTGGAAGAACCGATGAACCGGCTCTACCTGCTTCGGCATGCCAAGGCGGGATGGGCCGACCCCGGCACCCGCGATTTCGACCGGCCGCTGACGGAACGCGGCAGGCGGGACGCGGCCGCGGTCGGCATGGCCATGCGCATCTCCGGCTTCGTCCCGGACCTTGTCTTGTGCTCGACCGCGCGGCGGGCGCGTGAGACATGGGAATGCGTGGCCGGCACGATCGGCCCCATGCCGGCATCGCCGGCCTTCGTCGACAGCCTCTACAGTTGCGATGCGGCGGGCTATCTCTCGATCGTGCGCAAAACCGCGGACGGCATGTCCTCTCTGCTCGTTGTCGGTCACAATCCGATGATCGAGGATGTCGCGATCGCTTGCGCGGCCGAAGGCGACGACACCGAACTCGCCGCGCTTGCTTCCGGCTTCCCCACTTCCGCGCTTGCCGTCATCCAGTTCCGGCAGCCGCTTGCCGAGGCCGCACCAGGAAGCGGTTCATTGACGACGTTCCTGACGCCCGCGATGCTGTGAAGCGAAGGCCCAGCCAGGTTGGACTTCGGCTTGCGCCCCCAACTGACTTCCGACAGTCAGGCAGCTTTCCAACCGGATCCGAATATTAAACCGGCCAGATGGGCTGCAACGGTACCCTTTGCTATTCTCGATGTGGGCACTTCCCTCGACGGAGGATAGAATGGTCAGTCCTACAAGCTACAAAGTCTGGATTGCAGCGGCGATCTCAATATGCCTCGGAGCCACGAACGGTTTCGCCGAAGATGCTCGTCCGGCCAAAATTGCCGTTGCGCATTTCGATTTCCTCGACACCTCGGGCGAGGTACAGGACGAAACAGCACGGCATGAAAAGCAGCTTCGCCAATTCGAAACCGAGATGCGGGAAACACTTTCACAGGACAACGCTATCGATCTCGTCGCGTTGCCATGCAAGTCGGATCGCTGCTCGCTGGGAGATCCGGGCATAGATCAACTCAAAAAACAGGCCAAAACGGCGAAAGCGCAGTTTCTTCTCGTAGGCGGCCTTCACAAGATGAGCACGCTGATCGGCTGGGCTAAACTCGTGGTCGTCGATCTGGAAAAAAGCGGTCGAACCTGCGACCGGCTTTTAACTTATCGTGGAGACACCGAAGAGGCTTGGCGTCGAGCGGCCAAGTTCAGCGCGGAAGATGTCATCAGGAACTGCTTTCGCTGACATTCGACTGCGTAGGTGGGCTGCGTGGGCAGAGGATCGGGTTGGTTCAACCGGCGATTCAGGCTTCAGGCACAACGCGGCCCTGAAACGAGCCCGCATAAGGTACTGGCGTGGCGTATCGGGGATCGCTGTGAAGCGCCCAGTAACGCTCGCGGACCTGTCGTGTCATCGAACCGGGCTTGCCGTTCCCCAAGGGTGATCCGTCGACGCGAGCGATAGGCATGATGCCCCCAGCCGTACTGGTCATGAATGCTTCGTCGGCATGCCTGAGTTCATCGGCCGTAACCGGGCGCTTCTCGACCGCCACCCCCATATCTTGCGCGATCTCCATAACCGTGCGCCGCGTGATCCCCTCGAGCACGCCACGATCGGGCGTAGCCATTCGCCCGCCGCTCACGACGAAGAGGTTGAAGCCCGGCCCTTCCAGGACGTGGCCGCCTGCATCGATCAGCACGGCTGTCTCGCCGCCCCGGTCGTAGGCTTCGAACAGCCCCGAAACAAAGTCGAGCCAGTGATAGTTCTTCACACGCGGATCGACAGCTTCCGGCGCAATCCTGCGGATGCCGCTGACCACGATGTTTATACCTTCTTCCTGCTTCTCAGGCGAAACGATCCAGACGAAGGGAATGGCGAATGCATAGAACCTGTTCTTCGCGTCTCTCGGGTCACGCGAGCCTGCCGGCGGTACTCCGCGGGTGCACATCATCTCGACATAGGCATCCTGCAGCGCCGAAAGACGGACGCACTCGAACAGGATTTCGCGCATCTCGGAGCGCGTAAGCGGCAGGCTCATGCGCAAGCTCGCCATCCCACGCTCGAACCGATCCATATGATCGTCCAGGCGAAAGAAGGCGCCCTGCCGGACATGGGCTACATCGTAGGTCGCATCCGAATGCAGCAGACCCCAGTCGAGTATGGAGATCGAAGCCTGCTCCACCGGCACAAACCGCCCGTTCACATAAGCCGCGCCCGAACCGAAATCTGATTTTCCACCGGCCATGTCGTCGTTCATTCCTGTGAGGAGATGGGCATTGCGCAGGATTTTCTCATGCGCGAACGTCTCCTGCCCATCCATAACCGAAATTCGACTGGCGGTCAGCGCCGCATCCCCCCTGCCGTCGCCAGCCTACCCGCCATTTCAAATCCACGCTTAATTCCCTATATCGGTTGGGATTTGACCAACGGGATTGGGCCTTGGCCTCGCTGACTTCCTTCGCCGACGAGGCGCTGATCGCGCTCGATACGCTGGCCGACCGTGCTTCGGGTCTCGTCGCGCCTTCGCTGAGGCTGGGCGTCACCGGACTGTCGCGGGCGGGGAAGACGGTCTTTATCTCCGCTTTCGTGCACAATCTCGTCCATGGCGGGCGCTTGCCCCTCTTCGAGGCGCAAAAGTCCGGCCGCATCGCGCGCGCCTTCCTGGAGCACCAGCCCGACGACGCGGTGCCCCGCTTCCAGTACGAAGACCATGTCGCCGCCCTTGTCAGCGAACGCGTATGGCCGGATTCGACCCGGGCTATCTCGGAACTTCGGCTCACCATCCAGTATGAATCCGCATCCGGCTGGGGGCGGCTGTTCTCGTCGGGAAAGCTCGCGGTCGATATCGTCGACTATCCCGGCGAATGGCTTCTCGACCTGCCGCTGCTCGGCAAGGATTTCCGCGCCTTTTCAGCCGACGCTTTCGAACTCGCCAACCTGCCGGTGCGCGCCGATATTTCCGAGAAATGGCGGCAGGAAGCGTCGGTGATCGAACCGGCGGCCCCATTCGACGAGATGACGGCGCGCAAGCTGGCGGAAATCTTCACCGCCTATCTCAGTGCCTGCAAAGCCGACCACCGTGCGCTTTCGACCCTACCGCCCGGCCGCTTCTTGATGCCCGGCGACCTCGACGGCTCGCCGGCGCTGACCTTCGCGCCGCTGCCCGACCTCGGTGACGGGCGCTTCCCTTCCGGCTCGCTCGCCGCCACGATGGAGCGGCGCTACGAGGCCTACAAGACCCATGTCGTGAAACCCTTCTTCCGCGAGCATATCGCCCGGCTCGACCGCCAGATCGTGCTGATCGACGCGCTGCAGGCACTGAACGCCGGTCCTGGCGCCATGGCCGATCTGGAACGCGCGCTCTCCGAAATCCTCGCCTGTTTCCGGCCTGGGCGTGGCAGCATCCTGACCGATCTCTTTTCACGCAGGATCGACCGCATCCTCGTCGCCGCGACCAAGGCCGATCATCTCCACCACGAAAGCCACGACTGCTTGCAGGCGATCGTCCGCCGGCTGGCGGACCGTGCGGCGAGCCGGGCGAGCCTTTCCGGCGCTACGGTGGACGTACTGGCAATGGCGGCGGTGCGCGCCACCCGCGAAGGCACGGTGAAGCAGGGCCGGGAAACTCTGCCTGTCATCATCGGCACGCCGCTTGCGGGCGAGACGATCGGCGGCGAGACGTTCGACGGTGAGACCGAAACCGCCATCTTCCCCGGCGACCTGCCCGCCGATCCCGAACGCGCTTTCAGTGAACCCATAGTAGAATCCGTCACAGGGAAGCCCGAAGAACCGCCGATCCGCTTCGTGCGCTTCCGTCCCCCGAAGCTGGAAAGGACTGCCGAAGGCGTGACACTTTCCCTCCCTCACATCCGCCTCGACCGCGCCCTCCAGTTCCTGATCGGAGACCGCCTCGCATGAACAGCGACCGAAAACCGGCCGCCTTCCGCCTGCCCTCCGATCCTGTGGAGCGGCCAGAACCCGAAGAGGAAGAGCGCGCCGCCGTAACGCCGGCCGTCCGGAGGCACCCGCGTGCGGTGAAAACTGCCTCCCCGCCGGTGATCACGCCGGCCGAAGAGGATTTCTTCGCGCTGGAGGAAACCGGAGCCGGCGACCCGCCCCCAGCCACCCCTCCGCGCCGACGTTCGCGCCTCGGCGCCATATTTTTCGGCGCGCTCGGCCTGCTCGTCTCGCTCGGTATCGGATTGTGGACGGATCGTCTGATTCGCGACCTCTTCAGCCGCTCGGATTGGCTCGGCTGGCTCGCCTTCGTGCTGGCCGCGATTGCGCTTCTGGCGCTCCTCGCCATCGTGCTGCGCGAGTTGCTTGCGCTCCGCCGCCTCGCCTCGGTCGAAAGGCTGCGCCATCGCGGCGCCGACGCCGTTGCCCGTAACGACACGAAGGAGGCTCGCGCCCTCGTCGACGAGCTGGTCGGCTTCGTTTCCGGCAAGCCCGAGACGGCCGCCGGCCGCCATATCCTCGCCGAAACCCGCGAGGACATCATCGACGGCGCCGACCTCGTCCGGCTCGCCGAGACCGAACTGATGGCGCCGCTCGACGCGCGCGCACGCACGCTGGTGCTTGATGCGGCGAAACGTGTCTCTATCGTCACCGCCGTTTCGCCGCGCGCGGTGGTCGACCTCGCCTACGTCCTCTTCGAGGCGGGCCGCCTGATCCGCCGGCTCTCGGAACTCTATGGCGGACGGCCCGGCACGCTCGGCTTCTTCCACCTTGCGCGCGACGTGCTTGCCCATCTTGCCGTGACCGGCTCCATCGCGGTCGGCGACAGCCTCGTGCAGCAGATCGTTGGCCACGGGCTGGCGGCGCGGCTCTCGGCAAGGCTCGGCGAAGGCGTGGTAAACGGCATGATGACGGTACGCATCGGCATCGCCGCCATGGAGACCGTCAGGCCGCTCCACTTTGCCGCGGTCAAGCGACCTCGCATCGGCGATTTCCTCTCCGAACTGACGCGATTTACCGCGAAGAAGGCCGAGTCGTCACAAAAAGCGGAAAAACAGGCTTGAAGTAGGCGTGACGCTCGCGCATTCTCGCGATGCAATATTCGCTTCGTCGGGTCGGACACGAGAAAAGAGACGAAGCATTAACCATTCCTGTTCATGGTTCCGCTCTTGCAGCGTTCCGTATCCGGGTGTCCTCGATGACGCGTAGTTTCCTTTCCGCCATCCTGACGGCTGCCCTGGCGGCGGCGATCTCACCGGCCATGAGCGCCACCGGAACCGCCTCGGAGAGGGACCAGAAATTCTTCCAGTCGATCGAAGGCCACTGGACAGGCCCCGGCGAGGTCGTCGCCGGAAAATACAAGGGCACGAAATTCACCTGTAACCTGGCCGGCAAGACGCCGGACCATAACGCCGGCATGGTGCTCGACGGCACCTGCCGCGTCGGGCTCTTCACGCAGAAGATGAACGCCACCGTCGAAGAGGTCGGCCGCGGCCGCTATCGCGGGACTTTCCTCGACGGCGCCAAGGGCAAGGGCCTCGATATCATCGCCGGCAATGTGAACGGTCGCACGGTCGTCTTCGCCCTTAATCGCAATTCCCTGAAAGGCACGATGGCGGCCAAGCTGCCCGACTCCGACACGATGATGGTTACCATCTCCGTCAAGGTGGAAGACGATCTCGTTCCTGTGATCGGGGTCAAGCTCAAGCGCACGGACAGTGTCGCGGTCGGCGCCGTGGCGCAGGACTGACAACCGGCACAAACGCGCCAGCCCTCCCCCACACATACGCGATCAAGGGCAGCCAATTCGGCCATGATGTTTCCGTGCGTCCTTCGAGGCTCCGCTTCGCGGAGCGCCTCAGGATGAGGGAGAACAGCATCTGCTTTCCTCATCCTGAGATGCGAGCGAAGCGAGCCTCGAAGGACGCACAGTCCGGCCGGCAGTGCTCAATCCATCGCCCGCCCCAGCACAACCATCTACACGTAAAAATTGTAATTCGCTACCACTGAATCACAGCCATAGCGCGATAATGTCGTGCGTGCAGGCAATGGTGCCTGCGGCTTCCGCTTCAGGCGGATATCCTCCCCCCTCCCGTCACTCCACCCCCTTGGCGGGAGGGGTCAGGTTCTCGGAGTTGGATTTGTGCGGTTCTGGCCCATCGGCATCGTCGTGGCCCTCCTTGCCTCCGGGCCCGCGCTTGCCGATCCGGGTTCGATCCGCGCCGCCGCCAATTCCGCGCTGACAGAAGCTACTTCAGGCAGGCCGACCAATGGAGCCAGCCTCTCCATCGAAGAGCATTACACGAGCAATGCGCTCGACAGCGACCTGGCATTCTCCGACTTCTACACCGAATTGCGCGGCTCGGTAACGCGCGTGCTGGATCTCGACGACGGCTATATCCGTCTTGCCGCGCAAGGCGAGGCGAGCCGCTACGACCGCATCTCCATAGAGGACGACCGCAGCCTGCTCCTGCTTGCGGAAGCCTACCGGAAATTCGGCGGCCGCTACGAACTGCGCGGCACGATTGCCTGGCGGACGGCCAGCATCGGCGATGATTTCCGTATCGCCGATCTGGCGATCGGCACGCGCACCCACAGCGACCTGTTCTCCGCCGCCGTGCAGTTCGGCGCCGATCTCGGCTCCGGCATAGGCCTCGTAATGACACTGAGCGACACGCTGGAGCGCTATGGTAAAGCCCATTTCCAGAACGATCTGATCGACGCGACGCAGATCGAACCGAACCGCAACCGCCTCCAATTCTCCGCCGGTATCGAGAAGAAAGTCGGCGGGCAGCAATTCGGACTGATGGCCAGCGCCGAAACGACCGATGTGGAACGGCTTGGCAACCCTCCGGTCGGTCGCTCCTTTTCCGAATTCACGTTGCGCGGCCTGACGCGCCTCATCGCCGCCGACGGGGTCAGGCTCGACCTGTCGCTCGGCGCTGCCGGGCTTTACGAGAAAGACGGAGGCTACGGTCGCATCCGACCGATCTACCGCGTTGAACTGATCAAGGCGCTGAAGGCCGGCGTCACGCTGCGCGGCTCCTTCGATGGACGCTACGATGCGATCGACACGGACGACACGCTCGCCTCCTATGTCCGCCGCCTCGAACTGGAAGCCAAATATCAATACACGCCAGAACTCGCCTTCGGCGCCGGTCTCTTCCATGAGAACAAGGAAAACCTCCTGCTCGGCAATGCCGAACGATCGAAGGGTCTTTATCTCGAGGTCGGCTACGACCCGTCGAAACACATCGCACTGGTCGCCCGCGTCGATTTCAGCCGCACCCGCTACACCGCCGTCGACACGGAAAAGGACGTGCTCGACAGCTATATCGGCATAGAAACAAAGCTGTAGCGGACGAAAAAGAGGCAGGGGGAAACGATCCCCCTGCCCCGTTCACGATTGCCGGACGCAGCAGCACGCCAGACTAGTTCGCTTGCGCGCGACCTGCCCTGCCCCGGCGTCTTTCAGCAGCGATGACAGCGATGGCCGCGGTCGCGGCTACCCCTGGAATTGCCGCTGAGGATACCGACACCGATCCCGCTCAGGATACCGTTGCCGGACAGGATACGGTTCCCCGACAAGATGCCGGAGAGACGGTTGCCGCTCAGGATGCCCGATCCGTTGAGGACCGAGATGCCATTGAGCAAGTTGACGTCGCCCAGCCCGACGGCCGGCGAGATATTCACCAGCCCGCTCGAATAGCTGTGGCCATGGCTGGAACCGCCCCAGCCGCCCGCTTGCGCGGACATAACCGGGAAAGAAACAGCGGCGACGGCAAATGCAATGATGAGCTTTTTCATCATAGTCTCCCTTGTGCTCACAGTGCTTCTTCCGCCTCAGGCAGTACCTCCAGGCGCAAGGGAAACATTATTACGGGATAATATGCAACGGTAAGTTTAGTATTTCATTCAGTACAACCGTTTTCTTTTCTTTAACCTTAATCGCTCCACTTTTCGATAAATTCTTCTATTTCAAGTTTCTGCAGGTCGGGAATGGCTTCGAAAAGCCTGTCCATTGGCCAATCCCACCAAGCCATTTCGGCGAGGCGCGCGGCCACACCCTCCGGAAAACGCGGGCGGATCAGCACAGCCGGCGCGCCGGCGACGATCGCGTAGGCCGGCACATCGCGGGAGACCACGGCGTTGGCCCCGATCACCGCGCCGTCCCCGATTGTGACGCCGGGCAGGACCACGGCGCCGTGCCCGATCCAGACATCGTGGCCGACCATGACCCGCTTTTGCCGGCGCCGCTCGCGGAATTCCTGGTCGACGCCCAGATATCGGAAATACTCGTTTGGCCGGTAGCTCACCTTATGCGTCGTTGGCCGCTCCAGCGGATGCTCGAGCGCGTTGACGCGCGTATTCGCGGCGATCGAGCAGAATTTGCCGATTTCCGTATAGATCGCCTCGGCGTGGCGCTCGAAATAGCTGAAATCGCCGACCGTCACCTCGCGCAATACGGTCCGCTCGCCGACCGCTGCATAGCGGCCGATCCGGCAGTTCTTCAATTCCGCCGTCGGATGGATACGCGGCTCGGGCGGCAGGAAGCGGAGGTCATCGGTCATGCCCGGCCTTTACGCCGCGCCGCAAGGACCAGCAAGGACCAGCAAGGACACAGGTATCGGCCCTACTGCTTCTTGTCCTTGGCCCAGTTCACCTGCTGGCCATAGAGCGGAACCGTCGAGATCGCCATTTTCGACGATCCGTTCTGCACCTGCCTGGAATGCGACAGGTAGATCAGCGTGTTGTTTTCCTTGTCGTAGATGCGGTTCACGACCTGCTTTTTCCAGATCAGGCTGATGCCCTGCTTGAAGACCTCCTCGCCACCCTTGCCCAAGTCGATGTCGCCGATGGTGATCGGGCCGGTCTGGTTGCAGGAAATGGCTGTGTTGGACGGATCCTCGAACCAGTTGCCCTTGTGCAGCCGGTCGACGATGCTTCGATCGAAATAGGCGACATGGCAGACGACGCCCTCCACCTTGGGATCCTTGATGGCCTCGACGACGATGTCGTTGCCGATCCAGTCGACTCCGACTTTGCCGACCTCCTGCGCCGTCGCGGGAACAGCCGCCAGAAATGACAGCGCAGCGGCAATGAACAGGAATCTTTTCATTTTCGCTCCTCAAATGCGCCCTTGGTCTCACCGTTCCGGCGCTGAGCACAATTGGGAAGAGAGCATGGCGGTTGCAAGAAGTTGACGGACGAAACCGTGCGCGTCGCCTTGCGGCATCGCGGCCCCTTTCCGGAACCGGTCCGACAGGACTATATATCGGCAATGAAGAACCGTATGGCCTTGTCCTCGCCCCGCCTTGCCGGAATGCTTCTTGCATTCGCGGCCTTCGCGGCAGTGTCGGGCTTCGCCTTCGCCATGTGGATGCGGCACGGGACGAAAATATTCCTCGCCATGGCGGAATCCGGCCTGTCCTGGTGTTTCTGAACGCCTGCGGGTCGTGGAATCGGAGCTTTTCCTGAAATGATGCGCGCAATCCTTGTCGGCATTCTCGTCCTGATGGCGGCGAGCGTCGGCTGGCTGACTTTCGACTGGTACCGCCAGCAGAACTCCGGCGAAGCCTACGGCGCGCCCTTCGCCCTTGTCGACAGTCACGACAAGCCGATCACCGAGGCTGCCTTCCGGGGACAGCCTTCGGTCCTCTTTTTCGGCTTCACCCATTGTCCGGAAGTCTGTCCGACCACGCTTTTCGAACTCGACGGCTGGCTGAAGGAACTCGGCCCGGAGGCGAAGGACATAAAGGCGTATTTCATCACCATCGACCCGGAGCGCGACACGCCAGAGGTCATGGATAATTTTCTCAGCAATTTCTCCAGCCGCATCACCGGCATTTCCGGCCCGCCGGACAAGGTGTGGGCGATGGCCAAGGCCTTCAACATCTATTTCCGCAAGGTGGAGACGGATGGCGGCGACTATACGATGGACCACACCGCTTCGGTCATCCTGCTCGACCGGAAGGGCGATTTCGCCGGCACCATCGCCTATGGCGAAAGCGCCAAGGCCGCGCTTGCCAAGCTGAAAAGGCTGGAGGCTGGCGCGTGAGGGAGCGTCTGGCGCGCCATCGCCTATGAGCCAGATCAAATACTCTTTCATCGCTTCCGGGCCGATGGCGCGGCAGGCCTACGCAATGCTGGAAGCGGCGTTCGAGGATGATGCCTGTCCGCTCGGTGTGGCCGAGGTGGACGAGGCCGCCGACCTCCACGAAGTCTCGCTCTACGCGGATAGCGACGACACCGACACAACGGAAGGGCGCATGCACGCTCTGCTCGACGGCCTTATCGGCCCGACCACCATACAGCGCGAGGTCCTGCCCGAGATCGACTGGGTCGCACACTCGCTTGAGGGGCTGAAGCCGGTGCGCGCCGCGCGCTTCTTCGTCCATGGCCGGCATGACCGCGACGAGCGCCGTCCCAACGACATCCCGATCGAGATCGAGGCGGGGCAGGCTTTCGGCACCGGCCACCACGGCACTACGGCGGGATGCCTCAAAATGATCGCCCGCGTGGCGGAGCGGGAAAAGCCGAAAAACGCGCTGGACCTCGGCACCGGATCGGCCGTGCTCGCGATCGGGCTCGCCAAACTCGCCCATATCCCGGTGCTCGCCACCGATATCGACCCGGTCGCGGTTCGCGTGGCGGAGGGGAATGTAAGCCTGAACGGAACATGCTCGCTGGTCGAAACCCGCGTCGCAACAGGTTTCCAGCATCCCGTTTTCGCTCAAAAAGGACCGTTCGACCTGATCGTCGCCAACATACTGGCAAGGCCGCTGATGCGGTTGGCGCCCGAGATGGCGCGGCATCTGGCACCGAACGGCTCGCTGATCCTCTCCGGCATCCTCGACCGTCAGCGCCGCGCGGTGCTGGCCGCCTATTCGAACCAGCGTTTCCGCCACATCGCCACCCTTCATCGCGAAGGCTGGGTCACGCTTCATCTGAAGCGCCAGTGAAACAAAAAAGGCGGCCCGGGAGGACCGCCTTTTTCGAGCTTCCGGGTTGCTTTGCCCTTAGAGATAAAAGCGCCCGCCTCGCTTATGCTTCAGCGCCGCATTCGCTTTCAATGCGTCATTGACATAGCGCTCGGCCTCGGCGGTACGCGCCGCGACGATCGCGTCGAAGGCACTGCGGAAGAAGCCGCGTCCTGCAGATTTCGTTGCCATTTCACGCTCCCATGGTTCGGTGCTTTGCTTCCATCGCAGGTAAGATGCGCCGACCTGTTCAGCTACGATCCTCTGTGCATTGCACCTATTCCCTTTTGCACGTGCGAGGGACGCAACTCCGCCTCGCATGTTGCAACCGCTGGCCGGCCCGACTACCGTCCGCGGCAGACGAGACCAACCGAAGCGTTCCCATGTTCCAGTCCTTCGATGTGAAATCCGACCCTTCTCAGGGCCCCGATCGTATCGCGCGACTGCGCGAATGGCTCGAAAAGGAAGGGCTCGATGGCTTCCTCGTACCGAGAGCGGACGAGCATCAGGGCGAATATGTCGCGGCGTCGTCAGAGCGGCTAGCATGGCTTACAGGCTTCACCGGTTCGGCCGGAGCCGCGCTGATCCTGAAAGGCAAGGCTCTTCTCTTCGTCGACGGGCGTTACACGCTGCAAGCGCGCCACCAGACCGACCCTTCCACCTTTTCCATCGAAAGCCTGATCGATAGTCCACCGGATAAATGGCTTGCTGCCAACCTCGCCAAAGGTGGCCGCATCGGCTTCGATCCGTGGCTGCACACCATCTCGGAAGCGGAGAAACTGCGCGCAGCGACCACCGAGCATAAGGGCGAACTTGTCGCGGTCGACAAGAATCCGATCGACGCGCTCTGGTCGGATCGGCCTGCACTGCCGCTGGAGCCGGTGGACCTTCAACCCGAGGAATATGCGGGCAGGCTGGCGAAGGAGAAACTCGCCGACATGGCGGAGGCGATCGCCAAGGGCGGCGCCACCCATGCCGTCCTCACCGACCCGTCCTCGCTTGCGTGGGCCTTCAACATCCGCGGGCATGACGTGCCGCATACGCCGCTCGCGCTCGGCTTCGCCATCATCGCCGCGGATGGCCGGCACGAGCTCTTTCTCGATGAGCGAAAGCTTTCCATCAAGGCAAAAGCCTATCTGACTCAACTGGCGGACTTTTTCGCACCGGACACGCTGGAAGGAGAAATGGTTCGACTGGCGAAGTCCGGCGCTTCGGTCGGGCTCGATCCGGCACTTGCAGCCGAAAAACTGCGTCTTCTGGTCGAGGAAAACGGCGGCAAGGTGGTGCACCTTCCTGATCCGGCGCGCCTCCCTCGCGCCGTCAAGAACGCGACCGAGATAGCCGGCACCCGTGCCGCGCATCGCCGCGACGGGGCGGCTGTCTCGAAATTCCTCGCCTGGCTTGACCGGCAGCGACCGGGCTCGATCGATGAAATCGCCGCCGCGCAAAGCCTCGAAGATTTCCGCAGGAAAACCGGCGAGGAGCTTCAGATGCCGCTCCGCGACATATCCTTCGATACGATCTCCGGCGCGGGGCCAAACGGCGCCATCATCCATTACCGCGTGACGACGAAGACGAGCCGGAAGCTCGGGGCCAACGAGCTTTATCTGGTCGATTCCGGCGCGCAGTACCAGGACGGAACCACCGACATCACGCGCACCGTCGCCATCGGCAAGCCGACCGGGGAAATGCGCGAGCGCGCGACGCTGGTGCTGAAGGGCATGATCGGCATTTCCATGCTGCGCTTCCCTTCCAGTACGCGCGGCGCCGACATCGACGCAGTGGCACGCATGGCGCTGTGGAAGGCCGGGCTAGACTATCAGCACGGCACCGGCCACGGCGTCGGCTCCTATCTTTCAGTGCACGAAGGACCGCAACGCATCGCCAAGTCGGGCACGGAAAAGCTGCTGGCCGGCATGATCCTGTCGAACGAGCCGGGCTACTACAAGGAAGGCGCCTACGGCATCCGCATGGAGAATTTGATCCTTGTCTCCGAGGCCGAAGAGGTGAAAGGCGGCGAGACCGCTATGCACGGTTTCGAGACGCTGACGCTCGCGCCCTTCGACCGGAGGCTGGTAAAGCCGGAACTGCTGACGGCGGATGAACTCGACTGGCTCAACGCCTACCACGCCCGCGTACTTGCGGAAATCGGGCCGCTGGTCGATGGCGAGACGCTGAAATGGCTGGAAGCCGCGACCACGCCGATCGCCTGACCTCGTTCACCCCATGAATTGCCTGAACACGATCAGCACGATCGCGCCGGCGAGGAACATGGCGAGCAGCCCCCGCTTCGATGCGACCAGTCCGGCGACTGCGATCGCGATCCATTCGGCGGAGCCGGCGGTGTAAACCACGTCGGGCGCCACCAACGTCGTCAGCACGGCGGCGGGAACCGCATCGAGCGCGGCCTCGAGCCTCGGCGGAATGCGCTCGAAACGCGAAAGCGCCATATGGCCGCCGATGCGGGTGAAATAGGTCAGCACCGCGCCGGCAAGTATAACCCATACCGTCGTGCTCACGGCTCGCTCCGCTCGGCGGTTTCGGCAAGGCCGCTCTCCGTCATCGCGGTCGGCGGAAGGAGCGCCGCCAGAGCGATCCCGGCGATCGCCCCGAGCGAAACATGCCATGGGGAACCGACAAATCGGTAGGCGAGGACCGAAGCCACGGCGCTGACGGCAACCACGGGCAGCCAGTTGGGCCGCTTGCGGAAACCCATGACAAGACCGAGGAAGTAAATCGGCAGCAGGAAGTCGACGCCGAGTGCCTCGGGGTTGCTGACAAGCCGTCCGAAGGTGGCGCCAAGCGCGGATTCGATCACCCATGCGAGATAGATCGGTAGGCCGAGCCCCATATACCAGCCGAACCCGAGCTTCCCCGTTTGCTCGATATCGCGTTCCGCTTCGGCATATTGCGGATCGGTCAGCAAGAAGAAGCCGGCCGCCTTCTGCCACAGGCTCCAGTGCCGGATATGTCGGCCGATGGCCGCGGAATAGAGCACGTGACGGAAATTCACGGCGAAGATGGAAAAGACGATGAGCGCCGGCGCGATCTTCTGGCCGAACAGTTCGATGCCCACCATCTGGCTGGCGCCGCCGAAAACTGTGAGACTCATCAGCGTGGTCTCCAGGACCGAGAGCCCGTTGTCGACCGCGAGCGCGCCGAACAGCAGCCCGAAGGGAAACACCGCCACAATGACGGGAACGCTCGCGCGCACCCCGCGCCAGAATTCGCTTCCCGCGTTCTCGCTAGTCATTTTCGTCTCCGGAAAGCGCGGCAAACTAGAGGCAGGAGAAGCGCCTGTCACGCCAATTGTTCTGATGAGAAAGTGAAAGGAAATTGAGGGGATAACGAGTTCGGCCCGACACTAGATCTTACCTCTCCCCACCCTCCCCTCGATCTTCCTGCCCCAGTCGAGTACCGGCCTGGCGCGAAGCGTGAAATCGATGATCTCGTCGGCCAGTCCCGGCCCGTGGATGCTGGCCGGGTCGATCCTGTGGCGCACGACGAAATGGCGGTTGCGGATCGCCGTCGCAAGCTCAGGGTCCGCGACATGCTCGAAGCCGCGCGGCATGCGCTTCAGCGCGCCCTCGCCGTCAAGTGCAAGGCTGCTCTTCTTCAAGGCGGCAACCATGGAGCGGAATTCCGCCGGCTTCTCCGCAATCGCCTTGCGCATCGCCGCGAGCAATTCCGGCTTCGGCTGCCACCACGCGACCGCCGCACGGCAGCCGTCGATGCCGAAATAGATGAAGAGCACGCCTTCTTCCATCTTGGTGCCGTCGGGCGACAGGATGGCCGAGACATGCTGGTTGTAGGGCCGCTTGTCCTTGGAGAAACGCACATCGCGATTGATACGGAAAAGCGATCTTTTCCGGTCGCCTCTGAGCCCGAGGCCTGCGGCGTCCAGCCGCTCCGTCAGCACCTCCACGAGATCGCCAAGCGGCTCGCGCAACTCGCTCTCGTAAAGCGCACGGTTCTCATGGAACCATTCCCGGCTCTGGTGGAAATCGAGCGCCTTGAGGAAGGGGATGGCTTTCTCGCCGAACCCTTTGAAAGCGGCAGCCATCAGACGGAACCCCTGACCCGCTCCAGCCAGGCATCCTCGTCGATCACCTCGATGCCGAGTTCGGTCGCCGTCTTGAGCTTGGAGCCGGCGCCTGGCCCGGCGACCACCAGATCGGTCTTGGCGGAGACGGAGCCGGCAACCTTGGCACCCAGCCGCTCGGCCATGGCCTTGGCTTCGGAGCGTGTCATCTTCTCCAGCGATCCGGTGAAGACGACCGTCTTGCCGGCGACCTCGCTGTCAGCGGAAACGTTGACGACATAGGGCTTTGGATGGACGTGCTCGAGCAAATCGTCCAGCACCTTGTCATTGCGTTCATTGCCGAAGAAGTCGATCAGCGCGCCGATCACCGTGTCGCCGATGCCGTTGATGGACGGGAAGACGGTGTGCGGGTCTTCCGCCGCCGCGGTCTCCTTGCCGACGCGGATGAATTCCTCGATCGTCGAGAATGTCCTCGCCAAGAGCGCGGCCGTGGTGTCGCCGACATGCCGGATGCCGAGCGCGAAGATGAAGCGGTCGAGTTCCGGCTTGCGCCGCGCGTCGATGGCAGCAAACAGCTTATCCAGCCCCTCGAAATTGCGCTGGTCGACGCTGCGGACGTTTTTCCGCTCTTTCCCCGATACAGCCTCGCGTTGCCGCGCCTGCTCCTCGCGCCGTTTTGCCAGTGCCTCCTGCGCCTCGACGCGTTTGTCTTTCAGCGTGAAGATGTCGTCAGCCGTGTCGATCAGGCCGGCATTGAAGAAAAGATCGATATTTTCGGCTCCCATTCCCTCGATATCCATCGCGCCGCGCGACACGAAGTGGCGCAGCCGCTCCACGGCTTGAGCGGAGCAGATCAATTCGCCCGTGCAGCGCCGGCGCGAATCCTCCTTGCCCGTCTTTTCGTTGACCTCGCGCGTCGCCGGCGAGCCGCAGACCGGGCAGACATGCGGGAAGTCGTATGGCATGGCGTCCTGCGGGCGCTTGTCGATGACGACGTCCACGATCTGCGGGATGACGTCCCCCGCCCTCTGGATCACCACCGTGTCGCCGACGCGGATGTCGCGGCCCTCTCGGATCGGCTGACCGTTGGAATCGAACCCCTTGATATAGTCCTCGTTGTGGAGGGTGACATTCTCCACCACAACGCCGCCCACTGTGACCGGGGCAAGCCGTGCCACGGGCGCGAGCGTGCCGGTGCGGCCGACCTGGATATCGATCCGGATGACCGTCGTGGTCGCCTGCTCGGCCGGGAATTTATGGGCGATGGCCCAGCGTGGCTCGCCGGTCACGAAACCCCACCGGCGTTGAAGCTCGAGCTGGTCGACCTTGTAGACGACACCGTCGATATCGTAGCCGAGCGAAGAGCGCTTCTCCTCGATCAGACGGTATTGGGCGATCAGTTCGTCGACCGATTTGGCCCGCACCATCAGCGGATTGACCTGGAAACCCCATTCGGCGAATTTCCACACCGCCTCGTACTGGGTCGGCGCCGGATCCGCGGTGGTATAGCCCCAGGCATAGGCGAAGAATTTGAGATTGCGGCTGGCAGTGACGGCCGGATCCTTCTGGCGCAGCGAACCCGCCGCCGTGTTGCGCGGATTGACGTAGTCCTGGCCGCCGGCGGCCGTCGAGCGCTCCTTCAGCGCCTCGAACTCGACATAGGTCATATAGACTTCGCCGCGGATCTCGATCACCTCCGGCCAGCCCGAACCCTTCAGCCGGTGCGGGATATCGGCGATCGTCCTGAGATTGGCGGTGATGTCCTCGCCGACGGTGCCGTCGCCGCGCGTCGCGCCCTGCACGAAGACGCCGTTCTCGTAGCGCAGTGACGCCGACAGGCCATCGATCTTGGGCTCGGCGGTGAAAGCGATGTCAAAATCCTTGTCGCGCTCGAAGAAGCGCTTCGCACGTTCGAGGAAATCGACCACGTCCTGGTCAGTGTAGGCCTTGGCGAGGCTCAGCATCGGCACGGCGTGGCGCACCTTGGCGAACCCTTCGGCGAGCGGCGCACCGACCGATCCTGTCGGGCTGTCGGCACGCTTCAGGTCGGGATAGCGCTGCTCGATGGCGAGGTTTCGGCGGCGCAGTGCATCGTATTCCGCATCCGATATGACCGGCGCGTCCTCGGTATGGTAGCGCTCGTCGTGGAAGGCGATCTCGTTCGCCAGCCGCTCCAGTTCGGCGGCCGCTTCGGCTTCCGTCAGCGTCTCTACCGGCTTCTCCGGCGTGTTATCGGGCTTGGGCGTCACGCAATCACCCTTTCGGCAAGGCTTCTCATACGGGCAGCGCGCGGGCGCACTGTGGATGAAATAACGGAGGCACGGAATGCATGCCATCCAAATCAGGAAGTCAATTCAGGTTCCTGCCAGTTCCAGACGAAAAACCGAACGTGGATCCTGTCCACGGCCCGCTTTCGATCAGGCACCGGCGCCGTTCTCCCTCAACAGCCTTCCCGCCGCGGCGCGCGCTTCGTCGGTCACGGTCGCTCCGGCGAGCATACGGGCGATCTCCTCCTTGCGGGCGCCATCCTCGAGGCTGGATACAGCGGTAGAGACACGGTTGGCATTGCCCGCCTTGGTGATGAGGTAGTGCGAACCGGCCCGCGCCGCGACCTGCGGTGCATGCGTCACCGACAGCACCTGCACGCGCTCGGCGAGCCGCGCCAGCCTCTGGCCGATCGCATCGGCGACCGCGCCGCCGACGGCCGTGTCGATCTCGTCGAAGACGAGCGTGGGCGCGGAGCCCCGGTCGGCGAGCGCCACTTTCAGCGCCAGCAGGAAGCGCGAGAGTTCGCCGCCGGAGGCTACCTTCATCATCGGCCCTGGGCGCGTGCCCGGATTGGTACGCACCCAGAACTCGACGCGGTCGATACCCGTCTCCGTCCGGTTCTCCGCCTCGCTGTCGATCTCCACGATGAACTCGGCGCGTTCGAGCTTCAACGCCGGCAGTTCCGCCATCACGGCGCGCGCCAGGGCCTCCGCCGAGGAGCGGCGCTCATCGGAAAGCCGGATAGCTTCCTTGTCGTAGAGCTCGCGGCTCGCGGTGTTTTCCTTCTCCAGCGCTCTAAGCTTCTCCTCGCCGGCATCGAGATCGGCAAGGTCGGCGAACATGGCGTCCCTGAGCTTCGCCAGATCGTCCACCGCGACATTGTGCTTGCGGGCGACAGCCCGCAGCGCGAACAGTCGCTCCTCGGCGCGCTCGAGCGCCTGCGGGTCGAACTCGGCGGCGCGCATCGCCTCGTCCACGGCGGACTGCGCCGCGTCCAGCGAAACCAGCGCCTGGTCGAGCGCCGCGACGATCGCGTCGAGCAGGCCCGGATTCTGGTCGGCCTTGCGTTGCAGGCGTCTGAGCAGGCTCGAAAGCTGCGGCGTCGGCGAATTCGCCCCCGACAGGACTTCGCCGGCATCCTGTATGTCGCCAGCGGTCTTTTCCGCCCGCATCATCGCCGCGCGTCTTTCGGCGAGCTCGCTTTCCTCGCCGGGCTGCGGATCGAGCCCGGAAAGCTCGTCGACCGATGCACGCAGGAAATCGGCTTCCCGCGCCGCGGCCTCCACCTTGGCGCGGTGGCGGGCGAGCGCCTGTTCGGCACCGCGCCAGCGCTGAAAGGCTTCGCGCACCGCCGAAACCTGCTCCGAATGCAGGCCGAAGGCGTCGAGAAGATCGCGGTGCGCATCCGCATCGACCAGCGCGCGCTCGTCATGCTGGCCGTGGATTTCCACGAGCGCATGGCCGATATCGCGCATCAGGCCGACACTCGCCGGCTGGTCGTTGACGAAGACGCGGGTGCGCCCGTCGGCGGTCTGAACACGCCTGAGGATGATATCGCCGTCGTCCTCGATGGCGTTGTCGCGCAGGATTTGCCGGGCGGGATGGGCGCGGGAAACGTCGAAAACAGCCGTCACCTGCCCCTGCGCCGCGCCATGCCGCACAAGTGAGGCGTCGCCGCGCGCACCGAGCGCGAGCGACAGCGAATCGAGCAGGATGGACTTGCCGGCCCCCGTCTCGCCGGTCAGCACCGAAAGGCCGGCGGCGAAATCAACGTCCAGACGCTCGATCAGGACAATATCGCGGATCGACAGTCTGGCGAGCATGGTATGGGGTGCTACCCCCCGATGACGGTATGGAAGGCCTTGGATATCCAGGAACTCTTGTTCTCGGACGGCGACAGGCCGCCCGACTGCAGGAGCGCGTAGGAATCCTTGTACCACTTGCTGTCCGGATAGTTTCGGCCGAGCACCGCCGCCGCCGTCTGCGCTTCCGACGCGATGCCCATCGCGTAATAGGCTTCGGTCAGCCTCGCCAGCGCCTCTTCGATCTGGTTGGTGTTGGAATAATTCTCGACCACGGCACGGAAACGCTTAATCGCAGCCAGATAATCGCGACGCTCCAGATAGTAGCGGCCGACCTGCATCTCCTTGCCGGCAAGCTGGTCGCGGGCAAAGCGTATCTTGGTCTTGGCGTCCTCGACATAAGGCGAGTCGGGATAGGTCTCGATCACCTTGTTCATCGCGTCGATGGTCTGGCGCGATTCCTTCTGGTCCTGCGTCACGTCCCGGATCTGGCGGAAGTAGCTGAGCCCGATGATATACTGCGCGTAGGCCGCGTCGTCGGTGGAGGGGTAGAGCTCCATGTAGCGCTGCGCGGTGGTGATGGCCTCGTCATACTTGCCCATCCGGTACTTCGCGAAGGCGCCCATGACCTCGGCCTTGCGCGAATACTCCGAATAGGGATGTTCCTTGTCGATAGCGTCGAACTTGGCGGCCGCCTCCTTGAGACGCCCGGCGTTCAGGTTGGCGAGGCCTTCATTGTAGAGCTGGTCGGCCGGATCGGTCGGGGCGACGAAATTCGCGAGCGCCAGCTTGTCCTTGTCGTTCTGGCAACCGCCAAGAACCATCGGCAGAGCCGCGAGCGACATTGCAAGCAACGCCAGCCGAAGCCGGCCGGTTGGAGCGGCACTTGTGATCAACACCATAGTCGTTCCAGAATCCTTCGGCGCAACATCGGGCTCTCAAGCGCCGTCATAAACCATAACGACACCGCTCCGGCAACGCTATCCCCGCGCATTCGCGCATTTTTGTGGCAGATAACGGATAGCGGCGGCGACAGCCCGGCTCAGATCGCCCAGGGAGCGAAGACCGGAGCGCTGACGGCAACGATCTCAGCCGAACGGCCGCGCTCGCGGCGCGTCGTCTCGACGATTTCGAATGCCGAACGGTCCGACAACAGCCGCCTAAGCGCCGCGGCGTTCAACCTGTGGCCGCCGCGATAGGAGCGGAAGCAGCCGATGAAGCGCGCCCCGGCCAGCGCCAGGTCGCCCATCGCGTCGAGCATCTTGTGCCGCACGAACTCGTCTGGATAGCGCAGGCCTTCCATATTGATAATACGACCGTCCTCGCCGATCACCACTGAATTCTCGAGCGACGCGCCGAGCGCGAAGCCGGCCGCCCAGAGCCGCTCGACATCCTTCATGAAGCCGAATGTCCGCGCCCGGGAAACGTCGCGACGGAACCGGTCCGCGTTGAGATCGAGGCCGAGATACTGCCGACCGATGGCCGCGCTCTCGAAGTCGATATCGATCTCGAAGCGGGTCCCGTCATGCGGCCTGAACTCGGCCCACGACGCGCCGTTCTCGATGCGCACCGGCTTCAATATGCGGATATAGCGCCGCTTCACTGCCTGCCGAACGATCCCCGCCTGATCGAACGCCTCGACCAGGAGGGCCGCACTACCATCGAGGATCGGCGCCTCCACCCCGTCGATCTCGACAACGACATTGTCGACACCAAGTCCGAAAAGCGACGCCATCACATGCTCGACGGTGGCGACATGCAGCCCGGCGGGATCGCCAAGCACCGTGCGAAGTTCGGTGCCGCCAACTTCGGACACCAGCGCACGGATTTCCCTGTGGCTGCCGTCGGCATCGCCGCAGTGAAAAACGATGCCGGTGTCGGCATCGGCAGGATGGAAATGGATGGAAACCGGCTTGCCGCTATGGACGCCTATCCCCGACAGGCTCGCATGCGACTTCAGCGTCGATTGGTATTCGTGCAGTTCGATGCCCATGGCCCGCACCAGCTAAGCTCGTTGCCCTGTCCGCGTTGTCGCGGAGATCTTTAGCTTTCGCCGGACGGAAAACCCCACATTCCCCTCGAAACCGACGCTTATTGCCGGCGAAGATAAATATGCGTGGGTGATACTCCAAATCACGGTTTCTTACTCCGTGTTACGCCATCACAAGGGAGAGGATTTCCTCCCAACCATCTGATTTTCATAGTTTTTCATAAAGACGGGCGGGAGTCGAGACTCCCGCCCGTCACGTTTTATCATCAATTGTAAGGATCGTCAGTTTGCCTGCCGGCGAAGGAAGGCGGGAATCTCGAGCTGATCGTCCTCATGAGTCGCATGCGTCTGCGGCACCAGCCTGCCATGCTCGTCGATCTGGCCGCGGCGCGGCGCATAGACGGCGGGATCCTGGCTGGCGAGGCGGCGTGCCTCCGGCACCGGCTGGCGAAGTTTCGGCTCGCGCGGTTGTGCCGGCTGCAGCCTGGCAGGCTCCTCTTCGCGCCGCGACAGACCGTGGGTAAGCCGCTTCAGGAGGCCCATCGGCCCGCGCTCGTCGTGGTCCACCGAAGCCGGCGACTGCCGCGCCTCAAGCTCCGCCCGCACGGCAGGCGGGAAGTCTTCGACACGCGGCATGCGCGGCGCGACGGCGGCAACATGCTGCGGCGCGCGCTCGTCGTGGTCGACGTGCGCCGCCGGCTGCTGCACCGGCGCCGCCGGCTGTGCCATCCGCGGCTGTTCGGCGGCGGGCGCCGGGAAGATGCGGCTCTGCGGGCGGAAGTCATCTTCAACATGCTGACGGGCGGCCTGCTGTCTCGGCACACCGGCTTCGGCAAGCCGGATCGCTTCGGCAACCGGATCTTCCGCGCGCGCGGGTTCGTGCGCCCTTTGCTGTTCCGGCGCGTGCGCGGCAACGGGTCGGCCTTCGCTGATCGTGGCCTGCTGCGCCGGTTTGGGCATCTGGCGGATCACGGCGGGAGCCGGCGAAATCTCGCTCGCCAGCTTGTCGATGCCGGTGGCGACCACCGAGACGCGGATGACGCCTTCGAGTTCTTCGTCGAAGGTCGCGCCGAGGATGATGTTGGCGTCCTGGTCCACTTCCTCGCGGATGCGGGTCGCCGCCTCGTCCACCTCGAACAGCGTGAGGTCGCGACCGCCCGTGATGGAGATCAGGAGGCCCTTCGCGCCCTTCATCGAGGACTCGTCGAGCAGCGGGTTGGCGATCGCGGCTTCAGCGGCAGCCATCGCCCTGCCCTCGCCCGACGCCTCGCCGGTGCCCATCATCGCCTTGCCCATCTCACGCATGACCGAGCGCACGTCGGCGAAGTCGAGATTGATGAGGCCTTCCTTGACCATCAGATCGGTGATGCAGGCGACACCCGAATAGAGCACCTGGTCCGCCATGGCGAAGGCATCGGCGAAGGTTGTCTTGTCGTTGGCGATGCGGAAAAGGTTCTGGTTGGGAATGACGATGAGGGTGTCAACGCATTTCTGCAGTTCCTCGATGCCGAGATCGGCGGTCTTCATCCGGCGCTGCCCCTCGAAATGGAAGGGCTTTGTCACCACGCCGACGGTGAGGATGCCTTTCTCGCGCGCCGCCCGCGCCACGACCGGCGCGGCGCCCGTGCCGGTGCCACCGCCCATGCCGGCGGTCACGAAGCACATATGCGTATTGGAGAGGTGATCGACGATTTCATCGATACACTCTTCCGCCGCCGCGCGGCCGACTTCCGGCTGCGAGCCGGCGCCGAGACCTTCCGTGACATGCGCGCCAAGCTGGATCAGCCGCTCGGCCTTGGTCATGGTCAGCGCCTGCGCGTCGGTATTCGCCACGACGAACTCCACTCCGCGAAGCCCCGCCGTGATCATGTTGTTGACGGCATTGCCGCCTCCGCCACCGACACCGAAGACGGTGATGTGTGGCTTGAGCTCAGTGATATCCGGCTTCTGCAGATTGATCGTCATGTCCTCGTCCTTTTTTCCCTTTGTCTGCCGCATCGCCGCTGCGGCCGCCTTTGGGGCTATCCCCGTGTTACTAGAAACTATCCCTCAACCACTGACTCATCCGGGAGAGCCGCCCGCCCGTGCCGGTCATGCGCTGGCTGAACGCCCGCGCCGTGAAGCGGCCTTCGAAACCCGCGACCTGCGGGTAGATCATCAGCCCGACCACCGCCGCGAAGGCCGGCCCCTTGGCCGCCTCCGGTAAGCCTGCAACGCCGAGCGGTCGACCGATACGCACGCTGCGGCCAAGGATGCGCCGTGCCGCCTCCGGCAGGCCGACAAGCTGGCTGGCACCCCCGGTCAGCACGACGCGTTTGCCGACATTGTTGCCGTAGCCGGACTGGTTGAGGCGGTCGCGGATCATCTCCAGCGTCTCGTCGATGCGCGCCCGGATGATCCTGGTCATTGCCGCCCTCGGCACCTGCAAGGCCGCTTCCGCCTCGTCGGCGGCTATCGGCTGCACCGTGAGGATATCGCGGTCGTCATTGCTGGCCGGCAGGGCCGAACCGTGCATGACCTTCAGCCGCTCGGCATCGTCGAGCCTGGTCGACAATCCCTTCGCCAGATCCAGCGTCACATGGTTGCCGCCGATCGCGATCGCGTCGGCATGGACGAACTTGCCCTCCGAAAAGACGGCGAGCGTTGTCGTGCCGCCGCCCATGTCGATGCAGGCCGCACCCATCTCCGCTTCGTCGTCCACCAGCGCCGACAGGCCGCTGGCATAGGGCGTGGCCACCATCCGTTCAACCGAGAGGTGACAGCGGTTCACGGCAAGCTCGAGATTGCGCAGCGGCGCCGCGACGCCGGAAAGCACATGCATGTCGACGCCAAGCACGTCGCCGATCATGCCGCGTGGATCGCGAACGCCGCGCTCGTCGTCCAATGAGAAGGCGACTGGCAGCGAGTGCACCACCTGGCGGTCGCCGGAAAGCGCCTGCCTGGCGCCGGCGGCGAGCACGCGCTTGATGTCGCTCTGGTCGACCTCGTGGCCGCCGAGGTTGATCCTGGCCGAGAAGGTCTCACTCTTGAGGCGCCCGGCGGAAAGATTGACGATCAGCGATTCGATAGTGAGGCCGGCCATCCGCTCGGCCGCGTCCACCGCCAGCCGGATCGCCTGTTCCGCACGGTCGAGATCGACTACGACGCCGGATTTGACGCCGCGCGAGCGCTGATGCCCAATACCGATGATGCGCATGCGATGCGTACGCCCCGGCAGCCGCTGGCTCTCCTCGCACGGCTTCAGCTTGGCGATGATGCAGCAGATCTTGCTCGAGCCGATATCGAGCACGGTCACGATGCCCGAACGATGGGCCGCCATGTCATTTTGTCCGCCGAGCAAGTTCATACGTCACGCCCCGACTTCTTGGCCTGCTTGGCCCGCTCCTTCACCGCCGCCGCGCGCGCTTCCGCAGCCTCCGGCGTCAACTGCACGAAGAGGCGGTTTTCCAGCCGCATGTCGACGGCGAGGATGTCGCGCGAAAGCAGGCTATGTTCCTGGTCAAGACGCGCCAGATCGGCGATCGCCTGATCCTCGTCCGTTTCGGGAAGCTTCACCGTCACGCCATTGTCGAAAGTGATGTCCCAACGGCGTCCGCCGACGCGCACATAGCCCTTCACCCTGCCGGCGAGATTGGGAAACCGGTCGATCTTGGCGACGATCCCAGCCGCGCCTGTCGCGGCCCCGATGCCAACCACCAGCGGCAGCGACGCGAACTTGCCGCCCGAAAACGGCGCGATGACCCCGCCATCCTTCTGGATAAGAGTGAGTTCGCTGCCGTGCTGCCAGATGGCGTAGGGCGTCTTTTCCTTGATGGCGATCTCGACGGTGCCCGGATAGATCTTGTGGACCGAAGCAGCCTCGACCCAGGGCAGCGCCAGAACCTTCTCGCGCGCAGCCTCGGCGCTGAACCCGATCTGCGATGTCCAGCCGTCGAGCCCCAGCGCACCGAGCACGTCGATCTCGGAGGTCTGGCGGTTGCCGACGATATGGACATTGTCGATGGCGAAGCCGGTGCGCGATGTCACGGCCTGGACGACGGCCGGCCACTGCCCGCCGATATAGGCGCCATAGGCCCCGGTCGCAGCAAAGAGAAAGGCCGAGGCGATCGTGGCCGAGAGGCGCGGAAAGGTCACATCGCCGCGGAACAGGCGTCCGGCAAAGCGCGCCGGCCCGCGCATGAAGCGCGGCAGGACCTGCGGGCCGGCAATCGCACCGGCGCGGCCGCCTATCACCGACATCAACGCAGACACGAAGCGTCCTCCACCATCCAACTCAATAGCTCGCCGAAATCGTGTCCTGCCTGAGCGGCGATCTCAGGCACCAGTGATGTCGGCGTCATGCCCGGTTGGGTGTTGATTTCCAGCCAGATGAGCTCGCCATTTTCGGAGTGGCGGTCGTCGTACCGGAAATCGGAGCGGGAAACGCCCCGGCACCCGATTGCTTGATGTGCCTTGAGCGACAGTGTCTGTATCTTTTGGTAAATATTCGGTGAAATTTTTGCAGGGCATTCGTGTTTTGATCCGCCGGCGACATATTTCGAATCGTAGTCGTAGAAGGAATGACCGACCGGAATGATCTCGGTGACGCCGAGCGCGACGTCGCCCATCACCGCGCAAGTCAGCTCCCTTCCATGGACGAAACGCTCGACCATGACGGCGTCGCCGTACAGCCATTCCGACGAGCCGAGGATCTGCGGCGGATGCGATTGGTCTTCGCCGACGATCACCACACCGAAGCTCGACCCCTCGTTGACAGGCTTGGCCACATAGGGCGGCTTCATCGGATGCTCGCATCCGATCGCGAAGCGGTTGACCACTTTCGATTCCGCGACGGGGATGCCGACCGAGCGCGCTACCCGCTTGGCCTGCTCCTTGTGCATGGCAAGCGCCGAGGCCAGAACGCCAGAGTGCGTGTAGGGGATTTCGAGGTATTCCAGCACACCCTGGATGGTACCGTCCTCGCCGAACGGCCCGTGCAGGGCATTGAAAGCCACGTTCGGCTTAAGTTTGCCGAGCACCGATGCGACGTCCCGGGAAACGTCGACGCGCGTGACACGATAACCGGCATTCTCGAGCGCATCGGCACAGGAATTGCCGGAAGAAAGGCTCACGGGCCGTTCGGAGGAAAATCCCCCCATCAATACGGCAACGTGCTTCTTCGACATCCCCTCGTCTTCCCCTCGGGCCTATCGGCCTTTTCTGTTCGCGCGGGGCCGCACGAAAACCTTCCGGTCTTCGACGAAAACCGCGATCCGACTGCCGCCTCCTACCGAATTGAATCCGAGTCTTCCGGCGGCTTGCCCCCAGACGGAAACGCGACCAACGCGCTAAACGACTCAAATCAGGAAACGCTCTCAACCCAAAGAATCAGAGAGTTGATTCCGTGGCAAGGGGCGATGATTCGCGCGGATTCACTTTTTTGAAAAAAATTGCAAGACGCGCCTATTCGGCGACAGGTCGGCAGCCGTTCTTGCCCCTATTCGGCAGCGTGCAGAGCGGCTTCGCCCTTGTCCACATGGTCGGCCTTGTCGCGGCGCGGCGGCAGGCCGAACTGGCGCGCATATTCGCGGCTGAACTGGGTCGGGCTTTCGTAGCCTACCGCGAACGCCGCGCTGGAGACGGAAGTGTCGCCCGCAAGGATTAGGCGCCGGGCCTCCATCAGCCTCAGGCGCTTCTGGTATTGCAGCGGCGTCGTGCCAGTGACCGACCTGAAATGATCATGGAAGGCCGACGCGCTCATGCCGGCGCCGCGGGCAAGTTCTGTTATTCGAAGCGGCTCGTTGTAGTCGCGTCGGATACGGACCGTCGCCCGGGCAATCCGCGCCGCCTGGCTATCGGTCCGTGTCAAGGCCCGCAGCATGGCGCCATGGCGTGCCGAAAGCAGCCAGTAATGGATTTCACGCACGATCAAGGGCGCCAGGATCGGCGCCGACTGCGGCTTTTCCGTCAGGTCGAAGAGCCTTCTCGTCGCATCGAGGATGGCCTCGTCCACATCTCCAGCCTCGATGGCGGCCGCAATTTCGCGTGCCGCGGGCAGTTCGCCGATTTCGGCCGCCAGTTCCCGCAGCAATCCCATGTCGAGTTCCAGTGCAAGGGCGACATAAGGTCTGGCGGTGCTCGCGCTCACGACACGTGCGAGCGTCGGCAATTCCATGCTGATGATGACGGACTGCCCCTCGGCGAATGTAACGGCGCGATCGCCGATCAGAGCCTGCTTGGCACCCTGCAACACAAGGCAGAAGACGGGCTGGTAGAGCACCGGCTTGAGGGCGCCGGGTGAGCGCTGCCGCATCACGCTCAGCCCGCCGACGCCGGTTTCGAGCGGCAGTTCGCCGGCACCATTCCGGTCGGCGAAGTCGAGAACACGCCGGGCAATGGCTTCAGCATCCATTTCGTCGCTCCGCAGGATCCGGCACGAATCTAGGCGTGAAAAGGCCAAGCTGCAATCCGATGACCGATTCATTCTGGAGGATCAGGCAACTCGCTCGGACGATATGGCAAGCGCTTTTCAACTCCCCGCCCTATTTCCCGACCATCGAACGAAGGAGACCGAAGATGACAACGGAAAACAGGATCGCACTTGTCACGGGCGGCAGCCGCGGCCTTGGCCGCAACACGGCGATCCATCTGGCCCGCAAGGGCGTGGACGTGGTGATCACCTACCATTCGCGTGAGGACGAAGCGGCGATGGTCGTCACGGAGATCGAGGCAATGGGCCGCCGCGCGGCGGCTTTACGGCTCGATACCGGAAAGACATCCGGATTCAATGAATTCACAGGCGCATTGAAAGCAGTACTCAGGGAGAAATGGCAGCGCGAGGATTTCGATTTCCTGGTCAACAACGCCGGCATCGGCATCAACAAGCCCTTCGCCGAGGTGACGGAAGCAGATTTCGACACGCTCATGAATATTCAGCTGAAGGGCGTGTTCTTCCTCACGCAGACGCTCCTGCCGGTGATCCGGGACGGCGGCCGCATCGTGAACCTTTCCTCCGGATTGGCTCGTTTTGCTCTCCCGGGATACAGCGCCTATGCGACGATGAAGGGCGGCGTGGAGGTCCTGACACGTTATCTCGCCAAGGAACTCGGCCCGCGCGGGATCACGGTGAACGTGGTGGCGCCCGGTGCGATAGAGACGGATTTCGGCGGCGGTCAGGTTCGCGACAATCCCGAGATAAACCGCTTCATCGCCTCGCAGACTGCGTTGGGGCGCGTCGGCCTGCCCGACGATGTCGGCGGCGCGATCTCGAGCCTGCTCGTCGGAGAGAACGGGTGGGTCACCGCTCAGCGTATCGAAATCTCGGGCGGCCAGATGCTATGATCGCCGCTGGTCGCTAGATCGTGGCGACGCGCTTTAAAGCATCCGGCCGAGGAATTCATCAATAGCGCGGCCTGGCTTGAATTCGCCGATGCGCTTGATTTCCCATTCGAGCCGGATGCCCGAATGCTCCAGCACGCGGGCGCGCACCGTTTCGCCGAGGAACTCGAGATCGTAGCCGGTGGCGCTGCCGGTGTTGATCATGAAATTGCAGTGCATGGGGGACATCTGCGCGCCGCCGATCATCAGGCCGCGGCAGCCGGCCTTGTCGATCTCCTTCCAGGCCGAGGTGCCGGACGGGTTCTTGAAGGTCGAGCCGCCGGTCTTCTCGCGGATCGGCTGCACGGTCTCGCGGTGATGCTGGACGGCGTCCATCGCTGCCTTGATGGCATCGCGATCTTCCGGGAGACCTTCGAGCACAGCGGAGGTGAAGATCAGGTCGCGCGGCGCCGAGGAATGGCGGTAGGCGTAGCCCATGTCAGCGTTCTTCAGGATATGCAGTTCGCCTTTGCGGTCGAGCGCCCTCACCTCGACGACGCGTTCGCGTGTCTCCACTCCGTTCGCGCCGGCGTTCATGCGGAGCGCGCCGCCGAGCCCGCCCGGAATGCCGTGATAGAAATGGAAACCGCCGATGCCGGCTTCGAGCGCCGCCGCCGCGATGCGCTTGTCGGGCGTGGCGGCGCCGGCGCGGATCGTCGTCGGCGAGACCGCCTCGGCCTCGCCGAAACCCTTGGCCGACAGCCTGACGACGAAGCCGCGTATGCCGCCCTCACGCACGAGAAGGTTAGAGCCGATGCCGACCACCATGATCGGGATTTCCACCGGTACAGCCTTCAGGAAAGCGGCAAGGTCTTCCTCGTCGGCTGGCTGGAAAAGCGCGTCCGCCGGACCGCCGGCTCGGAACCAGGTGATCTTCTCCATTCCGGAATCGGGCATGAGACGGCCGCGCAGACCGGAAAGCCGGTCGCCGAGCTTCGCAAGGAGCGCTTCGCCCGCCGTCAAGCAGCATCCTCCGTGGCCAGTTCATTGGGCAGGGCATAGGCCCATTGCGTGATGTTGCCGGCGCCGAGGAAGATCACGAAATCGCCCGGTTTCGCCAGTTGCCGGATGATCGGCGCGATCGCCTGCGGTCCTTCGATGAAGCGTGCGTCGCGATGGCCGCCGGCACGCATCCGCGCCACCAGCGCCTTGGCCGAGACCCCTTCGATCGGCTCCTCGCCAGCCGGATAGACCGGCGCGACGAGGACGGTGTCGGCCTCGTTGAAGCAGGAGGAGAAATCGTCCATCAGGTCGCGCAGGCGCGTATAGCGGTGCGGCTGGGCGATGGCGATGACGCGGCCCTTGCTCGCGTCGCGCGCCGCCCTCAGCACCGCCTTTATCTCGACCGGGTGGTGGCCGTAATCGTCGAAGATGCTGACGCCGTTCCAGGTGCCCGTCGGGGTGAAACGTCGCTTGACGCCGCCAAAGCCGGAAAGGCCCTTGCGGACCTGCTCAGGCGTGAGTCCGAGTTCGTGCGCGACGGCGATTGCCGCGGTCGCATTGGAAACGTTATGGCGGCCGGGCATGGGAAGCGCCAGCCGATCGATGGTCGTGACGGAACCCGTCTTGCGGTTGCGGATGATCACATCGAAATGCTGCGTCGTGCCTTCGAGGCTCCGATTGACGAAGCGCACGTCGGCCTGCGGGTTCTCGCCATAGGTGATGACGCGGCGATCCTCGATGCGCGAAACCAGCGCCTGCACTTCCGGGTGGTCGATGCACATGACCCCGAAGCCGTAGAACGGGACGTTCTCGACGAAATGGCGGAACGCCTCGCGCACCTTCTCGAACGACCCGTAATGGTCGAGATGCTCCGGATCGATATTGGTGACGACGGCGATGTCGGCCGGCAGCTTGAGGAAGGTGCCGTCGCTCTCGTCGGCCTCGACCACCATCCATTCGCCCTCGCCCATGCGCGCGTTCGTGCCGTAGGCGTTGATGATGCCGCCATTGATGACGGTCGGATCGAGCCCGCCGGCTTCGAGCAGCGTCGCCACCATGGAAGTGGTCGTCGTCTTGCCATGCGTGCCGCCGATGGCGATGGCCTGTCGGAAGCGCATCAGTTCGGCCAGCATCTCCGCGCGCCGCACGATCGGCAGGAGCTTTTCCCGCGCCGCGACGAGTTCTGGATTGTTCTTCTTGATGGCGCTCGAAACCACCACGACCTCAGCATCGCCGAGATTCTCCGCCCTGTGACCGACGAAGCAATCTATGCCTTTCGCGCGCAGGCGCTGCACATTGGCGCCGTCCGCCTGGTCGGAGCCCTGCACGCGGTAGCCTAGATTGACGAGCACCTCCGCGATGCCGCTCATGCCGATGCCGCCGATGCCGATGAAATGCACCAGGCCGATCGTTTCCGGCATCTTCATGCGCGCTGTCCCTTCCTGAAATCCGCTACGTCAACCCCTCCGGCAATAGCCTCTGTCAGGTCGGCGAGCAACCGCGCCGCATCCGGCTTGCCGGCCGAACGCGCGGCAGCGGCCATGGAAAGCAGCCGCGCCTTGTCTTCCATCATCGCGCCGATCAGCGCCGACAGACGCTCGGGCGACAGGCTGTCCTGGCGGTGGACTTCCGCGCCTCCCGCTTTGGCGAGCGCCGCCGCGTTCGCTGCCTGGTCGTGGTCGAGCGCATGCGGATAGGGCACCAGAAGCGCCGGGCGGCCGATGACGGCGATCTCGGAGACGGTCGAGGCGCCGGAGCGCGATACGACGAGGTGCGCGGCTGCCATGCGTTGGGCAAGATCGCTGAAGAAGGGAGAGACCTCCGCCGTGACGCCCATCTCGGCATAGGCCGCGCGTACGGCTGCCTCGTCCTCGGGCCGCGCCTGCTGGGTGACGGCGAGCCGCGCCCGTGCTTCCTCCGGCAATGCCGCGATGGCTGGCGGGACGGCTTGGGAGAAGAACTGCGCGCCCTGGCTGCCGCCGAAGACGAGAAGCCGGAACGGCTTCGCCCCGTCGAGCGAGGGATAGGCCGATTTCGCCGCCTCGATCACGGCAGGACGGACGGGATTGCCGGTGACGACCATCTTGTCGGCGGCAAGCCCCTCGCCTTCCGCCATGAAGCCGCCGGCGATTGCGGTGACGCGTCCAGCAAGCGCCCGGTTGGCGCGGCCCATCACGGCGTTCTGTTCGTGGATCAAGGTCGGAATGCCACGCCTCGTGGCGGCGAAAAGCGGCGGCAGCGTCGGATAGCCGCCGAAGCCGACGACGATGGCCGGCTTCTGCCGCTGCAGGACCGACGAGGACCGCACGAAGCCGCGCCACAATGTCCAGCCCGAGCGAGCCATGGCGAAGGGGTTGCGCGAACCGAAAGTCGCGGAAGGAATGGTATGCACCACCGCGGCCGGAAAGCCGCCGGCATAGCGCTCGGCGCGGCGATCGGTCGCCAGATGCACCGACCAGCCGCGCCGCGTCATCTCATGTGCAAGCGCCTCGGCCGGAAACAGGTGGCCGCCGGTTCCGCCCGCCGAAAGGAGGATCGTCCGTTCACCCATGCGGGGGCCTACTCTGCCGGCACCGCTGCCCCACGCGGGGAAAAGGCGATATGCGTCCGCTTGGACGGCCGTTTGCGCGTCAGCGCCAGCACCATGCCCATGGCAATGGCTTCGGCGATGAGCGACGAGCCGCCATAGGAGATAAACGGCAACGTCATGCCTTTCGCCGGCAGGAGTTGGAGGTTGACGCCCATATTGATGATCGATTGCAGGCCGAACTGGATGACCAGACCGGCGATCGCATAGCGGCTGAAATCGTCCTGTTCGCGAAGCGAATCCCTCAAGCCTTTCAGCACCACGAAGGCGAACAGCGCCAGCACGACGAAACACAGGATCAGACCGAATTCCTCGCCGGCCACGGCAAAGACGAAATCGGTATGGCTGTCGGGCAGCACGCGCTTGATGACGCCTTCGCCCGGTCCCTGGCCGAACCAGCCGCCGCGCATCAGCGCCTCGCGCGCCGTGTCGACCTGGAAGGTGTCGCCCTCGCCGGTCATGAAGTGGTCGATGCGCTTCGCCACATGCGGGAACACGCTATAAGCGGCGCCAAGCCCGCCGATCGCCGAGGCACCGAGCGCGATGATCCACACCCATGACAGCCCGGCCATGAAGAACATGACGCCCCATGTCGCGACGAGCAGCATGGTCTGACCGAGGTCGGGCTGGGCGACGAGAAGCGTCAGCGCAACTCCGAGCAGGATCATGGCGAGAAGATTGCCGGGAATATCCGGCTGGCGCGCGCCTTCCGCAAAGAGCCAGGCGCAGACGATGACGAAGGCCGGCTTCATGAACTCGGACGGCTGCACGGATATCCCCATCAGGGTGACCCAGCGCCGCGCGCCCTTGACCTCGACACCGAAATAGAGCGCTGCGAGCATCAGGAGCAGCGACCCGGCCAGCATCACGATCGCCAGCCGTCTTATCTGCCGCTCGTCGAGGAACGACACGCCGATCATGGCGATGAGTGCCGGGACCATGAAGACGATCTGGCGGATGACGAAATGATAGGGATCGAGCCCGATCCTGACCGCCACCGCGGGGCTTGCGGCAAAGGAAAGCACGACGCCGAGCAGCATCAGCGAAAGAAAGGCCGCGAGGTACCAGCGGTCGATCGTCCACCACCAATTGCCTACCGGCCCGCGATCCAGACGGCTAACCATCAGCGCATCCCTCCGATCATCTCGATATTTTCAAGCGAGGCGACCGCCGTGCGGAACGCCTCGCCGCGCACCTCGAAATTCCTGAACTGGTCGAAACTCGCGCATGCCGGCGAGAGAAGCACCACGACTTCGTTGGACGGGTCTTTCGCCGCGTCGCGCGCGGCATGCACCACGGCGGCATCGAGCGTACCGGAAATCTCGTAGGGCGCGGCTTCGCCGAGCGTCGCGGCAAAGTCGGGCGCCGCCTCGCCGATGAGATAGGCCTTGGCGATGCGCGGAAAGAAGCTCTTCAGCGACGAAATCCCGCCCTGCTTCGGCAGGCCGCCCGCGATCCAGTAGATGCGCGGGAAACTCGAAAGGGCGGGTGCCGCGGCATCCGCGTTCGTCGCCTTGGAATCGTTGACGAAGAGCACCTTGCCGCGTCGTCCTACCTGTTCCATGCGGTGCGCAAGGCCGGGGAAGCTCCTGAGACCCGCCTGGATTTCGTCCAGCGTCAGGCCGATGTCGAGGCAGGCGGCGGTCGCCGCGATCGCGTTCTGGGCGTTGTGCTGGCCGCGCAGCGAACCTATCCCCTCCAGTGAGACGACAGGCTGCATACGCCCGCTCCACGCCTTAACGATGGTCGGCCCTTCCGCGAACATGCCGTCGGCCAGCGCCAGTCGCTTTGAGACGCGTACGACGTCCCTGCCGGCATGCTCCAACCGGTCGGCGATTTGCGCGCAATAGATGTCGTCGACGCCGATGATCGCGGTCTGGCTGCCGGCGACCAGGCGTTCCTTGACATCGGCGTAATGCTGGATGGTGCCGTGGCGATCGAGGTGGTCCGGTGTGATATTCAAGAGAACGCCGGCGGTCGGGTCCATCGAGGGGGCGAGGTCGATCTGATAGGACGAGCACTCGACCACGTAGATGCGGTCGCGTGTCGGTGGATCGAGCGTCATGACGGCGCGACCGATATTGCCGCCCATCTGCGCATCGCGCCCGGACGAGGCGACGATATGCGTGGTGAGCGCAGTGGTGGTCGACTTGCCGTTGGTGCCGGTGATGGCGATGAAGGGCGCTTCGGACGCGCGCGCGCGCCGCTCGCGGGCGAAGAGTTCGATATCGCCGATGATCTCGACGCCGGCGCCCCGCGCCAGATCGACGCTCCAGTGCGGCTTGGGATGGGTAAGCGGAACGCCGGGCGAGAGGACGAAGGAGGCAAAGCCGCTCCAGTCGGCCTTTCTGAGATCGCCGACCGGGATGCCGGCCGCTTCGGCGGCGCTGATACTCTCCGGATTGTCGTCCCAGGCGGTGACGGACGCGCCGCCCTCGACCAGCGCATGCGCTGTCGCGATCCCCGACCCGCCGAGGCCGAAAAGGGCGATTGCCTTTCCCTTGAAGGAGGTGGCGGGGATCATGCTCTACCTCAGCTTCAGGGTCGAAAGGCCGATGAGCGCGAGCATGACCGCGATGATCCAGAAACGGATCACCACCTGGCTTTCGGTCCAGCCGAGCTTTTCGAAATGGTGATGGATGGGCGCCATCAGGAACACTCGCCGGCCCGTCATCTTGAAATAGCCGACCTGGATGATGACGGACAGCGCCTCGGCGACGAACAGGCCGCCGATGATGGCGAGCACGATCTCGTGCTTGACGGCGACGGCCACGGTGCCGATCAGCCCGCCCAGCGCCAGCGAACCGGTATCGCCCATGAAGATCGCCGCCGGCGGCGCGTTGAACCAGAGGAACCCGAGCCCCGCGCCGATGACGGCGCCGAGGATGACGGCCAGTTCGCCCGTTCCCGGCACGAAATGGATTTGCAGATATTCGGCGAAGACGGCATTGCCTGAAAGATAGGCGATGACGCCGAAAGAGGCTGCCGCGATCATCACAGGCACGATCGCCAGTCCATCCAGGCCGTCGGTCAGATTGACGGCATTGCCCCCCGCGACCATTACGAGAGCGCCGAAAGGAATGAAGAACCAGCCCAGATTGACAATCCATTCCTTGAAGAAGGGGAATGTGAGCGAGGAAGAAAAGGGCGGCTGACCTTCGCGCATGATGAACCAGGCGGCGATGCAGGCGACCACGAATTCGATGGCGAGCCGCGCCCGCCCGGAAAACCCGAGATAAGACTGCTTGGTGACCTTCAGGTAGTCGTCATAAAGACCGATCAGGCCGAAGGCGATTGTCACCAGGAGCACCGTCCAGACATAGACGCTTGTGATGTTGGCCCAAAGCAGCGACGAGCCGACGATGCCCGACAGGATCATCAGGCCGCCCATGGTGGGGGTGCCGGCCTTCTTGAAATGCGTCTGCGGGCCGTCGGCGCGGATCGGCTGGCCCTTGCCTTGCCGCACGCGCAGCGAAGCGATGATCATCGGCCCGAACATGAAGACGATCAGCGCAGCGGTGATCAGCGCCCCGCCCGTGCGGAAGGTGATGTAGCGAAAGACATTGAAGATGTTGACCTTGTCCGCAAGATCGACGAGTAAGGTTAGCATTAAATTCCTAATCCCCCGATTAAGCAGGCGCCGTCATTCCGGGCCCGCGGCCGGATAGCGTCGGATGAGCGCATCGACCAGCCGGGAGAATCCGACCCCGTTCGACGATTTGACCATGACGGCGTCGCCGGGACGGACCGTCTCGAGAACCAGAGGAATGATTTCCTCGACGTTGTCGCGATATTCCTTTTTCATCCCTTTCGGCAGGCTGTCGGCGAGCGCCTTCATCTCCTTGCCGGCGAGCAGCACCAGGTCGGTTCGCGTGCCGGAGAGCATTTCGGCCAGTTCCGCATGCAGCTTTGCCGAATGCGCGCCGAGTTCCAGCATGTCGCCGAGCACGGCAATACGCCGCCCCTTGCCTTTCACGTCCGTCGCATCGAGCAGCTTTATCGCCGCCTGCATGGAGGCCGGATTGGCGTTGTAGCTTTCGTCTATCAGCGTGATCTCGCCGTCAGGATGCTTCAACCGGTGGCGCATGCCGCGCCCGCGCTCCGCCGACAGGCCGGCAAGCGCGCCGGCGGCTTTGTCCAAATCGGCGCCGGCCAGATGGGCCGCGCCGAGCACGGCGAGGATATTCTGCACGATGTGCCGCCCAGGGACGCCGATCTCCGCCTCGATCTCATGGCCGGCGATGTTGGCGGTGATATGCGAGGCGGTGGCACCGAGATCACAACTCTCAAGCCGATAGTCCGAACGAGGATTTTCGCCGAAGCCTCTGATTTTTTTCACGCCCGCTTTTCGGGCAAGCTTCTGGAGCAGCGCGAAATGGTCATCGTCGCGGTTGAGGAGCGCGGTGCCGCCGGGCGCGACCCCCTCGAATATCTCCGCCTTGGCGCGGGCGATTTCGGCGAGATCCTTGAAATGGCCGAGATGGGCGGCCGCGATCAGCGTGACGATGGCGATATGCGGGCGCACCAGTTTCGTGAGCGGCCGGATTTCACCCGGATGGTTCATGCCGATCTCGAAGACCGCATAGTCGCAATCGGCCGGCATGCGCGCCAGCGTCAGCGGTACGCCCCAATGGTTGTTGAAGGATTTGTCCGAGGCATGCACCTTGCCGGTGGCCGACAGTGCGTGGCGCAGCGCCTCCTTCGTCGTCGTCTTGCCGGCCGAGCCGGTGACCGCGATGATCTTCGCTTGAGAACGGGCACGCGCCGCCGCGCCGAGTTTCTCCAGCGCCGCGAGCACGTCCGCCACCACGATCATCGGAATGCTGAGCCGCCCAAGCGCCGGCAGTTTCTCTTCCGCCACCACAAGAAGCCCTGCCCCCGCGACATGCGCCGCCGTGGCGAAGTCGTGGCCGTCCTGCCGTTCGCCCTTGATGGCGAAGAAGGCCTCGCCGCGCTGGAGCGTCCGCGTATCGATGGAAACGCCGGAGACGCCCTCGGGCAGCCGGCCGAACGGGCGGCCGCCCATCGCCTCGGCCATGGCTTCGGAGGTCCAGAGATCGCTCATGCGGCCGCGCCCCTCAAGGCCAGCCGGACCTCCTCATGATCCGAAAAAGGCAAGGTGCGGCCGGCGATGGTCTGGCCCTCCTCATGGCCCTTGCCGGCGACGATGAGCGTGTCGCCGGCTCCGAGTATGCCGATGGCCTTGCGGATCGCCTCACGGCGGTCGCCGATCTCGATCGCACGGGGTGCGGCCGCGAGGATCGCGGCGCGGATCGATGCGGGCTCCTCGGAGCGCGGATTGTCGTCGGTCACGATGACGATATCGGCGAGACGCGAGGCGATCTCGCCCATGATCGGGCGCTTGCCTCGATCGCGGTCGCCGCCGCAGCCGAAGACGACGACCACGCGTCCCGTGGTGAAGGGCCGCACGGCCGTCAGCACATTTTCAAGCGCGTCGGGCTTATGTGCGTAATCAACATAGACGGGCGCGCCGGATACGGAAGTCCCCACAAGCTCCAGACGCCCGGATGCACCCTTCAGACGTTCAAGCGCGCCGAGCGCGGCTTCGGTCTTCGTACCGGTTGCGATCGCAAGCCCGGCTGCGACCAGCGCGTTGTAGATCTGGAAATCGCCGGCCAGCGGCAAATCGATCTCGTGGATGGCGCCCGCCGCCTCGATCTCGGCACGCTGGCGGTAGCGCTCGTGCTCGACACGCTTCAGGGTGAGGAACGTGCCCTTGCGGCCGACGGTCAGCACGTCGAGCCCGGCATGCCGTGCCGCGTTCTCCGTCGCCTCCGACCATTGGTCGTCGGCGAAGATCACCGCCGGCGCGCCCTTCGGCAAGAGCGTCTCGAAGAGCCGCATCTTCGCCTTGTGATAGTCCTCGACGGTCGGGTGGTAATCCATGTGGTCGCGGCCGAGATTGGTGAAAGCTCCAGCCGAAAGCCTCACGCCGTCGAGTCGCCGCTGGTCGAGCCCATGGCTCGACGCCTCCATGGCGGCGTGGGTGACGCCGGCATCGGCGAGTTCCTTCAGGAGACGGTGCAGTGCCACCGGATCGGGCGTCGTCAGAGAGCCGTATTCCTCGCGGCCAGGTGCGGTGACGCCGGTCGTGCCGATGCTGGCCGCCGCCGTGCCGTCCTGTTCCCAGATCTGCCGCGTGAAGGAGGCGACGGACGTCTTGCCGCTGGTGCCGGTGACGGCAACCATCGTCGCCGGTTGCGCTCCGAAGAAGCGCGCGGCTGCAAGCGCGAGCGCAAGCCTTGGATCATCGACCACAATAACAGGGACCGACAGCGCGCCAACGGCTGCATCCCGCCCCGCGACGACCGCCACCGCGCCGCGCCGCACCGCGTCGGCGGCATAGGCCGCGCCGTCCGCCCTGCTGCCCGCCAGAGCAAAGAAGAGATCGCCGACGGCAGTGGCTCGCGAGTCGGAACCGAGCCCGCCTATCTCAAGATCGCCGGATGCGCCCCCGTCGAGAGGCAGGATGCCGGCAAGGTCCCTCAGCTTCATCATACTCCATTCGTTCCGGACATCCCTTCGGGAATCCCCTAGCCGGAATCAGCGATAAGAAACGAGCAAGGCCTGAGTATCGTGGCCGAATTCGGGCTCCACATCGAGCATCGGCGCGATGCGGCGGATGATGGCGCCGGCCGTCGGCGCGCAGTTCGCGCCCGCCGTCGCCGGCCAGCCGCCATAAGGCTTCGGCTCGTCGATGATGACCAGCACGATATATTGCGGATCGTCGATCGGGAAAGCCGCGAGAAAGGCGTCGAAGTTCTTGTCGTGGGCGTAGCGGCCGTTGACGACCTTGTCCGCCGTACCGGTCTTGCCGCCGACGAGGAAGCCCGGCACCGCCGCCTGGCGGCCGGAGCCCTTCTCTACGTTGAGCCGCATGAGATAGCGCATTTCGGCACTGGTCTGTGCCCGCAATACCCGATGCTCGACGGCCTCGGCCTGTTCCTCGGTGCGCGGTAGAAGCGTTGGTGGAATATAGATACCGCCATTCATGACCGCGACACCCGCGACCGCCGTCTGCAAGGGCGTGGTCGCAACACCATGACCAAAGGCGATGGTCATCTGGTTGAGCGGCGTCCATTTCGCGGGCGAAAGGGGCGTCGCGACCTCCGGCAGTTCGAGCGGCATCTTGGTCAGGAGCCCGAGCTTGGTCAGGAATTCCTTGTGCTCGGGAATGCTGATCTTCTCGGCTTCCTTCGCCGTGCCGATATTCGAGGAATAGATGAAGATCTCCGGCACGCTCAGCGCCCGGCCCTTCGCATGGTAGTCGTGGATGGTGAAGCGGCCGTAATGCAGCGGATGCGAAGCGTCGAACTTGTCGGTAATCTTCACCCGGCCCGAATCGAGCGCCATGGCCGTGGTGAACGTCTTGAAGGTCGAGCCCATCTCGTAGACGCCGCCCGACATGCGGTTCAGCCGGTCCTTCTCGTTGGCGTTAAAGGGGTTGTTCGGATCGAAATCCGGCACCGAGGCCATGCCGAGGATCTCGCCCGTCTTGGCGTTGAGGACGACGGCGCCCGCCGCGATGGCGCGGTAGCGCTCCATCGCCTGGGTGATCTCGTCATGGATGATATGCTGGACGCGCAGATCGATCGACAGTTTGACGGGCTTGAGGTCGTTGGCGGTGGCGAGACCCGTCTGCTGCAGCACGGCCAGGCCCTGATCGTCGACCCATTTCTCCATGCCGGCGATGCCCTTGTTGTCGACATTCACCAGGCCGACGACATGGGCGACGGTGGAGCCGGCCGGGTAGAAGCGGCGCTTCTCCGAGCGGAAGCCGATGCCGGGAATGCCGAGTTGGAGGATGTCGGCCTCCTGCTTCGGCGTAAGCTGACGCCTGAGCCAGACGAAACCTGCCTTGCTGTTCAGCCTGTTGTAGACCTGTTCGTAATCGATGTCCGGCAACACCGTGGCGAGCTTGTCGATCGCCTCGTCGATATCGACGATGCGGCGCGGCTCGGCATAGAGCGACGCGGTCTTGATGTCGGTCGCGAGCACCTCGCCGTTACGGTCGACGATATCTGGCCGCGCGGCCGTCGGACGCCCAGCGGGCGGTCCGTTGTCCTCGGGCTGATGCGTACCGTAATAGACCAGCCGCCCGGCCATCACCGCATAGACGGCGAAGAAGACCGACATGGTCATGACGATGCGGTTGCTCGTGCGGCCGCCGCCCGATTTGCGCGCGCCTTCCACCACGATGGGCGCATCCGCGCCATCGGCCGTCTTCTTCCGGCCCCGTTTCAACCAGCCCATCATGGCTTCACCCCGCCGGTCACGATGCCATCGGTTCCGTTTCGCGCCACCGCCACGCCGCTGTCGGGCGGGCTCGGCGGCCGCATCGGCAGATCGTCCAGCGTGGCGATCTGGTCGGCCTGGACCGGTTTCAACTGCAATTGGTCCTGATAGACATCGACCAGTTTCTGCAGCCGGCCCGGCCGCGACAGGAGGGCCCAGTCGGCCTTGAGGAGATCGATCGTTTCCTTTTCGAGCCGGATTCGGGTCTTGGTCTGGTTGATCGCGTCGAGCTGGTCCTCCGCCCCGCGCTTGACCTGATAGGTATATGCGGCGGCGGCGACCATGACGGCGATGAGAACGGCATCTGTGGTACGGAACACGGGTACTCTACCTCTCGGCCGTGAGCCGAGGCTCTGGCAGCCTCGGCAATGCAAAGATGGACGGATCGGCGGGACGTGCCGGCTCGGCTGTGCGAACCGCACCCCTGAGCTTCGCCGAACGCGCGCGCGGGTTTTGCGCGATCTCCTCTTCGGAGGCCGTGACGACACGGGCCGGCTTGTCGAAGGTCGCCGGGGCTGCCGTTTGTGCGGGCAGGTGACGGGATATGGCGGCGGCCGCCGAACGGTCCGTAAGGAAGCGCTTGACGATGCGGTCCTCCAGCGAATGGAAGGAGACGACGGCGAGTCGCCCGCCCGGCTTCAGGATATGCTCGGCGGCGAAGAGCGCCGCCGCCAGTTCGCCGAGCTCGTCGTTCACGAAGATCCTGAGCGCCTGGAAGACGCGCGTCGCCGGATGAATCCTGTCCTTCGAATTGTTGCCGACCAGAGCCTCGATCGACTGCGCCAGATCGCGGGTCGTCGTGAAAAGTCGGTCGGCACGCCGCCTTTCGATCATGCGAGCGATGCGGCCGGCGTGACGCTCCTCGCCGAGAATGCCGAATATGCGTGTGAGATCGCCGACCTTGAATGTGTTGACGACATCGGCGGCTGCGAGCCCCGCCTGCGCCATGCGCATGTCGAGCGGCCCGTCATGGCGGAAGGAAAAGCCGCGCTCCGCCTCGTCCAGTTGCATGGAGGAAACGCCGATATCGAGAACGACGCCGTCCACCGGACCGTCCGTGCATTCGTCCAGACGGGAGAACGGAGCCTCAACCAACCGCAACCGTCCGTCCGAGCCGGCTTCGAGCGACCGGCCGGCGGCAATGGCGTCCGGGTCGCGATCGATGGCAACGACGTTGGCGCCGATGTCGAGCAGCGCGCGCGTATAGCCCCCGGCCCCGAAGGTTCCGTCGACAATCACCTTGCCGGCGGCTGGCTGGAGCATTTCAAGGACTTCGGAAAGGAGAACCGGAATGTGGCGGGCCGGTCCGCCACCGGCGTCTGACGTACCGCCGGGGCCTGCCGTCATTCCGATTCTCCAGCCTGCCTTGCCCTGGCGGCCGATTGCCGAAGCCGGGTGAGCCGCGCGCGGACCGCCGCGCCATGCGCGCGCAGCCGCTCCGGCTCCCATATCTGGAAGAAATTGCCGCGACCCAGAAAAGCCACTTCCGTCCCGATCCCGGTATGCTCGCGGATGAAATCCGTCACAATGATACGCCCGTCCTGATCGAGTTTCAGGAAGGTCCCGTCGCCATGGCAGAAAAAGGAAATGTCGTCCGCGGTACCGGTAAGCGGATCCTCCGCCGCGATCCTCGCCTCGTAGCGGTCGAGCAGATCCGGCCCGCCGACATCCATCGACGGCGTATCCAGCGTCCGCAGCGCATAGAGCTCCTGATAACCGCGCTTTTGAAGCACCGAACGGAAATGCGCAGGCACCGAGACGCGGCCCTTGGCGTCGATGCGGTTCACGGCGCTGGAGAGAAAGCGATCCATCACAGGCTGCACCCGCCCTGGCCACGATGTCCGCCCATGATCCGCCGCACCCCGGCTCTCCTGCTTCAAATCTCGCGTTTCCGGCAGGCAAACGGAAGCGGACGGCCGCGCGGACGGCCCGGCCCCTGCACGCTTTATCCTCTACGGAAACGATCGGTTGACTGACTGAATGGGATAACATGGGCTGATATGGGCGTCAACGGGAACAGTTCCGGCTGCGCCTGCCCTGGCGCTTTCGACGCCCGGGATTTCGGCCGGTTCGCACATTTATCGGTCATTAAGCCTAATGATCCGTTTATGCGCGCGTGGCAGATGCGCTCCATCGCCCTTGCGTCAAGGTAGACGCGCGGTCATAGCTGCCGTCGGAAAGAGCCGCGAGAGAAGCCCTCGAGAGAACCCTTATGAAGAAATCGCCGGAAAAGCGCGCGGCCGAGGCGGCGCATCTGAGGCAGCGTGAACTCGCCAAAGGCGACCCGGTCGCCCTGCCGCTGACCATGGCCTCGATGTACCACCTGCCGGGCGATCCGACGGGCGTCCGGCAATATGGCCGTTTCGACAATCCGACCCGGGAGGCCGTCGAAAAACTGCTCGGCCATCTGGAGGACGCCGAGGCGCTCGCCTTCCCTTCCGGCATGGGGGCGATCTCGGCGGTTTTCTTTTCGCTGCTCAAGGCGGGCGACCGCATCCTGCTCCCTTCGGACGGCTATTACACGACGCGCGTGCTTGCCGAGCGGTTTCTGAATAAACTCGGCGTCACCCATGACCTTCGACCGACCGCCTCCTTCGGCGAGGGTGGCTTCGGCGGCTATCGGCTGGTCTTCATCGAGACACCGTCCAATCCCGGCCTCGATATCTGCGACATCGCCGCCGTGGCTTCCGAAGCGCACGCCGCCGGTGCCGTGGTCCTGGCCGACAACACCACCATGACGCCGCTCGGCCAGCGCCCGCTCGACCTTGGCGCGGACGTGGTGGTAGCCGCCGACACCAAGGCACCGAACGGCCATTCCGACGCGCTTTTCGGCCATGTCGCCAGCCACGACGCGGAAATCATGAAAGCGGTCGCCGAATGGCGGAAGCTTTCCGGCGCCATTCCCGGTCCGTTCGAGGCGTGGCTGGTCCATCGCGGGCTGGAGACGCTGGAGGTGCGGTTTGACCGCATGTGCTCGACGGCGGAACTTCTTGCGCCGCGCCTTGCCGCGCACCCGGCCGTGAAGGCGCTACGCTACCCCGGCCTCGACGGCGATCCCTCGCACAATCTGGCCCGAGCCCAGATGGAGCGTTTCGGCTTCATGATCGGCTTGACGCTCAAATCGGAAGCGGCGGCAGAGCGCTTCATCAATGGCTGCGCGCTCCTCCAGCCCGCCACCTCCTTCGGCGGCATACACAGTTCGGCCGAACGCCGCGCCCGCTGGGGCGACGCCGTCGAGCCCGGCTTCGTCAGGCTGTCGGTCGGCTGCGAGCCGGCGGAGGACCTATGGGAAGCACTTCAGGCGGCACTCGAGAAACGATAAAGACTGGAACTGGCCGATGGCAAGGTAGACTGGCGTACTAACCGCCGTATCTTAACTCCGCTTTCTGGCGCTCTCCATACGCAGGCGAGCCTTCTGCTTCAGTGCTTCCATCGTTGAGGGGCCATCGGGCGGCGGTCCGCTGTCGATGCCATCCTGCACCAGCGCGCGCAGTTCCTCCAGCGTATAGCCGAACAGGTCGCGCCGCTCCTTCCATTGGCGCAGCGCGTCGCGGACGACCTCGCTCGCTGAAGCGTATTCGCCGGCGGCGACCGCCTCGTCCACCTCTGCGGCGAGCTCCGGCGAAAGCGTGACGCTCCTTTTATCCACCGTCGACATGGGAGCCTCCTGTCATTGCGGACTGTACCGGACCGGAAGGTAGGATCAAATCCTACCGAGGACAAGCATAGGTAATGCTCCAGACGTCACCAGAACAGGAGGAAAGAAATTGCCAGCCGGCCTGTAAGCCGGGTTCTGTATGGCCCCGCAGCCTCTCGGCAGCGGAACGTGGCGGCCATTCATCTGGGACGGATGTCGCCATCCGCCTCACGCGACCAACCCGGACGGCTGGGCCGGAAACGACCCTGAAGGTTGCCCTTCGCGCCATCCCTATTCGGTCTTGCTCCCGGTGGGGTTTGCCGTGCCGCCCCTGTTACCAGGCGCGCGGTGGGCTCTTACCCCACCCTTTCACCCTTACCCCGCCAATATATCGGCCCGTTCATATCGGACAGGCCATCACAAAGAGGCCGATATATAGGCGGGGTGGTCTGCTTTCTGTGGCACTTTCCCTGGGGTTTCCCCCGCCGGCTGTTAGCCGGCACCGTGTTTCCGTGGAGCCCGGACTTTCCTCGCGAACAGCCTTTCGGCATTTATCCGCGCGGCCGCCCAGCCGACTGGCAGGGCGTATAAAGACGTTCGCCACGAAAAGTTCAATCCCGCTCTTGCGGAGGCAGGCTCTCCTTCGTCCGTCAGCGGGCCTCGAATTACGTCGCTGCGTCGCCGAGCGCCGCTTCCACGCGCCCGCAATAGGCGGCCGATATGGGGTTCATGCGTTTGGCTGCATGGCCGGCATTGTACTTGAGCAGCGTTCCGCAGGTCGTGCCATTGCCGACGTCCTGGGCCATGCCGAGATATTTCATGCCCCACTTGATATTCGTTTCGGGACTGTAGAGTTGCTTGACGCTGCCGGAATAGCCGAGCATCCGAGCCGTCGAAGGTTTGATCTGCATGAGCCCCACCTCGCCGGCAAGGCCGGTCTTGTGTGCATTGTAGCCGCTTTCCACCTCGATCACCGCCCGCGCCAGCGATGGCGCAACGCCGTACGCCGCCGCGTAGCGGTCGATGATGCCGCCATAGGCGTGGGTGGAACGAACGGAAGGCTGGGCGGAACGGTCCTCCATCGCCTGGCGCGGCGTAGACTCCTTTTTCTTTATCGAGGCGGTCGTAGTACGGTCGATCTTCGCCGCATGGCCGGACTTTGACGCATGCGCCACGCGCCGCTCTCGACGCACGACGCGCGAAGCGGTCTTTTTCGTGGCCTTGTGGGTCCCGGCCTTTGCCGCCGCGGGTTCTTTCTTCTGCGCGGCCGCCAATGCCTCCGCCATGATCCTTCCGCCGTCTCTGGGAGCTTCATGGGCGTGGGCGGCAAAACTCGTCATGGCGGCGGCAAGCGCCACCGCGATTGCGATCGATCGTGTCATTTCGTCCTGATCTGTGGCTGGCCGGCTGTGGAAATCCGGCGCGTGGTTGTTGTTATTCCGGGTCGCACAGACGGACCCGGTGCTTACGGGGACGGTGTGTGATGGCGGAATGGGCGGCAAAAATGGCGCCGCGAATCACATTGAGTGACGGCTGGTTACAAAAAAGCAGCTTACCTAACGGTACTTAGGCGACGTTCTTAACCAGTTTGGCGAGAAGCGCCCGCAAGGTTTCCACCGTCGATTCGTCCGCGATGCCGTCCACGAGCGCCGGCCGGAAATGACGCTGGAACGCCGTCACCGCCTGCCAGGTCCCGTCATCGAACGTACCGCTGATATCCACGCCGTAACCGTAGAGCGCCAGCATCGACTGAAGGTTTTCGACGGCTTGGCCGGCGCTGCCCTGCGCGAGGGCTTCCCCTTCACGGATCGGCGCAGGCGCGACGAAATGGCCGATGCCCGATGCGGCAAGGCGGCGCCACGGGAATTTTTCGCCCGGATCGGCTTTGCGCGCCGGCGCGATATCGGAATGCGCCAGTACCCTCTCGGGCGGCACGCGATGGCGGAGCGAGATGCCCTGGCAAAGATCGATGACAGCCTCGATCTGACGGTCTCCGAAGTCCTCGTACCCGAGAAAATGGCCGCTATTGACGATCTCGATGCCGACCGAGCGTGAATTCATGTCGGTTTCGCCGTGCCAGGAACTGGCGCCTGCATGCCATGCCCGGTCGATCTCGCGCACCATCTGCACGATGCGCCCGTCCTCATGTACGAGATAATGCGACGAGACCTCGCTTTCGGGATTGCACAGCCACGCTTCCGCCGCCTCGCCGGTTTCCATGCCGGTATAATGCAGGATGATCGCATCCGCGCGCTTGCCGTCGCGGCGGGGGCCGAAATTCGGCGAAATCCGCACCTCCGCGCCGCCATGGTCCGGCAGGAAGCCGCTCATCGACGACGACGCCCCTTCTCGATCACCTCGTAGGCGGCGTTAAGCGCGGCGACGCGTGTCGAGGCGATCGCGACGAACTCTTCCGGCAGGCCCCGCGCAATCGCGCGGTCTGGGTGGTTTTCGCGGACAAGCAGGCGGTAATGCTTGCGGATTTCCTCGAAACTCGCGTCGCGCCCGACACCCAGCACCTTGTAAGGATCCGCCTCCCCTATATCGGCATGGCGCGCGAGGATGCTCTCGAAATGATCCGGGCTGATCTCGAAAATCTCGGAGATACGGCGCAGGAAAGCGACTTCCCGTTCATGCACCATGCCGTCCGCCTTGGCGATGTGGAAAAGCCCGTCGAGGATGTCCTCGAGCATGGCACAATTCGGATGGCCCGACCCGCACATGCCTGCCAGCCGCTCGGCATAGACCTCGTAGCCGGCGATATCCTGCTTGGCGATGTCGTAGAGACGGGCGACATTCCGCGCCTCGTTCTCCGGCACCAGGAAAATCTGCCGGAAAGCGCGAATCTCGTTCTGGGTGACGATGCCGTCGGCCTTGGCCATCTTCGCCGAAAGCGCGATCATGGCGACCGAAAACGCCACGCGGCGTCTCAATTCCGGATCGCCGGCAAAGAGCGTGCGCACCGCCTCCAGCGCATTGGAGAGAGCGGTTCCCGAAACGCGCGAAACAATATCGCCTATGCGAGTCCAGATCGACATTGGCGCGTTCTAGAACGAGTTGAAGCGGATGGAAACAGCGCCCGCGGGGCTATGGCTGATTCGCGCGCGGCATCCGCAGGCCCGGGGCGGTTCCCTGGCTCTTTTCCCCAATTTCCATGCAAAGAAAAAGGCCGGCGAACCGGCCTTTTCCATAGTCATGCATCGGCACTTATTGCGCGGGCTTCGACGTATCGGTCGAAGGCGCCGTCGTGGTCGTGCCGGAATTGTCGGACGGAGCCGCCTGAGGCGTCGTCGGGGCCGGCTTCATGGTGTTGTCGGTCGACGGAGCGGCCGGAGCAGTCGTCGCAGGCGGGGTAGTGCTCTGCGTCGTCTGGTTGTCCGTACCACCATTGTCGTTGCATGCCGCAAGGCCCAGCAAAGCGATCGCCGAAACGGACGCAAGAATGATCTTTTTCATTGTCCTTCTCCTTTCGAAGCTCGCCCGGTCACCCCCGAGCGTCAGCAGGATAATGGCTGCACCTTATTTTCGTTTCGTCACATTGGGTTACCGCCTGTTACAGCTTCGCCGCGCGCAAGCGCCCGCAACCGACTTCGACATTGCCCGCGAGAGATTTCGGCTTTAGAGACCGGATCGAATAGTGTCGAGCGGAGCGGATAAATGGGCGGACGCTGGGATTTCTGGATCGATCGGGGCGGCACCTTCACCGACGTGATCGGCCGCGATCCCGAAGGCGGGCTGCATCCGCGCAAGCTGCTTTCCGAAAATCCGGAAGCCTATCGCGACGCCGCCATCCAGGGTATCCGCGACCTGCTCGGCGTCGCGGCAGGCGAATCGATCCCCTCGGACCAGATCCGCGACATCAAGATGGGCACGACGGTTGCAACCAACGCGCTTCTGGAGCGTAAGGGCGACCGCGTCGCGCTTCTCATCACGCGTGGCTTCCGCGACGCGCTCCGGATCGCCTATCAGGCTCGGCCCGACATCTTCGCCAAGGAGATCATCCTTCCCGAACAGCTCTACGAGCGCGTCATCGAGATCGACGAGCGCGTGCGTGCCGATGGAACGGTCGAAAAGGCCCTCGATCTCAAAAGCGCCCGCGCGGCCATCGAAGCCGCAAAGCGCGACGGTATCGATGCAGTGGCGATCGTCTTCATGCATGCCTGGAAATTCGCCGACCATGAGGTCGAGGCCGAGCTTCTGTGCAAGGAGGTCGGCTTCACGCAGATTTCGGTCAGCCATAAGACATCGCCGCTGATCAAGCTGGTCGGCCGCGGCGACACCACCGTTGTCGACGCCTATCTCTCACCGATCCTGTCGAGATATGTGCAGCGTGTGGCGGAGGAACTGGGCGTAGGCAAAGTATCGGCCGAAGGCCGCAAGTCCAACCGGACGTCGGCCGGTCAGGCCGCCCCAGCGGAGGCCAGCCCGAAGGGCGGTGCGGCCGTGAGCCCGAGACTGATGTTCATGATGTCGTCGGGCGGGCTCACCGCCGCCGATATGTTCCAGGGCAAGGACGCTCTTCTGTCCGGCCCGGCCGGCGGCGTTGTCGGCATGGTCGAGACGGCAAGGCTCGCCGGCTTCGACCAGGTGATCGGCTTCGACATGGGCGGCACCTCGACCGACGTCGCCCATTATGACGGCGAATACGAGCGCGCCTTCGATACTGAGGTCGCCGGCGTGCGCGTGCGCGCGCCGATGATGCGCATCCACACGGTTGCCGCCGGCGGCGGCTCGATACTGCATTACGAGGACGGACGCTTCCAGGCCGGCCCGGATTCGGCAGGCGCCAATCCCGGTCCCGCCTGTTACCGTCGCGGCGGACCGCTGGCCGTCACCGACGCGAACCTGATGCTCGGAAAGCTGCAACCCGACTTCTTCCCCTCGATCTTCGGCCCGAACCAGGACCAGCCTCTCGACAGGAAGATCGTGGAGGAAAAGTTCCGCAAGCTGGCCGAAGAGATCGGCGACGGCCGCTCGCCGGAATCCGTGGCCGAAGGCTTCATCACCATCGCCGTCGAGAACATGGCCAACGCCATCAAGAAGATCTCGGTGCAGCGCGGCTACGACGTGACGCGCTATCTCCTGAACTGCTTCGGCGGCGCGGGCGGCCAGCACGCCTGCCTCGTGGCCGATGCGCTCGGCATGGAGACGGTGTTGATCCATCCCTTCTCCGGCCTGCTTTCCGCCTACGGCATCGGGCTCGCCGTCGTGTCGGCCTCGCGCCAACAGGCGCTCCTGAAGCCGCTTGCGGACGCCTCGCTTCCAGCCATTCGGGAAATGATCGCCGATCTCGGCAGCCAGGTACTTGCCGAACTCGACGGCCAGGGCATCGAGAAGACGGACGTGGCGGAGCATGCCGTCCTGCACATCCGCTACGACGGCACCGACAGTTCGCTACCCGTCGGCTTCGATCACGGTTCGATCACGGAGGCGAAAAAAGCCTTCGAGACGGCGCACAAGGCACAGTTCGGCTTCATCTACGACGACAAGCCGATGGTGGTCGAGGCTGTCGGCGTCGAAGGAACCGATAGCCGCGAGCACGGCCGCGACGAGAGCGACCAACCGAGTGTCGGCGCGGAACCGAAACCGGTCGAGAAACGCGCCCTCTTCACCGAAGGCGGGAACCGCGAGGCCGGCATCTTCCGCCGCGCCGACCTTTCCGCCGGCAATCACGTCACCGGCCCGGCGCTCATCATCGAGGGCCACCAGACGATCGTCGTCGAGCCCGGCTGGCAGGCGGAGATCACAACAAAGGATCACGTGCTTCTGCGCCGGATCGAGAAGAAGCGGCGGCAGGCGGCGCTCGGCACCGAAGCGGACCCGGTGATGCTGGAGGTCTTCAACAACCTCTTCATGTCGATCGCCGAGCAGATGGGCGTGACGCTGCAGAACACCGCCTATTCCGTCAACATCAAGGAGCGGCTCGATTTCTCCTGCGCGGTGTTCGATCGCGACGGTGCTCTGGTGGCGAACGCGCCGCATATGCCGGTGCATCTCGGCTCGATGGATCGCTCGGTCGAGGCCATCATCCGGCTGAACGAAGGCGACATCCATCCCGGCGACGTCTTCGCGCTGAACGCGCCGTATAACGGCGGCACGCATCTTCCCGACATCACGGTGGTGACGCCGGTCTTCGATGCGGCCGGGAAGGAAATCCTGTTCTATACCGCCTCGCGCGGACACCACGCCGATGTCGGCGGCACGGCGCCGGGCTCGATGACGCCACTTGCCACCACGGTGGACGAGGAAGGGGTGCTGATCGACAATTTCCGGCTCGTCGAACGCGGCCGCTTCCGTGAGAAGGAGTTACACGACCTTCTCACGAACCACCCCTACCCTGCCCGCAACCCGGTCCAGAACATCGCCGATCTCAAGGCGCAGATCGCCGCCAACGAAAAGGGCGTGGCCGAACTCCGGAAAATGGTCGTGCATTTCGGGCTCGACGTGGTGGAAGCCTATATGGGCCACGTGCAGGACAATGCGGCCGAGAGCGTGCGCCGCGTGCTGGAGCGTCTGCCGGACAGTTCCGAATACGAATATGCGACCGATACCGGCCAGGTGATCAAGGTGAAGATAACGGTCGATCGCGAGAAGCGGGAGGCAACTGTCGATTTCACCGGCACCTCGCCGGTGATGAAGAACAATTTCAACGCGCCGGAACCGGTGGCGCGGGCGGCGGTTCTCTACGCCTTCCGCGTCATGGTGGAAGGCTCGATCCCGATGAATGCGGGATGCCTGAGGCCGATCAATATCATCATCCCCGATGGCTGCATGCTGCGTCCCGCCTACCCGGCGGCCGTCGTGGCCGGCAATGTCGAGACCTCGCAGCACGTCACCAATGCGATGTTCGGCGCCATGGGTGCGCTGGCGAATGCGCAAGGCACCATGAACAACCTCACCTACGGCAATGAAAAATATCAGTATTACGAGACGATCTGCTCGGGCTCGCCGGCCGGCCGCATGAATGACGGGCACGGCTTCAACGGCACGTCGGGGGTCCACACCCATATGACCAACTCGCGCCTGACCGACCCGGAAATCCTGGAACTGCGCTTTCCCGTGTTGCTCGAGGATTTCCATATCCGCGAGGGCTCCGGCGGCAAGGGCAAGTGGCACGCGGGCGACGGCACGCGCCGCACCGTCCGCTTCCTCGAAAAGATGGAATGCGCCATCCTCTCATCGCACCGCAACCGCCCGCCAGAAGGCATAGAGGGCGGCGGCCACGGCGAGGCCGGCAAGACCGAGGTGCGCCGCCTCGACGGCACGGTCGAGACGCTGAAGGCCTGCGACCAGACCGTTCTCGAAGCCGGCGAGGCGGTTATCGTCACCACGCCGACATCGGGAGGATTCGGGAAGGCGTAGGCAGGAATTCCCTATGGCTATAAATGTTTCAGTGCGTCCTTCGAGGCTCGCTCCGCTCGCACCTCAGGATGAGGGAGGTCTGTGACGGCATTTTAAGTCTGAGGCGTTGCGATCAACGTACCGCACCCTGAAGTCTCTCGGAATTTAGCGCCGGAAAGGGGGCACCGACCTCCCTCATCCTGAGGTGCGAGCGGAGCGAGCCTCGAAGGACGCACGGCACGGCAAATCAAAGTCCTACTCCACCGCCTTCGCCAGCGCTGCGACAAGCTTCTGCGGCCGGTAATCGAGCCAGGCCGGCGTCAGCCCCATCCTCACCACCACCATCCGCTTCGAAGGGACGATGGCGACCGTCTGCCCGTCATGACCTTGGAGCCAGTAGGTTCCTTCCGGCACGCCTCTGGCAACACCATCGCCCTTCTTGTCTTCGGGCCCTTCCAGCCACACTTCGCCCTTGCCGTAGACACCGTTCGGGGCCGCGGCCGGCTCGTGCATCATGGTGACGAAGCCCTCGGGCAGGATGCGCTTGCCGTTCCACACGCCGTCCTGCAACAGGAACTGGCCGAACCGCGCCCAGTCATGCGCCGTCGCGTAGAGGTAGGACGCGCCGGTCAGCGTGCCGCTCTCGTCGGCCTCGAGGACTGCGCTTTGCATGCCGAGCGGCTCGAACAGCGCCTTACGCGGATAGGCGAGCGAGGCGGCCTCGTCGCCGACGGCGTTCTGCCACAACCGCGCCAGCATGACGCTGGTGCCGGTCGAATAGCTGAATTTCGTGCCGATCGCCGCTACCAGCGGCTTGGAGGCGGCGAATTTCGCCATGTCCGGCTCGAGATAGAGCATGCGGGTGACGTCGGAGACGGTGCCGTAATCCTCGTTGAAGGCAAGGCCGCTCTCCATCGCCATCAGTTCGGCGACCGAAATGTTCCTGCGTTCGTCGCCGGCCCATTCCGGGAAAAGGTTCTTCCGGTCGAGCGAAAGCTTGCCGGCGCCGAGGACCGTTCCAAGGATAGCGACATTGACGGTCTTCGACATCGACCAGCCGATGAGCGGCGTATCGGCCGCGAAGCCTTCGCCATAGCGCTCGCCGATGATGCGGCCGTCCTTCACCACGACCACCGCCCGCATGCCGGGCCCGATGAGGCCGGCGTCATCGAGCAGCTTCGCGATAACCGGATCCTGCGACGGCTCGACCCGCTCGCCGTCCGGCCAGAGATCGGCGGAAACCTTGGGTTGCGGTGGTTCCGTGGTCGTGAACTTCCTTGCCGCGGCGATGTCGCCGTCCGGCACAAGCGCGCAGCCGAGCCCCGGCCGGGCGACGGCCTCGTTGGCGGCGAAGGCGCCAAGGAAGGAAGCCTTCACGGTCCCGGCCTTCCTATCGACTTCGACATCGAAGAATTTGAGCAGCGGATTGCCGGGCGCCTGGACATCCACCGCCAGCACTTCTTCCGGATCGCGGCCGGCAATGAACACGTTCGAACAGACGATCTTCGCTGCATAGCCGGCACCGACGCGCAGGAGATCAGGCGGGAACGCCGCGAGCCAAACGGCCGCCGCAACGACGGTGAGCGCGACTAGCCCGGCGAGCCACTTCACGATCCTGGTCAGCGCTCGCACGTAAACCCTGTCCCTGCTTACCCTCGATTGGTCCCCAACGGACCATTGACTTGCCGGCCCGGTTCGTCTTTCTCGACTGTCGGGCGGCCAAGGGCATAAATCAACCGCTTTCGTCCTGCGGCCCGCCGCCCGTTATCGGATCGCTTACCGGCACCGCGGTATGAGAGCGTCAGCGATCCCCGAAGCGCCTGGAGAAGCGATGCGCCGTCTCGCGGTCCTGTCCCTGTTGCTGGTGCTCGCCGCCTGTACGTCGATCTCCTATGATTTCGGCGAAATCGCCGGGCCGGGACCGCGCTTCCGCGACCGCGACCCGCATCAGTGGAAATCGCGTACCCCGTGGAGCTACGCCGTCCACGGCACCGACGTCGCGAAATATCAGAACGCGGTCGATTGGCCGAAGTTGAAGAGCGAGGGCCTCGCCTTCGCCTTCATCAAGGCCACGGAGGGCGGCGACCGCGTCGACGAGCGTTTCGACGAGAACTGGCGCGGCGCGCGGCGCGCCGGCATTCCACGCGGCGCCTATCATTTCTACTATTTCTGCCGGCCCGCGATCGAACAGGCCGCCTGGTACATCAACCACGTGCCCAAGGAACGATCCTCCCTGCCGCCCGTTCTCGACATGGAATGGAACCCGGCCTCTCCCACCTGCAAGCTCCGCCCTGATCCCGAGACGGTACGCGCCGAGATGAGGGTCTTTCTCGACGCCGTTACCAGACATTACGGCAAGAAGCCGATCATCTACACGACTATCGATTTCTTCGAGGATAATGATTTGGCGAGGATCCGGGGCTATCCGTTCTGGCTGCGCTCGGTGGCCGGCCATCCGGACGACAAATATCGTGGCCTGCCCTGGACTTTCTGGCAATACACCGGCACCGGCATCGTGCCCGGCATAAAGGGCGATGCCGATCTAAATACGTTCAACGGCGATACGGGCGACTGGCGCAAATGGCTGACCGCGAATACCACATGAGGGAGTTTCCGACGTGAGATTTTATCCGCTTCTGCTGGCGCTCGCGCTGCTGCCGGCGACGGCCCACGCCCAACAACAATGCGGCGGCGATTTCGATGCCTGGAAAGCGGCGGTGGAGAAGCAGGCGGCCTCCGAAGGAGTTGGCGAGCGTGGGCTCGCCGCCCTCGACAAGGCCGAGGTCAATATGAACGTCATCGCCAGCGACCGCGCGCAGGGCGTCTTCACGCAGACCTTCATCGAATTCTCCAGCCGCATGGAATCGGCTTACCGGCTGAAGCACGGCGAGATCAATTTGAAGAAATATGCCGACGTGTTCCAGCGCGCGGAACAAGAGTTCGGTGTTCCCGGCCCGGTCGTCACCGCCTTCTGGGCGCTGGAGACCGATTTCGGCGCCGTGCAGGGCGATTTCTCCACGCTCGACGCGCTGGCGACGCTGGCGCATGATTGCCGCCGTCCCGATCTCTTCCGCCCGCAACTGATCGCGCTCCTGAAGCTCATCGACAACGGCACCGTGCCCGCCGATGTACGCGGCGCATGGGCCGGCGAGATCGGCCAGACACAGATGCTGCCGAAGGACTATCTCGCGCAGGGCGTGGACGGCGACGGCGACAGCCGCGTCGATTTGCGCACCAGTGCTCCCGACGTGATCATGACTACCGCACATTTCCTGCAATCGCTCGGCTGGAAGGCCGGCGAACCCTGGATGGAGGAAGTGCGCGTTCCCGAGCAGATGCCCTGGGAAAAGACCGGCCGCGAAACGCGCCTTCCGATCAGCCAGTGGGCGGCCTGGGGTGTGACGGATCGTGGCGGCGGCGCGCTCGACCAGACCAAAAGCCCGGCAAGCCTCGTGCTGCCGATGGGGCGCAAGGGTCCGGCCTTCCTCGTCTTCGACAATTACGACGTCTATCTGAAGTGGAACCAGTCCTTCATCTACACGCTGACGGCAGCGCATCTGGCGACCCGCTTCGCCGGCGCGCCCGCTTACGACAAGCGCGACCCTGAACCGGGCCTGTCACCGGAGGATATGCGCCAGTTGCAGACGAAGCTCGATGCCAAAGGACACGATGTCGGCAAGATCGACGGCATCCTGGGGTCGGGCACGCGCGCAGCCGTGCGCGCGATGCAGCAGGAACTCGGCCTTCCGGTCGACGGTTGGCCGACCGCCAGGCTGCTCGCGGCACTCTGATCCTTCAAGGCTCGCTTCGCTCACACCTCGGGATGAGGGCGGTTTACGCCTGAGTTCCTCATGGTGAGGTGCGAGTGAAGCGAGCCTCGAACCACGCACAATCGTCCTAGTGCTGCAGATGCATCGCTTCCACCTGCCTGACGGCGACCACCCCCCAGATCCCGATCAGGAAGAACAGGATGCCGACGATCCAGGCATTCATGGCGGCGTGCTGCATGCCGCTGAAGTGCAGGATCCAGGGCGAGATGAACAGCCAGATGCCGAGGACCACGTTGACCCAGTCTTCCCACTGCGCCACCTGCGCCAGCGCGACGACCGAAACCACCGCCACGATCACGCCGACGATCCAGGCGTTCCATGCGGGGTCGGGTGTCCCGCTGAATCCGAGGATCCAGGGCGAGACGAACAGCCAGACGGCAAGGATCAGTGTCAGCCAGTTGGGCCAGAGATATGATGCGGGTGCTGAATTGTATGACATAGTCAACTCCTTTCAACGACCGGACACCCCTCTATCAGTCGTTAAAGACCGTAACGATTCGTGATCGCCTGAAGTTCCGCGCGCCCGCTGTCTGGAGCAGTAAATTTGCCGTGTTGGCCCGAACGGCCGGCCGGCTTCCTCAGTCGGCCATGGTTTCCAGGCTGGCGAAGCTGTCGGGCGCTCCGCCTTCCTCGAAGGGTGTCGCCACCTCCACGAACGTATCCGGATAGAAGCCGTTGAAATGGGTGCGCAGCGCCATCGAATAGGCGCCGATATGGCCGATCTCGATCCAGTCGCCGGTATCGACCGTCTCTGGAAGCCAGAACGGTCGGGACAGGATATCGACCGAATCGCAGGTGCCGCCGCAGACCCGGAACGCCGCGATCTTGCCGACGTCTCCGTTGCGTGTGCGGATTGCCGGATCCGGAATGAAGCGTGCCGGCAGCGTGATCCGGCCGGTCCAGCTATCGGAAAGCGAGGACCAGATGCCGTCATTGATGTAGAGCCGCCTGCCCTTGCGAAGCAGCACCCTCACGATCAGCGAAAACGCGCGCGCGACAATGACGCGCCCGGGCTCTGCGACCAGCGGCAAATCGTCGAACTGGTATTCGGTGAGGTCACTCCTCAGCCGCGACATGATCCCTTCGAGCGACGGCATCCGGGGCGCCTTGCGGTTCGGGTCGTGCCCGTATTCGGCGGGAAACCCGCCGCCTACATCGAGCGCGGCGAGCGGAACGCCGGCGCGATTGCGCACCCAGTCGGCCGAGGCGAGCGCCCGCTCGTAGGTATCGGGATCCTCGATCTGGCTGCCGACATGGAAGCAGATGCCGACGCGGTAGCCGCTGCGATGGAGGCGCTGGAGCAATTCGACCGCATGCGCCGGGCCGGCGCCGAATTTCTTGGAGAGCTCATATGCCGCGTGGCCCTTGGTGTGCAGCCGCACGAATACGGTGACCACGCCGGGGTCGATGTCGAGCGCCTTAACCACACGCGTCAGCTTGACGATCTCGTCCTCATGGTCGAGCGCGATCACGCGGATGCCGAACGCCTCCAGCGCCAGCCTTATGTCCGACTGCGCCTTGACCGGATGCATGTAGAACATCTCCGCGTTGGGCGCGACGGCGCGCACGGCCGCGAATTCCGCCGGTGACGCCACGTCGAAGGCGGATATGCCGGCTTCGGAAACGGCCTTGAGCACCATCGCCTCGCCATTGGTCTTGACCGCATAGGCCGTCTTGCCGGGAAACAGGCCGGTAAAGCGCCGCGCGTCGGCCTTCAGCACCTCCGGCCGGAAGCAATAGACCGACCGATCCGGGCGAAGGGTCAGCGCGGCGTCGCGGGCGGTATCGAATCGCTGCATTGAGGCTCCCTGATGCGGCGCAACCTAGCAGCAATGGAATACGGGAAAAACCCGGCCAGGGAAAACGGGTGGCGCGATGACTTCCATTCGGCTAGCGATGGCGCTTTCGAGGAGCAGCCATGAAAGTCCCGCAGCCAGCATCGAAGCCGATGAGCACCGCCGACTGGGCGCAGCTTATCCTGCTCGGCGCCCTGTGGGGTGGCTCCTTCTTCTTCGCGCGCGTTGCCGTCGCCGAGATCGAGCCGCTGACGCTGGTATTCTACCGCGTTCTCATTGCGGCGGCAGCGCTGCATGTCTGGCTCGTTGCACGCGGCGCTTCCTTTCGCCCGGCACTTCCCCGCGCGGGCAGTTTCCTCATGCTGGCGCTGTTGAACAACGTCATCCCCTTCTCGCTTCTCTTTTCCGGCCAGACGGCGATCGGCGCGGGCTTGGCAGCGGTCCTCAACGCGACGACCCCGTTCTGGACGATCGTCGCCGCCAATTTCCTGACCAGCGACGAGAAGATCACGCCGAACAGGTTGGCCGGCATCCTGCTCGGGGTAGTGGGAACGGCCGTGATGGTGGGACCTGGAGCACTTACCGGCCTTGGAGCGCCGGTGTGGGCGCAGCTTTGCGCGCTCGGCGCTTCCGTCTCCTATGCTCTGGCAAGCATCTTCGCGCGGCGCTTCCGCGCCCTGCCCTCCGACGTCGTCGCGACAGGTCAATTGACCGCCTCGGCCGTCATCATGGCGCTGGTCGTCAGCCTCGGCGCGTCCAGCATCGGTGCGGCCAGCCCTGCGGCATGGAGTTCCGTGGCGGCATTGGGCCTCCTGTCGACGGCTCTGGCCTACATCCTCTATTTCAACCTTATCGCCTCGGCGGGGGCGACGAACACCTCGCTCGTCACCCTGGTCGTGCCGGTCAGCGCCATCCTGCTCGGCGTCCTTTTCCTCGGCGAGGGTCTCGACACCTATGAACTCATCGGCATGGTCCTGATCGGGCTTGGCCTCGTGACCATCGACGGCCGGATATTCCGCTCCCGCGCACGCCGGGCAACGGAATCAGCCGAAAGGCGCTGAAAAAGGCGGTCAAGCGATTTTTTTCAAAGCGTGGCTTTGCGATCACTTTTTGCAGCGAAAACAAGGCGCAAGCCCGGCAATTAAGGCAGGATTTTCACAAGTTCGTGGCAACGCAGCAAAAAATTCTCTTGTCCGTGGCCGAAATGCATCTAGACTCTACCATAGTCGAAGAGGAGGCTATGCCATGGGACTGACACGGCCGATCAACGCTTTGATGATCTGCGCGGCATTCGTATTCATCGCCGCGCTCATTATGGGAGTGCTTCCTTGATGCGTTGACTCCCGGGGCGGCTGAGCTGCCCATCGGTAATTCTGAGAAGGCCGGGCCGCAAACCCGGCCTTTTCTGTCTCTTGGTTCACCGCTCCTTATCCAGGGCGACCGTATACGGAAACTGCGCGACCCTACACCCCCACCCCTGTCCCCTCCCCACAAGGGGGAGGGAGACGCCGCCGCCACTTTCCGAGCTAGAGCTATCGAAGTTCTGCACCATGCTGCGCCGAGACGAGACAAGGTTCCCTCCCCCTTGTGGGGAGGGGTTAGGGGTGGGTGGGGGTACTCCCATTGCCCTCATGCTGACGTGCAGGCGAAACGGGCCTCGAAGGATCAGGCAGCCGCCACCCGGGTAGCCTGCTCCTGCAATGGCGTGCGGATGCCGATCATGTGGCAGATGGCAAAGGCGAGGTCCGCGCGGTTCAGCGTATAGAAGTGAAAATCGCCCACGCCCCGTTCGACGAGGTCGAGCACCTGCTCGGCCGCAACCGCGGCAGCGACGAGCGCATGCGTCTGCGGATCGTCGTCGAGACCGGCGAAGCGCTCGGCCAGCCACGCCGGCATGTACGCGCCGCAGCGTGAGGCGAAATTCGTCACCTGCTTGAAATTGTGGATCGGCAGGATGCCGGGAACGATCGGAATGTAGATGCCAGCCCGGCGCACGCGTTCGACATAACGCTCGTAAAGATCGTTGTCGAAGAAGAACTGCGTGATCGCGCGAGTCGCGCCATTGTCGACCTTGCGCTTCAGCATGTCGATGTCGGTCGCGAAATCGGAGCTCTCCGGATGCTTCTCCGGGTAGGCCGACACCGAAATGTCGAAATCCCCGGCGCGTCCGAGCGCCGCCACCAGTTCCGCCGCATTGGAATAACCGCCGGGATGCGGCCTGTAGATGGCACCGACTCCGGATGCCGGATCGCCGCGCAGCGCCACGAAGCGCTTCACGCCCATGACGGCAAACTCACGGATGACCTCGTCCACCTCGCCGCGCGTGGCGTCGATGCAGGTGAGATGCGCGGCCGGCGCAAGACTGGTCTCGCCAAGGATACGCGCCACCGTCCGCGCCGTGCGCTCGCGCGTCGAGCCGCCGGCGCCGTAGGTCACCGATATGAAACTCGGTGAAAGGGGCTGGAGCCGGGTTACGGTTTCCCAAAGCCGGGCCTCCATCTCGTCCGTCTTCGGTGGAAAGAACTCGAAGGAGACGCGAATCCGGTCTCCGATATCGGGCAGGCGGGAGAAGCGGAACTGTGACATCAGGCGATATTCTCCTGCGTTCGGGCGTGGCTCCCCTCGCCGGCGATGAGCAACCGCCGGTCCTGGGCAAGCCACAATTTGACGGTCAGCCGCGACCCCTCCCCGCGCGGCGCGAAGTCGATCGTGTCCTTCAATTCAAGTCCGGCCTCTTCGAGCCAGTCGGCGACCTGCCGATCGGCGAAGCCGAGGCGCAGATGCGCGTGCTCCTCGCGCAGGAATTCGAGCGCGTGCGGCGCGAAATCGACGATCACCAGCCGTCCGCCCGGCCTAAGCAGCCTTGCAGCCTCGCGGATCGCGGCGGCCGGATCCTCCAGGAAATGCAGCACCTGGTGGATCGTCACGAGGTCGAAGGATTCGCGCTCCACCGGCGGCGTGTAGATGTCGCCCTGCCTGACCTGCGCATTGTGCACGCCGGCGCGGTCGAGATTGGCCCGTGCCACCGCAAGCATCTCGCGCGAGAGATCGACGCCCACGCCGCGCACATAAAGCGGCGAAAATATCTCCAGCAGACGTCCGGTGCCGGTCCCGAGGTCAAGCATGGACTGGAAGGGCCGCTTGCCGACGATTTTCCTGAGCCCGGCCTCCACGGCGTCGTCGGGCACGTGCAGCGAGCGGATACGGTCCCAGCTCGCCGCATTGGCGCTGAAATAGCCGAGCGCGCGCTCCTGCCGCCTACGCTTCACCTCGGCGAGGCGTTCGAGGTCGCGCTCGACGGTCGCATCGCCGAGGTCGACGCGAGCGACGATGCCCTGGATGGTTTCACGGGCGGTTTCGTCGTCGGAAAGCCGGAAATAAGCCCACGACCCCTCCTGATAGCGCGAAATGAGGCCGGCATCGAGGAGCAGTTTCAGGTGGCGCGAGACACGCGGCTGCGACTGGCCGAGCACGTCCGTCAGATCGCTGACCGTGAGGTCGCCGCGCGACAGCATCAAGAGGATACGCAGACGGCTGGATTCGGCGGCCGCCTTCAAGGTATCAACCATGGCATCGAGGCCAACAGGCGTGCGCGTCAGCATTTACTGCTCCAGAAAGACATAAAGATATCTTTATGTGAATATCGCCCGCTTGGCAAGAGCCATGTCGCGTTCCGGCCAGAAAATGACGCCCGGGAAATGATAGGATGACGGAGTGGACAAGATGACGGAAAGGCGCGAAGGCGAAGTGGAGTTGACGACCGACCCGGCTGGCCTGCCGCCGGACGGTCATGTCGTCTTCATCGGCCGTATCCGCTCACCCTGGACCTCCCGCGAGGAATGTCCCCGCAACATGGCTCAGGCCCGCGAACGCGCAGCACCTGCCAGCGTCGAGGTCGCACCGGACTACCGGCCGGGCCTTGCCGGCCTCGAAGGCGCGAGCCACGTCGCCATCCTCACCTGGCTCAATCGCTCGGCGCGGAATCTGATTGTGCAGAAACCCCGCCATGCGCTTCATCCGAAAGGCGTTTTCGCCCTGCGCTCCCCTGCCCGACCGAACCCGATCGGCCTGCATGTCACGCGTCTCACCGGGCTCGACATCGGCGCGGGGATTTTGACGCTGGACGCCATGGACGTGCTGGACGGAACGCCGGTCATCGACATCAAGCCGTACTACGCCTCTACCGATTCGGTGCCGGAAGCGACGGTCTCCAAGAGCGAATGAGCGGCACGTCGCGCCAGCGCGTTATCGGCAAGGCCCTGTCGGCGCTTCTGCCGATGGCGCCCTATGCCGACACGGAGCCTATCCGGGAGGCCGCGCTTTCCGCCAAATTCAGGACGCTGCCGCCGACCATCGCGGTGTGGCTGGCGACGGTCGCGCACGTCCGCCACGAGCACACCGCCTACGACCGCCTGCTCTCCGAGGGTTACGACCGCGAGGCGGCCCGCTTCTTCGTGGTGGACGAGATCAACACCGTCCTGACGCGCTGGCGCGCAACGCGCCTGCTCGAGCCGGACGACGAGGAGGAATGACGCCCGAAGACCCGTTCCGGCCTTCACATCATGCGCATCAGTGCGCCGCCGATCGAATAGCCGGCGCCGAAGGCGCAGAGCAGCCCGTAATCGCCGGGCTTCAGATCGGCATGGTTCTCCTTCATCGCCACGATGGCTCCGGCAGCAGCCGTGTTGCCGAGCCGATCGAGCACAAGCGGTGCCCGATCCTGGTCGGCGTCGTGGCCGAGCGCCATCCTTAGGATCATGGCGTTCATGCGCGCATTCGCCTGGTGCAGCCAGAAGCGGCGGATGCCGTGCGGGTCGAGCCCATGCTCGGCCAGGAACTGCACGATGAAGTGGTGGCCGGCGACCGTGACTTCCTTGAACACCTTGTTGCCGAGCTGGACGATCAAATTGTCGGCCATTTCCACGATCGAGGTATCCTCCTGCGAGGCCCGGTTGAGGAAGCCGAAATTGGAGCGGATCGCGTTGGAGAATTGCGTCCAGGTCCCCGTGTCCAGCACCTCCAGCCGTCCGGGCCGCGTCTCGCCCTCCGCCAGCGGCTCGACGATGACCGACGCCGAGGCGTCGCCGAAGATGAAATGCGTCTGCCGGTCGCGGAAATTGAGATGGCCGGAGATGATCTCCGGCGTCACCACCAGCACCCGCTTCTGTGCACCGCTCCGGACGAGGTTGGTCGCGACATGCAGCCCGGCGGCGGCGGACGAACAGCCGAGGCTCATGTCGAAAGCCGCGCCTGACGTGCCGAGTTCCTTCTGTATCTCGATCGACATCGCCGGGTAGTTGCGCTGCTGGTGGGAAGCGGCACAGATGACCATGTCGATCCCGGCCGGATCGACGCCGGCGTCCTCGATCGCCTGCCTTGCCGAGGCGACGCCGAATTCGGCCATCACCGAAAGCTCCTCATTGCTTCGGCGGGGAATGCGCGGCGCCATGCGGTCCGGATCGAGGATGCCGTCCGCGGCGATCACATGCCGCGATTTCACGCCGGAAGCGTGCTCGATGAAGGCGACGCTCGATTCCTTCAGCGGCTCCTCGCCGCATTTTTCCCGCTTCCTGTTTTCCCGCCCGACCCACTCGTTGAAGCTCGCCACCAGCTCTTCATTGGGTATCTCGGCCTCGGGGATCTTCACTCCGATGCCGGTAATCGCGACGCGGTTCATGCCTGTTCCTTTGAGCGGCGGGCGCACGCCGAGAGGCGCGCCGAAGGCCGGATACGATAGGGCCGAAGGGGTTTAGTGCCGATTAAGCGTCCGTGTAAAGAAAACGGAGGCATTTCCTCCGCATTGTGGTTTCCGTATGGCGCATTCGCCGGCAAGGGTTCCCTACCGGACAGCCACGATGAAAAGACGGGGGAAGCGCAGAAGCACCTTGCCGTCCTTTCGCGGTGGATAAGCCTCGCGGATGCGCGCGAGATAATCGGCCAGGAACGTCTCCCGTTCGGCCGGCTCCAGTGGATCGAGGAAGGGCTTCAGCCCGGTAGACTTCAGCCATTCGACGATGGCTTCCGCGCCGGCCAGCGGATGATTGTAGGCCGTATGCCAGATGTCGAGCCGGCTGGCTTCGCCGATCAGGAGGTCGTAATAGAAGCCGACCGGCGGCAGCGGCGCCCGTGCCGACGTTTCGAGCTTCGCCTTGAACGGCATGGCGCCCGCCGCCTCGCGCATCGTCCGGTGCGACGCCTCGCCCAGATTGTCCGGCATCTGCACCGCAAGCACGCCGCCCGGTACGAGATGCTCCATCAATCGCTGAAGAATGGTGGGATGGTCCGGCAGCCACTGGAAGACGGCATTGGCGAAGATCACGTCGACCGGTTCCGACGGTATCCAGGCCGCGGCATCGGCCAGTTCGAAGTGGACGCCGGGGAGCCGCGCCCGCGCCTTCTCCAGCATGTCGGGCGAGGTGTCGATGCCGGTTACCGCGGCATCCGGCCAGCGCGCGGCGAGAAGCTCGGTCGAATTGCCCGGCCCACAGCCGATGTCCACCACCCGCTTCGGGCCTGGAAGCGGTATCTGTGCCAGGAGATCGCGCGACGGCCGCGTCCTCTCGTCCTCGAATTTGAGATATTGCGCGGCGGACCAGTCGGGGCGGGATTGTTCGTTCATTGCCATCTCTCCTGATCGGCCATGGGCAGGCCGGGTGCTTGATATTCCAACCTTTGCCATTGCGCCAGCGCCCCTCCCGCTCACACTCGCTTGCACGCCTGTTCAAAAGGCGCGATATCTTAACCGGCTAATCGAATCGGCCGCTGGAAAACCGTTTGGGATTCGCTATTTGTCTGGCATGGCCAACCTTATCGTGACCATTTGCCGGCCCCTGTGCCAGGACCCGCTCGCATGAGCGGCTCGATCGTTCTCGTCCATCTGGCGGGCGCGGTGGCGTTGCTTTTATGGGCGACTCGCATGGTGCGCACCGGCGTCGAGCGCGCCTATGGCGATGTCTTGCGCCAAAAGCTGCGCGCCACGATGAGGAACCCGTTCCTCTCGGCAGCGACCGGCATGGGATTGTCGGTCGCGTTCCAGAGTTCGACGGCGGTGACGCTCTTGATCGGCTCCTTCGCGGGCTCCGGCATCGTCACCGGTCTCTCCGGCATCCTCGCCGTGCGCGGCGCCGAGGTCGGCTCGGCGCTCGTCGTCAAGATTCTGAGCTACAATCTGTCGCTTCTGGTGCCCATCTGCCTCATCGCGGGCACAGTCATGTTCCGCACGACCGAAGAGCGGTCCTGGCGGCAGATGGGCCGCATCGTATTCGGCGTGGGATTGATGATCCTGTCGCTCGAAATGATGAACAGCGCGACCGAGCCGCTGCGCGATTCGAACCTGCTTCCCGTCATTGTCGACTATCTGTCGGGCGACCCGGTGACGGCCTTCCTGCTCGCCGCCCTCATCACCTGGCTGTTCCATTCCTCCATCGCCGGCGTGCTGCTCCTGATGGCGCTTGCCGGCAAGGGCATCATCCATCCCGAACTTGCCATCGTCATGGTGCTCGGCGTCAATCTCGGCAGTTCCGTCATCGCGCCGCTGCTCACCCGCGGTGCGCCGCCGGCCGAGCGCGTCGTTCCCCTCGGCAACCTCCTGATGCGCGGCGCCGGCTCCATCGTCATGCTCGTGCTCTATATGATCTTCAAGCCGAGGATGGATTTCCTGGGTGCCGACGCCGTCAGCCAGATCGTCAACGCGCATATCCTCTTCAACGTCATCATCCTGATCGCCGGCATTCCGCTTTCCGGTCTCGTGCTGAAGGCGACGGAAGCGATAGTCGCCCTTTCCACGCCGGCCGAACCCGAAATTCCCGCCGAAATGGAGGAACTCTCCGCACTCAACAAGGCGGCGCTTGCCCATCCCGGACAGGCGCTCGCTAACGCCACGCGCGAGGTCGTGCGGGTCTGCGAGATCATCGAGATCATGCTTCGCCGCATCATCGAGCTTTACGAGACGCCGGATCGGAAGAGGATGGACGAGCTTGCCGCGCTGGACGATCGCGTCGACAGGCTCCATGCCGGCATCAAGCTCTATCTTGCGCAGATCGCGACGGGCGATATGTCAGAAAGGGAAGCGGCACGCTGCCAGGAACTGCTCGGCGCATGCGTGAAGCTCGAACAGGTCGGCGACATCATCGTCAGGAACATGCTGCCGCAAGTGCAGAAGAAGCTGAAGCGCGGCATCGATTTCACGCCGGAGGGCTGGCGCGAGCTTTCGAGCTTCCACGCCGCCGTGCTTGCCAATGCGCGGCTTGCCTTCAACCTCCTCGTCAACCGCGACCCGGTGACGGCACGCCAGCTCGTCGCCGAGAAGGACCGGCTGCGCGACGTCGAGAAGGAAACAAGCCGGCGCCATTTCGAGCGGTTGCGCGAGGGCACGGAGCAGAGCGTGGAGACCAGTTCCATCCACCTCGACACGATCCGCGACATGAAGCAGATCAACTCGCTGCTGGCCTCGATCGCCTATCCGGTGCTGGAAGAGAGCGGCGAGCTTTCCGGCTCGCGCCTGCGCGCCATCTGAGCGACGGGTCTGCGCAGCCGATTACCCCACAATCCTCATCCTGAGGTGCGAGCGGAGCGAGCCTCGAAGGACGCACCGCCGGGCAACCTTCAACCGCCGAGCAGCCCCTTCACGATGCCGCTTGCTTTGCCGAAATCCATCCGGCCGGCATATTGCTCCTTGAGCTTGCCGATCACCTTGCCCATGTCGCGTATCCCGGAAGCGCCTGTCTCCCTGATCGCGGCCTCGGCTGCGGCGCGCATCTCCGCCTCGTCCATCTGCTTCGGCATGAATTCGCGGATCACCGCGATCTCGGCACGCTCCTTCGCCGCCAGTTCCGGCCGTTTGCCTGCCTCGAAGGCGGCGGCCGATTCCTCGCGCTGCTTCACCATCTTGGCGAGGATCTGCAGGATGTCGGCGTCGCCGGCCTCCTTGCGTCCCTCGCCGCGCCTGGCGATGTCGTCCCCCTGGATCGCGGCTCGCATGAGCCTCAGCGTCGAGACCCGCTCCGCCTCGCGCCTCTTCTGCGCGTTCTTCAGCGCCTCGTCGATATTCCCGCGGAGCGACATGCCGCTTCCTTTCCTGTTCCGATGCGCCGCCGCGGCGCCTTGACCGCGCCGCCGCCCGAGCCTATTGACCGCTCTCTTAGCGACTATCATCTAAGGAAGCACGCGAATTGCGCCAGCCGCATTCGCTGCTTTGCGACGCGCCTTGCGATTGGTGCGCCGAAATCGAAGGACCCGATTAATGGCCAGCACCGCCCCTTGGACCCAGCACAAGCCCACCGCCCTCCTCGTCCTCGCGGACGGGACGGTGATCGAGGGACGCGGGCTCGGTGCGGAAGGCGAGGCCGTCGGCGAGGTCTGCTTCAACACGGCGCTGACCGGCTACGAGGAAATCCTGACCGACCCTTCCTATACCGGCCAGATCGTCACCTTCACCTTCCCGCATATCGGCAATGTCGGCACCAATGAAGAGGACATCGAGGACCTGACCCCCGCCGCGCGCGCCGGCGCGATCGGCGCGGTCTTCAAGGCCGGCATTACCGATCCGTCCAATTACCGCGCCGAGGGCGGCCTCGACCAATGGCTGAAGCGGCGCGGCATCGTCGCCATCAGCGGCGTCGACACGCGCGCGCTGACCGCCCATATCCGCGTCGGCGGCGCGCCGAACGCCATCGTGGCGCATGCGCCGGACGGCATTTTCGACCTCGATGAGTTGAAGGCGAAGGCGGCCACATGGTCCGGCCTCGTCGGCCTCGATCTCGCCAAGGACGTCACCTCCGGCCAGAGCTCGACCTGGACCGAGACGCCCTGGATCTGGAACGAGGGCTATGGCGAACTGGCCGAACCGGACATGCACATCGTCGCCGTCGATTACGGCATCAAGCGCAATATATTGCGGCAGCTCGCCGGGCTGGGCGCCAAGGTTACCGTGGTGCCGGCCGACATGCCCGCCGACGACATCCTCGCCATGGAGCCGGACGGCATATTCCTCTCGAACGGCCCCGGCGACCCGGCGGCGACCGGCGAATATGCCGTGCCGATCATCCAGGACCTGCTCGACGCCGACATCCCCGTCTTCGGCATCTGCCTCGGCCACCAGATGCTGGCGCTGGCGCTCGGCGGCAACACCGTCAAGATGCACCAGGGCCATCACGGCGCCAACCATCCGGTCAAGGACCACACGACCGCCAAGGTCGAAATCGTCTCGATGAATCACGGCTTCGCGGTCGACGGCGACACGCTGCCCGACGGCGTCGAGGAGACGCACGTCTCCCTCTTCGACGGCTCGAATTGCGGCCTTGCCATCACCGGCAAGCCGGTCTTCTCCGTGCAGCACCACCCCGAGGCGTCGCCCGGCCCGCAGGATTCCCACTACCTCTTCCGCCGCTTCGCCAATCTGATCCGCGAACGCCGTGGCGAACCGGCGCTGGCGGAACGCTGAGCCGGCCGGGCCTCCGTCACAAACCGGCCTCCGCTGCCCCCGCCCTCGCGGCCTCTTTCGGCCTGCCGACCTTGGCCAGCAGCACGATGAGCGAAAACGCCAGGAAGATTCCAGCGACGATATAGGGCGCGCCGGCGAAATCCACCGGCGCATCCGGCCCGGTGAAACGGGCGAAGATGCCCGTATAGAGCAGCGGCGTGACGATCGAGGTGATAGAGAAGATCGAGGTCATCGCGCCCTGCAGTTCGCCCTGCGCCGACGGCGGCACCTTGGCGGCGGCGAGGCTCCTGAGTGGCGGGTCGGCCAGCGCCTCGAGGCACGTCGCCACGATCACCACATAGACCATCCAGCCCTGCCAGGCGGCCGCATAACCGAAAGCGGAGAGCGCGGCGAAGGCGAGCCCGATCGCGGCGGTGCGCCGCTCGCCGAACCAGGGAATGACACGCGGCAGGACGAGGCCCATGACGATAGCGCCGCCGAGCCCGTAGAGGCCGAGCGAAAGCCCGATCTGGCTCTCGCTCCAGCCGTAGCGGTAGCTGCCGACGAACGACCACACGGCCGGATAGACCATGTGCCCGAGCGTCATCAGGAAGAAGACGAGGCCGATCCAGCCGATGCCGGGATAGCTGCGCATCTGCATAAGCGCGCCGACCGGGTTGGCGCGCCTCCACTCGAAGCGGCGACGGTGTTCCGGCGCCAGGGTCTCCGGCAGCAGGACGAGGCCGATCAGGAAATTGACGAAGGCCAGCCCCGCCGCGAAATAAAACGGCACGCGCGGCCCGAACGAGCCGAGCAGGCCGCCAAGAACCGGGCCGATGATGAAGCCGACACCGAAGGCGATGCCCAGCAGGCCGAAATTCCTGGCTCGGTTCTCGTCCGTGCTGATGTCGGCGATGAAGGCCGAAGTGGTCGAATAGCTCGCGCCGCTGATGCCGGCGAGCACGCGGCCGATGAACAGCATCGGATAGGACCATGCGACGGCGCAGATCAGGTTGTCGATCGAGAAGGTCAGCACCGAGGCGAGCAGGATCGGCCGCCGCCCGAAGCGATCGCTCAAGTTTCCCACCAGCGGCGCGAAGAAGAACTGCATCGCCGCGTAGACGAAGAACAGCCAGCCGCCCTCGATCGCCGCCTCGCTGACGCCGACGCCGGAAAGCTCGCTCAGATAGGCCGGCAGCACCGGCATGATGATGCCGAAGCCGATGATGTCGAGCAGGAGCGTGGTGAAGACGAGGACGAGGCCCCGCCTGGCCGTGGCGGCGTCGATCATGATTGGCTCCTCGAACGGGAGGGGCCTTATAGAGGAAGCGGCCATTCCGGACAACGAAGGTTTCGGGATTACCCACTCTGTCGGGGTGGGGCGATCGCATATGGCCGGATACCCCCACTCCGTCCCGGCTTCGCCGGGCCACCTCTCCCCCACCTTCGTGGGGTAGAGGAAGGGTGCTAGCCCTGCGGCCAGCGCTTCCTCTCCCCCGCCGATCGGGGGAGAGGTGGACGCGAAGCGGACGGAGTGGGGGTCGATGCCACCGCATCAACCCCGGTCCAGAGACGTATCGTCGTCTCAGATAGGGTTATTGAACGTGTCGCAGGCCGAAAGCTTGCCCGACTGATAGCCCGTCTGGAACCAGTGGCGGCGCTGCGCCGAGGTGCCGTGGTTGAAGCTGTCGGGCACGACATAACCCTGCGTTTCCTTCTGTAGCGTGTCGTCGCCGATCTGCGAGGCCGCGTTCAGCGCCTCGTCGACATCGCCCTTCTCGAGGATGCCCTTCTGTTCGGTGAAGTGCGCCCAGATACCGGCGAAGCAATCGGCCTGGAGTTCCACCATGACCGACAGCTTGTTGGCGGTGACCTCGTCGACCTGTTGTCTCTTCTCGTTGAACTTACCGAGGATACCGGTGAGGTTCTGCACGTGATGGCCGATCTCATGCGCGATCACATAGGCCTGCGCGAAATCGCCGGAGGCATGGAATTGCTGCGCGAGCTGGCGGAAGAAATCGGTATCGAGATAGACCTTCTGGTCGTTCGGGCAATAGAACGGCCCCATTGCCTTCTGCGCCATGCCGCACCCGCCGGGATAGGCGCCGGAGAACAGCACCAGCGTCGGATCCTTGTAGGTCAGACCCTGCGACTGGAAGATGCCGGTCCAGGTATCCTCGGTCTCGGCCAGCACGGTCGCGACGAACTGCTTCATCTCGTCATTGGCCTGGGGGCCGTTTTGCACGCTGCTTTCCTGGGTCACGCCACCGTTCGAGATCGGGCCGCCGTCACCCAGGATCTGCATCGGGTCGATGCCGAGGAACCGAAGCACGAAAAACAGGATGACCAGGATGATGATACCCTTGATGCCGCCGCCGCCGGCTGCGCGGCCAATGGGGATGCGGAATCCGCCGCCCTGTCCGAACGGATCGCCACCACCGAAACCGCCGCCGCTTTCGCTGCGCCGGTCCTCGATATTGTCGCTTTGGCGTCGGCCTTTCCAGAGCATTGTGTTTCCTCTCCTCGACCAGCCTGCCCATCCGCTTCACAATTATCCGAATGCAGCGGCCGAGTCATAGTGATTTTTTGGCCGGACGGACATCGCTGAACGGAATTGCCTGCCGGAGCTGTTCGGTACCCGACAGGCAGCACTCAGCAAAAACAGGGTCTTAAGCCGCAAAGGCGAATCAGTTTCTGAGCCTTGAGGCCAGTCAGCGTTGCTTGGCGCCGGCGCCCTTGCCGTCGGAGCTTTTCGACCGCTCCTCCACGCGCGCGGCGCCCTTCTTCAGTGGGCTGCCCTTTTTGGCCTCAACCTTCCGCTCTTCCTTTTTAGCCGACCGCTTCAGGCCGCTCGCGGCCTGTCTGCCCTTGGCTGTAGGGGCTTGTTCTACACCCATCTCCGTTCCTCCGGTAGCGCCGCAACCATTGCGACGCCCGGAGAAACGCGCGGAACGTTCCCGCGTTCCCTATTCTGCCGGCGCAACGGCGGTGGGACGGTTCCTGCGTGCGGCGGCCGCCAGCACGATAGCGAGGCCGATCAGCGGAAACAGCCCGGCCACCCAGCCAAGATCGGCCGGCGACCCGACACGCAGCACCTCCGCTCCGACGACAGAGCCGAGCGCTATGCCGAGATAAAGCGCAGAGCCATTGAGCGACAGCACCACCGGCGCGTCGTCGGGCGCGATAGCGAGGATGCGGCTCGCCTGCGCCGGCGGGAAGGCCCAGCCGACCACGCCCCACGGGACCATGGCGAGGATCAGCGCCGGACCGGCGAAGGAATGCGGCAGCGCGGGAATCGCGGAGAAGGCGAACAGCACGGCCGCCGAGAGCGCCAGCGACCAGCAGACGGTACGCGTCGCGCCGAAGCGGTCGGCAGCCTGCCCGCCCACGATATTACCGATCACCGCACCGACACCGAACGCGAACAGGACGGCCGGCAGGGCAAGTTCGGAAAGGCTCGTGCCCTGCATGGCAAGCGGCGCGATAAAGGAAAACACGGTGAAAGCGCCCGTCAGCGTCATCAGCGTCGTGAACAGCATGGGCAGCACGCCCGGCCGCATGACGCCGGCGACGCGCTCGCCGAGAGAAAGCGGCGTGCCGGTCAGACCGTGCGGGAGACGCCACCAAAGAACGACACCGGCCAGCGTACCGATCACCGCGATCGTCATGAAGGTACCGCGCCAGCCGATCGCAGTGCCGATCAGGGCTCCCAGCGGCGCGCCGAGCGCGACCGCGACCGTGGTGCCGCCAACGACCACCGCGATGGCGCGTGCCCGGTGATGGTCGTCCACCATAGCGACGGCGGTCGCCTGCGCGGTGGCTGCGAAAAGGCCGGCGGCAAGCGCCATGACGACGCGGGCGGAGAGCAGCGTCTCGAAGGAGGAACCGAGCGCCGCCATCAGATTGCCGAAAACGAAGAACGCCATCGTCCACACGATGATCGAGCGCCGGTCCTGCCGGCCGGTGAGCGTGGCGAGGACAGGCCCGCCGAGCGCATAGGCGAGCGCGAAGGCGGTGATGAGGCAGCCCGCGAGGGGGATCGATATGCCGGCATCCGCCGCAATGTCGGGCAGAAGGCTTGAAACGACGAAGCCCTCTGTCGATATCGTGAAGGAACCGGCGGCGAGCCAGAAGATACGCTTGTCCATGGGAGAATCCTTAGTTCAAAATTCGTTGAACAATTGGAACTTGGGAAGGTCGCTGTCAATGATGCAGTGCAAAATAACCCGACCGTGCTGACAACTTGGTGTCAGGAGGGACAGGTCGCACGTGGCTCGCGCCATAAGGCGCGGATCGTCGCAACGACCGTAGCACCCCTCCTCCGCGTTGAAATCCACCCGATTTGTGCTTAATTCTCGGGCATGAGCCTGCCGCATCCCACCATCGACCAGATTGCCTTGCCGAACGTGCTTTCAGCACTCGGCGACGACACGCGTCTGGCTATCGTCGGGATGCTCGCCCGCAACGAGGGAACGAGCATGACGTGCGGCCAGTTCTGCGACCTCGGCTCGAAAACGAGCCTCAGCTACCATCTGGCCAAGCTGCGCGAGGCGGGCGTCGTCAATGTCGAGCCTTGCGGCACCTCACGCCATATCTCGCTCAGGCGCGCCGACCTCGACCGGCGTTTCCCCGGCTTCCTCGATTCGGTGATCGCAACCGCCGTCAACCTGCCGCTGGTGCTGCCGAAAGGCGACGCAGCGTAGGCACTCGACCACGTAGGCACTGGCCGAAATTTTTCCTGCCGCTGTCGGCATCCGCGTCGGTCGTCCGTCCTTTGTGCGCGACCGACACGAAACGCACTTCAAGGGAGAAGTCCGATGCGCAGGATCATAACGACCGCCTTCATCAGCCTCGACGGCGTCATCCAAGCGCCCGGCGGTCCGCAGGAGGACCCGACCGGCGGCTTCGAGTATGGCGGGTGGACCGCGACTTACGGAGACGAAGCGATTGGCGCCGCCGTAGGCGAAGGAATGTCCAGGCCGTTCGACCTGCTGCTTGGCCGCAATACCTACGACATCTTCGCGGCCCATTGGCCCTATATCCCAACCGACCCGTCATCCGACGGATATAACCCGGGAGAAGCGGAGATCGCCCGGACCTTCAACCGCGTGACCAAATACGTGGCGACGCATGAGCCCGACACGTTGAGCTGGGAAAACAGCCAGGGGCTCGGCAAGGACGTGGTGGCTACCGTGCGCGCTCTGAAGAAAGAGGATGGCCCGGCGCTCCTGATCTGGGGTTCGAGCAAGCTGATTCAGCAATTGCTCGCCGCCGATCTGGTCGATGAATTCCAGTTGATGATCTATCCCCTGGTCTTCGGCAAGGGCAAGCGCCTGTTCGGCGACGGCACGATGCCCGCCGCCCTCAGGCTGGAAAAGTCGCAGGCCTCCGCCTCCGGCGTCATCATCGCCACCTACCGACGCGACGGCGAAATCAAGACAGGTACCTTCGAGCGAGCGCAGCCGAGCAAGGCGGAACTCGAAAGGCGCCGGAAGCTCGGATAGGGCCGCATACCGGCGCAGAGGGCCTGCACGCCTCCCGCTTCTTGTATGCTCGACAGACTCTATTCCCCGCTGCTGGCAACCAGCACCGGCTTGGATGCGTATTCCGCGGGGAAAAGCCGTTTCAGGCTTTGGACCTTCGGAATGTCGTTGATCACGATATAGGGATAATCCGGGTGGTTCGTCAGGAAATTCTGATGATAACCTTCCGCCGGATAGAATTTCTTCCCCGTTTCGATCGTGGTCACGATCGACGAGCCGAAGACGCCGGAGTTGTTCAACTGGCGGATATACGCCTCGGCGACCTTCGCCTGCCCGGCATTCGTCGGGAAGATGGCCGAACGGTATTGCGTTCCGGTGTCGGGTCCCTGCCGGTTGAGTTCCGTCGGGTCGTGCACGACGGAGAAGAATATCTGCAGCAGATGGCCGTAGCTGACCTTCTTCGGGTCGAAGACGATGCGGACGGATTCGGCATGACCGGTCGTGCCAGTGGAAACCGTTTCGTATGACGCGGTGTTCCCGGCGCCGCCGGTATAGCCCGACGTGGCGCTGACCACGCCCGCCACGTGCTGGAAGACGCCCTGCACCCCCCAGAAACATCCACCCGCGAGCACGGCTGTCTCCGGTCCGCTATGCCCCGCGGCAGCGACCGGCTCGTCGATCGCGGGCGCAGGGACGACACGCGCCTCATCGGCGTCCGCGCGGGTCGGCGCCATTTGCAGCCAGAGACCGCAAAGCGCGGCGATGCCGCCGGAAAGGACGATCAGCTTTCCCTTTCTCGAGACAGCGCGGGCGGCTTTGTTCACGGCCGTTATCGTCATGGCGAACCCTTTCGTTTAGTGCGCGGCCGGCGTACCGTTTTGGGGCGCGCGGCCGGCGGCACGTCCGGCTTACAGCAACGGGGCTGGCCTGGGCAGATGGAATTGGCCCGGCGCAACGAGATGTGAATTTGCGACAACTCGGCGTGATGACGGCTGACCGGTCACCGGCGGCAGGCTGTTTCCCCGCTGGGAGGCCCGCCGGGATCCTTCCCCATGAAGTCGCGCCTCATTCCTTCCGCATAAATATGCGCCCTTGCGGCCGCTCGGCACGCCGGGCACGAATCGGGTTAGTAATAGCGCGCCGATCCTACCCCTAGGGAATACCGCATGGCGAACCGCAGGCAATCCGGCAATCCTTGGCTCGGCCCGGCCACGAGGCGCGGCCGCATCGATCTCCGCCAAATCCTTTCCATGGCTTTCCTTTTGACCGTGGCATTCGCCGCCTCCTGCCCCTCCGCCAAGGCACAAAGCGCGGATGAGCCGTCCATCTCGGTCGTCAACGGGCTGTCGCTGGGCGACTTCCTCAACATCCGCGCCACGCCCTCCCCGATCGGCTCGGTACAAGCGCGCCTGCCCAACGGCTCAGGCGTTAGGAATTTCGGCTGCGCGCAATATAGCGGCTACGAATGGTGCAAGGTGACGACGCTGGCCGCGCCCCAGATGAGCGGCTGGGCGCCCGAACGCTATCTGCGCACGGCAAGCCGGGCCGAAGGAGAAGCGCTGAAGGAAATGGCCGCGCCATCATCCCCCGGCACGGGGACCACGCCCACTTGGGCAGGTCTGATGGCGAAGAGCGAGACGACGCCCGCCGACCTGCCGGAAAACCTCGATGCCCGCATCGGAGGCAACAGCGAGGCGGCCGGCGCGACGGAACACCCGGACAAGGAAAAGCTGCGCGAGGCGATCATTGCCCGCTACGGCCCTCTCTACCGCGCAGCGCTCGGCCGGCCGGCCGGCGGTGAAGCCGGCGATGCCGCGCCCAACACCGCCACACCCGCCACCGACGACGCCGCGGCAGCAGCCGATCCGGCGCCCGACAATGGCACGGATGCCGGGGGCATCCCGCATCCGACACCGCGCCCCACCGTACCGGGAGAGGCGCCCGCCTCTGTCGAGGCGGCGGAAAAGTCGACCGGAGAAATCCCCTGCGCCGGCGCGTTCGGCCAGCCGACGCAGCCTTGCCGGGCGGCCGTCACCCGCCTCGGACCCGGCATCGCCGACGTGGTGGTGAGCCTGCCGGACGGCGCCTCCCGCACCATCCGCTTCCGCGGTGGAAAACCCGATGGCTCCGACTCGTCCGAGCCCTTGCAGGCCACGCGCGAAGGCAGCCTGAACATGATCCGCATCGGCAAGGCCGAGCGCTTTGAAATCCTCGACGCGGTGGCGCTGGGGAAGTAGGCGGCGCATAGCTTCCCATCGCGGCATTTTAGGGGGTTACGCGGCGCGTTTCCTTCCCCTATAAGGCCCGCCTAGCCTGATATTTTCTTCCTTGCGCATGGCCGGGCCGCCGCGACGCTTTTCGCGCGCGAAACGGGGCCCCGCCCGGCCCAATGCGCGAGCGCCATCGACGGACCGCATCATGCCCAAACGCACCGACATCAACTCCATCCTGATCATCGGCGCGGGACCGATCGTCATCGGCCAGGCCTGCGAGTTCGACTATTCGGGCACCCAGGCCTGCAAGGCACTGAAGGCCGAGGGCTATCGCATCATCCTGGTGAACTCCAACCCGGCCACCATCATGACCGACCCGGAGCTTGCCGATGCAACCTATATCGAGCCGATCACGCCCGAAGTGGTGGCCAAGATCATCGCCCGCGAGCGGCCGGATGCGCTTTTGCCCACCATGGGCGGCCAGACCGCGCTCAACACCGCGCTTTCGCTCCGCCGCATGGGCATCCTGGAACGCTACAATGTCGAGATGATCGGCGCAAACGCCGAGGCCATCGACAAAGCCGAGGACCGCGCGCTCTTCCGCGAAGCGATGAAGAAGATCGGGCTGGAGACGCCGCGCTCCATGCTCGCCAACGCGACGGAGGTGAAGGACGCCGACCGCCGGAAGCACGAGGCGCGTCGCGCCGAGTTGAAAGCCTCCAGCCCCGACGACCTGGACGCCGCGCTCGATGCGCTCGAGACGGAATGGCAGCTCGGCGAGGGCGACCGCAAGCAGCGCTATATGGGCCATGCCATGGGAGTGGCGGCGCGGGCGCTAGAAGAGATCGGCCTGCCGGCGATCATCCGCCCCTCCTTCACGCTCGGCGGCACCGGCGGCGGCATCGCCTTCAACCGCTCCGAGTTCTTCGAGATCGTCGAGCGCGGGCTCGATGCTTCGCCGACCACCGAGGTGCTGATCGAGGAATCGGTGCTCGGCTGGAAGGAATTCGAGATGGAGGTCGTCCGCGATAAGGCGGACAATTGCATCATCATCTGCTCCATCGAGAACATCGACCCGATGGGCGTGCATACGGGCGATTCGATCACGGTGGCCCCTGCCCTCACCCTGACGGACAAGGAATACCAGATGATGCGCAACGGCTCGATCGCCGTCCTGCGCGAGATCGGCGTGGAAACGGGCGGCTCCAACGTGCAGTTCGCGGTCAATCCGAAGGACGGTCGCCTCGTCGTCATCGAGATGAACCCGCGCGTGTCGCGCTCCTCCGCGCTCGCCTCCAAGGCGACCGGCTTCCCGATCGCCAAAGTCGCGGCGAAACTCGCCGTCGGCTACACGCTGGACGAGCTTGAGAACGACATCACCGGCGGCGCCACTCCGGCCTCCTTCGAGCCGAGCATCGATTACGTGGTGACCAAGATCCCGCGCTTCGCCTTCGAGAAATTCCCCGGCGCCGAGCCGATCCTGACCACCGCCATGAAATCCGTCGGCGAGGTGATGGCGATCGGCCGCACCTTCGCCGAAAGCCTGCAGAAGGCGCTGCGCGGGCTGGAAACCGGCCTCACCGGGCTCGACGAGATCGAAATCCCCGGCCTGGGATCCGGCGACGACAAGAACGCCATCCGCGCCGCGCTCGGCACGCCGACGCCGGATCGCCTCAGGATGGTGGCTCAGGCGCTGCGCATGGGTACCTCCGTCGCCGACGTCTACCAGATGTGCCGCATCGACCCGTGGTTCCTGGAGCGCATCGCCGAGATCGTCGCCATGGAGGCGCGTATCCGCGAGCACGGCCTGCCCGGCGACGCCGGGAACCTGCGCATGCTGAAGGCGATGGGCTTTTCCGACGCCCGCCTCGCCTCATTGACGAACAGCGACGCGGAAGCCGTTCAGAAGACTCGCCAAAAGCTCGGCGTGCACCCCGCTTTCAAGCGCATCGACACCTGCGCGGCCGAGTTCGCCTCGCCGACCGCCTATATGTACTCGACCTACGAGCAGCCCTTCGCCGGCGCGCTCGCCTCGGAAGCGGAAGTCTCCGAGCGCCGCAAGGTCGTCATCCTCGGCGGCGGACCGAACCGCATCGGCCAGGGCATCGAGTTCGACTATTGCTGCTGCCACGCCTGCTTCGCGCTCGCCGACGCCGGCTACGAATCGATCATGATCAACTGCAACCCGGAGACGGTCTCGACCGACTACGACACCTCCGATCGGCTCTATTTCGAGCCGCTGACGGCGGAGGACGTGCTGGAGATCCTGCGCGTCGAGAAGGAGGCGGGCGAACTTGTCGGCGTCATCGTCCAGTTCGGCGGCCAGACGCCGCTGAAGCTTGCCGACGCGCTGGAGAGGGCCGGCATCCCGATCCTCGGCACCGCGCCCGACATGATCGACCTGGCCGAGGACCGCGACCGCTTCCAGAAGCTCCTGCAGAAGCTCTCGCTCACCCAGCCGAAGAACGGCATCGCCTATTCGGTCGAGCAGGCGCGGCTCGTGGCCGGCGAACTCGGCTTCCCGCTGGTCGTGCGCCCCTCCTACGTGCTCGGCGGCCGCGCCATGCAGATCATCCACGACGAGAACATGCTGCAATCCTACCTGCTCGACACCGTGCCGGGGCTGGTGCCGGAGGACATCAAGCAGAAATACCCGAACGACAAGACCGGCCAGATCAACACGCTGCTCGGCAAGAACCCGCTTCTCTTCGACACCTACCTGACCGACGCCATCGAGGTCGATGTCGATTGCCTGTGCGACGGCAAGGAAGTGTTCGTCTCGGGCATCCTCGAGCATATCGAGGAGGCCGGCATCCATTCAGGCGACAGTGCCTGCTCGCTGCCGGTGCACTCGCTCTCCGACGACATCGTGGACGAGCTGGAGCGGCAGACCGCCGCGCTCGCCCGTGCGCTTCATGTCGGCGGCCTGATGAACGTGCAATACGCGATCCAGGACGGCACGATCTACGTGCTGGAGGTGAACCCGCGCGCCAGCCGCACCGTGCCCTTCGTGGCCAAGACCGTCGGCAAGCCGATCGCCAAGGTCGCGGCCCGTATCATGGCCGGCGAGAGCCTGGACGACGCCTTCGCCCACTACGGCGCCCTGCCCGATCCGCGCCGGCCCGGCCACATCGCGGTCAAGGAAGCCGTCTTCCCCTTCGCCCGCTTCCCCGGCGTCGATACGCTGCTCGGCCCCGAGATGAAATCGACCGGCGAGGTGATGGGCCTCGACCACGATTTCGCGCTCGCCTTCGCCAAGGCGCAGCTCGGCGCCGGCGTCGACCTGCCGCGCGGCGGCACGCTCTTCGTCTCCGTGCGCGACGAGGACAAGCCGGGCGTCTTGCCGGCGGTGCAGCGCCTCGCCCGCCTCGGCTTCAAGGTGCTCGCCACCTCCGGCACCGCGCGCTTCCTCAAGGAAAACGGCGTCGAGGCGGAGAAGATCAACAAGGTGCTAGAAGGCCGCCCCCACATCGAGGATGCCATCCGCAACCGCCAGGTGCAGATCGTCTTCAACACCACGGACGGCCAGAAAGCGCTGTCGGACTCCAAGTCCCTCCGCCGCGCCACCTTGATGCAGCGCGTACCCTACTACACCACGCTAGCCGGCGCCGAGGCGGTGGCCGAGGCCATCGCGGCGCTGAAGGCGGGGAGTTTGGAAGTTCGGCCGCTGCAGGAATATTTTTAGTTAAGCGACCAACGAAGATAGTGATCCAAGTTCAAATTCCGGTCCTGATCTAAAAATTTGAATAACCTTTCGAGGTGTATCAGCAATAAGTTTAGTTCCTCGTGGACCAGTTCTCCTAAGAACAAGATTATCTCCCTTCAATTCTATTACAGATATATTCTTCTTCAAGCGCGATCCAGAGTACTCGGATAGATCAATCATATATACCTCCGACCTCTCCCCCACTGCGTGCGCTTCAGATAAACTCCCCTTGACAATATGTATCATTCTCAAGTCCATAAGACTCTGAAGCAGACCATACTCATCGGGAAATTCATTCTTATCTCGAAAGGCAACTCTAAAAAACGAAAAATGTTTCTCGTCTATCGCAAAACTTCGAATCTTATTTAGTGCCTCTACTCGACTCTGCGCTTTTCCACGGGCAGAAGCAGCATCTTCTTCCAACTCCGACAATTTTTGCGCCCCAGCTTCTCCGGCAGCATCGTTCACGTCTTGTGTCCCGACAGTCCTCGCGTTTACGCGCTCTCGCGCAAGCTGAATAGAACGAGCGCTTAACAACAGAAAGTCCCGAGGGACACCAGCAGATGCCAGTACTAAACGATCTAACGCCCCGTTGGAAAATATACCTGAACGGTTTGTTATTCCCGCAGGTGGGAGATACGTCTGCAAAATCCCCGTCAGGAAGCGCCGAGCCTTGGCAGGCTCCTCCAATGTAATGTCTAGATATATTGCAGCAATGTCATGGCCGACTTGCATACCAAGCGCAGGGTCATTTTGATAAAGTCTGCATTGATTGCGTATGCCCGAAATCTTTATCCAGGCTGTCGTATCTCTCGTAATACCATGTAGTAGGTCCAAAAATTCCGGCTGCTGAGACATCTCCAAATAGTGAAAATCATCCAAGAATATGTATAGATCGCCCCCATATTCAGAGCAAATCATAGATACAAGTCTCTGCGCATCCGGTATTAGAGACGCTGTCTCTGACATAGCGCGGGATGGTCGAATTAATATCTTATCAATACGATTAACTATATCCGATGATAACCTTTTACTTGCGAGCCTCTGTGAGCGGTCAGAATATATTATATCAGGAATCTCACATATTCTCTTTACAATAGTGAGAAAAGCCGCTTTCGGATCAAGGCCTCTCAATACCTGTATGTTTTGCCATATAGTGATATTTTGTGAATTCTCTACAAGCCGCTTTGCTTCTAATAAAAGTGCGGTCTTTCCAACGCCTCTCCTCCCAAAGACTACGTGATGCCGCCGCGTTACGGCAACCTTCACGTTCTCGGCCGCATCCTTTATAAACTGTAGACTTGGCTGCTGCTCAGACGTTCTCGACCTCTCATTCAGCAATTCTATAAGGCGACTTACTCGTGAATCAGAAACGCCTTTGACGCTTTCGTTCTTATATTTATCAGAATCTTCGGCCCGCCGGATTACTACGAGATGATTTTCAGGGAGTTCATTTTCTACTGTACTTGATAACGCCACAGACGCGTCGTAATCTTGTGAGCTTACGAAGACAATCAACACGGTCTCATCTGGAAAATTCCGTACCGTGATTGAAGCCGGTACGAGACCATGCTTTGAGAATGCGGAGCGGATTCTTTGCTCAGGCGTCTGCTCACGTGAAGTCATCAGATGGGGCATCCTCTTGCGCGCAGATATGCTTCCGCTTCGCTAATGAACTTGTCGGCTATGATAATCTGTGATCGCCCATGTTGACGAAAGGCTTTGTCGTCTGGGGGGTACGGATCGTAGTCAGCCTCATTTCGTCGAAGTCTTGCGTCCTTCAAAGCATTTTTCCACAAATTTACGTCGGGAAAATCGTCTGGGAGTCCCTTGTGAAGATCATTGTGTCCTTCATGATCATCGCCCTCATGGTGGAGATACGCCACTGCTCGCGCCGCATGATACATTCCATAATATGACCTGGAAATCGCATTTCTTTGCATTGGCGGCCGCAAGCGGACCATACGCTGAGCTGAGAAAAAAAATTCCTGTGCTAGCCGAAATCTATCGGCCGAAGCTACCAAAATAAGGTTTGATATCGTATCTGCGCAGACATGCTCTATACGAGCACCATTTTTAAGTAATGTGAGCTGAGTTTTTCGGTATTTTGTAATTACCTGAAGCTCAGCTTGACGGGGTGACAAAGCCACCGAACCACCTCCCCACGCCGCTGAAGTTACGATCTGCGTCATGGACCTTAAGGCAGGACCGCAAACATTGACAACAGCTTGTCGTCATGGACGGTACCCATATGTTAGGCTTCTTAGATGATGATCCATACCATTCGTCACCTCCCCCTCCTCGCCCTTTCCCTCGTCACCGCCGCCTCGGCCGCCGAGCGCCTCCCCGCCTACAGCAACACGGCGATGTCGATCACCGGCGACGTGACGCTCGGCGCGGACAGGATCACCTTTGGCAACGGCAAGTCGGTCGCGGTGAAGAAGGTCGCCTCGGGCAAGGAAGGCAAATGGGACCCGATCGCCTCGGGCAAGGCGAAGGCCGATGTCTATGAACTGACGAAGCCGCAGGACCCGAAGCTGTTGCGCGGCAACCGGCTCTGCGGCTCAGGCCCGGTGCCCTACGTCGCCTTCTTCAGGACCGACGACAAACTGACCGAGATGGTCGTTTTCCAGCCCAAGGCGGACCCCTTCAGCAACGACCCGGACCGCGTCTGCGCCACCTATACCTATGGCCGGTGAGCGGGCCGGGCGAGGAAGAGCCGCCACACTCCTGCCGGGCTTCGGGCGTGAGGTGCCCTCGCGTCAACTGGAGATCCCCATGCGCAAGCCCCTCCTCGTCTCTGCCCTGCTTTCCCTTTTCCTCGTGCCCGCCGCACAGGCCGCCATGCCGCAATTCCAGGCAAGCTGCGGCGGGATGATCGAAACGCATGACGAGGACGGCACGGTCTATATCAACGGCAAGCTGGCGAAGCTCGAGCAACAGGGCGATACCTACACGGCCACTCTTGGCCATACGTCCGTCACTATCCGGGTTCGCCCGAACGGCACGCCTGACGTGACGTATACGGCAAGGCACCGCGGCGGCGACTGCAACCTCATCCGTTGAATGCCTTGCCGGCCGCGTGAGCGGCGACAATCCTCCATGTCATTATCCTCCGTGCCCCGCGCGCCGCGAGGATCGTTATCGCGCGCGTCATCCCCGAAAGGCAGCCTGATCGCAGTACGGGCGACCTGTCCATGACCCATTCCGTAGCGGTACGGAAACCTGGCGGCTCCCCATGCTCGACGATTGTCGGAAGGGCCAATGACACGCCGTCATTCCCGGCCTCGTCAGCGACTGGAAGGAGCGGAGAGTGTCGGGAATCCAGGCCTGAGCGATGGTGTGGCGAGCCGGAGGTTCAGAACGGGGTCGCCTCAGGTATCGGGGTGTTCGTCCGCAAGGCTACGGCATGGATCCCCGACACTCTCCGCTCCTTTCAGTCGCTCACGAGGTCGGGAATGACGGAGGAGGGGGTGGTCGCCGAAACGTGGATAGACTGGCGCCCGTCAGCCTCCGGAAACCGCTGATTTCAGCGCTTTCCTTATTTTCTGCGCTTCCCTTTATCCACGCCCTCTGCCCTTCATCCATAATCCCGTCAGTTCCTCCCATCGGGAACACCGATCATGACGGTGATTGCGTGGGGAGGAACCGGCGCCTCCGCTTTGCGGCAAACGTAGCCGTAAGGCCGGGGAGGTCCCGCCTGGAGGTTCCCCTGGGGGCACTATGACCCCTGCGTGCCGGTAGAAGGTACACAGACCCGAAGCAGAACAGCGCTTCGGGAGCAGCGGAACAGGCGGGAACAGAAATCGCCGGCGGGGCGCGTGTGTCGCGCCACCTGTTTTAATTCGGAAGGCACGGCCTCGCGCCCCGCTTCCCGATTTCTTGACAATGGCCAGGGCCGGAAGGCAGCGTGGCAATGGGGAAGCGTGCCCTCTTCTTGCGGGAGTCAGGAACGATCGCCTACCCTCGCCCAGGCGTTGATGAGTTCCGGCAGGCGGATGATGCCGTTCGCCGCCACGGTTTCGGCTCTCAGCCGCTCCTCCAGCGTGTCGATCCCGATCTCCTCCTCGCTCGACAGCCCGGCCTTCAGAATGAGCGGCAGCAGGCTCCTCACCGTCGCGGCGGCATAGGCGTAGCCGTCCCATTCCGGACCGCCGCCCATATGCGACATCAAGGACAGCATGGGGAACGGCAGGCCCGCCTTGCGGAAGGCCGGGAAAAGCTTGTTGCCCATCGCCGTCTCCGCGCCGGCATGTCGGAACGCCCCCTCGATCCAGCCGAAGAGCTTCTGTGCGAGAGGCATGGCCGGCAGGTCGCGCATTGCGACCGGCATGATGTTGTATTCGCCGAAGGCGACGATGCCGCCGGGCCGCACATGGCGGGCGAGCGCTTTCAGCGTCGCCGCAGGGTCCGGCATGTACATCAGCACCAGCCGGCCGACGACGGCGTCGAACCTGTCGTTCGGGTCGAGATCGGCCAGGTCGCCTTCACGGAAGGTCACATGCGCGAAGCCGACCGTCGTGGCCCGCGCGCGGGCGACCGAGAGCGCCGCACCGTTGCGGTCGATGCCCACCACCTCCCCGGTCGGCCCGACCATGTCCGCGGCGATGAGCGCCACGTCGCCCGCGCCGCTGCCGACATCGAGCACGCGCATGCCGGGCGCGATCCCGGCTTCGGCAAAGAGCGCGCGGGTGAAGGCGTTGATAAAGGCCGATTGGCGGATCAGCCGCTCGGTCTCGGCGCTGCCGGCCGGAAGCGGATAGGCAAGCTGATCCCGATTCTTCGTCTTGAGTTCGACTGCACTTGCGGAAGGTCTTGCATCGCGACTGTCGTCCACAGCCTCCTCCTTGGATTGCAAGCCTGTCCCCGCCCTCCCCCAGGCGCTTCTGTTGTCATGCGCGCGGCAGGTTTCATGCCCGCGCCGCTGATACTAGCACGGAGCGGGACTATCGGCGGCGGAGGCGCCTAAGCCTTTCGATGGTGGCGATAATGCCGGATGCGGCCGACTGCGGGGTCAGCCCGCCCTTGCGGATCTTGTATTCAGCGCGCGGGCCGCTCGGGCGGCGCGGTCATCACGCCGGGCAGCGCCTCGACGGCGGTCGGCACGGAGCCGGCATAGCCCATGGCGGTCGTCTGCGTGGAAGCGGTGGCGACGGAAGCGGAACGGCTCGCGGTCGCGCTGCCGCCGAACCGGCTCGATACCGGCTCGATCGAAGCGGTCATGGTCGGCGCTTCGGGTTGCTTCTTATCCTGCTCTTCGGCCGCGGCGACCGTCGGGCCGGCCTTCGGCTTGACGGCGGCGAGCGCATCCCAGCCGGCCCGGTCAAGCATGCCCTTGCGCTTGGCGTTATAGTAGTAGCCGGTCTGGTAGAGTCGGTCGGCGCGCTTTTCATTGCCTCCCGCCACCAGCCACGCGCCCTTCAGATATTTCACCGCATATCTGAGGTTCGTTTCCGCATCGAGCAAGCCATGCGGGGTGCCCGTGTAGCCCATGCCCTTGGCCGTACGGTAACGGATCTGCATGAGGCCGTAATTGCCGGCGTGATAGGCCTTGGGATTGTAGTTGCTCTCGCGCTTGACGACCCGGTGAATGAGGCTTGTCGGAACGTCGTAAGCGGCGGAATAGGTGGAAATCAGGCGGTCGAGCCGATCGTGTTTGCCATCGGTCGCGGAAGCGGTTTGCGTGTCGGGCCGCTCGGTCGGCACGGCGGAGGCAACGCCCGGCAGGCCCATATTGCCGGTGGTGCAGCCGGCCAGCGCGGACGAAGCCAGGACCAGGCCGCAAAGAATGCGGATTCGCATAAACAAAAACCCTCGCGCCCCCGCGAAGCCGAAAAAATTATCTTTGCGTTGCCTAAATTTTCCTTAACCCAGGATTGCCGGCATCGCAATGCACGAAACGAATCAACGCGTAGCCGTGGCGACAGCGGTTTTTCGGGTGGCGCTAAACAGCCGCGATGCCTAGATTCATGGTGGATTTTCGGCAGCCTCGATGAATGTTTCTGGTTTGTTCTTAAGTGCCGTTTATGCTAGAAGGACAAAGCAATGACCGCGACAGATGATCGTATCGTTCCCTATGCGCTGATCGAGACCGGCATCGGCTGGATCGGCATTGCCTGGAGCGAGCATGGCCTGACGAGGCTGCAGCTTCCTGCGCGTGACCGCCAGGCGACCGAGCGTCGCCTGCTTGCGACTGTGGCGGGTCACGCGGTCGAAAGCGCCGACATGCCGGCGCCGATCGCCGATCTGGTCGGCATGCTCCGGCGCTACGGGGCGGGCGAGCCAGTCGACTTTTCGGGTGTGCCGGTCGATCTCGACGGCATCGATCCTTTCCGCCGCGCCATCTACGATACGGCCCGCGGCTTGCGCTTCGGCGAGACCACGACCTATGGCGGGCTGGCCGAGGAGGCCGGCTACAAGGGTCGCGCCCAGGACACCGGCCAGGCGCTCGGGCGAAACCCGGTGCCGATCGTAGTGCCCTGCCACCGCATCCTCGCCGCCGGCAATAAGATCGGCGGATTCTCGGCGCCGGGCGGTTCGGCGGCCAAGGAGCGGCTGCTCGAAATGGAAGGCGTGCATGTCGGCCCGCCGCCCCCGGCACAGCAATCCTTCGCGTTTTGAAGAGCCGAGCCAGCGGGAATGCGAAATCAGTTGTCCGGCGTGTCGTAGGTGATGTCACGGCATTTGAGCACGACGCAGCGTGGGTTGTCGCGCGTCGGCACCGTGTCTACCACCGCCCCCTCCCCCAGCGCGCACATGCCGCCGTCGCTCACATAGCGGTTGTAGAGGGGCAGGTTCGGGTTGCGCGCCGAGCGGTAGCGCAGGATCACCGCGCCCTCACGCAGGATATGCGCCTGCGCCGCCCCGCAACTCATGCTCATGGAACTATAGCGGGAGATCGCGTGCGCCGGAAAGGCCGCCAGCACGAGGAACGAAACGACGATCAGCCTTTTCATGACAGCCTCCGCGCGTACGGAAAATCGTGGACGCGTGCGAACGTGACCTTCGAACGGTGCACCCGTTTCCGCCGGCGGTAAAGATAGAACGATCCGCATTCCCGCCAAGTCTTCCGCACTTTCCAGGTGGTCTTGCCTCGCCCTCGGTCCGGCCCTATATGCAGCGCGTTGATATTTCGGCCGATCGAACTGAACGCCCGCGCCACTTCCACTCTGGTCGCGTTTGCTGATGTCTATCTCCAAAATCTCGATACCACCGGTCCGAAGGGCCAAACCGTAGCAAACACGACAGGAAGACAAAAATGGCAACTGGAACAGTGAAGTGGTTCAACGACCAGAAGGGCTTCGGCTTCATCCAGCCTGACGCCGGCGGACCGGACGTGTTCGTCCATATCTCCGCGGTCGAGCGTTCGGGCATGAACGGCCTGACCGAAGGCCAGAAGGTCAATTTCGAGGTCGCGCAGGACCGCCGCACCGGCAAGTCCGCCGCGCAGAACCTCAGCGCCGCAGGCTGAACGGGCGCAGCCGGGGATTTCGCGGCACGATCGCCGCGACCGGACGGATTGAGCCGGTGTGATCGCGCTTCGGCAAGTCCGAGAAATCCCGGCCCGGCAAGTCACGGATGTACTGGCGGCCGTGCACGGCATGTGCTGCCTGCGGAAGGCGGGGTTCTACCCCGCCTTTTTCGTTTGTGCTTTCGCACATTTCAATAACAGGTTTCCGAGTCTAAGTTCCCCCCGACCAGAATCTCGGGAGAAGTAAATGACCAAGGAAAAGATCGGTTTTGTCGGCGTCGGCCTTATGGGCCACGGCATGGCCTCGAACATCGTCGGCAAGGGTTGGCCGCTCACGGTGCTGGGCCATCGCAACAGGAAACCGGTCGAGTATCTGAAGAAGCGCGGCGCCGCGGAGGCGAAGAATGCACGCGAGCTCGCCGAAAACTCCGATATCGTCTTTCTCTGCGTCACCGGCAGCCCCGATGTGGAAGCGATCGTCAACGGGCCGGAGGGACTCGCCAGCGCCGGCAAGCCGCTCCTGATCGTCGACTGCTCGACCTCGGACCCGTCTTCGACCTTGCGTCTCGCCGGCGAGCTTGCGGACAGGAACATCACGCTCATAGACGCACCGCTCAGCCGCACGCCGAAAGAGGCCGCCGAAGGCAATCTGGATGTCATGGTGGGCGGCGAGGACAAGGTGGTGGCGCGAGCCCGGCCGATCATCGATTGCTTCGCCGGTCGTGTTATCCATACCGGCCCGACCGGGTCCGGCCACGCCATGAAGCTCCTCAACAACTTCATCGCTATGGGTTACGCGGCGATCTATTCGGAAGCGCTGACACTCGCCGCCAAGGCCGGGCTGACGCCGGAGGTATTCGACGCCGTCATCCGCGGCGGGCGTATGGATTGTCCCTTCTACCAGACCTTCTTCAAATACGTGCTGGAGCGCGACCGCGATGCCCACAAATTCGCGCTGCGCAACGCGCTGAAGGACATGAATTACCTGGCCGCCTTTGCCCAGGCGAGCGATGTAGCCAACCCGGTCGGCGCTTCCGTGCGCAATTCCTACGCTTCCGCCGTCGCCCAGGGACGCGGCGACGACTACATGCCGATGCTTTCCGACGTCATTGCCGAGCAGAACGGGGTCAAGCTGGGGGCGGGAGCCAAAGGGTAGATCTCGTCGACTTCCTCGGCGCCGGAGCGCACATGCCGTTCCTGCAAGCGCGCTTGCCCGTCGGACATCCCGTCGGGAGGAAGCTCCATATTGTGCATCACCGCAATCGCCCAGCACCCCTGCTCACGGGTTATAAGCAGGCTCATCAGTCCATGGCGGTTCGGCCATTGGTTGCCCGCGGGATCGCATGCGCCGCTCATCTCCCAATGGACGTCCACGGCAGCGACGTCGGACCGGACCGGACGCGTCCGCATGCGGATGGCCGCAAGGCAGCTATCTTTGAACATCGTCTCGAAGATCGGCCTGTGAAACCGCTCCACCTCTTCGCGACCTTCAGCGCCCATTCCGAATACGTTGGTAAAGTCGGCATCCCGCGCAAAAATAGCCGCGAAGGCATGTGCATCGTGAGCATTCCACGCATGGACCATTGCCGTGACGATCTCGTGAGCCGCAAGTGCGGCTTCGGAAGTCGATGACATGTTTTCCTCCAACATAGTATGGATTCCATATAATATGGCATCGATACGGATTTGAAAAGATGGATTCGCCTTACACCCAGTCGCTACTCCTTTATGCCTATCAGGCGTCGGCCCGCGCCCTCGTCGAGACGTTGCAGGCGTGCGGACATCCTGCGATCAGACCCAAACACGGCGCCGTTTTCGCCAATATCGACCGCCAAGGGACGCGGTCGAGTGTCCTGGCCGAACGCGCAGGAATCGGAAAGGCCGCCATGGGCGAGCTGGTCGACGAGCTTGAGAGACTTGGCTATGTCCGGCGCGAACCGGACCCGACTGACCGCCGCGCCAAGCTGGTCCTGCCGCTGGACGCCGCCGTGCGGGTCACAAAAATCGTCCACGAATTCAATAAGCGGATGGAAACGGCGTATCGTGAACTTCTCGGCGAAGAGGCCTATCGGACGCTGCGTGCCGCGCTTCAGGCAATCGCTCCAAGCGACGGGATGCAGCCGAGACTGCCTCCGAATGCATGAGCGGCAGCGGCGCGCCTCGCGCTATTCGATCCGCTTGCCGCTTTCCCGGTCGAACAGATGCGTCATGCCGGGTTCGATGGCAAGCGGCAGCACCTCGTCGGGTTTTACCGCCGACGTACCCGGCAGCCGGGCGACGAGTTCGCCCCCTACCCCGCCACCGTCTGCGAGCCGGCCATGCGCGAGCGTATCGGCACCCAGCGTCTCAACCGCCTGCACAGCGAGGTGAAGGTCGGCGTTGAGATCTTGAACCAGTGAAAGGTGCTCGGGCCGGATGCCGAGAAGGACCTTGCGCCCGCTCTCTGGCAGCGAAATATTGCGCGGCTTCACCGTGCCTCCGCCGTCAAGCTCCAGCCCCTTGCCGTTGGCGGCGACGGTCGCCGCCATGAGGTTCATCGCCGGTGAGCCGATGAAGCCGGCGACGAAGGTCGTGGCCGGTTCGCGGTAGACGTTGAGCGGCGTGTCGATCTGCTCGGCGTAGCCGGCGTTCATCACAACCAGCCGGTCGGCGAGCGTCATGGCCTCCACCTGGTCGTGGGTGACGTAGAGCGAGGTCGTTTCGACCTTGCGCTGCATCGCCTTGATCTCGAGGCGCATCTGCACCCTGAGCTTGGCATCGAGGTTGGAGAGCGGTTCGTCCAGCAGGAAGGCGGCTGGCTGGCGCACCAGCGCCCGGCCCATGGCAACACGCTGGCGTTGGCCGCCCGAAAGCTGCCGCGGTCTGCGGTCGAGATAGGGCTTCAACTCCAACATCTGGGCGGCGACATCGACGCGCTGGCGGATGGCCTCCTTGGAAAGCCCCGCGATCTTCAGCCCGTAGGCCATGTTGTCGTAGACGCTCATATGCGGATAAAGCGCGTAGTTCTGGAAGACCATGGCGATATCGCGCTCGCCCGGTTCGAGATCGTTGACGACGCGCCCGCCGATCTCGATCGTGCCTTCGGTAATCGGCTCCAGCCCCGCCACCATCCTGAGAAGCGTGGACTTGCCGCAGCCCGACGGCCCGACGATGACGATGAACTCCCCGTCGGTCACATCGAGATCGACCCCGTGGATGACCTCAGTCGTCCCGTATTTCTTGCGTACATCATGGAGGGAAATTGCCGCCATGCGGGTTCAAGCCTCTCTATTTCTCGGTCTCGACCAGACCCTTGACGAACAGCCGCTGCATGGCGATCACCACGATGACAGGCGGCAGGAGCGCCAATACCACCGTTGCCATGACGACGTTCCATTTCGGAATGGAATCGGCCACATCCGCCATGCGCTTGATGGCCATGACCACCGTGTAATAATTCGGATCGGTCGTGATCATCAGCGGCCACAGATACTGGTTCCAGCCATAGATGAACAGGATCACGAACAGCGCCGCCATGTTGGTGCGCGACAGCGGCACGAGAATATCCCAGAAGAACCGCATCGGTCCGGCGCCGTCGACGCGCGCCGCTTCCATAAGCTCTTCAGGCACGGTGAGGAAAAACTGGCGGAACAGGAAAGTAGCGGTCGCCGAAGCGATCAGCGGAACCGACAGCCCCGCATAGCTGTTCAGCATGCCGAGGTCGGAAACGACCTTGAATGTCGGCAGGATGCGCACCTCGACCGGCAGCATCAGCGTGATGAAGATCAACCAGAAGGCCAGTGACCGGAAGGGGAAGCGGAAATAGACGATCGCGAAGGCTGAGATGATCGAGATCGCGATCTTGCCGATGGCGATGGAGAGCGCCATGACAAGGCTGTTGAACATCATCAGGCCGATCGGCGGCGCGCCGGAGGTGGAGATGCCGGAGAACAGCACCTCCTTGTAGTTCTCGATCGTATGCGGGCCCGGCAGGAGCGGCACGATGCCGGAATAGAAATCGTTCGGCCCGCGCGTCGACGCAATAAGCGCGATATAGACGGGCAAGGCGACGACGGCCACGCCGAGGATCAGGATCGCGTGGCAGAAGAAATTCAACCAGGGTCTGTTTTCGATCATGCGCGCGCCTCAATACTGAACATTGCGCTCGATCCAGCGGAACTGGATGAAGGTAAGTGCGATCACGATGACCATCAGCACCACCGACTGCGTGGCGGAGGAGCCGATGTTCAGGCCGATGAAACCGTCCTGGAAAACCTTGTAGACAAGCGTGTTGGTGGCCTGCGCCGGGCCGCCCTGCGTCGTGGCGTGAATAACCGCGAAAGTGTCGAACATGGCGTAGACGGTGTTGATTACCAGCAGGAAGAAGGTCGTCGGCGACAGGAGAGGGAAAATGATGGTGAAGAAGCGTTTATAGGGCCCCGCCCCGTCGATCGCGGCGGCCTCGACAAGCGATTTCGGGATGGCCTGCAAACCTGCGACGAAGAACAGGAAATTATAGGAAATCTGCTTCCAGCTCGATGCGATGATGACGAGGATCATGGCGTCGAACCCCGATAGCGAGTGGTCCCAGTGATAATCGACGAAGCTGAGCAGATAGGGAAGGATCCCGATCGTCGGGTTGAACATGAACCACCACAGGATGCCGGCCACCGCCGGCGCCACGGCGTAAGGCCAGACGAGCAGCGTGGTGTAGACCTGGCTGGAGCGGATCGTGCGGTCGACCGCCAGCGCCAGGACGAGCGCCGAGATCAGGGATAGAAGCGCAACGCCGACCGCGAATACGAGCGTGACCCGAAGCGAGTTCTCATATGTCGGATCCGAAAACAGGCGGGCGTAATTGTCGAACCACACGAAGGTCGTTTTGAAGCCGAAGGCGTCTTCGCGCATGAACGACTGGCGCACCGCCTGCGCGGCGGGCCAAAGGAAGAAAATGACCGTGACCGCCATCTGCGGCAGAATGAGCAGATAGGGCAGCGTCTTGCTGCGGAAGAGGGTGCGCTTCGTCTGCATCTACCGACCCGGGGAGAGGAGATATGTGAAGCCCGCGCCTTGGCGCGGGCTTCGTGAAGGTCGATAGACTATTCGTTGGCCTTCTGGAATTCGGCGATCAGTTCGTTGCCCCGCTTGACGACGGCATCGAGCGCCTCCTGGCCGGTTTTCTTTCCTGCCAGCAAGCTCTGGAATTCCTCGTCGATGATCTGGCGCACCTGCACGTAGTTACCGAAGCGCAGGCCTTTCGAATTCGCCGTAGGCGGATTGAGCGTCATCTGCTTGATGGCGACGTCGGCACCCGGATTCTTCTCGTAATAGCCCTGCTTCTGGCCGAGTTCATAGGCAGCCTTGGTGATTGGCAGGTAGCCGGAGAACTGGTGCCAGTCGGCCTGGACTTCGGCCGAGGACAGGTAGTGGAAGAAGTCCGCCACGCCCTTGTAGTGATCCTTGTCCTTGCCCTGCAGGACCCACAGCGTTGCGCCGCCGATGATCGAATTCTGCGGAGCACCCTTTACGTCGGAATAGTATGGCAGCATGCCGATGCCGACATCGAAACCCTTGGAATTGGCAAGAATGTCGGCGCGCGAAGCCGAGGAGTTCATGTAGATGGCGCATTCCTGCGAATAGAATTTCGGTCCCGCATCATTGCCGCCCACGGGTCCGCCATACTGGAAGATGCCGTTGTCTTGCCACTTCTTCAGATTGTCCCAGTGCCGGGCCTGGATCGGACCGTTGAAGCTGAGGCGCGCGTCAAGCCCGCCGAAACCGTTCTCTTCCGTCCCGATCGGCAGATTGTGCCAGGCCGAGAAGTTTTCGAGCTGCACCCAGGAGATCCAGCCCGAGGTGAAGCCGCATTTGGCCGCACCCGAATCCATGATCTTCTTGGAATAGCTTTCGACATCTTCCCACGTCTTGGGCGGCGTATTGGGGTCGAGGCCGGCCTTCTTGAAGACGTTTTTGTTGTAATAGAGGATCGGCGTGGAGGAGTTGAACGGCAGCGACAGCATATTGCCGTTCGTATCGGTATAGTAGCCGACAACCGCCGCCAGGTAATCCTTGGGGTTGAACGCTTCGCCAGTGTCCTTCATGAGCTGGTAGACCGGATAGACGGCGCCCTTGGCGGCCATCATCGTGCCGGTGCCGACCTCGTAGACCTGCACGATGTCGGGCTGCTGGTGGGCACGGAAAGCCGCGATGGCGGCCGTCATGGTCTCGGGATAGCTGCCCTTGTAGGTCGGCACCACCTCGTAATTGTCCTGCGATTTGTTGTAGCCGGCCACGATGGCTTCGAGCTTCTGCCCGAGCGCGCCGCCCATTGCGTGCCACCACTGGATCTGGGTCTTCGCTTCGGCGACGACCGGCGACATCATCGCAAGCGCCGTTGCCGCGGCGAGAAGGGTTCGGAACTTCATGTTATTCTCTCCCATAGAAAGCCGTTTGATGCGGTTCGCTTATTGGTCGGCTTTTATTACGACCGGATGACAGCATCAGCCGAGGCCGATGTCTAGTCCAGACTTGCGCATAACCGAAATTAATCCGCGATTCAAACGCACCAAAAGCGAAGATCACAGTTCCGGCGGCGTCCATTCGAGTTGCACGTGCCCCGGATCGGCCCTGACACGGTCGAGCCAAGCCGTCACGGCCGGGTATGAGCCGAGGTCAAAACCGGCATATTCGGCGTCCTGCGTGTAGGCGAAGAGCGCGATATCGGCGACGGTGATGGACCGGCCGGCAATGAAAGGCGCCTTCGCCAATTGCGTCTCCATCACGCCGAGCGCCCTATTGCCACCGGCGAGCGTCTCGGCAAGCCTTTCCGGCGTGGCCATCGCGGCGCGTTCCGGATAGCGGACGAGCGCCCGGCGCACCGCGACATATGGTTCATGGCTGTACTGTTCGAAGAAGAGCCATTGGTGGACCACGCCGCGCCCGTAGCGATCGCTCGGCAGGAAACGCGTCCCTTCGGCCATATAAAGAAGTATTGCGTTCGATTCCCACAGGAGACGACCGTCCTCCAGTTCCAACAGAGGCACCTTGCCATTCGGATTCCGCGCCAGGAACGCGTCCGTCCGCGTCGAGCCGTCACGCGAACTGATTTCGACATGCCGGAACGGCAGGCCAAGCTTGGCGGCAAGCAGCCTCGGCTTGTAGCAATTGCCGCTGTCGAGTGAGCCGTAGAGGGTGATCATGACCGGCGTCTCCGTGGTGAAAGGCGGACTATGATCAACCTTGTCTGCGCGCCAAAATGAATATTTTTGCCGCACGGATCAACGCGGCTGATTGTTCTTACTTGAACAATTGGACCACGTTGGCATGCGGCTCGAGCAGCGTATCGATCCTGAGCGATGCGGGGTCGAAGACCGTGCCGGCGAGTTTCGGCCGCGAAAAGAGAAAGCCCTGCAGATAGTCGGCGTCCGCATCGATCGCGCACGCCAACTGCTCCGGCGTTTCAACACCTTCGATCAGGGCCTTCGCACCAAGGCCGTGCAGGCCGGTGACGAAAGACTTGAACAGGCCGGCGGCGGCCGGAACAGCAGCGATCTGGCGGAACCACGCGCCATCGATCTTGAGGATATCAGGTCGAAGCAATTTCACCCGCTCCAGGTCGGAATCGCCGACACCGAAATCATCGACCGCGAGCCGGATGCCATGGCGGCGCATCTCCTCCGTGATCCTGACGAGCGTGTCGATATCCTGCGCCTCGGTCTCGATGATCTCGCAGACGAGCAGGTGGCTGTCGAGCTGGATTTCGCCGTAGCGGCCGGCGATGAACTCCAGTTCCTTCACCGTCACCGCGAAATCGCTGTTGGTGCGGGGGTCGAAATTGAAGAAGAGAACCAGCCCCGGCTCGCCGATATTGCCGTAGTTCCTCAAATGCAGCGTGCGGCACATGCTCTCCACGAAGACCTCGTCCTCGGCAGGAATCGCTTCGAAAAGGGCTTCGGGCGGCATGGGCTGGCCGTCTTGGAACGGCATGACGAGCCCCTCGACGGCAAAGGGGCGCAACAACCCGTCCTCGCGGCGGAATATCTTCTGGTAGGCGCTCTTCAGGATGAAGTCGCCGTAGCGGCCGTACTCGATGCCGATCTCGTCGGCGACAATAGCGTCGCTGACACGCCGGGGATGCTTCATTTTCCAGTTTCCGGCGACCTGGCTGCCAAAAAGGCAGCCGTGAACCCCTGTTCCCCGGATTGTGGCAGGGAAGCTTTGACCAGCGGTTAATGACAGGGATTCAGTCCTGGTCCCGTCGATCGAGCCTTGCGATTCGGCGCGGGATCGGACATGAGAAACGCGGCAATTTTCCCCTTATGGAGACATTCCAATGGCCTTCCTCGCCGACGCTCTTTCACGCGTGAAGCCTTCCGCGACCATCGCGGTCAGCCAGAAGGCGCGCGACCTCAAGGCGAAAGGTCGGGATGTGATCGGTCTCGGCGCCGGCGAGCCGGATTTCGACACGCCCGACAACATCAAGAACGCCGCAATCGATGCGATCCGGCGCGGCGAAACCAAATACCCGCCGGTTTCGGGGATCGCGCCGCTGCGCGAGGCCATCGCGGCGAAGTTCAAGCGCGAGAACAATCTCGACTACAGGCCGGAGCAGACTATCGTCGGCACCGGCGGCAAGCAGATCCTGTTCAACGCGCTGATGGCGACGCTGAACCCCGGCGACGAGGTGGTGATCCCGCGCCCCTACTGGGTCAGCTACCCGGAGATGGTGGCGATCTGCAACGGCACGTCAGTCTATGCCGAGACCTCCATCGACAACGGCTTCAAGCTGACGCCGGAAGCCCTTGAAAAGGTCATCACGCCGAAGACCAAGTGGCTGATCTTCAACTCGCCGTCGAACCCCTCCGGCGCCGCCTACACCGAAGCGGAGTTGCGCGCGGTAGCCGACGTGCTCCTGAGGCATCCGAACGTCTGGGTGCTGACGGACGACATGTACGAGCACCTGACCTATGGCGATTTCACCTTCCGCACCATCGCGGAGGTAGAGCCGAAGCTCTACGAGCGCACACTGACCATGAACGGCGTGTCGAAGGCCTATGCCATGACCGGCTGGCGCATCGGCTACGCCGCCGGCCCGATCCAGCTCATCAAGGCGATGGACATGATCCAGGGCCAGCAGACCTCGGGCGCCTGCACCATCGCGCAATGGGCCTCGGTCGAGGCGCTGAACGGCCCGCAGGATTTCGTCGCGAAGAACAAGGCTATCTTCCAGAACCGCCGCGACCTCGTCGTATCGATGCTCAACCAGGCGCGCGGCATCACCTGCCCCGTGCCGGAAGGCGCCTTCTACGTTTACCCGTCTTGCGCGGCGCTGATCGGCAAGAAGGCTCCGTCCGGCAAGGTGATCGGCACCGACGAGGATTTCGTCACCGAACTTCTGGAAGCAGAAGGCGTTGCGGTCGTCCATGGCTCGGCCTTCGGTCTCGGGCCGAACTTCCGCATCTCCTACGCCACCTCGGAAGAGCTACTGGAAGAGGCCTGCATCCGCATCCAGCGCTTCACGACAGGCCTGAGTTGAGGCTTTCGGGGCGGGCAGCATCCGCCCCAGGCCGGCAATTCTTTTCACGCGAAAGACCGTTCAAAAGCCGTCACGTGCCGAGGCAAAAACAGTGATCGGCGAGCACCGGAGCGCAGCCGAGCGCCATTTGCAGCCCGGCCGCACGGCTTTATGGACGGTCTCTACTCCCCTTCGTCGGGGATTTTGAGCTTGTGCCCGCACGCCTTGCAATAGACCGCGTCGACGTCATGGCGCTGCAGCGCGCATTCGGGGCATGGAAAGAGGACCTTGAACGGCCGGAAGATCGAGCGGGCCAGCCGCACAAACAAGGTAATGCCGACGATCATGATGACGATCGAGGTGAGCTTGCCCCAGATACCGGGCAAAACGACGTCGCCGAAGCCGGTCGTCGTCACCGTCGCCACCGTGACGTAGAGTGCATCGACATAGCCCTCCAGGCCATTGCCGCCCCGGTAGAAGCTCACATAGACGAAGCTCGCGGCAAGCAGCAGGAAAGTCAGGAGGTTCATCACCGCCTGAACATCATCCCGCCACATGCCGTAGCCACGCCGTTCGAGCGGTCGCCAGATCGTACCGCTCCGCGAGATGGTCCATAGCCTCAGGATACGCAGGAAGCCGAGGTTGAAGAGGGTGTAGGGAAAGAGCAGCGTCACCAGGATGAAGAGATCGACCAGCACCGGCAACTGCTTCAACCAGCGCGGAATATCCCTAGAGGCGAGTGCACGGGCCGCTATGTCGATCGCGAGGACGGCTGCAACGGCATAGTCGAGCCACAGAAAGGACGGCCAGTCCCTCACGACCGGCGAGACGATAAAGAAGGCGATGGTGAGCAGATCGACGAAGATGATGGAGAGTTGAAAGCGAAGCGCCGCCTTCGACTCGCCGTGATAAAGTCGCCTAAGCGACGAGCGGAGCGTTTCGAGACTCGAGCTTTTTTCGTTTTCGGCCATCGCCGGCACTTTTGGCAAACTGGTTCGGCTTTCGCAACGTCCGACGGGCGGTCGGCCGCAACGGGATTTCAGGAATAACACATGTTGGAATGGGATTTCTGACCATGGCCGGCGGTGACGTCGATCTGACGGAAATCCGTTCCGTCTATGCTCGCCAGATGGCGGCCGCAAGCGGCTCAAGCGATCCACGGCTGGAACAGGCCTTCGCCGAGGTGCCGCGCGAGGATTTCGTCGGCCCCGGCCCGTGGTTGATCATGGGCCTCACCGCCGCCCTCGCCGGCGAACGCTACGTGCGGACGCTCGACGCCGATCCCGCCCATCTCTACCAGAACGCGCTGGTGGCACTCGATGCCGAGAAGGGCATCAACAATGGCGAACCCTCGCTTCACGCCGCATGGATCGGAGCGGTCGCCCCGAAGCCGGGCGAGGCGGTATCGCATGTCGGCGCCGGCACCGGCTACTACTCCGCCATCCTGTCACGGCTCGTCCTGCCCGGCGGCAGCGTCCACGCCTTCGAGATCGAACCGGAACTCGCGGAGAAGGCAAGGCGCAATCTCCTGCCCTACCCCGGTGTGACCGTCGTGACTGGCGATGCGGTGACGCTGCCCCTCCCCGCCTCCGACATCATCTATGTCAATGCCGGCGTGGTCGCGCCGCCGGCCGCCTGGCTGCACGCCTTGAAGCCAGGCGGTCGGCTGATCTTCCCCTGGCGACCGTCCGAGAAGGTCGCGCTTTCCGTGCTCGTCACGCGCAGGCAAGCCGGCTTCGCGCTGGAGCCGTTGATGCCGTCCTGGTTCATCCCCTGCGTCGGCGCTTCGTTCGCAGGGAGGAAGGCAAAGCTGCCCGATCGCGCGGGGGCGCAGCGCACCCGTTCGATCTGGCGTGCGGCCGACAAGCCGCCGGACGAAACGGCAACCGCAATCATTGGCGATGTCTGGTTCTCGTCCGAGAGGCTTGCGGAATAGGTTTCTCACCAACAGGCAGAGCTCTCCCCTTGCCCTTGCCGCAAAGCCGTGTGACGATGCCTCGACGACGGGACAAGTGCGCCCGAAAGAGGGAGCCTGACGATCCCGCCGCGCGACGGCCGCAGGGCCGGCCGCCGCTCAACCGGAAACGCTTGAGAGGAGGTCGGGCATCATGGGTAATCGCGCCGGAGGACGACGTCAGGGACCGAAATGCGTCGCCATCATCGGTCCCTTTTCCAGCGGAAAGACGACACTTCTCGAGGCGATCCTCGCACGCACCGGCGCCATTCCCAAGCAGGGCACGGTAGCATCGGGTGGCACCGTCGGTGACCACTCGGCCGAGGCGCGGGCGCATGCGATGAGCGTCGAGGCGAGTTTCGCCACCGCCGAATTCATGGGCGAGGAGATGACCTTTGTCGACTGCCCCGGCTCCATCGAGTTCGCCTATGAAACCGTGCCGGTGCTTTCCGCCTGCGATATCGCCGTCGTCGTGGCGGAAGCGGATGAGAAGAAGATACCTGCGCTCCAGCTCATCCTGCGCCAGCTCGACGATCTCGGCGTGCCGCGCATGCTTTTCCTCAACAAGGTCGACAAAACCGACACCGGCGTCCGCGACACGCTGAAGATGCTGCAGCCGGCCTCCAGCACGCCGCTTCTCCTGCGCCAGATTCCGCTTCGGAAGGACGGCATCGTGATCGGCTCGATCGACCTCGCGCTGGAGCGCGCCTACATCTACCGCGAGCACGCCGAGAGCGAGATCGCCGCCATCCCCGACGACGACAAGGCGCGCGAGATCGAGGCGCGCTTCTCCATGCTGGAAACGCTGGCCGACCATGACGACCAGTTGATGGAGCAATTGCTGGAAGAGATCGAGCCGCCACGCGACGCTGTCTTCGACGACCTCGCCGCCGATCTGCGTGAGGGCACCGTAACGCCGGTCCTGATCGGCTCGGCCGAGCGCGGCAATGGCGTGCTGCGTCTCCTGAAGGCGATCCGCCACGACGCTCCGGACGCGGCAGCGACACGCGAACGCCTCGGGCTCGGCAATCCTCAAAGCCTCATCCGCGTCATGAAGACGATCCACACCTCACATGGCGGCAAACTGTCGATCGCGCGGCTACTTGCCGGCCCGCTCACCGACGGCGCCGAACTGTGGCTGCCGAACGGCAATTCGGCCAAGGTTTCCGGCCTCTACCGCATGCTCGGCAAGGACCAGGTCAAGATCGCGTCTGCAAAGGAAGGCGACACCGTCGCCATCGGCAAGGTAGATGAGGCCAGGACCGGCGATGCGCTGAGCACGCTGAAGGGTGGCGTTTCGGTCGACGCCATTCCCGCCCCGCCGCCGCCCGTCTACGCGCTGGCGCTCAAGCCTCGCGAGCGCAAGGACGAGGTCAAGATGTCGTCGGCCTTGCAGCGCATCTCCGAGGAAGACCCTTCCCTCTCGCTGGAGCATCATCAGGCTTCGGCCGAAACCGTGCTTTCCGGCCATGGCGAGATGCATCTGAGGGTCGCCATCGAGCGGCTTGAAGGAAAATACCAGATACCTGTCGACGCGCACGCCGCGCAGATCCCCTATCGCGAAACCATCCGCAAGCCGACCGAGCAGCGCGGCCGCCACAAGAAGCAGTCGGGCGGGCACGGCCAGTTCGGCGATGTCGTACTGGAGATAAAGCCTCTGCCCCGCGAGAGCGGCTTCCAGTTCACCGATACAATCACCGGCGGCGTCGTGCCGAAACAATACATCCCCTCGGTCGAGACCGGCGTGCGCGATTTCCTGAAATCGGGGCCGCTCGGTTTCCCCGTCGTCGATATCGCGGTCAATTTGTCGGACGGTTCCTATCATTCGGTCGATTCTTCCGACATGGCGTTCCAGATGGCGGCGAAACTCGCCATGAAGGACGGCATGGCCGCCTGTTCGCCCGTACTGCTAGAGCCGGTCATGAAGGTGGAGATTGCGACGCCTTCCGACGCGACCGCCAGGATCACGGCGCTGATCCCGCAGCGACGCGGCCAGATCCTGGGCTACGACGCCCGCCCCGGATGGCCGGGCTGGGACGTGGTGGAAGCGACGATGCCCCAGGCCGAGATCGGCGACCTGATCATCGAGCTTCGCTCGGCGACGGCGGGCGTCGCGGGCTTCGTGGCGAAATTCGACCATATGGCGGAACTGACCGGCAGGTTGGCGGACGACGTGCTTTCCATCGCCGCCGGCAAGGCCGCGTAGGACACGCGGCTATCTGGACCAAATTTATGCCGTGCCGTGGCATAGGGGCGGGCGGCCGTTGTGGCCCGTCCGGGAGCGGTTTAACCTTCGAGATCGCAGGCGCGAGACGGAAATCCGGACTGAAAGGCGCGGCCGGAGAACCTGTCCGCGCCAGAAACGCACCTCTGATTCCTGGAGCCTGCCGGGACGGCGGCTGGAAAGTTCTCGTTTCACGTGCGATGCGAGTGCCGAGCCCGGACGAAGCTCTGGCCAGAAAAGCCAAAGAATATCTGGGCTTTAGGCAACAAAAAAGCCGGATCGAATAGACCCGGCTAAGTTGAATTGGAAGCGCTGTTTCCAGCTAAACCTCCAGAGGGGAACACTCGACGGACGCTAATGGGAGGAGGAACGCGTCCGTGAGATGATTACGATATGGGCTTCCTTTGCCCGTTTAACAAGCACTCTTTTGCAAAGGACCCATGCATTTTCGCATATGTCTGCTGACGCTGCCTCTGTACCAATCAGAATGACCAGTTACGCGCCTTGGCGATGAGGAAATCGCGAAAGACCTGCAGCTTGACCTGGCTCTTCAGCGCATCCGTATAAGCGAAATAGGTGTCGAAGGACGGCACATGGCTTTCCGGCAAGAGCTGGACGAGATCGGAATCCTTTCCGACCATGTAGTCGGGCAGCGCCGCGATGCCCGCGCCGCGCCTGACCGCGCGCTTGATCGCCAGCAGGTCGTTGATCTGGAGATGGGCGATCCGCCGCGAGCCGTCCGCCCGCCCGGCCGTTTCCAGCCAGTTCACGTCCGCGATCGCCGTCGGGATCGGTTCGCCGAACGTGACGATGCGGTGATTGTCGAGTTCCTCGATGGAAGCGAGTCTTCCATGCCTGGCGATATAGGATTCCGACGCATAGAGATGCATGTGGACGGTGAAGAGCCGCCGCTGGATCAGGTCCGACTGCTGCGGCTGGCGCAACCGGATGGCACAGTCGGCGTGACGCGTCATCAGGTCCATTTCCTCGTTGATGAGGATGAGTTGAAGCTGGATGTCCGGATAGAGGTCGAGGAATTCCTGTACACGCTCCGTCAGCCAGCCGGCGCCGAGGCCGACGGTGGTCGTCACGCGCAATGTGCCCGACGGCCTGTCCTTCGCCTCGGTCAGCCTCGTGCGGACGTTTTCCAGCCGCATCAGCACGTCATGCGCTGTCCGGTAGAGGAGTTCGCCCTGCTCGGTCAGCACCAGCCCGCGCGCATGACGGTGGAAGAGTGGCACGCCGACATCGTGCTCCAGCGCGCTCACCTGCCGCGAGATGGCCGATTGCGACAGCTTCAGCGTCTCCGCCGCATGCGTGAACGATCCCGCTTCGGCCGCGGCGTGAAAGACACGCAGCTTGTCCCAATCCAGCGACATACCACCGCCACCCCTCTTCCCGAGGTTCTCTTTATTCGGCCGCTTCCGCAGCCTGCCCATGCATGTTCAGTTCCGCCAGATAGCGTTCAGCCTCAAGTGCCGCCATGCAACCCATGCCCGCCGCGGTCACCGCCTGCCGATAGATATCGTCGGTCACATCGCCCGCCGCGAACACGCCCGGCACATCGGTCTTGGTCGAATCCGGCGCCGTCCACAGATAACCGTTGGGCTTCTGCTTCAGCTTGCCGGCGAAAAGCTCGACCGAGGGTGAATGGCCGATAGCGACGAACACACCGTCGATCGGCATTTCCGTGACCTCGCCGCTAAACGCATTCTTCAGGACCAGGCCGTTGACCGAGGGCGGCAGCGGCAGCTTGCCGGGCACGCCCTTTATCTCCTCGACCACCGTATCCCACAACACGGAGACGTTTCCGCGCGCGAACAGCCGCTCCTGCAGGATGCGCTCAGCGCGGAACTCGTTGCGCCGGTGAACGACCGTCACATGCCGCGCCAGGTTGGAGAGGTAAAGCGCCTCTTCGACGGCCGTATTGCCGCCGCCGACGACGACCACGTCCTTGCCGCGATAGAAGAAGCCGTCGCAGGTGGCGCAGGCCGAGATACCGAAGCCCATATAGGTCTGCTCGCTGGGCAGCCCCAGCCACTTCGCCTGCGCGCCGGTCGCGATGATAAGCGCGTCGGCGGTATAGACCGTGCCGGAATCGCCGGTGAGCCGGAACGGGCGCGTGCCGATATCCGCCTCCACGATCAGGTCGTTGGCGATCTCCGCGCCGACATGCTCGGCCTGCTTCAGCATCTCGCCCATCAGCCACGGCCCCTGGATCGGCTCGGCGAAGCCGGGATAGTTCTCGACATCGGTGGTGATCATCAACTGCCCGCCCTGTTGCAGCCCCGCGACGAGCAAAGGCTTCAGCATGGCGCGCGCCGCATAGATCGCGGCCGTGTAGCCGGCTGGACCGGAACCGACGATGAGGACGGGAGCGTGCTTGACCGTCATGACTGGACCTTGTCTGGGCGGCCGACCGTCGCCGCCTTGCATTTACTGGAACCGCCGTAATCTAGGTGCTGGGCGCCCCGCCTTGCAAGGTTGCCCGCGCGTGGCGGATCGCCCATCCCCGGAAAAGCATCGCCGACAAGCGCGCCCGCATGCGTTACACACACGAAATCGGATATTTTGTCGGGATCGGCTATATCGGCCGCAGACTGCTGTCGCGATTCGGAAACCGCTCATGGCATTGAAAGCAGAACTGGACGCAATCGACTGGAACATCCTCAAGGAACTCCAGGACGATGGCCGCATGACCAATGTCGAACTGGCGCGGCGGGTCGGGATCTCGGCGCCGCCCTGCCTCAGGCGCGTGAAGCGGCTGGAGGAGACCGGCATCATCCGTGGCTACCGGGCGCTGCTCAACGCCCCTGCGCTGGGCCTCGATGTCGTCGCCTTCTGCCTTGTGGGGCTGCACCACCAGTCGGACGCGGAATTGAAAGCCTTCGCCGAAGCGACCCGCCAATGGCCGCTGGTGCGCGGGGCATGGATGGTGTCCGGCGATTCCGACTTCCTGCTTCATTGCGTGGCCAGCGACCTCGCCAGTTTCCAGGGTTTCGTGATAGAGGAACTGACCTCGACGGCCAATGTCGATACGGTACGCACCGCGCTGACGATCCGGCAGGTGAAGGATGACGGGCTGGTGGCGATTTAGACGCGCAGCTCATCGAAGCGACGAGTTTGGACTCCCGATGATCTGGCGCGAGAGGATCGGATCGTCGTATGGCTTTTCGCCGATGCCTATACGACTTTGCGGCTCAGCTATCCATGTACGGCGAACCCTACGCTACATGGCAGACAAATCCGGCGTGATTTGAGATGAAAGTTCTGTTTACCGGTATCGGTGGTTTTGGATCGTGGACGATGAGGGCGGAGCAAATGGCCGCCACCCGACCCGATTGGAAAGCCGTGCCCCATGCCACACGCAAGGACGCCGAGGGCATGGATGCCGTGGTTATTGTCAAGAGCATACGCGACGAGAACCTCGCCGAACTAAAGGCCTGGGGCGGCCCGGTGGTCTACGATCCGCTGGATTTCTGGCGTCAGCGACGAAACCCATGGAAGAGGTGGGCAAGGAAAAACCGCCTGAAGGATATCGCCGATGCCCGGGCGATGGCGGCGGCACATTTTGCGAGGATCGATCCAGACCTGATCCTCTGCCCGACGCGGGCAATGGTCGAGGACATCACACCGCTCGGCTGGAAGGTAGGCCTGCTCTATCACCACTACGACCCGAGGATAGGAGATATGGCGCCGCCAGCGGGAAAACGGCGGCGAGTCGTTTATCACGGCAGGCCTGAGCACCTTGGATGGTGGCTCGTGGCGGTATATTTGTCATGCTTCGTCCATGGCGTGAAATTCGTCACATCGAACGGCCCGCAACCGTCGCTGGGCCATGTCTTGCTCGGCGTCCGCAGAGCCTATCCCTGGATCTCAAGGCGTTGGAAGTCGAATATCAAGGCTGCCGTCGCGCTTAGGCTCGGCCTGCCTTTTGTCGCGTGGCCCGAGGCAGGCTATCGCGAAACGCACCCGTCCGCGTTCTGGTTTACGAATGTCTTTGAAATGCACCGGGCGATCGGGAAAGCCTTGGCTGCGGATCCGGCCGCGCCGGACGACCGTTTTTCGGTCGAGGCCTGCGCCACGGAACTGGAAAATATCCTGCGGGACTTCATCGCCAACCGGGCGAACCAGTCAGCGACGGATAAGAACACACTGCCTATTGATTAAAGATGAATACCATTCTTTTCAATGAAATTGAGTAAGAAAAAATCCTCCACGGGATACTTCTCGATATTCTCCAACGCAATGGACAATCTTGTCTTGCGCTTTTCCCATGCGGTTGGAGAAACCCCCCCTCGCTCGATCTTCCTCATGAACTCTTCTTCGGAGCGCGTATAGTAATGATTGAGCTGAAGATAGTCTGACGAATAGAATTCGGGCGACTTGCGCTTATCGAGCGGGAAAACACGCCCTGAATCGTTCGCCGTCCGGTCGCCGAATTCCCTCGTATGGAAATGGTGGACGCTGACTTCCGACACCGCGCACGGATCGACGATGCACTTGAAATTCGTCGCGTTCTTCAAGCGGCTGATCGGATCCCGCGCCCGCAGCGTATAGTTGCGCGTGACCGGTCCAGCGGGGCGCGTCTTGTGCCCATTCGTCCCGAACATGTGCCACGGCAGCGATATGTTCGGAAAGCCTTTGGCTCCGACCAGCGCTTCCTCGATGGTGCGTCCGGTCTTCGGCACGATGAATTCGTCCACGTCGATGAACGCCATCCAGCGGAAATCCGCCCCGAAATTGAGAATGGCATGGCCGAAGGCGAGCACCTGCCGGTTGAGCGGCAGGCCCACACTGACGTCGCGCATCCCGAACCGCCAGGGCAGGATCGTCAGTTCCGCTTCGGACAGGAGATCGCGAAGTACGGACAGCGTCCGGTCCGTCGACCCGTCGTCATAGACGAAGAAATGGCGCACGCCCACCGCCCGGTGGAACGACGCCCATTCGGCGACATAGTGTTCCTCGTCGCGCAAGACCGTCGCTATCGCCATGCCGTTTCGATCCGCTCCGGCCGGCGGCGGCTCGATCTCCAACCGTTTCGTGAAGGGAGCCTTCCTGTTGAAAAGCCTCATGAACTCCGCTCGCTTTTATCCCTCCAGCCTCGACACGTATGGGACACCGATTTCGGCAAGCCGCGAGACGGGCGAATAGTTCTCAAGCACGATGCCGCGCCGGGCGCACTCATCCCTGATTATGCTGAAGGTGGCAAGTATCCTTTCGCTGGCCGCGCCGATCCGCGACATCGCCTTGTCGGCGTCCGATTCGTAGAAACGTGGACGGCTGGTGTTGGTCAGGTCGATGCCGGCAAGACCGATCCGCAAAGGCGCGAGCGACAGCGCAAGCTGGGCGGCCGAACCGGCTACCGAGCCGACCGGCATCAGCCCCAATTCCGGCGAGAGCGATATCGCCGCTTTCCCGTCGTCGGACCAACGCAGGAAGGGCAGGTTCCGCAATCCCGCGGCATCTGGTCTCTTCTTGCCATACGGCCTGTGCACGAAGTCGAGATGATGGATGCTCTGCGACGCCAGCCATTCCGGCGCGGTCTCGCACAGCGCCCGGATCACGCCCGTCGAGAAATAGCAATGCGCCTGCGCCGGCACCCTCGCCACGATCGTGCGCCAGTGCCGATACACGAAGCGCTCGTCCTCGATGATCACGCCGAGCGGCCTTGGCGCATGCGGGCCGGCGAGGTGGATCGCGCCATTGAGCAGCAGCGCGGATTCGAGCGGGATGCGCTCCCTGGCCTGCGCTGCCAGCGATGGTCCCGACCCGACGACGATGATCTCGTCCCTGCCCTCCGATGGAGCGGGATATGGCAGCAGCGGCGCGACGAACCTGCCCCGGTAGTGGATCGCCCCGTCGCCCCTCGACGGCAATGTCAAGGCAAGGCCCGGCCACCACGCCTCGGCATGGCCATCGGCCCGTCCGTAGCGCAGCAGCAGGTACAGTCGCGCGAAATAGCGGTGCGCCGGCCGATTGAGCCTCAGGCCGCGCATCGATCTCGCCGCGGTTCCGCGTCGGGACGCTTGCAGAGGTCAATCAAGCCCCATCTCCTGCTGAGCCCGGAAATGCGCCGGGACACGCCCCCGCCCGTTGCAGCCATGCGCAGCCGCCGGCACTCCGATCGGATGGGATTTGATCGGGCAACGCTAGAGACGCACCAGGCGATCATCGGGCGCAAGGGTGACCTCCCCGTCCGGGCGCAGCCATTGATCAAGACCTCGGTCGGCCCTGCGCTTTTTCTCTTCGCGGGTCCGGCGTCTCACTGCGCGGCTTTTCTCAATCATCTCCGGCGTCACGTATCCACGTCCGTGATGAAGGTGGAGGACGACCGCCGAATAGCGGATCTGATCGCCGAAGACGCCGGTATGGCCGAGGCGCACACCGAATTCCCCGTCCAGCCCGCCATACTGCATGTCTTCGTTGAAGCCATTGACGCGGATGGCCAGACTGCGGTCGCATGAGGCGTTATGGCCGTTCCACGTCCGCCTTGTCGGCACGATGCGATTGAGCAACGTATCGAAGGGCGGTGCCGCGACCAGTTTGAAGGCTTTCGTATTGATTGGCATGCCGCGCCGGACAAGCCAGGAAGCGCTGAATGCCCTCTGGTCTTCGATGAGATCGCGGTCAAGCGAATTGGACAGATCCTCGCCGAGCTTGAAATAGCCGCCTGACAGGAAGCGATCCGGGCGCGCATATCGCGCATGGACACCGATGAAATCGCGGCGCGGTACGCAATCGCCGTCCGTCGTCAGGATCCGGTCGCCCCGGGCCACCGCAATCGCCTTGTTTATGATCGCGCATTTCCGGAAACCGTCGTCCGGCTGCCATATATGCGTAATGGGCACGGGCGAAGAGCGCGCCATCTCCGCCAGCAGTTCGCCGGTCGATGCATCGGATCCATCGTCGGCGATGATGATCTCGAAGTCGGTATTGTCCTGCGCGAAATACCCCCAGAGCACTTTCTGGAGCCATAAGGGCGAATTGTACGTCGAAATGATAACGCTGGTTTTCATCGCTTCATGACCCGCTCTCGCCCAGCTTTCCATGACCAAGCAGCCGATAAAGCTCAATCAGCGCATCGGCCTCCCGGTCAAGCGCAAAACGCGCGTTTACATGCTCAATCGCCCGTCGGCCCGCCTCGCCCGCCCGGTCGGGCGCTGCCATATATTCCCGGACCGCCTCGGTCAGCGCATCCTGGTCTCCGGCCGGCACGACCGCACCCGTCACGCCTTCCTCGATCAGTTCGCGATAGGCGCCGGCGTCCGAAGCCACCACCGGCGTACCGGACGCCATGGCCTCCAGCGGCGTCAGGCCGAAGCCTTCGTTGCGCGAAGGCGCGACATAGAGCGAAAGGCGCCGGTACCATTGATCGACCGACGGCACCTCGCCAAGGAAGAAGATGCGGTTTGAAAGGCCTGCTTTTTCGACCTTTTCCCGCAATCCGTCGACAAAGGCCTGATGCTCCGCCGTCACGCGGCCGGTGATGATGGCGGTCCAGTCGGGGAAATCCGGCAGGAGTGCGATCATCGACTCGACGAAAAGATCCGTGCCTTTCTGGTGGCGGATGCGGCCGAAACAGCCGACCGCGAAGCGCCCCGGCAGGCCGGCGCCGGCGAATTCGTCTTCATGGGAGCGCGCCGGATGGAAACGTTCCGTGTCGATACCGTGCATGATGACGCGATGTGGCACTTCGAGGAAGGAGCCGGACCGCGCGCTTGTCGCCACCACCGCGTCCATGCGCCTTATCAGCCATTTCGTGAAAGGCTTGTGGCGCCTTTGCGCCGCCGAGGTGAACAGGAGTTTCACAGGCGCGCGGAGCACGTAGCGCAGGAATACGCCTGCCGCCATCTCGATATTGCGGCGAGCGTGCCAGATGCGGAACGGTCGCCCTTGCGGTTGGGCCAGCAAGGCCCACACCTGCGACAGACGCATTTTCGGCAGCGTGTCCGGAAGGCCCGGCCCCAGCGTCGCAATACCGATCCGCTTCGCCTGCAGCGGCACAAGCTGGACGATCGTGCTGGTGACGCCGGAAAGCCGCTTCTTGAAATTCGGCGCCACTACCTCAACGCGGCGCATATCAACGGCAGCGGGCGTCCTGTCCATGGGGAACCCCGCCGGCTGCCGGATTCCTCCCGTCAGGAAAAGCTCAGCTTGACGATCTCATAGCCGCGCGCGCCGCCCGGCGCGTTGACCTCGACCACGTCGCCGACTTCCTTGCCTATCAGTGCGCGGGCGATCGGCGAGGAGATAGAGATGCGGCCAGACTTCACATCGGCTTCCTGATCGCCGACGATCTGGTAGGTCTTCTCTTCCTCGGTGTCCTCGTCGACCAGACGGACGGTCGCGCCAAACTTTATCTTGTCGCCGGAAAGCTTTGAAACGTCGATCACTTCCGCGCGCGCCACAAAGTCCTCAAGCTCGTTGATACGGCCCTCGTTGAGGCTCTGCGCCTCCTTGGCGGCATGATACTCGGCATTCTCCGACAGGTCGCCATGCGAGCGCGCCTCCGAGATCGCCTCGATGATGCGCGGCCGCTCCTCCTGTTGGCGCCAGCGAAGTTCCTCCTTGAGCGCCTCGTGTCCCTGAGCGGTCATCGGAACCTTGTTCATCGGCATCGACCCTTCCTGTTCCTTGCTCGCGCGACCGGCCGGGGGCCGCGCGGCATAAAAAGAAAACGGCCCGCAAGCGCTGGCTAACGGAACCGTCTCACCCAAGTTCCGCCGAATATAGCAACGTTTCTGCGCTTTTCACGAAAAAAGTTTGCGCCTGAATACACTGCTCGGCCCCGTCTCGTCCGCATTCCTGCTATTGTCGGCGGCGGCGCGATCCCTATCTTGCCCTCGATGCAGCCGATGCCCTCGAATCACGCCCAATTCGTTCGTTCCGCCCTTGCTGCGGCACTTCTGCTTCTCATCACGATGCCCTCTACCGAGGCGGCAGGCAAGGTCTTCAATACGGAAAAGGTCAAGGTCCGCGCCGAGGTTCTGGCCGACGGCCTCACCCATCCGTGGGGTCTCGATTTTCTGCCCGACGGCACGGTGATCGTAACCGAGCGCCCCGGTCGCGTGCGGCTCTTTTCCGAAGGCCGCCTCTCCGATCCCCTGCCCGGCGTGCCTAAAGTGCTCTCAGGCAGCCAGGGCGGCCTGCTCGACGTGACGCTGGCGAAGGATTTCGCCCGTACCGGAACGCTCTTCCTCTCCTTCACGGAAGGTGGTCCTTCCGGCGGCGGCACGGCGGTGGCGCGTGCCAGGCTCGTCCGCGACGATAGGGGCGCAAGGCTCGAAGACACCAAGATCATCTTTTCGGTGAAGAAGAAGACGGGCACCCATCAATATGGCTCACGCATCGTGCTCGACCGCGACGGCAATCTCTTCGTCACGACAGGCGACGCCGGCCAGCCGAAGCGCGCGCAGGATCCGTTCGACGGCCAGGGTTCCGTCCTGCACATGACGCCGGACGGCGCGCCTGCGCCCGGCAATCCGTGGCCCGACGGCAAAAAGGGTCTGCCGCAGATCTGGTCGATCGGCCATCGCAATATCGATGGCGCCGCGCTCGACCCCGCAACCGGAAGGCTGTGGACGGTGGAGCACGGAGCAAGGGGCGGCGATGAGATAAACCAGCCGCAGGCCGGCAGGAATTACGGCTGGCCGGTCATCAGCTACGGCGTCAATTACGACGGCACGAAGATCGGCATCGGCACCGCCGCGCCCGGCTACGAGCAGCCGAAATTCTATTGGGATCCGTCGATCGCGCCATCGGGCCTAGCCATCTATGACGGCAGGATGTTCCCCGAATGGAAAGGCGATTTCATCGTCGGCGCGCTGAAATTCCAGCTCGTTTCACGGCTGAAGCGCGACGCTTCGGGAAAGATCGCGGAAGTGGAGCGGATGTTCAAAGGCGCCTTCGGCCGTATCCGCGACGTCAACGTCGCGCCGGACGGCTCGATCTGGCTCCTCACCGACGAGGACAATGGCGAGATCATAAGACTGTCGCGGGCCGAATAGCCCGCAAAAGCACCTTACCCGGCCTTCGACGCGGCCTCGATCTGCGCGGAAAGGACGCGGTATTCGGCGCAATCCATGCCCTTCCGCTTTTCGATCTCGGCAAGCTGGCCCTTTGCCTTCGCCATGTCACCGATCTGCAGATAGGCTTCGCCGAGATATTCCCGCACCAGCGTGTAGTTCGGGTCGATCCTCAGCGCCTCCAGATAGTAGCCGAGCCCGACATTCACCCGGCCCGACTTGCGATGCGCATAGCCGAGGAAATTCAGGATGCGCGGGTCGCGCTTGTCCGCCGCCATGGTCAGCACATTGATCGCTTCGTCGTAGCGGCCGGCATAGGCGAGGTCACGCCCGGCCTCGAAGATGCTCTCGTCGTCCAGCATGCCCTGCTTCGGCAGGACACATTTTTGCTTCTTCTTGTCCCAGACCTGATTCTTCTTGCATTTCTGCGTGGTCTTGGACGCCCCGCCTGAATCGCCGCCGCTGCCCATTGCCAGCACCGGCGAGCCAGCGAGGGAAACACCGAGTAGGATCGCCGTCGCACCGATGACCAAATGTCTGCGCATTATCGTTCTCCCCTGACCGCCCTAATTCGTCACTGCGTCCTGGAACATTGACGTCTCGCGGGTGGACCTTCATCTGTTGCGGAGATTATCACAGATCGCAGCCGAATGGATCACGCGGCCATGAAATTACCGCGAGGCGATCCGTCTGCGGCAGCCCCGACCGGAAAGTCCATGACGCGCGCACAAGCCAACCTCGTCCTTCTCCTCGCCGGAGCCATGTGGGGCATGGGCTTCGTGGCGCAATCGACCGCCATGCAGGCGATCGGACCGTTGCTCTTCATCGGCTTGCGTTTCGTGGTCGCCACCGTCGCCATGATGCCCTTTGCCATGAGGGAAGGCAGGCACGCCGCACGTCCGGTGCACAAATCCGAATGGCTGGCCTTCGCCATGATCGGGCTTTTGCTTTTCGCCGGCATGGCCGCGCAGCAGATCGGGCTCCTGACGACCTCGGTGACCAATTCCGGTTTCCTGACCGGGCTTTACGTGGTGATGGTGCCCTTCATAGCCGTCATCCTCTTTCGCCAATGGCCGCATCCGCTGGTCTGGCCGGCGGCGCTTGCCGCGCTTGCCGGCATCTGGCTGCTTTCGGGCGGCTCCATCGGCGCCTTCACGACCGGCGACTGGCTGACCATCCTTTGCGCGCTGATCTGGGCGTTACAGGTGATCTATACGGGCCGATATGCGGTGGCGAGCGGCCGGCCGGTGACGCTAGCCGTCACCCAGTTTGCCGTCTGCGGCGTGGTGGCGCTGCTCTTTGCGCTCTTCATCGAGCCGATCGGCTGGACTGCGATCCGCGCCGCGATGCCGGAAATCCTCTATGCCGGCGTGATCGCCGGCGGGGCGGCCTTCACGCTCCAGGCGGTCGGCCAGCGCTACACGACCGCACCTCAGGCCGCCATTTTCCTTTCGACCGAGGCGGTGTTCGCGGCCCTTTTCGGTGCGATCTTCCTCGGCGAGCGGCTGCCGTTCGAGGCCCTTGCCGGCTGCGGGTTGATCTTCGCCGCGATCCTGCTGGTCGAAGCGGCGCCGGCATTTCTCTCACGCCGGAGGCTCGCCACGCGCCTGACAGGCCGTAACGTCATTTGAAACGGCGGTCCGGAACCGCCTTTCGCTGAAAGCGGTTACCCCGCCATGAGGGATTTGTCGTGGGCGCGGGCAGCGCTTTTCCTGCTGGCATTGATCGTTTGCGGCGTGGGTGGCTCCGCTACGGCTGCCGCTGCGCGCCTGCCGCAGCATGCGCCGGTCCCGGAGCCGGCGCCCCGCCTGATCCCACCTTCACAAATGCCGGCTGCCGCTGAGCATGTGCCGTTGCCAAACCCGCGAGAACAGCCCGAGAGTCCGGCGACGGCGCCAGTTCCTCAACGGCGCCCGGAAGGGCCACCCGTGCGAAAAGTCATATTCCGGCCCACGCCACCCCCTCCTCCGGCGCGCTTCGCCTGCCGGGCGGATCTGCGTAAGCTCGGCGTGAAATTCGAGGAACGCGCACCCCTGTTCAATCACGACGCCGGCTGCTCGGTCCCGAACCCGATCGCCGTATCCGCCCTTTCGCAAACGGTGAAGATCGGACCCGAGGCCGTGATGAACTGCGCACTCACCGACGAACTGGCGCATTTCATCAAGGACACGGCTTCGCCGGCCGCCGAAAAGACCTTCGGCTCGCCGATCGCCTCGATCCGACAGGCTTCGGCCTATGTCTGCCGGGATCGGCACGGAACGAGCAAAATATCGGAGCACGCTTTCGGCAACGCCGTCGACATCGCGGAATTCGTGCTGAAGGACGGCACCGCAATCGAGGTAAAGGACTACCGCGACGACGACCCGAAGCGCACCGCGTTCCTGAACGAGGTACGCAAGGCCGCCTGCGGTCCGTTCCGCACCGTGCTCGGCCCCGGCGCTGACGCCGATCACAGCCTGCACTTTCACTTCGACCTCGAGCCGAGAAAGAGCAAGAGCGCCTTCTGCCAGTAAGTGTCCGCCAAGGCGCTCCGAAGCTGCCTCCTTTCCGCCGCAGCCGTAAACCCCGCGATGAGCTTTCCTTTACCCTTGGCGTCTAAAATCGTTGCCGGGACAGTCCGGGACGACCCATGTCAGTACGAGTTTGCGTATCTTTTGCCGCGCCGATCCGCGCGTACCTCCGGCGGGCGGCCGGCACCGGTTTGCTGATCGGCTCGGTGGCCTTCGCACTGGCCGGTTGCACGGCCGGCAGCGTGCTCGCACCGGTTCCCTCGGTCGATGTCGGCACGCACACCGCCGCTATTTCCGCCCCGCGTCCGTCGTCATCGCTGGTGACGCCAGCGGCCGCCGCCGAATTGCCCTCCACCGCCGAAGAAGGCGGAGCTGAAATGGTCTGGCGGACCGGTCCCGCCGGCGTCGGGGAACCAAACAGGGAAGACACCTTCACGCAATCGGGAGAGCCTCTGGGCACGGAAGCCGGCTATCCGCAACGCATGGCTGACAGAGAGCCGGCCCCTGACCCGCAGTCGGTCCAGCCCGGCTATCAGGTGCCCTTGCCGCCGCAAGCCGAAGCGACGCCGACCGGTCGCTCGGCCAATGGCCCTCGCTACGCCATGTTGCCGCCCGCTCGGCCCGGCGACATAGGGGCCTCGCGCACCTTCACGCCGCCGGCACCCGAACCGGAGGATATCCCCGAGGCGGCCCCGCCTCCGGCACCGCCGGCAGCCCGCGACCTCACCCGCCCGGACGTGATGCCCGCCGATGAGGTCTCGCTCAGGCGTGAACTGAAACGGCTCGGCGTCCGCTATGTCGACCTTCCGCCGATCCACGAGCGCCGCGTCTGCGGCATCGACTACCCCGTCAAGGTGCTGGGTCTTTCAGGCGGCATCGAACTGAAGGCGCCCGCTATCCTCAACGCCAGGATGGCGGTCACCTTCGCCAAATACGTGAAAAGGGATTTCGCCCCGGCCGTCCGCACGCGCTATTTCTCCGGCATCCAGACGATCTACACTGGCTCGACCTATTCCTGCCGCAACATGATCGGCGAATCCACGAACCATCTTTCCGAGCACGCCAAGGGCAACGCCATCGACGTGATGAAGATCAAGCTCGACAGCGGCCGTGTGATCGACGTCACCAAGCCAGGCTTTTTCTCCTTCCGGCAGAGGGGTTTCCTGAACCGCGTGCGCGCCGAGGCCTGCAATTATTTCACCACCGTCCTCGGCCCCGGCTACAACCGGGCGCACGCCAACCATTTCCACTTCGATTTGAAACAGCGGCGAAACGGCTACGTCGCCTGCCGGTAGTCTCACCCCTCGGCCGGCACCGGCTTCGGTTTCCCGTTCTTGTCCAGCGCTACCATGATGAAATCGGCGTCGGTGACCTTTTCCATCAGGTCCGACAGGTAGCGCTGCGCCCAGGCCTCGACCTTCAGCGTCATGGAGGTGCGGCCGACGCGCTCGATATGCGTATAGATGCAAAGCGTGTCGCCGATCTTCATCGGCTTGGCGAAGGACATCTCCTTGACCGCCGCCGTCACCACCCGGCCCTTGGCCCGCTCGGCGGCGCGGATACCGCAGGCAAGGTCCATCTGCGCCATGACCCAGCCGCCGAAGATGTCGTTGGCGGCGTTGGCGTCGGACGGCATGGCGAGCGTCCGGATCGTCAATTCGCCCAGCGGTTTCTCTTCCATATCGGCCATTCCCTCGCCTCGGTTTCGTTCAGGCTGTAAGTCGGCTCCTCGCAACGGTCAATGGCACCGTGACGCGGAACCGCACGCTGGCGAAAAGCCGACGCCGCATGCCGCATTTTCTGTACGCGCCTGCTTGCCCGCTATCTAGATTGCCGCCATTGTCCGCGCCTCGAAGCAGGAGCCTCCTCAGATGAAAGCCGCCGTCTGCCACGAATTCGGCAAGCCTCTTGTGATCGAGGAGATCAACCTTGCCAAGCCAGGCCCCGGTGAGGTGCTGGTGGACATCAGGGCCTGCGCCATCTGCCATTCCGATATTTTTTTCGCCGAGGGCGCATGGGGCGGCGACCTGCCGGCCGTCTACGGACACGAAGCCGCCGGTGTCGTCGCGGCGACCGGAACCGGCGTCTCGCGCGTCAAACCGGGCGACCATGTAGTGGTCACCCTGATCCGCTCTTGCGGCCACTGCCATTATTGCCGGCAGGGCAGCGAGGTCATGTGTGAGGAGGTCTTTGCGCGTGACACAAAAGGTCCGCTCTCCGGCGCGGACGGCCGCCCCTATGTCCAGGCCATGCATACCGGCGCCTTCGCCGAGCGCGTCTTGACGCATGAAAGCCAGATGGTGGCGATTCCGAAGGATGTGCCTTTCGACGCCGCCTCGCTGCTCGCCTGCGGCGTCATCACCGGCTATGGCGCGGTGGTCAACACGGCAAAGGTGAAGCCCGGCCATCATGTCGCCGTTGTCGGCTGCGGTGGCGTCGGGCTGAACAGCGTGCAGGGCGCGGCGATCGCCGGCGCTGGCATCATCGTCGCCGTCGATCTCGCCGACGACAAGTTGGAGGCAGCCAAGCGCTTCGGCGCGACCCATGCCGTCAATCCGAAGAAGGACGATGCGACAAAGGCGATCAAGGCGCTGACCCAGGGGCGCGGCGTCGACTTCGTCTTCGTCACGGTCGGCGCGAAAGCGGCCTTCGACCGCGCCTTCGACTATATCACGAAGAATGGCACGGTCGTCATCGTCGGCATGCCGCCTTCCGGCGTCATGGCCGAATATGACCCAGGCACCGTGGCCGCATGGAACCAGAAGATACTCGGCTCGAAGATGGGAGAAACCCGCGTCGCGACCGACATTCCAGAGTTGGTGGACCTCTACCGCGCCGGCCGGCTGAAGCTCGACGAACTCATCACCGCCCGCTACCCGCTGGAGCGCATCAACGAGGCGATCGCCGAGGTGAATGCTGGAAAGGCGCTGAGGAATGTGATCGTGTTTTAAGGGAGTAAGGCAATAAGAACTAGCGGAAAGGTGCGGCAGCACCTCCACTGCCCTAATGCCTTAAATGCCCTATTGCCCCTGCCGCTCCGGAGCGCCAAATGAAAATCACCGACGTCAAAACCTTTATCGTCGGCAATCCGCCGCCGCAGATCGGCGGGCGCTATTTCATCTTCGTCAGGCTGACGACCGACGGCAACGTCGTCGGCTATGGCGAGGCCTACAACGCCACCTTCGGCCCCGAGACCACCGCGCGCATGATCGAGGATTGTGCGGCGCGCCACCTCGTCGGCCGCGATCCGCACGACATCGAGAGCTTCTTCCGCCGCGCCTATTCCTCCGGCTTCACGCAACGTCCGGACGTATCGATGATGGGCTGCGTCTCGGCGCTCGAAATGGCCTGCTGGGACATCATCGGCAAGGAGGCCGGCAAGCCGGTCTACAAGCTTCTCGGCGGCCAGGTGCATGAGCGGCTGCGTTCCTACACCTATCTCTATCCGCAGACCGGCAGCGTCTATCCCGGCGAGACGGACAGCCTGAAGAATGTCTACAACGACCCCGATCTCGCCGCCCTATGCGCGCTCGAATATGTCAAACAGGGCTTCAACGCCGTCAAGCTTGACCCGGCCGGCCCTTACACCGCCTTCGACGGCCACCAGCCGCGCCTCACCGACATCGACCTTTCGGCCCGTATGTTGAAGGCGATACGTGAAGCAGTCGGCACGAAGGCCGACATATTGTTCGGCACGCACGGCCAGTTCACGGCGTCCGGCGCACGACGCATGGCACGCGCCATCGAGCCTTACGACCCGCTCTGGTTCGAGGAGCCGGTGCCGCCGGACATGCCCGAAGTGATGGCCGAGGTCGCGCGCTGGACCTCCATCCCGATCGCCACCGGCGAGCGGTTGACGACGAAATGGGAGTTTGCACGCGTCATCGAGCACAAGGCGGCAAGCATCCTCCAGCCCGATCTCGGCCGCTCAGGCGGCATTCTCGAAACGAAAAAGATCGCCGCGATGGCCGAGGCCCATCACATCCAGATCGCGCCGCACTGCTATTGCGGGCCGATCGTTGGCGCCGCCAACATCCAGCTAGCCGCTACCCTGCCCAATTTCCTCATATTGGAGTCGATCAAGACCTGGGATGGCTTCCACGCGAAACTCTTGAAGAAGAAAATCGGCTGGCAGGACGGCTGGGTCATCCCGCCGAAGGAACCGGGCCTCGGCGTCGAACTCGACGAGGCGGTCTGCGAAGCACATCCATGGAAGGGCGATACGCTGCATCTGGAGATGGCGCCCGACCCGCTGTTTCCGTGAGGCTCAGCGCCCTCCCCCGCCGGCACCAATCAGCCGGGGCGGCACCGATTCCATAGTGGCACGATCGAAGCTGTCGCGGGCGTCTTCCACCTGTTGACGATGTGTCGTCGCCCATTCACCGATGGTGTGCAGCGGCCCAATCAGAGTGCGGCCAAGCTCGGTCAGTTCGTAGTCCACGCGCGGCGGGATCGACGGCGTCACCGTGCGCGTCACGAAACCGTCTCGCTCCAGCCCGCGCAGCGTAAGTGTCAGCATTCGCTGCGAAATCCCGTTAATCATGCGCTTGATCTCGGTGAAGCGCCTGGGTCCGTCGGAAAGACTGCGAACCACGAACACCGTCCATTTGTCGCCGATCCTGGCCAGGACATCGGCCACCGCCCGGCAGTTCGGGGTTACAAGATTGTCACCGTGTTCCAAAAAAGTGCCTCCTTGCGCCTTCCTCTTCGGTATCTAATTTAGCATCGGTTCTTGTTTGTTACCAGTATCAAACTTGTAACCAACGAAATCAAAGTAAGCGGCCCCTCCCAAAGCCGCCACCGAAAAGGAAGACCTTCATGTCCAGTACTCTTCTCGTTCTATCCAGCCCGCGCGGCGAAGCCTCGTTGTCAACCAAGGTGGCACGGACCCTCGCAGGATCGATCGCCGACAAAAGCGGCGGATCGCTGACCGTACGCGATCTCGGTGCCAATCCGCCCGCCCATATCGACAGCGAGTTCGTCGTCGCCGCGACCGCACCTTCTGATGAACCGACCGCTGCGCAAAAGGCAGCCGCCGAAGAATCCGACAAGCTGATCGCGGAGATCGCTGCCGCCGACACAGTGATCATCGGCGCGGCCATGATCAACTTCGCCATCACCTCGCCGCTGAAGAGCTGGTTCGACCGCATCGCCGTGCGCGGCAAGTCGTTCCGCTACACAGAAAGCGGCCCGGAAGGCTTGCTAAAGGACAAGAAAGCCTATGTCGTGATGGCGAGCGCCGGCATCTATTCCGACGGGCCGACCAAAGCGATCGACTTCGCCTCGCCCTATATCCGGCATATGCTCGGCTTCATCGGCATCACCGACGTCGAATTCATCCGCGTCGAGGGCCTGGCCTTCGGCGAGGAAGCCGCCCAGAAGGCGATCAGCGGAGCCTTGGAATGCGCCGGCGCGCTAGCCAAAACGCACAATCAGGCAGCCATCGCCGCCTGATCTCGCATACGGTAAAAAAGATCCCCCGCTCCGTCCCGCTTCGCGGGCCACCTCTCCCCCACTTTCGTGGGGGCGAGGAAAGGGGCCAGGCCTTACGGTCGGCGCTTCCTCTCCCCCGTCGAGCGGGGGAGAGCTGGATCGGCGAAGCCGAGACGGAGTGGGGGTCGAACCTCAAAGGCGGTCACCCTCCCGATTGCACGGAGAAGATGCGGCGCCTCTACTCTCCCTACCGCCGGTCGGAAACCACGCCCTTCTCGGTGACGATGGCGTCCATCGGGATATCGTGCGCCTGCGGATAGATGGTCGGCAGCGCGCATGAGCCATAGCCGATGCCGATGACAAGCGGTTTCCTCGGCAGCGATGCGAGCGTCCGGTCGAAGAAGCCACCTCCGTAGCCGAGCCGGTAGTTCGAGCGATCGTAACCGACGAGCGGCGCGATCACGATATCCGGGAAAACCGGATCGCCTTCCGCTGGGATGGGAATGTTCCAGACGCCGCGCTCCAGTTTTTCGCCCTGCTTCCATTCTCGGAAGACGAGCGGCTGGCCTTTCGCCACAACGAGCGGCAGCGCGGTGCGCCCGCCTCTGTCCACGATCGCCTGGCCCCACGGCCTGAGATCGGGCTCGCCGCGGAACGGCCAGTAATAGCTGGCGAGCCTGCCACCGACGTCGCCGATCAGCGCATTGATGCCGGCCGCTATGCCTTCCGTCATCGCCGCGCGGTCCGCCGCGCTGACCGCCAACCGCGCCTCGATCTGGCGCTGCCTTTCCGCCTTGCGCCAACGATAGACGTCCGCCGCGGCCTGGGCGTCGGCAGACGTCGGCACGCGGTAATCCTCTGTCAATTCATGCATGAAGCAGGGGGGCGAGGCATATTCCGCCGTGCCGCTCCTGTCTTCCTCTTCCTCGCCCATTCCTACGCCTTTTGGTCAGTTTTCCGCCCGAATGTAGACTTTTTCGACGGCCGCGCCATCTTCAACGCGACGGGATTGGCTGCGACGGCGTCAAGCCGCAGGAGCTGCCGCCGCAACAAAGGCCAAGTCGGACATGCCTAAATGTTTATTAAAATCGAGGGATTCTACGTCAGCCGCAAGAAGGGCCGAAGCAGGAAAGCGTAGAAATTTACTATACTTGGCGATGCGTCCGGCGCGAACCTTCCGTTCACAAAAGATCGGCTGTAGTAACAGGGTTACCAATTCCTGAATAAATTCGGAACACGGCGGTGTTCCTGCCAAGGGGTGAAGTGATGAATCTGATGGGTATGCTCAAACGCGGCGACAAGCTGGACAAGGCTTTCGAGGAACTCCAGACAGGCATGCTGGATGTGCTCGACGAGGACCTTTTCAGCCTGCCGGATACGGCGCAGCCCACGGAAGACAATGCCGTTTCCGAAGAAACAACTGTGGCGGAAGAAGTCAAGCCTGATGGACGTTTCGCCGATGGGCGTCCTGAGGAACAGCAGGAGCCTGCCGTCCGGCTTACTTCTTACGCGCAGGGCCGGATGGCGGCGCTGGAATCGCTCGAAGAGCTTCACCGCAACGCGCACGACCATCTCGAAAGCGTCGGCTCGGGCCTTGCCGAGATCATCACGTCCCATCATCTCACCCGCGAGTTCCTCAACGCCGTCCATTCCGATATCCATCGCGCCAGCGAACTCGAGGCGGCGAGCAACACGCTCTCGGCGGAAAACCGCAAGCTCTCCGAGCAGCTTCACGACGCTCTCAAGAAGCACCAGGAACTGGAGACGGCGCTGGAAGCGCTGCGCCGCCGCGAAACTGGCCTGCTGCAGGATCGCGACGCACTGCGGATCGAGCTTTCCAGCCTCAAGCTTGAGAATGTCGAGCTCGGCAACAATCTGTCCCGGACCGAATCCGAGCGCGGCGATCTGGTGAAGACGCTCTCCACGCGCACCGTCGAGGCCGAACGGCGCCTGCGTGAGAACGAGATGTTGCGCGAAAAGCAGGTCAATCTGTCGATCGACCTCGAAAAGGCGCTGAAGCGTGAGACGGAGTTGCGGCGCAAGTTCGACGAGCTTTCCGCCAGCCATTCCAACGAGACCACGCGTCATCGCGAGACGCAGGCGGCGCTCACCAGAACCGACAAGGAGATCATCCGGCTGCAGAAGCAGGCCGAGATAGCCGAGGCAAGGCAGGCGGAACTCCACGAAGCCGCCATCGCCCGCGAGGCCGAGAGCGAAGCGGAAGCAAAGCGCGGCATGGCTGAGATCCGTGGTCTGAAGGAAGAGATACAGAGCCTGCACACGCGCCTCGAAACCGCCTCCGCCGGCCAGGCCGACGCGGGCGAGGAGATCGCCCGGCTGAAGTCGCAGCTCGACGACATGACCACCGAGAAGCAGATCGCGCAGGAGATGATCGCCACGCTGAAACGGGAGAGCGAGGCCGACAAGAAGAGCCTCGCCGCCCTCGGCGCCGAACGGTCGGAAATGTCCGGAATGGAGAAACTGGAAGGCGAAATCGCCAACCTGACCGGTCAGATCGCCAAGCTGAAAGCCGAGGTCAAGGAATTGCAGCCCTATCAGCGGCTCTATCGCGAAGCCAAGGCCAAGCTCCAGGCCGCGAACACCTCGGAAGCCGAGGAACCCGGCACCAGGAAGAAGCACCACGCCGAGGCCGCCAACAAGGGCTGAAGGCGGCAATACCCGACTATTCGACGACAGCGAAGGCTCCGCGAGCCTTCGCTGTTTGTCATTCCGGGCCCCGATTGGCCAAAGAGCTTCGTAGGAACTCCGCAAGCTTCACCCGCCCGCCCGGTTGCCAGCCAAGCGCCCGCAGCTTCTCGCAGGACATGACGTTCAGCGTCGAACAGTCCGCAGCAGCGGGCAGAGGCTTTGCAACGCCGGTGATCTCGCCAACCATCTCCAGTAATTCCCGTCGATCGACGATTATATCCGAGACGTTGAAGACTTCGCCTGACACCGTCGCGGATGTAGAAAGCGTGAGCGAGACAGCGGATGCCACGTCCTCACCATGCACTTCGGTGCCGGCGCGGGGTGCGATTTCCCACCCCGCCCGCCAATCGTCGAAAAGATCGGCCCATTTGTGCCGGCGGCCTTCGCCGGCTGGTCCGTAAACGCCGGTGATCCTGAGGACGACCGGCCAAAAACCTTCCCCTGCCATCGCCAGGATTTCGCGTTCCGCCGCCAGCTTCACCTCGCCATAGAGCGTGTCCGGATGCGGCACTGTTTCCTCGGTCAGCACCGCCCCTGGCTCCTGCACGCCATAAACCGCACGGCTCGACAGGAAGACGGCGCGGCGGACGCCCGCCTCCTTGGCCGCGCGAAAGAAGGCGGCTGTGCCGAGATGGTTGCGCCGGCGAAAGCCTTCCGCGTCACCGCCCTCACCGCCCCTGTATCGACCCGGCAGATGGTCGAAGGCGGCGTGGACGAAATAATCGACCCCTGAAAATACGGCGGAGAAATCCGATTCCGGATCAAGTGCTTGCGGTACGAACTGGACAGACCGCGAGAAGAATTTATCCACGGGCGGCGTCCGCCCGGTAATCCGGACCGACATCCCTTCGCCAATCAGCCTTTCGACGATGAAACGGCCGACGAAACCACTGCCACCGGAGACGAGCGCTAACGTCACGGCCCGCCCATCGGGTTGGGCAGGCTGGCCGTCTCCGGAATCCCCTCACCGCTGTAATAGGCTCGCCAGAGATCGACCAGCGGCTGCAGCCTGTCGGCCTTGGCGTGGTCCTCCCACGGCTTCTCATACTGGTAGTGCAGCACCGAAATCGACTTCCAATCCCAGAGGTCGGGCAGGTTGAACCAGACATATTGCAGCATGTTGAAGTAAACCGGCAGCCCATGCCAGTCAGGAAAGAAGTCTTGCAGGAAGGTCTGGTCGGTACGCCGCCAGAAGGCTTCCGGCCGGTCGAGCCTTTCCAGCATCGCCAAAAACGTCGCCTCCGAGGGTCGGGCCACGAACACGCCGGAGTTGAGTCGGCGAAAATCGGCAAGGCTCTCATAGACGTTCGGCGCGGCGGAAAACTCGGGATAGGAAAAGAGTCGATCGATATTCTTCAGTACCAGCACATCGGCATCGAGGAAGACGATCTTCTCATATCCGGCCATTTGCCAGAGCCTGAGCTTGGCGAAATTGTCGAGCGGCGTATGGAAAGCCGGCTTCTCACCCTTGGTGAAGGGCGCCGCCTCGTGCTGGCGCGCGCGGGAATGGCGCGCGTTGAAGGCGTCGGAAGTCGGCAGGAGTTCGACCGGCGCCAGACGCGCGCCGAGCGCCGCCACCGGCGCCAGTACCTCCCCCGATACGCCACCCGTATGCATGACCACGATGCCGGCTTGCGTGTCCGTCCGCATCAGCGAACGCACCAACGCCACCGCGCCCCTGGCGTAGTCGGCATTGGTGACGAGGGTGACATAGGCGTGAGCCTTGGTCATCGAGCGCCAAGGGGCGCCTTTTCACCCCCCTCTGCCTTGCCAGGCATCTCCCCCTCAAGGGGGGAGATCATGCCGGCCGCATGCTCGGGCGCTCTTCCTGTGACGTTTATGATTGGCGAAAGCGACCGCGAAGGCTGATCTCCCCCCTTGAGGGGGAGATGGCCGGCAGGCCAGAGGGGGGTGCTCAAGCGAAAAGCCCTGCCGACACCGCCCCCTTTACCCTACGCTCTTCAGCCGCTTGCCTTCCGGGTCGCGTTCGAGCGTCGACGCGAGATCGCGCGTCCAGGCAGATACTGCGGGAATACGCGAACGATCGACGCGATAGGCGAACTTTTTCGCCACGTCCACAACCTCCGTCAAAAGCCCCTCGGCGAGCGTCGTCGGCTCCAGTCCAAGCGCGAGGAACTGGTCGTTCTTCACCACGAGATCATTCTCCGCCGCCTCCTTGCGCGGGTTGGGCAGATAGGCCATCCGCGCCCCGGTGATGCGTGAGATCAGTTCGGCGAGATCACGCACACGATGGGTCTCCGTCATCTGGTTGAATATCCTGACGCGTTCGCCGCGCTTCGGCGCGTTCTTCAGCGCAAGCTCGATGCAGCGCACCGAATCCTGGATATGGATGAAGGCGCGGGTCTGTCCGCCCGTACCATGCACGGTGAGCGGATAGCCGATCGCCGCCTGTATGAGGAAGCGGTTGAGCACCGTGCCGTAATCGCCGTCATAGTCGAAGCGATTGACGAGTTGCGCGTGCAGCCGCGTTTCCTCCGTATGCGTACCCCAGACGATGCCCTGGTGCAGATCGGTGATCCGCACGCCATCGTTCTTCGCGTAGAACTGGAAGAGAAGTTGATCGAGGCATTTCGTCATGTGATAGATCGAGCCGGGGTTGGCCGGGTAGAGGATCTCCTGGTCGACAATCTCGCCGTCCAGCCGCTCGATGCCGACCGGCAGATAGCCTTCCGGGATAGCGGCGCCTACCGTCGAATAGCCGTAGACGCCCATCGTGCCGAGATGGATGAGATGCGCGTCGAGATCGAGTTCGACCAGCGCGTTGAGCAGATTGTGCGTGGCGTTGACGTTGTTGTTGACAGTGTAGTTCTTGTGTCGGTCGCTCTTCATCGAATAAGGCGCGGCGCGCTGCTCCGCGAAATGGATGACGGCGTCGGGCCGGTTTTCGCCGAGCCAACGTTTCAGAACCTCGTAGTCCCGCGCGAGGTCGATCAGATGGAAGCGGATGCGCCGCCCTGTCTCCAGATGCCAGATGCGCGTCCGCTCCTGGATGGAATCCATCGGGGTCAGCGACTGCACGCCAAGCTCCGTATCGATCCAGCGGCGCGAGAGATTGTCGAGAATGTGGATTTCGTGACCGCGTGCAGAAAGATGAAGCGAGGTAGGCCATCCGATGAAGCCGTCGCCGCCCAGAACCGCGATTTTCATCGAATCACCCTCTTTCGTTGCAGTCGACCGTCATTAGAACCGTATTGTGACAGCAAATGTAGGGCATGCGCGGGCGGCGGCGACAAGCAGAGCGCGCGCAGGTTCTGAACACTCCATCCTCGACGCGCCCCTTGTCCGTCGGCGTTTGCGGGAGTATCCCCCAAAAAGCTGGGTGTTCGGCCCTTTCGGCCGCTTGATTCGCGGTCGTATATTTCTGCGGGCGGGCACAAGGCCGAAGGAGCGACGATGAAAAGACCCGTGATCGGCGTCATCGGCAACACGCATGTGGTGGAAAACCGCTTCAGCGTGCAGATGGCGGGCGAGCGCAACCTTTGCGCGGTGGCGGAAGTGGCTGGCGCGCTGCCGCTGGTCTTCGCGGGGAACCCGAAGATCACCCACATCCCCGATCTGCTCGACACGGTCGACGGCATCGTGCTTACCGGCGCCCGGGCCAATGTGCACCCCACCCGCTTCAACACCGAGCCAACCGCCAAATACGAACCCTATGACGAGGCGCGTGACGCGCTGGCGCTGCCGCTTATCGAGGCCTGCGTGGAACGCGGCGTGCCCGTTTTCGGCATCTGTCGCGGCTTCCAGGAGATGAATGTCGCCTTCGGCGGCTCGCTCCACCCCGAAATCCGCGAATTGCCGGGCCATATCAACCATCGCATGCCGAGGCTGGAGAACGGCGAAATCCATCCCGACCCGACCGTCGTCTTCGCCGACCGCCATGAGGTGCGGCTGACGCCCGGCGGCGTCTTCGCACGGCTGTTCAGGCGCGACACGATCAAGGTCAACTCGCTGCACGGCCAGGGGATTCTCCAGCTTGGCCGTCGCGTCATCGCGGAAGGTATTGCGGAAGACAGCACGATCGAGGCAATCCGCATCGAGGGCGCTTCGGACTTCGCGCTCGGCGTCCAATGGCATGCCGAGTACGATCCGGCCACCAACCCGATCAACCGCGCCCTGTTCGAAGCCTTCGGCGCCGCCGTCAGGGCGCGCGCCAGCGGCGATCTGCGCGGCCGGCAGGCGGCGGAATAGCCTTCCTCCCATCGATTGCGTCCGCGGCCCTGTAGCCGCACTCCTCTGTTGCACATTTATATAAGATGTTATATAAATAACTATACTTTTCTGGAATATACATCATGACCGAAGATATCGTCCGCTCGCTCGGCTATCTGCCGCTCGGCAGCCGTTTCCGCCGGATCGGTGAGCGGCTCCAGGCCGATACGCAACGCATCCTCGACCAATCCGGGCTGCCCTTGCTGGCGAGCCACCATCCTTTCCTTGCCGCGCTCGATCGGCTGGGTCCGCTGACCATCGGCGAGTTGGCCGAGGCGGTGGGCGTCACCCAGCCTGGCGCGACACGCAGCATCGGCCAGTTGGCAGGGCTTGGCCTAGTCCGGTCGCGGGTGGCGCCCGACGACCAGCGTCGCCGCATCGTCTCCTTGACGGACGTGGGAAAGACCCTCGTCGATAGCGCCAAGGCCACGGTCTGGCCACTCGTCGAGCGCGCCGTCGCCGATCTGTGCAGCCGGCTCGAAGGCTCACTTCTCGATCAGCTTGCCGCCCTGGAAGACGGCCTCGCTGAAAAGCCGCTCTACCGCCGCATGCCAAAACCGGAACAGGCAAAGAAATGATACACCTCCTCGATCGCCCCGTGTGGAGCGCGCTCAGTTCACGTCACGCCTCGCTTGCCGAAGGCGGCGCCCTCGCCCGCCGCTACCCCACTGCGATCGTGCCTTTCGCCTCGACAGTTGATGACGGACGTGAAAGCCTCGCCGAGCTCGCCGCACTGGTGAGGCCCGGCGAAACGATCTACATGGCGCAGGCCGATCCGATCGCTCTCCCGCCCGAACTGAGCGCGACCGTCACCGCCGCTGCGGTGCAGATGTTGGCCGAAAGGCCGATCGAGAGTGCGGCCGACGCCCGCATCCGCGCCCTTGGTTCTGCCGACGCGGCGGAAATGGTGGAACTGGCAATATTGACGAAGCCTGGTCCCTTTACGCTCCACGCCATGGATTTGGGCGAATTCTTCGGCATTCGGATGGATGGCCGGCTGGCGGCGATGGCGGGCGAACGCATGAAGCAGGTCGGCTTCACCGAATTGAGCGGCGTCTGCGTCCACCCTGATTTTCGCGGCCGCGGCCTCGCACGCCTGCTCTCGCTCTTTGTCGCCGGCCACATCGCCGGGCGCGGCGAAACGGCCTATCTCCATGTCTACGCCGACAACAGAGCGGCCATTCGGCTTTACGAGCAGATTGGCTTCAGGTCGAGGACCGAAATGAACATTGCCGTCGTCTGCAATCCCGTCCGCCCGCTCGACCGTGCCGCTCCCGACTAGACGATATGGCGTACATTCAGTGGAATCGAGGCCGGCCGGACGATCCCACAGGAGATTGCCGCGAGACGGTTCCTTGGGCCGTGCTTTTTCGCTATTCACGAACCGGGGGATATGAAGGAGGACGGCGATGCCATTCCGGAAACCAATCCACCAGGGCGCGAAAGCCGCGGCCCTGCTGCTGCTCGGCCTGTTCATCTCATCATGTACGGTGGTCGAAAATCCCGGACCGCTTCCCCCGTCACGGCCGCATCAGCCGAGCCATCAATTCTGCACCCGCGAATACGCGCCTGTATGCGGCGAGCGCCATAACAGGCGCCAGACCTTCTCCAACAGTTGCGAGGCGCGCCGCGCCGGCTTCGACATCGTCCGCCGTGGCCAATGCTCTGGTGTACCGAGCTTCCCCGGCACCAACAGGCCCGACAGGCCTCCCCATCGGCCGGATCGTCCCGACAGGCCACACCGCCCGGACAGACCGCAAATGTGTCCCCAGATCTACAAGCCTGTCTGTGCCATGCGGGATGGGCGCAGCCGCACATTCCCCAATAGCTGTCAGGCGGAGAGCGCCGGCTATCGGGTGCGTTCGAACCACGCCTGCTAGATTTCGAGCGATATTCCTGTGTGGAGCGGCGTTCAGCCGCTCCTGCTGCCAGCAGACCCTCTCAGCCGTCAGCGAAAGTGACGGCCAGGATGTTGCTCGCCAGCATCGAACCCATGGGCGGAACCGCCTGGAACGGCAGTGTCTTGGCCGTCATAGACCGGCAGGCATACCGGTTTGCCACGAACCGAATGGCTGCCCGCCACACAATCCGGCACGATCGGACGCATGGCCACGCCGGTTACCAGGAAAGCCGCGGCAGCAGAGAGGCCGAGCGCCACGCCGATATGAAGCAACGACATGGAACGCTTCCTCCCAAAGGTTCTCGTAACGGCAACTTTTATGTGAACGCGGCGGAACCTATCCTTTTCGCGGGATCGGGCAACCGGAACACGCAACATGTGATCGGCCTCGTTGCTCGAAAGGTTAATTTCCACAACCGGCCGTAAACCATGTTTCAGCGACAGAAGCTTTGCAGCCTGAAATTCGATCTCGCCTGCGTGACGCGGACATGGCCAGGGTCACAGGCGATTGCCATCTTCGCGGCGCCGTGCTGACATGTTCTCCTTCAAAAAATCTTTTCCGGAGGACTCCATGCTGCGTTCCATTTTTGCCGGCGCCATTGCGCTGCTTGCTTTCATGCCCGCCGCACGCGCCGACGCCACGGCCGTGCCATCACGACTCGACCAGATCCTTGCGACAGGCGTGCTCAAAGTCGGCTCGACCGGCGACTACAAGCCCTTCACTTTCAAGGACCCGTCGACCGGCGAATTCTCCGGTTTCGATATCGATCAGGCGAACAGCCTCGCCAAGGCGCTCGGCGTGAAACTGGAAATCGTGCCGACCTCGTGGCCAAACCTGATGAAGGACTTCAAGGCCGACAAGTTCGACATGGCGATGGGCGGCGTTTCCGTCACCTTCGACCGGCAGAAGGTCGGCCTCTTCACCGACCCCTACATGCAGGAGGGCAAGACGCCGATCGCGCGCTGCGCCGACAAGGACAAGTTCCAGACCATCGCCGACATCGACAAGCCGGACGTGACCGTGATCGCCAATCCCGGCGGCACCAACGAAAAATTCGATCGCGCGCATTTCACACATGCCAAGATTGTCGTGTTTCCCGACAACACGAAGATCTTCGACGAGGTTGCGGCCGGCCATGCCGACGTCATGATCACCGACGCCTCGGAGACGCGCTACCAGCAAAAGCTGCATGAAGGCGTGCTCTGCTCGGTCCATCCCGACAAGCCGTTCGATTTCGCCGAAAAGGCGTACTGGCTGCAGCGTGACCCCTATTTCAAGGCCTTCGTCGACGAATGGCTGCATCAGTCGATCAAGACCGGAGCCTACCAGGCCATCAACGACAAATGGTTCAAGTAAAGCGCGAAGCATGAGCAGGGCGCGGCCCGTTCAACCGGACCGCGCCCGATCTTTCGCCAGTCCCTGTCTTTCGTCAGCTTTTGGCGATCGGCGCGTTCATCGCCCAGTCGATGCCGAACGGATCGCGCAAGCTACCCCATTTGTCGCCCCAGAACATCGGCTGCAGCGGATTGACCACCTCGCAGCCGGCCTTGACCGCACGATCCCACCACTCGTCGATATTCGCCTCATTGAGGAAGAGTTGCATGGTAAAGCCCTGCGGCTGCTTGAAGGGGTGGCCGTGTTCCGGATAGGCGTCGCCCAGCATGACCGACGAGCCGTTGATGTAGAGATGGACATGCATCGTCCGCCCCTTCTCGTCGGGCGGATAGAAGAACTTCGTCTCCGCCCCGAAAGCCTTGTTGTAGAATTCGGCGGCCTTGAGCGCGCCCTCGACCGAAAGATAGGCGGCAAGCCCGCCGAGCGGCTTCGCCGGAGCTTCTGCGGTTACGGTGGCATCGGTCATGTCGGTTCTCCGTTTTCGTGTTGCGATGCCTCGAGGACGAAGACGGGATGGACGAGCCGACATAGGCGGGCGGAAAATTCTGTTGGCCGCCTGCATCGGCGGAAGTGGTCGGGGATGGCGCGCGCGGCCTGTTTCGCGTAGTCGAGTTCGTCACCTGCTACACAAGAAGGCCGGCCGGGCTTGGAGAAAACGGATCGTCGCATAAAAGAGAGACCCGGCCGCCGCGCTCATGACCTGACCAGCGGCCCGATCGCGCGCACGCTCTTACTGTTCGCCCTGCCGGTGCTCGGCTCGAACGTGCTCCAATCGCTGAACGGCTCGGTCAACGCCGTCTGGGTCGGCCGCTTCCTCGGCGAATCGGCGCTGACAGCGACCTCCAACGCCAACCTCGTGCTTTTCCTGCTGCTCGGCACCGTCTTCGGTATCGGCATGGCGGCGACCATCCTGGTGGCGCAGTCGGTCGGCGCGCGCGACATGCACGAGGCGCGCCGCATCGTCGGCACCAGCGCCAGCTTCTTCTTCGCCGTTTCGGCGGTGTTTGCGATATGCGGCTGGATCTGGGTCGATGCCATCCTGAAACTGCTTGGCACCCCGCCCGATGCACTGCCGCTTGCCCACGCCTATCTGCGCGTCATCTTCGTCGCCGTACCAGCAATGAACCTTCTGACCTTCGTCATGACCATACTGCGCGGCGCCGGCGATTCACGAACGCCCTTCTTCTTCATGGCCCTGGCGGTCGCCCTCGACATCGTACTGAACCCGCTGCTCATACGCGGTATCGGGCCATTCCCCGAACTCGGCATCGCCGGTTCCGCCACTTCGACGCTGATCGGCCAGACGATCAGCGTCGTGGCCATCATCGCGCTCCTCTACGCGCGCCGGCATCCGCTCAGACTCGCCGGCGCCGATCTCGCCTTGCTGCGCCCCGCCCCGAAGCTTTTGCGCATCGTCGTCTTCAAGGGCGTTCCGATGGGCCTGCAGATGATCGTCATTTCGATGGCGGCGCTGATCCTGATGGGCTTCGTCAACGCCTATGGTTCGCGCGTCGCGGCCGCTTACGGCATCGCGGCGCAGCTTTGGACCTACATCCAGATGCCGGCGCTCGCCATCGGCGCGGCGGTCTCCTCGATGGCGGCGCAGAATGTCGGCGCGCGCCGCTGGGACCGCATCGGCCGTATCACCGGCGCCGGCGTCGGCTTCAACCTGCTTCTGACCGGCGTGCTGGTTACGCTGCTGTTCGTGTTTGACCGGCCGGTACTCGGCCTCTTCCTGGTCAACGATAGCGGGGCGATCGATATTGCCGTCCACATCAACAACGTCGTCTCGTGGTCCTTCGTGCTCTTCGGCGTGACGATCGTGCTCTTCGCCACCGTCCGCGCCACCGGCGCGGTGATGCCGCCGCTGATCATTCTCATCGTTTCCGTCCTCTTGATACGTACCGGCTTTGCCTATGCGCTGCGCGGCACGCTCGGGCAGGAAGCGCTGTGGTGGAGCTTTCCGGCGGGCTCCATCGCCTCGCTGCTATTGGCGATCGCCTATTACCGCTTCGGCAACTGGCGCAGCCTGCACATGATGGAAGAGGACCGCCCCGCGACCGGCCTTCCGCCCGACACCGGCCTCGGCGTCCCCCGCCAGCGCGTCTTCGTCGAACCGGAAGGGTAGAGCGAGTGCGGGATGAAGTCAGCTACTGCCCCGGCCGCCCAGTCTTCTTGGAGCGTCGGCGGCTCTCGCGCTCATCCGCCGGGTCCTCATACGAACCACGCCCGATCCTCTCGCGCTTGATAGGCTTTCCGCCGTCAACGGGCTTTTCGGTGCGCCGCACGGTCATCTCGTCCAACGAGTTCTTCCTGAACAATGAGCGTCCGCGCTGATCTTCAGGGATGCCGAAATCGGAACCGTGCGCCTCGCGCGCCGACTGCATCTTGAACAGCGAACGCGAGACGGCACCTGCGGGAATGGCCGTATCGGTGCCCGGCCCCATGTCGTCGAGAGAAGGCTTCGCGAAACCCTTCTTCGCCGGCGTGGCGTGGTCGCCGGCACGGCCCATCTCGTCCAGGGACGGCTTGGCGAATAGCGACGTCTCGTCGACGGTCCGATGCCGCTGGCGGCCCTTGTTGTGCTTGCCCTTCTCGCGCCCGCTCACCGGACTCAGGCGTTCGATCTCTCGCGCCAGCGGGTCGTCGGAAATCTCCAGTTCCGCCTCGCGCAGCCGCTTGATCTCGTCGCGCAGCCTCGCGGCGCGCTCGAAGTCGAGATCGGCCGCCGCGTCGCGCATCTGCTTCTCCAGCGCCTCCAGATGCGCCGTGAGATTGTTGCCGATCAGCGCGCCCTCGTTCTCCGCAAAACCCTTGATGTCGGCGCGCACATGGTCCTTCTCGTAGACGGAATCGAGGATGTCGGCGATGCGCGACTTCACGCTCTCCGGCGTGATGCCATGTTCTTCGTTCCACGCCGCCTGCTTGTCGCGCCTGCGCTGCGTTTCCGCCATCGCCCGCTCCATCGAGCCGGTGATCTGGTCGGCGTAGAGGATGACCTTGCCGTCGACATTGCGCGCCGCGCGGCCGATCGTCTGGACCAGCGAGGTTTCGGAGCGCAGGAAGCCTTCCTTGTCGGCGTCGAGGATCGCCACGAACCCGCATTCGGGAATGTCGAGCCCCTCGCGCAGGAGGTTGATGCCGACCAGCACGTCGAAGGCGCCGAGGCGCAAATCGCGGATGATCTCGATGCGCTCCAGCGTCTCCACATCGGAATGCATGTAGCGCACGCGGATGCCGTTCTCGTGCAGGTACTCGGTCAAATCCTCGGCCATTCGCTTGGTCAGCACGGTGACCAGCGTGCGGTAGCCCTTGCGCGTCGTCTCGCGGATTTCGCCGACGACGTCGTCCACCTGGGTCTTGGCCGGACGCACCTCGACCGGTGGGTCGATCAGTCCGGTCGGGCGGATCACCTGTTCGGCGAAGACGCCGCCCGCTTCTTCCATCTCCCAGCCGCCCGGCGTCGCCGATACCGCGACCGAAAGCGGCCGCATCGCGTCCCACTCCTCGAAACGCAACGGCCGGTTGTCCATGCACGACGGCAGGCGGAAGCCGTATTCGGCCAGCGTCGCCTTGCGGCGGAAGTCGCCGCGATACATGCCGCCGATCTGCGGGATGGTCTGGTGGCTTTCGTCGACGAAGACCAGCGCGTTGTCGGGAATGTATTCGAACAGCGTCGGCGGCGGCTCGCCCGGCGCGCGGCCGGTCAGATAGCGCGAATAGTTCTCGATGCCGGCGCAGGAGCCCGTCGCCTCAAGCATTTCCAGGTCGAAGCGCGTGCGCTGCTCCAACCGCTGCGCTTCCAGCAATCGCCCGGCCCGCTCCAGTTCGGCAAGGCGTTGCTTCAGTTCCTCCTTGATCGACTTGATCGCCTGGTTCAACGTCGGCCGCGGCGTCACGTAGTGCGAGTTGGCGTAGATCTTGACAGATTTCAGGTCACCGGTCTTCTGGCCGGTCAGCGGGTCGAACTCGGTGATGGAGTCGATCTCGTCGCCGAAAAGCGAGATGCGCCACGCCCGGTCCTCCAGGTGCGCCGGGAAGATCTCGATCGTGTCGCCGCGCACGCGGAAGGAGCCGCGCACGAAATTGATGTCCTGCCGTTTGTATTGCTGTGCCACGAGGTCGGCGAGAAGCTGGCGCTGGTCGAGCCGGTCGCCGAGCGACATCTGGAAGGTCATCGCCGTATAGGTCTCGACCGAACCTATACCGTAGATGCACGACACCGAGGCGACGATCACCACGTCGTCGCGCTCGAGCAGCGAGCGTGTCGCCGAGTGGCGCATGCGGTCGATCTGCTCGTTGATGGAGGATTCCTTCTCGATGAAGGTGTCCGTCCGCGGCACATAGGCCTCGGGCTGGTAATAATCGTAGTAGGAGACGAAATACTCGACCGCATTGTCCGGGAAGAAGTTCTTGAACTCGCCGTAAAGCTGCGCGGCGAGCGTCTTGTTCGGCGCCAGGATCAGCGCCGGGCGCTGCGTCGCCTCGATCACCTTGGCCATGGTGAAGGTCTTGCCCGAGCCGGTGACGCCGAGCAGCACCTGTGTGCGGTCGTTGCGGCTGACACCCTCGACGAGGTCGGCGATGGCGGTCGGCTGGTCGCCGGCCGGCTCGTAGTCCGACACCATCTTGATATGGATGCCGCCTTCCGATTTCTCCGGCCGCTCGGGCCGGTGCGGCACCCACAGTTGTCCGTCCTTGTGCAGCGGGTTGCCGCCCTCGATCAGCTTGGACAACGCCGCGACCGTCGCCGTGACGCCCGAATTGGACAGCGCGTCGGCCTCCTCCAGCGTCACGTCGAGCCCGGCAACCGGCATCAGACCGACGGAAGCGCGTTCCTTTGCCGACGCCGCTCCGCCCATGGACGTGCCTCGCCCTGTGCGCGTCGGCGCAGCCGACCGTTCGGGAATGCGCTTGGTGGGTTTCGGCGGCTTGCCGACCTCTCCCCTCGGGGGCGCGAGCGGACGCTCTTCCTCCTCCGCTGCCTTTGAAATCTCCCCGGCCCAATCGGCGATCGAGCCGGATAGCGGTGTGCCTGAAAGCCCGCGCTGCGGTGCCTCCTCGAAGCCGCCTCCAGCGAAACCCCTCTCCAGCGGCTCCGACGCGTCGAGATAGTCGGTCAGCGGGCTGCCGCGCCGACGCGGTTCTTGTCGCTCCGCCTGCTCTGGCGGCGACTTCTTTGCGGGTGTTCTGGCCATCGCCCGAATATGGGCGGAGTCACGCCGGATGAAAAGGCCGCCCACGCATCGCGTGACGGTCGGGCCCATGCTCCTGACAGCAAGTTGTCAGGAGCGGCGGCCTCATCCGTAGCGCAGCTTCAACCCGACAATCGCGAGAATGAAGAAAAGCGTCACCGCGTTCGCCGCGATGACCGGCCAGGACGCGATCAGCACGCCGTAGACGCACCACAGGAACACGCCGCTCGCCAGTGCCGCATTGGTGGCCAGCGATACGCCGGACGCCTGCCGCTCGCGCACGATCTTGAAAAGCTGCGGCAGCCAGCACAGCGTGGTTGTGACGGCCGCAAGCGCGCCGAGCAGTTCGACGGAGAACGACAAGGACGGGACTTTCCGAAAGGGATACCGGCGCGACATATGCGCTGATTTGCGGCCTTTTTGAAGGCCCCCGCCCTGCGACCGTTTGGGCCAGATTGAGAGCCTCACCCCTCACGCACGAGCGTTTCACGAGGGGTGAAGCAGACGTGACATGCGAGGATCAGCCGCCAGCTTCCTGCTGCGTGGTTTCCTGGGCAACCGGCTTTGCGGCGGGCGCTTCCATCGAGGCAAGCTTCTGCGCGCACAGATCGTCCGTGCCGGAGGGCACCTCCTTGACGCCGGCCATCTTCGCCCAGCCACCGTCCTTGATCACGTCGTCGCGTTTCCAGCTATCGGTTTTTTTCAGGGTAGCGAGCTGGGTGGCGGCGTCGGGCGCCTCCATGAATTTGGCGACGCAGACGGTGGCGGCGAGTTCGGCTTGCGCATGGTCGGCCGCGTCCGAAGCCATTTTCGCCGCCGTTCCGCCGGTGGTCCAGCCGCCCCAGGCGAAACCGACGACCATCGTGGCGACGATGCATGCCACGCAGGACCAGAGCCAGACCGCCTTGGATGGCCGGAAGGCCGCCCAGCGCTGCGAAAAACCTGTGCTGTCGTTCATGGTGTTCTCCTCCTCTTGAGTTACCTCACGTGACATTACGTGTTGTTACGTTTCGTAACATAGGGGAGCCGACGCCGAATTGTAACCGTCGTAGGACATTTTCCTGTCGCACCTCTGGAAAACAGCGGCGCCAGGCCTGCACAGGGATATCCGTGGGCGGGGTCTGCAGTGGATCATTGACCCAACTGGCGCGGAACTTATTGATGACTGCCATCTTGCCAGGCGCCGGTATCCGTATTACAAACTGTACGTTCGGGCATTTGCCAACCCGGAGACTGGACGTTATTGACGACCCTTTCCCCGCTACCGTGAATATCTGACAGCCCCGCTCAGGCGGGTGGCAAAGCCGTGCGCGTTGCACGGATGCCAGAAACCACCAACGGGAAGAGGATTTCCCATGGCCCAGACCGGAACTGTAAAATTCTTCAACACGACCAAAGGCTTCGGCTTCATCACGCCGGACGGCGGCGCGAAGGACGTCTTTGTTCATATCTCCGCGCTTCAGGCGTCGGGGCTGCAAAGCCTGGTCGAAGGCCAGAAGGTGACGTTCGACACCGAGCCGGATCGCATGGGCAAGGGCCCGAAGGCGGTCAACCTTCGGGTCGACTGATCCGGCGGAGCGACGTGCGTTTTCCGCTCCTCACAGGGCGCCGCGCATTGCCGTTCCGTCCGATTAAAAAACTTTTCATTGTCCCCTGGACGAAAATAGGGGACAAGTTTGATGTTCGGGCATTTGCCGGCCCGGAGACTGGAATGGCATGGCATGGGCTCTCATGGAAGATGGCCCGGCTGGACCGCGAAACGAGAAGGTTTCGGCAAGATCCCGGCGCGGCCTATCTGTTTCTTCTCCTCCAGTAAAGGACCGACGCGACCTGGCGTCCTACGCCCGGTCGGAAAGCAATCTGATGGGAGAAAAGGAGCTTTCCATGCCGCAATCCGGTACCGTCAAATTTTTTAATCATGCCAAAGGTTTCGGCTTCATCACGCCGGATGACGGCAACAAGGACGTATTCGTCCACATCTCCGCCGTGCAGGCATCGGGCCTGTCGGGGCTGGATGACGGACAGAAGGTGACGTTCGATACCGAGCCGGACCAGCGCGGAAAAGGCCCGAAGGCCGTCAACCTGTCCGTCGGGTAAACAGCACGTTCGTGCGCTCGCAAGAGCGCGCGGCATGAGTGGAAGACATACATTCATCTGCGCGAAATTCTCGCGCGGAGGAGAATTGGTATGCTCACCAAAGCCCATTGACGAAATCTAGTGCGTAAAATTGCATTGGAAGCTCAGAGACGATCGCCTTATGCGTTGGCCGCATTCCGATTTTTTCCAAGACCCGACGAGATGCAATATTTTCTAGATGAGCGAAGCCGATAAAACCTGTCCACCGTTTGGTCGCAGCCAGCCAATCTCGTAATCCACTTGCAATTTCGGTAGCATATCCGTTCCCCCAATATTGAGGCAGCAAAGAATAGCCAATCTCAGGAACGCCTGTTTCGAATAAGGAGTAGCCGGCGCGTCCCACAAACAATCCATCGGTCCTTTTTACCAACCGTTGTTTACCCAAGCCGTACTTGCGGTATTCTTGTGCCCATTTTTGAAGCCGCTTCTCGGCTTTCTGGCTACCATAAAACTGACCTGTAGCGTCGAGGAACCGAACGACTTCATGGGTGCCGTGGAGTTCCATCAGTTCGCTTACGCCTTCATCGCCCCAAGTCTCCAGACGAAGCCTCTTCGTCTCTAGGATCGCAACCATGCCGGTTCTCTAGGATTACACCAGAAACGGATTGGTGCGCCGCTCCACGCCGAAGCGACTGCCCGGCCCGTGGCCGCAGAGAAAGCCGATATCGTCGCCGAGCGGCAGAAGCTTTTCCTTGATCGAGCGCATCAGCGCGGCGTGGTCGCCGCCCGGCAGGTCGGTGCGGCCGACGGAGCCCTGGAAGAGCACGTCGCCGACATGGGCGAATTTCGCCGCTTTGTCGTAGAAGACGACATGACCCGGCGCATGGCCGGGGCAATGCAGCACCTCGAAGGAATGGTCGCCGAAGGAAACAACCTCCCCTTCGGTCAAAAAGCGATCCGGCGCGCAGTTGCGCACCCCGTCGGTGGTGCCGTAGCGCGCCGCCTGCGCTTCCAGCCTGGCCAGCATCGGCGCGTCCGCCTCGTGCGGCCCGATGATGTCGACGCCGAGCGCCTCCTTCAGATCCATCGCGCCGCCGGCATGGTCAATATGGCCATGCGTGATCCAGATCGCCTCGACGACAAGGCCGTTATCTTTGATGAATTTGCGGATGCGATCGACCTCGCCACCCGGATCGACGACGACGCCGTGCTTCGTCTCCGCATCGAACAGGATCGCGCAGTTCTGCTGGAACGGCGTGACGGTGATGATGGCGGCGTTCAACTGACCCATAAATGCAATGACTCCAACGACCCGACTTGTCGTGCGTCCTTCGAGGCTCGCTTCGCTCGCACCTCAGGATGAGGGCAGCTTGTGCCAGGTACGGGACCGCGGCCAAGGTGGTGCCAAGCCTCAACGGTCCTCATGGTGAGGTGCGAGCGAAGCGAGCCTCGAACCACGCACAGCAATCGGGCGGCCCCTCTCCTCGGAGCAGGGCCGCCCGACCGGAAAAGGCCTTGTTACGCCTTGTTCATGGATTTCATGATGGCGCCGACGATTGCCGTTAGCACGCCGCCGCCGACAACACCGCCCACGGCATCGCCCAGCGTCCCGCTCATCGCGCTCGCGGCTGCCGGGTTGCTGAGCAGATTGGTCAGGATCTGACCGCCGGCAACCCCGCCGATCGCACCGCTCAGGATCTTCGGCAGTTGCGTCATGGCCGCGGACTTGACCGCGGCGCCGACCGCCTGGCCGCCGATGATGCCGGTGATGACCTGAACGACAAGTTGCATGATGACACTGTTCATGCGCATTCCCTCCTCGTGAGAGCCGACAAAAAGTGAGTCGGCGCGTCTATGAGACGCCGAATATCGGGAAAGTCAAATGCGGAAAACAAGCAAATAAAACGGGCGGACAGTGTCTTGCCGCCCGCCCGAGCCGTATGAAACCGGCTGAATTCTACTCGGCGGCCGCCGCGTGCTTGGGCTGAACTTCGGCCGAATAGTCGTTCATCAGCGTTTTCGCGATCTCGCCCACCTCGAACCGATACGGCCCGATCTCGGAGACCGGCGTCACCTCCGCCGCCGTGCCCGACAGGAAGCACTGCTCGAAGCCCTCCATCTCTTCCGGCTTGATCGCCCGCTCTACGACCTCGTAGCCCCGTCGCTTCGCCAGGCCGATGATGGTGCGGCGCGTGATGCCGTCGAGGAAGCAGTCCGGCGTCGGCGTATGCAGTACGCCGTCCTTGACGAAGAAGATGTTGGCGCCGGTCGCCTCGGCCACCTGGCCGCGCCAGTCGAGCATCAACGCGTCGGCGTAGCCCTTGTCCTCCGCCGCATGCTTGGAGAGCGTGCAGATCATGTAGAGCCCGGCCGCCTTCGATTTCGACGGCGCCGTCCGCGGATCGGGCCGGCGGTACTGCGCGATATCGAGCCGGATGCCCTTCAGCTTCTGCGCCGGATCGAAATAGCTCGGCCACTGCCAGATGGCGATCGCGCAATTGATGCGGTTGTTCTGCGCCGAAACCCCCATCATCTCGCTGCCGCGCCAGGCGATCGGCCGCACATAGGCATCGAGGAAACCCTGCTTCTTCAGCAGTTCGCGGCAGGCATCCTCGATCTCCGCGACGCTGTAGGGGATCTTGAAGCCGAGGATGCGGGCCGATTCATGCAGCCGCTCCGTATGCTCGTCCAGCTTAAAGATCTCGCCGCCATAGGCGCGCTCGCCCTCGAACACCGCGCTGGCATAGTGAAGCCCGTGGGTGAGCACGTGAATCTTGGCGTCCTTCCACGGCACGAACACGCCGTTCATCCAGATGAAACCGTCCAACTGGTCGAAGGGAACCGAAGAAGCCATGACTACCTCGCTTGGGCAAAGCCCGCTATGATTGAACTCTATACCGCGTGGCGCGTTAATGCCAACCGCGCGTCGCTTGCCGGCCAATGAGCTTTCGATAGGGCATCTCCCGTAGGGGGCATTTCCCAACAGATATTTCGACGGAAGATTAGGGAAAACAGACCGTGAAATACCTTTTCGTTCGCAATCGGCCGAAAAGCTTGGCAAAAATTACCAAAGCCGGGAATATATGTCAACAAAGCTGACATAATTTTTGCCGGATCGCGGCCCATATAGAGGACTGAATGCCCAAAACATCGGCTTCCATCGCCAGAAATTCCCTTCCGGACGAGGATCGGACCGCCCCGGTGCGCACTGTCATGTCCGGCGAAGAAGGCATCGATTTCGCCATTATCGAATTGCTTTTCTTTGCTTATCGGGATTTCACCTCGGATCCAGACCAGATTCTCGCGCAATACGGCTTCGGCCGGGCGCATCACCGTGTCGTCCATTTCGTCAACCGCCGACCTGGCCTAACGGTTGCCGAGCTGCTGGACGTATTGAAGATCACCAAGCAGAGCCTTGCGCGGGTATTGAAGCAATTGATCGACACCGGCCACATCGTCCAGGTACAGGGGCCCAGGGATCGGCGCCAGCGCGAGCTCTACCCGACGGCAAAGGGTCGCGCGCTGTTGCTGGCGCTGGCCGCGCCACAGTCCCGCCGCATCGCAAGAGCACTCGAAGATTCGGATGCTGCCAGCCGCGCGGCGGTCGAGCGTTTCCTCAGGAACATGGTCAATCCGGAATTGCGGGCGCAGATCGGCAAGGCGGCCCCAAGGGGCGCAGGCGACAGCGGCACAGGTAAGGGTGGGGCGGGAGAGAATTGAGGAGAAGGTTGAGATGGTGGATCAAACTGCCATTCCCGGCGATGACGCCCCGCATCTGCTTGTCGTCGACGACGACACGCGCATCCGGACGCTTTTGCGGGAGTTCCTGACCAGCAACGGCTTTCGCGTGACCGTCGCGAACACGGCGGACGAGGCCCGGCGCAAGCTCGAAGGACTTGACTTCGACCTGATCGTGCTCGACGTCATGATGCCCGGCGAAAGCGGTGTCGAACTGACACGATCGCTGCGCGAGGAAAAGGACGTGCCGATCCTGATGCTGACGGCGCTTTCGGAGACGGACAGCCGTATCACCGGCCTCGAAGCCGGCGCCGACGACTATCTGCCGAAGCCCTTCGATCCGCGCGAACTGATCCTGAGGGTCAACAACATCCTGCGCCGCGGCGGCCCTTCTTCCACACCGAAGCTGGAGCAGGTGGTCTTCGGCCCCTACACGTTCCAGATCGCGAGGCGCGAGTTGAAGCGCGGCGGCGAGCCGCTGAAGCTCACCGACCGCGAGCAGGAGATCCTCGCCATCTTCGCCGAGCGCGCCGGCGAAACCATCCCGCGCCATGAACTCGTGTCGGGAGATTCGGAGGTCGGCGAGCGCACGATCGACGTGCAGATCAACCGGCTGCGCCGCAAGATTGAGCGCGATCCGTCCAATCCGGTCTGGCTGCAGACCGTGCGCGGCATTGGCTACCGGCTGAGCGTGGAGTAACCGTCCCGCCGGATTGCCCTAAAACTTGATCGGGTGCGACGCCCGCGCTTGTTCGACGTTCTTGCGTAGCTCCTGCATGAGGAATGCCGCGTAAAGCCGGTTGTCGGCAAGCGAAACCTCAATGCGATCGCCATTTCTATAGACCGCGATTGACGGTCCGCAGTCTGCCCAGACCGCAAGCTCGGGCGTTTGGCCTCCGGTCGGAAAACTGAAACGATAAACCCCCATGGAATCGGTGGCGTGCGTCGAGAAACCGAATGTCGACTGCGGTCCCTCGACTATGGATACGTCGCGCGGGAGGCCCATGGCCGGCACGCCGCAGGGGCCGTCGTCATGTCCCCACCGCCAGATAGGCGACGGATTGACGTCCTTGCGATCGGGATTGCCGTATTTCTTGATCAGCGCCGCTTCGATATCCGCGTCGCTGGTGCCGTGCGCAACGGTGAAGGTCCGCGTAACGCCGAGGACGCGACCTGCCGCCACGGGTGGCATATCGAGAAGCGTCAACGATTCGCTGCGGTCCCCGTTGAAATAGCCGCGCAACGACGTAAGATCCGCATCGGGTTGGCTGCCGATCGGAGTTACCGGATTGGTCAGGACCCAATTGACGGCCATGTTCTTGCGGATGATTGCGTCGGCGTCCTGGAACGTCATGCCGAGCCGGACACCGGCCACATCGGGACCGTAAGGACCTTTCAAGGCCATTTCCGCGGCCGCTTCGACCGTTGCCCGTCGCTTCTCGACAGCGGATGCCGCGTCTGCGCCGGCTTTGGCGACCCGATCGGCTTCGGCTTTGGCCTGCTCCGCCTTCACCTTCGCGGCGTCTTCGGTAGCCTTCGCGCCCGCGCCTGCGATCTGGTTCCAGCGATCCGCCGCCAGCGGAAAGCTGTCGAGCGGCAGTTCGGCAAGCACCGCACCGTCCGGGCCCGCCAAGGCGACAGAATCCAGATGCGCCAAGGCGACCAGATAGCGTTTGTCGGGGCTGTCAACGATCCTTTCCAGCGTGAATTTGATCGTCGAGTGAAAGCTGCCGTAATTACTGCCGCGTTGCTCCAGCTGCTTCATGGCCGTTTCCATCCTGACCGGATCGAGCGGAATCTCCTTGATCTCGAGCACCCGGTCGAGGCCGAGCAACAGGCCTGGAAATTGGGAAGGGAGCATCAAACGCGCGGCGCGGACAAATTCCGACAACTGGCGCAGCGGTTCGGGAACGGGCGTCCCCGGCCCGAATTCCGGCGGATCGCTCTCCATCGGAAAACTATACAGGGCGCGATCCTTGAATGAAGAATCGGCCGAGGCCGCGTTCTTCGGCGAGGTCATGTTAACGCCCATGCCCACCAGGCCGGAGGGCATCATCATGTCGAAGTCGCCCGGAATGCTGCTGTCGCGCGCATAGCAGCAGTCGAACGTCACCATTTGCCGCGCATGATCATAGTGCGGGGCGCCCAATGACTGCTCTCCCCAAAACCGCGTCGGGGCCTTCGCCGCCACCTTGGCGATGGTGTCGCGCATCTTTGGGACAAGCGAGGGCATGATGAATTCAGCGCTGCGGTCCGCGACTTCCGCCGCGCTGAAGACAAACTTATGCTTCATCGCCCCAGATTCAGAGAATCCGGACCGCCGGGCCTTGCGATAGGCTTCCTGGTCGTCTCTGATCTGCCGAAGCGTCATGTCCTCGATAAATTCCTCGTCGATCAGCTTCGGAGCGAAGCGGACCGCAGCAAGCCTGACGAGGGTCGTCGCCGGCATCATGGCTTCGGAAATAGCGCTCGATGATGGCGAGGTCGGCTCGCCGACGTCATGATCCGTCACCGAGGCGCCGTCGTAGTCGGCCATGATCGACCCGTTCACCAAATCCACCGCACGGCCGGAGACGACGCGGCCGTCGAGACCCGTCTCCGAAATGCCGACCTTCGCAACGAGATCGATCCTGAAGGTGAACCCGCTATTGTGGTCGCTGCCTCCCTGTGTCACGCGCAGCCGGGCGTTAAAGTCCGGCACGGCGAGCGGCACATAAAGCGCCTTCAGCTTTCCCAGCGATACGGCCACGCCACCAATCATTTTAACGCTGAGCATGGTGCTGCCGACGCTGCAATGATCGACCGAGACGGGGAAGAATTGCAGGACTGCATTCTCCGGGCTCCAGGCGAGCTTCTGATCCTGGCTTGCGCGCCGCATGAGTGACGGAAGGAGCTTTATTTTCCCGGACGCGCTGTCATAGCCACTCTCAGCGCCGTTCGCGACAATGGACAATTTCAAAGTTCGCGTGCTCGGCCCTCGTGTCGCCTTCGCCAGCACGGCGTCCAGTCGCTGCCTGACGTCCTGGACGAACTGCGGCCGCGTCGCGGGATCCCGCCAGGACTTCTTCGCCGCCTCGCATTCGGCATCCTCGCTATGCAGGTTCCAGCCGTACCAATAGATGGCGAAATCGTCGCTGCGATAGTCGTCGGGACGAAAATCCATCATCATCGCGAGGAGCGTGCGGTAGTCGGCCGCCGGAGCATCCCGGACCGCCCCCCTGCCGCTTTGGGCGCTCGCCGGACCGTCGAATGGCTGCTCCCGCGTATTTTCGCTATCCGCCATGCCCGGAGCCTGCGGCGGTTCCGAAGCCGGCATCGCGCCGGACTGGTCAAAGAGTTCAGCCGTGCGCTGCGTCAGTATGCTTGCGATACAGCCGGGATTCGCACCGCAGGCCGCCCGCCGGGCGAGCCATGCGCGCTGGTCGCGCTTAAGGGCGGCGCGCCCCAGGCCGTCCGCGGTTGTCCACGCGGAAGTATAGGCTTCGGCCAGCTTGCGATCGAGACGCGCCAACTCTGGAGAAGCGCAGATCGCCCTTTCCGTAGGAGGCAATTTCCGTGCACAGGAAAAACTCGGGCCTTCATCCGCATTGGCGGGTTGAGCACTCCGCCCTTCAGCGGGCCGGGGCTTGCTTGTCGCCGGCGTGCGCGGCGCCGCAGGCGGCGGCACGGCTTGCAGCAATTGCTGTCCCGCCTGGCGAAGCAATTCCCCCAGCAGATCGTTCGCCCGCCCCTCCGAAATGGCCGCCAAAACCAACAGCGCGGCGATTGCACACGCCTGCCATCTGCCGGCTACAAAATTTTTCGACATTGCCGCCCCCAACCAGAGGTCGAATAAATCGGGCAAAACTACAGCCCACACCAGCGACCAGCCAGCACTCCGAATGCGGTAGATAACCTCCTTCCAAAGTGCCGGTGCCGTCCGCCACTGCCGGGCATCCGGCCGGAGCCGGTCAGGCGCATCAATAGACGCCAGGCACCAGTCGGTGGCGCACTTTTTGCCGGTATTCGGGGTAGCCGGGCAATTCCCGTTCGAGATAGCGTTCCTCATCCTGCAGGCGCCAGACGAGGACCGCCGCCATGGGGATCACCAGCAGGAGGCCATACCAGGAGCCGAGCGCAAGCGGCATGCCGAGGAACATGAGAAGCGCGCCCGAATACATCGGATGTCGCACAATTCCGTAAGGTCCCGTGGTGACGATCGTCTGGTCCTTCGCCACCTCCACGGTGCCCGATGTATAGCTGTTCGCCCTGAAGACGAAGAAAGTCACGGCGAACCCGGCTACGACCAGCACATCGCCTGCGATCGATACGATGGCCGGAACCGACGACCAGCCGAAGCGATGGTCGAGCGCCGGCACAAGGATGAGCAGGACGATCAGGATACTGGCGAATGTCTGGATTCGTTTTTGACTCTTCAGCTTTTCGTCGACGGGTCCCGCCTTGAGCCTGCGCCCGACAAGCCCCGGATCAGCCTTGAGAAAATAGACTGTCATCAGGATGATGGATGCAGAAAACACGGCGAAGAAAAGCCATCCCTGCCAGTATCTCAGGGACCAGGCCGGCAGAAAGATCAACGCCGCAAGGAAAATCAGGAACTGGGCAATGGCTTCGAACGAGCGCCGGCCGAGAGAATGCGCCATGATCGGGTCCTTTCTTTCCCGTGATATCGGCTCTTCACCGGTTTGACGAGAAACGCCCGTCAACCCAGATAACATTCCGGCCAAATAGGATTTCTGGAACACGGCCCCCTGGAATAGACTGCGGGCGCCCATGGGGCCGATCAGCGCCCCATTCATGCCGGAACGGATATGGCGACCACTGAAGCCGACAGGAAGAGAGCGAAGCAGGAAACGGAAGCGCCGGCCATACCTTCGCGCGCAACCCCGAAAGAGGGCGAGGGCGCCCGAGGGCGCGCCCGCCTTTCGCGCATGTCGCTCGTATGGCGGAAATTCTGGCGCACCGTCTCCTTCTATATGCCGAAACGACTCTACGCGCGCTCGCTCATCATCGTGATCGCGCCGATGATCCTTCTTCAATCCGTGATCACCTTCGTCTTCATGGAGCGTCAGTGGCAGACCGTGACGAACCGCCTGTCCGTCGCCGTCACCCGCGACATCGCCGCGATCATCGACATGATCGAGACCTACCCTCACGACGCGGACTATTCCAACGTCGTGCGCATCGCCCAGGACCGGCTCGGGCTGAAGATCGACATCCTGCCGCCGGATCCCCTGCCCCCGCCCGGCCCCAAGCCGTTCTTCTCCTACCTGGACGAGACGCTGGGCTCCGAGATCACCAAGCAGATCGGCAAGCCGTTCTGGATCGACACCGTCGGCAATTCCAATATCCTTGAAATCCGCGTGCAGCTCGACGGCAAGGTGCTGCGCGTCTTCGCCAAGCGCAGCCAGGCCTACCAGTCGCAGACGCACATCTTCCTGCTCTGGATGGTCGGCACGTCGGTCGTGCTGATGCTGATCGCCATTCCCTTCCTGCGCAACCAGATCAGACCGGTCCTCGACCTGACCGACGCGGCGGAAAGCTTCGGCAAGGGACGGCCGACGCCGCCCAATTTCAAGCCGCGCGGCGCCGAGGAGGTCCGTCGCGCCGGGATCGCCTTCATCCAGATGCGCGAGCGCATCGAGCGCCAGATCGAGCAGCGAACGCAGATGCTGGCCGGCATCAGCCACGATCTACGCACCATCCTCACGCGCTTCCGGCTGCAACTGGCGGTCGCGGGATCCAAATCGTCCGATCTCGACGCGCTGAACAAGGACATCGACGACATGCAGTCGATGCTCGAAGCCTATATGTCCTTCGCGCGCGGCGAGGCGGCGGAGGATACGGGCAGCTTCGACCTCACCGCCTATCTCGAAAAGCTTGCCACCGAAGCGCGCCTGCGCAAACGCAAGCTGACGACGAGGCTCACCGGCGAACCGGAAGTGCTTGTGCGCCCCAACGCCTTCGCCCGGCTTCTTTCCAATCTCGTCAGCAACGCCTTCCGTCATGCGAAGAACATCAAGGTCGCCGCCACCCATACGCGCGGCTTCCTGACCGTGATCATCGACGACGACGGTCCGGGCATCCCGGTGGCGCAACGCGAGGAGGTGTTCAAGCCGTTCGTGCGCCTCGACACGGCCCGCAACCAGGACTCCGGCGGCACCGGGCTCGGCCTCTCCATCGCCCGCGACATCGCCCGCAGCCATGGCGGCGACATCACGCTGGACGACAGCCCCCTCGGCGGCCTGCGTGCAATCGTGCGCGTCCCGGCCTGAAATCTTCGAGCCGTACGAAGCGGGTGTCCACGTCCTCCGACGCCGCGCCATCCGTTCGTCCGGCGCCTCATCGTCGAAATCCACCGACCGCGCCGGCTTCGAAAAGCGCTTCGCGTCGTCCAGCGCACGGACCATAACCACCGCATGCGCGCCGCCCTCCGCCTCCATCACCGCTGCGACATACACGCCGCAGCGGCCGCATACGAGATAGTCCGCCGTTCGCAGGCCGAAGCGATAGCGCCGCACCGTGCTATCGTCCTTTATGTCGATGACTGCCCGCCCATCGGGGTCCGAAACCGCGAGCGCTCCATGTCGGCGGCAGAAATCGCATTGGCACGCGCGGAGCATCGCTTCTTCCGCCGGTATTTTGCTTTCGTAGACGATTCGGATCGCGCCGCAATGACATCCGCCTTCATGCCGCATCGGCAATTCCTTCCCTCGGTTCGGCCACAGGTTGATGGATGGCCACGCCGGCCATCACGAGCAGGACGCCCAGAATGTCGCGCACACCTGGAATCTGGCCGAGCACGACGGCGCCGATCACCGTCGCGCTCGCCGGCAGGAGTGCGAGCATCAGGGCGAAACTCGCTCTCGGCAGCCGCGACATGGCAAGCTGGTCCGAGATATAGGGAATGACGGAGGAGCAGATGCCGACGCCGATGCCGGCAAGCAGCAGGCCCGGCGCCGCGAAGGCGCGCGCCGCCTGGACGAGCCCGACCGGCAGGATGAAGAGGAAGGCGATCGCCATCGCCGCACCGAGGCGTACCACACCTCCCGCTGCCCCCTCCTCCGCAATGCGATGCCCGAGGACGATATAGCAGACGAAGAGCGCGGCATTCAGGAAGGCGAAGAAGAGGCCGACCGGATCGCTTTCCCATTTGACGTCGATAAGCAGGACCACCCCTGCGATCGTCAGCCCGAGCGCTGCCAGGTTGCGGCCGGTGCGCATGCCCCAAAGCGCGATCAGGACCGTCCCCGCGAATTCCATCGCCGCGACGAGGCTCATCGGCAGCCGGTCGAGCGCCAGATAGAAAGCCGTATTCATCGCCGCCAGGCAGAAGCCGAGTGTCACTAGCCTTAACCGTGCTGTCCGACCGGCATCCCGCAGCGTCGCCCATGGTCGCGTGACGGGCGCAAAGAGAAACGCCGCGGCGGCGATCCGGAACCACGCCACTCCCAGCACCCCCACCGCAGGAAACAGGAGGACGGCGAAGGAAGGGCCGAGATAGTGGAAGATTGCGCTCACGCCGAACCATGCCGGCGCGGGCACGGCCTGCCCGATCCTGTCGAAACTCGATAGCGAAATCGCCTTCCGGGATCCCATATCCGGATCATGAAAGGCATGATGCGCCTTTCATATAGATATGGATCGGCTTATGGTCGGTTTATAACGCTATTTTATAGGCCAGATCGATGAAATGGCTTCGATTCGAAGATAAAGATCTCGACAGGATAGATGCAAAACTTCTTGCTGCTCTGGTGGAAGACGCCCGCATCAGTGTCGCCGAGCTCGCCCGCCGCGTCCGCCTTTCCCCGCCGAGCGTGTCGGAGCGGCTGCGCCGTCTGGAAGAGGCCGGTGTGATCGAAGGCTATACGGTCCGGGTCAATCCCGCCGCACTCGGCCTGCCTATAGCCGCATGGCTGCGTGTCCGCCCGGTCCCCGGCGAAATGAAGCGCGTGGCCGGAATACTGCAAGGCTTGCCCGAGATCGTGGAATGCGATCGCGTCACCGGCGAGGATTGCTTCATCGCCCGCGTCCATGTGAAGTCGATGAGCCACCTTGAAGAGGTGATCGACGCCGTCATCCCCTACGCCATGACCAACACGTCGATCGTGCAGTCTTCACCGGTCGCGAAGCGCCTGCCGGCGGGGTTTGGCAGTCAGCCGGTTTCCTGACCGTCAGAAAAGCCGGCCACCGTTTGGCACCGGCCGCTCGACGGCGACGAGGACGACATCGCCATCGCCGTCCGGAAAACCGAGAGTGAGCACTTCGGACATGAACTTGCCGATCTGGCGGGGCGGGAAATTGACAACCGCCGCCACCTGCCGGCCGACCAGTGTTTCGGGCGTATAGTATTTCGTCACCTGCGCCGACGACTTCTTTTCGCCGATCTGAGGGCCGAAATCGATGCGGAGCTTGATCGCCGGCTTGCGTGCCTCCGGATAGGGTGTCGCCTCGACGATCGTACCGACCCGGATGTCGACCTTGTCGAAATCCACGAAGCCGATCTCCGGCTTGCGTTCCTGCTGCACGGCCATTCCCCGCTTCAGGCTGAGCCGAAGGTCTCGAAGAGAACGCTTGCCAGCGCGTCGCGCGCATTCATGCCGGACCAGACGACGAACTGAAAGGCCTGGAAATAGCATTCACAGGCTTCAAGCGCGCTGTTCAAGAGCACCTCGACCTGCTGGCTCGTCGGCTCCGCGCCGCCCGAAAGCAGGAGCGACTGGCGGAACATGATCGCGCCTTCCTGCTCCCACAGGTCGAAATGGCCGAACAGCATCTGCTCGTTGATGAGCGACAGGAGCCGCATGACTTCGAGCGTACGCGTCTCGGGCACCTTGATGTCGAACGCGCAGGCTAGATGCAGCGCCTCGAAATCTTCCATCCAGGAAAAGGAGACGTGATAGTCGGTCCATGTACCGGTAACCGATATGGCGATCTCGTCGTCGCCGGTCCGCTCGAAAGACCAGTCATTATTGTGCGCCACCTGCTCGATCACATCGACCGGATGCAGATCGCGCGCAATGTCCAGTTCCACCAATTCCATTCAAAAAATTCCCGTCGATTTGAGGTGAGGCGGAGCCCCTTGATGGCGCCGCACCGGACTGACCGAACACGCAAGCAGATAACGAGGCCGCATACGTCACGCACGGCTCAGACTGACAGGAAGCACCAAACCCCGAATTCCGGCGTGAGGCCCCCGAAACGAATCACGCTGTAAATTCAGTGTATTGATGGAGAGTCGCCGCGCCAGCCCCTTTTTGTGCGATGCGCGATAGGGGTGTGGATAGATATTGAATCAAACTACGCACGCGCCGTTCTAAGGGATTCAGCGCAAAGCGCTTTTCCCCAAGGTGGCGAGAGCCGGAACGGAGAAAGATTATTTTTTCAGATGCGGGGATTCGGGCGGCTTCTTGGCGGATTTCGTCGCCTTTTCGGCCTCGAGAATCGCGAGCCTAGCCTCCAGCGCGTCGACGCGTTCGGCAAGCGTGGCATTCTCCGCGCGCGCTTTCGCGGCCATGTCCCGCATGGCTTCGAATTCTTCGCGCTGGACGATGTCCATCGAGTTGAGCAGGCGTTCGGCCTGTGCCCGGAAAGCCGTTTCGACCTCGCGCCTCACCCCCTGGGCGGCACCTGCCGCGTCGGTCATCAGCCGGGCGAATTCATCGAGAATGCGGTTCGGTCCGTCGCTCATGCTGGCCTCCCTTCAGGATTGGAAAGGAGTTAGTGGGGCAAGAGGGCGAATGCAAGACCGCCGCACCGTTACGCTGCCTTGACCTCGCCATGCGGCTCACGCATGTTCCGCGCGAATTGACCGACCGGCGGGAGTCCGCGACTTGATCCACCTGATGATGCTGCCCGCGCTTCTGCCCTTCCCCGACATCGATCCGGTCATCGTGCGTATCGGGCCGCTTGCCATCCACTGGTACGGCCTCGGCTATGTGGTCGGCATCCTCTTCGCCTGGTGGTATTCGCGCCGGCTCGTTTCGACCGAGCGGCTTTGGGCCAACAATCGCTCGCCCATGAAGCCGGACGACCTCGACGATTTCCTCGTCTGGGCAGCCGTCGGCGTCGTGCTCGGCGGGCGCATCGGCTACATCCTCTTCTACGATTTCGACCGCTATATGCAGCATCCGCTCGACATGATCGCGCTGTGGGAGGGCGGCATGTCGTTCCATGGCGGTCTCCTCGGCACCACGGTGGCGATGGTGCTTTTTTCGCTGCGGCGGCGCATCAATCCCTGGTCGCTGATCGACACGATCGCCGCCACTGCGCCCTTCGGTCTCGGTATTGTCAGGCTCTGCAATTTCATCAATTCTGAGCTATGGGGTCGGCCGACCGACGTGCCGTGGGCGATCGTCTTCCCGAATGGCGGGCCGGAGCCACGCCATCCGAGCCAGCTTTACGAGGCCGCGCTCGAGGGTCTTGTCCTGTTCGTCGTGTTGCGCCTCCTCACTCACCGCCTCCTCAAGCTGAAAGCGCCCGGCTTCGTCGGCGGCGCCTTCATCTGCGGCTACGGGTTGGCGCGCATCTTCGTGGAGTTCTTCCGCGAGCCGGACCCGCAGCTCGGCTATCTCTTCGGTGGCTGGCTGACCATGGGCATGATCCTGTCCACGCCTATGGTGCTGATCGGCCTGTGGGCGATGCTGCAGGCGCGCGAGCCGCGCCCCGATCCCGCCGCGCGAAGCGTGCCCGGTGACGCCGCTCGCTGAGCGCATCGCGAGCCTGGTCGAGGCGTCGGGGCCGATCGGCGTCGCCGACTACATGATGTTGTGCCTCTTCGATCCGGCATACGGCTATTACGCGACGCGCGAACCCTTCGGCGCCCAAGGCGACTTCACCACCGCGCCCGAAATTAGCCAGATGTTCGGTGAACTGACCGGCGTGTGGATATATCAAGCATGGCAAACCGTCGGTGCCCCTTCCTCCGTCACGATCGCGGAAATCGGTCCCGGTCGCGGCACGCTGACGAAGGATATCCTGCGCACGCTCGGCAGGCTCGATCCCGCGCTTACCCGCAGCGCCCATTTCGCTCTCATCGAGACAAGCCCGCGCCTGATCGAAATCCAGAAGCAGACGCTCGGCGGTACGAATGCACGGATCACCTGGCATACGAGCATCGAGACGCTTCCCCCCGCCCCGCTCCTCCTCATCGGCAACGAACTCTTCGACGCCCTGCCGATCCGCCAATATGTGAAGGCCGCTTCCGGCTGGCGCGAACGCGTCGTCGGCCTCGACAAGGACAAAAGGCTTGCCTTCATGGCCGGCCCCGGCGCGCCGGACATGGCCTTGCTGCCGCCGGACGCGGCCGACGCTCTCGAAGGCGCAATCGTCGAACTCGCCCCGGCGCGGACGGCGCTCATGGAAACGATCGCGCAACGGCTCGCCGATCATGGCGGCGCGGCACTTTTCATCGACTATGGCTATGCCGTGCCAGGTATCGGGGACACGCTGCAGGCCGTCCGCCGGCACGAATATGATGAGGTGCTAGCCCATCCCGGCGAGGCTGACCTGACCGCCCATGTCGACTTCGCCGCGCTGACGTCGGTCGCCCACTCGCACGGCTTGACGGCTTCCGTGACCACGCAGGGCGATTTCCTGCTTCGCATGGGTCTGCTCGAACGGGCTGGCGCGCTCGGCGCCAATGGCGGCGAGACCCTCCGGGACAAGCTCAGAGCCGAGGTCGAGCGCCTCGCCGGCCTGGGCGCCACTGGCGGCATGGGCGAACTCTTCAAGGTGCTCGAAGTCACGACACCGTAGTTCGGCCCGGGTCAGGCCCCGAGGTCAGGCCCGAAGTCAGGCGTTGACGAGCTTCTTTTCCACGGCGAACGGGCTGAGGCCCAGCCATTGATGGATGGCGTTCTTCAGCTTTTCGTTGCCGGTAAGATGCATGCGCCCGGCATCGACCTCGCTTCTGATGGTGGTGAGTCCCATCCAGACCGCCGTCATGGTCCTGAGATCGGTCGATATATAGAGATCCACCTCGAAGCCGGGATCCACCTTGCAAAGATCCGTTTCCCCGTTTTCGATCACCAGCCACCAGCTTCGCGTACCCCGTTTAAGTTCCGGATACACAATCTGTATCACCGCGCGCGGCTGCGGCATGGGGGTCGGATCGAGATTGCGGCGCATGTCCCACATCAGGAGCGAGGGGTCGAGATTCTTCAACGAGCTTTGCGCCTCGATCCAGCGCTGCCCCCAGAAGCCGAGATCGAGAACGACCGTTTTCAGATCGTTCCCGGCCGGCGTGAGCCGATATTCGGATGCCTCTTCCGCCGATCTCACGCGCTCTATCACGCCTGCTTCCTCCAATTGTTTCAATCGCTTGGAAAGAAGCGTTGGAGAAATGCGCGGAACGCCGCGCCTCAGATCGTTGAACCTCGTGCTCCCCGCTACAAGTTCGCGCAGGATGAGCGGCGTCCAGCGCGTGCAGAATATTTCGGCAGCCATCGCAACCGGGCAGAACTGCCCGTAGCTCTCCGCCATGTTCATGGCAAATCCTCCCTCGCGACAGGATCGGCGCCGATCCGGACGTGCCGGCCGGTACAGATCGTGCAGTTGCCGGTGCTACCCGACTGCATTCTGATATGCGGCGAAAAGCGGATGCCGCGCAACGTGCCTTTCGACGGGTAGCGCCACGGCAATCCCATGAAGCGTGGGGAAAGAGGAGGAACTATGGCAAACCTAGCAGAAACTATTCGCGCCCGGCCATCCCCTGTCCCGGCCGGCGGCATCGAGACCATCCGGTCTTCGCTGAAAGGTCAGGTCTGCGTCAAGGGAGAGCCTGGCTACGATGAGGCGCGCACGATCTGGAACGCCATGATCGATCGTTCGCCGGGCGTGGTCATCCGGTGTGCCGAAGCAGCCGATGTGATCGGCGCCGTGCGCTTCGCAAATGCGCACGATCTCGATATCGCCGTGCGCGGCGGCGGCCACAACATCGCCGGAAACGCCGTTTGCGAGGGCGGGCTTTTGATCGACCTGACGCCGATGAAAGCAGTACGGGTCGATCCGGCCGCCAGGCGGGCGTGGGTCGACCCCGGCTGCACGCTGGGCGACGTCGACAGGGAAACCCAGGCCTTCGGCCTCGCCGTGCCGACCGGCATCAACTCGACGACCGGTATCGCCGGCCTCACCCTCGGCGGCGGCTTCGGTTGGCTGACGCGCCCCTTCGGCATGACCGTCGACAATCTTGTCGGGGCCGATGTCGTTACGGCGGAAGGCGAAATGGTCCATGCCAGCGAAACGGAAAATCCGGATCTGTTCTGGGCGCTTCGCGGCGGCGGCGGCAATTTCGGCATCGTCACCTCATTCGAATTCAAGCTGCACAAGCTCGGCCCGGAAGTGTTCTCGGGGCTGATCGTGCATCCCTTCGAAGACGCTGCGACACTGTTGAAGCAATATCGCAAGATCGCCGACGAAGCTCCGAACGAACTAACGATCTGGACGGTCATGCGCAAGGCGCCGCCGCTCCCCTTCGTTCCAGCCGAGTGGCATGGCCGCGAAGTGTTCATCTTCGCCGCCTTTTATGCAGGCTCCAACGCCGACGGCGAAAAAGCGACCAAATCGCTCCGCGCGCTCGGCCATCCGATCGTGGATGTGCTCGGCCCGCATCCTTTCATCGGCTGGCAGTCTGCCTTCGATCCGCTGCTCACACCGGGCGCTCGCAACTACTGGAAGACGCATGATTTCGCGACACTTCCAGACGGCGCGATCGACGCGATCACCGGCGCGGTATCGAACCTGCCGGGGCCGGAATGCGAGGTCTTCATGGCGCATGTCGGCGGTGCCATGGCGCATGTGGCAAAGCACAGCACCGCCTATCCCTATCGCGACGCCCATTTCATCATGAATGTGCATACGCGCTGGCGCGAGGCCGCCGATGACGGGAAATATCTTGCCTGGGCGCGCAGCCTCTATAAGGCCACCGAACCCTTCGCCACCGGCAGCGCCTATGTGAACTTCATGCCGGCGGACGACACTGGAAAAATCGGCGAGGTCTACGGCGACAACTACCGACGGCTGGTCGAGGTGAAACGGCGCTGGGACCCGAAGAACCGCTTTCACATCAATCACAATATCAACCCGGCAGGCTGATTGGTTGCCGATTGCGGTCGGGGGCTAACGCCCACGACCGCACCGCTTCGATACCCTCATACGTCTCGTGCAGATACAAGGGGTATCGGGCCGAACAGGACGTGGATAAACCTGCGCCCGTTTGGCTCCCAACCCGTTCATATCGCTGCTTTTCCATATTTTCTTTTCCCGTCTCTCTCCACGCCTACCGCGCTTCCTCCATAATCGCTCGCAGTCCCTCCCATCGGGAACACCGATCATGACGGTGATTGCGTGGGGAAGGATCGGCGCCTCCGCCTTGATGCTGACGTGGCATCATGGCCGGGGAGGTCCTGCCGGGAGGTTCCCCTGGGGGCACTATGACCCCTGCGTGTCGGAAAGAGGCACACAGACCCGAGACAGAAGAGCGCTTCGGGAGCAGCGGAACAGGCGGGAACAGAAATCGCCGGACGGACGGCCGCAAGGTCGCATATAATTTGCTAGATGAGCGAGCCTGCGGCCGCCCGTCTTTCCCGAAGGATCAATGGCCAGATCGGAAACGAGGCGTGGCAGCGAGAAAGCATGTGCGATCGCAGATACGGATAATCCTGCGCCCCTGCGCACCCCCCTCTGTCCTGCCGGACATCTCCCCCTCAAGGGGGGAGATCGGCTGTCATCGCGGCCTTCGCCAATCTCTAAAGCTGCAGGAAGGGTGCAGGCGGTGCGGCCGGCTCAATCTCCCCCCTTGAGGGGGAGATGTCCGGCAGGACAGAGGGGGGTGCGAAGGGGCGGAGGATGGGGAGTATTTTTACAAACGATAAACTTCAAACGGAGAGGCATACCCCAAAGCCCGACCGGGCGTCGCGCCTAATGGCGCGCCCCCGCGGAGCCCAGCCGCGCAAGTGGCGGATACGGGTACGAGCGAAAACAAACCCCCGCATTGACTTCGCCTCCCCGCTTCGCAATCATCCGCGCCCGACGCACAAATCATCAGCAGCATGAGGGCATAGCCGCGAATGCTTGACCACACCGGGCCGGAGCCACTGCGCTCGGCGAGGCTGGACGCCGCGCGGCGATCCGGCATCCGCCATGGCTTTTTCACCCGCAAAGGCGGCGTTTCCGACGGCCTCTATGCCGGCCTGAATGTAGGCATGGGCTCCGGCGACGAACGCGCCTCGGTAACGGAGAATCGCGCGCGCGTAGCGCGCTGGATGGGCGTTCCGACCGCTTCGCTGGTCTCCGTCCACCAGATCCATTCGGCGGATGTCATTGTCGTCACCGAACCATGGGGAGCCGAGAGGCCGAAAGCCGACGCCATGGTGACCGCGACGCCGGGTCGCGCCATCGGCGTTCTGGCGGCGGATTGCGGGCCCGTCCTTTTCGCCGATGCCGAAGCCCGCGTGATCGGTGCGGCGCATGCCGGATGGAAGGGTGCGCTGACCGGCGTGCTCGAATCGACCGTCGCCGCCATGGAAACGCTGGGAGCGAAGCGCGGGAACATCGTCGCGGAACTCGGCCCCTCGATCAGCAGGCGCAATTATGAAGTCGGCCCGGAATTCGTCGCCCGTTTCGTGGAGGCGTCGCCCGATAACGACCGCTACTTCATGCCCTCGCCCAAGCCAGGCCACGCATGGTTCGATCTCAACCGCTATACGGTGGACCGGCTGAATGCCGCTGGAGTAAAGGCGGATTTCCTCGACCGCTGCACCTATGCGGAAGAAGAGAATTTCTATTCCTACCGCCGTGCCACCCACCGGGGCGAACCCGATTACGGGCGGCAGATTTCGGCGATCGTCCTGGAAGAGAGGTAGATAAAATGGCGCTTCATTTCGACCGCGCGGAGTTCGACGCAAGGCGCGACCGTCTGATGATCGACATGGCGGAGAAGAAGCTGGATGCCATCCTGCTCTTTGCCCAGGAGAGCATGTACTGGCTGACCGGCTACGACACGTTCGGCTTCTGCTTCTTCCAGTGTCTGATCGTCCAGGCGGACGGTTCGATGACGCTTCTGACCCGCTCGGCGGATCTGCGCCAGGCGCGCCACACCTCCATCATCGAGAACATCGTCGTGTGGACCGACCGCGTCGACGCCAACCCGGCAGTGGAACTGCGTAACCTCCTGAACGACCTCGACCTGCTCGGCGGACGCATCGGCGTCGAATACGATACGCACGGGCTGACTGCCTATAACGGGAAGCGTGTGGACGAACAGCTCCAGACCTTCGGCCAGATCATCGACGCGTCCGGCATCATCGGGCATCTGAGGCTGTTCAAGAGCCCCGCCGAAATCGCCAAGGCGGAGAAGGCGGCGGCGCTCGCAGACGACGCGCTCGACGCGGCGCTCCCGCTCATCAAGCAGGGCGGCGACGAGGCGGCCATCCTCGCCGCCATGCAAGGGACCATTTTCGCCGGCGGCGGCGATTACCCGGCCAACGAGTTCATCATCGGTTCCGGAGCAGACGCGCTTTTGTGCCGTTACAAGGCCGGCCGCCGCAAGCTCAACAAGAACGACCAGCTCACGCTGGAATGGGCGGGTGTCTTCCATCATTACCACGCGGCGATGATGCGCACGATCCTCATCGGCAAGGTTTCGAAACGCCATCAGGAACTGTTCGACGCCGCGCGTGAAACCTTGCTTGCCGTCGAGAAGGCGATGACGCCCGGCAATACTTTCGGTGACGTCTTCGACGCCCATGCGCGCGTGATGGAGGCGCACGGCCTCACCAAGCACCGGCTGAACGCCTGCGGCTATTCGCTCGGCGCCCGCTTCACCCCGTCCTGGATGGACATGCCGATGTTCTATGCCGGCAATCCCGAGCCGATCGCGCCCGACATGACGCTTTTCGCCCACATGATCATCATGGATTCCGAAACCGAAACCGCCATGACGCTCGGCCGCACCTATCTCACCACCGAGGACGCTCCGAAACCGCTCTCGCGCCACGGTCTCGACCTGATCGTACGTTGAATGAACGGCGTCAAACGGCTAAGCGAACAGACGAAGCCCGGTGCGGAGGGTCAGGATTACGTGAGACGCTTGTTCCCTGTAATCGCCGGGCTGATTGCGGCGGCGGCCCTTGCCGGTTGCAATACCGCTTCCACCCTCGGTACCGCCGCGCCTCCCACGGCCGAAAGCCCGGCCGGCTCCACGACGACGCCGGGCACCACGCCTTCCGGCCAGACCACAGCGGCAACCCCGCCGGTTGGTGACCTTTCCAGCCAGCGCGTGCAGTTCGCGCCCATCGTCGGAACGACGGCCGAATCGGTCGCCCCGCTTTCGAAGGAGTTGTCGGCACGGGCGAAAGCGCGCGGCCTGACCATCGTTCCCACCAGCGATCCTTCCACGACGCTCTTGATGAAAGGCTATTTCTCGGCCCTGACCGACAACAGCCAGACGACGGTGATCTATGTCTGGGACGTTCTCGATCCGGCCGGCAACCGGCTGCACCGCATCGAGGGCCAGCAGAAAGCGCCCACCGCGAAGGGCGAGGGCTTTGCGGCCGTTACCGACCAGACGATGAAAGCGATCGCGGACCAAACGATCGACCAGCTCGTCACCTGGCTTTCGGCCAAGAAGACATGAGCCGACCGCGTTTTCCCACGGCAATCATGGCACAGAGCGAGGATTTGCCGCTACGCGCTTGCAATACCGGCATGGGGCGCTAAAAAGCGCTCCTATCGGCTCTCCCCCAGGGACAATCCATGAAACTTTTTGCGGGAAACTCCAATCGGGTGTTGGCCGAGGCCGTCGCCCGCTACCTCAACATATCCCTGGGCAAGGCAAGCGTCCGGCGTTTCGCGGACCAGGAGATATTCGTCGAAATCCAGGAGAACGTGCGCGGCGAAGATGTCTTCGTCCTGCAGTCGACCTCCTACCCGGCTAACGACCATCTGATGGAAATGCTCATCATGATGGATGCCTTCCGCCGCTCCTCGGCCCGGCGCATCACGGCGGTGATCCCCTATTTCGGCTATGCCAGGCAGGATCGCCGCGCTTCGGGCCGCACGCCGATCTCTGCGAAGCTGGTCGCCAACCTGATCACCCAGGCCGGCGCCGACCGAGTGCTGACGCTCGACCTCCATGCCGGGCAGATCCAGGGTTTCTTCGACATCCCGACCGACAACCTCTTCGCCGTGCCCGTGATGGCGCGTGACGTCAAGGCGAAATACAGGCTCCCGAACGTCATGGTCGTCTCGCCGGACGTCGGCGGCGTGGTGCGCGCCCGCGCGCTCGCCAAGCGCATCGACGCCCAGCTTGCCATCGTGGACAAGAGGCGGGAGCGGCCGGGCGAATCGGAGGTGATGAACATCATCGGCGACGTGCGCGGCAAGGATTGCCTCCTGATCGACGACATCGTCGATTCCGGCGGCACGCTGTGCAACGCCGGCGACGCGCTGCTTGCCAACGGCGCCACCAGCGTGACCGCCTACATCACCCATGGCGTGCTCTCCGGTGGCGCAGTGGCGCGCATAACCGGCTCCAAGCTGAAGGAACTGGTCATCACCGATTCCATCCAGCCGACATCGTCGGTGGAGGCGGCACGCAACATCCGCGTCATCTCGATCGCCGACCTGATCGGCGAAGCAATTTCGCGCACCGCGAGCGAAGAATCCGTTTCGAGCCTCTTCGACTGAGGCACGATACCTGCAAGCTGTCGATCCGCTTGCGCCGGCCCCCAGCATTCGGTATAGACGCGCGTCCGCGTAGACACCCTTGGAGGCACCGCGGATGAAGGCGGCCTGGCCGTGTGATCCCCGATTTCGTTCGGCAAAGATCACGCTCCCTTCGGGGCGGGTGCTTTCGACGTTTTCGGCCGATGCCGCAAGGCGGGCCGGAGACGCTCCAAAAACGCGAAAGGAAAAGCCATGAGCCACGACACTTACGAGCTCAAGGCCGAAGCGCGCGAACGGGTCGGTAAGGGGTCCGCCCGTGAAGTTCGGCGCAACGGCAAGATACCCGCCGTCATTTACGGCGACAAGAAGCCTCCCCTGGCGATCGCGCTGTCCTACAAGGACGTCTATTACAAGATCCATGGCGGCGGCTTCATGACCACCATCGCCACGATCGACGTCGGCGGCGACAAGATCCAGGTCCTCCCCAAGGACTACCAGCTCGATCCGGTCCGCGACTTCCCGATGCATGTGGACTTCCTGCGCGTCGGCAAGGACACGATCGTGACCGTGTTCGTTCCGGTGCATTTCATCAACGAGGAAAAGTCGCCGGGCATCAAGCGCGGCGGCGTGCTCAACGTCGTACGCCACGAGGTGGAGTTCCACTGCCCCGCCACCGCGATCCCGGATGCCATCACGCTCGATCTCGACGGCACCGATATCGGCGACTCGCTCCACATCTCTGCCGTGAAGCTGCCGGAAGGCGTTACCCCGGTGATCGCCGATCGCGATTTCACCATCGCCACCGTCGCCGGCTCCTCTGCAATGAAGCCGGAGCCTGTCGAGGAAGGCGTCGAGGCGGCTGAGGAAGCGGCTGAAGAAGAAGAAAAGGGCGAGGAGGAGTAACCTCTACGCCGAGGAGGATGCGTCGATGCTGCTTTTGGCAGGCCTCGGCAATCCGGGCCCGAAACATGCCGGCAACCGGCACAATATCGGCTTCATGGCGGCGGACGCGATTGCCCGCCGCCATTCCTTTTCGCCCTGGTCGAAGAAGTTCCAGGGCCTCCTCGCCGAAGGTACACTGGCCGGCGAGAAGACGCTTCTCTTGAAGCCGCAGACCTTCATGAACCTTTCCGGCCAGTCGGTCGGCGAGGCCATGCGCTTCTATAAGCTCGACCCGTCGAGCCTGATCGTCTTCTACGACGAACTCGACCTCGCGCCCGGAAAAGTGCGCGTGAAGACCGGCGGCGGCGCGGGCGGGCATAACGGCATCCGCTCGATCGATCAGCATGTCGGCAAGGAATACCGCCGCGTCCGCATCGGCATCGGCCATCCCGGCGCCAAGCCGATGGTGCATGGCCATGTGCTTGGCGACTTCGCCAAGGCCGATGACGAATGGCTGGAGCCGCTGCTCTCATCCATCGCCGATAACGCGCCGCTTCTGGTGAAGGACGACGGATCGAGCTTCATGAACCGCGTTACGCTCGACCTGCGCGAGAAACTCCAGCCGACCGGTGACCACGACCGCCCTCCCCCGAAAGCACCGAAGCCCGCAAAGGCGCAAAGCCACATCCGCCAAGCCCGGCCGCAAAAGCCTGCGGTGAACGTGCCGGAAACCGGCCCGATGGCCGCTATGCTGAAGAAGCTGTTCGGGAAGGATTGATGTCCCTGCCGGGTCGGAGCTCGAACACCCAAGGACTTGACGATCGTCGATCCCTTCGCCCATAGCCCTGAGCAAATTCTGGCTTCCCCATAGGATAACGAACAGATGGGTTTCAAATGCGGTATCGTCGGCCTGCCCAATGTCGGCAAGTCGACGCTCTTCAACGCGCTGACGCGCACGGCTGCGGCACAGGCGGCCAATTATCCCTTCTGCACCATCGAGCCGAATACGGGTGAGGTCGCGGTGCCCGACGAGCGGCTGCAAAAGCTCGCCGGGATCGCCAAATCGAAGGAGATCATCCCGACCCGCATTTCCTTCGTCGATATCGCCGGTCTGGTGCGCGGCGCCTCGAAGGGCGAAGGGCTCGGCAATCAGTTCCTCGCCAATATCCGCGAAGTAGACGCCATCGTCCATGTGCTGCGCTGCTTCGAGGACGATGATATCACCCATGTCGAGGGCCGTATCGACCCCGTAGCCGATGCCGATACCGTCGAGACCGAACTCATGCTTGCCGACCTCGATAGCCTCGATCGGCGCATCCAGCAGGTCAGGAAACGCGCCACCGGCAAGGACAAGGAAGCGCTCACGGTCCTGCCCGTCATGGAGAAGGCGCTGGCGCTGCTCCAAGACGGCAAGCCCGTCCGGCTCATGCTTCAGGGTATCGCAGCTGAGGACCTGCATATCCTGCGCGGGCTGAGCCTTCTGACGTCGAAGCCCGTTCTCTACGTCTGCAACGTCGCCGAGGCGGATGCTGCAGCCGGCAACGCGCACACGAAAGCTGTCGAGACTATGGCTGGCGAACAGGGCGCGCGAACCGTGACCATCTCGGCCGCCATCGAGGCGGAAGTCGCACAACTGCCGGACGAGGAGCAAAAGGAATTCCTCGAGTCGATGGGACTGGAGGAGCCCGGCCTGGACCGGCTGATCCGTGCCGGTTACGAGTTGCTGGAGCTGATTACCTTCTTCACGGCCGGGCCGAAGGAAACCCGCGCCTGGACCGTCCACAAGGGCGCGAAGGCACCGCAGGCGGCGGGTGTCATTCATACCGATTTCGAGCGCGGTTTCATCCGGGCGCAGACCATCGCCTACGCGGATTACGTGGCCCTTGGCGGCGAGGTGGCGGCGAAGGAGGCCGGCAAGGCCCGCGACGAGGGCAAGGAATACGTCGTTCAGGATGGCGACGTGATGTTGTTCAAGTTCAACGTCTGATCTTCTTCCCGCCGCCAACGATTTTTGGTCGACCGGCCGGGAGCGTCCCCGTCACATTCATCACGTGATGTAGAACATTGCTTTCGCCAAAAAGACGATGAGCACTACATGGCAGAAGACGCTCAAATGAATGAGCTTGAAATGCCGTGACTTGAGCTTGCCTCGGGCGCCGAGTGTGACGGCCGTTATGAAATGGGCCAGCACGCTCACCGCCAGAACGATCTTGATCCACAAAAGCGTCGCGAAGCTGCTGTCGAGAGGATGCGCGAGGGTATCGCGATACTGCCACGCCATGCTGATGCCGGCAGCGTAGAGAACCAGTATCACGAACGGCATCAGGCGACGGGCACGCCGCCCTATGGCGGTTTCGACCGACCGCATCACCTCTCGCCCGACTGGTTTGCGGATGCCTTCGAGGATCAGCACCTCGAAAAAGACCGTGCCGACAAACATGATGGCAGCGAACAGATGCAGCGTGACGAGTGTGAAGTAGCCCATGGCGCGTAATTCCCGCGACCATGACTATGCCCGCCCGCAGCACCGCGCAACGTACGTTTCCGCGACACAAAGTCCTGTATGGCTTTTGGGCATCCCAGGGAACGAATTGGCGATTGGCCGTAACTCGGCCAATCGCCAATCCGTGACTACGATCGGGCCTTGTCCTTCATCGGGCAAGTCGATTTGCCCATCAGCTTGTAGAATGGGCAAATCCCGAATACGCCGCTCATCAGCGGCACGACACCGATCAAGCCGAACCAGCGCAGCGGCGCATTAGGCGCCAGAAAGATCAACCCTATAAGGAAAAGGCCCGACAGGGTGCGCACGGCGCGATCGCTGAGGCCGACATTTTGCTCAAACATTTCGATTCTCCGGAATATGCACTTCGGCGCCTGCTAGACACATATTTTTCATTGCCAGGCGAACCGCCGATATGGGATCGAACCGATCGGTTCGCAATATTACTCTCAAACATTTTCTGGAGAAAGACCGTTCACCGGCAAAATTTCGTGAGTGGCGATATCCCCTTCCGAAGCTTGCCGGCTTCCCTCGCAGACGGCAAGTTACCTCTTTCGGATGAATGGATTCGGCGATGACAGACAAGAAATGGGCGTATGAGAATCTCGAAATCGGCCTGGTTCTCGATCTCGGATCGAAGACCGTTACAGCCGAAGAGATCGTGGAGTTCGCGCAGGAATTCGATCCGCAACCCATGCATCTCGACGAAGCAGCGGGGAAGGCGGGTATCCTCGGCGGCCTGTCGGCATCGGGCTGGCACACCTGTTCGATCTATATGCGCATGGTCTGCGAAGCCTTCATCCTGCAATCGACTTCCGAGGGCTCGCCCGGCATTGACTATGTGCGCTGGAAGAAGCCTGTTCGCCCCGGCGACGTACTGACGGGCCGTGCAACCATCACAACGAAGAGACGCTCGAAATCGCGGCCCGACATTGGCTTCGCCAACTGCCGGGGCGAACTCGAAAACCAGCGCGGCGAGATCGTACTGGAGTTGGAAAACACCGGCATGTTCCGGCTGCGTAATCCGGAGGCGACGGCATGACACTCGACAAGCACCTCGGCGTCGGCCGGACCATAACGCTCGGCACGCACCGTTTCGGAGCCGAGGAGATCAAGGCCTTCGCCCGAAAATTCGACCCTCAACCTTTCCACATGGACGAGAAGAGCGCCGAGAAAAGCGTCTTCGGACGGCTGTGCGCGTCGGGCTGGCACACGGCATCGACATGGATGCGCTACAACGTCCTGGCGCGCGACAATGCCGGCGAGCACGCCGCGGACGGCTCCCACCCTGAACCCGAATTCGGTCCCTCCCCCGGGTTCAGGAACCTGAAATGGCTGAAACCCGTCTACGCGGGTGAGACGATCACCTTCAAACGGACCGTTCTCGGGCACCGCCCGCTGGCTTCCAGACCTGGCTGGCGGCTGATGACCGTTCGCGCCGAGGCTTTCGATTCAACCGGCGACAAGGTCATCGAGTTCGAGAGCGCGGTTCTGGTGAAAGCGGAATAGCTGCCGGAGAATGCCATGCAGTCGCTCATGATCGCCGACAGACTCTATCCGCTGGTTCTGAACGGTAAGAAGACGCATACGATCCGCTGGCGCGAAACGCGTATCCATCCCGGCACAATGCGCTATGTGTGCGACCGGGACCCGGAAAAGACAGTCGTCGTCCTCGTGACACGTTGCAGGGACGTTCCGCTATCGCAAGCCGCTGTGCTGGTGGGAAAGCAGGATATCTGGCCGGATGCGATCATGCTTTCAGGGATGCGGGAACATTATCCCGACATCGAACTCGACGACATAGTGCAAGTGGTCGAGCATCTGACCCCGCAACAGACACAAGCCGCCCGGGCCGGCGAGAGCGACTGACAGGCGCCCTCACTCGCCGTCAAAGGCGACGAGGCATCGCACATCGACGCCGAGCGCCTCCAGCTTGGCGCGGCCGCCGAGCGCCGGCAGATCGATGACGAAACAGGCCGCCACGATCTCCGCTCCCATCTGACGAAGCAGTTTGACCGCGCCTTCAGCCGTGCCGCCAGTGGCGATCAAATCGTCGACGAGGATTACCTTCTCTCCCGCCGTGACGGCATCCTTGTGCATCTCCATCTCATCCAGCCCATATTCGAGGCTGTAGGCGACGCGCACCGTCTCATGCGGCAGCTTGCCCTTCTTGCGGATCGGGATGAAGCCGGCCGAAAGCTGATGGGCGACGGCGCCGCCAAGGATAAAGCCGCGCGCCTCGATACCGGCGATCTTGTCGATTTTCGAGCCGGCATAGGGATGCACCAGTTCATCGACCGTACGGCGGAAGGCGCGTGCGTTACCAAGCAGTGTCGTGATGTCGCGGAACTGGATGCCGGGCCTCGGATAGTCCGGGATCGTCCGGATTGACGACAGGAGCGTGTCTTCGAGGGAAGGTTTCATGCTGGCCCCATTGCTTGCCGGCAAGTCGTAGCGCCTGCCGACGGCAAAGGAAAGCGTTGATGGAACGTCAGGCGGCGTGCCCTTCATGCTGTGGCAAGTCGTCCGTAATCGTGAACCAGGGCGCCTTGGAGCCGACGAAGATATGCGCCGAGGGCCGGATAGAGGGCGCATCGACAAGCGTGCCCATCGCGACGTGCACGTATTCTCCCTCACGCACGACGGAATAAAGCAGCGAGCCGCAGACGGAACAATGTGCATCATGCGCCTGCTCGTTACCAAAGCGCTTGATATCGTCCGCACCCTTTGTCACACGAAATTTTTGCCGTTCGATCCCGGCAAATGGCTTGAACGCCGAGCCGGTCGTTCGCCGGCAATTCGAGCAATGGCAGTTGGCGGCATAAAGAAAGGCATCCGCCACGATGTACCCGACGGCCCCACACAGGCATCTGCCTGTCAGGTTCTTCGTCTTGTTCGCTCGATCCATCCGGCCGGCTCCCGCTTTGTCGATCCGTACGCATGCATCGACATTCGCCGAAGCCGGTCAAGGCGGGAATGCGGGATCGATGCAAAAGGGCGCCTTACGGCGCCCTTGCACAAACCTCTTCCGGTCCCTCAAGCTCAGTGCGCGACGTCCGCCCACACCTTGCGCTTCGTCAGATAGACGAGAACGCCAAAGAGCAGGATGAAGATCATCACGCGGAAGCCCGTCTCCTTGCGCGCCTCGAGATGCGGCTCTGCGGCCCACATCAGGAAGGCAGCGACGTCCTTGGAATACTGGTCGACCGTCTGCGGCGCCGCATCGTCATAGGCCACCTGCCCATCGGACAGCGGCGGCGGCATATGGGTCGAAACGCCTGAGATGAAATGCGGGTTATAGTAGGTGCCTTCGGGGATGGTAACACCGGCCGGAGGCTTCTGGCCGAAGCCGGTGACGAAGGCATGGATGTAGTCCGGACCGCCTTCCTCATACTGGGTGAAGATGTCGAAGATGAAGCGGGGGAAGCCACGCTGCACCTCGCGTGCCTTGGCGATCAAAGAAAGATCGGGCGGAGCCGCACCGCCATTGGCAGCAGCGGCGGCCTGCTCGTTCGGGAACGGCGCGGGGAAATGATCCGACGGCTTGCCCGGCCGATCGAACATCTCGCCGTCGTCATTCGGTCCGTCATGGATCTGGTATCCGGCGGCAAAGGCCTTCACCTGCGCCTCGCTGTAGCCGAGGTCCTCAAGGCTGCGGAACGCCACGAGATTGAGCGAATGGCATGCCGAGCACACTTCCTTGTAGACTTTCAGCCCGCGCTGAAGCTGAGCCTTGTCATAGGTGCCGAACGGCCCGGCGAAGGACCAACTCATTTCCTGTGGCCGCTCAAGCGGGAAATGCGTCGGTTCGGCGCTACTTCCGTTCTGCGCCGCAGCCACCACGACCGTGCCGCCGGCAACGATGGCGAGGGTCGCCAACCCGTGAAGGATTTTTCTCACTTCTCGAAATCCTTTCCGGATCAGCCTTTGGTTTGCGGTGCTGCTGCGGCGCCAGCGGGGTGCGCCGAGCCTCCGTTCTTTTCAAGAACGGCTTCGGTAATCGAATTGGGCATTCGTTTGGGTGTCTCAATCAGGCCGAGAACCGGCAGGATGATCAGGAAGTGGACGTAGTACCAGACGGCGCCAAGAAGCGCGAGCGTCGGGTAGATGCCTTCCGGCGGTTTGGCGCCGATCCAGCCGAGCATGACGACGTCGGCGATGAATATCCAGAAGAACAGCTTGTACCAGGGGCGGTACACCGCCGATCGCACCTTGGACGTGTCGAGCCAGGGCACGATGAACAGGAGTACGATCGAGCCGAACATGACGAGCACGCCACCGAGCTTGGAGTTGATCGGCCCGATGTTGAAGGTGATGGCGCGCAGGATCGCGTAGAAGGGCAGGAAGTACCATTCCGGCACGATCTCCGACGGCGTCTTCAGCGGGTTTGCCTCGACGTAGTTGTCGGCATGGCCAAGGAAGTTCGGGATGTAGAAGATGAAATAGGCGAAGATGAACAGGAAGACGATCATGGCGAAGCCGTCCTTCACCGTCGCATGCGGCGAGAACGGAACCGTGTCGCCCTTCGACTTCACCTCGATGCCGGTCGGGTTCGTTTGCCCCGCCACGTGCAGCGCCCAGATGTGCAGGATGACGACGCCAGCGATCATGAACGGCAGCAGGTAGTGCAGCGAGAAGAAGCGGTTGAGCGTCGGATTACCGACCGCGAAACCGCCGATCAGAAGCTGCTGGATCCAGTCTCCGACGAGCGGAATGGCCGAGAAGAAGCCGGTGATGACGGTGGCGCCCCAGAAGCTCATCTGCCCCCAGGGCAGGACGTAGCCCATGAAGGCGGTTGCCATCATCAGGAGATAGATGATGCAGCCCAGGATCCACAGCAGTTCGCGCGGCGCCTTGTAGGAGCCGTAATAAAGGCCGCGGAACATATGGATATAGACCGCTATGAAGAAGAACGAGGCGCCGGTCGAGTGCATGTAGCGCAGGAGCCAACCATTGTTGACGTCGCGCATGATGCCTTCGACGGAGTTGAAAGCGAGACCCGAATTCGCAGCGTAGTGCATGGCGAGCACGACGCCGGTCAGGATCTGCGCGACGAGCATCAGCGAAAGGATGCCGCCGAACGTATAAGCATAGTTGAGGTTGCGCGGGACCGGATAGGCGACGAATGAATCGTACATCAGCCTCGGCAGAGGCATGCGCGCATCGACCCAACGGCCGATGCCGGTTTTCGGCGTGTAGGTGGAGTGTTGCATTCCGCTCATCGTCTTGCTCCCCTACCCGACCCGCACCACGGTATCAGACGTGAATTCATAGACCGGGATGGCCATGTTCTCCGGCGCGGGTCCTTTGCGGATGCGCCCGGCGGTATCGTATTGCGAGCCGTGGCACGGGCAGAACCATCCGCCGAACTCACCCTGCTCGCCGAGCGGGATACAGCCGAGATGCGTGCAAACCTCCACCATCACAAGCCATGCCTCTTTCTTCGGCACGGTGCGGTTGGCATCGGTCGCCGGCGCATCGCTCGGCAGATTGGCGTTCCGGGCGATCGGATCCTTGAGCTCGGAAAGCTTTACGGCCTTGCCTTCTTCCAGTTCCTTGTCGCTGCGGTAGCGGATGACAACTGGCTTACCGCGCCACTTGACGGTGAGCGAAGCGCCCTTCTGCAACGAAGAGACATCGACCTCCACCTGCGCCAGCGCCAGCGTCGAGGCGTCAGGCTGCATCTGGTCGATGAAGGGCCACGCGACGCTTGCCGCGCCGACCACGCCCGCCATGCCTGTAGCGATGTAGAGGAAGTCCCGCCGGTTGCCGTCAACCGTTTCGTTTGCCGCTTCGTGTGCGCTCACGGGTCCAGAATCCTTTCGAATCGATCCCGCCGGCGAAAACCTGCCCAGAACACCTGTCAAAGCCTTGTCGGCCTTGAGGCAATACCCCTCGGGCCGGACGGATTCCCCCGGCAATTGGCGAAGTTTCTATGCGTCCGTGCCACGCTTGTCCAGACGCCTGCGGTACGGGAGGGCAGATTGTCGCGGGCGCCGGTCAAACGTCCCGAAAGGTAGCGAATATGCAGGAACTGATGCGATCGCAGGGGAACAGAGCCACCGATCGAAAAGCGCTGAACCGAGCTTGTCGTCAGCTTGTCCCCAACAAGCTTGACCGACTCGGTCTGTTCTTCCCGTCGGCCGCTATTTCGCTCCTAGTCTCACCAGCACTTCTTTGGGAATCGCATATTCCCGGATCAGGCTGTCGTGGCGCCTTAATCCGCATAGTTCCCGCTGGATGAACCAGGCATAGACAGCCTCGACCGTCTTCTTGAGCAGAACGGCGCGGCCATCCGCATCGCCCTGATAGTTGCGCAACAGATTGAGATGCTGCTCGGCATAATAGCCGGCACGGCCGAGCGAGGCGGCCTTCTCGGCCATCAATTCGTAATCGAGGACATCGACGCCGGTCTGGCCGGACGCAGGCGTGGAATTCTGTCCGGGTAGGCGCAGGCTCATCCGGTCACCCTACTCCGCCGCGATCCGGTCTGCCAGGAAACCGCCCGACTGTCGCTTCCAGAGCTGCGCGTAAAGCCCGCCGCGCCGGATGAGTTCGTCATGCGTGCCCTCCTCCACGATGCGTCCACGATCGACCACGATCAACCGGTCAAGCGCGGCGATGGTGGACAGCCGATGCGCGATGGCGATGACGGTCTTACCCTCCATCATCTGCGCAAGGTTTTCCTGGATCGCCGCCTCGATCTCCGAATCAAGCGCCGAGGTCGCCTCGTCGAGAACCAGGATCGGCGCATCCTTGAGAATCATGCGGGCGATCGCGATACGTTGCCTCTGGCCGCCGGAAAGCTTGACGCCGCGTTCGCCGACATGGGCGTCATAGCCCTTACGCCCCTTCGGATCGGTGACATTCAAGATGAAGTCATGCGCCGAAGCCCGTTTCGCGGCATGGACGATCTCGGCTTCGCTCGCGCCAGGCTTGCCATAGGCGATGTTGTCGCGGATCGAACGGTGCATCAGAAGCGGTTCCTGGCTGACTACACCGAACTGCGCCCTGAGCGAAGCCTGGGTAAGTTTGCGGATATCGCTTCCATCGAGCAGGATCCGGCCATCCTCGATATCGAAAATCCTGAGTGCCAGATTGACGATCGTCGTCTTGCCGGCGCCCGAAGGGCCGACGATCGCCACGCGCTCGCCCGGTCGGATATGGAACGACAGCCCATCGATGATGCCGCCGCCCTTGCCGTAATGGAAGGAGACTTCGTCGAACCGTAGATCGCCTTCAGCGCGCGGAATCTCGGCCGCATCCTCGGCATCACGGATTGTCGGCTCGACCGATATCACGCCGGTCGCGTCCTGCACGGTGGCGAAGTTGCGGATCAGCCCGTTGATATTGAACATCATATAGCCGGACATGGTGTTCAGCCGGAAGACGAGGCCGGTCGCTGCGGCAATAGCGCCTGTCGTGGCGTCGCCCTCCATCCAGCGATGCACGGCGAGCACCATGACCGCGCCCATCATGATGCCGTTCAATATGGCGACGGCAGCGCGTACCGAGGTGATGGCGCGCGTCAAATCGATCACTGCCATCAGGAAGATATCCATTCCCTCGCGCACAAAGGCGTGCTCGCGCCGGCCGCTGTCGAAGAGTTTTACGGCAAGGATATTGGTAAAGGCATCGACCATGCGGCCGTTCAACACCGAGCGGCCGTCTGCCGTACGGCGGCCGGCTGCACGCAGCGGCGGCAGCAGGGCGCGCGCGACAGCAAGATAGCTCACCAGCCACACAGCGATCACCACCGCCATGAGAGGATCGAGTGCGGCCAGGATGGAAGTCGCCAGCACCAGGAAGGTCGCAAAACTCCACAAAGTTTGCAGCGAGGAGACGATGAAATCGCCGGTCGATTCGCCCGCCTGCATGATCTTGGTGGCGATACGCCCGGCAAAATCGTTCTGGTAGAAATCGTAGGGCTGTTCGATGACGCGGCGGAAGGACTGCCAACGGACCTTCTGATAGAAATGCGGGACGATCACCTGCTGCTCGACCACGGCATTGGCGATCAATATGACGGCGCGCACCACCAGCACCAGCACCAAGAGCGCCAGCAATTCCGGCCAGTGGTCGGCGATCAACGTCTTCGGGCTGGAGGAATCGAGCAGGTCGATCAGCCAGCCGACCGCCCAGTAGAGCGAGGCATCGACAATGCCGGCCAGCCCGCCGATGACGAGCAACAGCGCGAACGGCCCCTTCGCCTGTCTGGCGAAATAAAGGATGAAGCGCCAGCCCTCGCGGGGCAGCACTTCGCGGTCGGTGTCGCCGAAGGGATCAATGATCCCCTCGGCCTTGCGCCAGAGCCGATCGAAAATCGCGCCTTGCTTCACTCCGCCGCCTCCGCCTGCCCCGGGTCGATGAAGCCGCCGGACTGGCGCCGCCACAGGCGCGCGTAGAGCCCGCCACGCGCGATCAGTTCTTCATGGCTGCCTTCCTCAATGATGCGGCCCTTGTCCATGACGATCAGCCGGTCCATCGCCGCGATGGTCGAAAGGCGGTGCGCGATGGCGATGACGGTCTTGCCCTGCATGAGTTGGTAAAGGTTCTCCTGTATCGCGGCCTCGACCTCCGAATCGAGCGCCGACGTCGCCTCGTCGAGGATCAATATAGGGGCATCCTTCAGCATCACACGCGCGATCGCGATGCGCTGGCGCTGGCCGCCCGAAAGCTTGACGCCGCGTTCGCCGACATGGGCGTCGTATCCCTTGCGCCCCTGCGGATCTGCCATGGCGCCGATGAAACCCGCTACCTCGGCACGCCTTGCCGCCTCGATCATCCGCTCCTCACCGGCATCAGGCCGTCCGTAAAGGATGTTTTCCCTTACCGAGCGATGCAGGAGCGACGTGTCCTGGGTGACCATGCCGATATTGGCGCGCAGTGAATCCTGCGCAATATCGGCTATATCCTGCCGATCGATCAGGATGCGGCCGCCCTCGAGATCGTAGAAACGCAGAAGCAGGTTCACCAGCGTCGACTTGCCGGCGCCAGACGGGCCGACGAGGCCGACCTTTTCCCCTGCCTTTACCCTCAGGCTCAGATCTTCGATGACACCCTTCTGCTTGCCGTAATGGAAGCGGATATGGTCGAAATCGATCTCTCCACGCTCGACGGCGAGGTCGGGCGCTCCCGGCCTGTCCTCGACCAGCCTTGGCAGCGAGATCGAACTGATGCCGTCCTGGACGGTGCCGATGTTCTCGAACAGGCCGGAGGTTTCCCACATGATCCATTGCGACATGCCCCAGAGGCGCAGCACGAGGCCGATCACCACCGCGACGGCCCCGACCGTCACCGCCTCGCCCAGCCACAGCCAGATGGAGAGTGCGCCGACGGCCAGAAGCAGCAGCGAGTTCAGCGCATAGATGACAGTGTAGAGCGAGGTGATCAGCCGCCCCTGCCGGTAGGCAGTCACCATGAAGTCGCTCATGCCCTCACGCGCGTAATCCGCCTCGCGCCTGGCATGCGAAAAGAGCTTCACCGTCTGGATGTTCGTGTAACTGTCGACGATCCGTCCGGTCATGAGCGAACGCGCGTCCGCCTGCGCCTCGGCGACACGGCCAAGACGCGGAATGAAATAGCGCAGCACGAATATATAGGCCACGATCCAGACGGCGAGCGGTGAAGCAAGTCGCCAGTCGGCCGAACCCACGATGACGAGGACGCCGAGGAAATAGACCACGACGTAGTTCAGCACCTCGACGAACTTGATGACCGTCTCGCGCACGGCAAGCGCCGTTTGCATCAGCTTGGTGGCGATGCGGCCGGCGAACTCATCCTGATAGAAGACCATGGACTGCTTCAGGAGATAGCGGTGCACCAGCCAGCGGATGCGCATCGGGTAATTGCCGAAGAGCGTCTGGTAGGTGGTCAGCGAGGAAACCGTCACTACCGCCGGCAAGGCCACCCCCGCCACCAGCGCCATGCCGAGCAGCTTCCACTTCTCCGTCTGCAGGAAGGTCTCGCGGTCCTGTGCCGCCAGCCAGTCGACGATGTGGCCGAGGAAGCCGAACATCCACACTTCCATGACGGCGATCAGCGCCATGCAGATCGCGGAAAGCAGGACGAACGGCCACGAGGCGCGCGTGTAATACCAGCAGAAGGCGAAAAGCGTCTTCGGCGGCTCGTCCGGCTCGGCGGCCGGGAAGGGATCGAGTCTTTGTTCAAACCAGCGAAACATCGTCAAAGCCTTGAAGGAATTTCGAGAATATGGGGAGAGGCCGGCCGGTTTCTCAGCCTCGTCGGCTGAAAAACGAACGGCACGAGATGGATGCCAGCGCTCGGCGGCAGAGCGATTTGGTCAGGCGAGGCCGAAAGCCTCTTGGGCAGAAAGACGGACATTGGGCGAATCCAGAACGAACCGGGGATGATCTCCGGCGGGATTCGCGACGATGAAACCGAATGTCAGGGATGCGTCGAAACGAAAACCGCCGTCAGGCCAGAGGCCAGCCACGCAGGCAGAAAGTCGATGGGAACATGATCACGTTCACTCCTGCCTCCTTGCGGTTTTCGTACTGATGTTCATACACGGGACGAATACCATCCCTAACGGTCAGCAGCTTATAGTCGCCTTCTTCCGACATGGCCAGACGGGTCGTGGCGCGATAGGAACGCTTCCTGACAATTGTGGCCATCGGGCAACGGCAGCGCCGTTCGACAAGGGAAATCCGTGCACGAAACCGTCCGCATCGCGCTTTACCAGCCGGACATCGCCGGAAATACCGGAACGATCCTGCGCCTTGCCGCCTGCCTGGCACTCGGCGTCGATCTGATCGAGCCGGCGGGGTTCGATCTTTCCGACCGGGCGCTCAGGCGTGCCGGCATGGACTATCTGGAGAGGGCGGCGCTGACACGCCATGTCGATTGGACCGCCTTCGAGGGTTGGCGGGCGTCCGAAGGGCGGCGTCTCATCCTCTTCACGACAAGAGGCGCCCTTCCCTTCACGGATTTCTCTTTCAGGGCCGGCGACATCCTGCTCTTCGGACGCGAATCGGCCGGCGTACCCGATTCCGTACGCGAGGCGGCGGACCATCGACTGCTCATCCCGATGCCGGGCGGCGGCCGTTCGTTGAATGTCGCGATGTCGGTTGCAATGGCGACTGGCGAAGCGGTCCGGCAGCTTAGTCCGCGCTCGGCAGCCGTCGCATCGTGAACTCGATCACGTCGCCCGGCTCTTCGCGCCAGCTTTCGATTTCCGTCCAGTAGGCCTGTTTCGGCCAGCGGTCGAGCCATTCGCGAGCCTTCGCACGGGCCTCGACACGCGGCAGAATGAAAGTCTCCCTGAGAAAGCCGTCGCGTGGCTTGACCGCTTCGGCGGCGCGCTGTCGGCGCAACCTCTCCTTCAGGCTGTCGAGCGATGGTCTTGCCGGTGTGCGCATGACGCAACTCCTTGACCCGCGATACAGAAAGTTTAGGTGTCGCGGACGCAAAAAACGAGTCTAAAGTCGACCGGCAAGGGCGCGACGCGAACGGAGAAGGCATGGACCCCCACGATCTTCCATCCGGCCTGCCGGATGCCATCGAGGAGAAGAAGACCGCGGCCGAAAGCTGGTTTCGCGAGTTGCGCGACCGCATCTGCGCCGCCTTCGAAACGCTGGAAGACGACGCAACAGGTCCACAAGCCTCATGGGCGGCGGGTCGTTTCGAGCGGCATCAATGGCTGCGCGAGGCCGGCAAGGGGGGCGGTGGCATCATGTCTACCATGCGCGGCCGCGTCTTCGAGAAGGTCGGCATCCATACATCGACCGTTTATGGCGAGTTCTCGCCGGAGTTCCGCAAGCAGATCCCCGGCGCGGAGGAGGATCCGCGCTTCTGGGCCTCCGGCATCTCGCTCATCGCCCATCCGTGGAATCCGCATGTCCCGGCCGTGCACATGAACACACGCATGGTCGTCACGTCGCGGCAGTGGTTCGGCGGCGGCGCCGACCTGACCCCGGTGCTGGACAGGCGTCGGGTGCAGGACGATCCCGACACGGTCGCCTTCCACAAGGCGATGCAACTCGTCTGCGACCGGCATTCGGCCATCGTCGACTATCAGAAGCTGAAGAAATGGTGTGACGAGTATTTCTTCCTGCCGCACCGCGGCGAGCCACGCGGGATCGGCGGAATTTTCTACGATTGGCTCAAAAGCTCCCACGAAAAGGGCGGCTGGAATGCCGATTTCGCCTTCACGCAGGATGTCGGCCGTGCCTTCCTCCTCATCTATCCGCACCTGGTACGCCGGAATTTCATGCAGAACTGGACCGATGCGGAACGCGAGGAGCAGCTTGTCCGGCGTGGCCGCTATGTCGAGTTCAATCTGCTCTATGACCGCGGCACGATCTTCGGGCTGAAGACCGGCGGCAATGTGGAATCGATCCTGTCCAGCCTGCCGCCCGAAGTGAAGTGGCCCTAGCGAGCTGCCTTCTATTTTGCTGAAGCGCTGTGATTTCAGTAGGCTAGGATTGTTTTCGCACACGGAAGTGAGGGTTCGTTCACCAAACGGGACGATTTCCCGCGCCCTACCGCCAGATTTTCGCGGCGGCTAACCGAAAAGAAAGCGGCAAACGGTTCCTTGCATGCAAAGCCCGACATCAGGGGGTGGGGCATGCAGGGGAAGCAATCGATGACAAGGGCCTTTCTCGCCGATCGCCGCGGCGCCTATTCCGTAGTCCTGGCGGTATGCGCCATTCCGCTTCTCCTGTCGGTCGGGCTGGGCGTGGATTATGCACGCTACCTCAGCGCGCAGGCTCATCTCCAGCGGATCGCCGACGCGGCGTCGCTTGCAATGGCGGCCTCCCGCGCCGAGGACGAAGACGCGCTTCGCAAGGTGGGCAACGACTATATCGCCGCGAATTATACCGGGAATCAGGTCGACAACGTCCATGTCGCCAGCCTGCAAGGGACGACGGAAAGGGTCGATCTGACGCTCGAAGGAACTCTTCCGACAACCTTCATGGCCCTCGGTCATATCAACACGCTCGACGTGAAGGCGAATTCGCTGGCGATCCGTTCGGTCTCGGGCAGCGTGGAAGTAGCGCTTGTCCTCGATAATACGGCCTCGATGAACGACAACAACAAGATCGGCACGCTCAAGGCCGCTGCGAAGGACCTTGTCACCAACCTGTTTTCCGATAGCAACGGCGGCGTGCGCGTCGGACTGGTTCCCTATGCCGACAACATCAATGTCGGTGTGGCAAATCGCAACGCGAGCTGGCTTTCGATCCCGGCGGAATATACAACGCCCGCGACCGAAAGGGTGTGCCAGCCTTCGACATACGAGACCGTCTCGACCTGCAAGACATATGAAAAGGTATCGTGCACCCGAACCGTAGATGGCGTGGTCAAACAATCCATGTGCAACGGACAGTGCTTGGCGTACAACGATCCGGTAACGCGGGAGGTGACGCATTGCAGCGGCGGCAATGCCGCGGTCTCCTACACGTGGAAGGGTTGCATCGGATCGAGACTGTCTGGAACCGCTCTCGTGCTCGATGATCAACGCGCCTCGATCCCTTATCCCGGCTTTCTCGATGGCGGTAACTACAAGAGTTGCCTGTCTGAAATAACGCCGTTGACGGACGACCAGAACAAGGTCCAGGCCGCGGTCTCCGGGATGACGACGTCGTCGCCGGGATATAACGCCGATACGTACATTCCGGGCGGTATGATCTGGGGGATCAATATGCTTTCTCCGACCGCGCCGCTGACGGACGGTGCGGCCTACGACCCGAAGAACCAGAACCCGCGCAAGGTCATCGTTCTGATGACCGACGGGCTCAATTCACGAATGGTCGTGAGGAGCGGGTCCAACAAAGGCGGATATCAGAATATCCCCACGGTCAACAACGTCCTCGATCCCGACAAATCGGCTCAGGTCAACAAGGACACCGAAACCGTCTGCGATTACGCGAAGTCGAAAAACGTGGAGATATTCTCCATCGCCTTTATGGTGGGCGACGGTGACGCCAAGACGATGCTGCAGAATTGCGCGACCGATGCGCAACATTATTACGACGCCACCAATTCCGCCGCCTTGGCGGATGCATTCTCCGGCATCACCCAGTCGCTCACCAACGTGCGGCTTGCGCGCTGATAGGCGGAGCTTCGGAATTTTGACCGGCCTGGCAACGAAATCGCCCCATTTCGTGTTATCCTTCGATCCATGTTACGTGGACAAGGAGGATTTCCGATGAAGGAATTTCATTGCGGTTCGCTGGTGCCCGGCTGCGAGTGGCACACCCGCGCCGAAGACGAGGCGGAAGTCATGCGCCGCGCGGTGGAGCATCTGCGTGAGGTTCACGGCGAGGATACGATCCGCGAGACGATGATCGAAGCCATCCGCTCGCGCATCGAGAAGGTCCGCGACGCGGCTTAGCTGAAAAAGCTGAATCAATTTGTGAACAAGCGGAATCTATTTCCGCGGAGCCGCTTCTAATGGCCTGAATTGCCGATCTTTTTCGCGGCGCGCGCCATCAGCGCGTCGCGGTCGAGCGCGAAGCCTGTGTTGATCCATTCCGATTCGAGTTCGGTGAGCAGTTCGCCGACATTTTTGCCCTGTTTCAGGCCCAATCCGCGCAGATCGTCGCCATTGACGGGGAAAACAGGCCGCTTCCATCTTTCCAGATAGCTGAGAAGGCGCGCATAGTTGCCCGCCTCGATCATCAACGCATTGTCATCGTCCACTGCACGGCTCCGCGCGGACGCGAAGGCAAGGCGCAGGCCGTCCTCTTCCGCTTTCGGATCGCCGCGATAAAGCGCCCTTGCCAGCGCGACCTCGGTCGTGGAAGGCTTTATCCGTTCCGCCAGCGCCCATTTCGTCAGCCGCCCCCCTTCGGCCTTGGAAAGTTTGAGCCGCTTGGCGAGTTCCTCCATGCGCGCGGCGTCCGGCGGAACGATGGCTTCCAGCCGGAGCAGTGGATCGGGTATCCAGCCGAGATCTGCCTCTGCTTTCGTCAACGCATGGATCGCGTCGATACCCCATTTCTCGCCTTCCGGCAGCACCATCCCGAGCACGCCGGCCTGCCGCATCCACAAGAGCGCGCGCGACGGATCGGGTGCGGAAAGAAGCTTCTTCAACTCCGACCACACGCGTTCGGCCGAAAGGTTCACCAACCCGTCCTTTAGCCGGGCGCAGGCCTTCAGCCCCTCGGCGTCCGGCCTTCCTGAGCCATACCAGGCGAAAAAGCGAAAAAAGCGCAGTATCCGCAGAAAATCCTCGCGGATGCGCGCTTCCGGGTCGCCGATGAAGCGCAATGTCCGGCTCTCGATATCGGCAAGCCCACCGATGAGATCGACAATCGTCCCGTCCGCCTCGGCATAGAGCGCATTCATTGTGAAGTCGCGCCGCTCGGCATCGGCCTTCCAGTCGCGCCCGAACGCGACCCTGGCATGGCGGCCGAAGGTCTCGACATCAGCCCTCAGCGTCGTCACCTCGAAGGGCCGGTTGCCGGCGACCACGGTCACAGTGCCGTGCTCGATGCCGGTCGGCACCGGTTTGAAGCCCGCTGCCTTCGCTCGCCGCGTTGTTTCTTCCGGTAATGTCGTCGTAGCGATGTCGATGTCGGTCACCGCAGCGCCGAAGAGCGCGTTGCGGATGGCGCCGCCGGCGATCCTGGCTTCCTCACCGCCTTCCGAAAGCGCCGCCAACAGACGCTGGAGGTTCCTGTCGGCGAGCCAGCCCGCGCGCCCGGCAAGCGTCTCCGGCCCCTTTGCCGCGCTCATGCGTAGAACTGCTCGTAGAGCATGCGAATGATGCCGGCGGTCAGCCCCCATATATAATGATCATTATAGGGCATCTCGTAGTAGTTCCGCATATGGCCCTGCCACTCGTGTCTTTCGCGGCTGTGGTTCGCCTCGTTCATGAGGAAGGCAAGCGGCACCTCGAACGCGTCGTCCACCTCATCGGCGTTGAGCGTCAAAAGAAAACCGGGCCGTACGATGCCGAGGATGGGCGCCACGCGGAATCCGCTACCCGAGACATAGTCTGGCAGCCGGCCGATCACTTCGATGAAGCCTCGGTCGAGCCCGATTTCCTCTTCCGTTTCGCGGAGCGCCGCGTCTTCAGCAGAAGCGTCCGAAGGGTCGATGCTGCCGCCTGGAAAGGCGACTTGGCCGGAATGGTTTCTGAGCTTCTCGGTGCGTTTGGTCAGGATGACACTTGCACTGCCCTTGTGGTCCACCACCGGAACGAGTACCGCCGCGTTGCGCAGGCCATCGCGGACGATGAAGCGCCGAAGCTCGGGATTGAAGCGATGGTCGCCATAATCACCGTCACTGTTCACGGCGGAGATGTTGCGACGCTCCGCCCGCATGCGGAAATCAGCCGCGGAATAGGGTTCGACCGCGTGCGCGTCCATCGTCACGCACTCAGCTTCTTCAGTGTCTCGGCCGGTATGATCGGAAAGACCATGCCTTTCGAACGGACCGCAAACATCAACCTGCCGTCAAACTCGACCTCCTCGCCGACATTGACGAGTTCATACATCACCGGCCGCGCCACCAGCGCTTCCAGCCGTCCGCGCACATGCAGATAGGGCTTCAGCCCGTCCGTGCCGACCTCGTCGACGAAGCGCAAAGGGTGCTCCGGACCCGCCTCCACCACGTCGCCGACATTGGTGCGGAAGGTCAGCACCTGTTCCTCTCCTATGCCCGAAGCATCCATCTCGACCGCGACGAACGGCGCGTCGATCACACGAATACCGGCCTTTTCCACTGGAGTGACGAGATAGGTCTTCCCGTCCTCATCCTTGCGCAACACCGTCGAAAAGAGCCTGACCAGAGGCGCCCGGCCGATTGGTGTCCCCATATAAAACCACGTCCCGTCGGCCTTTATCTCCATGTCTAGATCGCCGCAGAAGGGCGGGTTCCAGCGCTCCACCGGCGGCGCGCCCTTGCCGGCGCGTGCCGCGCGTGCGATCAGCGCATCAAGGCCGCTTGTGTCACGGGCCGCCGAAAGCGTTGCGTCTGGTTGCTGCTCGTCGAACATCGTCACGAAATAGTCACTGTTCTTCCGCTTGTCAGCCATCGGGGGTGATTTAAGTTCACCCCATTGTCCATGGGAAGAGGCGAATCACCCGCAATAGGGTGAATCACGCAGCAAGGGAAGCAAGCGGCATGAGCGTCATCGCCACCGGCAAGCCGATCGACGAGAAGGAAATGATCGCCGAGGCGGAGCGCGCCCTCGCCGACATCGCTCGCGTCAAGGAAGGTGTCGGCAAGGTCATCTTCGGCCAGGCCGGCGTGGTCGAACGTGCGCTGGTGACGTTGTTCGCCGGCGGTCACGGGCTGCTGGTGGGCGTTCCCGGCCTCGCCAAGACCAAATTGGTCGAGACGCTCGGCATCGTGCTCGGCCTCGATGCAAGGCGCATCCAGTTCACGCCCGATCTGATGCCCTCCGACATACTGGGCTCGGAAGTGATGGAGCAGGATGCGAAGGGGAAGCGCTCCTTCCGTTTCATCCACGGGCCGGTTTTCGCACAGCTTCTGATGGCCGACGAGATCAACCGCGCCTCGCCGCGCACGCAGTCCGCACTCCTGCAGGCCATGCAGGAATACCATGTGACCGTGGCCGGCGCCCGACACGACCTACCCTCGCCCTTCCATGTGCTTGCCACCCAGAACCCGCTCGAGCAGGAAGGCACCTACCCGCTGCCCGAAGCGCAGCTCGACCGCTTCCTCATGCAGATCGACATCCTCTATCCCGAACTGGAAGCGGAACGACGCGTGCTCCTGGAAACCACCGGCGTCGAGGAAGCGAAGGCTGCAAACGTCCTTTCCGCCGAACGGCTGAAGGAGATCCAGCTTCTGGTCAGGCGCATGCCGGTGCCCGAAAGCGTGGTGACGGCCATTCTCGATCTTGTCCGCTCGGCCCGTCCCGGCCAGGGCAACGCCGAGACCGACAGGCATGTCGCCTGGGGGCCCGGTCCGCGCGCCAGCCAGGCGCTGACGCTCTGTGCTCGTGCCCGCGCACTCTATGACGGAAGGCTGGCGCCCTCGATCGACGATGTGCGCGCATTGGCGGAGCCTGTCATGCAGCACCGCATGGCGCTTACCTTCGCCGCCCGCGCCGAAGGCATGAACGTACGCGATGTGGTGGCGCGGCTGGTGAAAGGCATGTGATGGCGCGTATCGGCGAGGCGACCGCTCCTGCCCTTACCAGCGACGCTCTAGCCCGCGGCCGCTCGCAAGCGGCGCTCGTGCCCGACCTGCTGGTCGAGGCCCGTCGTGTCGTCAACACCGTGATCGCCGGCTGGCACGGCAGGCGCAAGCGCGGCATCGGCGAAAATTTCTGGCAGTTCCGCCCTTATGTGGAGGGCGAGCCCGTCTCGCGCATCGACTGGCGTCGCTCGGCACGCGACGACCACATTTATATTCGTGACCGCGAATGGGAAGCCGCACATACGGTCTGGCTGTGGGCCGACAATTCGCCGTCCATGCTCTTCAAATCGGCCAATGCGCTCGTTTCCAAGGAATCCCGGGCGCTCGTCCTGACCCTCGCCCTGGCCGAACTCCTGTCGCGCAGCGGCGAGCGCATCGCCTGGCCGGGGCTTACCGACCCCTTCAACGCGCGCGACGGCGCCGAGCGGCTGGCCGCACACCTCACGCATGCGCCGGACCGCCCCGGCCGGCCCGACCTGAGTGCCGTCCGCCGCTTTTCCGACGTCGTGCTCGTCGGCGACTTCCTCGACGCGGTCGAGGAAACGCAAGCCTGGCTGGAAGTGCTGGCCGGACGCGGCGCCCGCGCGCATCTCGTCGAAGTGGCTGATCCGGTCGAGGAGAGCTTTCCCTATGCCGGCCGCACCGAATTCCGCGATCCCGAAACCGGTGAAAAGCTGACCGCCGGTCGCGCCGAGATGCTGCGCGAGGACTATGCCCGCCTCTATCAGGCCCGGCGCGACGAGCTTGCCCGCTGGGCGACACGGCTCGGCTGGAGCTACACCGTCAATCATACCGACCGACCCGCTTCCGAAGCACTGGTGCGCGTTCATCTGGCGCTCTCCGCCGATGCCGGCCTCGCCGAACGGGCGCACGCATGAGTTGGCTCGCTCTCTCGTTCGGGCAGCCGCTCGTCCTCTTCGGGCTGGCGGCATTGCCCGTCATCTGGTGGCTGCTCCGGGCAACACCGCCCCGGCCGCAGGACGAGGTCTTTCCGCCGCTCCGCATCCTCGCGCGCGTCCTGAAGCGCGAGGAGACGCCGGAGCGCAGTCCATGGTGGCTGACGCTGCTGCGCCTCCTGATGGCCGCGCTGATCATTCTTGCGCTGGCCGATCCAGTTATCAATCCGCGCGAGAAATTGCCCACCAAGGCGAGTGCGCTTGCCATGGTCATGGACAATGGCTGGGCCTCGGCGCCCGATTGGGACAAGCGCGTCGCCACCGCCGCCCGGCTGATCGCGGACGCGGGCGACAGGAACGAACCCGTCATGCTCGCCTTCACCGCCGAAAAGCCGAATGCCGAGATTGGCCCCTTCGATGCGAAGACAGCCGAGGACAGGTTGCGCGCGGCAAAGCCCCGCCCGATCCCCGTCGACCGCGCTTCCGTCTATGGCCGCGTCGCCGCAGCAATTCATCAGTTTCCAGGCGCACGGCTCGCCATCCTATCCGACGGGCTGGCAACCAAGGGCGACGAGGCCGCCTTCAAGGCCATTCTGGGCGAGAATGAAAGCGGATTGGTCTGGGCGGCACCAGACAGGCTGACGACGCTCGGCCTGACGGCCGCGGATAACCAGCCCGACGCCTTCGCGGTCACCGCCGTCCGCGCTGAAAACGACAAGGGCCCGCGCCAGGCGACGATCGGCGCCTTCGACACCAAGGGCCGTCGCATCGCCGATGCGACGCTCACCTTCGCGCCCGGCGCCTCGAAGGCGACCGGCAAGGTCCCGGTCCCCTTCGAACTACGCAACGATTTCACCTCGATCGCCATCGACGGCCAGCGTCAGGCCGGCGCGATGCGTGTTCTGGACGACAGTTCCAGGCGCCGACGTGTCGGCCTTCTCTCTCAGGCCGATTCCAACGACCTTGCCCAGCCGCTCCTGTCGCCGCTCTATTACATCAGCCGGGCGCTCAGGCCCTTCGCAGATCTCATCGAGCCGAAAGACCAGGACCTGGCCAAAGCCATTCCCGAATTGATCGACCAGAAGCCGGCGATGATCGTCATGGCGGATATCGGCACGCTGCCGCCGAGCGCGCGCCAGAAGTTGATCGGCTGGTTGAAGGATGGCGGCACGCTGGTGCGTTTCGCAGGACCCCGGCTGGCGGCGGTGACGGAGAACGACGAGGAACTTCTACCCGTGCCGCTCAGGCTTGGCGAGCGCTCGCTCGGCGGCGCTTTGTCGTGGACCAAGCCGCAGCCGGTGGCGAAATTCCCCTCGATCGGTCCGTTCTCCGAACTCTCGGCACCTCAGGACGTGACCGTCAACCGGCAGGTACTGGCCGAGCCGACACCGGATCTGGCCGACCACACATGGGCTAGCCTCGCTGACGGCACCCCGCTCGTCACCGGGGCAAAGCGCGGCAAGGGCACGCTCGTCCTTTTCCATGTAACGCCGGAAGCGACCTGGTCGAACCTGCCGATCTCCGGCAGCTTCGTCGAGATGCTGCACCGTATCGCCTCCCTCTCCCGCAATCAGGGCGCTATAACGAACGGTGCCGGTGAAACCGCACAGAGCGCCTTGCCGCCCTATCGCATGGTCGCTGCCGACGGGACGCTCGGTCCGCCGTCGCCCGACGCCCGGCCGCTGGAGCGGGGCAATGCCGCCGCGCCCGTCACGATCGAGAATCCGCCCGGGCTCTATGGCGGCGAGGACGGCGTCGTGGCGCATAATCTGCTTGACGCCGACACAAAGCTCGTCCCGCTCGAGCGACCCGCTACTTCGCTTCCCGTCACGGAAGTCGCTTATGCGCTCGACCAGTCGCGCGCTCTGAAAGGCTCCTTCCTCCTCGCCGCCCTTATCCTGATGATCCTCGACGCGCTGGCCGTGCTGTGGCTGGGCGGCCTCTTCAGCCGCCGCCCCCGCAAAGCCGCTTCCGCTTCGGCCGCCGCATCGCTCTTCGCGTTCGCGATCGTGGGCGGTCTGCTCATGGCCGCATCCGGCCATGCCTTTGCCGACGACACCAAGCCCGGTGACCAGGTAGCGATCGATGCGGTTTCCAAGACCCGCATCGCCTATGTCATCACCGGCGACAAGGAAATAGACGATATCAGCCGCGCCGGCTTGCTTGGCTTGTCCCGCTTCCTGATCGAGAAGACGGCTCTGGAGCCGGGCGACCCCGCTGGCGTGGATATCGCCAAGGACGAACTTTCCTTCTACCCGCTGATCTACTGGCCAATCGACGCCCGAGCGGCAATGCCGTCCGAAGACGCCATCGCCCGTATCGATGCTTATATGAAGCAGGGCGGCACGGTGCTGTTCGACACGCGGGACCAATTCACCAACGGCCTCGACGCGAGTAACGTCAGCCCCGCCACCGAGCGCCTGCGCGACATCCTCTCCAACCTCAACGTGCCGCCGCTGGAGCCCGTGCCGCCCGACCACGTACTGACGAAATCGTTCTATATCCTGCCGGAATTCCCCGGTCGCTATGACGACGGCCCACTCTGGGTGGAGGCCTCCGCCGAAGCGAAGAGTAGCGCCAACCGTCCGGTCCGCACCGGCGACGGCGTTTCGCCTATCCTGATCACCGGCAACGATTTCGCCGGCGCCTGGGCCATCGACGACAACGGCAATCCGATGTTTCCGACCGTGCCCGACGACCCGATGCAGCGCGTCTATGCCTACCGCGCGGGCGTCAACATCATGATGTACATGCTGACCGGCAACTACAAATCCGACCAGGTGCATGTGCCCACCCTCCTCGAAAGGCTGGGGCAATGAACTGGTCCGTCAGCTTCGAACCGCTCATCCCGTGGGTCTGGATCGCCGCCGGCCTGGTGCCGCTCCTCATCCTTGCCTGCGTTGGCCTCTTTCTGCGCCGGCGCGGCGCGTGGCTGAGGCTGCTTGCCTTCCTCGCATTGGCGCTCGCGCTGGCCAATCCGGTTCTCCTGGATGAGCTGCGCGACCCGCTGAAAAGCGTCGTCGCGCTGGTCGTCGACAAGAGCCAGAGCCAGGACATCGGCGATCGCGCCAAAATGACGGACGCCGCCGTCGAGGAACTGAAGGCCCGGCTCGCTCGCTTCAAGCAGTTCGACGTGCGCGTCGTCGAGGCCGGCCGTTCGCCTAAGGCCGACGAACGCGCTGAGACGAGGCTCTTCGCCGCGCTCGACAGCACCTTCCGCGATGTACCGCCCTCGCGCATCGGCGGCGCCATCATGGTGACCGATGGCGAGGTCCACGACATACCGGGGAAGGCAGGTTCTTTCCCGGCGCCGCTTCATGCGCTGATAACAGGCCGCGCGGACGAGCGCGACCGCCGCATCTTCTTCCAGAAGGCGCCGCGTTTCGGTATCGTCGGCAAGCCGCTGGAACTGACCTATAAAATCACCGATACGGCCGGCGGCGACGGCACCGTCAATGTCCGCGTGTCCGTGAATGGTGAGACGGTGTCGTTCGACCAGGCGCGGCTCGGCCACGAGACGCCGATCTCCATCCAAGTGCCGAATGCCGGCCGCAACATCATCGAATTGTCGGTGGCTGCCGTTCCGGGCGAGATCAGTACGACCAACAACCACACGATCGCGCTGGTGGACGGTATCCGCGAGAATTTGCGCGTGTTGCTCGTCTCCGGCGAACCGCATGCCGGCGAGCGCACCTGGCGCAACCTGCTGAAATCGGACGCCTCGGTCGACCTCGTCCACTTCACCATCCTGCGCCCACCGGAAAAGCAGGACGGCACGCCGATCAACGAATTGTCGCTGATCGCCTTCCCGACACGCGAGCTTTTCGTCGAGAAGATCGAGGATTTCGACCTCATCATCTTCGACCGCTACCAGCACCGCGACGTGCTGCCGATCCTCTATTACGACTACATCGCTCAGTACGTGGAAAACGGCGGTGCGCTCCTGATCGCAGCAGGCCCCGAATATGCCGGCGAGAATTCGATCGCGCGAACGCCGCTGATTTCGGCTCTCCCCGCCCTGCCGACCGGCGACATCATCGAAAAGGGCTTCTATCCGCGCCTGACCGAGACCGGCAAGCGCCATCCGGTCACGCGCGGGCTGGAAGGCTCCGGCTCCGAGCCGCCGCATTGGGGCCGCTGGTTCCGCGATATCGTCGTCGACCATCCCCAGGGCGAAGTGGTGATGAAGGGTCCCGACGATCAGCCGCTTCTCATCCTCGACCGCAAGGGCAAGGGCCGGGTCGGCATGCTCTTGTCCGACCAGGGCTGGCTATGGTCACGCGGCTATGAGGGCGGTGGCCCGGACGTGGCGCTCTACCGGCGCGTGGCGCACTGGCTGATGAAGGAGCCGGATCTCGAGGAAGAGCGCCTGACGGCAGACGGTTCCGGCATGACGCTCAACATCCGCCGCCAGACCATGAGCGACGATCCGGGTGACGCGCGCGTCATCACGCCTTCGGGCAAGAAGCTGACGGTGAAGCTTTCCAAGTCCGAGCCGGGCGTATTCACCGGCAGCGTCGATACCGACGAGATCGGCCTCTACCAGATCGGCAATGGCGACCTGACCGCGCTCGCCCATGTCGGCCCCGTCAATGCGCCCGAATTCGCCGATCCGGTCTCCACGACCGAAAAGCTCCGCCCCTTCGCCGAAGCGACCGGCGGCAGCGTCAGGCGGCTCGCCGACCAGTCCGGCAATATGAACCTTCCCGGCATCGTTCCGGTGCGCAGTTCCGGCGACGCCTCCGGCCGCGACTGGATCGGCTTGAGGACCACCGGCGACAGTGTCCTGAAAGCCGTCGATCGCGTGCCGCTCTTCGGCGGCTTCCTCGGCCTGGCGCTGCTGCTCTTCGCCATGGGCGCCATGTGGTACCGCGAAGGGCGATAGGCTGGCCACCAACCGCAGGGGCGCCGGCTACACCACCGCCCGCGCCCTGTTCTCGTGGTCGAGCATGCCGGTCAGGGCTGCTACTGCGCCCGGCGCGATCTCGTGCGCCAGCAAGCGATTGAGATCGACGGGGCCGGGCATCGACAATTGTCCGCGCGGCACGCGCTGGAAGCCGAGCGGCCCGTAATAGGGCTCGTCCCCCACCAGCACGACGGCGCCCGCGCCGGCCTTCGCCGCCGCATCGAGCGCCATCGCCACCAGGCGCCGGCCGATACCGATATTCTTCCACTCCGGCCTGACCGCAAGCGGGCCGAGAAGCAGTGCCCTGCCCTTCCCCGCCGCCACCCATGTCATGCGCACCGAGCCGATCACGGTTTCACCCTGCATGGCAACAAAGGAAAGCGCGCGCTCGTGCGGTCCGCCTTCGCGGATGCGATAGGCCGCGCGAGTGTAGCGACCGGGGCCGAACGCCTCTTCGTTGATTTCGTCGATTTGGGAGTCGTGAGCCGCCTGCTCCTGCAGGTAGGCGAAATCGGTTGCCTTCATGGTCGATCGGTTCCGGTTCGAGAACGAGTTGTACAGATGGTTCGGCGCAGCACACGCCGGCGCCGGGTCAGGCGCGGGCTCGTCGTCGCTCGAAACGGATGGTGACCAAGGCTCTTCCTCCAAGGAGTTCCCCGCTAGACGATTTTGGCGTCGCGCGCAATCGTCATCTGCATGAAATTGACGGCGGCCCCCGCCGAGAACGGACTGTTCAGGAACCGAAGGGTTGGGCTCGCCGCACCGCCGGCCTAAATGCTTGGAGGAGAAACCAAGGATATTGTCATGGGACTTCTGGTCGACGGTGTTTGGACGGATAAATGGTATGATACGAAATCGACCGGCGGCCGCTTCGAACGGTCGGAGGCGCCCTGGCGCGATTTCGTCACGGTGGACGGCAGCCCGGCGCCCGGCCGGACACGCGGCTTCAAGGCCGAGCCCGGCCGCTATCATCTCTACGTTTCGCTCGCCTGTCCCTGGGCGCACCGCACGCTGATCTTCCGCAAACTGAAGAAGCTGGAGGACGTCATTACGGTTTCCGTCGTGCATCATTTCATGGGCGAGAACGGCTGGACCTTCAAGCGTGAGGAAGGCGCGACCGGGGACACGCTTTACGGCCTCGACTATCTCCATAAGGTCTACACCAAGGCCGATCCGCACTATTCCGGCCGCGTCACCGTTCCGGTCCTGTGGGACAAAAAGGAGGAAACCATCGTCAACAACGAATCCTCCGAGATCATCCGCATGCTGAACTCGGCTTTCGACGAATGGGGCGACCGTTCGCTCGACCTCTATCCGGCCGCCCTCCGCGCCGAGATCGACGCGGTCAACGCGCTCATCTATCCGGCGATCAACAACGGCGTCTACCGCGCCGGCTTCGCCACCACGCAGGAAGCCTATGAGGAAGCCTTCGATGCCCTTTTCGCCACGCTCGACAAGATCGAAGAGCGGTTGTCGCGGCAGCGCTATCTGGTCGGCGGCCACTTCACCGAAGCCGACTGGCGGCTGTTCACGACGCTCGTCCGCTTCGACCCGGTCTATGTCGGTCACTTCAAGTGCAATCGGCAGCGCATCGCCGACTATCCGAACCTGTCGAACTACCTGCGCGACCTCTATCAGGTGCCGGGCGTGGCGGGGACGGTGAGCCTCTACCACATCAAGCACCATTATTACGAAAGCCATCCGACGATAAACCCGACGCGGATCGTGCCGAAAGGACCGACGCTCGACTACGCGGCCGCGCACGACCGCAACCGTTTCAGGAAGGCGGCGTAGGGAAATCAGGGAGCGAAACACTTTCGTTTCAGTAGGTTCACGCGCTTGCATGAATCATTATCTGAGCGGCAGGGCGCAACCCTCCCCGCCTTTTTCCTTGCAAGACGTTCCCGCCTTGTCTATTGAAACCGCCATGAATACGCGCCGCGCCCTGCCTTCATCGTCGTCCGTTGCCTTCGCGACGGCGACCGTTCGCGCGCTTTCCTCGACGCTGCTTCTTCTCGGCCTTATCGGCGACCGTCGGGCTCGTTAAACAGGAGCACCCGGCGGTCGATGCGACGCCGACGCTCCTCCACAGAACCCGTTCAAGCAAGATCATAAGGCGATGCTGGGGCTTCGAGGCCCGCGCGCCGGAGGAAAGAGATGAACCAGCACGAGAAGATCGTCCGCGCCAAGGGCATGCCGGACGCCGCCCGCAAATACCAGCCCTACCCGACCATTTCCCTTTCCGACCGCACTTGGCCGGACAGGATCATCGATCATGCGCCCATCTGGTGCTCCGTCGACCTGCGTGACGGCAACCAGGCGCTCATCGACCCGATGGGGCACGACCGCAAGGCACGTATGTTCCAGTTGTTGCTGGACATGGGCTTCAAGGAGATTGAAGTCGGCTTCCCCTCCGCCTCGCAGACCGATTTCGACTTCGCCCGTTGGTGCGTTGAGGAAGGCAATGTTCCCGACGACGTCGATCTCCAGGTGCTCGTCCAATGCCGTCCCGAACTGATCGCGCGTACCTTCGAGGCGTTGGAAGGCGCGAAGACGCCCATCGTGCATTTCTACAATTCGACCAGCGAGTTGCAGCGGCGGGTTGTCTTCGAGAAAGACGTCGCCGGAATCAAGCAGATCGCCACCGACGCCGCCAAGATGATCACAGACATGGCGGCGAAAAGCGGTGGCGGCTACCGTTTCCAGTATTCACCGGAAAGCTTCACCGGCACCGAACTGGAGGTGGCGCTGGAGATCTGCAACGCGGTGGCGGAGATCGTGAAGCCGACGCCGGAAAACAGGCTCATCATCAACCTGCCTTCGACCGTCGAGATGGCCACACCCAACACCTATGCCGACCGCATCGAGTGGATGTGCCGCAACCTCGACAACCGCGAGAGTTTGATAATCTCGCTGCATCCGCATAACGATCGCGGCACCGGCATCGCCACCACCGAACTCGGCCTGATGGCCGGCGCCGACCGCGTCGAGGGCACGCTGTTCGGCAATGGCGAGCGCACCGGCAACGTCGATATCGTGACGCTGGCGCTCAACATGTACACGCAGGGCGTCGATCCGATGCTGGATTGCTCCGACATCACCCGGATGAAGGACATCTACGAATATTCGAACCAGCTCCGCATCCCCGAACGCCACCCTTATGTCGGCGAACTGGTCTACACGGCCTTTTCCGGCTCGCATCAGGACGCGATCAACAAGGGCATGAAGGCCGCGCAGAAGGCCAACAACACGCTTTGGGAAGTGCCTTACCTGCCGATCGATCCCAAGGATGTCGGCCGCAGCTACGAGGCGATCATCCGCATCAACTCGCAATCGGGCAAGGGCGGCATCGCCTATATCCTGCAAGCGGATTACGGGCTGAACCTGCCGCGTGGCCTGCAGGTCGAGTTCAGCCAGTCGATCCAGGCCATTACCGACGCGGAAGGCAAGGAACTTCCCTCGAAGCGCATCCACGAGGAATTCCTGAAGCACTATGTCGACCAGCCCGGCGCCCGGCTGAAATTCGTCGAGCATCGCACCTTCCCCACGCAGATCAGAGGTCAGAGAATCGTGGAGGCCACCGTCATCGACGGCGGCAAGGAGATAACGATTTCCGGCACCGGCACCGGGCCGATCGACGGTTTCGTCGACGCGCTTTCGCGCCATGTCGGCATTCCCTTCTCCATCCTCGACTATTCCGAGCATTCCATGCAGCGCGGCTCCAACGCCGCCGCGATCTCCTACATGGAGGTGGAATATCCGGACGGACGTGTCTTCGGAGCCGGCATCAACACCAATATTTCCGCCGCGTCGCTGGAGGCGGTGGTTTCGGCGGTCAATCGCATCCTTTCGCGTGGCCAAGGCTGATTTCATGCCCTTCCTTTCTCCCTTCAACCGGGAGAAAGGAACGTGAACATCGTGGCAAACCCCGCAGGCTTATGTTAATGATCCATTAACTGTGTGCTGCGGAGTTTTCCTATGGCTGATGCCGAGGCCAGCGTAACGCCCATAGACCAGGCGCGAAGGCTCAACGACGCCGTCCGCGAGGTGAAGAACGCGGCCGCCGACCGCGATGACGTCGTCGTGGAGATCCGCGAGGCGAGCCGTGTGCGGCTAGAATTGCTGGCGCAGGAATTGCAGCCGGTGTTCGACGCGGTTCCAGCCGACAATGACTGGTTCGACTTCGCCATTTCCTCCGGTCTCCAGCCGAGGCTGTGGATCGACGCCATCAGCCATGTCACGCTCGCGCGCGACCGCCGCACCTACCGTTTCCTAGCCGATACTAGGCTCGGGCGGACGGTGCTTGCCGAAGCGCCCGAGATCAAGCCGGTCGCCGATCAGGTGACCCGCTATATCGCCGAGCGCATGGTCGAACGCCAGCGTCTTGTCGAGGGAACGGTCGAACCGGTCGCCCGGCTGGCGGAGCGCGCGAAATGGGGCAGTGTCTACCGGCCGCGCCGGGGGTGGCGGGCATTCCTCCACGGCGCCCTCCTGGTCATCGCCGGCGCCCTGGTCGGACTGGCCTTTGCCGCGGCCTTCTTCTGGGACCGGCTCGCCGAATTGGGGATAGGCTTCTAAGGAAACCCATCAAGGACGACCGACGGACTTATCGAGCGGTCTCTACGCCCGAAGAAGCACCTTGTGCGGCTTGTGCGATAGGTACTCGGAGGATATCTCCGTCACTGTCGCCGTTGGCCCGGTGACGCCCCGGCGTGTCAGGCGGATTGCCCAGTCCTTGCCGTCGCGGTCGATGTCGATCAGATTGTATTGCGCCAGCGGTCGCCGCGAGCCGAAGGCTTCCCCCGCCGCAGCCACGCCGACCACCGGAATATCCTCGCCATGGCCGGGAATGCGGTAAAGCGTGGGTTCGTGCGTGTGACCATGGAGCACGAGTTCGGCGCCATGCACCCTGACCGTACGCTGGAACAGCGATATGCCGAACAGCCGCTTGTGGGCAGCGGCCGAACCGCGCACCGGCGGATGGTGGATCATGACGACGCGAAAGAGCCCCTTCCGGCCCGCCGTGTCGAGCAGCGCGCCAAGCCGTGCCGCCTGCGCTGCACGGAAATAGCCCGTCGCCATGAAGGGAGCGCTGGCCCTTGCGGAAGACACGCCGATGAGCGCGACATCCCCGCGCACACGCATATAGGGAAAGTGGCGGCGGAAATCCGTCATCGGCATATCGCCGTCGCCGATCATCCATGGGCTCCATGCCCGGCAGGCCTTGTCGAGCGCGCCTGGAACATAGGCGTCGTGATTGCCGGGAATGAGGGAGACGTCGTGCGGAGGCCCCAGAACCTCCAGCCACAGCCGCGCCATCTCGATTTCGCGGTCCAGCGCCAGATTGACGAGGTCGCCGGTGACCGCGATGTGATCGGGCTCCGCAGCCTTCATGTCGCCGACGATCGCGTCGAGGATGGAATCGCGCATATGCCGGCGGCGGCTGCGCTGCCAGTTGACATAGCCCGTAATTCTCTTGGATGCGAGTTCGCGGTAGTCTACATCGGGCAAGGGACCCAGATGGACGTCGGAAATATGCGCCAGCCGAAACATCATAAACCCTTACGCCACGCAACCGCCCCGCACCAGCCTTTTGCCGCAGCGCGATCGATATGAAAGCGGATGTGTTCCGCCAGACGGGCTGGCGCGGGGTCAGGGCGAAGCTCTTCCATGGCTATTTCCTTCTATCGCGGCCGATGACATTCGGGGTCCGCGCCATCGTCCATGACCGTAACGGGCATAAGGTCTTCCTGATCCGTCACACTTACGTGCCCGGCTGGCATCTGCCGGGCGGCGGCGTGGAGAAGGGCGAAACGGCCTTCCAGGCGCTTGCACGCGAGCTTGCCGAAGAAGGCAACCTGCAGCTTGTCGCCCCCCCTCTCCTGCGCTCGCTGCATTTCAACCGGCACGCCAGCCCCCGCGACCACGTGGCTCTCTTTCTGGTCGAGGATTTTCGCCAGCATGCGGCGAAGATAGCCGATCACGAAATCGCGGAGGCCGGATTCTTCGCCATGGACGACCTTCCGGAGATGACCACGCCCGGCACCCGTCGTCGGCTGGCGGAAGCCTTCGACGGCGCGCCGATCTCGGAATATTGGTAATTTCGGGTGCATGGACCCGCGTTTCCGCTTGCCCATTGGCCAAGGCTGGAAAATACTGCGGATACAGGTTGCTGCCCGCGTTTGCCGCAATGTCGCCGCGTCCATCGGCATAACAGGCAGAAGATGGAGATCAGCCGGGGTGGGCGATGTTCCATCCATGAAACAACAGAAGCTTTCGACGTTGATCGAAGCCGTCCGTGTTGTGACCGGGAAAAGAAACGTATGGCGGCGCTTCGCCCGTTTACTTTACCGCCAACGGGCATCTCTGCGCGACGCCGAATGCTTGCTTTGAACTGAATGAGGGATTAACCACTGCGATACGTCGTGAGAGGGGCCCTTTCTCGACAAACAAAATTTAGGTGGCGAGTAAAGGGATTGGTTAACCAAGCTTGTCGATAATTTTAGATCAGTCGGCCATCGGTGGCGGGCGCAGAGGCGCTTGGCCTGTCTCCGCCGCACGCGGGAATGCGGCGGCCAGAACCGATTGTCTGCGCGTAACGAGTAAAGTTCGATTGGCTGGTATGGCGTACGCAAGCGACACGATCTGGGACGATTATCCCCGCGGAAATCCAAGTCTCCGCCTCCCTTCGATCCGCACGAGCTGGCTGGTCTCCGGCGCGGCCGTATTGGGGCTGGGCGTAGCGCTCGCGGGCTGGTCGCTCGCCACGGTAGCCGCGGTGCACAGGATGGAGACATCGCTCTCCTCCACGCCGACCCTTTTGCCGGAAAGTGCTTTCGCGCCCGGCGCGGTCGCCCTTTTCGATCCCGCCCATCGCGTCGGGCATGTCAGCGACAGGATCCGGCAGCGCCTGGCCGGGCACGCGACCCCCGCCGTCCAAGCCTCTTCTTCCGCCAATCGAACGGAAACAAGCCTCCACCCGAAATCCGCGCGGATAAGCACCCCCTCCCTGATACAGGAGCCCGTGTCGGAGCGGATAGCATCGCACATGCCCCTCCAGGAACGTTTCGGCGAGGCCCGGTCCGAGGCGGCGGCGATCGCGCATCAGCGGGGATCGGCTTTCATCCGCTCTCGTCTGGAAGCGGCCGGGTCCGTCAAATCGACACGCGTGGCTCTGGCTTCTATCGCCAGGCCCGCCGTCGAACAGACTGCTCCAGCGGCAAAAGAGGCGGTTGCGCTTCCCGACAAAGTCGCGCTCATCCCACAGATCCCGTCGGACAGCCGTTTCGCGCATGAAGTCGCCGAAGCCGTCCCGGCTCTGCTGCGCGATGCGCCGTTGACCGGCCGCTTCGGCCCGCGCACCGACAATGCGGAGAAGCCCTCGAAGATTGCCCTCGCCGTCATCGATGCGGAACTGGGCGACGGGGAAAGCATCTCTTCGCCGCCGCTCCCGAGTGCGCCGCCGGCACATAGCGCGCCGGCTATTTCCGACGACGCGGCGGATGACGCCGACACGCGGGCTGACGCTCCTGTTGCCGAAGGCATTCCCGACAGCGTGCCGCTGCCGACATGGCGCCCCGAATGGGAAAAGCCGGCGCCAGCGGCGCGGCCCGAGCGGGCTCCGTCGCACTCGCCCAATACCATGACGGCCTATGCCAAGCCCGACGATGCCGAGGACACCGCCCCGATGTCGGGCCTGGCGAAGCTCTTCCAAAGGAAGCCTCATCTTCCCGGTGCCGGAAGCGGGGTAGCCGTCTACGATGTCCGCAACGCGGTCGTGTACATGCCGAACGGCGACAAGCTTGAAGCGCATTCCGGCCTCGGCCAAATGGTTGACAAGCCACGTTACGCATCCGTCAAAAATCGCGGCCCAACGCCACCGAACACCTATAAGCTCGTCTTGCGTGAACGGCGTTTCCATGGCGTCGAGGCCATCCGGCTGCTCCCGGTCAACGGCGAGAAAAAATTCGGCCGCGACGGCCTTCTGGCCCACACCTACATGTTGCGTGGCGGCCTCGCCCAGTCGAACGGCTGCGTCGTTTTCAAGGATTACAAGCGCTTCCTGAGAGCGTTCAAGCGGGGCAATGTGACCCGCCTGGTGGTCGTTCCGGACCTTTCGCACGCTTCTCCGGCCGTCATCGCGTCGGCGGCGCGCGGCGCGTAAGCCGTTTCGCCCCACGCCTGCATTTCACCGTACCTCAGTCACCGTACCCATCGCGCGACCAGCCGCGCGATGGGCGCGCCAAGGACCAATACGAAAAAGAAGCGCACCGCCTGCAGCGCCATGACCAGCGGCAAGTCGACCTTGCCGCTTGCCGAGGCGATGATGGCGATGGAATCCATGCCTCCGGGGCTTGTCGCCAGATAGGCGGTGAGAAGATCTATCCCGAGTATCCGGCTGAGCATGAAGGCGAGCGCGCAGCAGAACAGGATCAGCGCGACGATCGATGCGGCAATCTGCGGAAGCGCGCGTGCCGCGTGCCGCACCACCTGCCGCGTGAAACTGAGGCCGATCGACCAGCCGATCAGCGCATAGCCCGCCACCAGCAGCCATTCGGGCAGTTGGTAACTCGCATAGCCGCAAAGATGGAGCGCCGTCCCGACAACCATCGGCACCAGCATCGCTCCCGCCGGAACCTTCAGGAACACGCCGAGCGGTACGCCGAGAGCGATCAGCGTCACTGTCCAGGAAAAATTCGTGACGTCGATAGCCGGGAACCAGACGACGGCCGGTGCCGGCACATCGCTCGCTTCGGCGAAGAAGCGCGCCACGATCGCAGCCGCTACGGCAACGAAGATGACGCGCAGATATTGCATGAATGCGACGAGGCGCACATCGGCCCCGAACGCTTCCGCCATCAGCACCATCGCCGTCGCGCCGCCCGGCGAAGCGCCCCAGACGCCGGCGGTTCCTGGCAGCACGTGCCAGCGGCTTATGAGATAGCCGAGCAGGCTGGAGGCCATCAGCACCGACAGCACGACCGGCACGAAGAGCAGCCATTCCTCCCGGAAGGTCGTCAGGATCTGCGGCGTCAGCGCCTGTGCGATAAGAATGCCGACGACCCCCTGCGCGATCCTGTAGAATGCCATCGGGACGCGGACGGTCGCGCCGTTGACACCGGCGACCACGCCGGCTGCCAGTGGCCCGAGAAAGAGCGCCGCCGGGATACCCGCCATCTGCAGGGCGCCGCCTACAACCGCCGAAATCGCGACAATCACCGCCCACTGCGCAACGGCAGGCGTACCCGCCAGACGGGCAGGCGTGATGTCTTCGACGGATTTATCCATAAGGCGGGAATCCCATGGCGCGGACCATGGGCCACCGGGCACTACAATTCAACGGCGGCGCCCCAATGACCGCATCGTTGGGGGAATAACAGCCTGCGAATTGCACTCTGACCGATCCTTGCGCAAAGTGGCCCAGTCTGTTTGCCGCTCAGCGTCTATGACGCATCTTTCATTTCGTGCTCTGCAGGCCCTCCATTGGACCAGACCGAATCCCCGCCCGTGACCCGACCCCGCATCACCGCCCCCGACGGTCTCGAAACGCCGAGACGCCAGTGGGCATGGGCAACGATCATGGTCGGCATCACCCTTGCCGTGCTCGATGGCACCATCGCCAACGTGGCATTGCCGACCATCGCGGCGGATTTCAACGCAAGCCCTTCTGTCTCGATCTGGATCGTCAACGGCTACCAGTTGGCGATCGTCACCACGCTTCTGCCTTTTGCCTCGCTCGGCGAAATATATGGCTACCGGCGCATCTACATCTTCGGTGTCGTCGTTTTCACGGTGTCGTCCCTTGCCTGTGCACTTTCCGGCTCGCTGGAATTGCTTACGGCGTCCCGCATCGTGCAGGGCATCGGCGCCGCCGGCCTTATGAGCGTCAATTCCGCGCTCCTGCGCTACATCGTGCCACGTGTGAAATTCGGCACGGCCATCGGCCTCAACGCTCTCGTGGTCGGCGCCAGTTCGACCATCGGCCCCACGCTCGCCGGATCCATTCTCGCGGTCCTGAGCTGGCCGTGGCTGTTCATAATCAACGTGCCGCTCGGCGTGCTGACCGTCGTCATGGGCTGGCGCAGCCTGCCTGAGAACGACCTCGCCGATCGCCCGTTTGATCTCGCGAGCGCCGTGCTGAGCGCCTTGTCGATCGGCCTTATCGTAACGACGATCGACAGCATCGGCCATGGGCTGTCGCTGACGCTGATCCTTCTACAGGCGGTGCTTTGTGTGCTGACAAGCACGCTGCTGGTCAGGCGGGAACTCGGGATGCGCGACCCGCTCCTGCCGCTCGACCTTCTGAAGGTACCGGTCTTCGCGCTTTCGATCGGGACCTCGATCGCATCCTTCACCGCCCAGATCCTGGCTTATGTCTCGCTTCCCTTCGTCTTCCAGAATATCTACGGCTTCACCCCGGCCGAGGTCGGCATGCTTATCGCCCCATGGCCAGCCGCCGTTGCCATCATGGCGCCGATATCGGGCAAGCTGTCCAACCGTCATTCAACCGCGCTGCTCGGCAGCACCGGCCTCATCCTGCTTGCGGCCGGCCTGCTGCTTCTTGCCTTCCTGCCGCAGCATCCCTCGATAATGGGCATCGCCTGGCGCATGGCGCTTTGCGGCATCGGCTTCGGATGTTTCCAGTCGCCCAACAACCGGACGCTCATCCTGTCGGCGCCGCGCGAGCGCAGCGGCGCCGCGAGCGGCATGCTCGGCACCGCGAGGCTGACGGGCCAGACGATCGGGGCGGCGCTGGTCGCCCTGCTCCTCGGCCGCCTCGGCATCAACGGCGCTACGACGGCGCTGCTTGTCGGCGCGGGCTTCGCCATCCTCGCCGCGATCGTCAGCCTTTCGCGCTACGGCCGGGAAAACCAGGCAATGTATTGAAGGCCGTGGACACCTGACCCCCTCAAGCGAAGGGGACCGATGCAGTTCCCGGCGGCAGCTTCGCCTCGTCGTCCGGTTCGACATGGATCACCACCCGGACACTCGGGATTTCGGCCTTCAGCGCTTCCTCGATCCGGTCGCAGATCACATGGCTGTCGCCGACGCTCATCGCCGCGTCGACAACCAGATGGAATTCTATGAAGGTCGCGCGACCCGCGATCCGCGTCTTCAGATCGTGGACCTCGAGCGCGCCGCCCGCATTGGTCGAGATGATGCTGCGGATACGCATCGACTGCTCGGCATCGACCCCCACATCCATCAGGCCCTGGACGGAAGAGCCAATGACGCTCCAGCCCTGGTAGAGAATATTTATCGCGACCGCGATGGCAAGCAGCGGATCGAGCACCGTCCACCCGGTCGAAACCGCCGCGACAAGCCCGACGATCACGCCAGCGGACGTCCACACATCGGTGAGGAGGTGGCGCCCATCCGCATCGAGCGCCGGCGATCTCTCCCGCCGCCCGGCGCGGATCAGGACCCATGCCCAGCCAGCGTTGAGCACGCCGGCAACCGCGTTGATGGCCAGGCCTGGCCACGGCCGCTCGAGCGGCATCGGAGATTGCAGCGCGAAAAACGCCTCCCGGAAAATGAGAAGCGCGGCGACGATGATAAGCGCCCCTTCGACCACGGCGGAGAGATATTCGGCCTTGTGGTGGCCGAACGGATGGTTCTCGTCCGCCGGCATATGGCTGATGCGGATCGCCCAGAGCGCGAAGAAGGAGGCGATCACGTTGACGATTGATTCCAGCGCATCCGAATAGAGCGCCACGGAATCGGTGATCCACCAGGCGGCGAATTTCAGCGCAAGAACGGCAACCGCCACCGGGATCGACCAGAGGGCGAGCATGGCGACTTTTCGCTTGGCTGTCTCTATTGACCGAGCCGCCATCATCAGCCCCTCGCCCTCCGGTACGGCTACGCCGCTTTTTCCTTCGCCCGGCGCGGCAGATGCGCAACCACATTCTCGATCATCCGCATGCCGGCGTTCTGACCGAGTGTCATGATCGATTCGGGATGGAATTGCACGGCCGCCACCGGCTCCTTTCGATGCTCGAAGGCCATGATGACGCCATCATCCGTCTCGGCGGTAACGACGAAATCCTCGGGCAGAGCGGCCGGATCGGCAAAGATCGAGTGATAGCGCCCGACCGTCACCTCGCCGGGCAGGCCGGAGAATATGACGCCCTCCCTGCTCACCTTGATGCGGGAAGGCTTGCCGTGCATCGGCAGCCGCAACTGCCTGAGCGCGCCGCCATAGGCTTCGGCAAGCGCCTGCAGCCCAAGGCACACTCCGAAGATCGGCAGCCCGCGCCGGCGCGCCATCTCGATCGTCGCCTTGCAGTCGAAATCGGACGGCAGTCCCGGCCCGGGAGAAAGCACGACGAGATCGGGGTTGAGCCGGTCGAAGATTTCCTCCGCGACCGGCGTGCGCACCGTGGTAACCGCCGCGCCCGTCTGGCGGAAATAATTGGCGAGCGTGTGGACGAAGGAATCCTCATGATCGACGAGCAGCACGTTGACCCCGGTCCCGACACGGGCGCCGGCCCGCTCCGGGTTCACCGAATTGCCGGCTCGCGCGTCGCGGATGGCCGCGAGCATCGCCGAGGCCTTGAGTTCGGTCTCGGCCTCCTCGTCCTCCGGCACGGAATCGTAGAGCAGTGTCGCCCCTGCCCGCACTTCGGCGATGCCGTTCTTGATCCGGATCGTTCGCAAGGTGAGGCCCGTATTCAGGTCGCCGTTGAAATGCACCATGCCGATCGCGCCGCCATACCATGCGCGCGGGCTCTTCTCGTTGTTCTCGATGAAGCGCATTGCCCAAAGCTTCGGTGCGCCGGTGACGGTGACCGCCCAGGCATGCGATAGGAAGGCGTCGAAGGCATCCATGCCTTCGCGCAGCCGCCCCTCGATATGATCGACCGTATGGATCAGCCGCGAGTACATCTCGATCTGGCGGCGGCCAATCACCCTGACCGAACCCGGCTCGCAGACCCTCGACTTGTCGTTGCGATCGACGTCGGAGCACATGGTAAGCTCCGACTCGTCCTTCTTGGAATTCAAGAGCTTCAAGATCTGCTCCGAATCCGAAATGGCGTCGTCGCCGCGCTTGATGGTGCCGGAGATCGGGCAGGTCTCTACGCGCCGTCCGTTGACGCGCACGAACATCTCCGGCGAGGCGCCGATCAGATACTCGCGGTCGCCGAGATTGATGAAGAAGGAATAGGGCGACGGATTGATCGCCTTCAGCCGTCGCGCGATCTCCGACGGCTTCCCCTCGCAGCGCTCCAGGAACTTCTGGCCGGGCACCACCTCGAAGAGGTCGCCGCGCAGGAAACTTTCCTTCGCCTTCTCTACCAGCCGCGCATATTCACCGGGCTCATGGTCGGAACGCGGCGGTATCCGGTCGGACGGCTGGAAAGCCGCTGTCGAGCCCTCGCGCGGCAAACCTTCGGTCGTCCAGCCTTGGCCGGCGAAATCGTAGCGATCGAGCCACGCCGCCGCCGAATAATGGTCGACCACGAGAATCTCGTCCGGCAAGTAAAGCACCACATCGCGCTGGTCATCCGGCCGCTCCAGCCTGTATTCGACCGGGTCGAACTGGAAGGCGATATCGTAGCCGAAAGCGCCGTAGAGTCCGAGGTTCGCATCCTCCGGCGATTTGAACAGGGCCACGATCGCGCGCAGCACCGTGAAGATCGTCGGCGCCCGCGAACGCTCCTCCTCGCTGAACACACGGCCGGGCTCGGCAACTTTCAGCGTCGCGACTCCCGCGCCGTTCTCCAGAAGCGTCACCTCTTCCATGGCCTCGACCGCGCCGACGATTGCCGGCAGCATCGCCCTGCCGCGGCCGTTCAGCGCCTCGATCCGCATGGCGCGATCCCGTGCGGTGACGACAATCGGCGGGTCGATGATCGCCGTATCCCATCGCGTATAGCGACCCGGATACTCGTAATTCGAAGAAAAGACGGCGCCACGCCTTGAATCGAGCCCATCGATGAAGCGCTCGATCGCGCCCTCGTAGGGCGTAGCGTGCCGCTCCCGCGTGATCGAGACGCCGCCGGCCGTCACATAGCGCTCGGCTCCGTTTTCGAGACTTTCGATCGTCATTTCCGTATTCCCTTCTGATCTCGCACGGAGCCGGGAAAACAAAATGGCCGCCCGGAGCATCCGTTGCGGCCACCACAATCTTCATACGCACGCGCGTCGACCGGCCGCTGTCAGCAGCCCCACCACCAGACGGTCTTGATCGAAAGCGCAGTCATGGGAATCTCCATACCGGCGTTCAGACGGCATGGCAACTAGAAATGGCGGGGCGGTCACAGGCACCGCCCTCACCTCGCCTTGCAGAAGGAGTCGCGAAACAGACGCGAGGCAACTACCAGTTCCGCCTTTGTGGCACGAGGAGGCGTTACCGCCGCATCATCGTCCGCTCGGATGCCGCCTCGAGCGCCTCGGCGTTGGCTGGCGCAGGGGTAGCCGGCTTGGCGGCGGCACTCTGTGCCGTCTGTTGTGCCGCGGGTGCGGCCGGAGCGGCGGCAGATTTCTGCGGGGCAGCCTGTGCCGGCGCAGGGGAAGCATGGCCACCAAGGAAGCTCTTGAAGACATAGCCTTCCTTGCCTGCATAGGAGACCTTGCACCACCCCTTGCAGTTCAGCACATGCACAGTCGCCTTCCCCGGCACGACGCCGATGGAACGGCTGCCGTTGCTCGGGCCGGCGCGCAATTTGACGGCCGTATGCACCGTGCTCGCATAACCACCCGCAGTATCGCTACTGCCGGCAGTGTCGTTGGCCTCACCAGCCGATGCCTTGGCCGGCACCGAGAGCGGATTGGCATTGACGCCCGGTAACGCAGTCTCCCCGGAAGCATCCTGGGCAGCGGAACCCGCTGGCGGCAATGCCGCCGTCACCGCTTTGTCGACCGGATGCACCGCCTGAGAAGGTGCCGCATAGGCAAGTTTCTTCGGCACTTCCGCCTTAGGGGCTTCCGTTTTAGGGGCCGCCATCTTCGGCTCTTCCGTTGGCACCGGAGCGCTCTGCGGATCGTCCACCTTAGGCGCGGCATCGACTTCATCAGCCTGCGGCTGTGGAGCGGCGGCAACTTTGGCGCCCGACGATTCGCCCCAGCGCGCATTGTCGGGGGCGAGTACCTTCGTTTCTGTCGCGGCGGCACCCGTCGGCGCGACAGCCGCCACCTTTGCCGGAGCCACCGGTGCGGTAACTCGCGCAGCGGTATCCTGACTGGTCGCGGCGCTCGTCTTGGCGGTTTCAGCGGGCGCAGCCGGCACCTGCGCTACCGCCGCCACTGTCGTTTCGGCTTTGGTCGGCGCGGCGGTGTTGGCGACAGCCGCATTCGGACCAGCCGCGAATGTATGCATGAGATAGAAAGCGCCAAGCGCGACACCTGCCAGCAGGGCCAACGCACCGGCGGGCAAAAGCACCCGGCGGCCGAGCGACGGACCTTCCTGCTCGTTGGCGGCCTGGCTCACATAGCGTCCGTCCCAATTGTAGCGGCCGCGCCGACGCGGCCTTGCCGTATCGTTCGCAGCCAATGTCGGATAGCGCTGCGCGCCTGTTTGCGCCGCTCCCACGGCCGGCTGCGGCGCCGGGCGGAAGACTTCGCGTTGCGGAAAACTCAGGAGTTGCTTCTCACCGGCCGTCCTGTCGGAAAGGCTCTGCCATCCCTGCAATGCGCTGTGCTGAAGCGGCGGCGCGTTCCTTGCGGCGTCGGCGGGTTTAAGTCCCTGACTACCTCTCAAATTCCCTACTCCGAACCGGCACTACCGTCGATCAAGCTCCCAGCCCGCCCCTCGATCGTAGTGTCCTTGCTTACCTTTCAGCCGGCGCGAACGCGGTTTTTTACCCTGCGCCAGCCCTGTGTCGAATTTGCACCATTCGAAATAATTGTGGCGATCGCGTGCTCAAAAAGTAATTTTCTTCTATCTTTCGCGGGGTTAGTAAAGTCACAAATGGCAAAAATGTGCGACAATCGGTTGCAATAGGCACTTTTTTATCCCGAAATCGCCGATCCGAGCTTCGGAAATCCATCTCATGCCATGCGTCGGTGCAACGAAAGGGTCGCCGCCGACGGCCGATGGTTCAGGCGCGGTAGCCCGAGCAGCTTCAGCCAAAGCGCACTAAAGCGCATCGCGATCTTTCAGATTCGCCCCGTGCGCTTTAGCCCTTTGATTTTGCCCATGTCTTCATCCCGAAACCGGTGACCGCTTTCGGCAGACATGCTGCAGTCAGCTCAGCCCTTCGATCAGGCCGTCCTTGTTGAGGAATATCTTCTCCGAGGAGGGACGGCTCGGCAGGCCCGGCATGGTCATGATCTCGCCGCAGATCGCCACGACGAAACCGGCTCCTGCCGAAAGCCTGACCTCTCTCACCGGCACCACATGACCGGTGGGCGCGCCGCGCAGATTGGGATCGGTCGAGAAGGAATATTGCGTCTTGGCCATGCATACAGGCAGATTGCCGTAGCCCGCCTGCTCCCACTGGTGGAGCTGGTCGCGCACGCTCTTGTCGGCGATCGCCTCGGAGCCGCGGTAGACCCGCTTCACGATGGTGTTGATCTTCTCGAAAAGCGGCATCTCGTCCGGATAGAGCGGTGCAAACTGAGAAGCGCCCGACTCGGCGAGTTCCGCGACCTTCTTCGCAAGCTCCTCCGTGCCTTTGGAGCCCTCCGCCCAGTGGCGGCAGATGATCGCCTCCTCGCCCATCGAGGCGACATAGTCCTTGAGCGCCTGGATCTCGGCTTCGGTGTCTGAGTGGAAGTGGTTGATCGCGACCACCGCCGGCACGCCGAACTGACGGACATTCTCGATGTGCCGGCCGAGATTGGGAGCACCCTTCTTCACGGCCTCGACATTCTCCGCGCCGAGATCCTCCTTCTTGACGCCGCCATTCATCTTCATGGCGCGAATGGTCGCGACGATCACGGCCGCGGCCGGTTTCAGCCCGGCTTTCCGGCATTTGATGTCGAAAAACTTCTCCGCACCGAGATCGGCGCCGAAGCCGGCTTCCGTCACCACATAGTCGGCAAGCTTCAGCGCCGTGGTGGTAGCCATCACCGAATTGCAGCCATGGGCGATGTTTGCGAACGGGCCGCCATGGACGAAGGCCGGATTGTTCTCCAGCGTCTGCACCAGGTTCGGCTGCATCGCATCCTTCAAGAGCACCGCCATCGCCCCGTCGGCCTTCAGGTCACGGGCATAAACCGGGCTCTTGTCGCGGCGGTAGGCGACGATGATGTCACCGAGCCGCTTCTGCAGGTCCTTGAGGTCGCGCGCAAGGCACAGGATCGCCATCACTTCCGAGGCGACCGTGATGTCGAAGCCAGACTCGCGCGCGAAGCCGTTGGCAACGCCGCCAAGCGAGCAGACGATCTGCCGCAGCGCCCGGTCGTTCATGTCCATCACCCGCCGCCACGTAACCCGGCGCGTATCGATGCCGAGGTCGTTGCCCCAGTAGATGTGGTTGTCGACCATCGCCGACAGGAGATTGTGCGCCGTGGTGATGGCGTGGAAATCCCCGGTGAAGTGGAGGTTCATGTCTTCCATCGGCACGATCTGCGCGTAGCCGCCGCCCGCCGCCCCGCCCTTCATGCCGAAATTCGGGCCGAGCGAGGCTTCGCGGATACAGATGATGGCCTTCTTGCCGATGCGGTTCAGCCCGTCGCCGAGGCCGACCGTGGTCGTCGTCTTGCCCTCGCCGGCCGGCGTCGGATTGATCGCCGTGACCAGGACCAGCTTGCCGTCCTTCTTCCCGGAGAGCGATCTGATGAAGTCCGCCGTAACCTTCGCCTTGTCATGGCCGTAGGGCAGGAGATGCTCGGCGGGGATGCCGAGTTTCTCACCGATTTCCATGATCGGCTTCTTTTTCGCGGCGCGGGCGATTTCGATGTCGGACTTGAACTCGGCCATGCGGCTTTCCTTCAAACTTGCATTGGAAAATGGAACCGATCGCGAAGGACCGGAGACGGATTGTCGATCAATTGGAGGGGATAAAGGAGCCGATGTCCTCCCCATCGGTTACGGGGGGGCATAAAAGCGCGAGCGCGAAAAATTCCGCCGTCTCAAAACAGCCGCCGAATGCACCGATTGCGACAGGCAACATGCTATCCCGCCCGCTTCTGCCATAAATGGTGGAGCGCAACCGCCGAGGCGGCCGCGACGTTCAGACTGTCGAAGCCGGGCGCCATGCCGATCCGCACGGTCCGGAGCGCCGAAAGCAGCCCGGCCGGGAGCCCCTCTCCTTCGCTGCCGAGAACAAGCGCCGTACGCGCCGCCGGCGCCATATCCGTGATCTCCACTCCTCCGGCAGGCGAAAGCGCGAGTATCGAGAAGCCGCCTTCATCCAGCGCGGCCATCATCGCGTCCGCATCGCCGCCCTGCACGAACGGCACCTTCAGCGCCGCCCCGACCGAGACCCGGATCGCCTTGCGGTAGAGCGGATCGCACGAGGTCTCGTCGAGAATGACCGCAACGGCGCCGAAGGCGGCCGCGTTGCGGAAGATTGCGCCGACATTGTCATGGTTCGAGATTCCGACCAGCACAACGACGAGGGCCTTTTCCGGCAGGCTCGCGATGAGCCCCGAAAGGCTCTCGCCGGTACGTCGGCGGCCGAGCGCAAGGATGCCGCGATGCAGGTGGAAACCGGCGATCCGGTCGATGACATCCTGGCATGCGACATAAACGGGTGTGTCCTCCGGTGTCGCGGCCAGCACCTCCTGCATTCCCGCGACACGGTTTTCCAGGAGGAGCACCGATGCAAGCGCGAACCTCCGCGCCGCCAACAAGACGTTGAGCACCACCTTGCCCTCGGCGACGAAAAGCCCTTCTCGGCCGGAAAGGTCCTTCTCGCGGATGTCCCGATAGCAAGCGATCCGTGGATCGCCTGGATCGTCTATACGGATGAGGTCGGGGCGGCTCATGGCCGGCGAAACTAGCTGAGCGATGTCGGATTGTCGCCCTTCGAGTGCGCCCGCCCAGGCTTGTCGGGATCGGCCTCGCCGAAAAGCCCGTCAAGCGTATTGAGCACTTCCTTCACCTGTTCGGAGCGGCAGGAATAGTAGATCGTCTGCCTGACCCGCCGTGTCGATACCAGTTCCTCGCCACGCAGTTTCGCCAGATGCTGTGAAAGCGCCGACTGGCTCAGCTGCACCTTTTCGGCAATGGCCCCGACGGACATCTCGCCGTTGACCAGAAGACACAGGATCGCCAGGCGCTTTCCATTACCGAGTATCGCCAGAAACCTTGCGGTTTCTCCAGCTTTTTCAAAGAGCGCCCCCGAAATCATTAGTAATTCCTAATATGATGTACTCTCTGGATCGGTCAAACGCCCAAATTGAATAGACTTGGATTGCGACCCTCTTCCGTTCCTCAGAATCATTTCAGGATGATATTGAACCGCGCTTGATCATTTCAAGTTAAAACTAACGGTGGCACGATACGACACCCTTCACCCAGCGTTGCGATTGCCGGCCGCCTCATCGGCCGCGGCCATATCCACCAGCGTCCGGCGCAATTCGGAAAGGTCGCCCACCGGCGCCGGAAAAAAGACGCGGCGGGTCATATCGGAGCGCTGAAGGTCCATGCCTTCCGGATCGGCGGCTACCGCGCGCCAGCCCGTGTCGCGGGCGCCTGCGAAATGCCGGGCGTAGAAATCGAGCGCGGCGGCATGATCCGCATTCATATGGTCGATCGCCGACTGTTCGCCGACCGCGATCGACGCCACCGCCGGTCCCGTCAGCACGATGTCGCCGCGGGTCAACCTGTACGCCTTCGCAAAACCGCCATTGAGGCTCGATCGCTCGATCTTCAGCCTGAAGAAGGAAAAATCCTTGAAGCCTGCATAAAGCTTCGCCTTGGGGTGACGGTTGAGATAACGCCGCCCGGCTTCGTCGCACTCCGGCGTGCCGCGTTCCAGCCTCTCGGCGCGGCACATCAGCGTGACGCGCGCATAGGCGAGCGGATCGCCGCTGCCCGGCTCGCCGAGAAGCAGCGAGCAGCGCGGATCGGCGAGGATGAACCCGGTATGCTCGGAGAGTTGCGACACGAGGATGATCGGATCGCCGGCCACCTCCGTCGCCACCGCGACGCGGCTGGCGAATGGAGCGCCGGTTCCAGGCTCCAGCGAAGCGAGTGCCCCGTAGCGGGCGGTCCTGAGCAGTTTCCTGGCAAGCCGGACACCTTCGTCGTCGGTTTTCTGGATGACGTTCTTTTCTTCGGCCATTCAATCCTCGGTAGACCTATTCGGTAGCGCTGTCATGGATGGCACCGCCATCGTCGACCAGCGGCCCCGCACTCCATCGGCGGTCAGCGCGGCGCCATGCGGATTGCCCCGTCGAGCCGAATCGTCTCGCCGTTCAGCATCTGGTTTTCGACGATATGGCAGGCAAGCGCGGCATATTCGCCCGGCTCGCCGAGACGCGGCGGGAACGGCACCTGCTGGCCGAGCGATTGCTGCGCCTCTTCGGGAAGGCCGGCCATCATCGGCGTGCGGAAGATACCGGGCGCAATGGTGCAGACCCGGATGCCGGAACGGGCGAGATCACGCGCCACCGGCAGCGTCAGCCCGACGATGCCGCCCTTCGAGGAGGAATAGGCGACCTGCCCGACCTGGCCGTCGAATGCGGCGACCGATGCGGTGTTGATGATAACGCCGCGTTCGCCACCCTGAAGCGGTTCGATATCCTGCGTGCGCGCCGCGAACAGGCGGATCATGTTGAAGGTGCCGACAAGATTCACCTCCAGTACCTTCCGGTAGAGGTCGAGCGGGTGCGGCCCGTCCTTGCCGACCGTCTTCATGGCGATGGCGATGCCTGCGCAGTTGATCAGGATGCGCGCCGGGCCGAGCTTTGCGGCGGCATCGGCAAAGGCCTTTTCGCCGCCCTCGGCGCTCGACACGTTGCATTCGAAGGCCGCTCCGCCGATCTCGGCGGCGACTTTCTCGGCCTTATCCGTCTGAAGGTCGAAGATCGCGACCTTCGCGCCCTTCGCGGCAAGCGCCCGCGCGGTCGCTTCGCCAAGCCCCGAGCCGCCGCCGGTTACGATCGCGACCTGGCTTGATGGATTCATGTTCTTCTCCGACTTCTAAACGGTTAAATGCCAGCCGACAGTAGCGGGCACCGCACCCGAGGCGCAAGCCACGCGCCGTGCGCCTTTTTGGCAATGCGATGCTCGCTGCCGCCTCACCCTCTTCTCTCAGGCACGCATCGACGGTCGCGCGGGAGAATTCCGCGGCGGCGTGCCGTCGGGCGGGACACCCGGTCGGACCTTTGGGGGTGCGTGATTGCTTGAAACTCGTCCCCCCTGTGAAACATCCTTCTTCGTTCTCCGCCCCTTCGCACCCCCCTCTGTCCTGCCGGACATCTCCCCCTCAAAGGGGGGAGATCAGCCGGCCGCGCCGCTTCTGCCAGTTTCCAAGGTCTCAGAAAGGCCGCGAACAGAGCGGCCAGCGTAATCTCCTCCCTTTGAGGGGGAGATGTCCGGCAGGACAGAGGGGGGTGCGCAGGGGCACAGGGCTATCCGCATCTATCATTGCACATGCCTCATCTTCGCCACGCCCGGTTTCTCCACCGTCTGGCCATTGAAAGTCGGGAAAGACGGGCGGCCGCAGGCTCGCTCATCTAAGCAATTTACGTGCGACCTTGCGGCCGCCCGTCCGGCGATTTCTGTTCCCGCCTGTTCCGCTGCTCCCGAAGCGCTCTTCTGCCTCGGGTCTGTGTACCTTCTACCGGCACGCAGGGGTCATAGTGCCCCCAGGGGAACCTCCAGACGGGACCTCCCCGGCCGTAATGCCACGTCAGCATCAAGGCGGAGGCGCCGATCCCTCTCCACGCAATCACCGTCATGATCGGTATCCCCGATGGGAGGAACTGACGGGGATTATGGACGAAGGGAAAAGGGCGTGGAGAAAACGAGAGAAGAAAAATGCGGAAAGCGCTGAAATCAGCGGTCTCGCGAGGCAGGCAGGGGTAAATCTGTCCACGTTTTCGCCGGCCTCCCCGCCTTCGTCATCCACGGCAAGCGACGCCCCAGAATGACGACGCACGAAGGGCAACATGCCTCCCGGCCACCACCTCGCGTCCTCGGAAAGCGGAATGGTAAATGTCAGCGTCGAATAATTGCGCTCAGCACGTCGCGCACGCCGATGGACCCGACGAAGCGGGACTGCTCGTCGAAGAGCGCGACGGGCGCGGTCTGGCTTTCGTGCATGGCGTGCATGACCGTCTTGAGCGACGTCCCTGCCTTGGCCCAGAACACCTGCGGCGCGTCGGGCGGCAATTTCTCGATGTCGTCGCAGGACACCCACTCCGCCGGCCGCCCGTTGCGCTCGGCGCCGATGACGAGCCCGTCGGCGTCTATCCTGAAGCGCGTCGTGTTGCGCCGGTCGAGCCACACCCAGCCGCCGCCTGCATCGTCGAGGTCGCGGCGGTCGCGCATGACGTTCCACGCCGTCAGCACCGAGAGCGGGTTCACATTGGCGATGAACTCGCGCACGTAGTCGTTGGCGGGCCTCAGGACGATGTCCTCCGGCGCGCCCGTCTGCACGATGCGTCCGCCCTCCATGATGGAGATGTGGGTGCCGATCTTGAGCGCCTCTTCCAGATCGTGGCTGACGAAGATGATCGTCTTGTGTAGCCGCTCCTGAAGCTGCAGCAACTCGTCCTGCAGCTTGGTGCGGATCAGCGGATCGAGTGCCGAGAACGGCTCGTCCATCAGGAGGATCGGCGCCTCGGTGGCGAAGGCGCGGGCCAACCCGACCCGCTGCTGCATCCCGCCGGAAAGCTCGTGCCCGTATTTCTTCGCCCACTGGTCGAGCCCGACCAGCTTCAACTGGGCCGCGACACGCTCGCGGCGCTCGGCGTCGGGCACGCCGGCGAGTTCGAGGCCGAGGCCGACATTCTGTTCCACCGTACGCCACGGCAGGAGCGCGAATTGCTGGAAGACCATGGCCACCTGCGTCTGGCGGATATGACGAAGCGTCTTCTCGTCAGCGCTCACCACGTCCACCATGCGCTCGCCGTCGCGGACCAGCACCTTGCCACGTGCCGGCACATTGAGCCGGTTGACGGCGCGCAGAAGCGTGGACTTGCCGGAGCCGGAAAGCCCCATCAGCACGCAGATTTCGCCGGTCTCGACGGTGAGGTTGGCGCCGGCGCAGCCGAGCACGCTGCCGGTCTCGGCCAGGATCTCCTCGCGGCTCGCGCCCCGATCGATCATCTCGAGCGAACGGCGCTGTTCCTCGCCGAAGACGATATCGACGTTCTGGAAATCGACCGCCGCGCTCATTTCGCCTCTCCGATGCGGCAGATGCGGTCAAGGATGATGGCGACGATGACGATGGCCAGCCCCGCCTCGACGCCGAGCGGGATGTTGACGGAGTTGAGCGCCCTGACGACCGGCTTGCCGAGACCGTTAGCGCCGATCAGCGCCGCGATGACCACCATGGAAAGCGACAGCATGATGCATTGTGTCAGGCCGGCCATGATCGTCGGCAGCGCCGAAGGGAACTCCACCTTCCACAACAATTGCCGCTTGGTGGCGCCGAAAGCCTGGCCCGCCTCGATCATCGGCTTCGGCACGGAGGTGATGCCGAGATAGGTGAGGCGGATCGGCGAGGGCATCGCGAAGATCACGGTGACGATGAGGCCGGGCGCGATGCCGAGGCCGAAGAGGATCAGCACCGGGATGAGGTAGACGAAGGTCGGCATGGTCTGCATCAGATCGAGCAGCGGATGGAGGACCCGGTAGACGCGCGGATTGTGCGCCGCCCAGATGCCGATCGGCACGCCGATCGCCATCGAGACCGCCGTCGCCGCCACGACGAGCACCAGCGTCTCCACCGTCTCACGCCACAGGCCCTGGTTGATGATGAAGAGCAACCCGACAGCGACCGCGACCGCCAGCCGCCACGATTTTTGCAGCCACCACGCCAGCGCCATGATCAGGATCACCAGCACGACGGGCGGTATCCAGAGCATCAGGTCGATGAGGGATTCGAGAAGTGACTTCAGCCCGTCCGACAAACGGTCAAAAAACCACGAGAAATTGGTGGTCAGGAAGTCGAAGAATTCCTTGCCCCACGCCCCGATCGGGATTTTCCAGTCCGCGATGAATTGCGAGATCGGGTCCATGCCTTCCCCTCATTTCCCGTCCTTTTTGAACGGACAGGATATTCACATGGCAAAATATCCCCACTCCGTCCGCTTCGCGGCCACCTCTCCCCCGCTTTCATGGGGTAGAGGAAAGATGCCAAGCCTTGCGGCCGGCGTTTCCTCTCCCCCGTCGATCGGGGAGAGGTGGTCAGCGAAGCTGATCGGAGTGGAGGTCGAACTTCATAGGCTATCGCGCCGCCGCGGGAGAAGGAGCGTTCTCCTCACGACCCGAGCTTCTCCTTCAGCGCCGCCTTGGCGTCCTTGCCGTCGAAGGTGGTCACGCCGTCGAGCCAGGCGTCGGCGGCATTCGGGTTGGCCTTCAGCCAGTCGGTCGCGACCTTCTCCGCGTCGCCGCCCTTCAGGATCCCGTCCATCATCTTGTTCTCCATGGAGAGATCGAATTTGAGCTGCTTGATGAACTTGCCGACGTTCGGGCATTCGTCGAGGTAGCCCGTCCGGACGTTGGTGTGCACGGTTGCCGCGCCGAAGCCGGAATCGCCCATGCCCTCCAGATAGGTGATCTTCATCTCGCCCATGACCGGGTGCGGTGTCCAGCCGAGGAAGACGATCCAGTCCTTGTTGCGTATGGCCTTTTCGGCCTGGGAGAGCATGCCGGCCTCCGAAGATTCGACCAGTTCGAAGCCCTTGAGGTTGCTCTTCGGGTCCTTGATCATGCCGAGCACGATGCGATTGCCGTCATTGCCGGGCTCGATGCCGTAGATCTTGCCGTCGAACTTGTCCTTGAACTTGCCGATGTCGGTCAGCGTCTTGACGCCGGCCTCGGCCACATAGTCCGGCACGACGAGGCCGTAGCCGGCGCCCGTGAGATTGGTCGAGATGGATTCGACGGACTTGTCCTTGAGGAAGGGCGCGATGTTCTCGTTCATGGACGGCATCCAGTTGCCGAGGAAGACATCGATGTCCTTGTTCTTGAGCGACTGGTAGGTGACGGGAACCGAGAGCACCTGCGTATCCGGCTTGTAGCCGATTGCGTCGAGCACGACGGAAGCCGTCGCGGTGGTCGCCTGGATGTCCGTCCAGCCGACATCGGCGAAGCGGACCGCCTGGCAGGAGGCGGAATCGCCGGCATAGGCCGCGCTAACGGACATGCCGGCGGCCAGCATCAGCGCCGCGGCAAGTGATTTGGAAAACGACATCGGACTCTCCCATTATGTGATCCGGCCGCCCGTTGCGACGGCCGGGAAAGTTTCCCCAAGGGGCTTCCCTTTGAAACAAACACCATTTCGCCGTGCTTTCAAGAAAATTGGCGGCGCACGGCGCGACCTCATATAGTCGTCGGGCGACACTTCGGGGATCGCCTTCCGGGCACGGTTGTCCGACTACCGGAAACCCCCTATCTGACGCGAGGTCGCCCACCGGCATGGGGGCCATGCATGAAAGGTCGAAGCGTGCTCAATCCCGTCGTCGAATTCGTGACGCGCATCTTCCAGTGGATCGGCCGCGCCATCGGCATGTTCATCGCCTGGCTGTGCTGGCCCTTCGTGCTCGCCGGCCGCTGGTACACGCGCCGCGGCTGGATCGTGCGCATCGTCATCGGCCTTTTCGTCCTTGTGCTGATCGGGCTCTACGCCAACTTCTTCTGGCAGACGCAGCGCTGGACCGATTTCAATCCGGACTACGCGCAGAAATACGACCTGAAGGACCGCCAGGCTTCCGCCGGCGAAGAGACGCCGGCGGTCCAGGCAACCGGCGCCAGCCAGAAAGTCTGCGCGCGCTCGGCCATCGTCGACGCTTCCGCCGACCTGACCGACTTCAATGTCAACAAGAACCAGTGGATCTCTTCGATGATCCTCTACAAGCTCGGCTTCTTCGGGCTCGACTGGGACAGGACGCCTTTCTTCGACAATAAGGCCTCATTCCAGCGCGGCATCAACCAGGCGGTGCGACGCACCTCCGTGGAACTGGTCGACACGCTTGGCCGCGTGCGTGGCACCTCGCAGGTGGATGCGGACCTGCAGGATGCGCGCGGTGCGCTGCAATTCGACGAATATACCTGGTATCTCGGCTGGAACCCGCCGGGGCCGAAGACGCCGACGCCGAGCTACTACCGCACCGCCATCAAGAAACTGCGCGCCTTCAACGACCACCTCGCCGCATGTCAGGCGACCTTCGACGCGCGCGCCGACAACCTCATCCAGTTCATCGACCGCATCGCCAACGATATCGGCTCGACTTCGGCGATCCTGAAGGACCGCGCGGAGAACCATAACAATGGCTGGTTCGACACCCGCGCCGACGACCGCTTCTGGTTCGCCTACGGCCAACTCTACGGCTATTACGGGATACTGACCGCGGCGGAAGCCGACTTCGATTCCGTCATCAAGGAGAAGAAGCTCACCACGCTGTGGGACGACATGGAAGGCCAGTTCCGCTCCGCGCTCAGGATTCAGCCCTTCATCATCGCCAACGGCCGCGAGGACGGCTGGATCGTACCGAGCCACCTGACCACGATGGGCTTCTACATATTGCGCGTCCGCTCGAACCTGGTCGACATCAAGGCCGTGTTGCAGCAGTAGCGCTAGCGTCAGATTTGCGCGGCTTTAGTTCCGCCGCGCCGCCGCTTCCCTTAAAGCGCGTACGCGCTCGGCAATGCTCGGCGTGTCTCTGCCAGCCGCTTCCCCGGCGCCTTCCGCCTCCGGCATGGCGAGCGCCTTGTCGATGGGCGAACCCGGCCCCTCGATCAGGGCGGTCAGCGCCACCATCTCGGCGGCGAGGTTGCTGATCTGCTCGCGCAGCGCCGTTTCCCCGGGCATAACCTCGCGCGTGGGCACCGACGCTTGCGGCGATAGCGAAGCCGTGCGCAGCCTCTTGTTCTCTCGGGTTAGCGTGGTGAGCCGCTCTTCCAGGCGCTTGCGCTCGCTCTTCAGCCGCGCGAGCGCAGCATCCGGCGCGTCGGGATCGACCGGGGGCGTCTCCCCATTCGCTTGCGGGACTGCCGCGACCGTTGCCGCCGCTTCGTCCGGCGCCGTTCTCTCGCTCCCTCCTTCGCCGCGACGGACGCGTTCACGTTCGCCCCGTTCGAGCGCCTCCTCCCGATCGGCAAGCGTGGTGAGCGCCTTTTCCAGACGGCGTTCGAGATCGGCGGACCGTGCGCGCTCCGTCTTCAGCGCCTCGCGCCCGGACCTGTTGTCGAGGGTCATGTCGCGCAGCTTCTGCTCGCCTATCCGGCGCTGTTCCCTGAGCCGTGCGACATCGTCCTTCAGCTTGGCGACTTCCGCCTCCCGCGCCGCAAGCTCGATCTGCCGGTTCGAGACTTCGAGGCTGGCGTCGGTAGCCGCCAGGTCCAGCCGGGAAATCTCCGTATCCTTGTCTGCAAGCTGCACGCTGATCGCGGCGAATTTCGCGGAAAGGGCTTCGCCCTCCTCACCGGCTGCCTTGAGCGCCGCATCAAGCTCGTCGTTCTTCTTGCCAAGCGCTGCGCCGTCCGCCTTCAGGCTCTCGCGCTCCTCGCCCGCCTGCCTGAGGTCCTCCCGGCTGCGTTCGATCTCGACCATCTGCGTCGCGACGCGGTCCTGAAGGCTCTTCACCTTCATTTCGAGACGCCGCGCGGACATGGCGAACTCGGCCCGCAATCCGTCCTTCTCGGCCTGGATCTCGTTCATCGTCAGCGGCACGGTCGCCCGGATACGCCGCTCCGTCAGCCTCACAGCGCGACGCCAGAACGCCGGCGCGACGAGCAGGGCGATCAGCACCGCGCACAGGAAACCAAAGCCGAAAAAGAGAAGGGACTGGATCACCTGAATACGCCCGCAAGACGCGCCGGATCATACCGGCACGCCGCCTTTTGCCACGAGGATGGGCTTCTACGCCAGCGGCGATCCAAACCGGTCGAAGCTTGTCCGTCCAGGATCAGAACGGATTCCAGGTCGGCTGCTCGGTCAGCTTCAGATAGCCCAGATTGACGCCGAGCCTGGCGCCGACGCCGGTGCGCACGGGCACCAGAAGCACGTTCCCATGCTTGAGCACGTTGAAGCCGAGGCCGGCGACCACATAGGCGGATCCCGCAACGCCGGCATAGCGTTCGTAGAGGCTGTCGACGCTGTCGAGATTATAGACCAGCACCATCAGCCGCGAACCTTCGGCGCCGAAATCCCAGCCGATCGACGGTCCCTGCCAGAAGACCTTATGGTCGCCGGCATTCTTGGTGTAGAGCGTCCCTTCACCGTAGGTCAGACCGCCGATGATGGCGCCCGACCCCTGCTCTCCCAGCACGTAGCCGTTCGGGAGGCCGTAGGTGGCGAATACCTTCTCCACGACACTGGCGAGCCCGCCCGATGTCGATCCGAAGAACCGGTTGCCCGAATCGATGATTTCCTGCGCCGTGTAACCCGTATCGGCGCGTGCGCCGGGAGCGGCCACCGCAAGGACGGCGAGACACACGGCGAAAATGGCGACGAAACGGATGCCTATCCGCTTCAGTGGATTAAAGTTCATTGGTCTCGGTCTCCCTATGGGAGCCCATTCGCCGACGCCTTGTTCCCGGGCTGCCTTGGATGGCCGCTTCTCGGAGTGAGACAAACTAACCCGTAATTCTTTTTCAACTATTAAGTTCGCACATGGAGATGGCCGAGAAGTGGCCCAAAAGGTGGGATTGCGGGGGCGATTGCCGAAAAATTTCTACGTTTTTAACGGGGAATGTGATTTCCCCCGTCGGAGGCGATAATCGGCGCGGACGGGTGATTCGCCGCGCGTGCGGCATCGCGCGATGTTCATTGACGAAGAAGCAGGAACGGATGGAAATGGCTGACATATTCACGCTGACGGCACCGGAACTGGCGGCGCTGCTCTGCAGCCGGGTCTGCCACGACATCATCTCGCCGGTTGGCGCCATCAATAACGGCCTCGAATTGCTCGACGAGGGCGGCGCCGACGAGGATGCAATGAACTTGATCCGCGTCTCCGCCAGGAACGCCTCGGCCAAGCTGCAATTCGCCCGCATCGCCTTCGGCGCGGCCGGCTCTGCCGGCATGCAGATCGACACCGGCGATGCCGAGGCCGTCGCCACCGCCTTCATGAAGAACGAGAAGCCGGAATTCTCCTGGTCGGGGCCCCGCGCCTACCTGCCGAAAAACAAGGTCAAGCTCCTGCTCAACCTCATCATGATCGCCAATGCCGCCATCCCGCGCGGCGGCAAGCTCGCGGTTACGCTCGAAGATTTGGAAACGGAACCGAAATTTACGCTGGTGGCGGGCGGTCCGATGGTGCGCGTTCCGCCGAAATTCCTGGAGATGCATTCCGGCCAGAAGCCCGAAGAGGCGATCGACGCGCATGCGGTGCAGCCTTATTACACGCTGCTTCTCGCCCGCGAGACCGACATGGCGGTCGAAATCCGTGCCTCGGCGGAGGAAATACGCTTGACGGCGAGCCGGCAGTAGAGCCTGTCGCTTGCTTCCACGGACGAAGCCGGGGTTTGCGCGGAGCGCGGAAGCTCGGCGAAAATCGGTCGGCGGCGGGATTGCGGAAGAAATGCGCTTTCGCGCCATTTATCGCTCGCCGGATTTGCCTTCACATCGCTGACAATAGGAGATGCAGGTGACGATCTACGCCGTGGCCGCATTGGCTTATCTCGTCCAGTTGGCGCTGTTCTTCGCGCTGAATATCCGTGGCACCTACAGCTTGGTCGGTCATGCCGTCAGCGACTACGGCGTCGGCCCCTCACGGCGGCTGTTCATGATATACGGCTTGACGGGTATCATCGCGGCGATCGTTCTGGGCGTGGCCGTGCTTGTGGATGGGCGGTTTCCGACCCGCGGCGGTGTGTATCTTCTGATCATGGCTGCGCTGAGGCTCGGCGTCCTCGCCTTCCCGACCGATCTGGAGGGCCAGCGCCTGACGGGGACAGGAAGGCTGCACTATGTCTTCGCGATCGCCAGTTTCGCGCTTGCCTATATGGCGATCGACGTTCTGAATCCGGTCGTGCTTCCGATTGTGGCGGACTGGGCCACACCTGTGTTGGCCGGACTGTATTGGGTGGTCACGGCATCGCTCGCCGGCGTCGTGATCTGCCTTATCCCGGCCCTCCGCCGTATTTTCGGGCTGGTAGAGCGGGTGTTCCTGGTATCAGTGATGCTGTGGTCGGCTGTGTTCGCATTGGCTGCAACCTGAAGCCACACCGGGGCGCAGCTTCCGGCATTGCAGCCTTCCTGCCGGTCAAAACTCTCCGGCACACCGGCTATGCGACCGCCTTTGCCACCATATCGGGATGCTGGCCGATCACCCGCACATAGGCGACAGCGAAATCAGGCGCGGTCACCCGCGCCTGTTCCCAGTCGCGCAGCGTGCCGACCGGAACCCGGAAGCGCCGGGCGAATTCGGACTGTGACAGGCCAAGCCCGGTCCTCGTCTTGCGGATCAGGCGGGCACGCTGGGCTCGGTCTAGTGCTTTGGCCGTCACGTCGAAATCTTCGGCGTCAGACGGGTCAGCAGGCAGCGCGATATGCTCGTTCTTCACCTATGTTGCTCCTTCTTACCGAAATGAAACGAGGCAATTCGCCCCGCCAGACAAAAACACCGGTGAACAGCTTCTCCTCGACGACCCCGACCACCTTGAACCGCTCCTCGCCATCGATCTCGCGGATAGAGGGGATTATCAGGTGGTTGTCGTCCTCAAAAATCCGATCGCCAAAGACCAATGGCAATCTGTGCTTCTCGCGATTGGCCGCGTCTTTGACGGGGTCGAACCTGTCTTGAGTCATTGGTGCAATCATACGGGATTTCCGTACAGTATGCAAATCCTCGATCGGCGGGATGCAAACCTCCCACCTTGGCTAAAATTTAACCAAATCCGTCCCCCCGTTTCTTAACCGTTTCCGTTTAGCTTACGCATCGTCGGCTCGCCGGTCTCGATCCGCGAGACGCGCCATTCAGGGGTGGAAGATGAAACGGTGCATGATCGTCGACGATTCGAGCGTCGTCAGGAAAGTCGCGAAACGGATCCTCACGAGCGAGGACTTGCTGGTCGTCGAGGCTGGCAGCGCAACGGAGGCGCTCGGCCTCTGCTCGGCGGAGATGCCGGAACTGATCGTCGTGGATACCACTCTTCCCGACATGGCCGCTGCCGATTTCATCCGCGAGGTGCTTTCCTACGAGGCCGAAACGAAGCCGCGCGTGGTCATCTGCATCGCGGAGATCGATGTCGGCGCCATCATGCGCGCCAAGCGTGCCGGCGCCTCAGGTTATCTGCTGAAGCCATTCAACCGGCCGCAATTGCTGGAGCGTTTCCGCGAATTCGAGATGGCCGCGTAGGTCCGGCGATCAATAGCAGTTGGTAAGGGAAAGCAGCGCCTTCGGGGCCGGATCCGACACGAACCCGACTGCCGATTATCAAATACCGATTGACTGAGCGTCAGGCGCTTTCGCGGATTTCCTCGGGCTCGCGCAGCACATAGCCACGGCCCCAGACCGTCTCGATGTAATTCTGGCCGCCGGATGCGGCGTCGAGCTTCTTGCGAAGCTTGCAGATGAAGACGTCGATGATCTTCAGTTCCGGCTCGTCCATGCCGCCGTAGAGATGGTTGAGGAACATCTCCTTGGTCAGCGTCGTGCCCTTGCGCAGCGAAAGCAGCTCGAGCATCTGGTATTCCTTGCCGGTCAAATGCACCCGCTGTCCGCCGACCTCGACGGTCTTGGCATCCAGGTTGACGATCAGATCGCCCGTGGTGATGACTGATTGCGCATGGCCCTTGGACCGGCGCACGATGGCGTGGATGCGCGCGACCAGTTCGTCCTTGTGGAATGGCTTGGTCATGTAGTCGTCGGCGCCGAAACCAAGGCCCCTCACCTTGTCCTCGATGCCCGCCATGCCCGACAGGATGAGGATGGGCGTCTTCACCTTCGACAGTCTGAGCGTCCTGAGCACCTCGTAGCCCGACATGTCCGGCAGGTTGAGGTCCAGAAGGATGATGTCGTAATCGTAGAGCTTGCCGAGATCGACCCCCTCTTCGCCGAGATCCGTCGTGTAGACATTGAAGCTCTCAGACTTGAGCATCAATTCGATGCTCTGTGCGGTAGCACTGTCATCTTCAATCAGCAGAACGCGCATTTAGGTCCCCTTTTCTGCCGCCAGCCGGGCTCGCCCCACCCTAAGCCTGGTTCACCCGATCCTGAACCGCAGCAATCAACACGTGAATCGCAGGCTGCCACCGAATGGTTAACAAAATATAATTCGGTTTGGCAAGCGGTAACGATCTGTCCAACATTTCTAGGCACGCAACTGAATCCTTTAAGGAATCTCAGCAGAAAACTCAGCAGACGAACTTCAATAAATCACGCTAAGTGATTCAACTGACTCGCTTTGTGGGGATTTGTCGGCTCACTGCGAATTTTTTACCGGCCCTTAAGTCCTGCCCCGTATGATTAACAATGCCCGTAAACGAATGGTTACCGTCGGCGCAAAAGCTTAGGAATTTGTTTCCGGGCGGAGAATCGCAGCTAGGCGGCTTTCGAAGAGGGGCTAGGGGTATGAGGGGCTTGACCCAGGCCGCTGGGACCAAAGGCGTTCGCGTTTCGGGAGTATGATGGCATGAAAGCACGTGAAAACCTCGTTCGGCTGAAGCAGTTTCAGGTGAACGAGAAGCGTCGGCAGCTCCTGCAGCTCGACATGATGATCGCCGAATTCGAGCGCATGGCCAACGAACTCGATGTCCAGATCGCGGCCGAGGAGAAGAAGGCAGGGATCACGGACGTGAACCATTTCGCCTATCCGACCTTCGCCAAGGCGGCCCGCCAGCGCCGCGACAACCTGTTGAACTCCCAGGCCGACCTTGCCGAGCAGCGCGCAATCGCGGAGGCCGCCCTTGCCGAGGCGGAACTGGAACTTTCCAAGGCCGAGATGCTGGAGACGCGCGACGCCAAGGCCCGCGAGGGCGACGGCAGCCGCGCGATGACCGGGTAATGCCAAACTGCATCAGGCAGCCGGCGATCGGCAGCCTCCATACGCCTTCCAGGCATCACGAACACGAACAATATTCCGCCCGCTAGCGCGCGGCGGAATTCTTCGTTCTATCGCTGATCGTCGGCCTGTCGGCTGCCTAGGCTTGGCTGCCGGCCTGCAACGTCAGTGCCGGTATTGCTGGATACGCGTGGTTCTGAGGCCGGCCAGCCCGTATTCGTCGATCGAAGCCTGCCAGGAAAGGAATTCCTCGGTGGTCAGCTTGTAGCGCTGACAGGCTTCCTCGAGGCTGAGCAGCCCTCCGCGCACGGCGGCGACCACCTCGGCCTTTCGCCGGATGACCCAGCGACGGGTGTTGGACGGCGGCAGATCCGCTATGGTAAGCGGGCTACCATCGGGCCCTATGACGTACTTGACGCGAGGCCTTACAAGATCGGTCATCCGTACTCTCTACTAAAATCAAAGAACCAATCGTCGGTCACTTTAACGCCACAGCTTTAAAAATTGCCTAAACAAAAGGTAACGCACCGGTAAGCTTGGTGAATCGCCCGTTAGTCGGATCATGCGTATTCTAACGATCCGAAATCGAGGCCTTCACGCCGCACGGGCTGCGCCGCCACGCCATATGGTGCAAGGGTTCGGCTTGACCTATATTGGCAAGGTCGGCATGAAGCCGGCCATCAACGTACCTGGAACGCACCTGAAATGAACAGCCTCGACCTGCCGGGACGCCCCGAAGACACGCGCGTTGTCGTGGCCATGTCGGGGGGTGTCGATTCCTCCGTCGTTGCCGGTCTCCTAAAGAAGGAGGGCTACGACGTCGTCGGCGTCACGCTGCAGCTTTACGACCACGGCGCGGCGACCCACCGACCCGGCTCCTGCTGCGCCGGGCAGGACATAGACGACGCACGCCGTGTGGCGGAAACCTTGGGCTTTCCGCATTACGTGCTGAACTACGAGGAGCGTTTCCGCAAGGCGGTGATCGACCCCTTCGCCGAGAGCTACGTTTCCGGCGAGACACCGATCCCCTGCGTTTCCTGCAACCAGACGGTCAAGTTCGCCGATCTTCTGGAGACGGCGCGCGAACTTGGCGCCGACGCGCTGGCGACCGGCCATTATATCCGGTCCGCGCCGCGGGGCGACGGCCACCGGGCGCTCTACCGGCCGCTCGACGCCGACCGCGACCAGAGCTATTTTCTCTTCGCCACTACGCAGGAACAGATCGACTATCTGCGCTTTCCGCTGGGCGGCCTGCCGAAGCCCGAGGTACGCCGTATCGCCGAGGAAATGGGGCTTGCGGTTGCCGCCAAGCAGGACAGCCAGGACATCTGTTTCGTGCCGCACGGCAAATATTCCGACATCATCGCGAGGTTGAGGCCGGGTGCCGCCGCGCCCGGTGACATCGTCCATATCGACGGGCGCGTGCTCGGCCGCCACGACGGCATCCTGCGCTATACGGTCGGTCAGCGTCGCGGCATCGGCGTGGCCGCCGGCGAGCCGCTTTACGTCGTCCATCTCGATGCGGGGCATTCGCGCGTCATCGTCGGGCCGCGCGAGGCGCTGGAAACCCACAGCCTCGTCCTGCGCCAGGTGAACTGGCTGGGCGATGCGCCGCTTGAGGATATCCCGGCCGAGGGTATCGAGCTTTTCGCCAAGGTGCGTTCCACGCGCCCGCCGCGGCCGGCGGTGCTGACGCGGTTCGGCGGCTCGGTCCGGGTGGAACTGGTGGACGGCGAAACCGGCGTCGCACCCGGACAGGCTTGCGCGCTCTATTCCGACGACGGCGACGAGGCGCGCGTGCTCGGCGGCGGCTTCATCGAGCGCGCCTATCGCGGCGCCGAGGCCGAAGCCATGCTTTCACGCCTTACCGCACAGCCCGCGCACGCCTGAAGCCGAGAGGCCGGACCGGCCGATCCCCAATCAGCCGATAGAAGAGATTTTCTGTTCGCCCGCGAAGCGGGTATCGTGGGTCACGCTTCCCGCGGTGAGTACCTTGAGCACCAGAATCGCCTCTTCTCCGTCGGTCCTCGGCTCCTCACGCGTTTCGATGCAGTGCATGAAATGCTCCAGTTCGCGCGTCAGCGGCATGCCCTCCTTGACCTCTATGTAGGAGGGGTCGTTGGCGGTGAAGGCCCATTGGCCGCTATCCTGCCAGACGGCGTGCCGGTAGACGGCGAGCTTGCGCTCCCACGGCTCCACGTCGTCGAACACGGCCATGGCGCGGGTGCCGACGACGGTGAGGCGGCGTTCGCGATAGGGATTGAGCCGCGACGTGAAGAGATGACTGCGCAGATTGTTGGGAAAGCGCATGTGAAGATGCGCGAAATCGCTCAAATGATCGAGAAGGGCAGCCCCCTCCCCGCGGACCTCCACCGGCCCCGCGCCCGTGATCGCCAGGATCATCGACAAATCGTGCGGTGCGAGATCCCATAGAGCGTCGTTCTCGGTATGGAACTTGCCGAGACCGAGCCGATGCGAATGGATGTACTTCACCTCGCCGAGCTCACCCTCGTCGATAAGTTCCTTCAGTTTCTCGAAGGCCGGATGGAACCGCAGCACATGCCCGACCATGAAGATGCGTCCGGCATCGTGCGCCGCCTTCACCGAGCGCTCGGCGTCGGCGACGGTGAGCGCAACCGGCTTCTCAACAAGCACGTCCTTGCCGTTCCGAACGGCACGGATCGCGCATTCGGAGTGGAATTGCGGAGGCAGCGCCATGACGATGGCGTCGATATCATCGCGGCCGTAGATTTCTTCGGGGTCGATAGCGAGGCAATCCTGCTCGCTGGCAAACCCCTCGGCGCGAGGCCGGTTGGCGTCGGAGACGGCATAGAGCGCGCCAAGCGATTTGAGCGTGCGGATATGGTTCGATCCCCAATATCCGCAACCAAGGACGGCAATGCGCGGTTTCATCAACAGGATACCTGAAAGTCTGTGCCAGACACATATCCATGCGACGGGCCGAACTCAACCCCGGCGCGGCGCTGTTGCGCACCCGAGTGGATCGCCTGAACGGCGCGAGGGCCACGGCGGGTCCTGCTCCGGCTGTCCCGGGAAGGCGCGAGGGCCGAATCCGACGGCTTTACACCCTGACCGAACTCCTGTCGGAACCCCGGGCCCGGCTTTACCCGATCGGCAGCCGACCGTCCTTGACAGGGTCGCCACACCCCCCTTATATCCGCGCGTCCTTGCCGGGGTACGCGGGTTCGTAACCTGGACCCGGCAGCGTGGCGGAGTAGCTCAGTTGGTTAGAGCAGAGGAATCATAATCCTTGTGTCGGGGGTTCGAGTCCCTCCTCCGCTACCACCGTTTAATATCAATAGCTTAGCTTATTTTCAACCCGCTACCGGCCAGCACCCCCGACAGCCCCTGATCCATTTGATCGGCGACGGCGTCTACTTGGAAAGGGTCTCAAAAAAGGCCGCCAACTGCTCTTTTCCGCCTTCTGTGGAAATCGCGGCTATTCCTAGAAACACTGGCGCCTCGCTTGATGCTCTTACTTGAACACCAAAGCTGTTTGAATATGCCAGCATGCGGGCTTCTAACTGCGATAGGCTGGACATCACATTGATGTAAATTCCGACTCGCTCCCGCAAAGCTCGCTGCGAGATGTCTATGCGAGTGTCCTCGCCATTCACAACGATCTCTACGAGGGGGAATGTCGTAAGCTCTCTTTCGCGGCCTTGAGCCTCGATAACTGCATGAAAAAGGAACCCCGAATCCTTGCGGTAGTGCAACATCACTTTGTGGTGGCCGTAGAGTGAATCCCGCTCGCCTCGAACGTACAACCCGCCGGCTCGCGCCTGCACGCTCCAAGTGACATCCGTTTCCCCACCAGTCACGACTTTCAAGCGGCGTAAACTTACCTCGTCGACAAGCTTGATCTGACTGCTTAGCACTGAAGACGACAATTCTAGAAATTCGGGCGATACCCCCATTTCAAACACATACAGAGCTATCTTGGCGGACAAGACCTGCGATCGTCCCAAGTCGTCAGGCGATGGATTTCGAAAGGAGAACTGATGTACGCCAAACTGAGCCTCAGCGTTGAAATATCGAAGCCTTCCGCCGAGGTAGATTAGAGTAGCTGCGCTCATGCACCGTCCGGGTAGATGGTCCCTCTCTGTTACGAATTCCTTCCTTCCTCGAAGAACATAATTGCCTATGGCCGTATGCATCCACGCGCCTCGGATCAATCGGCCGATGCCAATAGCCGCATCCACGTCACCGCCAAGGGAGTCGATGTAGACAGTCGTTCTCGGTGGAGGAGATGACCGCTCCAGAAAGTCACGAAACTTGATATCGTCTCCAGGTTCAATCACGCCGAAGGCGTTGATAGAGAAGTGGCCGCCGATCAGCGCCTCGAATTCGGTTTGTGGGTCTGTGTATTCGAACTGCAAATTCTGGCTCTGATCCTGCAATACGCGCACGACGATTAAGCACCCATCGAAAGCAGATGTTCAAGAGCGATATCGCCTCTCACGAAACCTACGCTGCTCGCTCACTGGATCGCCGCTTAACCGCTTCACGCCACGCGAATGCGACATGATTTTCGGTCGGGGGGTTGCGCCAAAGCAGACCTCCGCTACCAGAATTCTTTAATAATTTCAGTTATTTAGATTAACACCACCGGCTCCGTATGAGGCACGAGCGGCTATGGGTGTCATTTTGCATGGCACGGACGTGCGCTTTGACGCGATAGATGAAGAGCCAAAAAACCTTACCTTCCTTCTCAGCGCAACCGCGCTTCAATATCTTTGCGAAGCCCATCATTTTCACAGGCCCTAGCTAGTCCTTCCAAAACGCCGGCCAAATAGGGATAGAAATCGTGAAGAGCAGGTGCATTCTTGCGAGAATCGGCCGCGAGTTCGCCCTCCAGCGCGCTGCCGTGAAGGACACAGATTGAAGAACCGGTTGAGACACTCGGACCGATGAGGCCGCCGCGAGTCTGCTATCCTATGACGTATGTCGCCTCGGGGGGGATGATCAGATCGACAGAGTCGCCGATGCGGAATGGCGGCGTTCCGTCATCCTTGTTCGATGTCCGCACCGTAAACCGTTGGCCAGCACCTTCGCTGACGGCAATCTTGAGTTCCGCCCACGCGCCCAGATAGTTGACATCCAGGACCGACCCGCGAAGCACGGCGGAGTGCGATCCGCCTGCCTCCTGCCTTTCACTAGGATGGACCGTGGCGATCCGCTCCGGGCGGAACATGACCATCACGGGACCCTCGGCCGTGCTTTCGCAATCCGCCATCGGAAGTCTCGCCTCCACCCCGTCAAGCGCAAGCTCGCAGCCATGGCCGCCCGGCTGCCGCTTCAACTGCCCCTTGAGCAGATTCATGCGGCCCATGAAGTTGGCGACGAACGCCGTGGCCGGCCGCTCGAAAATGTCGGCCGGCGTCCCCACTTGCTCCACTTTTCCCGTGTTCATGACCACGATGCGATCGGAGAGGGTAAGCGCCTCTTCCTGATCGTGCGTTACGAGCAGCGTCGAGATGCCGAGGCTGCGCTGCAACTGGCGCATCTCGCTTTGCATGTGCTGCCTGAGTTCGCGGTCCAGAGCGCCGAAGGGCTCGTCCAGCAGGAGGATATCCGGCTGTATCACAAGGGCCCGAGCCAGGGCCGTGCGCTGTTGCTGCCCGCCGGACAATTGGCGCGGATAGGCGTCACGCCGTTCAAGGAGGCGAACCTTTTCCAGGGCTTCGTCGATCTTCGGACGCGCCGCCTGTTTGGCGATACCCCGCATCTTGAGCCCGAAGCCGACATTCTCCGCAACGGTCATGTGCGGGAATAGCGCATAGTTCTGGAAGACGAGCCCCACCTGCCGCTTGTGCGGCGGTATATCGTTGACGGGCGTACCGGCGATGCTGACGGTCCCGGAAGTGGGCCGCACGAAGCCGGCGATCATGCGCAGGATCGTCGTCTTTCCGCAGCCGGAAGGGCCGAGCAGCGTGACCATCTCTCCGCGACCGATCGTGAGGCTCAGCCCATCGACTGCGGCAAGCGCTCCGTATCGCTTGGTCACGCCTTCGAGATGTACGGCTTCGGCGCTCATGCTTGTCCTGTTCTCCCATAACCGCCGCGGGTGATGAGAAGCCCGCTCAGGACGGCGGTCAGCACTAGCGTCAGGCCGGAAACGGCAGCTATCGATGGTTCGAGTTGATAGGAAAGGCTGCTGAATATCTTGATCGGGATCGTGAAATTCCGCGTGGCAAGGAAATAGGTGACGATGAACTCGTCGAATGAGGTGATGAAGGAAAAGATCGCGCCTGCGAAAATGCCCGGCCGGATGATGGGCAGGACGATATGGACGAATGCCGAAAAGGGCGAAGCGCCAAGGCTTTGCGCGGCTTCCTCGAACCGGCGGTCGAAACTTTCCAGGCTGGCCCCGACCGTGACCACGACATAGGGAACACACAGGAGAAGGTGGGCCCCGACGAAGCCGGGTATCGTATCGTCGAGCCGTATCGGCAAAAGCACGCGATAGAGCGCCATGCCGAGCACCACATGCGGCAGGAGCATGGGCGACAGGAGCGCGCCGCGCAGGAATTTGCGGCCAGCCGGCGGCCCACGGTCGAGGGCGAGTGCCGCCATCGTCCCAAGGAGTAGCGCCACAGGCGTGGAAATCGAGGCAACGATCAGGCTTGTCCCAAGTGCCTCCCGCCATTCCGGGTCCGTGAAGATGAAAGCATACCAGCGGATTCCGAAGGCCTGCGGCGGGAACATCAGATAGTCCTCCGCGGTGAACGACTGAATCAGAAGGATGATTTGCGGCACGACCAGGAAGAACAGGACGACGCACGCAGTAATGGTGACAAATGCCCCCTTTTTTCCTTCGCGGCTCTCCTTCAAAGCGCCGCCTCCTTGCCGCGGGCCTTGGTGAGCTGTCTCGTCGCCGCATAGGAAAGCACGAGCACCGCGCCGATGAAGGCCAGCAGCATGACCGAGAAGGCGGCGGCTCGCGCCCAGTCGTACTGGTTGCGAACCAGATCGGTGATCGTCATCGCAAGCGTGGTGACGAAACTGCCGCCCATGATCACGGGCGTAAGATAGATGCCCATCGACAATATGAAGACCAGGGTCACGCCGGCGACCAGGCCCGGCAGCGAAAGCGGCAGGGTCACATGAGCAAAAACCCGCCAGGGCGATGCGCCGAGGCTTGCGGCGTTCTCCTCGAGCGACGGATCGATCGCGAGCAGGCTCGCAAAGAGCGGCAGGACGACAAAGGAAAGATAGACATGCGTGACGCCGACAACCACGCCGAACGTATTGTAGAGGAGCGGCAATGGCTGGTCGATGATGCCCAACGCCCGTAACGTCGTATTGATCAGCCCTTCGTGCCCGAGAACGAGGAGCCAGGCGACGTTGCGCACGATGACGCTGGTAAGCAGGGGGGAGACGACCAGCGCCAGGAGGACAATCCGCATACGCGGACCGGCCCGACGCATGAAAAGCGCCACGGGATAGCCCAGAACGACACAAGCGACCGTGACGAGGACCGATATCCAGACGGTCGACAGGAAGATGCTGAACGTTACGCCGTCCGTCCAGAAAGCCTGGTAGTAGGCAAGGCTCGGCCCGGCGGTCTGACCCGCCTCCGCAGGCGGACGAACACTGTCCGTAAGCAGGACACCCAACGGCAACGCAAAAACGCATGCATACAGGATCGCACTTGGCAGCAGGAGCAACCAAGGACGATATGACGCGCTTTCATCGCCGCCGCCGAGCATCAGCCGTTTCTCACTAGACGAAGTTCCGGTGAACGGGGATCAGCCCTGTTTCCAAGCGTCCCACATGCGGCGCCATTCGCCAAGATGATCGAGGATGGCGCCATAGTCTTCCTTCACCGCCAGCTTGAGGTCCTCCGGCTTGGTGATGACGACGCGCTTCGCGATGTCCGGCGTATAGCTGACCTTCATGTTGGGCGTGCCCTGGAAGAGCTGGTCTGCGAGGCCTTTCTGGCGGTCTGCATTGCAGATGTAGTTGATCCAGCGCTTCGCAAGGGCGGGATTTTTGGCCCCACGCGGGATGCAATACGGATCATAGCGGACGAAGAAGCCTTCCTCGGGCGTCACGAAATCCACCGGGACTCCGTTATCCTGAAGCGTGAAGACCCGGCCGTTCCAGCACGGCGTCAACCAGACTTCCTCGGTGCGCAGAAGCTGCTCCGCCTGAGCGCCGGTCGTCCAAAGGGTGGCCAGGTTCGGCCGCAGCTTGTCCAGTTCGGCGAACGTCTCCTTGTCGACCGGCGTCGGCTTCCCTTTCGCTACGAGATTCACCATCTGGAGAGCCTGTTCGAAGAGCGCCTCGTTGAGGGCGACCTTGCCTTTATAGGCCGGGTTCCACATCTCTTTCCACTGCTTGGGCCTCTCGGCGATGTGCTTCGTGTTGTAGGCCAGCCCATAGCACCAGAGGATCAGGCCGGGGCCATGGTCCGTCACGAATTCGGGGAAAAGGTTCGCGTATTCGGGAATCTCGTCACGGCCGATCGGCATCAGGAGATTGTTGCGCACCGCGAATGTATAGTCGGTGAGCTGCATCGGGATGACGTCGGCATCGGGCCGTCCTGCGTCGACCTGAGCCTTGATCTTGGCCATCGGGGGCGAACTGCCCTGCATCGTCAACACGTCGATGCGGACGCCTTCGGACTTGGCGAAGGGGTCGATCCAGTTCTCCTTGATGAATTTCCCGATGATGCCGTCGAAATTGTACACCACCAGCGTTTCGTTGGCGTACGCCCTGTTGACGATCGCCGGCATCGCCAATCCCGTGGCTGCCGACCCGGCTAGCGCTTTCAGGACGACCCGGCGGGTCAATCCGTTATTCATTCTGTCTGTCATCGTTTTCCTCCCTTGCTCTGATCCTGTTTCTGTATCGGCTACGCCGACTTCCGATCGGCTTTGGCATAGTGATGTCTGAGATACTCGTCCGAGAATTTGCCCGAGACACGGTCGGTCGCGAGATCCGCCTCGGAACGACCGAGCGGATCTCCGTATCCGCCGGCGCCCGGCGTCTCCGCCACCACCACTTGTTCAGGCGCCAGCACCATGCCCGAAGCCTTTGGCGGCAAGTCGGTGACCTTCCCGTCATCATCCCTGAGGAAGAACCGGCCCGAACTTCCGCTCTCCCCGCCGAAGATGCCCCATGGCTGGTGCCTGAAACGTTCGCCGACTCCGGAAAACTCGCAAGCGTGGCCGACCGGGCGGATCACGCGGCGCAGGCCCATTCCGCCGCGCTGGCGCCCTGCCCCACCGGAATCGGCGACGAGCGAATACTCCTCGACGCGAAGCGGATATTCCATTTCGATCGCCTCGACCGGCAGGTTGGACGTGTTCGTTATGCCGACCTGGACCCCGTCCTTGCCGTCATGGGTCGAGCGCGCGCCCATTCCACCACCCAACGTCTCGAGATAGACATATGGAGCGCCGGTCAGCGGATCCGTCCCGGCGAACACCATGCTGGTGTTGGCCCCGTTGGATGCGCCCGTCGTCTTCTCCGGAAGTACGGACGCGAGAGCTCCGAACACCACGTCGATGACGCGCTGGCAGGTATTGGCGCGCAGCGCGACGGCGCTGGGGCCGTCGCAGTTCACGATGGAGCCGCGCGGCGCAACGATCTCGAGCGCGTCGAGCACACCCTGATTGTTCGGCATATCGGGATCGAGAAGCGCCTTCAGCACGAAGGCGACAGCCGACTGGACGGCGTTCAGCGTCAGATTGATATTGCCGGGTACCTGCGGGTCAGATCCCGTGAAATCGAGGACGATCGTGCTATCCGTTTTCTTCACGGTCAGCGCGATGCGGACGTCCTCGCGTCCCGCCCCGTCATCGTCCATGAAATCCTCGAACGACCAGGTGCCGTCCGGAAGGGCGGCTATCGTTTGCCGCATCCGTTCCCTGGTACGCGTCACGATGTCGGCGAAAGCCTGCAGCACGTTCTCCACGCCGAAGCGCGCGAAGATCTGGGCCATGCGGTCGTTCCCGAGCCGGCAGGCTGCGATCTGCGCATTCAGATCGCCCCGTCGCTCGCGCGGCAGCCGCATGTTGAGCAGCAGGATATCGAAGATCTCTTTTTGCAGTTCGCCGCCACGGTGCAGGCGAACGACCGGAATCCGCACGCCCTCCTGATAGATCTCGGTAAGCCCGCCCGACATGGAGCCCTTGGCGGCGCCGCCTACATCGGCATGGTGGGCGATATTGCATACGAACCCCGCCAGCTCGCCATCGGCAAAAACCGGCATCGCCATGTTGATGTCCGGCAGATGGGTACCCCCGGCAACATGCGGGTCGTTGGCGACAAAGATATCGTTCGGGCCGATATCGGAGCCGTAGCGGTCGAGCAGGACCTGCACCAGCCCCGTCATGGAGGCGAGATGGATAGGCATCGACTTGTCCGCCTGCACGATGAGGCGGCCGGACCGGTCGAGGATAGCGATGGAGTGGTCGTGGCGCTCCTTGATATTGGTCGAGAAAGCGCTGCGCTGAACCGTCAGGAAGCACTCGTCGGTCACCGAGCGCAAACCGTTCCAGATGATTTCCAGCGTTATCGGATCCAGATTGGGCGTACTCACGCGCTAAGCTCCATGATCAGATTTCCCGCTTCGTCGACATGGGCGGCCGCTCCGGGAGGAACCACCGTGGTCGAATCGAACTGAGTGATGATCACCGGTCCGGCGAGGCTATCGCCCGGACCAAGCGAGGCACGATCGACGATGGATGTTTCTACCGGACGATCGCCGCCGAACCAGACGAGTCCATTGAGAGGCGCGGCTTCCGAAGGGGCACGTCCCGGATTGTTGGAGGGCCGCACCTTGCCGAACTGGATACGCGCGCGAAGACGCACATTGATGATCTCGACGCTGGCGTTCGGGTCGAAGTGTCCGTATTTCGCCCGGTGTTCGGCAAAAAACCGGCTCTGCAGTTCTTGACCGCCGGGAAGCGACGATTCGTTTCCGTTGCCGATGTCTATGGGAAGCTCGTAATTCTGGCCGACGTAGCGCATGTCGAGCGCGGCGGACAGATCGCAATGCTGCCCCTCCCCGATGCTCATGGCCCATGTGCCGGCCTCATCGAGGAGGCGTGCCAAGGCTGACCGCACGGGCCCCAGATCCTGCTCGACGGGAGCCCTCACCGTGGCCACGAAGCTCTCTTCGAGGTCGGAAACCGCAACCCCTTCAGCGCAGAGGATACCTGGAGAAATCGGGACGACGATATCCCGCATTCCCAGTTCACGGGCAACGTCGGCGGCGTGCAGGCCGCCCGCGCCTCCGAAAGGCATCAGCGAGAAACGCCGCGGATCGTAACCGCGCTCGATCGACACGACGCGGATCGCCCTAACCATATTGGAAACAACGATCCTGATGATCCCCAGGGCCGCCTCTTCGACCGAGAGCCCCAGCTTGTCGGCAATCGGCTCGATCGCGCGCGCGGCGGCATCGCGGTCGAGCCTCATTCCCCCGCCGACAAGCTCGCATGGAAGGCGGCCGAGCACCACATTCGCATCTGTAACCGTCGGCAGCGTGCCTCCTTGTCCGTAGCAGGCCGGCCCGGGAGCGGCGCCCGCGCTTTCCGGCCCTACCTTGAGCAGGCCGTCACGGCCGATATGCGCGATCGATCCGCCGCCGGCCCCGACGGTGTGGATATCGATCGAGGGTAGGCGAACGGGAAAGTCGGCGATATTGCGGCCATAGGCCAGCGTCGCGGCGCCATTTTCGATAAGGCAGACGTCCGTGCTCGTGCCGCCTATGTCCAGGGTGATCAGGTCACTTCGTTTGGAGCGGGTCGCGACCGACATGGCTCCCACGACGCCGGCGGCCGGCCCAGACAGAGCGGTGCGGATCGGCATTTCGGAAGCACGGTGAATGTTCATCAACCCACCGGAAGACTGGCTGATACCGATCGACGCGCGCGGTGCTTCGCCGGCGAGCGACGAGGCCAGATGGTTCATGTATTGCGTAACTTTCGGCTTCAGGAACGCGTTCAAGAGCGTCGTCGAAAACCGCTCATATTCGCGGAACTCCGGCTGCACATCACTCGACAACGAAACCTGGATGCCTGGACAGCGCTCGCTGAGCGCGGCCCCGATACGTTGCTCGTGCCGCGGATTGATGAAGGAGAAGAGCAGGCAGACGGCGCAACTGTCGACGTTCGCCGCAACCACCTCCGCCACTACGCGGTCGATCTCTTCGTCGAGCAAGTCCCGCAGGACCTCTCCGCTGGGACCGATGCGCTCCGCCACCTCGAAACGACACTCGCGCGGCACCACCGGCATCGGCGCATCGGCGTTCAAATCGTAGACCTTGGGACGAACCTGGCGGCCGATCTCGACGAGGTCGCGGAATCCGGCCGTGGTTATCATGGCCACGCGTCCGCCCTTCCGCTCGATCAAGGCGTTCGTGGCGACGGTCGTACCGTGGGCGAACCGATCGAGCACGTTCGCGGGCAGATCAAGGCGGGTGCGGAGGTCGATCAGTCCCGAGAGAACGGCGGTCGAGGGGTCATCCGGCGTGGAGGGAATCTTGTGGACGTGAACGGCTCCAGTCGTGCTGTCCGAAAGGAAGAAGTCGGTAAAGGTCCCACCTACGTCGACACCGACCGTCCAGCTCATTGCATTTTTCTCCTCGATGGATATTATTTGTATCCAAATTGGATATCTTGTCAATCAGGCAGTGCCAGAATATGTCGATAACGAGGGAGGCCTTTGATTCGTCATGGGAAATGCCACTCGAAACAGTGACGTCGGCCAGCGGAACGCGGATCGCATCTATGGCGAGATACGCGAGAAAATCCTGTCCATGGAATTCGCGCCAAGCTCTGTGATCGACGAAGCCGGCATCGTGCAGAAATCAGGCGTTTCGCGAACACCCGTCCGGGAAGCGATCATTCGTCTCGTATCGGAGGGCTTGCTGCTGCGCGATGGGCGGCAGGTTCGCGTGGCTTCCTTCGATATTTCGCAATTGCGCGATGTGTTCGAGGGCCTGATGCTTCTGTCGCGCGCGTTGCATCGCCTGGCAGCACTTCGCCGGGAGCCGGCACATCTGACGGCCATGTGGAAAGCGCTTCAGATATTCGAAGCCGAGGCGGAATCGCCCGACGAGGCCCGGTTGAGCGAGGCGAACCATCACTTTCACATGGAGGTCGCCAAGGCCGCGGCGAGTACCGTTCTGCACGGCTTCTACGAAACCGTCTCCATCGACACGTTGAGACTGTCGCGCCAATGCTTCATCGTCGGTGCTCGGGCCGGCTATGTCGGTGACGATCACCTGAAGCAGACCATGCAGGACCACCGGGATCTCTTCGCAGCGATCGAGGCCGGCGACGGGGACGAGGCCGATAGTGTCGCGCAGCGCCACACCGTTCTCTTCAGGGAGCGGCTCACGCGGCAATTGCTCGGGCGGTCGGGCGATATCGATTCCTTCCACCTCCAAGACCGAATGGGCCTGGAACCGTCGGGGCGGCGCGGCTGAATCCGGCGATGATATCCCACTATACAGCTCTTGTGCGCTCTCCGCTCGGCGTCATGCCGAATTGCGCACGGTAGCAGCGCGCGAAGTGTGAACTGCTGGCAAAACCGCAGGCGAATCCGATCTCCGTAACCGACAGCGCGCTTTGGCGCAGGAGGTTACGCGCATGGGCGAGCCGCAACTGGTGGTAATGATGCAGGAACGAAGTCCGTAGCCGCGTCTGGAACAACCGGTCGAGATGGCGCGGGCTGATGCCTGCGAACGAGGCCATCGTGATGCGGTCGAGAGGCGCGGAAAGCGTCGTCTCCATCTTCTCCAATATAGCGAGCAGCACGGGGTGGTGGACGCCATAGCGCTCCGCCAGCGAGGCGCGTTGCGGGGCGGACGGCATATCGACATGGGTGTGCAGGAACCAGTCGCTTACGCGCCTTGCGAATGCCGCGCCCATGCGTTCCGTGATCAGGGCGTGCATCATGTCCATCGGCGCGATGCCGCCGCCGCAGGTCAGCCGGTCGCGGTCCAGGATAAAGCGTGAGCGCTCGGGCTTCAGCGTCGGGAACGCCTCCATCAGCGCTTCGACGTGCTCCCAGTGTATCGTGAAGCGGCGTTCGGCGAGTAGTCCTGCTGCCGCCATCAGATAGGGCCCGCCGGCGATGCCGCCGATCCGCACACCCTGGCGTGCGAGCCGGCGCAGGCAACTGATAACCGGCGGTACCATCCAGTCTTTCGGCTCGCCGCCCGCCGTCACGAATACGGTATGCAGCGAGCCCCGATCCACGGGCAGTCGCTCGCCACGGACGCTCGCGCCGGATGACGAGACGGTCTCCTCGCCGGAGACGATATAATTTGTCCAGCGATAGAGCGGCCGTCCGGCGAGCCGGTTGGCCGCACGCAGCGGCTCGACGGCGGTAGCGTACGACATGAGGGCGAAGCCCGGCAGCGGGATGAAGCCGAAATGCTGGACGCCGGGAGTTGGCTCTATAACCATGTCTCATTCATATCTGTATCCGTCCTTCACAGACAAGGGCCTGCCGTTCGTTTCCGCATATTTCGCGGCGGTCGAAGGATTTGATCCATGCGCTATTCGTTTGCGTCTCTCATCACCAACGCCCTTTCGGGCAACCGCAACTGGACGCCTGTCTGGCGTGAGCCGGAACCGAAGAGCCGTTACGATGTCGTCATCGTCGGTGGCGGCGGCCACGGCCTCGCCACCGCCTATTACCTTGCCAAAGAACATGGCATCCGCAACGTCGCTATTGTGGAAAAGGGCTGGCTCGGCTCGGGCAATATCGGCCGCAACACGACCCTCATCCGCTCCAACTACCTTCTGCCCGGCAACGAGCCTTTCTACGAATGGTCCCTTAAACTGTGGGAGGGGCTGGAGCAGGAATTCAACTTCAACGCCATGGTCTCCCAGCGCGGCGTGCTCAATCTCTATCATTCCGACGCCCAGCGCGACGCCTTCACCCGCCGCGGCAATGCCATGCGCATGCATGGCGTCGATGCCGAATTGCTGGACCGCGAGGGCGTGCGCCGCATGTTGCCCTTCTTCGACTACGACAATGCGCGCTTCCCTATCATGGGCGCGCTGTTGCAGCGGCGCGGCGGCACGGTTCGTCATGACGCGGTCGCCTGGGGTTACGGACGCGGCGCCGATGAAATGGGCGTGGATATCATCCAGCATTGCGAGGTGACCGGCATCCGCGTGGAGAACGGCCGGGCCAAGGGGGTCGAGACGACCCGCGGCTTCATCGGCTGCGACCGGCTGGCACTCGCGGCTGCCGGCAATTCCTCCGTCGTCGGCGCCATGGCCGGGCTGCGCCTGCCCATCGAGAGCCATGTACTGCAGGCCTTCGTCTCCGAGGGCCTGAAACCCTTCATCGACACCGTCGTGACCTTCGGCGCCGGCCATTTCTACATCTCGCAATCGGACAAGGGCGGGCTGGTCTTCGGCGGTGATATCGACGGCTACAATTCCTATGCCCAGCGCGGCAATCTGGCGACGGTCGAGCATGTCTTCGAGGCAGGCCTGGCGATGTTCCCGGGCCTGTCGCGCGTCAAGGCGCTGCGTTCCTGGGGCGGCGTCATGGACATGTCGATGGACGGATCGCCGATCATCGACAAGACGCCCATCCCCAACCTCTATCTCAATTGCGGCTGGTGCTATGGCGGCTTCAAGGCAACCCCGGCCTCCGGCTGGTGCTTCGCCCATCTGATCGCCCGCGACGAGCCGCATCCGGTGGCGCGCGAGATGCGGCTCGACCGCTTCGCGCGCGGCTATCTCATCGACGAGAACGGCCGCGGCGCCCAGGCAAATCTCCATTAGGAAACGACGATGGCCAGTCTCATCCCCTGCCCCCACTGCGGCATGCGCCCGAAGGAGGAGTTCACCATCCGCGGCGCCGTGCCTGACAATCGCCCCGCCTGGGGTACGCCGATAGACGATCCGCAATGGTTCTCTGCCGTCTATCTGCGAGCGAACCCGCGCGGACGCCTGCGCGAGCATTGGTATCATGGCGCCGGCTGCGGCAGTTGGCTGATCGTCGAGCGGGACAATATGAGCCACGCCGTCTACGACGTCGCCGACGCCCGGGCACGCGGGCTCGCGGGAGACCGGACATGAGTTCCCGGCGTCTCCCGCAGGGTGGCCTGATCGATCGTTCCCGCCCGATCGACTTCACCTTCGACGGACAGAAACTCTCGGGCTTCGCCGGCGACACGCTGGCCTCGGCCCTGCTCGCCAATGGGCGACGCCTCGTGGGCCGCAGTTTCAAATACCACCGCCCACGCGGAATCCTGACCGCGGGCTCAGCCGAACCCAACGCTCTGGTAACCGTCGGCACGGGCGGGCGGCGCGAGCCTAATGTGCGCGCCACCATGGCGGAGCTTCACGAAGGCATGGTCGCCAAGAGCCAGAACCGCTGGCCTTCGCTCGGCTTCGATCTGGGCGCCGTCAACCAGCTTTTCTCGCCTTTCCTCGCCGCCGGTTTCTACTACAAGACCTTCATGTGGCCGGGAGCTCTCTGGGAGAAGCTCTACGAGCCGCTGATCCGCCGTGCGGCAGGACTCGGCAAGGCAAGCTACGAGCGGGACCCGGACCGTTTCGAAAAGCGCTGGGCACATTGTGACCTGCTGGTGATCGGCGCCGGCCCCGCCGGCCTGATGGCGGCGCTGACCGCGGCGCGCTCCGGCGCGCGTGTCGTCCTCGTCGACGAGCAGTCGCTTCCCGGCGGCTCGCTCCTCGGTGAACGCGAGAGCGTTGACAATATGGAGGCGCCGGACTGGGCGCGGCAGGTCGCGGACGAGCTTGACACCATGCCGAATGTGCGGGTGCTTTTGCGCACCACTGCCTTCGGCTGGTATGATTCCAACGTGTTCGGCGCGCTCGAACGGGTGCAGAAACATCGCGCCGAAATAGACGAGGCGCTTCCTGTCGAGCGGCTTTGGCGCATCGTGGCAAAGCGCGCCGTTCTGGCGAGTGGCGCCGAAGAGCGTCCGTTGGTGTTCGGCGGTAACGACCGGCCCGGCATCATGATCGCCGGCGCGATGCGCACCTATCTCAACCGCTACGCCGTGGCGCCGGGCAGGAAAGTCGCAATCTTCACCAATGGTGACGCCGCCTACCGTACGGCGCGTGATCTGCAGGCACGCGGCGTCGAGGTGGCGGCGGTAATCGACAGCCGCGCCGCCTCTTCGGCCACGTCGGCGGCAACCCGCACCATCCCCGGCGGGCTGGTGACGCGCACCTTCGGCGGGAAAAGCCTCAAAGGCATCGAAATCCTCAGCAACGGAAAATACGAGCGGATCGGCGTCGACGCGCTGGCGATGTCAGGCGGTTATACCCCGATCATCAATCTCGCCTGCCAGCGCGGCGGCCGTCCTATATGGAATGAAGGCCTGCAAGCCTTTCTCGCCCCCGAGATCGGCGGGCTGGCAGTAACCGGGTCCGCTGCCGGCATCTATGGTCTCGCCGACTGCCTACGCGACGGTATCGAGAAGGCCAAAGCCGCGCTCGGCGAACTAGGCATCAAACCGGCTCGCTTCGATCCGCCCAAGACGGCGAAAGAGACCGGCGCCGGGTTCAAAGCGCTCTGGCATGTCAAGGAGTCTCGCGCCAAAGCCTTCGTCGATTTCCAGAATGACGTGGCCGTCTCCGATCTCGGCCTGGCCGTACGTGAAGGCTACGGCCATATCGAGCACGCGAAGCGCTACACCACCACGGGAATGGCCACCGACCAGGGCAAGCTGTCCAACCTGAACGCGATCGGCATCGTCGCCGAGGCACAGGGGAAGTCGCCGGCGGAGATCGGCACGACCACCTTCCGCCCCTTCTATACGCCGGTTTCCTTCGGCGCGATCGTGGGCGCCAATCGCGAAAAGCACTTCCAACCGGTGCGCAAATCGCCATTGCATGGCTGGGCCGAGGCGAATGGCGCCGTCTTCGTGGAAGCCGGGCTCTGGTATCGCTCCGCCTGGTTCCCCCGGGAAGGCGAGACCCATTGGCGCCAGAGCGCGGATCGCGAGGCGGCCAATGTCCGCGCCAATGTCGGCATCTGCGATGTCTCCACCCTCGGCAAGATCGAGATCTTCGGTCCCGACGCTCCGGAATTCCTGAACCGCATCTACTGCAACGGTTTCGCCAAGCTCCCGATCGGCAAGGCGCGCTACGGACTGATGCTGCGCGAGGACGGCTTCATCTTCGACGACGGCACGACAAGCCGCTTCGCCGAGGACCATTATTTCATGACCACGACGACGGCGCAGGCCGCCGGCGTCATGACGCATCTGGAATTCTGTGCGCAGGTCTTGTGGCCGGAGCTCGACGTGCGTTTCGCCTCTGTCTCCGACCAATGGGCGCAGATGGCGATCGCCGGACCGAAATCCCGCGACGTGATCGCCGAACTGGTGGACCGCGATGTCTCGAACGAAGCGTTCCCCTTCCTGGCCGCGGCTGATGTCACGGTTCTGGGCGCGGTGCCGGCGAGGCTTTTCCGCATCTCGTTTTCAGGTGAGCTCGCCTATGAGCTTGCCGTGCCGGCGCGCGCGGGCAAGCGTGTTGCCGACGCTGTCATGGAAGCGGGCGCGAAACACGGCATCATGCCCTACGGCACGGAAGCGCTCTCGGTGCTGCGCATCGAGAAGGGCCATGTTACCCACGCCGAGATCAACGGCACGGTGGTTCCAGACGATATCGGCATGGGCAGAATGGCGTCACAGGCCAAGGACTATGTCGGGCGCCCGATGCTCGGCCGCGAGGCGCTGGCCGCCGGGGATCGAATGCAGCTCGTCGGGTTGAAGCCTGTCGGCGCCGATCGCATCATCCGGACTGGTTCTCATCTGCTGGAACGCGAGGCACCGCCGTCGACCGAGAACGACCAGGGCCACGTCACCTCCGCCTGCTATTCGCCTGCGCTCGGCCATCACGTCGCCCTGGCGTTGCTCAAGCATGGACGCGCCCGCCATGGCGAGGAAATCAGGATATGGGACGGGCTGCGCGGAGAGGAATTCCTCGCCGTCGTCTGCGAAGCCTGCTTCGTCGATCGGGAAAATGGGAGGCTCCATGTCTGATGTTGCCAACGGCGCTGGACGAACCAGGACGCCGACGGTTATGCTCGCAGCCACTCTTCCGGCCGCGATCTTCCTCGTCCTTGCCTCAGCGAAAGCGCACGACGCCGTAGCAAAGCGGCTCATGACTATCGCCTCTGCCGTCGGTGTTCTTCCCCGCTCCGTTGGGCGCGATAAATGGCTGATCATCGCCGAAACCGGCGCGGCAACGGCGAAGCTGCGACAATCCCTTGCCGCTGGCCTTGGCGCCGAAGCATCATTCCTCGACCAGAGCGACAGCCGTACGGTGATTGTCGCCGATGGTCCGGATGTTCGTGAAATGCTTGCGAAAGGCATCGGCATGGATCTCGCCCCCGATTCCTTTCCGGAGGGCGCTTCAGCCATGACGGCCTTCGGTCATCTCACGGTCCAGGTCACCCGCACGGCCGCCAACCGCTACGACCTTATCGTCACATCCAGCTTTGCCGACAGCCTGTGGGAGTCGTTGCGCGAAGCTTCCCTCGAATTCGGTTGTGACGCGCCCGAAAAGCTCACTGACCTGGGCTGAGCACTTCGAATTATCGGGAAGATCGGCTGCGAGATCGACCTTCAACTCGCCGCTTTGAGGAAGTGAGCGGGCGTACCCGCGACTACGGCATTGCTACAGCTCGAACCACAACCCTTCAGGTATCCGCATTGCGGCCGTTCCCGGCATGTCGCGTGCGGGACGGCATGTCGTCGCCATCCTCGCCTAGCGGCATCTCATCCGTTTCCGGAAGATCGACGAACCTGGCCGGGGAGAGCCGCTTGCGGTTGATCGTGACGTCGAAGACGTCGAAGCGGTTGTAGTAGCCGACCACATCGTGGAACTGTTTGGGCTCGATGCATCGCCGCAGGTCGAACTCGGCATAGCCGATGCCTTCTTCCTCCTGCAGATGGTCCCCGAGCGTCTCTCCCGTCGGATCGACGAAGAAGCTTGCCGCGCGCGGAGTCCCGTCGATGATATCGGCAACGCCGGGATCACGCGCGATGAGAAATTCCCTCATCGCCTTGTCCATGTACCCGGCCGTGACGATCCCGAACGCTTTTGCCTCGAACGAATGCGCGCTTGCGCGAATTCTGTTGGCCGCGACATTGTTGAAATTCCCGCCGACGCTGGGGCGTCGGGTCGGCCACATCGGCGGCCAACTCGAAATATGGATCTGCTCGCTCTGCGCCATCAGGGCATAGCGGGCCAGCGGGTTGGTATTTTCCCCGCAGATCAGGTTTCCCACGCGGCCGACAGGCGTGGAAGAGACCTTGAGGCCTGCCCCGTCGCCTGAGGCCCAGACGAGTTTCTCGTAGAACGTGGGAACGAGCTTGCGATGGTGGTTGAGGATCGCGCCGTCGTGCCCGATCAGGATATTGCTGTTCCAAAGCGCGCCTACGCTGGCATCCGAGCTTTCGCTGATGCCCATCGAGATGCAGACGCCGAGCGATTTGGCTTCCCTTCTGAGCGCATGGATTTCAGCGCCGTGCGGAGACACGGATTGCTCGGCCATTCGGACGAAGAGATCGTGATTTTCGATCGGAGCCCACAAGGCAGCCCAAACGGGAAAGGCCGGAATAAACGTCTCAGGAAAGGCAATAAGCCTGGCGCCGTGGCGCGCCGCCTCCCGGACCAGCGAGATGGCTTTCTCGGCCGTCGCGGCCCTGTCGAGGAAGACCGGAGCCGCATGAACGGTGGCGACTGTTACCAACGAAGACATCTGTCAGGGAACCTCGAATGCTCACGCAAAGCACAGCAGGCTATCAGACAGATTGGCGAAAGTTGAATCGTACTTTCGCAGCCCGGCCGTGGTCCCAAAAAAACGTGGCCTCAAAAAAGGAAGAGCCATCCGAAAGCCGCCAAGCCCCTGCTTCAGACCCTCAGTATGATCTTGCCGAAATTGTCCGTCGCCTCCAGCATGCGATGGGCCTCGACCGCCTCTTCGAACGGCAGAACGGCATGGATTACCGGTTCGATCTCGCCTCGGGCAAGAACCGGCATCCAGCGCTGGCGGAAACGCTCGACTATCCGGGCTTTCTCTTCGATGGAGTGCGGACGAAGGGTGAAGCCGCGCAGTTGCAGCATCTTGGTCAGAACCGAGGCAACATCCATTTCAGCCATGCCGCCGCTCAGCAGGCCGACGAAAGCCATTCGCCCCCGCCACCTGAGCAGCGAGATATGACGTGCGAGATAGGCCGGTCCGACGAAATCCTCGACCACGTCAATTCCGTCGGGGTAAATCTCGCGGACAGACTCGGCGAAATCCGCTTCGCGATAGTTCACTACATGCCGCACACCCCAGTCACGCAGGCGCCGGGCCTTCTCCTCGCGGCCGGTGGTGGTGACGATCTCGGCCCCGATATGCTGGGCCATGCGGATCGCCGTGCTGCCGACCGCGCTCGCGCCGGCCTGAATCAGCACGCGCTCGCCCGGCGCGAGACGCGAGAGTTCGAACAGTGTCTCATGCGCGGTGCAGTATGTTTCGATCACGCTGGCCGCGCGCACGTCATCCCAGTCGGCGGGTACGGCGACGACGTGGCGCCAATGCGCCACCGCATATTCCGCGTAGCCGCCGCCTGAAAGCAGGGCCGCGACGCGCGTCCCGGGAACGATATCCCGGACCTCCGCCCCGACCTCGATCACCTCGCCGCCGCATTCGACGCCAAGCACGGGATTGGCGCCCTTGGGCACAGGATAGACGCCGGCGCGTTGCATCGCGTCGAGCCGGTTCACGCCGATCGCTCCGACGCGGATCAGGACCTCGTCCGGAGCGGGATGGGGCCGCTCGACATCCAGGAAGCGCAGGGCCTCCGGTCCTCCCGGCTCGGGTGCATGGCAGATCATCATCGGCATAGAAACCCCCTTCAATTCTTTTGCGATGACACCCGGATTCCGGGACGGTGCCCATGATTCAATGCGTGGAACCATTGCTCCTGAATGAAACGAAATGCCCCGCTATAACCGGGGCGGATGCGGGCGAAGCCGGGAAAGTGGATATGCATGCCCGCGACCAGCAGGTCTTCGTCGACACAACGCTGCAATATCCAGCGGCGCGATATCGCACCCGCGGGGCTGTCGGTGTCGAAGATCATTCCCACATCCGGGTCGGTGAGTTGCACCTCGGGGATATGGACCGTGTCTCCCCAGATGATCATCGCCTCATCTTTGGACCGTACGATGTAGCAGGTGTGCCCGGGCGTATGGCCCGGCGAAGGCACGGCCGTAATTCCCGGCAGAATGTCACGTTCGCGGTCGAATGCCTTGACCGAATCCGGGAGGTAGGGCCGCAGTTGAGTCCGGCCGGCGTCGAAATAGACCCGCTTTTGTCGTTCAGTCGCTTTCGCCTTCTGTTCGTCGTCGAACCAGTGCGTGATCTCTGCCTGGTGCACATGGACGGTGGCGGATGGAAAGAGCTTGCGGCCGCTCGCCGGGTCGGTCAGGCCGTTCGAGTGGTCCGGATGGACATGGGTCAGGGCGACATCGGTTATCTGGTCGGGGCGAATGCCCAAAAGATCCAGCAGGCCCGGCAGCCTTCCGCAGGTGGGCCCCATGATATCGCCGGAACCGCAATCCACCAGGACGCTGCGCTCCCCGTCCCGAAGGAGGAAGGCGTTGATCGAAACCACGGGCGGCGACACCCGTGTTTCCCCGGCAAGCAGCCTCTCGAGCTTGCCGTGATCGGGATCCTTCATGATGTCGAGCGTGTCGTAGGTCACGTAGCCGTCACAAAGGGCGGTGACCAGAATGTCGCCGACCATACGATGATAGATGCCCGGTACCTGTTCGAACGCGATCACTGGCCGCTCCCCGCTGTTTCAGCCTGCTTCGGTACGAAGGCAGGACGTGGCTTCTCGACAAGGTCGTACTGTGCGGCCAGCCAGCGGCGCAGGTGCACGCGGGCCATCTTGCCGATCGAATTGCGCGGCAGGCTGTCGATCGAGGCGAAGAGCCGCGGTCGCTTGTAGGAGGTCATCTCCGCCAGCGCCAGCGCAAGGCGCTCCTGCCAATCCGCGGGCGGCTTCTGCGCAACCACCGTGACGATCTCGCCCCAATATTCGGAGGGGAAACCCAGGACCACCAATTCCGTGCCCGGCAGCGAGGGGGCCAAAGATCGTTCGACCTCCTCGGGCGAAACCTTGTAGCCTCCGCTCTTCATCATGTCCGCCTGGCGCGCCACGAGATGGAGCCGCCCGGCTTCATCGAGATATCCGATATCCCCGGTTTCATGGAACTCGTCGGGCGCCAGCATCCTTACTCCGTCACGCATCATGTATCCGCTGAAGAGATGCGGGCTGTGGAGATGGATCATGCCGATCTCGCCGGCCGGCAGCACTCTGCCCTCCTCGTCGCGGATCTCGATCCGCACGCCTGTCGCAGCCCAGCCGACGCAAAGGCCTTCACCGATCGGCCCGGCATAGGCCGCGGCGGTTTCCGATGGCTCCAGCGAGGTGATCGGATTGAAGATCTCGCTCTTGCCGTAGGTGACGCGAATGATTTCTCCGAAACGCGTCGCCGCGTTGCGATAGATCGTTGGCGTAAGCGGCGCCGTGCCTGTCAGGATCATGCGCAGCCTGGGCCGAAATTCAGCGAAGGCCGGAGCCGAGGCAGCCTCCGTCAATTTGGCAAGCACGGTCGGAGGAGCGAACATCTCGGTCACTTCGCCCGATGCCAGAAGCGGCAGCACGACCGCCGGATCGACACCTTTCATCAGGTGCACGCTCGCTCCATGCGCCAGATAGGCAAAGGTCAAAAGCGAGCTTCCGTGCGAAAACGGCGTCATCAGGAGGATGCGGTTGCTGCGGTCGGGCAGGAGAGGCAGCGACGAACGCAGAAGAAGAGTGCCCGTCCATCGGCCGAGATGGCTGTGGATCGCGCCCTTCGAGAAGCCGGTGGTCCCGCTGGTGAAGACAATGCGGCTTGGCGCTTGCGGCTCGACGTCGGGCCAGTTCGCTGCCGTCATGGTACGAGGCGCGATCTGCCGCGCATCGACGGGCGTCGCGTCGAGTTCCGGCAACGGCTCGGCCGCGCCGTCCACAAGGATGAACCGCGCTCCGCTGCAGGCGAGCGCATGGGCGATTTCAGATTGGCTAAGCAGAGGGTTGATCGGCACCTCCGCCGCCCCCGCCAACAGCACGCCATAACTTGCCGATGCGGCAAGCGCGGAATTGTGGAAGACCGTCGCAACGAAGTCGTTCGGCCCCAGGCCAAGGTCGCGAAGGCGATCGGCGATCCCCGCCCCGCGGTCGATCAACTGCGCAATCGTATGCCGGCCCTCCGCATCGAAGACACCCGGATTGTCGCCGTAGCGCAATCGGGTCGCGGCAAGGTCTTCGCCCCAGTTCATCCCGGATCTCCTGCCAGCTTCATGAGGGTTCGGGAAAACGCTCAGGCCCCAACGGATCCTCGCCGTTCGCTGCCAGGGCGCGCGCCCATTTGTCGAGCCACCAGCCATAGGGTTCGGGCCAGGTCGCGAAATCGCGTTCCACTCCCATTTCCCAGGCGGCATGACGGACCCAGAACGGGTTGAACAATATCTGCCGCCCGATACAGACCAGGTCCGCCTTGCCGCCCTGCAGGATTTCCTCGGCATATTGCGGGGTGCGGATCATCCCGACCGCGGCGGTCGCAATCCCGGCCTCACGCCGCAGACGGTCCGAGAGGGCGACCTGATATCCCGGCCCGCGCGCAAGGTTCGAATTGGTTGCCCCAGCTCGCATGTTGCCGCCGGACGAGCAGTCGATCAGGTCGACCCCGGCCTCCTTCAGCTTTCCGGCGAGAATGACGCTGTCATCCTCTGTCCATCCGCCCTCCATCCAGTCGGTCACCGAAAGCCGCGCCAGAAGCGGCATCGAGTCCGGCATGATATCGCGCAGGCGCTCGACCACCGTCAGCGGCAGACGCATGCGGTTCTCGAGCGATCCTCCCCACCGGTCGCGGCGCTGATTGGCAAGCGGGGAAAGGAAGCTTTGCAGCAGGTAGCCATGCGCCAGATGGAGCTCCAGCAGGTCGAAGCTCGCGAGCAGGGCGCGGCGCGCGCCCGCCACGAAAGCTTCGACGATGCCTTCGATCTGCGCCTCGTTCATCTCGATCGGCGTCAGCCATTCTTCCGCCAGCGGCAATGCCGAGGCACCCATCGGATAAAGCGGCTCGTCGCCTGCCGCCAGGTCACGCTCGGTGATCGGCCCGTTGCCGTCATAGGCGCGTTGCTGGCCGCCCTTTCGGCCCCCATGGCTGATCTGGATGCCCGTCCTGGCGCCATAGCGCTTCATTTCGCTGACGAGCCGGCTCATGGGCTCGATGTGGCTGTCGGCCCAAAGGCCGGGATCGCCGTTGCTGACCCGGCCTGCCCGTGTGACGAAGGTCTGCTCCATGATCACCAGCCCGGCACCGCCCATCGCCATCCGCTCGTAATGGGCGAACTGGAAGGGCGTCAGCCGCCCGTCCTCGGCCGAATAGGTGCCCATCGGCGAGACGACGACACGGTTCTTCAGCGTCACGCCTCTCAGCGTGTAGGGCTGGAAAAGCAATGGAATGTCCGGCATATCGGGCTCCAGTCGGATGAGGCGGGCGCTGTTCATCGCGTCAGTTCGATGACCTCGCTCACAACCTTGCCGATGGCGGGGCTTTCGGCACCCTCCAGGCCGGCAAAGAGGCGCTCTCCGAGTTCACGCACCGTGCCGGCAGTGGCACCCAGCCACGACAGCCGGGCCTCGAAAACATCGAGGGAGCGTGCGCGGGTCTGGAAGATGAGTTCGCGCGGCATCTCGGACGAATGGGCCTCGCGACGGCTGCCATCCTTCATCGTCAGCGTCACGCGCGAATCCAGCGCCCCGCCGACCGCGTCCGGCACAACTGTCGTCTTCGCTACAAGGCCGAGGATCACCGGATCCTTGCGCAGCGAATTGCCCATCTCGTAGGTGATGTCGCCGCGCGCGAGCATCGTGCCCACGGCAAAGGCGGTACTGGCCTGGGTCTGCACCAGCCGCTCATAGGGCCCCTTGTAGTTGGTGCCCGGATAGTCGGTGTAAGGCTTCCATAGTGTGACCTCGATCGCCTCCACCGCGGCAGGATCGACGCCTTCCTTGTGAAGCTTTTGCGCGGCCATGGCTGCGGGCATGTTGTCGCCGAGCGTCGCATAGGGCTTGGCCATGATGGTGCGCATGATGGCTGGATCGGGCGGGGTCGCCCATACGTCCGGCGTCACATCGAGCCCGGCAAGGGTGGCGAGGAAGCCCTTGGGCCCGTCAAGCGCCTGCGGCGCGCCCGTCACACCACTACCGGCAAGACACGCGGCGACAAGGCCGCCCTGCGCGGCACGGCCGTTCTGCACCCGCCATTCGTCACTTCCGGAGCGCACCGGTTCCAGCGTTCCGCCGGTCGTGCTGGCCGCGATCGACACCGCCGAGCCGGCCTGACCGGCATCAAGACCGAGCAGGGCTGCACTGCCTGCGGCGGCCCCGATCGTGCCCAATGTCGGGCTCGTACGAAAACCGCGTCCAATCAGCTCGCGTGCCACGACCTCTCCGCGGCCAAGCCAGTTGATCACGCTGTAGCCGGCGACTATCGCGGAAAGGACCGCGTTCAGGCTGGCGCCCTGCTGCTCGCCCAACGCAACGACGGCGGGCGGGACCAGGGAGCCGGGATGGGTCCATGAATCGTGGTCGGTATCGTCCTGGAAATGCGCATGCGCGGCAACGCCGTTCGCAAAGGCGGCCTCGCTCGCCGCAAGCCGCGCTCCAGACGCCCACGCCGTCGCGCCGCCCGACTTGAGCGGATGCGACAAGGCGAGCGCCGCCTGCGTTGTCGGCTCGATCGCCGCCAAAAGCGAGAGGCCGAGCGTATCGAGCAGGCAGATCAGCGCCTTCTCGCGGATATCGGGATCGAGCCGGATGGTCGCGAAGCTCGCGATATAGTTGCCAAGGATCTGGCCGGCGGGTTTCATCGTCATGTTTCCTTCCAGGGAATTGAAATCCGGTGATCTTCTCAGCCGCGGCTGTAAAGCCAGGCGCGACTGGTGCCGATACCGGCACGCCGCAGACGGACGAGGTTGAGCGCATGGCTCCACGCGGCGGCGAAGACATCGATGACGACCGCCTTGTCGATCTGCTTCAGCCCCTTGTGCGCGAAGATTTCAGCCATCACACCCTCGGCCGGCACGATGACGTCCGCTCCCTTGGCGATCAGGTCGCGCGCCGTATTCGTGAAGGCGGCGATAAGCGCGGAAGCATCCTCGCGCGCCGCGATCAGTTCATATTCGTCCATGCCCGGCGAGAGGGAGGTTACCGAGAGCACGCGCGCCTCGAGGTGGTGCTTGGCAACCGAAAGCCGGGTCATGTAGGCCACGTTCGGGGCGTTCGAAATCAACCCGATCTGCGAGCCCAGCGAACAGCCGGTCAGCAACGCCGCCTCCGTCAGCGAAGCCACCGGTATGTCGACTGCGGTCCGCATCTCGCGCAGATACGGCTCGCTGAACGAGCCCATGACGAAAGCGTCGTAGCCCTGCCGTTCCGCCTCCACCGCCATGTCGACGAGAGGCGAGAGAAGGCGGTGATAGGTATAGGCATTGCCGAGCGCGTCGCTCGGGCTCAGCGCGCCATATGTACCCTCCGGCAGGCCGTGGACCTCCACCTGCGCCTCGGTGCCGAGAAAGGCGCGGGCATGGGCTTCAATGCCCTGCTTGTAAGCCGCGATGCGGCTGAGTTCATTGACGGACTGGTGCCAGATGCGAACAGGCATGATCTTTTCCCTCCATGGATCTTCGTTCAGGCGCGGGACGAACGGGAGCGTCTGCCTGCCGCCACCGCGGCGGGCTCGGGAAAGACCTCGGAGCCCATGGGGGTCTCGCCATTCGCGGCAAGCGCTCGCGACCATTTGTTGAGCCACCAGCCATATTGAGGCGTCCATTCCGAGAAACCGTCATTAACGCCCAGAGCCTCGGCTGCGTGATGCGCCCAGAATGGGTCGAACAGCGCCTGACGGCCGAGGCAAATCAGGTCGGCCCGTCCGTCCTGAACGATCCGCTCGGCAAATTCCGGGGTTCGGATCATGCCGACAGCAGCGGTCGGAGTGCCGGTTTCGGCTCGGATACGCTCGGCGAACGGCACCTGATAGCCCGGCCCGCGGCCAAGGCTCGAATTGGTGGCGCCGGAGCGCAGATTGCCGCCCGAGGAACAATCGACGAGATCGATCCCCGCCTCCGAGAGCGCCCGAGCCAGCACGAGACTATCCTCGATGGTCCAGCCGCCTTCTATCCAGTCGGTGGCGGAGATACGAGCGAAAAGCGGCATGGACTGCGGCACGACGGCCCGCACCGCGCGCACGACCTCGAGTGGAAAGCGCATGCGGTTCTCGAGACTGCCGCCATAGTCGTCCTCGCGCTGGTTGGCGAGCGGCGAGAGGAAGTTCTGCAGCAGATAGCCATGCGCCATATGGATTTCGATCAGATCGAAACCCGCCAGAACCGCGCGCCGGGCGGCGGACGCCCATGCCTGTCGCAAGCCGTCGAGCTCTCCCAGGGTGATCGCTTCGGGCGTAAGCCACCCCTCGCCCAGTGAAAGGGCGGACGGCGCCATCGGCGTCCACCGCTCCTCGCCGCTGGCCAGGTCTGCGTCGGTCAGCGGGCCATTGCCGCGGAAGGCGCGCTGCATGCTGGATTTGCGCCCACCATGGTTGAGCTGGATTCCGGCCTTGGCGCCATAGCTCTTCATATGGCTCACCAATTGCCGCATTCCGGCAATATGGCTGTCCTGCCAGAGACCCGGATCGCCGTTCGTCACCCGGCCTCGGCGCGTGATCGAGGTCTGCTCGATCATCACCAGACCGGCCCCGCCCATGGCGAAGCTGGCGTAGTGCGTATGATGGAAGGGTTGAAGATTGCCGTTCTCGGCCGAATACGTGCCCATGGGCGAGATGACGACGCGGTTCTTCAACGTCACGCTGCGCAGGCTGAACTCCGAAAACAGCTTTATGCCTCCTGGCATCGGTCTCTCCTCTTACTGGGTGCGTTGCCAATCCGGCCCCTGTCGGGCTGGCGTCACGCAAAAGTCCGCTCCCCGCTCCTCGGCGGAGCGGCAAGAACAGATCTGAATTTTATTGGCCGTCAGGCGGCCGGCGGCCCCAACGCCCCCTTGGGCGGCGCACATGAGGATTGCGGGTTGAAAGTCGTGGGAATAATGACCCGGCGCGGTTCGTCCCTCTTCTCGTGGATGATGTGATTGAGCAGCAGCGTCGCAGCCGTCGCGCCGACCTCGTTCTGGTCCCAACTGACGACCCCGATCGGCGGCTGATGCAGATCGCAAAGGTCGTTCTGGCCCGACGCGACGACAGAAATATCCTGCGGGATCGATAGGCCGCGCGTGCGTATCGCGCGCAACACGCCGGAAAGCATGTCTATCCCGCCGGCGATTACGGCCGTCGGCCGCTGCGAAAGGCCGAGCAGGGAAGACGTCGCCCTGTAGGCATGGTCGCGCAGGAAACTCTCCGCTATGACGAACTCCGGCACCGGCTGCAATCCGCGCGCGGCATGAGCGCGCTCGAAGCCGCGGACTCGCGCGGCTCCCGGGTGGAGCCGGGTCGGTCCGGTCAGCAATGCGATCTGCCGATGGCCAAGGTCGAGCAGATGCCCGGTTGCGTTGAAGGTTCCGCCTTCGTGATCGGCGTAGACGGCGTCACACCATTCCGGCTGGTCGCGGTCGATCATCACGAAGGGTATGGGAAGCGCGCGCAGGATTTCCTCGAACTCGCCTTCGATCGGGGTATATGGCCCCATCAGGACGCCATCGACCTGCCCGTTGGAGAAGCGGCGCAGCAGCTGGATCTCCCGCTGCGTCCGGCCCTCCGTATTCGAGATCAGCATCGAATATCCGGATTCGTTGAGTACATTCTGCGCGGTCGAGACGAATCCTCCCAGCTGAGCGATGTTGATCTCGCGCAGGATGCATCCCACCGTGCGGGTACGGCCCATGCGCATGGATTTGGCAGCGGCATTCGGCACGTAACCCAGTTGCTCGATGGCGTTTTCCACTGCCTTGCGGATATGCGGCTTCACATCCACCGCGTCGTTGACCACGCGCGAAACCGTCCCGATCGAAACCTGGGCCAGTTGGGCGACGTCACGTATGGTCGAGGCTTTTGCCATGTTTCCTTCCGCTATCCGGGTCCGTCAGATCTCGAAGTTCCACTGTTCGGTCGCGACCCGATAACCAGCGCCCTCGCGAACGAGCCAGCCGAGGCCGGGGAAATGGATATGCATGCCGGCAACGAGCATGTCCTCGGCCAGAATCCGCGCCAGGAGCGCTGTGCGATTCCTGGCTGCCATGTCGGGATCATGATCGAAACTCATCGAAACGTCCGGTCGCGCCACCTGGATCTCGGGCACATGGGCAAGGTCGCCCCAGACGATCATCTGCTTGCCTTCCGAACGGATAAGCCATGTGCTGTGGCCGGGTGTGTGGCCCGCGCACTCCACAAGGGTGATCCCCGGCAGAACCTCTTCCCCATCCTTTGCCAACCGAAGCCGGCCGTCACGATAGGGGCCGATCTGCTCGCGCGTCCAGGTGAAATAGCGCTCGCGCTTGCGCTCGTCCGCAGCCGCCATCTCCTTGTCCGAAAACCAGTGCGCGATCTCCTTGTGATTGGCGATTACCGTGGCGTTCGGGAAAAGCCGCTCGCCGGTCCGGACATCCGTGAGCCCGCAGGAATGGTCGGGATGGCAGTGGGTCAACAGCACATATTCGACTTCCGCCGGATCGACACCGGCGGCGGCGAGGTTGTCGAACAGCTTGCCGGCGGTCGGGCCGAATTTGTCCTGCGAACCGCAGTCGATCAGCGCGGTCCCGGCCGGTCCCCGCAGCAGGAAGCAATTCACCGAGATCCGCGGCGGCGATATCCTGTGGTCGCGCGCCATCATCACGTCGACGTCCTCGCGCGAGAATTCGCGGAAGATATTGTAACCCATCTCGACATAGCCATCCGACAGGGCCGTCACCAGGAATTCGCCGAAGCGGCGGTGATAGACGCCAGGAATCTGTTGCTGCGGCAGATGTGTCATTCCCTTGTTCCCGTGTCCTTTCCCTTTCCTCGCCCGGCCTAGCTCACACCAGAGCAAGCTCGCGAAGATCGCCGATTTCGTCGATCCGATAGAGCGTTTCGAACAGCGGCTGCACGCGTTCCTGCGGCAGCAATATCGAGGCGCAATCGGTGAATTTCGCCTGCAATTCTTCGCGGCTGAGCTGAAGCTGCCAGCTCCCCCGGGCGTTCTCCACCGGCTCATGGCGATGAACGGAGCCATCCTTGAGCGTCACCCAGACCAGATCATACGGCGCAAACGGCATGTCGGTCCCCGCCTCATCCTCGTTCACGGTCACCTCGACCCGACCAAGGACCGATTGCACGTCCTCACGCGAAACGAATTCGTCGGTCAGTTCACGCAGCCCCACCCTGCGGGCGATGAGGGCGCTGGCCATGGCGAATTCCATCGAGAACTTGGCGGCAAGCCCCGTCTGTGGCTGCTGGTTTCGCAGCATCAGACGCTGGGTGACACCGGTGTGGACATGGATCGTTCCCACGTCATCCGCGGAAAGGTCATGCTCTTCAACCAGATCCAGCATGGCATCTATGGCGCGGTGCGTTGCATAGCATGTCGGATAGCGCTTGATGTTGGTGCCGAACCGCGCCGATATCCACTCCTCGCCGATCCGGAATGCGGCCGGATCGAGATCGGGCGCGCTCGAGGGGGAGAAGGCCCTGAGAAAGCCGGAGCGATGCTCCACGGCATCGAGGCTGCCCGTATAGCCGACCTTTGCAAGGCGAACGGCCTGGATCCCCGATTGCGCGGTGCGGCCGGCATGGAGCGACTTCGTCATCGAACCGAAATTGGCGACCAGCCCTGCGGCGAACGAGGCCGCGATGGCCAGCGCATGAGCAGTCGCTTCGGGCGAAAGCCGATGCAGGCGCGCCGCGGCGGCCGCGGTCGCCAATGTTCCCATCACCGCCGTGGGATGGAATCCCCGGTCGTGCAGATGGCCGGGTTCCAGTTCGGCCAGATGCGCCCACAGTTCATAGCCGACAAGGTAAGCCTCGATCGCGTCCTGGCCGGATGCCCGCACCTCGTGACCCTCGGCCAGTATCGCGGGCACGAGAACCGTGCTCGGATGCCCCGCGAGCGCCACATCGTCGAAGTCGAGGACATGGGCGGCCACGCCGTTGATCAGCGCGGCATCCGGCGCAGCGTAGCAGTTACCGTTCACGGCGCGCGGCGCATCGTTGCTGCCCGGAAGCGGCGTGGCGATGTTCGCCACCAGTTCGACCGCGGGTTCCCGCGACCCCGCCAGCATGACGCCGACACAATCCACGATACCGATCCGGGCGGCGTGAAGCGCTTCGGCCGGAGCCGATGCCATATCGAAACCCGCAACGAATTCAGCGGCTTTTCTGGTGATACCGTCCATCATCGTCACCTCAATACGAACGTGGCAGTCCCAGAATGTGCTGGGCCACATAGGCAAGGATCAGATTGGTCGAGATCGGCGCCGTCTGGTAAATCCGGCTCTCGCGCCATTTGCGCTCGATGCCGTATTCGCTGGCGTAACCGAAGCCGCCGAAGGTCTGCAACGCGGTGTCGGCCGCCTTCCAGGTCGCCTCCGATGCCAGGAGCTTGGCCATGTTCGCCTCGCCGCCGCAGGGCCGGTAGGCGTCGAACAATGCCGCGGCCTTGCGGCACATCAGGTCGGCCGCTTCCAACTCGGCATAAGCGCGGGCGATCGGGAACTGAACGCCCTGGTTCGCGCCGATCGGACGTTTGAACACGACACGCTCGTTTGCGTATTCGACCGCGCGCCGGATCATGTAGCGTCCATCGCCGACGCACTCCGACGCCACAAGAATGCGCTCGGCGTTCATGCCGTCCAGAATGTAGCGGAAGCCCTCGCCTTCCTTGCCCACCAGCGCCGTGGCCGGGACCCGCAGGTTCTCGATGAAGACCTCGGTCGTGTTGTGGTTCATCAGCGCCCTGATGGGGCGGATATCCATCCCGTTGCCGCGCGCTTCGCGCAGATCGATCAGGAAAACCGAGATGCCCTCGGTCTTCTTCGATACCTGATCGAGCGGCGTCGTGCGTGCCAGAAGCAGCATCAGGTCGGAAAAGAGCGCACGCGAGGTGAACACCTTCTGGCCGTTGATCACATAATGGTAATTGCCATCCTTGACGGCGCGGGTCTTGAGCTGGGTCGTATCCGAGCCGGTTGTGGGCTCGGTGACGCCGAAAGCCTGGAGACGCAGGGAACCGTCGGCGATCTGCGGCAGAAATTCCTTCTTCTGCTCTTCGCTGCCGTGACGCAGCAGGGTACCCATGATGTACATCTGCGCATGCGCCGGGCTGGCTTGGCAGCCACAGCCGTTTATCTCCTCGAGAATGACGGCGGCGGCGCGCAGGGGCAGGCCGGCGCCGCCATATTCCTCCGGTATGAGAACCGCGAGGAAGCCGCCTTCGGTCAGTTCCGCTACGAATTCGGACGGGTAGCCGGATTCCTCTTCGAGCTTCAGCCAGTATTCCAGCGGATATTTCTCGCAGATCCTGCGGATGGATTCGCGCAGTTCCGGATAGTCTTCACCCAGTTCGAGGTTAACCTGATCCTGACTCATCGTTCGGGGGTCTTTCACTCTGCCGCTTCAAAGGTCTTGGGAAGTCCGGCGCGCGCGATGGCGCCGCTGTAGCGCTCGTCACCGAGCCAGTTCTCGACATCGCGCCGAAGATTGAGAAGGGCTTCGATGTCGATGCCGGTGGAAAAGCCCATGCTCTCCAGCATATAGGCGGTGTCTTCGGTATTGATGTTACCGGTGGCTCCCGGCGCGAACGGGCAGCCGCCAAGACCGGCAAGCGAGCTGTCGAAAACCCGGATGCCCGTCTCGAGCGCCGCCGCGACATTGGCGAGGCCGAGACCGCGCGTGTCATGGAAATGGCAAATGACCCGGCGACCGGCCGCGATCTCGATGATCGGCGGCAAAAGCATCTTCACCTGGGCCGGGTTGGCATAGCCGACGGTGTCGGCGACGATCAGTTCGTCGGCGCCGCCCGCCGCGACATGCCGCGCTACCTGCCAGACACGTTCGGGCGCGACATAGCCTTGAAGCGTGCAGCCAAAGGCGGTGGCCAGGCCGACTCCCAACACCATTCCCCGGCCCTGTTCCGTGTCCTTCAGCGCCGCGATCCGTTCGAACTCGGCGATCGCCTCGTCGGTCGAGCGCCGGACATTGGACTGGCTGTGCGCCTCGGAGATCGAGAGCACGTAGTTGACATGGGTGAAGCCGGCGGCGAGCGCCCGCTCCGCCCCCTTGAGGTTGGGGATGAGAGCCGACGCGACCACGCCCTCGAGCCGGGGAAGGCCCTGAGCGAGTTGGTCGGCATCGGCAAATTGCGGCACCACCTTCGGCGGCACGAACGAGGTCAGTTCGATTTCCTTGACGCCGGCGGCCTTGAGCCGTAGCGCCCATTCCAGCTTTCGTTCGGTTTCCAAAAAGCGCTTCGCCATCTGGATACCGTCGCGGGGCCCGACCTCGCGCAGGGTCGCTCGCTCGGCCATCTCAGGCTCCCCGGAAATTCGGCTTGCGCTTCTCGTTGAAGGCGCGCACGCCTTCATGGCGGTCTTCGGTCGAGACCATGCGGTTGTAGCACTCTATCTCGAAGGCCAGTCCGTCCGCGAGGGACATCTGCAAGCCTTTGTGAATGGATTGCTTCGCCTGCCTGACCGAGATCGGCGCGTTGCCGGCGATGCGACGGGCGGTAGCAAGCGTCGCCTCGAGCAATTCGCCCTGCGGCAACACGCGGTTGATCAACCCCCAGTCGCATGCCTCCCTCGCGGTGAAGGGCAGCCCGGTGAGGATGATTTCCTTGGCGCGCCGTTCACCGACCGCACGGGGCAGGCTCTGCGTCCCCCCTGCCCCCGGCATGATGCCGAGCGTCACCTCGGTCAGCGCAAAACGAGCGTTCTCGGAAGCATAGGCGAAGTCCAGCGCCGCGGCGATCTCGCACCCGCCTCCATAGGCGGCTCCGTTGATCGCCCCGATCACGGGCAGCGGGCAGGCCAAGAGCGAGCGCAGCATCCGCTCGAACATGGCATGCTGGCGCAGCCATTGTTCATCGGTCATGCCGTTGCGTTCCTTCAGATCGCCGCCGGCACAGAAAGCCTTTTCGCCGGTACCCGTCATCACGATCGCCCGAAGGCCGCCGCTGTCGAGTTGGAAACCCTCGAAGAGGTCCATCAGTTCTTCGCCCATGCGGGTATTCATGGCGTTGGCGGCCTGCGGTCGGTTCAGCCGGACAAGCAGCACCTGATCGTCCGTGCGCTCGAGCGCGAGCGTTTCATATTTCGCGGTCATTGATATTCCTGCCTGAAAGCATCGTTATCCGCTCCGAGCGTCGGGGCGGCGCCGCCCGAAGTCGGCCGAACATCGTCGAGCGTGAAGGGAAGGCCGACCCATTTCTCGCCGCCTCCCGTGGTCAGGATGCCGATCGCGGTGGTTTGCGGATGGGTCCAGACCTGATCGATGCTGAGAAGTGGGCAGTTCGGCACCTGGAAGGCATCGAGCGCGGTGCTGACTTCGGCCACGGTCAACTGCGCGACCGCAGCTTCGATCAGCGGGATCAACTCGCCGCGCAGGATGACCCGATCGCGGTTCAGGGCGAAACGCTGATCCTCGCCCACTGCCTTCAGCCCGGGAAGCGCCTGGCAAAGCTTGCCGAAAAGCTTGTCGTTGCCGGCCGCGATCATCACCCAGCCGTCGCTCGCCTTGAAGGCCTGATAGGGCACGATCTCCGCAAGCGCCGAGCCGTGAGGCTTGCGCACCTCGCCGGAAATTGCATGCGCGGCGAGCGGAATGGTCATCCAGGCAAGGCCCGTCTCGAACAGCGAAGTCTCCACATGCGCTCCCTTGCCGTTCTTCTGACGCTGGAACAGCGCTGCCAGAAGACCGATGACCGTCCACATGCCCGAGCCCATATCGACGAGGGATACGCCGACGCGAACGGGTGGCCGGTCGGCTTCTCCGGTGACCGACATGATACCGGAGGTGGCCTGCGCCAACGGGTCGTAACCGGGCTTGCGAGACAGCGGACCGCTCTTGCCGAAGGCGCCTATATCGCACCAGATCAGCGTTGGATTGTCGCGCAGCACCTCGTCGACGTTAATGCCGAATTTCGCGAGAAGCCCAGGCCGCAAATTCTGGATAACCGCATCCGACTCCCCGACAAGGCGCTTCAGCAAGGATGCGTCGGCCGCATCGGCAAAATCGAGCGTCAGGCTCTCCTTGCCTCGATTGAGAGCATGGAAGGCGGTCGCGTCCCCCTTGTAGAACGGCGGCCCCCAGCCTCGCGCATAGTCTCCCGTGGCCGGATTCTCGACCTTGATCACCCGCGCGCCGAGTTCGGCTAGGATCAGTCCTGCGTAGGGCGCGGCCACGCTGTGACCGAGCTCTAGGACCGTAAGGCCGCGAAGCGGAGCGGTATTCGTCAAGTCATGTCTCCTTATCGATGTCGCCGGCGGGATCAAAGGTATTCCTGGGCAAGAGCCTCTCCCCTGATCTCCGTAGTCGTGCCCGAACGGCGTATCTGGCCGCTGCGCATGACATGCCCGTAATGCGCGATCTTCAGCGCCGGACGCGCCATCTGTTCCGTCATGAGAACGGCGATGCCTTCATCTTGCATCTGACGGACAGCGGCGGAAATCTGCTGGATCCAGACCGGCGCCAGGCCAAGGAACGGCTCGTCCAGAAGCAACAGCTTCGGCGCGCCGCTTATCGCCCGTGCGATCGCAACGAGTTGCTGCTGGCCACCGGAAAGCTCGCCCGCCGGTTGGGTCTGCCGTTCGGCGAGGAAGGGAAACGCCGCCACCATCCCGTCCCAGCGACGACCCTGTTCCCACGCCGGAAGCCGCACGGCGCCGGCCAGGACGTTGTCCTTCACCGACATCGACGCGAAAACACGGCGGCCCTCCGGCGCATAGCCGATGCCGAGCCGCGCTCGCGCATCGCTCGAAAGAGCGCCGATGTCACGACCCTCAAAGCTGATCTGGCCGCGCGCCGATCGCACCAGTCCGATCACCGCATTGATCAGGCTCGACTTCCCGGCACCGTTCGCACCGATGAGCAGTACCGTCTGCCCGCTCACGATGTCGAGATCGACGCCGTCCACCGCGCGCGTACCGCCATAGGCTACATGCAGGTCACGAATGCTGAGCATCGTCACCCTCCTCGTCGCTGCCGCCAAGATAGGCGTCGATAACGTCCTTGCGGCTCAGTACCTCGCCTGGTTCGCCCTCGGCGATAAGCTTCCCGCCATCGAGGACGATCACCTGAGGACAAAGCCGCTTGATGAGATCCATGTCGTGTTCGACGAGCAGCACGCCACAGCCGAATTTCTGCTGCGCGAACTGGACATAGCGATCGATATTGGTCCGCTCCGACTTCTCAAGCCCGGCCGCCGGCTCGTCGAGAAGCAGCATCCGCGGCTGAGTCGCCAGGGCCATGGTGAGACCGAGCATCTTCTGCAGGCCATAGGGCAGGATCTCGGCATTGCGCCGCCAGTTGTCGATAAGCCCGAATTGCTCGAGAAGCGGCTCCAGCCTTTCCAGGACAGACCGGTCCCCACCCGAGAAACGCAGGGCGGAGATCAGATTGTCTTCGACGCTGCTCCCAGCGAAAGTGGCCGTCTGCTGGAAACTGCGGACAAGGCCGCGACCCGCGTTCTCGTAGACATAACGCCCGTCGACGCGGAAATCGCCCAGCAGGACCCGGCCCGAACTGACGGGCAAGCGGCCGGAAATGATGTTGATCATGGTCGTCTTGCCGGCGCCGTTCGGCCCGATCACCCCGAGAAGCCCCGCGGCCGGCAATACGAAGCTGACATCGTGGAAGACCTTCAGCCCGCCGAACTCCTTCGAGATGCTTTCGGCGCGGAGCGCACCTTCCTGCGTGTGCGCGCTCATGTCTGGACCTCCACGGCGGAAGGCGCCTCGTCGGCCGGCTCCTTCTGCTTCCTTTCGGCGCCTTTCACCCGCCGCAGGAGCGAGCTTGCCAGCCCAACGATACCGCCGCGCGCAACCAGGGTGACGATGATGATCAGAAGGCCGAAAAGCCCCGGCGAAAGTTCCCCGCGCAAGGCGAAATAGTCCGTGGCCGAAACCAGAAGCGCCGCCCCGACCAGAGTACCGAGGATAGACCCCTTCCCACCCACGATCGTGTAGGTGATGTAATTGACCGAGGACATCGACGAGAACGACGTCGGATGCGCGGTCATCAGCATGTTGACGAGCGCGAAGCCCGCAAGTCCGGACACACCGGCCGCGACAGAAAACGCCATCGCCTTGTATTTCCAGCAGGCCAGCCCAAGGCTCTCCGCCAGAATGTCATTCTTCTCGATGGCAGCGAATTCGAAGTGGAAGCGCCGGGTGAAAAGCGCCGCGACCAGGAAGCCGGCGAAGGAAAGACCGCAAGTCGTCAGCACGACCTGATAATTGTCGAAGAGTTCGATACCGAAGAAGGTGACGGGCGGCATCCCCACCAGCCCGTTCGCTCCGCCCGTCAGCGGCGCAGCTTCGAACAGGAGCAGTTGAAGGATCTCAGACAGCACGAAGGTCACGAGGACGAAGTAGACGCCTCTCAGACGCAGGATCAGCTTGCCAAGCGGGATGGCGATCAGCGCGGGAACCGCGAAGGCCGCCAGCGCCAGGAGGATCACGTCGGTGATCCCGAGCTTGATGCCCAGGATCGCGACCGTATAGCCGCCGATCGCCATGAAGCACGGCACGGCGAAGCTCATGAGATCCATGCGCAGCATGATGTAGACACCCAGCGCGGCGGTTGCAGCGATGAGGATCAGGTTGGCCTGCGACAGGATCTGCGGATTGGTGACCAGAATGGGCACGGCGAAAGCAAGCAGTACCAGCGCGAGCGTCGTCCATTCCCCGAGATCCAGGAGCGGAATATGCCGCTGCCGGGGGAGTCGCGTGGTTGGGGAGGTGCGGCTCATGACCGGCGTGCCTCCTTGCCGAACAGCCCTTGCGGCCGGACCACCAGAATGATGAGGACCAGCAGGAAGAGGGTCAAAGCCCCCTTGGATCCGCCGAGATAGACGGCGGCATAGGAATCGACCAGCCCGACGACGAAAGCCGCAACCGTCGCCCCGGTGACGCTGCCAAGCCCGCCGAGGATGACGGTAATGAAGGAAAACGCGAGGACTGAATCGCCGATATGCGGTGAGAGCGCGAGGATGGGGGTGACAAGCCCGCCCGTCACCCCCGCAAGCCCTGTGGCAAGGGCGAAAGCGAAGGGAAACAACGCCTTGGTGCGCATGCCCAGGGCGCTGGCCACCGCGCGATCCTCAGCCATCGCGCGCATCGCACACCCTACATTGGTGCGGTAGACCAGCCAGTAGACCGCCACGATAGCCACCAGACAGACAGCCAGGACGACCATGTTCGCATAAGGGATGTATATGTCTCCCTTGCGCCAGACGCCCGAGATCGGAAAGGGAAATTCCGGCGACAATGCGCCGAAGATCAAGAGTATGGCCGTCGCGATCACGAGGTTGAACCCTATGGTGACCATCAGCGTCGCCTGATGGTCGTCGATCACGCGCTCGAGAACGAATACCTCGAACAACCAGCCGAGCGCTACCGTGCTGATCAGAGCGATCAGCAGGCCGACCGGATACGGCAGGCCCAGCACGATGGTGCAGTAATAGGCGACATAGCCGCCCATTACATAGAACCCGCCATGGGCGAAGTTCACGACACCGAGGATGCCGAAGATAAGCGTGAACCCGAGCGCAAGGAGTGCGTATTGGGAACCGAGGCTGATTCCGATCAGCCCCGCTGTGATGAAGGAGTCCATCTTTCCTCCGAGACGTCAGTCTTCCTTGACTGCCGCGGCATGAATATTGGGCTGTACCTTGCCGTCCTGCACGACACCGATCGCGAAGGGGTAGGACATCTCCTGGTTGATCCCAAAGAATTTCTGCCCGATCCAATAGCCCTTGCCGATGTTTTCGTCCTCGACGGGCAGCTTGCGCATCGCCTCGGCGATCTTGTCGGCGTCATCGACGGTACCGGCGGCGGCAACAGCCTTGATCATCATCCGCGCTGCAAAGGTCCAGCGGAAGAAATCGGCATTCTCCGGACGCGGCTTGCCCATGAGCTTGGCGTATTTCTGCTCGAGCGCATGCAAATTGTCGTCCATGTAGACCGGCTCGTACCAGAGGAAGTCCTTGAGGACGTCGATTCCGCCGGCGACACGCGCGATCTCCTCGAACCCCGGCCCACCAAGGCGGAAGATGGGGCCTTCGAAACCGGCCTGGCGCAATTGCTTGACGATGATGCCGGCATCGCCGGCCGGCGACGAGGCGAGATCGACCGCGCCCGGATTCGAACTCAGCATCCGCGTGACGATCGGCGCGAAGTTGGTGGTGCCACGCTGATAATATTCCTCCGTGGGCTTCACGCCTTTTTCGGAGAATATCTGCGCGTTGACGCTTGCGATATCGGTCCCGCCCTGGTCGTTCGGAGCGACGATCGCCACGGTCGAGAATTTGAACCGCTCAAGTCCAGCATCGATGATCGGTCCTGCCCATCCCGAAGGCCCGGGACCGATGTGGAACATGTTCGGCCATTGCGGGCCGATCGCGTTCTTGGCGAAGCTGTCGACCATGGCAACCATGTGATTACGCTTGGCGACGGGCTTCATGCCGGTGACCTCGGGCGAGCCCACGGGGCCGACAATAACCTTGATCCCGTCTGCCGCGAACGCATTCGCCGCCGAAGCCGCGCCCTCGGCCGTATATTTGGAATCGATGGCGACCACGGAAACCGTGCATTCGGTACCGTCGATTACCAGGCGCTTCTCTTCCATGGTCTCCTTGGCAACGAACGCAACCGCGTCGCGCAGGGCGATGCCCCACTGAGCCGCCGGACCCGACAGCACCGCCGGCGATCCTATCTTGAGTTCGCAAGCCCAGCCCGTTCCGGACAACATGGCGGACACAACCAGCGTGCCGCATATTGCGCGGCCGAAATGCAAAGCCATTCCCGATCTCCTTCCTATTGATGGACAAGTGGTTCCGCACCTGAAGCGGACATGTGATCCGACACGTCGAACCGGACTGGCGGGTCTCCTCTGTACCGACAGCCACCACATGCCACGGCGCGACCTTATGAAGGTCCCGTGGGCATGTCAATAAAACGTTTCATATTTTTTGTCTCGGTTTTCACCGACGGAGCCGACGAACTCGGCGTCTAAATATGCAATATTCCCAATTAGTTATGAGAGTAGATTGCGACCCCAAGGAGAGTGAGTGCTTTGCTGCACGAAAAATATTGAGCCATCCATATGAATTTTCTGAATCGTTCTAAAAACCCCATATCAGAGGATGAACGAGAGCGATGCGCCGCATCGGCGCAAGATCGAGACCGGATATTTCATGGCATCACGCCGCGACGACAGACATGTGATGTCGCCGGCGTGAGAGGACAGCCGGTTGAACTGACACGCGAAAGGCTCAGGCGCCTGCAGCGGCGCTTTCCCCGGCAATGAAGCCGAACGCCATGGCTGTCAGCAAGCCGTTGCCCGAGAGATAACCCGAGACGTCCGGTCCCGAGACGCCACACGCCGCTCCCCCGCCGGCGAAGAGGTTCGGAAAGGACGAGCCGTCCTGCCGTATCACGCACGCCTTCTCGTCGATCATTAGTCCGCCCTGCGTATGGAAGAGCGCGCCGGTCACCTTGACGGCGTGGTAGGGTGGTTCCAACGGTGGAAAGGCCGTGAAGTCACGCCCGAAGATGTCTTGTGCCTCTCCCTTGCGGCATGCCTCAACGTGATCGAGCGTTTCTGCGATCCTGGATTCGGATAGGTGTGCAACGCATGCCAGTTCGACGGCATCCCCTGCCTGGCGGATGGCGCCGGCCGCCATTGCCTCCCGGTAGTCTGGAAAATCCTGCGCGAATTCGTGGATGCGGCGATCGTAGATATTCCAGGCGATCCCGTCCGGTTGACGAAGCACATGCACGGCCTGTTCGGAGTAACCGCCGCTTTCGTCGGAGAACCGTTCACCACGGGTGTTCACCTGGATAGCGCCTTTGGTCATGAGCGCCCAGGAGATCAGGATGCCATGCGGATGCGCCAGCGACCCGTGGCCCTGATAGGCGGAGAGATGCTCGGTCCTCGCATCGAGGGCCTGCCCCCACGACAAGGCCTCTCCGGTGTTGCCGGCATGGCCGTGATAGAGGCCGTCGGCGATCTCCGGTATGTGCTGTCGAACAAGCTCCGTGTTGCCACCAAAACCGTTACAGGCCAGAACGAGGGCGCGGCAGGCGATCGTCTCCTCCGCGCCGTCCGGTCTTTCGATTCCGATGCCGGCGACGCGGCCGTTTTCCATGAACAGGCGCACAGCGCGCGCGTTGGTAACGAGCGGGATGCCCTGTGCCTCGCCGGCGGCGAGCAGGCGCGCCATCAGTCCGGCTCCAGTCTTTTCGGGGACGGCATGCATGCGGTGTCGGGAATGGCCCGGATACAGGAAATCCGTCAGCACCGACCATTCGATGCCGTGCGCTTCGGCCAGCCATTCCAGTGTCGGCCCGATATTACGCGCGGCAAGCTCGGCAAGATGCGGAACGGCCCTACCCTTCGATTTGGCCATGATATCGGCGACGAAGCGTTCGGGCGTGTCATCCGCTATGCCGGCTTTGCGCTGGAATATCGTCGCGGGCGCAGGGACGAATCCCGACGACATGGAAGTCGAGCCGGACGGCGTCGCATCGCGCTCCAGCACGATCACATCGGCGCCGGCGGCACTAGCGCGGAGCGCGGCGACCAGGCCGCAGGCCCCGCCGCCGACGACTACCACCTCGGCGGACGCATCGATGCGCTCCGGCAATCTATAAATGACGGAGGGCCGCGTTCCGTTCACGTCACGACGTCTCGATCCAGTCGACCGCCTCGGCGCAGTTCATGACACGAGCCACCGTCGAAAGGTCGCCGATGGCGCGCTCATGCGTCTCGCGCGAGAAGGCCGCGCAGCCATCTGCAAGCACCGTCGCGGGGAAATCCCGGATGTGTGCATCCCGCACCGTCGAGGCCACGCCGCCATTGGTGACGATGCCGCAAAAAAGGAGCGTGTCGATCGCGGCTTTCCTCAGCACCCATTCCAGACGCGTCATGTAGAAAGCGGAATAGGCGACCTTTTCGATGGAAAGATCTGCAGGCTGCAATTCGTCCACCAACTGATGACCCCAACTGCCGGGCGCGAAATCGCCTTTCCGCAGGAACGGCCGCATGGCCTTCAGGTGCGGCGAGATGAAGGGCTCCCCGCCCTTGCCCGGCACGAGCGTGAAATGCGTGGAAACGACCCAGCCGCCCTTGGCGCGCAGCGCGTCGGCGACCGGGCGGACGCGGAGCGGCAACGCGGCAATGTCGGCGTTCTCCTTGCCGCCGCGCGCATAGGCGCCATCGGGATGGACGAAATCGTTCTGCAGGTCGACGATGACAAGCGCGGTATGCCGGGGACGCAAGGGCGCGTGGGCATACATCAGCGGGCTCCTGCCCGGCGCATGATCAGATTGCCGAACCCGTCGACCACGGCGGATAGGCCCGGATCGACGAAGATCGTCGTATCCGGCTGCTCCAGTATGGCCGGCCCGCGGATCGATGCTCCTTCGGCCAGATCGAGACGCTCGTAAACGAAAACATCGTGATAGCTGCCCTTGGCGTAGACACGCCTTGTGCCTGTCCGGCAGGCCTCGGCCGGCTTTCCGCCGGTCGGCGCGAAGACCCTCATGTCGAGGTCAGGGCGGCGCCCGACCACTGCCACGCGGAAATTCATGACGCGTTTCGGGATCCCGTCGAGCAGCCGGCCGAAGGCCTCCAGATAGGCGGTATCGAACGCGGCATCGATCGCGGCGGCGGTCAGCCCGCCCTCCCCGATGGAAATCGGCACGGAGACCGAATGAGTCTGCCCGAGATAGAGCATGTCGAGTTCGAACAGCCGGTCGATCTGCTGAAATACGGTGGCAGAGCGTTCAAGGATGCTTTCCGCCTCACTGGCTACGGCCGCCATCTGCCGGCCGAGTTCGCCGGCATCGAGATCATCGAGCAGGCGGTTCACCGTCTGTACGCGGTCGTGCCGCATGTCGGCGACGACACAGCCGAGCGCGGAAGTCACGCCCGGAAAGCGTGGCACCAGCGCCGAGCCGAGCCCGACCTCCTCGATCAGCGCCCCCGCATGCAGCGCACCGCCGCCGCCGAAGGGCATGGCGGCGAATTTCGCCGGGTCGTGGCCCTTCTCGATGGAGACGAGGCGTATGGCGCCGGCCATCTTGGCATTGGCGAGCCTGAGGACGGATTCGGCGGCGTCCTCTATGGACAGGCCGAGCGGCACGGCGATCTCGCGTTCGATCGCGGCACGCGCGGCCTCAACGTCGAGACGGTCTAGTTTGCCGCCGATCGGCCTGTCGGGGTTGATCCGGCCGAGCACCAGATTGGCGTCCGTAACGGTCGGCCGGTCATTGCCAAGGCCGTAGCAGACGGGTCCGGGGTCGGAGCCAGCCGATTCGGGGCCGACCCGCAGCAACCCGCTCTTGTCGATCGAGGCGATGGAGCCCCCGCCGGCACCGATCGTCGTGATTTCGATCATCGGCGTGCGCACGACCATGCCGAAATCGATCGCCGTCTGGGCCGCCAGCGCCGCCTTTCCGTCCGCCACGAGCGAGACGTCGAACGAGGTCCCGCCCATGTCACAGGTGATGATGTTGTCGAGCCCCGCCGCCCTGGCGATGGCGGTCGCGGCGATGACGCCGGCGGCAGGTCCCGACAGCGCGGTGCGAACCGGATAACGCCGCGCCGTCTCGGCCGACATGACGCCGCCATTCGACTGGACGATGAGCAGTTCGCCCGCAAATCCGCCCTCGCCGAGCGCCGTTTCCAACCGCTCCAGATAGGAAGACACGACCGGCTGCAGATAGGCATTGAGCGTGGCGGTAGAAACGCGCTCGAACTCCCTGATTTCAGGAAGGATTTCCGTTGCCGAGGTCACGAATGTGTTGGGCCAGACGGAGCGGACGGCTTCAACGGCCCGGCGTTCATTGTCGTTGTTGGCATAGCCGTTGATGAAGAACACGCAAGCCGCCTCGCAACCGCGTTCGGCGAGCGCCCGCGCCTGCGTCCGCACCTCCTCCTCATCCACCACCTTCAGCACCGAACCGTCCGCGAGCACGCGTTCGGAAACCTCCAGCCGGTCGGTACGCTCAACCACCGGCGTGAAAGAGCCCTTCAGTCCCCAGGTGGTCGGTCGGTCGCGCCGGCGCATTTCGAGCACGTCGCGGAACCCTTCCGTTGTGATGATGCCGGTGCGCGCGCCCTTGCGCTCCAGAAGCGCGTTGGTGCCGACTGTGGTGCCGTGGACGATGGTGGCGATCCCGGCAAAATCGGCGACGCGCTGGCGGATGCCCTGCACGAAGCCTCTGGACTGGTCGCCGCGTGTCGAGGGGACCTTGACGGTCGCGACCGTGCCGGCCGCTTCGTCGAGAACGAAAATATCGGTGAACGTGCCGCCGACATCGACGCCGACGACATAAATCGGATTCTTCAAGCTGCGGCCTCCCGGCTGCGTAGTTCCATTGTTGCCGATCGATCGACGGTACCGTCGTCGGCGACCGCGACCTGATAGTCGGATAGAGCCTTTTCGGGCGTGACGTAGCCCAGCCGGACATCGCGCGCGACGGCATCCGGATCGCGCGTTGCCGGCTCGCCATAGCCACCGCCCCCGGGCGTTTCGAGCCGCACCTTCTGCCCCTCGGTGATATGGATGCCGACCATCTTGGACACCATCGGCGGCGAATGCTCGCCGTCCGCCTGTTCGTAGACAAAATGGTTTGCGGCAGCCTCACCGCCGTCGACAACGCCTCTCGGAGCGTATTTGCCACGCTCGCCGAACAGGAACACGTCGGCGGACTTCTCCAGAAGCGCGATCTCGTAGATTGCGCCGAGACCTCCGCGATACTGGCCGGGGCCGCCGGAATCCGGCCTGAGCGCCCATTTTGTGAAGCGTACCGGATAGGCGGCCTCCAGGATTTCGAGCGGCGGGATGGTGGCGGTCGAGATCGGCGCGTTGCCGTGGTTGAGGCCATCGCCTCCGCCATGCGCGCCATGGCCACCGCCGAAGAAGGAGAACATGACCCAGCGCTGGCCGTTTGAGCGATGGCCGGCAAGGGACAGCGCATTGATCGTGCCATAGGCGCAGGCCATGGCCGGCCCCGGCGCGATCCGGGCGACGGCCTGGAAGACGACATCGATCAGGCGCAGGATGGTCTCCGTATAGCCGCCGACGGGTTTCGGCGCTTTCACAGAGAGAAGCGAATCCGGGTCGATGCGGAACTCGACCGGCTCCAGCACGCCGGCATTGGCGGGCACGTCGCCGAAAATATGCTTCAGCGCGACATAGCAGGCGGCGATCGTCGTGGAGCGCGAGATGTTCACCGGCCCGGCGCAGGCCGGCGAGGAGCGGGTGAAATCCATCACCATCCGGTCCTTCTCGATCGTCAGGTCGAGCGCGATCTTCAAAGGTTCATCGACGATGCCGTCATTGTCGAGGAAATCCTCGGCGGTGACGGTGCCTTGAGGCAGTTCGGCGATCTGGGCGCGCATCATCTCGGCGGCCCGCGCCTTGAGCGCGGCAAGGCTTTCGGCAATCGTCGCCGCACCGTATTCGTCCAGCAGCACGTGCATGCGGCGCTCGCCCAGTTCCAGCGCGTTGATCTGGCCGTTGAGGTCGCCGTAAAGCGACATCGGCAGGCGTGAATTCGCCGAGACGATATCGACGACATCCTGGCGGAACTGGCCGCGGTCGAACAGCTTCACCGGCGGGATCAGCATGCCTTCCTGGAAACATTCGGTGGCGGCGGGGTTGTAATTGCCCGGCACGTTACCGCCGACATCGTGCCAATGGCCGACCGAGGCGAGGAAGCAGAAGACCTTGCCGTCGCGGAACACCGGCTTGACCAGGCGGAAGTCGGAAAGGTGGGTGCCGCCCTCATAAGGATCGTTGAAGATCCACACGTCACCCTCATGGATCCCGTCACGCCCGGCGGCCTTGTCGATGACCGCCTTGACGGCGAAGGCCATGACGCCGACGAAGATGGGCAGGCCCGACTTGCCTTGGACCAGCGTCTCGCCGCTCAACGCGTCGTAGATGCCGTGCGAGGCGTCATGCGCCTCGGCGATGATGGGATTGAACGCCGAGCGGAAAAGGGTTGCGTCCATCTCGTCCGCGATCTGTTCAAGCCGGCCTTTCAGGATGGCGAGCGTCACCGCATCGACCGGCATCAGGCCTGCTCCCCGTCATAGCGATGGCCGAGCGCGAGCATCTCCGGCGTGCCGATCAGTTCGTTCAGGCCGGAGAAATCGAACATACGGTTGCGGAAGGCGGCGTTGGAACCGGCCCCCACGAGGTTGGAATAATAGTCGCGCGCCGTCGCTGCTACGGCGCGGACGATACCGCCCGGAAAGATGACAAAACTGTAGCCGAGCCTTTCCAGCCCCGCCGCGTCGACGGCGGGCGTCTTACCCCCTTCGACCATGTTCGCCATCAGCGGCACACGACCGGCGAGCCGGGAAACCACCTTCTCGATCTGGTCGACCGACTGCGGCGCCTCGACGAAGAGAATATCGGCCCCCGCCTCCACATAAGCCTCGGCGCGGTCGAGCGCTGCTTCGAACCCCTCGACAGCGATCGCATCGGTGCGGCCGATGATCAGCGTATCCTCCGAATGGCGTGCATCGCAGGCGGCGCGGATCTTACCGGCCATCTCCTCGCTGGAAATCAGCGACTTGCCGTCGAGATGACCGCAGCGTTTCGGCATGGTCTGATCCTCGAGTTGAAGTGCGGCCGCGCCCATGCGCTCGAACACGCGGACCGTCCTTTGCACGTTGAGCGCATTGCCGAAGCCGTTGTCGGCGTCCACAACGATAGGGATCGAAACGCGGTCGCGGACCGCCGCCACCGTGTCGGCAACCTCGTTCATCGATACAAGGCCGATATCCGAACGGCCGAGCCGCGTATAGGCGATCGAGGCCCCGGAAAGGTAGACCGCCTCGGCGCCCGCCTGTTCCGCGATAAGCCCCGTCAGCGCATCGTAGATGCCTGGAGCAACCAATATCTTCTTCTCTGCAAGTCTTTGTTTGAGTTTCATTACCAGTCCTGGCCTCGCTCCGCTGCGAAGCGCTTCTTCAGATGCGGCACCAGCCCGCCATCGGCGAGCAGCGCTTTCAGATTGTCGGGCAGCGGCTCCAGCACGATCGGCGCCGCGCCTGCCGGCTGCAATTGCCCCGCGTCAAGATCGAGCACCGCCTCCACTCCGTCGCGAACGGCGCCGAGATCGCCTTCCGCCACGATGACCGGCAGGCCGAGATTGATGGCATTGCGATAGAAGATGCCGGCAAACGAGCGCGCCACGACAGCGGCAACGCCCAGAAACTTCAGCGCCTCGGCCGCCTGCTCACGCGAGGAGCCCATGCCGAAATTGCGTCCGGCAACCACGATGTCGCCGGGTCCGACACTCGCCGGGAAATCCGGCCTGACCGCTTCGAGGCAATGGGCGGCAAGTTCTGCTAGCCCGCCCTTCATATACTGGCCCGGCGCGAGCTGGTCGGTGTCGATATCGTCGCCGAAGAGGAAGATGCGCCCGCTCATGCCCCATCTCCCGCCCGCAGGAATTCGCGCGGGTCGGCGATGCGTCCGGCGACGGCCGAGGCGGCGACGGTGTAGGGCGACGCCAGCCACACATTGGACGAGGCCGCACCCATGCGCCCCTTGAAGTTGCGCGCTGTGGAGGAAATACAGGTCACATTCTCGCCGAGACGGTCCGCGCCGTAGCCGGCGCAGATGCCGCACGCATTGGGCAGGATGCGCGCGCCGGCATCCTCGAATATCTTCATGATGCCCTCGTCCGTCGCGCGGTCCTGATCGCGGCGCGAAGAGGGCGCCACCATCAGTTCGGTACCGGCTGCCGTATGGCGTCCGCGCAGGATCGAGGCTGCGCGTTTCAGATCGTCATATTTCGCGCCCGTACAGGCGCCGATATAGGCGACGTCGACCGGGGTCGCAGGGGCATCGCCGACCGGCGCGGCATTGGCCGGCGAATGCGGCGCGGCCACCTGCGGCTCGAGCGCCGCGGCGTCGAAGACATGGTGTTCGAGGAGCGCCGCTTCCGGGTCGGATTTCAGGCCGGACCAGTCTCCGGGATCACTGCCAACGCCTTCCAGCCAGCGCGCGGTGGTTTCGTCGGGCCCGATCAGGCCGGCCTGCGCACCAAGTTCCGCCGCCATGTTGGAAAGCGTCATGCGCTCCTGCATGGAGAGCGCGGAAATCGCCTCGCCCGCATATTCGACCGCCTGGTACTTGCCCCCGTCCATGCCGAGGCGGCCGCAAAGCGCCAGCATGATATCCTTGGCGGTCACGCCAAGGCCGAGCCTGCCTTGCCATTCGATGCGGATGGTGCCCGGCACCTTCAGCCATATCTCGCCGGTCGCCAACACGCCGGCCATCTCCGTCGCTCCGACGCCGAACATGTAACAGCCGAAGGCGCCGCCGGTCGGCGAATGGCTGTCGCCGCCGACGACGAACATGCCGGGCCTCAGATGCACCTTCTCCGGCAGGACGACATGGCAGATGCCCTCGCCGTCGTGGAAGGCGACCTTGCGCTCCTTCGCCCATTGCCGGGTCAGTTCGAGGATGCGCGCGCCCTCGTCGGTATCGCCCGGCACAAAATGATCCGAGATCAGGACCACCTTGCCGGCATCGAAGAGCCCGACGCCCAGATCCTTCAGGATCGGCTCGACCCGGCGCGGGCCGCCCGAATCGTGGATCATGGCAAGGTCGATTTTGGCCGTGACGATCTCGCCCGGACGGACGGACTGGCGTCCGGCCGCACGCGCGATGATCTTTTCCGCCAGTGTCGCCACCATCATGCCAATCCCAGATAGGAACGCTGGAGTTCAGGATCGTCCATCATTTCGGAAGCCTTGCCGGACAACCTGATCTCGCCATTCTCCATGACGAAGGCGCGGTCGGCGATCTCCAGCGATTGCAGCACATTCTGCTCGACCAGAAGGATCGTCAGGCCGCGCTCCCTCAGCCGGCCGATCAGCGCGAACATCTCTTCCACCAGTAGCGGCGACAGGCCGATCGACGGTTCGTCGAGAACGAGCAGTACCGGTTCCGCCATCATGGCGCGGCCGATCGCCAGCATCTGCTGCTCGCCGCCGGAAAGCGTGCCCGCCTTCTGCGCCAGCCGTTCCTTCAGCCGTGGGAAGGTATCGAGCACTTCGCCGAGGTTTTTGCCCAGGCTTTTCGCGGCGCGGCGATAGGCGCCGAGCTCCAGATTTTCCCTCACCGTCAGGTTCGGAAAGATGTGCCGACCTTCCGGAACCTGTATCAGTCCCGCCGCGACGATCTCGCTCGGTGCGAGATGGCCGATCTCACGGTTCTGGAAGCGGATGCTGCCGCTCCTGCACCGAACGAGGCCGGAAAGGGCGGCGGCAAAAGTCGTCTTGCCGACGCCGTTCGAACCGAGCAGCGCCACCAGTTCGCCCTGCGCGATGCCGAGATCGACCCCGCGAAGCACTTCCACAGCGCCGTAGCCGCCACGAATGCCCGAGACTTCAAGCATGATCGGCCTCTCGCCGCTTCATGCGCGCGGCCATGCCCTCGCCGAGATAGGCGGCCACGACCTTAGGGTCGGCGACGACATCGGCCGGGGCACCCTCAGCGATGATCTCGCCCTCGCTCAACACCCAGGTATGTTCCGAAAGGCTCATCACCGCCAGCATGACATGCTCGATGAGCAGGATCGTGACGCCGGAATCGCGCAGCGCGCGGATGACCGGAATGACGTCGCGGATCTCGGACGGGTTCAGCCCCGCCATCACCTCGTCGAAGAGGATCAGGCGCGGCTCCGTTGCCAGCGCCCGCGCGACTTCGAGCCGCTTGCGCCCTGCGCCCGTAAGTGCCGCCGCATCCATGTCGAGCCGATCGCCGAGCCCGACGCGACGCGCCACCTCCTCGGCCTTGGCGAGCGCGCGCGACCGCGAGGCGATGCGCAGGTGCGCGCCGACCGCGATGTTCTCGCGCACGGTTTGGCCGGCGAAGGGCTGAACGATCTGGAAGGTACGCACCATGCCGCGTCGGGCGATCGCTTCCGGCGAGAGGCCGGTAATGTCCTCGCCGTTGAAATGCACCCTCCCCTCGTCCGGCTTGTGGAAGCCGGTGATCATGGCAAACAGCGTCGTCTTACCGGCACCGTTCGGCCCGATCAGCGATGCAATCTTCCCCTCCTCGAGGGACAGACGTACGCCGTTTGCGGCCCGCACACCTCCGAAATGCTTGGAAAGGCCCTCGACCTCAAGCATGGCGGATCTCCGGCGCGGCCTTGTTTTCCGGTTGGGCGGGCCGCCAGCCGAAGCGGCGGAAGAGCCCCGCGAGTCCGCGCGGCATGAAGATGACCATCAGGACCAGTACGGTGCCGTAAAGCGCCAGCGCGATGCCCGGTGCGTCTCCCATCGTCTCGCGCGTGACCTCGGAAATGAAATGCACGCCGACCGCGCCGAGCAGCGGCCCGAAAAGCGTTCCCATGCCGCCGATGATCGGCACCAGCAGGCTTTCGATGGAAACGCTCGTGCCGTAGGCGATGCTCGGGTCGAGATAGAGGAAATACTGGGCGTAGAAGATGCCGGCGAGACCTGAGAAAAGGCCCGACAGGACGATGGCGCCCATCTTGACGCGGAACGGGTTGACGCCGAGCGCGCGCGCCGCGTCCTCATTGTCGCGGACGGCGGTAAGCTGCGCGCCGAAACGGGAATGGCCGATCCACCAGACCACGAGGAAAGCCGCGAGCGTCATCACCCAGATGAGGAAGAAGAAGCCCGTCTTGGTGGGGAACTGGAGGTTGGATGCCTCCTGCCTGAGCGGGATCAGAAGTCCGACGCCGGCCCCGGTGATGTCGAAGGAATTGGCGAGGATGCGCAGAACCTCGGCGAATGCCAGCGTGACCAGCGCGAAATAGGAACCGCGCAGCCCGTAGCGGAAGGTGCAGTATCCGATGAAGGCCGCAACCAGCATGGCAAGCACCGCGCCGCCCGCAAGGCCGAGCCACGGATTGATGTCGAATTTCATCTGCAGCACAGCCACCGCATAGGCTCCCGTTCCGAAGAAAGCGGCATGGCCGAAGGAGAATTGCCCGCCATAACCGCCGAGGATGTTCCAGGATTGGCCGAGCAGCGCGCCGTAGAGCGTCATGATGACGAGGTTCAGCCAGAACTCCGAGCGGATGAGCCAGGGCGCCGTCGCGATCGCGGCAAAGACGACGAGGAGGATGACGAGGTTTCGCATGCGGCTCAGACCTTGTGCCCGAGCAGCCCCGTCGGGCGGAACAAGAGGACGAGGATGAAGATCACGAAAATGCCAATCTGGCCGAGGCTTTCGCCGAGATAGAGGCCGCTGACGGCCTCGACGACTCCGATGATGAGGCCGCCCAGAAGCGCCCCGATGAACGAGCCCATACCTCCCAGCACCACGATGGTGAAGGCGATGAGGATAAAGCCCTCGCCGACTTGCGGCGTTACGTAGTAGGTCGGCAGCAGCAGGCACGCCGCGACCCCCAGGCAGGCGATGCCGAGGCCGAAGCTCAGCCCATAGATATGTTCGGTATCGATGCCGACGAGTTCCGCGCCCTTGCGCTCCTTGGAGATGGCGCGGATGGCGCGACCGGTCGCGGTCCGCGACATGAAGAGCCAGAGGAAGGCGGCGGTGACAAGCGCGCCGAAAAAGGCGACGACCTTGGGTAGCGGGATGAAGGCGCCAAGCACGCTCACCGTCTCGAAGGCGTAGGGCACATCGATGGTGCGCGTGTCTGAGCGGAAGAAATAAAGCGCGAGGTTCTCGATGACGATGGCGAGGCCGAGCGTGGCCAGCAGGATGTTCTCGTCACGGCCATGGCTTGCCCTTCCGATGATGCCGCGCTGGAGCGCATAGCCGAGGGCGAACATCAGCGGCGGGACGATCAAAAGCGCGACATAGGGATCGATGCCGAACCGCGCATTGAGGAAGTAGGCCGCGTAAAGGCCGACCATCAGGAGCGCGCCATGCGCGAAATTGATGATGTGCAGCACGCCGTAGATCAGCGTCAGCCCGAGCGCGATGAGGGCATAAAGCGCCCCCATCGTGAGGCCGTTGAGAATGGACGGGATCAGGATCGCGCTGTCTGGCATATCGATCGGGTTCGGCGTTCGGGACCGGGCTGGTGCCCGGTCCGGAGTTGGGACAGTGGCGTCGGTCAGCTCTTCATCGGAAAGACCGCATCGGCGGATGCGAATTCCTTCGGATAGATGACCTCGATCTCGCCACCGAGCACCTGCGTGTTTGCCGGCGCGGCGCCCTCGTTCTGGCCATTGACGAACTTGGTCGGGCCGTAGGGCATGCCATGCTTGTCCCAGGTGGAAGCGGCAAGCGCCTCGATGACCTTGTCCTTGTCGGTCGAGCCGGCCCGGTCGATGGCATCCGCCAGGAGCGCAACGGCATTATAGGTCAGGAACACCTCGTAGGTGTAGATCAGGCCCTTAGCCTCGGCTGCCTTCTTGCGCTGCAAGGCGAGGTCGGATTTCGGATTGAACCAATGGTTACAATCCATGATCCCTTCCGCGGCCTCGGGGAAATCGTGGACGAACTTGTAGTTCGACGCCGCCCCGCCGAGGACCGAATAGATGCCCTTCGCCTTCACCTGCTGCTGCCTGAGTGTGCGGGCGAACAACACATATTCGTTATAGTAGTTTGCGGGGATGATCAGGTCCGGGTTCTTCGCCTTGATCTGCAACACGATATTGGTGAAGTCGCGCGTCGGCGTCGGGTGCTTGATGACATCGACCAGTTCGATGCCGATCTTCGGCAATTGCGCGGACAGGAGCTTCGCCGTGCCGGTGCCGAAAAGCGAATCCTCGTGCACGACAACCGCCGTCTTGGCGATCGAGCCGGCGGCCTTGTTGATCTTGTCGAGGTTGTCGACTGCGATCCCCGACACCGTTCCGTAGCCGGGGGCGAGACGGAACGTGTTCTTCAGGCCGCGCTTGATGATCTCGTCCGAAACGCCGACGTCGACCACATGCGGTGTGTTGGATTTGGCCGCCTCCTGCGAGGTCGCGAGCGAGATGGCGGAGGAATAGCCCGCGACGATGCCGGCCACGCCCTGCTCGACCATCTTGTCGACTTCCGACGCACCGATTTCCGGCTTGCCCTGGCTGTCGCCCAGCACACCCTCGATCTTGGCCCCACCCAGCGACTTGATGCCGCCGGCGGCGTTGATATCGGCGATCGCCAACTGCGCCCCGGCCCGGCACTGCGTTCCCGAGAAGGAAATGGCTCCCGTCACCGGGTGGATCAGGCCGATCTTCACCGATTGAGACTCGGCCCTCAGAACGGCGGGGAATCCGGTGATCCCCAGTCCGACCGCGGCGCTACCTGCCGCCAGGAACACCCGGCGGTTCACGCCCGCCCCGGCCGTAATGCGTCGCTTGGAAAACTCGCTCATCTTCACCTCCTGTTTCCGGCCCGGACGGTTCGTTGCCTGTCCGGATCCATCCTGTTCCCCGGTAGAATTGACATTTCCTCCTCGCCGGCCGGGATCGGCGCCGAAGGTAACGTTGCCCAGCGCATGCCTTCCTTCTCGCGGACGCGGCGCATGGACATTTCGAAACGGTAGAGATCGGGACGATAGAGCACCCGGATATACTCGACGGGCCTGCCTCCGGTGTCCCGCACGACGCGGCGAACTTCGATCAATGGGGCGCCGGCATGCGTCGAGAGCGCCGTTGCAACCTGGGAATCGGCGACGCTCGCGGATATCGTCTGGCGCGCGGAAGCGACTTCCACGCCGGCTCTCTCAAGAAGGTTCAGCAGCGGCCGCTTGTTGAGATCTTCCCTATCGTACTGGCGGCCGATATCGCTCGGAACGTAGGTGACCAGATAAGACATCGGCTCGCCGTTGAGAATGCGAACGCGAACCGCGCGCTGCACCTCGGTCCCGGAGGCCAGTTCCAATGCCTGGGCTATATCCTCGCTCGCCGGAACATAGCCGAATTCAAGGACACGCGCTTCGGTGGCGATGCCCATCAGCGAGATGTTCTCGAGCCACCCTTCGATGGAGGAAGTGACGGCCGGCGGCGGCGGGCGCTTGACCACGCGCGTTCCCTTGCCCCGCTCGCGAACGACCAGGCCGGCATTGGCAAGCTCGTTCAACGCCCGCTTGGCGGTGATGCGCGAGACGCCGAACGCGCCGCACAGTTCCTGCTCGCCGGAGACAAGCTCCCCGGCCCTCAATTCGCCCGCATAGATGCGGTTGCGCAAAAGGACGAAAAGCTGATGGTAGAGTGGCACACGCGTATTGGCGTCGAGCCGCGCGCCCGCCACGCCTGTTACCCCGATGTCGTTGCCATCTCCGGGCAATCGTTCCTCCCTGTTGCTCTCATTGGTATATCAATATACCATGTTGTCAACGGGCTCTCCGCCCGATCCTGCGCGAGGAGGGAAAATGCCGGTCGTCCGTGTCACCCTGATCGAAGGCTATGGAGACGAGGTGCGGTCGAGCCTGTCGCGACGCCTGACGGACGCCGTTCGCGCAACAGTCGCGGCTCCGCTTGACGGCATAATTGTGGCGATCGAGGAAGTGAAACCGACGAGCTACATGCGCGGCCGCGTCTCCAGGATGCCCGGCAAGCCCCTCCCGACGCCTGCCGAAACCGTCCAGGCGTTCCTTTCGGCGATGGAGAGGCGCGACCTCGCGGCGGCCAGGACGTTTCTCGCCGACGATTTCCGGATGATTTTTCCCGGCAGCGCGGAATTCGGCGCGCTGGAGGACCTCGTCGCCTGGAGCCGCCCGCGCTACCGCTTCGTGAAGAAGAGCTACGAAGCCTTCGACGAGTGTTTCGGCGAGACCGGGACGGTCGTCTATTGCTTTGGCAAACTTTCCGGCGAATGGCCGGACGGCGAGCCCTTCGAGGGCATCCGCTTCATCGACCGTTTCACCGTCGGGGACGGCAAGTTGCTGGACCAGAAAGTCTGGAACGACTTGCGGGCCTGACAAGCAAAGAACCTTGACGGGTTTGGAGCCTGGCCCGTTGGCGCGATTCCCATGAAGAGTTCGTGATTCATCGCCTTTATCGAAGCGATGAAGTGGCTGATTTCTTTTGCTTTTCGGATGCCAACACGCCAACCCGAGAGCGTGGCGCGCAGTAATCTCACGTATCGGATGTATTTGGTCCAAGCGGGTGGTGGCAGGCGACCTGATGGCCGGGATCGACCGGCCGGATCTCCGGATCGGCCGTGCGGCAGAGTTCCGTCGCCCGCGGGCATCTGGGGTGGAAGCGGCAGCCGCTCGGAACAGCCGACGGATCGGGGGTCTCGCCCTGCAGCCTGGCCCGGACCCGGTTGCGCTCGCGCACCGGATCGGGCAGCGGGATCGCCGACAGAAGCGCCGCCGTATAGGGATGCCGCGGCGCCTTGAACAGCGCCGAACGCGGTGCAAGCTCCACGATGCGCCCCAGATACATCACCGCGACGTCGCGGCACATATGCGCCACGACGCTCAGATCATGGCTGATGAAGAGCATCGTCAGCCCGCGTTCGGCCTGTAGTTCGCGCAGAAGATTCATGATTTGCGCGCGGGTCGAAACGTCGAGGGCCGAAACCGGTTCGTCGGCGACGATGAAGGCCGGATCGGTGCTGATGGCGCGGGCGATCACCGCTCGCTGACGCTGGCCGCCCGATATCTCGTGCGGATAGCGCGTAAGGAAGGCGGCAGGCAGGCCGGCCTGCTCGATGACGACAGAGGCCTGTCGGCGTGCGTCGGGACGCGACCAGCCCTGCACGCGCAGATGCTCGACGATGGTGTCCCCGATCGTCATGCGCGGATTGAGCGCGCCCGAGGGGTCCTGGAAGATGATCTGCCGCTGCTGCCGCAGCCGCTTCAACGCGACGGCGTCCGGTGCGCCCGTATCCTTCCCCTCGAAACGTATGGTGCCAAGGGTCGGCGTCTGGAGGCCGACGAGCGTCCGCCCGAGCGTGCTCTTGCCGCTACCGCTCTCGCCGACGAGGCCGAGGGTCGCTCCACGTCCGACTCCGAGATCGATCCCGTCCAGGGCTCGCAGCATACGCCCGCCGCTGAGATGATAGTGCCGCGAGATGCCAACGGCTTCGATCAGCGCTTCGCTCATGGCGCGTTCCAGCATGCCACGAAATGGCCTTCGCCTGTCTCTCTCAGCTTTGGCTCGGCCGCGCAGAGCTCGCTCGCCAGGGCGCAGCGCGGCGCGAAGCGGCAGCCCTTCAATTGCATTGCGCCCTGTACGCTTCCGGGAATGGCCGGCACCGGCTCGTCCCAGCCGCTGTCGAGCTTGGGAATGCAATTCAAGAGGCCATTCGTATAGGGATGCTTCGGCTCCGCGAACAGCGCCTCCGTCGGCGCCAGTTCGACGATCTTTCCGGCATACATCACCGCCACGCGGTCCGTCATGCCGGCGACCACGCCGAGATCGTGGGTGATTAGGATCACGCCCATCCCGGCCTCGTCCGCCACGTCGCGCAGAAGATCGAGGATTTGCGCCTGCACCGTGACGTCGAGAGCCGTGGTCGGTTCGTCCGCGAGCAAAAGGCGCGGCGAGCAGGCGATGGCGATCGCGATCATGACGCGCTGGCACATGCCGCCCGACATCTCATGCGGATAGGCATCGATGCGTTGCTCGGGCGCGGCGATGCCGACCTTGCGCAGGAGGCCGATCGCGCGCTCGCGCGCCTCGTCCCTCGTGATATCCAGGTGCGCGCGCAACACTTCGATGATCTGGTCGCCGACGCGGATCATCGGGTGAAGCGCGGTGCCCGGATCCTGGAAGATCATCGCGATATCGGCGCCGCGCCGTCTGCGTATCGCCGCCTCATCCAGCGTCATCAGGTCCTCGCCGCCGAGGCGCGCCGTGCCTTCTATCCTGGCATCGCGCAGGAGCCGCATCAGCGCCAGCGCGGTGGTGGACTTGCCGCAGCCGCTTTCGCCCACCAGCCCGAGCGTTTCCCCCTTCCGGACATTGAATGAAATGCCGTCGACGGCCGTCGACGGACCGAAGGCGACAGCAAGCCCGTCAACCTCCAGCAACGGTGCTTCCTGGGACGGTTCGCTCATCGGTCGCGCATCTTCGGGTCAAGCGCGTCGCGCAAGCCGTCGCCGATGAAGTTGAAGCTGGTAACGGCGAGCGTAATGGCAATCCCTGGGAAGACGGCGAGCCAGGGATCGACCTGGAAATCGCTCTGGGCGTTGGTCAGCATGTTGCCCCAACTCGCCGCCGGCGGCTGGATGCCGTAGCCGAGGAAGCTGATATAGCTCTCGAGCAGGATCGCGTTGGCCGTATTGAGCGTCGCGGCGACCAGAAGCGGAGCCATGGTGTTCGGCAGGATCTGACGCAGGATGATGCGCCAGGACGGCGCGCCGACCATCTGCGCGGCGGCGATGAAATCGGCCGATTTAAGCACAAGGATCTGCGAATAGACGATCCGGGCGATTTCCATCCAGCAGGTCAGGCCGATCATCAATGCCATCGAGGTCAGACTAGGCGTGACGAAGGCGGCGACGAAAAGCAGCAGGAAGACGCTCGGGAAACACAGCATGATATCGGTGAGCCGCATCAGAAGCGTCCCGACCCACCGGCCGTAATAGGCCGCGAACGCGCCGACCGAGAAGCCGACCACGACCGTCACCAGCATCGCCGCGATGCCCACGGAAAGCGATATCTGGCCGGCATACATCAGCCGTGTCAGCACATCGCGGCCGAGATCGTCGCTGCCCAATATGTGCCCTGCCGTAAGCGGTGGGGCATAGCGGTTGGCGATGTCGAGTTCCTCCGGGTCGTGCGGCGCGAGCCAGTGCGCACCGGCCGAACCGACGATCAGGATCGCCAGCACGATCAGCGCCAGTATGGACAGCCGATGGCGCAGCAGGCGCTTCAGCACGCCGGCGCGCGGCGGCACGATCATGGGAGGGGTGAAGGCGGCGTCAGCCATAGCCGAGTTTCACCCTGGGATCGATGAAGGCGACGAGAATATCGGCCAGAAGATTGCCGAGCACGACCATGAACGCGCCGACCATGAGGATGGCCATCAGCACCGGATAGTCGCGCGTGTTGAGCACGCTGAGAAACAGCATGCCCATGCCCGGCCAACTGAACACCGTCTCGGTGACCAGCGCTCCGCCGACCAGCAGCGGTATTTGCAGGCCGGCAAGCGTCACAAGCGGAACCAGCGCGGCGCGTAAACCGTGATTCAGCAGTACGCGCGAGGGCTTGATGCCCTTCGCCCGCGCCGTGCGGACGAAATCCTGATCGAGGATCTCCAGCATGGAGGAACGCGTATAGCGGCTCCACTGCGCCACCAGCACCAGTGCCAGCACGATGACGGGCAAGATGAGATGTTCCAGACGATCGAGGAAGCCGCCGCCTCCGATACTGGCAATGCCGCCGGCCGGCAGCCATTCCAGCGTTTGCGCAAAGGTGAAGATGGCGAGCAGGCCAAACCAGAAGGTGGGTAGCGAAAGCGCCACCATCGAGCCTACTGCGCTCGCATAGTCGAAGACCGAATTACGGCGCACCGCCGACAGGATGCCGATCGCCACGCCGATCACCAACGCCAGCGCCAGCGCCGTCCCCATCAGGAGCAGCGTTGCCGGCACGCGGTCGAGCACGATGTCGCGGACAGGCTGGCCGCCGAAGAAACTGAACCCCCAGTTCCCGGTCACCATGCCCGCCGCCCATTTCAGGTATTGGACATAGACAGGCTGGTCGAGGCCGAACAGCACCTTGACGCGCTCGATATCCTGCGCGGTGACCGTGGGATTCAGTGTGTAGAGTGCCAACGGGCCGCCCGGCGCCAGATGCATCAGCGCGAAGCCGACAATCGAAACGCCGAGCAACAGAATGGCCGACTGCACCAGCCGGTTGATCAGGAAACGTGCCATTCCGTCCTTATACGATCTTTCTCAGCTCGCGGACCATTGTGCGGTATTCCACGAATTGATGGGGACGTATGGATTCGGAATGTATCCCTTGATGCGGTCCTTCACGCCGACGATCGTCTGGTAGGCGAAGATCGGCGCAAACGGCATGTCCTCGAGCAGGATCTCCTGGATGCGGTCGTAGATCTTCTTGCGCTCGCCCTGGTCGACGGTGCTGACGCCCTTAGCGCAAAGCTCGTCGATCTCCGGGTTCTCGTACTGGACGTAGTTGGAGCCGCTGCCTCCCTTGGCCGGGATCGACGAGCTCCTGATACGGTCGCCATAGTCGGGGTCGGGATAGAGCAGCGCGTCCCAGCCGACCATCAATGTGTCGTACTGGCTCTTGACGGTGTAATCGCCCCAGACGACCGACGCCGGCATGTTCTTGATCGTCATCTCGACGTTAATCTTCTTGAAGTTCTGCTGCACGAGCTGCTCGGCCTGCTCGCGCGCCTTGTTGCCGGCCGTAGTCGACATGGTGAAGGCCAGCCGCACGCCGTCCTTCTGCCGGACACCATCGGACCCGACCTTCCAGCCGGCCTCGTCGAGAAGTGCTGCCGCCTTCTCCGGATCGTGACCCGGATCCACAAGGTTCTTGTTGTAAGCCCAATGGTTCGGCGGCAGGTAGCTCAACGTCGGCACCGGGACGCCGTAATAGACCGCGTCGATCCAGCCCTTCTTGTCGACGGCCATATAGAGGGCTTTGCGCACGCGCTTGTCCTGGAACTGCGGCTTGGCGCAGTTGAAATAGATGAACTCGACGAAGGGGCTCGCGCTCAGTTCGATGGTGCAGTTGGGGAGCTTCTTGGCCTTCTCATAGAGCAGTGGCGGGATGCCCTGGAGCTCATAAATGTCGACCTCTCCGGTCTGGAACTGGGCATAAAGCGTTTGCTGATCGGGCACGTATTTCTGGACAAGCGAGGTGAGCTTCGGCGCGCCGCCGTGATAATCGGGATTGGGCTCGAAGCTTATCTGGCTGCCGGCGACCCGGTCCTTGAATTTGAACGGACCGGTGCCGATTGGAGATGTGTTGAAGGGGGCCGTGTTGATGTCGGTCCCTTCAAGTATGTGCTTGGGGATGACGCTGGTCTTCTGCCAGGACACCATGTAGGGCGCGAAGCTGTCCTTCAGCTTGATCTCTATGGTGTGGTCGTCGACGGCCTTGTAGCTCTCGACGTGGTCCTGGCCGTTGCGGCTGCGGACCGTCACCTTCGGGTCCATGATGACATCGAGCGTGAAGGCGACGTCGGCCGCGGTGAACGGCTTCCCATCATGCCATTTGACATCGGGATGCAGCTTGATCGTCCAGGTGAGCCCGTCTTCCGATATGCCGCCATTCTCACGCGTGGGGATTTCCGCTGCGAGATTGGGAATGAACTTGCCTTCGGGATCGATCTTCCAAAGCGCGTCGAAGACGATGAACTCGACGGAAGTCTCCACGCCGGTGTTGACGTAGAGAAGCGGATTGAAGTTGACGGCCTCCTGCGTGACGCCGAGAACGCACTGGCCGGTCACCGAGGCGCGCGCCGGGGTCGCCCACGTACCGAGCGCGGAGGCGCCAATGCCGCCCGCGAAGGGCAGCGAGAGACCGAGCATGCCGCCCGCGCGCAACAGGTCGCGACGGCTTACCGCTCCCGATGAACCTGCTTCCTCGCCGGCTGGCGCTCGCCCGATCGCGTCCACCGCGGTCCTGTTCGGATTGTTCTCGCTATCGCTCATGATCGCTCCTCCCAAAGCGCGGTCCCATCGACCGGTCAGTGGAAAGGCTAACCGATCCCGTGGAACTAGACAAGGATGTACACTGCCTTTCGCGAACAGTCGCGCAGCTACTAGACATTAGTGTCCACTAGAATTAGGCTTCCCATACTTTGGGGGAGGAAGCCATGAAGTCCCATTACCGCGCGGTCGTCATCGGCGGCGGCGTCGTCGGAGTGTCGGTGCTCTACCATCTGGCGAAATTCGGCTGGACGGATGTCGCGCTGATCGAACGCGAGGTGCTGACCGCGGGATCAAGCTGGCACGCGGCCGGCGGATTCCATGCCCTCAACGCCGACCCGAATATCGCCACGCTGCAGGCCTACACTATCGACCTCCTCTCCGAGGTGGAGAAGGAATCCGGCCAGAATATCGGCATGCACATGACCGGTGGCATATCGGTCGCATCGGCCCCGGAGCGCTGGGAATGGCTGAAAGCCTCCTATCGCGTCTTCCAGACCATGGGCATCGACGACGTCCACCTGATCGGCCCGGAAGAAATCGCCAAGCGCTGCCCCATCCTCAATACCGACGGCATCCTCGGCGGCCTCTATGCCGAGCGCGAGGGCCATATCGATACGTCTGGCACGGTGCATGCCTATGCGAAGGCCGCAAAGCTGCGCGGTGCCGAGATCATCGAACACAACCGCGTGCTGGAGTTGAAGCACCGGCCGGACGGCCATTGGGACGTAGTGACGGAAAAAGGCACCGTCGTCGCCGAGCATGTCGTCAATGCCGGCGGCCTCTGGGCAAAGCAGGTCGGGCGCATGGCAGGGTTGGACCTGCCGGTCTCGCCGATGGAGCATCACTACCTCGTTACCGAGGGGTTGCCGGAAATCCAGGCGCTCGACCGTGAACTGCCGCTGATCGTCGATCTCGAGGGCTTCACCTACATGCGCCAGGAGCAGAAGGGGCTTCTGCTCGGCATCTACGAGATCGACCACAAGCACTGGAACATGGACGGCGCGCCGTGGGATTACGGCATCGAATTGATCCAGGAAGATCCCGGCCGCATCGCCGACGAATTGGCGCTCGGCTTCAGCCGCTACCCCTGCCTGCAGACGGCCGGCATCAAACGCTGGGTCAACGGCGCCTTCACCTTCTCGCCGGACGGCAACCCGCTGGTCGGGCCGGTTCGCGGCGTCGCGAACTACTGGGTCGCCTGCGGCGTCATGGCCGGCTTCCTCCAGGGCGGTGGCGTCGGCAAGTCGCTTGCCGAATGGATGATCCATGGCGAGCCGGAGGCCGATGTCTACGGCATGGATATCGCACGCTATGGAGCCTTCGCTTCCAACCGCGAATATATCCGCCAGACCACCGGCCAATTCTATTCCCGCCGCTTCGTCATGAGCTATCCGAACGAGCAATTGCCGGCCGGCCGGCCGCTCAAGACCGCCGGCGCCCATGACGCGATGGATGCGGCCGGCGCGCGCTGGGGCGTGTCCTGGGGCATGGAGGTACCGCTCTATTTCGCGCCGGAAGGCTTCGTCGAAAAGCCGACGCTGAAACGCTCCAATGCCTTCGATATCGTCGGCGAGGAATGCAGGATGATCCGCGATGGCGTCGGGCTGATCGATATCGCCGCCTTCTCGCGCTATGAAATCTCGGGCCCGAACGCCCGCGCATGGCTCGACCGGCTTCTGGCATGCCCTCTGCCGAAGCCCGGCCGTGCCCGGCTGGCGCCCATGCTCGGCGAGAACGGCAAGCTGAAGGGCGACCTCACCGTCTTCAACTGGGGCGACGGCACTTGGTGGATCATGGGATCCTACTATCTTCGGGAATGGCATATGCGCTGGTTCGAGGCGCATCTTTCGGAAGGCGTCGGCATCCGCGATATCTCCGACGCGACGGTCGGTTTCGCACTTTGCGGCCCCTCCTCGCGCAAGCTTCTCGAAAGGCTGACGCACGGGGACGTGTCGAACGAGGCCTTTCCGTTCCTCGCCTGCCGCAGCCTCGATGTCGGCGTTTTGCGAACGAAGGTCGGCCGGCTTTCGGTCGTCGGTGAACTCGGCTACGAAATCCATTGCCAGGCGAACGAGCACGCCGTGCTGCGAAACCTGCTGCTTGAAGCTGGGCGCGACCTGGGCATCGCCGAGTTCGGCTATGGCGCACTCAACGCGCTCAGGCTGGAGAAGAGCTTCGGCATCTGGTCGCGCGAATTCACGCAGGCCTATACGCCGGCGGAGACGCGGATGGACAGGTGGATCGCATTTGACAAGGCCGACTTCGTCGGCCGCGACGCGGCACTAAGGGAGAAGGAAAAAGGCAGCCCGGAACGCCTGCTCGTCACACTCGAAGTGGATGCCACCGACGCCGACGCCAGCGGCTACGAACCAGTCTGGCACAAGGACAGGCTCGCCGGCTTCATTACCTCGGGCGGCTACGGCCATACCATCGGTAAGAGTCTTGCGATGGCACTCCTCGACCGTCAAGCGGCCGAAACCGGCACGGAACTCACCACCCATATCGTAGGCGTGGAGCGCGCCGCGCGCGTCATCCCTGCCTCGCCCCACGACCCTGAAGGCCGGTTGCTGCGCACGTGACCAGACGTTACTCCGCCCTTTCGCTTTTCAAGGAAGGTCTCGCCGGGCAGACCGGCTGGGAAAAGGCATGGCGCTCGCCGGAGCCGAAACCGGCCTACGACGTCCTCGTCATCGGCGGCGGCGGCCATGGGCTTTCGACCGCCTATTACCTGGCGAAGAACCACGGCATCACGAATGTCGCCGTGCTGGAAAAGGGCTGGATCGGCGGCGGCAACACCGGGCGCAATACGACAGTGGTGCGCTCCAACTATTTCTATCCGGAGAGCGTAGCGCTCTACGGCCTCGCGCACGAACTCTACAAGTCGCTCTCGAAGGACCTGAACTACAATGTCATGTTCTCGGCACGCGGCATGGTCACGGTCTGTCATTCGGAAGCGGAGATGGAGATCGCGGCGCGCACCGTGAACGCCATGCAGATCAACGGCACCGACGCCGAGCTTTTCTCGCCAGACGACGTACGCCGCGTCGCCCCGATCTACAATTTCAGCGATAGCGCGCGCTTCCCCGTCTTCGGCGGTATCTGGCAGGGCAGCGCCGGCACCGCCCGCCACGATGCGGTCGCCTGGGGTTACGCACGCGGCGCGAACCGACTCGGCGTGGACATCGTCCAGAATTGCGAGATCACCGGCTTCATCGTCGAGGATGGGCGCTGCCGCGGCGTCGAGACCACGCTCGGCCCCATCCGCGCCGAACGCATCGGCATGGCGGTGGCCGGCCATTCCTCGGTGCTTGCCGCGAAAGCAGGCTTCCAATTGCCGATCAATTCCTACGCGCTTCAGGCCTGCGTGTCGGAGCCCGTGAAGCCCATCCTCGACACTGTTCTCCTGGCAATGGGTACCGGCACCTATGTCAGCCAGTCCGACAAGGGCGAGATGGTGATCGGGGGTGGCCTCGATCGTATCCCCTCCTACGCTCAGCGCGGCAATCTGCCGGTGCTGGAGACGGTGATCGCCGGCTTGTTGGAGATGTTTCCCGCCTTCGGCCAGTTGAAGCTGATGCGGCAATGGGCCGGTATCGTCGACGTCGTTCCCGATTCCTCGCCGATCATCGGCCCCTCTCCCCTACCCGGCCTTTTTCTGAATTGCGGCTGGGGGACCGGCGGCTTCAAGGCAATACCCGCCGGCGGCACGTTTCTGGCGCATCTGCTGGCGACCGGCGAGCATCACGACATCAGCCGGCCCTTCGATCTCGACCGCTTCGCGCGCGGAAGACTGATCGATGAGGCGGCCGGCTCCGGCATCGCGCATTAGGGAGAGGACGGCATCGTGCAGCTTTTCCCCTGCCCTTTCTGCGGCCCCCGCGACGAGACCGAATTCCACTATGGCGGCGAGGTCGGCAACGCTCGCCCGGAAGGTACGGACGTTCCAGTCGACGACTGGGCCCGCTACCTCTACATGCGAGCCAACCCAAAGGGCCGCACGCGCGAAATCTGGGTGCACGTGACCTGCGGCGAGTTCTTCGTCATGGAGCGCGACAGCCTGACCCATGTAGTGCTTGGCGCAAGCGCTCTCGGCGAAGCGGAGCAGAAAGGATGAGCGCCTCGCGTCTTCCCCAAGGTGGCAGTGCGATCGATCGTTCGCGCCCGCTGACATTCTCCTTCGACGATCGTCCGGTCGAAGGCTTTGCCGGCGACACGATCGCCTCCGCGCTTCTGGCGAGCGGCCAAGGGGTTGTTGCGCGCAGTTTCAAATACCATCGACCACGCGGCATCTGGGGCTGGGGCTCCGAGGAGCCCAACGCGCTGGCCGATATCGATATCGCCGACCGCCACCTGCCGAATGTCCGCGCGACCACCGAGCCGGCACTCGAAGGGTTGAAGGCAAGGAGCGTCAACGCAGCGCCGACGGCGCTTGCTGACCGCAGCGCCTTTCTCGATCGCTTCGCCCGTTTCATGCCGGCCGCCTTCTACTACAAGACCTTCATGTGGCCGGACTGGCGTCTGTTCGAACCGCGGATCCGCGCAATGGCGGGCCTCGGAAAGGCCGATCCCGACAAGGTGCGAACTCAACCGGCCGACCAGATCAACCATCATTGCGACGTGCTCGTTGTCGGAGCGGGGCCAGCCGGGCTCTCCGTTGCCACAAATGCCGCCGCAGCCGGACATTCCGTCGTCCTCGTCGACGAGCAGTCGCATCCGGGCGGTTCGCTTCTCCACCGCGCCGCCGAGATCGATGGTCAGCCGGGAGCGGAATGGGCGGGACAAGCCGCCTCGGCGTTAATCCGGAACGGCCACCTGGTACTGTACGATACGACGGCCTTCGGCATCTACGATCACAATCTGGTCGGACTTGACCAGCGCCACCACGACGGCAGGCCGGATACGTTGTGGCGGGTGAGGCCGCGCCGCATCGTGCTCGCCACGGGAGCGATCGAGCGTCCCCTTCTGTTCGCGAACAACGATCTGCCCGGCATCATGTCGGCGGATGCGGCGCTCCGCTATCTCCGTCTCTACGCTGTCCGCGCGGGCAAACGCATCGTCGTGGCGGCCAATAACGACAGCGCCTACGAAGTCGCCGGCGCACTGGCCCAGGCTGGCGCGGAGACGGTACTCGTCGATTGCCGCGACACCCCTTCGGCGAACGTTCCGGCAGACGTTCGTGTCCTGACCGGACGGACTATCTCGGCGGCGCGAGGCAGGAATGCGGTCGAGAGCGTCAAGCTGGACGACGGCACCGACCTGCCGGCCGATTGCGTTCTGGTCTCCGGCGGGTGGACGCCGACCGTGCACCTTTTCTCGCAGGCAAAGGGCAAACTGAATTGGGACGAGAGCCTCGCCGCCTTCGTGCCAGGAACGGGAGTGGAAGGGATCGGCGTTGCCGGAGCCATGACCGGAGCCGCCTCGCTTTCCGATGTGCTGACCAGCACAAGAGAGGCGCTCGGCGAGTTCGGGAGCCCCAATGCCATACCGCCACGCAGCACCGGACCGGAAGCCCAAAAGGGCATCGTCGGCACCTGGCCGAAACCTGCTGCGAAGGGCCGCATCTGGATCGACTATCAGAGCGACGTTACCGTCAAGGATGTAGAACTCGCCGCGCGCGAGAACTTCGTCTCGGTCGAGCATCTCAAGCGCTATACGACGCTCGGCATGGCGACCGACCAGGGCAAAACCTCCAGCCTCAACGGTCTCGCGCTTCTTGCCGGCATCACGGATCGTCCGATCCCGAAGGTCGGCACCACTACCTATCGACCGCCCTATACGCCGATCCCGTTCGCGAGCCTCGCCGGGCGCCGGGCGGGCACGCTGATGGCACCGCCGCGCCGCCTGCCGCTCGAAGGAGAGCACCGCGCCGACGGCGCCGCCTTCCGCGAATATGGCGGCTGGCTGCGGCCGGCCTTTTACGGCGCCGGAGACGCCTCGTTCCACATCCAGGACGAGGCGCAGCGGGCACGCCGGTCGGTCGCGCTGTTCGACGGCTCGACTCTCGGCAAGATCGAGGTGATCGGGCCGCGCGCGGCCGAGTTCGTCGATTTCATCTATTACAACACCATGTCGACGCTAAAGCCCGGCCGCTGCCGCTACGGCTTCATGCTTTCGGAAAACGGCGTCGTCTTCGACGACGGCATATTGATCCGCCTCGAAGAGGACCGCTTCGTGGTTTCCTGCTCGACCTCGCATGTCGCCGCCGTCCACGCGCGGCTGGAAGAGTGGCGACAGGACCGCTTTGGCCGCAAGGGCGTCTATATCCACGATGTCACCTCCAGCCTCGCAACCCTCACCGTATCGGGGCCGAACGCGTACAATCTTCTGGAGACACTCGACCTCGGGGCCACGCTCAACGATGCCAGCCTGCCGCATATGGCGATCGGTCGGGGTAGCTTTGCCAGCGCTTCCGTACGGATCGCTCGCGTCAGTTTCACCGGGGATCGCAGCTACGAGATATCGATCCGGCCCGACCGTGCCAACCTCCTGTGGCGCCGCCTCAAGGAAGCCGGGCGGGCGTTTGACGCCGTGACCATCGGCGTCGAGGCGCTGATGATCCTGCGCGCCGAGAAAGGCTACATTGTCATCGGCAAGGACACGGACGGCACGACGCTACCGCACGACCTCGGCCTCGACGGCCCCCGCGCCAGGCGCGAGAGCGAATTCGTCGGCAGGCGCTCGCTCTTCACCGAGGAAGCGAACCGTGACGACCGCAGGCAGCTCGTCGGCCTGACGGTCGCCGAAGGCGAGGCGCCGCTTGCCCCAGGTGCGCACGGCATCGAGCGGCGCGGCGCGGACAAGCGCAGTATCGGCTTCGTCACGTCGAGTTATATGAGCCCGACACTCGGTCGCCCGGTAGCGCTTGCCCTCATTGAGCGGGGCGCGTCCCGGCACGGTGAGACGATCGAACTTCAGCATCTCGGCGCCACGAGGCGCGCTGTGATAGCACACCCCTGCGCTTTCGACCCGGAGGGGGCTCGCCTCAATGCGTGATCTCGCCGAAAAGTGGCCGCCCGTCCCGGACTGGAAAAATGCTTCCATCCAGTTCCATGACACGACGATCGGTACGGCAGCGGGGCTCAGCCAATTGCTGGTCAGCGGCGATATCGATGCATGGAGCCAGGCGAGCGGCGTCGCCGGCTCCCCCGCCGGTGCCTCGTCGATCGTAACAGGAGATCGTTATGCGGTCCGCCTTGCTCGCGATCGCATCCTCGCCGTGTCCGCTGCACCGTTCGGCACCGCGGCGGGATGGCACAAAGAGGGCTTCGCCGTCAGCACGGTCGATACCGGACTGCACATCTTCGAAATCGATGGCCCATGGATGCCGGAGATCCTGGCCCGCGCCACGACGCTCGACCCGAACGACAACACGGCATCGGCCGCTCTCTTCTTTGCCGGCGTCAATGCGATCGTCTATCGGTACGGGGGCACAGCGTGCATCCGGATACACGTCGATTGCGGGCTGGCGCCATATCTCTGGCAATGGCTCGAACAGGTATGTTCATAGGTGCATTACATGGCGTTCCATCATACCTATCCATGGCGAGGGGCAAACCATGGCATCGTTTGATTTTGTAGATGAAGGCCGATCCCGGCCAGCCGCTGTCGGCAACGTAAAGGCGACGCGCGAGGACTGGCTCGAAGCCGCGCTCGATACGCTGATATCCGACGGTGTCGAAAGCGTCCGCATCCTGACGCTCGGACAGAAGCTCGGCGTTTCGCGTTCGAGCTTCTACTGGTACTTCGAGAGCCGGCAGGACCTGCTCGATCAGCTCCTTGAATTGTGGCGCAACAAGAACACCCGCTTCATCGTGGAGCGGGCGTTGCGTCCCGCCCCGTCCATCACGCAGGGCGTGCTGAACGTATTCGAATGTTGGGTGGACCAGCGACTTTACAACCCGAGGCTTGATTTCGCCATCCGCGCCTGGGCGAGGCATTCGGCGGATGTCCGCGCGATCATCGACGATGCCGACAATGAACGCCTCGAAGCCATCCACCAGATGTTCCTGCGCCAAGGCTACCACGAACCAGACGCCTTCGTGCGGGCTCGCGTGCTCTATTTCATGCAGATCGGCTATTACTCGCTCGAAATCATGGAACCGATGAAGAACCGGCTTTCGCTCGTCCCCGCCTATCTGCGCAGCTTTACCGGCCGCGAGCCTTTGGAGGGAGAGGTCGAAGCCTTCGCCAAATTCGTCGAAGAGGTGGATGCAGGATAAGAGCCTTGGCCGCAGTTGCGGCGGAACCGGAATCGTCCGGTCCCGCCTCTGTGCTCACGCTCCAAGCGGATAGATCAGCTTGGCGCGGCTGAGGTCCTTCGGCGCGACCGAGACGACCTTGCCGTTCTGGATCTGGGCAAGCATCGGCGGCGGCAGAGTATTGTCATGGAAATGCGCGCCGCTCTGGTCGAACTTGATCGGACCGTAGAAGGTGTGAATGTCCGTCGCGCCGATGATCTTGGCCAATTGCGCCCGATCATCCTCCGATAGGCCGGGGCCCTTGCCGAGTTGCTTCAGGGCAAGCTGGAGCACCATGCCCGACACCGCGCACCCGGCGCCGGTATAATCGGCATCGACCTTGTACTTCGCCTTGTAATTGTCGGCGAATTCCTGCGCCGTTCCGAAGATGTCGTCCTTGTAGGGGAAGCCCGGATCCCAGTCGATGATGCCGAGCACACCGTCGGCGTCCTTGCCGAGCGCCTCGACGAAGGCGGGTTCGGTGACGCCGTAATGCTGGATGAGCGCCTTCGGCATGTAGTTCTGCGCTTTCAGCGTCTTCACCACATTGATCAGGATCGTGTCATGGCCGCCGACGGCAATGATATCGGGCTTGTCGGCAATGACCGCGCTGATCACCGGGCTCAGATCGGCCGTGGGCGGGAACAACGTGTTGGTGGTGATCTTCAGCCCTGCTTCCTTGGCCCCCTCGGCAAAGCCGGCCGCCGCATCCTTCGAGAACGGCTCGTTGGCGCCGATGATCGCGGCCGACGTCGGCTTCGGAGTACCCGTCTCGACGATGAATTTGAGCGCCTTGTCGGCTGTAAGGTCGACGGAAGGGATGATGCCGAAGGTGAATTGCGGCTGCGGCGTCCAGTTGCCGGGCGATTCGGCCGAGCCGGCAATGCAGGGCACCTTGTATTTCGCGCAGATCGGGTTGATCGCAAGCTGCACGCCGCTCGTATAGGAGCCGAAGATGGCGTCGACCTTTTCCTCGTTGATCAGCCGGCTCGCGGCTTGCGCGCCGGCCGCCGGCTGGCTGCGCGAATCCTGCGAAATCATACGCACGGGATATTTCTTGCCGCCGACCTCGATGCCGCCGGCCTTGTTGACCGTATCGACCCAGAACTGATAGCCGCGCTGGGCGAGATGCCCGCCGGACGAATCCGCGCCGGAAAGCTCCAGCACCGCGCCGATCTTGAATTCCTTGCCGGCCTCCTCCGCCGCTCGCGCGGGCGTCGTCAGCCGGCCGTGTCCGAGCACGGCGCCTCCCGCTGCCGCGCCTGCCAGGCTGAGAACAGTCCGGCGTGTAATCCTTTTATTGCTCATTCCATTTCTCCTTCCCTATTCGTGTCGTGTCGATGGTCCTCCTCCGCCGCGGCACCGAGATAGATTTCCATCAACTGGCGGCCGTTAGCAATATCCTCCGGTCGTCCGGCGAACCGATTGCGGCCTCCAACGAGAACATAGATGCGATCGGCGACGCGCAGCGCCTCGCGGATATTCTGTTCGACCATCAGGACCCCCACGCCGCGCCCTGCCAAGGCGGCCACCCTGTCGAGCGCTTCGGCTGCGAGCTTCGGCGACAGGCCGGCGGAGGGTTCGTCGAACAGGATGAAGCGCGGCTTCACGATCAGCGCGCGGGCGATCGCCAGCATCATCTGCTCGCCGCCGCTCAGATTTCCGGCCATGACCGACATGCGCTCGCCAAGCCGGGGAAACTCATCAACGAGTTCGCCGATCCGCTCTTCCAGCAGATGGCGGTCGGCCAGCGTATGGCCGCCGACCCGCAGATTCTCGCGCACCGACAATTGCGGGAAGATGCCGCCGCCCTGGGGCATCAGCGCAAGCCCGCTCTGCAGGACGGCATGCGCCGGCCGGCCGGTCAGCTTCTCGCCGTCGAGATCGACCTCGCCCGCCCACACGTCCACCGTACCGGCGATGGCGCCGAGCAATGTGCTCTTGCCGCAGCCGTTCGGTCCGAAGATGCAGGTTACCTCACCGTCGCCCGCCTCGACCGAAACGCCGTGGAGGATTTCCACCGCGCCATAGCCGGCAACGATATCGCTGGCCGTGAGGCGCGTCATGCCGCGGGCCGCCCTAGATAGGCGTCGATCACGACTTCATTGCTCGCGACCTCCTCGAAACTGCCCTCGAAGACGATCTCGCCGGCATCCATGACGATGATCCGTTCGCACACGCTCCTCACGAGTTCCATGTCATGCTCGATGATGAGGAAGGTCTTGCCTTTTTCCTGGAGGGCGCGGACGCGCGCGAGGATGATCTGGCGCAAGCGCGGATTGACGCCCGCCGTCACCTCGTCGAGCAGGATGATCTCGGCGTCGCGCATCTGAACGCGGCCGAATTCGAGCAGGCGAAGCTGCCCGCCCGACAGCGTGCCCGCGAGATCGTCCGCGACATGGGTGATCTCGAGCGCTTCCAGAACTTCATCAGCCCGGCTTCGCGCGTTCGCCCAATCGCCTTCGACCGCCGCCGCAAGCAGATTCTCCCGCACCGTCATATTGGTGAACGGCGTCGGGATCTGGAACGTGCGGCCAAGCCCCAGCCGCGCGATCCTGTAGGCCGGCATGCGCGTCACGTCATGGCCGCGCAGTTTGATCACTCCGCTCGTCGGCGCGATCGTGCCCGAAAGCAGGCTGAAGAGCGTGCTCTTGCCGCTGCCGTTAGGGCCGATGATACCGACGATTTCGGCGGGCTCGACTTCGAAGCTTACCCCCGCGACGGCTTTGATGCCGCCGAAGGAGCGGCGCAGGTCCTTAACTTCCACCGCGCTCATGGCCGGTCTCCCGGAGGAGCATCGCCGACCGAGGCGCCGGCGGGACGCAGCAATTTGCGTATCAGCTTCATGCCACGGGCGCGCGGAGCAAGCCCGATGAGCCCATCCGGCAGGAACAGGATGATGAGCGCCAGCAGCGCGCCGATCATGGCGATGTAGCTTGTCGAACCGCCATATTCGGCCCCAAGCCACGTACTCGCCAGATAGAGCACGCCGGCTCCCAGCGCCGGTCCCCACAGATGGCCGAGCCCGCCGATCAGCACCATCACCACCATCTGGTCGGTGATCTCGCCGGAAAGCACGCTCTGCGGATTGATGAAGGTGATCCAGTAGGCATTGATGCCGCCAAGCACGGCCGGCAGCGCGGCACTCAGCATGAAGGCCTGCAGCTTGACCGCCGTCGTGTTGATGCCGAGGCTCTGGGCGGCCGCCTCGTTGTCGCGCACCGCCTTAACCTTGTAGCCGAAGCGCGAGCGTTCGAAGAGCAGGAAGATCAGGAGATAGATGACGACCGTGGCGATCAGCATCGCATAATAGAAGAACCACGTGCTCGGATTGCCGGGCGTGGAAAGGCCGAAGGAGCCGCCTGTGAAATCGAGCGTATTGATGATTTGCGCCAGGGCCTCCGCGAGCGCCCAGGTGGCGATGGCGAAATAGGCGCCGCGAAGCCGAAGCGTCGGCCAGCCGACGACGAGCGCGAAAAGGCCGGCTATCATGACGCCGACCGGCAGCGTCAGAAAGAAATTCCAATCATAACCCGGCTGCATCAGGATCGCTGTCGCATAGGCCCCGATGCCGAAGAAGGCGACATGGCCGAAGCTGATATAGCCGGCATAGCCGCCGATGATGTTCCACGACGCCGCAAGGCCGGCCCACATGGCGACGCCGGTCCAGACGCGAATCCAGTAGTCGTCCGTCCACATCGGCAGGGTGCCGAAGACGAGCGCGAGGATAATAAGGGGAAGCGCGGCCAACGCCGCCGGACGACTGGGTTTCCTCTCCCCTTCAGTCACGCGGCAAGTCCCCGGCGCAGCACGCCCTGCGGCGAAACGAGCAGCACGATGAAGAGGACCCCGAAGACGATGGCAAGCGTGTAGTCGGCACCGATATAGACTGTCACCAAAGCCTGCAGCATGCCGAGGAACAGCCCGGCGACGAGCACGCCGCCGATGGAGCCGAGACCGGCCATCACCACGACGAAGAAGGCGAGCAGCGAATATTGCGGTCCGACCTGCGCCGTGAATGTGTAGATCGCGCCGATGAGCACGCCCGCCATCGCGGTGAGGCCGGCATAGATCGCGTAGACGATGGTGCTCAGCCGCTTCACGTCGATCCCCATCAGGCTGGCGTTGCGCTTGTTCTGCGCCGCCGCGCGAACGGCAAGCCCCGTGCGTGTAAAGAACAGGAAGCCCATGAAGAGCGCCGTCGTGACGATGGCGAAGAGAAAGCCCGCGAGCCGCAGCCAGGGCATATGGACACCCCCTATAGTCAGCGTACCGCTGACTAGACTCGTCTGGACCGTGCGCGGATCGAAGCCGACCGTCGTCAGCATCGTGCCGCGCGCCAGCATGGCGATGCCGAAGGTGAAGGCAAGCGCCATCAGCGCAGGTCGCGCATAGCGGCTGGTGCGCACGCGGTAGATCAGCGGCGCCACCAGCGACCCGATCAATGCGAATATGACGAAGACCGCCGGAAGGAAGATGATCGGGTCGATGCCAAGCCAGGTTTGCGCGGCCACGCCCGCGAAGCCGCCCAACACCACCCATTCGCCGACCGCAAAATCGACGACATCGAGGATGCCGAAGGCGAGCGAGAAGCCGATGCTAATCGCAACATAGAGCCCGCCGACAAGGAGCCCGTCTATAACGGTCTGGATCAGAAGCTGCATGGTGACGCGCACCATAGCACAGCGATGTCATTGGACAATTCCGGATCGCAACGTTTCACCGGAAGATGGATTTCGCTGTAGATTCTATGCAGTTACCTGCTGAGCGCGGGCTGTCACGCCGCGCCCGCGCTTCAGTCTCGCATTCCTGCCCGACTGCCGGCTGCGATCGTCGGCGGCGCGTCGTTCAGCGTCTCCACGGCAAAGCCCGCCGCCTTTTTGTAGCCAGCCATGAAGCGCGCGCGTTCCTCGACCGAAACCACGGCATCTATATCGTCGAACTTTCCACCGCAGCGTTCATCAACCATATTGAGCAAGCCAAACGGACCTGCTCCGCGGTTGCGCAACACGAGTTCCGACATCGGTCCGCACAGCTTCGCGTCATAAGCCTTTAGCGCCTCATGTGTCAGGCCGTGCTCCACGATAGCTGCGCCTAGCACACGCGCATCCACGATGGCCTGGCTCGCTCCATTCGATCCGGTCGGATACATGACATGCGCGGCGTCTCCGATCAGCACGGCCCCGCCATCCCTCCAGGTGGGGATGGGATCGCGGTCGATCATCGGATTTTCGTAGGCGACCTCGGCGCGTCGGATCAGCGCCGGCACATCCAGCCAGTCATAGGTCCATCCCTCGAAATGGCGGATAAAACTGTCGATCGCCACCGGCTTGAACCAGCCATGCTTTTGCCAGCCCTCGGCGGGATCGACCGTCACTTCGGCGATCCAGTTGATGGTGGCGAAACCAGTTTCCGGGTCGGTCGGCGAGATCGGGTAGAGGACGAGCCGCTGACGATGAGTACCAAGTCCCACGAAGGAAGCGCCGGTGCGGATCGGCAGGCCCGGACTGATGCCGCGCCACATAATCGCCCCGCCCCAGCGGATCGGCGGCTGGCCGGGATGCATCTGCGCCCTCACGGCGGAATGCAGGCCATCCGCTCCGATGAGCAAGGAGCCCGTCTCCTCCGAGACCATTCCGTCGGCGCTTTCCACTGCCGCCGTGACGGTGCCGTCGGCATTGTTGCGATAGCCGGTGACGCGATGGCCGGACCGCACCGCATCCGCGCCGATGCGCTTCAGAGCCTTTTCGTAGAGCAGCATCTGGAGCCGCCCGCGATGCGCCGAATATTGCGGCCATTTATAGCCGGCATCGAGGCCGCGCGGCTCGGCATAGATGTCGTTGCCGTTCAGGCCGACCAGCGCCCATTCCTTCGCCGGCAGGCCGATCCGGTCGAGGTCCGCGGCGCCGATGCCGACATCGAAGAGTTCGCGCACCGCGTTGGGCTGAAGATTGATACCGACGCCGAGCGGTCGCAACTGCCGCACGGCCTCGAACACAACTGAGGGCACGCCGATCTGGTCAAGCGTCAACGCCATGGCAAGGCCGCCAATGCCGCCACCTGCGATCATGACCGGAAGTCGTGCCATCCGTGTTCCCCTTCATCTTCACTCGCCACATGCCGGGCAATAAGCCCCGGGAGTGTGGTCTATGCCTCCTTCACCGAAGCGCCAAGAAGCGCCGTCCATGGCGTATTCGCGAAGCGTTGAGGTTCTTTATACAAGCCTTTGAATTAAATAGGGGATCGAAAACCAAATGCGCGGGTTTCATGCTGCCGTGGCCTCGACATCCTTTGTCCCCGGGAGTATCGACGTTCATATGGAAACCCCGCAGGGCGGAGAAGATCGCGATGCTTATTTCCCAGATAGCGGCGCCGGACGGAAAAACGGTCGTCGTGGTCCGCGAAGACGGCCAGACCCGTGCCGTAAAGGGTGCAGTCGGCGTCTATGAACTGGCGATGGAGGCCGCGCGGGCGGGAAAGCCTCTCGCCGCGCTGATCGCCGAACTCGGCATCGGCGAGAAGGTGGACCTCGAAGCTGCCCACGCGGAAGGCCGGGTTCTCCTGCCGGTCACGCACCCCGATCCCGCGCACATGCACCTGACAGGCACCGGTCTCACCCATCTCGGCTCAGCCGCGACCCGTGATGCCATGCACGCCGCGACCGCGCAGAAGGAAGAGACCCTCACCGATTCCATGAAGATGTTCCGCATGGGCATCGAGAGTGGCAAACCGGCGGACGGCGAGATCGGCGTCCAGCCGGAATGGTTCTACAAGGGCAACGGCACGGTGGCGACGGCGCCCGGCGCGCCGCTGCTTTCACCCGATTTCGCGCTTGACGGCGGCGAGGAACCGGAGATCGCCGGCATCTATGTCATTGGCGACGGCGGAACACCCTTCCGGATCGGCTTCGCACTTTCCAACGAATTCTCCGATCACGTCACCGAGCGGCAGAACTATCTCTACCTTGCTCACTCCAAGCTCCGCCCCGCCTCCTTCGGCCCGGAAATCCTAGTCGGCGAACTCCCCGCCGACATAAGAGGCGCCTCCCGCATCCGCCGCGCCGGCAAGCTCCTGTGGGAAAAGCTCTTTCTTTCCGGCGAAGGAAACATGTCGCACACCATCGCCAACCTGGAACACCATCATTTCAAATACGGCCTGTTCCGTCAGCCGGGCGACCTGCATGTCCATATGTTCGGAACCGCGACGCTCTCCTTCGCCGACAAAGTCCGCATCGAGCCCGGCGACGTCATGGAGATCGAGGCTTCGGAATTCGGCCTCCCGCTCAGGAACCCGCTGGCGATAGCGGCGCCGTCCGCGCCGGGAGCGGTGCGGGTGAGGATGCTGTGATAGGCAGTAGGGCAGTAGGGCAGTAGGGCAGTAGGGCAGTAGGGCAGTAGGGCAGTAGGGCAGTAGGGCAGTAGGGCAGTAGAAGAATTCCCGATTCATTCATTTTGCATACTACCTTATTGCCATAATGCCCCACTGCCGCTGAGGATTGAAATGGCCACCGCACCGAACAAAATCGCCATCGTCGGCGTTGGCAAGATCGCGCACGACCAGCACGTGCCCTCGATCGCGGGTAATCCCGACTTCGAGCTTGCCGCGACGGTGAGCCGCCACGGTTCGGTCCAAGGCGTCGAGGCCTTCACAGATCTCAATACGATGCTGGCAAAACGGCCGGACATCGGCGCGGTCGCGCTCTGTATGCCTCCACAGGCGCGCTTTGCCTATGCCGTGGAAGCGCTGGCCGCTCGACGCCACGTCCTGCTCGAAAAGCCGCCCGGCGCGACGCTGAGCGAGGTCCACGAACTGGAGCGCCTTGCCGCGCAACATGACTGCACACTCTTTGCCACGTGGCATTCGCGTTTCGCCGTCGCCGTTCCCGCGGCAAAGGCGTGGCTCGCCGACAAAAAGATCGCACGGCTGGCCATCACTTGGAAGGAGGACGTGCGCCGCTGGCATCCCGGACAGGAGTGGATATGGGAACCCGGCGGGCTCGGCGTCTTCGACCCCGGCATCAACGCGCTTTCTATCCTGACCGCGATCTATCCACGCCCCTTACACCTCGCCTCGGCCGACCTCTCTTTCCCGGAGAACCGCGGCACGCCGATCGCCGTCTCACTCCGCTTCGTCGACCCGGAAGGCGCGGAAGTGACTGCCGAATTCGATTGGCGGCAGGAAGGCCCGCAGACATGGAATATTGAGGCCGATACCGACGCCGGCCATATGAAGCTTTCCTCGGGCGGTGCTTCGCTCGCCATCGACGGCAGGAAGGTGGAACAAGCGCCTGATCGCGAATATGCCGGCATCTACCGTCGTTTCGCCGAACTGATCCGTACAGGCAGGAGCGATGTCGACCTCTCCCCGATGGTCCACGTCGCCGATGCGTTCACCCTCGGCAGGCGGATTGCGGCGGAGCCGTTCGAATTCTGACGGCTCCCGAACCCGGCGTCCTCACGGGAAAAGATGCGTCCGGATCATGGCGATGGTCGGCTCGCTCCTTTCACCGAGCGAGGCCCAGCCGTCCTCGATCACCGTCGTCATGGCATCGGCCGCCGCCTTCGGGTCGCGCGCTCGGATGGCGTCGGTGATGGCGCAATGATGGCGATGGCTGCGGTGCAGGGTTTCCAGGCTGTCGCTCGGCGCGCTCAGCCGGAAGGCAGCGGCAAGCGCGGCGCCGATCAACGCGCCGATCGAGCGCATCATCAGATTGCCCGAAGCGTCGAGCACGAGCAAATGGAAGGAAAGATCGGCATCGGTGAAGCGCTGCCGGTCGAGGCCGGCATTCAGCATGCCGGTCGTCATTTCCTCCATCCGGACAAGGTGATCGTCCGTCCTTCTTAGCGCCGCAAGCGCCGCCGCCGTCGGCTCGATCGCCTGGCGCATCTCGAAAAGCCGGCCGATGAAGCGCCTGTCGACGCCAATTTCGAGCCGCCAGCCAAGCAGTTCCTCGTCCAGGAAATTCCAGCTCTCCTCGCTGCGAACCCAGTAGCCGACCTTCGTACGGGCGGCGACCATGCCTTTCGCCTCGAGCGTCTTCAGCGCCTCGCGCAGCGATGTATTGGAGACGCCGAAGCGGCGCATCAACACTTCCTTGCCGGGAAGCGTCTGGCCGACCGGGAACTCGCCGGCAACGATACCGATGCCGAGCCCTCTCAGCGCGGCGGAAAAAGCGCCGCGCGGCAGCGGTCGCCGGTCTTCCGGCGCGGAAACGATCCGCTCAGAAAGAGGCTTCATTTCGCGCGTGGTTCCCTCCCCGACCTCCCTCTATTGCACAGCCGGCGCCTTGTCGCCTGTCGCGAGCGCGCTGCGCGCCCGTGCCGCGGCCCGCGCGTTGCGGTACTTGACGAGTTGCTGGTCCGCCAGCACGCCAACGAGGATGACCGCGCCCATCACGGCGAAATTCAGCGAACTCGGTATGCCGAGAAGATTGACGAGATTCTGCAGAACCTGCAGCAATATGGTGCCGAGCACGATGCCGAAGACCGATCCTTCGCCGCCACGCAGCGAACACCCGCCGAGCACCGCCGCGGCAATCGCATAAAGCTCGTAGAACGTCCCGTGCGACGCCGGCGAGATCGAGCGCGTATACATGGCGAAATAGATGGCCGACAGGCCCGACAGCGCGCCAAGGATGATATAGGTGGCAGCAATCACCCGCTCGCTTTTGATACCCGAATAGCGCGCCGCCTCCTCGTTGCGGCCGACCGCGAAAAGGTGCCGGCCGAAGACCGAGCGGTGCAACACCACGCCCATCACGATCGCCACCAGCACGAAGGCGACGAAGGTAAGCGGGACCCCGTAGACGCGGCCCGTCGTCAGCCACTCTAGCGTCGGGAAACTCTGGCCGAAGGCGAAGCCCGCCGTGCCGTCATCCGTGTACCAGCGCGCGATGCCGCGATAGAGCAGAAGCCCGCAAAGCGTGACGATGAAGGGCTGCATCTTCAGTTTCGTGATGAGAAAGCCGTGAATCCAGCCGAGCACCGTCCCGGCGAGCACGATGACCAGCACGGCCAGCGCCCAGTTCATCTGGTAGGTCGTCAAAAGGTCGATGAAGATCACGCCGAGCAGCGCCAGGATCGAGCCGACCGAAAGATCGATGCCGCTCGTGATGATGACGAATCCCTGGCCGACGGAGATCAGGCCGAAGAGACCGACGAGGTTGGCGGTATTGGACAGGTTGATCGGCGAGATGAAGCGCGGATTGAGGAACGCGACGATGCCGGCGACGACGATCAGGAGGATGAGAAGACCGAGGTCCTTTTTCAGCATGGCGGGTCCTTCAATGGGCGGTGCTGGGGGCGGCGTGGTCGCCGTGGCCGACGGCAAGCTGCATGACCGCTTCCTCGCTGAAGCGGTCGCGCGAAAGAATGCCGGCGATCGCTCCTTCATGCATGACGGCCATGCGGTCGCTGACGCCGACCACCTCTTCCATGTCGCTCGAGATCATCAGCACGCCGACGCCGCTGTCGGCCAGGCCACGCATCAGCATATAGATCTCATTCTTGGAGCCGACGTCTATGCCCCGCGTCGGTTCGTCGAAAATGAGGATTCGCGGCTTCATCGACAGCCATTTACCGAGCACCACCTTCTGCTGGTTGCCGCCCGAAAGACTGCCGGCCGGCGTCGAAACGTTCGGAGCCTTGATGCGAAGCGCCCGGCATTGAGCCATGGCGTTCTTTTCTTCGAGCGCGGAATTGACGAAGCCGGAAGGCGCGAAGGCGCGAATGTTGGCAAGTGAGATGTTGGCGGTGATGGTGTCTTCGAGAATGAGGCTCGATTGCTTGCGATCCTCGGGGATGAGGTAGATTCCCTCTGCGATCGCCTCGCTCGGCGAATTCACTACGATTTCCCGGCCCTCCAGCCGGATCGCCCCGCCGAGCGGCCGATCGATGCCGAAAAGCGTGCGCGCAAGTTCGGTGCGGCCGGCGCCGATCAGCCCGGCAAGGCCAAGGATTTCCCCGCGATGGAGAGCAAGATCGACCTTACTGTCGGGGAATGCATCGGTGCGGACGCCGGTAAGCTCCAGCATCGCCTCACCGGGTGGCGCGGCCGGCGGCGTATAGAGCGCTTTCAGGTCACGGCCGATCATCAGCCGGATCATGGCGTCATGCGTGATCTCGTCGCCCCGGAGCCGACCGCTGATCCTGCCGTCGCGCAGCACCACCACGCGGTCGGCACATTCCTTCACCTCGTTCAGCCGATGCGAGATGAAGATGATGGCAACGCCGTTCCTCTTCAACTCCTCGATCACGGAGAGCAGCCGGCGCGTTTCCGACACGGTGAGGCTGGAAGTCGGCTCGTCCATGATAACGACGCGCGCGTCGAGCGAAAGCGCCTTGATGATCTCGAGAAGCTGCCGCTGCGCGATCGACAGTTCGGCAACAGGCGTCTCCGGAGAGAAATCGACGCCGAGCCGGTCCATCAGCGGCTGCACGGCGGCCTTGAGCCGCTTGCGGTCCACCAGCTTGAGGAACGGCGTCCGCGGCTCCCTGCCGATGAAGACGTTGGCCGCGGCATCCAGATTATCGAAGAGGTTGAGTTCCTGGTGCACGAAAGCAATGCCGGCGGCGCTCGCCTCCTTCACCGTCAGCGCCTTGCGGCTTTCCCCGTCGATGCGGATCGTGCCGACGGTCGCTTCCGCCACGCCGCCGAGGATTTTCATCAGCGTCGACTTGCCGGCGCCATTCTCGCCGATGAGGCCGATCACCTCGCCCGGCGCCACCGACAGGCTCACATCCGAAAGCGCCTGCACGCCCGGATAGGTCTTGCTGATCCCTTCCAGTTCGAGGAACGGCTCCAATGGAATGGCCTCCGGCGTGACGATCGGCGGACGCCGGCGAAAAGGCCGCCGACGCCGTAGCTTCTTCTATAGCGCGTCAGCCTTTGCCCTGCATCTTGGCGAGTTCCTTGGCGTATTCGTCGACGCTCGATTTGTCGACCACCTTGGTCGGGATGATGATCAGCCCGTCGCTGGGGATGAACGACTTGTCGCCCTCCAGGATCTTGGCCATGTCCTTCATGCCCTCGTAGCCCCAGAGGAAGGGCTGCTGAACGACGGTGCCGACAACCGTCCCCTCCTTGATGCCGCCGAGTGTGATCGGATCATCGTCGAAGCCGGTCACGGTGATCTTGCCGAGCTGTCCGGCTTCCTTGAGCGCCTGATAGATCTGCGGGATGTTGTAGGAATAGATGCCGAGCATGCAATTGACTTCGGGATGCGCCGTCAGCGTATCCTCGACATTGCGCTTGGCGCGCGCCATGTCGATGTCGTCGGCGCGCACATCCACGATCTCGATCTTGGTGCCCTTGATGACGTCCTTGATGCCCTCGATGCGCTCCTTGGCGTTGTCAGCGCCGGGCAGACCGACGAAGGCCATACACTTGCCGCCGTCCGGCAGCGCTTTCTTGAGGATCTCGCCGACCTGCTTGCCGGCCTCGACGTTGCTCGAGCCGATATAGGCGACACGGCCGCTCTTCGGCGCATCGCTGTCGGTGGTGAGAAGCAGCGTTTCCTTGGCGATCTTGGCAAGCGCCTCCGTCTCCGTCTTCGGATCGACGGCGCTGACCATGATGCCGGAAACGCCGGCGGCGACGAGATCGTCCATCAGGCGCTGCTGGATCGCCGCCGACGACTGCGACGGATATTTGAACTGCATTTCGTAGTTCGGAAGTTCCGCGTTTGCCTTCTTCACACCGGCCTCGGCCGCCTTCCAGAAATCTGATGCGCCGTTGGCGACGAAGACGAGCGTCTTCTTGTCCGCCGCGTGCGCGGTGAACGACGACAGGGCGAGAGCGAGGGCCGCTCCCATCAGGGCGATACGTTTCATGATGTTCCTCCTTGCGCGAAAGCTGCGGGACGCAGCCTGGCTCCTCCACGCGACCGCCGACGGAGCTGAAGCCGATGTTCGGCCGCCCTCGGAGTGCGATGCGCAAGCTAAGCACGGCCGATTAATACGATCAATAGCAATTGATACGATTATTCAGACTAGTTGGCGTCCGCCGCGCCCGCTTGATCAAACGATCGCCACCGCATGCCGCTCAGCTTCGGCACACCTTTCCATTCCGTTAAAAAAAGCCGGCATGGGCGGATGGCATTTACTTTCCGTTAACCATGCCGCGCATAGCGTTAACAAATCAGTAAGGACCATCTCGTGAACAATATCGCACCGTTCAGGAATACCCGTTCCGCGTCTGTCGCAAGGAAGCAGATCCGCTTCAATGCGCGCTCCTTCGTGGCCTTCGCGCTCGCGCCTGAGGCGCCCTTGTCGGAATGGTTCGACGGGCTCGACCAATGGACGGAGAATTCTCCTGGCTTCTTCGCCGGTCGCCCGGTGGTCCTTAATCTCAACCATATCACGCTCGACACCGAGGAGATCATCGACCTCGTCGACGGGCTCGCCGATCGCGGCATCCGCGTTTGCGCGATCGAGGCGAATGGCCTCGACGATCTCGGACTGGACCTTCCCCCTCTCCTGACCGGCGCCCGTACGATCACGGTCGAGGAGAGGGAACCTGAGCGCCGGCAGACGGAAACGGCGAGCGCTCCGGCAAACACCAATGAACAGGCCGTGCCCGCACGCGCCGTCGAGGCAAAAACCCTCATCATCGACACGCCGATCCGCTCGGGCCAGTCGATCTTCCATCCGCATGGCGACGTGATCGTACTCGGATCCGTCGGCTCGGGTTCGGAGATCATTGCCGGCGGCTCCGTCCATATCTACGGGACATTGCGCGGCCGCGCCTTCGCCGGCGTCATGGGCAATCCGGACGCGCGCATCTTCTGCCGGAAGAACGAGGCCGAGCTTCTGGCGGTGGACGGGTGGTATCGCACCGCCGACGACATGGAGCCGTCGTCGCGCGGCAGGGCGATCCAGGCTTTCCTCGACAATGAAGCGATCTGGGTTTCGGCCCTCGACTGAACGGCGTTCAACAAACAAATGCGGAGAGAAAAACATGGGTAAGGTGGTGGTCGTCACATCAGGCAAGGGAGGCGTCGGCAAGACAACGTCGACCGCGGCTCTTGGCGCGGCGCTCGCGCAGACCGGCAAGCGGGTGGCGCTGGTCGATTTCGACGTCGGCCTGCGCAATCTCGATCTCATCATGGGCGCGGAACGGCGCGTGGTCTTCGACCTCGTCAACGTCACGCAGGGCGTCGCCAAGCTCCAACAGGCTTTGATCCGCGATAAACGAGTGGACACGCTCTTCCTGCTGCCGGCCTCGCAGACCCGCGACAAGGACGCGCTGACCGAGGAAGGCGTGGCCGAAGTCATCGGCGCGCTGCGCGAGAAATTCGACTACGTCTTCTGCGACAGCCCGGCTGGCATCGAGCGCGGCGCACAGCTTGCAATGCGCCACGCCGACGACGCGGTCATCGTCACCAACCCGGAAGTCAGTTCGGTGCGCGATTCCGACCGCATCATCGGGCTTCTCGATTCCCGTACGCTGAAGGCAGAACGCGGTGAAACCGTCACCAAGCACATCCTCGTGACCCGTTTCGACGCGGCCCGCGCCGCGCGCGGCGAGATGCTCAGCATCAACGATGTGCTCGAGATCCTGTCGACGCCGCTGCTGGGCATCATCCCCGAGAACCAGGGCGTGCTGCGCGCCTCGAATGTCGGCTCGCCGGTGACGCTCAGCGAACCGACCAATGCCGCCGCTCGCGCCTACATGGACGCAGCCAAGCGGCTGGAAGGCGAAGATCTGCCGGTCGTGCTTCCCTTCCAGAGACAGGGCTTCCTCGACCGGCTGTTCGGAAGGAGGGCGGCATGACCCTTTTCGATCTCTTCAAGCGGCGCGGCAGCGCGCCAGTGGCCCGCGAGCGCCTGCAGGTGCTGCTCGCCTACGAACGCAAGAACCGTGGCCAGCCCGATCTTGTCGCCATTCTGCGCGAGGAGATCATGGCCGTGATCGCCAAGCATGTGCAGGTCGGGCAGGACGATGTGCAGATCGCCATGGACCGCGGCGACACGATGTCGACGCTGGAGATCGACGTCCAGATCCCGAATGGCGGCCTGATCGCTGCTTAGAAAAGATATCCCGTCAGGAAGGGGATGAGCGGCGGGCCGAAAGGCCCGCCGCTTATATATTGAGAAGCGATCCGCCGCGCCCGTTGCGCGGCAAGGAAGGCGCGATGGGGGGAGGCGGTTTGTGTGCCTCCGGCTCCCTGACCGTCTCGCGGCGACGACGGTCCGCTTTCTCTCTCGACGGCAGCAGGATCCGGGGCGACGGAGCGTGGCCCATATCGGATGCGATGCCGAAGCCGAGAACGCCGAGGATGCCCAGCACCATCCCCGCCATGGCGCCGAACCCGCCGACCTGGATCGTGCCGGGCGGCCAGCTTCGGCTCTTGGGCAGCACCGCCGGCGAGATGACGCGTATGTTGGTGGTGTCGAGCTTCTGACGCTCGGAAATCTCCCGCGCGCGCAGCAGGAAGGATTCGTAGATCGCCGCCTTCGCCGAGGATTCGCGGGTGAGCTCCCTGAGCTTCACCTGCGCGTCATTGTCGGTGAACACGTCCTTGCCGGCGGAGGCCGCCTCGGTCTCCAGCGCCGTCACGTTCGAGCGCGCCTGTTCAAGCTCGTTCTTCGCCGCAAGCACGACGCGCTTGACCTCGGCGTCGATCTCCGCCTGAAGGGCACTGAGCGAGGAGCCCTCCTGCACGACCTGCGGATGCAAGGGGCCGAGTACCCTGGACTGTGCCGCGACCTTGGATTTCAGCGCCGCGTATTGCGCGCGCAGCGCCGCGATCGTGGTCGATTGCGTGGCGGCGGCGTCTGCCGCATGCGACGAGGAAAGCTCACGATAACGCGATTCGGCCGCGATCAGCCTTTGCCGCGCCTCGACAAGCTGCTGGTTGATCTGCGACATGGAGCGCGAACTGATAAGTTCGCCCTGACTCGACTGCAGCTTGTGCTCACGCCGGAACGCCTGCACGGCTTCATCAGCCTTGTTCACATCGTCCTTCAACTCACCGATGCGAACCGTCAGCGCATCGACGGAACGCCTTGCGCCGGCAGTATCCGCCGCCACGAGTTCTTCCCTGAACGCCTTGATGATGGCCTCGGAAACCCGGATCGACTTACTGGCATCCCAGGTCCATACCGACATGGTGACGACGAAGGACCGCTCATCGCGCCGCGCCGTCAGCCGCTTCTGCAGGGTTTCGAGCGCGGTGATCTTCGGGCTGCGCTGCACGCCGCTGCCGCTGCCGCCAAAAAGGCCGCGGACGCTGGATAACAGTGAAGGCGGCGGCACGAATTCGGGATCGTCCTCCAGATCGAGCGCCTCGATAGCCCTCAGAAGCACGCTGCCCGAGATAAGTGTCTGGCGCTTGCTTTCGACATTGAGGAGAAGCGCGTCCTTCTGCTCGCTCTGGCCGAAAAGGTCGTTCGACACGATCTGAAGGCCGCTCGGATCGATCAGGATATCGGTGGTCACCGTGTAGCGCGGCTTCGCCAGTTTGGCATAGGCCATGCCGACGATGAGCCCGATCAACGCGGCAAGCGCGATCCATTTCACGCCTCTGCGCAGCCAGAAAAGCAGACGGGGAAGGTCGATCTGGAGATAGCTGGCGACGGTCTCCGGGCCGATGCCGGCATGGTTTGCCTGCTCTGCTGCCGCCTCGCCTTCGAGCATCAAACGCGCTCCTACCCGAACAAACCCTTGGAAAATCCTTCCTTAACGGTAACCGGCCGCGGTTAATTATCGGTTTCGCATGCCTTTTGTTTACCATTTCCGGTAACGATCGCAGCGGCCTGCACCGGTTCATATTCACGGGGGCCATATTCACGGGAAGGAAGCCGGCGAGGCCGATGCTGGATCGATGCAGGTAGGATACGCGCCGCGAATGGAGAGCTTCGCCCTCTACGCGCTCTTCATCCTGTCGCTGTGGGCGCCCGACGTCACGACCGCGTTCGGGGCGAAGGCGGAACTGCTTAAATATGCCCTCTTCCTGGCCGCCTCTGGGCTCATCATCGTCCATTCCTACCGTACCAGGGGATTGACCGTCTCGCTCGCCGGCGACTGGACGTTTCTCATCGCCTTCCTGTCCTACACGGCGCTCTCGGCCTTCTGGAGCGAGGGTTCCACGAATGCCTTCATAAAGGCGATGCTGGTGCTGTCGGCCATGCTGGTCTCGATCGCCATCGCGCGGATGAAGCGCATGGACGAGATTCTCCCGATTCTCTACCGCTGCCTGGTCGTCTTCGTGGTGCTGTCGCTGATCGTGGTGATCCTCTTTCCGGGCAGGGGCATCGAAACCGGCTGGGAACTCGAAGGGGACTGGCGCGGCATTGCCGGCCAGAAGAACGGCCTCGGCTACATCTCGGCGCTGGTTCTGGTCGCCACGCTGGCGCTGCCGCTTTCCGGCAAGCCGGGACAACGCTGGGGCGCCTGGTTATCGCGGCTGGCGATCATGTCGGTAGCGGCGATTTGCCTCGTCAATTCGGGCTCGCGCGGCGGTCTGCTGGCGGCTGGCGTCGGCATCGGCTCGATCGTGCTCGCGCATCTTCCGCGCGTCATGCAGCGTGTCGTCTTCCTGGTTTCCATCGCGCTTGTCGTGCCGCTGGTGAACCTGATCGTTCCGACCCTGGAACTGACCGCCGACAAGATCGGCGTCCTCGGGACGACGATCAACACGTCCAACCGCACCACGCTGTGGTTCTACGGACTGGACCAACTCGGCCATCGCATGCTTCTGGGCTTCGGGATAGAAGGCTTCTGGACTCCGGAACGCATACAGGCCTTCAAGGATATCTACGGCTGGGTGCTCGACAATTTCCACAATGGCTACATCACCATCCTCATCGGGGGCGGCATTGTCGGCATCCTGCTCCTGCTGCTCGCCATCCTGTTCATCGTGCTTTTGTTCATGGTCTCGATCGGCAATCTCAGGGACCCGTATCTGACGCTCGCCTTCGGCTACACGAACATGTTCCTGGTCGGCAATCTGGTGGAGAACGAACTCGGCCGCTCGACTTCGCCCCAGTTCATCATGTTCCTCATCCTGGCTTTCGCGCTTCGCCCATACGTCTCGCGGATCGCCGGCGTGCCGGACGCGTCCGGTCTGGCCCACCCGAAAGCCGTTCCTGCATAGCGCTTCTCCTTGCAAGGCTAGATGCAATCTGAAATCAAGCATGCGAAGCGAACTGGAGGAATTGGCATGAGCGAAGAGAGGATCGCGGTCATCACCGGCGCGGCGCGCGGCATCGGACTCGCGGTGGCGAAGCGGCTGGCCGCTAAGGGCGACCGGATCGTCGGCATCGACCTTCAGGAAGAACTGCTGAAGAAATCCATGGCTTCCATCGGCGGCGGGAAGAAGGCCATCGCCATCGCCGCCGACATCTCGCGACCCGAGGAGGTCGAGAAGGCTTTCGCCAAGATCACTGCGGAAGTCGGCGCGCCGGAGGTGCTGGTCAATTGCGCTGGCATCACCGGCAAGACGGGCATGCCGACGCACGAGGTCGATCTCGAGGATTTCGACCGCGTCTATCGCATCAACCTCTACGCCGCCTTCCTGCTGACCCGCGCGGCGGTGAAGGCCATGCTCCCTAACGGCAAGGGGCGCATCCTGCATGTCGCCTCGATCGCGGGCAAGGAAGGCAATGCCGGCATGCTCGCCTATTCGGCGACCAAGGCCGGGCTGATCGGCATGGTGAAGAGCGCCGGCAAGGATTATGCCGAGACCGGCATCACCATCAACGCGCTGGCGCCGGCGGTGATCCGCACCGACATGGTGGCGGCCATGCCCGAGCATCAGGTCAAGTACATGACCGACAAGATCCCGATGAAGCGCACGGGCGAACTCGACGAGGCAGCCGCGATGATCGACTTCATCGTCTCGCCGGAATGCTCCTTCACCACCGGCTTCACCTTTGACCTGACCGGCGGCCGCGCCACCTACTGATCCATCGCCTGAAAGCGTCTTGCGGAGCGATTCGTCCTTCGAGGCTCGCTCCGTGAGCACCTCAGGATGAGGGAGGCTGGGGCTTACCTCGATGAGCGCGCCTTCGACGAGCTTCTCGAACGTCTCAGGATAAGGAAAGTTGGCACAGAGCCTCCTCATCCTGAGGTGCTTTGCGCAGCAAAAGCCTCGAAGGACGCACCCCGCCGGATTTCAGAACCGCTTCCAGATCGCGGCGAAGTAGCCGCGCTCCCGAAGCGCGTTCGCGCCTGCCACGGTGGCGATGCCGCCGATCTGCACGGACCAATTCCGGGTGAAATCCCACACGAGGCTCAGCGCTGCCTTGTATTCCCAGCCCGTAGCGTAGAACCATCCGGCTCCGCCGAATGAGAAGGTGCTGAAGGCCTGCGCCATCACCATGGCATCGGGGCGTGGCCGCACGCCGAAGGTCACGTCGGACCGGACCTCGTCCGGCGCAACGCCACCGCGGAAGCGATAGGCGAACTCGGTATCGATGAAGGCCGGCCACGAGCCAAGCCTGTAGGAATGCCCGTATAGCAGCCGGGTCTCGGTCTCGAACTGCGTGCTGCCCACCAGAGGTTCGCCCGGGATGCGCAGCATCGATTGCAGCGAGAACACCGTTTCGCCGCTCGACCACAATCCCATCCGCAGGCCGATAGCCGTGTAGCCCAGGCCGGAATAGTGCAGATCGTAGGGCTTCGCGAGGCTGACGGAGCGAAATTGCGGCCGGAACACCAGCGTGAATCGGTCCGTCAGTCCGTATTCCAGCCACGCATTGGTATCGAACCTGCTGTAGCGCGGAATATCGACCGGATGGCCGGCGGCGTCGAACGCGCGGTCGCTTGAAAGCATCGTTGCGGAAAGGATGAGGAGGCCGTGCCCCTTCTTCTGCAGCCACGCGCCGGCATGGGCCGAGCCCTGAAACACCGTCAGGGCAACCGCTACGAGGAAAGAAAGAGAGCCTGCTTTGAGCCGGGGCCGCATGGCGGCCCCTCAATCGGGCAAGATAATACTCCCGGCGACAACATCGAAAGCCACGCGACAGCAGGAAACCGGTACGCCACGCATCAAGAACCCCTCCCCCGATACATTCCGGCATTGAAGCGCCATAAGCGGCCGGGATCAACCGGGACCAACGGTCAAAGCGATTTTCGACCCGATGCATCCCATCCACTGGAATGTGTGTGAGGAGGCTATCTAGGGGTGATGGAAGCTGGTAGCGGGGGTTTCGTCCAGATAAACAGAACGAACCGGGGCGAAATCCATGTTCTCCAATAGTTTTCCCGACCGCGAATTGATCGCGCGGACCGTCGCCCGCATGCTGATCGAGATCGAGGCGGTGCATTTCCGCGCCGACCAGCCCTATACCTTCACCTCGGGCCTTGCGAGCCCGGTCTACATCGACTGCCGCAAGCTGATCTCCTATCCGCGCGTGCGCTCCGCGCTGATGGACTTCGCCGCCTCGCTTGTGTTCCGCTCGGTCGGCTTCGAGCAGTTCGACGTGGTGGCCGGCGGCGAGACGGCGGGCATTCCTTTCGCCGCCTGGCTGTCGGACAAGATGGGCCTGCCGATGGTCTATGTGCGCAAGAAGCCGAAGGGGTTCGGGCGCAACGCCCAGATCGAGGGCAGCCTCAGCGAGGGGGCGCGCGTGCTCCTGGTCGAGGATTTGACCACCGACGGCGGCTCCAAGCTGAAATTCGCCGAGGCGATCGGCCATGCCGGGGCGAAGGTCTCCGACACGTTCGCGGTCTTCTACTACGACATTTTCCCGGAGACGCCGGCCAGGCTCGAAGCCGCCGGCATGCGGCTGCACTACCTCGCCACCTGGTGGGACGTGCTCAAGGTGTGCCGCGAGGAACGGCGCTTCGACGTCGCAACCCTGACCGAGGTGGAGCGCTTCCTCAAAGCCCCCATCGCCTGGTCCTCCGCCCATGGCGGCATCTCCGAACTGAAGTGATGCGCCGAGGGGAAAACGATTCCAGAACAAGTGTCTGCAGCATTTGGGTGAATCATTTTTCCAACATCTTCGCGTGAAGGCTGAGGCAGCTACTTCATCCAGGCAGAGCGTCCTTCGAGGCTCGCTTTGCTAGCACCTCAGCATGAGGAACGTGGGCGCTGGCTTCCCTCGACCTGAGACGTTCGCGAAGCTGATCGAAGGTACCCCGTCGGTTAGGCAAGCGCCGGCCTCCCTCATCCTGAGGTGCGAGCAAAGCGAGCCTCGAAGGACGCACCGACCCCACTCAGAGCTTCAACCCTCTCAATCTCAGCGCGTTGCCGATGACCGACACCGACGACAGGCTCATCGCGGCCGCCGCCAGCATCGGCGACAGGAGCGCACCGAAGAAAGGATAGAGCACGCCTGCTGCGACCGGCACGCCGAGCGCGTTGTAGATGAAGGCGAAGAACAGATTCTGCTTGACGTTGCGGATCGTCGCGTGGGCCAGCGTGCGGGCGCGAACGATGCCGCCGAGATCGCCCTTCACCAGCGTGATTCCGGCGCTCTCCATGGCGACGTCCGCGCCGGTGCCCATGGCGACACCGACATCGGCGGCGGCGAGTGCCGGCGCGTCGTTGACACCGTCACCAGCCATGGCGACTTTGGCGCCGGCAGCGTGCAGTTCCTCGACCAGTGCCTTCTTGCCTTCCGGCAGGATGCCGGCGCGCACCTCGTCGATGCCGAGCTTTGCAGCGACAGACCTGGCCGTACGCTCATTGTCGCCGGTCGCCATGATGATGCGCATGCCGCTTTCGTGCAGCGCGCGGATGGCCTCGACGCTCCCCTGCTTGATCGGGTCGGCGACCGCGACCACGCCGGCCGCACGCCCGTCGACCGCGACGAACATCGCCGTCTTGCCCTCGCCGGAAAGCACATCCGCCTGCTCCGCGAACTTCGACGCATCGATACCGGCATCCTCCATCATCGAGCGGTTGCCGAGCACGACCGTCTTGCCGCCGACCCTGCCCTTCACGCCCTTGCCGGTGACGGCATCGAAATCCGTCACGTCGCGGAGCGCCGCACCCCGCGCCTTCGCACCCTCGACGATCGCCTCCGCCAGCGGATGTTCCGAGGCGCGTTCGAGGCTTGCCGCCAGTGACAGCAGTTCCTTCTCGTCAATCCCTCCAGCGGCGATGTCGGTAAGCTTCGGCCTACCTTCGGTCAGCGTGCCGGTCTTGTCGACGATGAGCGTATCGACGCCGGCGAAGCGCTCCAGCGCCTCGGCGTCGCGCACCAGCACACCGGCCTGCGCGCCGCGCCCGGTGGCGGTCATGATCGCCATCGGCGTCGCCAGGCCGAGCGCGCACGGACAGGCGATGATGAGCACCGACACCGCCGCGACGATCGCGTGGATCAGCGCCGGAGCGGGACCGAACCACGCCCACCCGGCAAAGGCGAGGATGGCAACGACCACAACGGCCGGCACGAACCAAGCAGAGACCCGATCCGCCAACCCCTGGACCGGCGCGCGGCTGCGCTGAGCCTTCGCCACCATCTCCACGATGCGCGACAGCATTGTGTCGGCACCAACCTTCTCGGCGCGCATGACAAGCGCGCCGTTGCGGTTGAGCGTGCCGCCGGTAAGCGGGTCGCCCGCCGTTTTCTCGACAGGCACCGGCTCGCCGGAGATCATCGATTCGTCCACCGAGGAACGGCCCTCGGTCACGATGCCGTCGACCGGCACGCTTTCGCCCGGGCGGACACGCAGAAGATCGCCGGCATGGACCGCGTCCAGCGGCACGTCGCGCTCCTCGCCGTCCTTGATCAGTCGTGCCGTCTTCGGCGCGAGGTCGAGCAGGGCGCGGATGGCGGAGCCGGTGCGCTCGCGCGCCCGAAGCTCCAGAACCTGCCCGAGGAAGATCAGCGCCACGATGACGGCCGCAGCCTCGAAATAGACCGGAACCGAGCCGCCATGGCCGCGCATGGAATGCGGGAAGATGTCGGGAAAGAAGGTCGCCACGACACTGTAGCCATAGGCCGCACCGACGCCGAGCGAGATCAGCGTCCACATGTTCGGGCTGCGATTGACGATCGATTGCCAGCCGCGCTCGAAAAACGGCGCCGCCGCCCACAGCACGACCGGTGTCGCAAGCACAAGCTCGATCCAGATGGAGAGCCGCTCGCCGATCCAGTCGCGCAACGGCAGGCCGACCATCGGCGCCATGGCGAGGATGAAAAGCGGCGTGGCGAGCGCGGCGCTGACCCAAAAGCGGCGCGTGAAATCGACAAGCTCCGGGTTCGGGCCTTCGTCGCCGGCCGGCACGCCCATCGGCTCGAGCGCCATGCCGCAGATCGGGCACGCGCCCGGCGCATCACGGACAATCTCGGGATGCATGGGGCAAGTGTATTGCGTGCCCTTCGGCATTGGCTGAAGCGCCGGTCGATCGCCCAGATAGCGCTCCGGCTCGGCCTCGAACTTCGCCTTGCAGCCTGTGGAACAGAAATAATGGCCCCTGCCCTCGTGACGCGAGAAATACTTCGCCGACGCGCGATCGACCTTCATGCCGCAGATCGGGTCCGTCGCTTCGAGATAGGCTTGTGGATCCTTGACGAACTTGTCGCGGCAGCCGGCCGAGCAGAAATGATAGGCATGGCCGCCATGCTCCGCGCTCGGCTTGCCGGCCTTCGGATCGACGATCATGCCGCAGACAGGGTCGCGCACGACGGCATCCTCCGCCGCGCCATGCGCGCAATGCCCTTGGTGATGATGGTGAGTGTGCTCGTTCATATCGCCGGATTCTCCAGTGTCGGAGCAGAGGTAGTCATTCCAGTCACTGGAAGGTCAAGGGTATGATTTCACCCCGCACACGCCGGCACGCGCTGGCGCTGCCGGGCTCCGCCCGGACGGACGTTTGGGAGGCGCTTGTCTGAGGATCTGTTCCTCCGAACATCCTCGTCCTCCGCATTCACCACAGCATATGCCACGCGGCCCGACGGCTTCCAATAAAAGGACGAGGGCCTCTTATCCTCACCCGCCCCATGTCCGCCTGAGTACACCGACCCAGTTATCCCGGCAGATCTTGCGGATCGTCTCCTCGTCGTACCCCGCGCCATGGAAAGCCTCGACCAGCTTCGGCAGGCCGGCGACGTCGCCGAGCGCGGCCGGGATTGCCGCGCCATCGAAATCGGAACCGAGGCCGACGCCATCGGTGCCGAGGATGCCGATCAAGTGATCGGCATGGCGCACAAGCGTCTCAAGCGGCGTATCGGGGTTCATGCGCCCGTCCTCGCGCAGGAAGCTGGTTGCGTAATTGATGCCGACCAATCCGCCGCTGTCACGGATAGCGCGGAGCTGGTCGTCGGTAAGGTTGCGCGAATGCGGCGACAGCGCATGCGCATTGGAATGGCTGGCGACCAGCGGCGCATCGGAAAGCTTCGCCACATCCCAGAAACCTTTCTCGTTCAGGTGCGAAAGGTCGATCAGCACCTTGAACTCGTTGCAGGCCCTGACCAATGCCCTGCCGGCATCGGTGAGGCCGGGACCGGTGTCGGGCGAACTCGGAAAGCGGAACGGCACACCGTGACCGAAGATGTTCGACCGGCTCCAGACCGGACCGATCGAGCGCAGGCCCGCCTGGTACAATATATCGAGCATGCGGAAGTCGGCGTCGATCGGCTCGGCGCCCTCGATATGGAGCACGGCGGCAAGCGCGCCGGCCTCCGCCGCGCGATCGATGTCGGCGGCGCTGCGGCAAATCCGGACTGCGCCTTTGGAGGCGCGCTCGATGCGAAAAAGCCCGGCGATCATCGCGATTGCCGCCTGCTGCGCGTCGGTCAGCGCAAGGCCGGCCGGCAGTGGGACATCGTAGCCCTCTCCCCGCATAAGCTCCTCGACACTCTGGGCGCGCTCGATGGGCGGACAGAAGACGGCGAAAAGGCCGCCGCTGAAGCCCCCGGCCCGGGCGCGCGGCAGGTCGAGATGCCCCTTGTCGGTGCCTTCAAGGAAAGCTTTCGCCCCCGCCGCATGGTCGCCCTTATGCATGAGCCGCAGAAGGACATCGTTGTGGCCGTCGAAAATCGGTACGGGATGTGTCATGGAAGAAGGATTAGGCATGACAGGGGCGGCAGGCAACAGCCGTGACGGAGAAACCATGAATGACAGGAACATCGCCATCGCCGTCGCGCCGAACGGCGGCCGCAAGACGAAGGCCGACCATCCGGCGCTGCCGCTAACGCCCGCCGAACTGGCCGCCACCGCCGCCGAATGCCTGGAAGCGGGCGCGGCGATGATCCATGTCCATGTGCGCGACGCGGACGGCAGGCATCTGCTCGACGCCGACGCCTACCGTGCCACGACTGCGGCCATCCGCGAAGCGGTAGGCGACCGTCTCGTCATCCAGATCACCAGCGAGGCGCTCGGCATCTACCGGCCCGACGAGCAGATGCGGGTGGTGCGCGAAACGCGACCGGAGGCCGTATCGCTTGCGCTGCGCGAATATCTGGGCGTTGGCGGCGACGAGAAAGCCTTCGCCGATTTCCTCTCCTGGCTTGCGCGCGAGAAGGTGATGCCGCAGATCATCCTCTACGACGCGGAGGACGTGCGCCGGCTCGACACGCTCCGCGCTAAAGGCGCGCTGCCCTGGGATGCGGTGCCGGTGCTCTACGTGCTCGGCCGCTATACGAAAACGCAGCAATCCGCGCCCGCCGACCTGCTGCCTTTCCTTTCGGCAGACGCACCCCGTTTCGGCCCATGGGCGGTATGTGCCTTCGGCCGCGACGAGGCGGCCTGCGTCTCGACCGCTGCCCTGCTCGGCGGCCATGTGCGCGTCGGCTTCGAGAACAATCTTCTGCTGCCGGACGGCTCGACGGCCGCATCGAACGCCGATCTCGTGAAGGCCGTGACGGGTATCATCGGCGCTGCCGGGCAAAGGACGATGACGGCGGATGAGTTGCGCCGCCTCCACCCTGCCGCTTCTTGACCTGAATCCGGATACGAGGCCGACCGTGGATGAACTCTATCGCCAGGCGATTTCGGAACTCGAAAACGTGGCAACCCGCATTGACGACCATGCCGTCGATCGCGCATGCGAGATGATTGCCGACACACGGCGCATCGGCGTCTACGGCTGCGGGCGCGAAGGGCTCCAGTTGCGCGGCTTCGCCATGCGCCTCTTCCATCTCGGCCGTGACGTGTCGGTCGTCGGCGATATGACGATGCCGCCGCTCGGCGCCGGCGATCTTTTCATTGTCAGCGCCGGTCCGGGATATCTCTCCACCGCCATGGCGCTCGCAACCGTCGCCAGAGACGCCAGCGCGAAGGTGCTGTTGCTGACCGCGCAGCCGGCCGGGGGCATGGCCGCTCTCGCCGACCACGTGTCGTTATCCCGGCGCAGACGATGGCCGACGACCGGGGACCGGCACGCCGTTCCGTGCTGCCCATGGGATCGGTCTTCGAAGGTGCTCTATTCGTCCTCTTCGAGGTGATGGTACTGAAGCTGCAAAAACGGCTGGACGTGACCCTCGAAGCCATGCGCGCCAATCACACGAACATGGAATGAGGCCAGATCTCTTCGGTGCGTCCTTCGAGGCTCGCTTCGCTCGCACCTCAGGATGAGGGAGGTTTGTGGCTTGCTCTTGTGAAAGGTTGGCCCCTTGCTCCCTCGTTCTGAGGCGCCGGTATATCGATGAAACCCCGCTCACGAAGAAAAGGAAGTTGCACAAACCTCCCTCATCCTGAGGTGCGAGCGAAGCGAGCCTCGAAGGACGCACTGGCCCCGATAGCTTGAATCTATTTCACAGCGCCGGTCGCCAAGCCCTTGACGATATAGCGTTCCAGGAGGATGCCGACGAAGACCAGCGGCGCGATCGCCGCGGTGGAAAGCGCCGCCATCGACCACCAGTTGATGCCCTGCGACCCCGTCTGGCTGGCGACCATCACCGGCAATGTCTTGGCGTCCGATCCCGTCAGGAGCGCGGCAAAGAAATACTCGTTCCAGGTCAGCACCAGGGACAGGATGAAGGCGGCGACGATGCCGGGCAGCGCGATCGGCAGGATGATGCGCAGGAACGCCCCCCATACCGACAGCCCGTCGACCAGCGCCGCCTCATCGAGTTCGACGGGGATGGAATTGAACTGGTCGCGCATGATCCAGATGACGATCGGCAGTACGGTCAGCGTATAGAGCAAGATGAGCCCGATCTGCGTGTCGAGCAGCGCAAGGTCCTTGTAGAGCACGAGGAAGGGCAGCGCGAGCACCACAGGCGGCAGGATAAGCTGCGAGATGAAGAAGAACAGGATGTCGTCGTTGCGCATGAACCAGAACCGGTACTTGAACCGGCTGAGACCGTAAGCGGCGAGCGAACCCAGGATGACGGCCAGCAGCGAAGCACCGACCGAGGTGATGATGCTGTTCTCGAAGCGGCTGATGAACTCCGTGCGCGGCGTCGAAATCTCGAATATCGTGTCCGGCGACAGGCCGAGCGAGCGCCAGCCCTTCCAGTTCGGCATGAAGTCGACGAAGGGGATGATGTGGCCCTGCGTGACGTCGACCGCCGATTTAAAGGACGTGGTCACGGTCCAGTAGATCGGGAACAGGCAGATGAAGGTCCATAGGAGGAGTGCGCCGTAGACGAGCACGCGGCCGACAATGTGCCGGACACGCCGGCTCGTTTCGGCGGAGGGTATCTCGAAGGCGGCTGTCTGGCTTGTCACGCGCTTTTCCATGGGCCCGGCCTAGTCGTTGACGCTTCGCGTCCAGCGCCGCGTAACGCGGAGCAGCACGGTCAGGAAGATGATGATGAGCACGAGATAGAACATGGCGAGCGCCGTGCCGTAGCCGACATTCGAGCGGTCGCGATAGACGCGGTAGATGAAGCTCGACACCGTGTCGGTTGCCCCGCCCGGCCCGCCCGACGTGACGTTGATGACGATGTCGGCGAGCTTCAGCTTGAAGATGATGCGGATGAGGACAGCGGTGACGGAAACCGGCAGCATCATCGGGAAGGTCACGCGCCAGAAGGCCTGCCATCCATTGGCGCCGTCCACCTTCGCCGCCTCGGTGACCTCGCGCGGCATCGCCTGCAACCCGGCGAGAAGCAGGATCATGATGAAGGGGATCGAAACCCAGGCATCCATCGCCTCGATGGCGATGCGCGCCGTCCATGGGTTGGCGAAGAAGGCGGGCGTGTCCCAGCCGAGATCGCGGGCGAGCCTTGCCGCCGGCCCGAACCGGTATTCCATCAGCGACTTGCCGACCATCCAGCTCACCGCCACGGGGCTCAGCATGAAGGGCAGCAGGAAGGCGACGCGGAAGAACTTGCGCGCCCGGATTTCGGCATTGAGAAGCAGCGCCAGACCAAAGGCGATCGCATATTCGACAATGACGGCAAGGAGATAGAACACCATGTTGAGGAGGGCGTTCCAGTAATAGGGGTCTTGGAACATCGCCGCGAAATTGCGCAGGCCGTTGAAATGCGGCCCCTCGGCGGAAGACAGATTCCAGTCGAGCGAGGCTATGTAGAAGCCAAACAGCGTCGGGAAGATCGCCACCGCTAGCGTGAAAAGTGCGGCCGGCAGCACGAATAGAGCGCGCATGCCGACATAACCGCGCACGATCACCTGCCAGGCGCCGAGCGCGACGGCCCACAAAAGATAGGCGTAGAGCAGCGGCCGCCAGTTGGCAAAGCCGATGGCTAGGACGCCGGACGCGTCGAGCGTCTGCAACAGAGCCACGGCGAGCAGGATGAACGTGGCGGCCGCAAGCAGCGCGTGCCCCAGGAGCCTGCGGCGGGGGGCGATCGCGTCGTCGACAACCATGGGAGCCTGGCCGGCCGGGGCGGTCTGGTTCATGATGCCGTTCTCGTGAAACCAAATGGATGAAAAAAGTCCGGCGGGAATGGATGGTCCCGCCGGACCGGGTGGCTGCCGCGTAAACGCGCGGCCGCGTTGTCCCCTACAGGCCGAGAGAAGCCTTGTAGAGTTTGATCTGGCTTTCGCGCCCGAGCTGATCCGTCAGTTTTTCCCATGCTGCGGCGATCGCATCGGCGCCTTCCTGCGCCTTCATCTTCCCGGCAAAGGTATTCGCCAGGATATCCTCTGCGAGCGAATAATACTGGAAGATGCCGGGAATGCGAGGCTCGATCGCCCCATTGGGATGGTTGTAGGAATTGAACTGCGAATCGAGATACGCGGTGATGAACTCCTTGTCGTAGCCGGCGCCCACCCACTCGTCGATATTGTGCTGGCTGTTGCGGTAGCACTGGAAGCCGGACGGATAGGCCGACATCCAAAGCGCGATGTTCTTGCCGCCGAGATGCGCGGCAGCGCTCCACGCCGCTTTCTTCTTCTTCTCGTCGCTGTCGACCTTCTTCATCACGTAGATGCCCCAGCCGAGATAGGCGAGGTTCGGCGCATAGTTCGGACCGGAGGGCAGCTTGTCCCACTTTCCGGTCTTGGAATTATAGACATCGTCCGAGCCGGGAAGGATCGAGAAGCTGCAGGTGTCGCCGACGACCGAAGAATCGCTCGTCTTGGCGGCGGCGCCGACATCGCCCCACCACACCACCATCGAGCCGGTGCCGCCGAGGAACTCGGCGAAGCCGGTCTCGTTGGGATCGGCGTTGATCTGGTTTGGCGGCTCCGACGGCAGCGCGTCGATTACGTCCTGGATGGCGCGCACCCAGGCCGGGTTGTTGACACGCGGCTTCATCGTGTCGACGTCGAACAGCCAGGCCTTGTCGTCAGGATGCTTGGCGTAGGCGGTGGCGCGGCTGCCGAGGAAATAGAAGCCGAACCCGCCCCACGGCTTGGGCGCATCGAGATAGCCATAGGCGTCCTGGCCGGCGAGCTGTTTGCCTTTCAGGAATTTGGTAACCGCCTGCACTTCCTGCCACGTCTTCGGCACGCCCCATTCGCCCTTGTTGCCGGCGTCCTTCCACGCCTTGGCAAGGTCGGGATCGGAGAAATAGTCGGTGCGGTAGTTGAAATTGTGCGTGTCGCCGTCGATGGAGACCCGGTAGAGCTTGCCGTCCCAGGTGCCGACCGGCGCCTTGAGGTAGTTGACGTAGTCGTCAAGGTCGATGGCTTTCTGGACCCAGTCCGGCACTTCCGAGGTCAGCCCCCTTCCGCACACGTCGCCCTCGAAGGGCGCACCCATCTCCAGCACGTCCCAGTCGATCGTGCCGGTGGAGATGGCCTGCTGCAGGCGGGCGTTGTAGTCGGCCTGCGCGAGGTCGATCCAGTTGATCTTGGCGCCGGTATATTCCTCCCACGGATGCAGGAAGCCCCGGAACAGGAAATTGTGCGTGTTCTGGTTGTTGAGGCCCATGAAGGTGAGTTCGACGCCCTTCAGTTCGCCTTCCTTGATCGTCTGCTTGGTGCCGCCGAGGCAAAGCTCGCCCACCTTGCGGTAGTCGGCATCGGTCGGCTGGCCCTTGCCGACGCCCGGTATGGCGAGGATCTGCTTGCGCAGTTCCGTGTCGACTTCGCCCGCGGCGAAGCTCGGCCGCGTGAAGGCGCCGAGGCCGGCGCCGTTGAGCGCGGTGATCGCGCCGAGGCCGGCCGCGCCCTTGAGCAGGCCGCGCCGGCTCGCCTGAGCCGCCATGATCTGATTATAAACGTTTAGTTTCACCGTAATCCTCCCTTTTTGGCACCTTTTTCGACCGGCGCACCAGCGACGGCTACAAGTTCATTCACTTAATGTTGTGGTCCCGACCGGCACTTCATGCCCGGGCCTGGCTTCCTCTTCGGACAGACCGACCACCGATGGTAGGAAGCAATCGAGCCGGAAGTCAACAACGTCGAACGTGCATTCGCGCTTACCGTCATCCGGGCTTTGATTTTTCCAGCAGCGCCTCGATTTCCGCCAGGCGCGGCATCGACGGAGCGGTACCGTGCCGCGTCACCGAAATGCCGGCTGCCGCACAGGCGAAACGCACCGCCGCTTCCGCTTCCAGCCCGCGCGCCAACGCCGCCGCGAAGGCACCGTTGAAGGCATCGCCCGCACCGGCCGTCTCCACCACCATCCCGGCATCAAAGGCCGGAACGAGGATCGAGCGGTCTTTCGTGTGGAGAAGCGCGCCCTTCTCTCCCAGCGTGATGAGTGCTGCGCCGGCACCCTTGGAGAGAAAGATGTCACCGGCCCTCCGTGCTTCATCCACATTGGTGACCGCGATGCCCGTCAGTGTCGCCGCCTCATGCTCGTTCGGCGTCACGTAGTCGCAGAGCGGAAAGATATCGTCCTCGACCGGTTCGGCCGGCGCGGGATTGAAGATCGTGGTAACGCCGGCGGCGCGCCCGATCTCCAGCCCGCGCTTCGCCGCCGCGACGGGCTGTTCGAGCTGGGTTACGAAGACGGCGGCGTTCCTTATCGCATCTTCTGCTGCCTCGACATCGGCCGGGCTGATTCCGGCGGCCGCACCCGGCACCACGATGATGGCGTTCTCACCGTTCTTCTCGTTGACGTAGATGAAGGCAGCGCCCGTGGGCTCGTCGGCGCTTTCCGCAACCCGCGCCGTAATACCTTCGGCTTTCCATGTCGCAAGCGCGATACGACCGAAATCGTCCTTGCCGATGCGGGAAACGAAGGTAACGGCCGCGCCAGCGCGTGCTGCCGCGACCGACTGGTTCGAGCCCTTGCCGCCCGGCCCGAGCTTGAAGCCGGAACCGGAAATGGTCTCCCCGATGCCCGGCATCCGTCCGGCACGGAAGGCAAGGTCGGCCACGAAGATGCCGAGGATAGCGACGCCGCTTTTTGACATTTTGGGCTCAGGCATCCGGCGCGATGACGCCCTTCTTGAAGGCGAAGCAGCCGTAGAAGCGGCGTTCGCCGGTCTGGATCACGCAATAGGATTTCTGCGCCAGGTCGTAGAAGGCGAAGCGCTCGATCGAACCCATCGGCATCGGCTTGCCCTCGGCCGCGTCGATCGCCTGCTGCACCTCGACCTGCACGGGCGGGATGTCGTCCGGCGCGCCGACGATCTCCATCCTGAGCGCCGGATGATCGACAAAGCTGTCAAGCGGCATCACCGAAAGGATCGCCTTCGCCACGCGACCAGCCGATGCGTTATCAATTCTCAAGAGCCGGCCGAGCCGCGTCTGCCGCGCGACCGAATCGGAAGGGAAATTGGTGTCGGCGATGATGAGATCGTCGCCATGGCCCATGGAGCGCAACGCGTAAAGGACATCGGCATTAAGAATGGGATCTATGCCCTTGAGCATGGCGCGGCGGCTCCTGCGTTTTTCTGAGGCGCGAAGGATGACCACGGATCGGAGGGCAGCGCAAGAGCGGTCCCGCGTTCAGCGCACCGTCATTGCCAGCCGGTAGCCCGCATACAGGAAGAAGCAGCCGAGTCCGGCTTCGACCCATTTACGGAAGCGCAGATAGAGGCGGCGGATCGGCCCGGACGACAGGAGGAGCGCGTAACCTCCATGGCCCGCGAAGGAATTCACGAAGGCTCCCGCGATGAAGATCAAGATTACCGGCAGCGGCGCATTGCCGACACCGCCGACGCTTGCCACCGCTATCCAGAAGAAGATCGCCTTCGGATTCGAGATCTGAAGCGTGAAGCCGTTGAGGGCGGAACGCCACGGACTGCCCGTTGCCGTCCGCTTGAGTACCAGTTCCTTGTCGAGCGCGGCGTTGCGGAACGCCTTCCAGGCGAGCCACAGGAGATAGACCGCGCCGACAAGGCGCACCGCGATCATCAGTTCGGCCACCTGTGCGAAAAGCGAGGCGAGGCCGAGCACTGTCGCCGTCGCCAGAATGATGGTGCCGCAAGCGATGCCGGATGCCGTAACCAGCGACGGCGCCCGTCCCTGGCTCGTCGCCACCGACAGGATCAGCATCACGCTCGGCCCGGGCGACAATACGCCCATCCACTGGATCGACCAGGCAAGCAGAAGCTGGGGCAGGTAGTGCGCGATCATCGATAGAGCCTGATAGGCCGGGAACGGTGGGAAGGATGCGCTTGATAGCGCTGATTGCACCGTCGCCATAGACCCCGCGTGAAAGATACTGACAGCATGATGGCGGGAGCCGGCCGCTCGCGCCTCCCCCTACCCTCCACCCCCGGGTCGGTACGCGTATCCGGCCGGGTTGCATCGGCGGACAGCCCCAAAGAATCCGCTTTGCATCTCCGCTTCGGCCGTTCGCGCCCTACATGGACCGCAGTGACCGAAACGGAGACACGATGGCAGAAGAACCCCGGACGCTCGCCGACCTCGATCCTTCCCTGCTGGGGCCGGAGCACACGGCCTTCTTCCTGGATTTCGACGGCACGCTGGCGGATTTCAGGGACGATCCGGCCGCAGTTGTCCTGCCGGAGCGCGAACGGCACACCCTCGCCGCGCTGGCGAAAGCGGCCGACGGGGCGGTTGCGATCATCTCGGGCCGGCCTATTGCCGATATCGACCGTATGCTCGACCCGCTGGAATTGCCGGTCGCCGGCGTGCACGGGCTGGAGCGCCGGAACGCCGGCGGCGAGGTCTTCCGAACCGCCCTTCCCGAAGCGCCGCTTGCCGCTGCTCGCGCCCGCTTTCAGGCGATGGCGCGTCTCCACCCCGGTCTTCTGATCGAGGAGAAACCCGGCTCCGTCGCGCTGCATTTCCGCCGCCGTCCAGAGCTGGAGCCGCAGTGTCTGGAGATCGCCAGCAGCATCGTGGAGACGCATATGGAATTGCGGATGCTACACGGAAAGATGGTCATCGAATTCAAGGCCGGCAGCGCAACGAAGGCGGACGCCATTGCCGCATTCCTGAAGGAAGAGCCCTTCCGAGGTCGGCACCCGTTTTTCGCCGGCGATGATTCAACGGATGAGGATGCATTTAACAAGATACTGAAACTAAAAGGGGTTTCCATGAAAATCGGCCCTGGCGCCACGATAGCCGCCTACCGCGCCGCCGATATCGACGCTTTCCGTGAGTGGCTGGCGGCTCTTACCCAACAGTACAACAGGACGGAAAGGAGCACCGCCGCCCGCGCCTGAGCGGCATTGCAAGGAGCATGACGGATTTTGAAGGGACAGCGACGAACGGGCCAAGGCTCGTCGTCATATCGAACCGCGTCGCCGATCTGCGCAAGACGACACAGACAGGCGGGCTGGCGGTCGGCCTCGCCGATGCGGTGAAAGAGCGCGGCGGCGTCTGGTTCGGCTGGAGCGGCCGCAAACTGAAGGAGCCCGGCCAGCCGAAGGTCGACCGGATCGGCAAGGTTATGCAAATCTCGGTCGCGCTAAGACCGGAGGACTACGCAGCCTACTATATCGGCTACGCCAATTCCGTGCTGTGGCCGCTCTTTCACTACCGGCTCGACCTCGTCGATTTCCGGCAGCCCTTCCACGACGGCTACCGGCGCGTGAACGAGAAGTTCGCCGAGACAATCCTGCCCTTCCTCAAACCGGACGACATTATCTGGGTGCATGACTATCATTTGATCCCGCTGGCCGCCGAACTGCGCAGGCGCGGCTGCCGCCAGCGCATCGGCTTTTTCCTGCACATCCCCTTTCCTCCGCCCGACCTGCTGGCGGCCGCGCCCGACCATGATTGGCTGGTAGGGTGCCTCTTCGAATACGACCTGATCGGCTTCCAGACGGAGGCCGACCTCGGCAATTTTCGCCGCTACGCCAAAGAGCAGGCCGGCGCGATGGTCGGCAAGGACAGCTCGCTCGAGGCGGCCGGGCATAGCTTCCGCGCCGGCGCCTTCCCGATCGGCATCGACGTGGACCATTTCGCCGAAATGGCGAGCCGCGCATCCGAGGAAGTCGCGATCGACGAATTGCGGCGCAAGGTGCTTGGCCGCAGGCAGATCATAGGCGTCGACCGGCTCGACTATTCGAAGGGCCTGCCGGACCGCTTCAAGGCCTTTGGCCGGCTGCTCGAACAGCATCCGGAGATACATAAGAAGGTCACGCTCCTGCAGATCGCCCCCTCCTCGCGCCAGGAGGTGCAATCCTATGCCGACATCAAGGAGGAGCTTGCCGGCCTTTCCGGCTCCATCAATGGCCGCTTCGCCGATTTCAACTGGACGCCGATCCGCTACATCCAGCGCAACGTGCCGCGCGAGAAGTTGGCGGCGCTCTTCCGCGCCAGCCAGGTCGGGTTCGTCACGCCGCTGCGCGACGGCATGAACCTCGTGGCCAAGGAGTTCGTCGCCGCGCAGGACATCAACGATCCGGGCGTGCTGGTGCTCTCGCAATTCGCCGGCGCGGCGGAGGAGATGGCCGAGGCGCTGATCGTCAATCCCTACGATATCGACGACATGGCCGAGAATTTGTTCCGCGCGCTGCAGATGCCGCTGAAGGAACGCCAGCGGCGCCAGAAGGCGCTGATCGCCCGCATCCGCAAGCAGGACGCGCGCGCCTGGTTGGGCAGTTTCCTGAGCGCACTCGAAGGCTTGCGAGTAACGGACGCGGCGGCGTAGCGCCGCGCGGCAGGGAACGGGCCCCCATATAGGCGTTGGGCGGGCAATTCGTCCTTCTTGAAGGAGAAAGACCATGCAGGCCGCGAAGGAAGGAAAGGGCGGAAAGATTCCGCTTGCCGGCCACAACCGGCAAAAGAATAAAGATCCGGAAGAAAAGCGACGTGCGACAAGGCCGGTCGAGGGCGCGCAGACCGGGTCGCAAGGGCTCGGCTATCTGAAGGACACGGACAAAGCCGCCGGAAAATCCGGCAGGCCGAAGCGCGGCCGCTGACCGGGCACAGCGGTTTCAGGCCATCAACGCAAAATATTTCGATCCAGACGGCCTCGGACAAGGCGCGGCGGGTGGCGCTTCGGCTCAATATGCGTCAGATAGGGGCCCACTGAAGTCGCTAGTCGAAAGAGGAACTGGTTACCCATGACGATCCATAAGAATTTCATCGCCGGCGAGTGGCTGGCCGGTAGCGACGAAACGAAGAACATCAACCCGTCCAATATCGACGAGGTGATCGGCGTCTACACTCGCGCCTCGCGCAACGACGCGGAGAATGCGATCCAGGCGGCGCGCAAGGCCTTCCCGGCCTGGGCGCGCTCCGGCATCCAGCAGCGCCATGACATCCTCAAGAAAGTGTCCGACGAGATCCTCGCCCGCAAGGACGAGCTCGGCCAACTCCTGGCGCGCGAGGAAGGCAAGACATTGCCGGAAGCGGTGGGCGAAGTCGCCCGCGCCGGCCAGATCTTCGATTTCTTTGCCGGCGAGGTGCTGCGGCTATCCGGCGAGAAGATCGCCTCGACCCGCCCCGGCCTCGATGTCGAGATCACGCGCGAGCCGGTCGGCGTCGTCGGCATCATCACGCCGTGGAACTTCCCGATCGCCATTCCCGCTTGGAAGATCGCGCCGGCGCTCGCCTATGGCAACACAGTGGTTTTCAAGCCGGCCGATCTGGTACCGGGTTCTGCATGGGCGTTGTCGGACATCATCGTGCGCGCGGGTCTGCCGGAAGGCGTCTTCAACCTCGTGATGGGCCGCGGCTCGGTGGTCGGAGACACCATGCTGAATTCGCCGCACATCGACGCCATCACCTTCACCGGCTCGGTCGCGACCGGCAAGAAAGTCGCCGCCGCCTGCGTCGAGCATATGCGCAAGTTCCAGCTCGAGATGGGCGGCAAGAACCCGCTCGTCGTGCTCGACGACGCCGACCTGAAGACGGCGGTGGAGGTTGCTGCCAACGGTGCCTTCTTCTCCACCGGCCAGCGTTGCACCGCCTCCTCGCGCCTCGTCGTGACCGACGGCATCCATGACAAGTTCGTCTCGGCGCTGACGGAGCGGCTGAAGGGTCTCACCGTGGACGATGCGATGAAGGACGGCACGCATATCGGGCCGGTGGTCGACCAGTCCCAACTCGACCAGGACATCTCCTATATCGACATCGGCCAGAAGGAAGGCGCGAAGCTGGCCTGGGGCGGCGAGCGGCTGAACCGGGAGAAGCCCGGCTTCTACCTGCAGCCGGCGCTCTTCACCGACACCCAGCCCGACATGCGCATCAACCGCGAGGAGATCTTCGGCCCGGTCGCCAGCGTCCAGCGCGCCAAGGACTATGACGAGGCGCTGGTGATTGCGAACGACACCATCTTCGGGCTGTCGTCCGGCATCTGCACGACCAGCCTGAAGCACGCCTCGCATTTCAAGCGTAATTCGGAGGCCGGCATGGTCATGGTCAACCTGCCGACGGCAGGCGTCGACTACCACGTTCCCTTTGGTGGCCGCAAAGGCTCCTCCTATGGGCCACGCGAGCAGGGCCGTTACGCCGCCGAATTCTACACGACCGTCAAGACGACCTACACGCTGCCTTGACCTGACGATTAAAGATCCTTCTCCGTCTCGGCGGAGAAGGCAACAGCCCGAACAGATTCCCGGAGACAATATAAGATGCCCAGCCTTTCCGGCGTCATCGCCGCCGCCGCCACGCCCGTTCGCGATGATCTGTCGATCGACCTCGACCATCTGGTCGAGCATTGCCGCTGGCTGCTCGGCGACGGCGGTTGTGACGGCGTCAACCTGCTCGGCACCACCGGCGAGGCGACGTCCTTCCCGGTTGAACAGCGCATCGCCGCCATGCGTGCCATCGCCAAGGCCGGCCTGCCGCTAGACCGCTTCATGGTCGGCACCGGCGCGGCGGCGCTGGACGATGCCTGCCGGCTGACGGCTGAAGTAAAGTCGCTCGGCTTTGCCGGCGCGCTGCTACTGCCGCCCTTCTACTACAAGGGCCTCGATGCCGACGGTGTCGTGGGTTACGTCGAGGCGCTGATCGGCAAGGTCGGCGCCAATGGGCTGAAGCTTTATCTCTACCATTTCCCCGCCAATTCAGGCGTGCCCTATACACCGGAAATCGTCGCCCGGCTGCGCAACGCCCATCCCGAACAGGTGCTTGGCCTCAAAGACAGTTCCGGCGACCTCGACTATTCCGCCGGCTTGGCGCGCGACCTGCCCGGCTTTGCCGTGTTTCCGAGCGCGGAAGCCTCGCTCGGCCGCGCCGCCGAACTCGGCTTCGCCGGCTGCATCTCGGCCACCGCCAATGTCACCGGCCCCTATGCGCAGATCGCCTGGAGTGGTTCGGAGGAGACCGCGAGGAAGGAAGCGCTGGACAACGCCGTCGATATCCGTGCCATCGTTGCCCGCTTCCCGCTCGTCGCTTCGATCAAGACGGCGCTGGCGCTACTCACCGGCCGTGGCGGCTGGGCGCGCACTATGCCACCGCTGACAGCGTTGTCGGCAAAGCAAAAGGCCGAACTGGGTGATGCGCTTTCGACCAGCGCGTTGGGAAAGGTAGCCGAACTGATGCGGTAAGCATCGGCAAGGTCGATCTTACCCGTCAAAGCTTTGTCGAGACGCCGCTCTTCGTTGACGACGTCCTTCGATACCTTGCGCCTTTTCGCTGCATCGCACAGATGGCCCTTTGTGTATCATCTGATACCAGCCATCGAACGACCGGAGGCTAGACTCCGTTGCATGAAAGAGGCTCGTCAGGTCAAGGAACGTAAGGCGCGGTGGCCGCTATGCGAGGATTCCCTCGCATGATGAACAGGTCACTGCCGGCCTCCCGTGTTACCGATGTTCCGGACATTCATTGCCGGGACATCCAGTAATGCACACTTTACGCTACATTTCGGGCAGGCTCATCAAGGCGTTCCTGATCGTCCTCGCCGTGGCGATCATGAACTTCTTCCTCATCCGCCTCGCGCCCGGTGACCCGGCGACCGTTATCGCAGGACAGTCGGGCGACGCCGACACGGTTTATCTCAACCAGTTGCGCGCCGATTTCGGCCTCGACAGGTCGATGCCCGAGCAATTGGGCATCTATCTGAAGAAGCTCGCGGTTCTCGACTTCGGCATGAGCTACCGCGAGCGACGACCGGTAAGCGAGATCATCTGGGAGAGACTGCCCTCTACCCTTGAGATTACCGCATCGGCCTTCGTGCTGGCGCTCGTCGCAGGCGTGCTGCTCGGTACCGCCGCCGCCGTAAACCGTGGCGGCTTTTGGGATCGCACGGCCACGGCCCTGTCGCTGGTCTTCTATGCGACCCCGCTGTTCTGGGTCGGTATTCTGCTGGTGCTGGTCTTCTCTGTCGAACTCGACTGGCTGCCCGCCTTCGGCCGTGCGACGATTGCCGGCCCGGACACGGGGCTTCCGGCCTTGCTTGATCGGCTGAAGCACCTCGTGCTGCCCGTCCTCACCCTGACGCTGTTCTACCTGGCGCTTTACGCGCGGATGACACGCGCCAGCATGGTCGAAACGCTGGACATGGATTTCATCAAGACGGCGAGGGCCAAGGGCGTCGGCCGCGCGCGCATCCTGTTCGTGCACGCCTTGCGCAATGCCGTCCTCCCCATCCTCACGCTTGCGGGCGTGCAGGTCGGCCAGTTGCTCAGCGGAGCGATCATCATCGAGACCATCTTCGGCTGGCCGGGCCTGGGTCTGCTGGCCTTCAACGCCGTCCTGCAGCGCGACTACAACACGCTTCTGGCGGTCTTCTTCGTCACGTCGCTGCTGGTCGTCCTGGCAAACCTGATCGTCGACGGGCTCTATGTGCTGATCGACCCGCGTACGGGGACACGCACATGAGACGCGCCCTTGAACGGCTGCCTCAGCGGGACTGGGTATTCGTCGCATCGGTCGCCGTGTTGCTCGGTGTACTTGCCATGGCATTTTCCGCCTCGCTGCTGTTCCCCGGCGGCCCATGGGAAGTCGTCGGGCCGCCGGTTGCGCCGCCCTTCTCGGACGGCTTCCTCCTGGGTACCGACACGATCGGCCGCAGCGTCATGGCCGGCATCTTCTATGGAGCACGGGTGTCGCTGCTGGTCGGCATCGTGGCAACCGCGCTGCCATTCCTGCTGGGCATGCTGATCGGCGCCGTTGCGGGCTATTATGGCGGCTTGATCGATGACGCATTGATGCGGCTGACGGAGCTGTTCCAGACGGTCCCGCATTTCATGCTGGCGCTGGTGCTGGTTGCAATCCTGACGCCGAGCATCACCTCCATCGTCATCGCCATCTCGGTCGTAAGCTGGCCGCCGGTCGCGCGGCTGGTGCGCGCGGAATTCCTGAGCCTGCGCAATCGCGAATTCGTGGAGGCCGCCATTGTAGCAGGCCGCAGCCACACCTCCATCATCCTCAAGGAGATCCTGCCTAATGCGCTCGGTCCGGTCATCGTACTGGCATCGCTGATGGTCGCGACCGCGATCCTCCTCGAGGCGGCGATCAGCTTCATCGGCCTGGGCGATCCGAACCTGATGAGCTGGGGATACATGGTCGGCGCATCCCGCACCGCGCTTCGCACGGCATGGTGGGTGAGCGTCATGCCGGGCCTTGCCGTGTTTCTGACCGTCCTTGCCATCAATTTCGTCGGGGAGGCGCTGAACGAAGCGCTCAATCCCAGAAGCGCGTTGAAGGCCCTTCCATGACGGCGGACGTCCTGAAGGTCGAGGGATTGACCGTCGCGCTACCGCCCTCGGGCCAGCGCGCGCATGCGATAGAGAACATCGACTTTGCGCTCCGCCGAGGCGAGACGCTGTGCATGGTCGGCGAGTCCGGCTCGGGTAAATCCGTTGTCGCCCACGCCGTGATGGGATTGCTCCCCGCAAATCTGCATCTCCTTGGAGGCCGCGTGCTTCTCGAGGGACAGGAGATACAGTCTCTCCCTGAAAGAGATTTTCGACGCATCCGCGGGCGCAAGCTGTCCATGGTCTTCCAGGAGCCGATGACGGCACTCAATCCGCTGATGCGGGTCGGCGACCAGATCTCCGAGGCGATGCGGGTCCATGGGATTTCCAGCCAAACCCTCATCAACGAGCGGCTTCATGAACTCGCCGAGCAGGTACGCCTGCCGGATCCGGCAAATACGCTGAGTGCCTACCCGATGCAGTTGTCGGGAGGGCAACGCCAGCGGGTGATGATCGCCATGGCGCTGGCGCTCAGGCCCGCGCTCTTGATCGCCGACGAGCCCACGACCGCGCTCGATGTGACAACCCAGGCGCAGATCCTTTCGATCATCAAGGACATGCAACAGGCCTACGGGACCGGGGTTCTGTTCGTGACCCATGATTTCGGCGTCGTAGCCGAAATTGCCGACCGGGTGGTCGTCATGGAGAAGGGGAACAATGTCGAAGCGGGCGCTGTCAGCGATATCCTCGAGAGGCCGACCCATCCCTACACGCGCCGGCTGATCGCCGCGGTGCCCGATCTGGATGTGCGAGGCGGCCGCAAGCCTGCCGTTCCGCCGGCTTCGGCGCTGGAGATAAAAGGGCTTTCCAAGCGTTTTGTCCGGCGCGCCGGACCATTCGCCAGGCGGACTGTCGTGGACGCGGTGCGGAACATCGACCTTTCGGTGAACCGCGGCGAGATATTCGGGATCATCGGCGAGTCCGGATCCGGGAAATCGACGCTCGGCCGATTGATCGTACGCCTGGCTCGTCCCGATAGCGGCGACATCCTGGTCGACGGCGTCAACATGGCCCATCTCGACGGTAGCGCCATGCGGGCATTTCGGCCGCGCGTGCAAATGGTCTTCCAGGATCCTTTCGGATCGCTCAATCCGCGCCAGACGGTCGGCGGCATACTGGGCAATGTCCTGGCGCTCGGCGGCAGAAACGGCGCCACGGCCAGGGACGAAGCCGGAAGGCTGCTCGAACTGGTGGGGCTCGATGCCAGGGCGCTGGACCGCTTTCCCCACGAATTCTCCGGCGGTCAGCGCCAGCGTATTTCACTCGCCCGCGCGCTTGCCACAAATCCGACCCTGCTGATCGCCGACGAGGCCGTCTCCGCCCTGGACGTGGTCATCCAGGCGCAGATCCTGGACCTTATCGCCGATCTGCGCCGCCGGCTTCAACTCACGGTGCTGTTCATCACGCACGATCTCAGGGTCGCGGGCCGGATCTGCGACCGCATCGCCGTCATGCTGCGCGGCGAGGTCGTCGAGCAAGGACGACCGGAAGATATCTTCGCCTCGCCGCAACACCCCTACACCGCCCGTCTCATCGCCTCCATTCCTGGCCGGAGCCGGTGCGGAGAAGAGAATGCAACTGAACAACAAAATGGGAAGGAAACAGTGCGATGAGACCATATCTGCAATCCATGCGCCCGCTGATCGCGGGCGCCCTGGCGGCCCTGGCCGTGGCATCGTTCGCATCGAACGGATACGCCGAACCGAAGCATGGCGGCACGCTGCGCATGGCCATCAACCCGGAACCGCCGACGCTGATGGTGGGCGTCAATCCGCAGACCCCGGTCCAGATCGTCGGCAGCAAGATCTATGAGGGATTGCTCGACTATTCCTTCGACCTCAAGCCCGAGCCGAGCCTGGCCAAGTCATGGACCGTCAGCGCCGACGGGCTGACCTACGACTTCAAGCTCCAGGAGGGCGTCAAGTGGAGCGACGGCGAGCCTTTCAGCGCCGAGGACGTCGTCTTCTCCTTCACGAAATTCCTGCTGGAAACCAATGTCGGGGTCCGCAACTACATGGCGAATGTCGATTCGGTCACGGCAGTGTCGCCGACCGAAGTGGCGTTCAAGCTGAAGTCGCCGAAGCCGGCTTTTCTCTACAGCTTCTCCGCCGAACAGGCGCCCATCGTGCCGCAACACGTCTACAAGGACGAGAAGGATTTCCGCAACAGCCCGAAAAACGACAAGCCGATCGGAACCGGCCCGTTCATGCTCGACGAATGGAAGCATGGCGAATACATCAAGCTGAAGCGGAACCCGAACTACTGGCAAAAGGGCAAGCCGTATCTCGATGCCCTCTACTTCGTCGTTATTCCCGATTCGGCGTCCCGCGCGGCCGCGCTGGAGAACGGCGACATCGACGTGACGAGTTTCAACGATATCGAGGTTTTCGACATCCCGCGGCTCAGGAAACTGCCGAACCTCCATGTGAGCACCAAAGGCTACGAATACCTGTCGCCGATGATGTGGATCGAGGTGAACAATCGGAAAAAGCCGCTCGACGATCCCCGTTTCCGCAAGGCGATGATGTATGCGATCGACCGCGAATTCATCAAGGACAACATCTGGAACGGGCTCGGTGAGGTCGCCGTCGGTCCGCTGGCGCATTCGACGCTCTATTTCGACAAGTCGATGAAGCCCTATGCCTACGATCCCAAGAAATCGGCCGAACTTCTCGACGAGATGGGCCTCAAGCCGGATGCGAACGGCGTGCGCGCCACCATCGAGATGATGCCCCTGCCCTATGGCGAGGTCTGGAACCGCATGGCCGAATACGTAAAGCAGGCGCTCGCCAAGGTCGGCATAGCTGTCGAACTGAAAGGCGCGGACGTCGCCGGCTGGCGGAAGAAATTCGCCGATTGGGATTACTCCACGACCTTCACCTACGGCTATCAGTATGCCGATCCGGCCGTGCGCGTCGGTCGCACCTATACGAGCGACAACATCAAGAAGGGCGTGCCCTTCAGCAACGAGAGCGGCTACTCGAATCCCGAGATCGACAAACTGTTCGACGAGGGCGCCAAGGAAGTGGATCCGGCGAAGCGGCAGGAAATCTACTCGAAAATCCAGCACATCCTCTACGACGACCTGCCCGTGCTCTGGATCATGGAAATGAAGTTCGTAACCGTCACCAATGTGCGCGTGCACGATCTGGTGACCGGCGGCACCGGCGTGGTGAGCAGCTTCGCCAACGCCTACGTCAACTGACGCCAAGCGATCACGAAGAAGGAATCGACTGATGCGGATAGCAACCCTCGGACCCGCGGGCAGCAACCACGAAAAGGCAACAAGGGCATACTTGCGGTTTCATGGACTGACGGATGCCGAGCTTTCCTTTTTCGAGACCTACAGCCAGGCCCTCGAGATGCTGCGGAGCGGGAAGATCGACTTCTTCACCCAGGTCTGCGCCCATCCCGAAGTCGCGATAACCATCGAAAAGTTCCACCGGGAGATCTTCCTGGTGGACAGCTTCATCGGCCCGACCAGGCCGATGGGAGTCGTGACCCGAAAGAATGTCGAATCCCCGCAATCGCTAGGCTACATGATCGCAACGGCAGGCTATTTCGACCAGAGCCGGTGGTCGACGATCGTGACGGAAATATCCAACAGCGCCGTCGCGCAGGGACTTTTGGCCGGCAAATACGATTCCGGATTCACGACGACGGAACTGGTCGATCGATACCCCGACCGTTTCCGGATCGATGAATATATCGGAGAGGTCGATGTATGCTGGCTGGTCTATGGCCGTGAACGGGTACGCCTTGGCGAGATCACAGCCTGGCGCGATGCACCGGTGCGCCGACTGCTTGCGGAGAACGTTGGCTGAACTCTGACAAAAGTCGCCGCGCAGCCCCATTGCGGCCGCGCGGCGATAATCTTCCGGTGAGCGCTACACCAGCATCGGCCAGGGTCGCGCCTCTTCGAAAGCGGCGGCGATGGCGAACAGTCGCTCCTCCTCGTAGAGGTTCGCAACGATCTGCAGGCCCGCAGGAAGACCGTCGACGAGGCCAGCGGGCAAGGATACGGCCGGATGGCCCGTCAAATTGAAGGGGTAAGTGTAAGACGCCCAGGCGACGAGATCGTCCTGCCGATATCCGGCAGGCGCCGTCCGCTCGACCGGAAAAGCGACGACGGGCAGAGTGGGAGTGACAAGGAAATCGAAGGTTTCGAACAACGCCCGCACCACATCGCGCAGCTGATAACGCTTCAAGGCCAACTCGCGATGAGAAAGAAGGCTGCGGCCGGCATAGTCTTCGAGCTTGGCGGCAACGTCGGCATCAAGTTCGGATCTTTGGGCCGCAAGCAGTATGCGTAGCTTCATCGCCACATCGGTATAGAACTCGCTCTCCCAGATGTCGGCGGAATCGGCAAAGACCGATTCCACCAGTGTGACCTCGCAGCCCATATCTTCAAGACACCCGACGGCCTGCTCGACTACGCGCCGCACGCCTGGATCGGGCCGCGCATATCCCAACGTCGGACTATAGGCGACCCGCGGACGCCCCAAATCGGCCCCGCAGGCGGCAAGGCCGGCGGTGGCGGGAAACGGCAGGGCATATGGATCGCGGGCGTCATAGCCGGTGATCGCGTCGACCAGGAGCGCGGCATCGCGGACGTTGCGTGCCAGGACGCCGACATGGCCGACCGTCGGCGTCGCCGATACGGGATGGACCGGCGCTCGTCCGAATGTCGGCTTGAAGCCGACTATCCCGGTGAGTGCCGCGGGGATGCGGACGGAGCCGCCCCCATCCGTGCCGAGGGCAACCGGCGCCAGCCCCGCCGCGACCGCCGCGGCCGATCCGGCGCTTGATCCGCCGGGGGTCAACGCCGTGTCCCAGGGATTTCGCGTGAAACCTGTGAGCGGGCTGAAGCCTGTCGCCTTGCATCCGAATTCGCTGGTGGTCGTTTTGCCGAACAGAAGGGCGTCCCGCTTGAGCGCTCGCGCGACGGTAGGCGCGTCGGCCGACGCACGGCTCTCCCGGAATGGCTTCGAGCCGAATGCCGTCGAATAGTCGCGTGTGGCGATCAGATCCTTGACCGGAACAGGTACGCCGCATAGCGGGCCTGCTGCCGACGGATCGCGGCTCAACGCCTTCTGCAACCGCGCCGCCTGCCGGAGAACGAGATCCGGATCGAGCGCGGCGAAGCAGTTGAGCAGCGGATCCACAGCTTCCACATCGCTCAGGACAGCGCGCGCGATCTCTTCCGTTCCCAATTCGCCAACCGTGACCATCCGGGCAATTTCACGTGCGGAGAGCCGGGACGTGAAACTGCGATTTTTCGGTAACGCGGCACCTGCCGTCACGATTTGACCCTTTGCGCCCGATCTCGTCGCATGATGGTTGTATTCTTGCTTTCTCCGGCGGGAGATTTGGTATCATTTGCTACAAGTCGTTCTTGGCCGGGGCGTTCAGGAGTATGCTGAACTTGCCGCGGATCGCGTTGGCCACAGCGGGGCCATGCCGAAGCCGGAAAACGGGTGTGTAGGGAGGAAAGCGACTGCCGAGGCAAGTTTCCCCAACCTGGTCGATCGCACGGCCTCTGATCCGTACCTGGCTCGAATTCGCACCCGCCGGACGCACGATCACGTTGCCTGCAGGCGTCCAGATCTATTCCCAGGAAGAGATATCTCCGTATTTCTACCTGGTGGAGAAGGGCGCCGTTCAGGCGACCTATTATCATCCGAACGGCGCCGTGCTCGTCCTTGAAATCATGGGCCCCGGCTCCCTTTTCGGCGAGGGTCCGGCATTCGAGCGGCAACCGCGCCAGATCACGGCCGAGACACTGTCGCCGGCCAAGCTCATCGAATTCCACGCCGACGATGTGGCTAATGCCATGGCCGCCGATTCCCGGCTTGCCCTGGTGCTCATCAAGATCATGAGCTCAAAGCAGCGTTCCCTCATTCCCAAACTTGCGATGACCGCGAGGCGGTCGCACGAGGGTGCGTTGCTAAATCTTCTGCTGCGCTTCGCCAGCTACGGCGACCTGTCCATCCAGCTCACCCATGCCCAGATGGCTGAAATCATCGGCGCATCCCGCATCACGGTTACACGAACGTTGGCACGCCTGCGTCGGGACGGCCTCGTTACGCTGGGAAATGGCGTGGTGAAGGTGGTTTCCAAGGAAAGATTGGCTGAACGGCTGGGCAGGTCGCCCTGACCCTTCCGGTTCGGCCGCCGCGCCATGTTCTGCCGTCTATCAGCTCAATATGCTGGCTCCAGTCATGACGCTCAGCAACTCAAATAAAAGCGTTGCTCCGGTCAGTGCGGTCAGACCTGAGGGGTCCAGCGGGGGCGACACCTCGACCAGATCAGCAGCCACGATGTCGAGGCCGTGGAGCGCGCGGACCATCTGCTGAGCCTCGCGCGTAGTGATGCCGCCGATCTCGGGAGTGCCGGTTCCAGGAGCGAAGGAGGGATCGATCACATCGATATCGAACGATATGTAGGTGGGCGCTTCGCCAACGATCGAGCGGGCCTCCGCCATGATTGATTCCGCACCGCGCGCTATGAATTCTTCGATGAAAACAATGCGGATGCCGGCGTCGCGTGCGAAATCATAGTTCCGCGCATCCGAGATCGAGCCTCTTATGCCGATCTGAATCATGCGTTTCGGATCGAGCAAGCCTTCTTCCACGGCGCGGCGGAACGGCGTCCCGTGATTGTATCGGTTGCCGAAGAACTCGTCGTAAGTGTCCGAATGGGCATCGAAGTGGATCAGCCCTACCGGCTCGTCCACGGTTCCGCGCAGGATCGGCAGCGTAACGAGATGATCGCCACCCACGGCGAGCGGCTTCGCTCCCGCTCGGCGGACATTGGCGAAGTAGGTAGAGATGGTGTCGAGCGCGCCATTCAGGTCGAGCGGGCTCAACGGTACGTCGCCGCAATCTCCCACGCGCGCCAGGTCGAAGGGCGACAGGCCGGTAGCGTGATGGACGCGTCGCACCAGAGCGGACTGGTTGCGTATCTCACGCGGCCCGTGGCGGGCCCCCGGCCGATTGGTCGTACCGCTGTCGAAGGGGATACCTATCAGGGCGATGTCGACCTGGTCGGGACGCACCACCGGCAAGCGCATGAAGGTCGATAACCCCGCGAACCGCGGTACCTTGCCGGAGTCGAGCGGCTGGAAATTTTCGGTGCTCATCGTCGTGCCTCCTTCAGATACCCAAGCCCGACGCAAGCTATTCGCGTGCGCTGCCGGTTGCATGGGCGTGTCGCCACGCGTCCTGTCGACCGGCCTTCCTGGCCGCCAGGCAAAACAGCGCTTCCGCGAGCAGACGGCCTGCGAGAATGCTGGTCGTACCGCTGGATGAATCGAAATCCGGCGACACTTCCACCAGATCGAATCCGGCAAAGCCGTCCCGCGCGGCAATACGCACCGCGCGAATGATCTCCCGCGAAGTGAGACCGCCCGGTTCGGGGCTGTTCGTGGCCGGCGCGAAGGCCGGGTCGACGCCATCGATATCGAGGCTGATATACAGCCGGGCGCCATCCGCGCTGGCTATCGCACGCGCATGTTCGGCCACGGCCTCGATGCCGAGACGCTCGACTTCCTCCATGGAAAATACCGTGATGCCGAGCTGCCTGTAGAGTGGCGTCCATTCCGGCAGGTTGCGTGGCCCTCGCGCGCCGATAACCACGACCCGATGCGGATCCACCTTGTCTAGTTCGGTAATACGCAAAAGCGGGGAAGCGCGAGTAAGGCGATCGCCGCTGAAGGATTCACTGAGATCGAGGTGGGTGTCGAAGACGATGAGGCCGACCGGCAGGTCACCGGCATCGCTGACCGCCCGCACCGCCGGGTAGCTGATGCCGTGATCGCCGCCGATGGACAGAGGAACGGCGCCGGCGGCCAGCACCGCGGCAAGTCTCGCTTCGAAACGCGCATAGCTGGCGACGTTGTCTCCGGGCACCACGTCGATGTCGCCTGCGTCGGCCACCGCGATGTGCATCGACATGTCCAGGTCCCAGTCGAAGCTGTAGCTGCCGTAGAGGAGCGAATATTTGCGGATCTCCTGCGGCGCGCGCCGCGTCGCCCCGCCACGGAATGTCGCGATGCCGTCATACGGCATCCCCAGCACGACCGCATCGGCCGAAAGCCCCGCAAGGTCGCGCACATAGGGGACTGCCATAAAGGGCGGTACATCGCCGTAAATACGCGGGACACCGGCCGGGCTCAGCGCTTCATTCATGAGCGCGCTCCTTCACGACTTTGCGACAGGAATCACTGGCTCTGTTCCCCGGCAGTCGCCTGCTCGGTCTGGAAGAGCATGTTGCGAGACCTCCAGGTGTCGAGAAATTCCCGCAGGCGTGAGCTTTGCGGCTTGTTGAACAGCTTGGCGGGTGGACCCTGCTCGATCACCTTGCCGTGGTCCATGAACACGACGCGGTCGGCAACCTGGGCCGCGAAACCCATTTCGTGGGTGACGATCACCATCGTAATACCCTCACTGGCCAACTGCTTCATGGTATCGAGAACTTCGCCGACAAGCTGCGGATCGAGGGCGGAGGTCGGCTCGTCGAACAGGATCACATGCGGCTCCATGGCGAGCGCGCGGGCGATGCCGACGCGTTGCTGCTGCCCCCCGGAGAGCTGCGAGGGATAGCGGTCCGCGAAATCACCCAATCCGACCTTGGCGAGCGCTCGGTGGCCTGCCTCCCGGGCCTTTGTGACCGGGATGCGCTTGGTCAGGCGGGGTCCCAGCGTCACATTGTCCAGCACCGTCATATGCGGCCACAGATTGAAGTGCTGGAACACCATGCCGACATTCCGCCGTACGGCATCGATGTTACGCTCGCTTTCGCGTATCAGTGCGGTGCCCGACCTTCGGTAGCCGAGAAGGCGGCCTTCGATTTCGATTTCACCGCTCGTGTATTCCTCGAGGAAACTGGTGCAGCGCAGCAGCGTGCTCTTGCCCGACCCGGAAGGACCGATGATGCAGACAACCTCCGAGGGGTTGATATCCAGCGATATTCCGGACAGTGCGGTGAACTTGCCGAACTCCTTCGTCAAATCCCGGATCTTGATGACGGGTTCGGAAGATTGGGTGACCATCGCTTCTGTCCGATCGTTCTGTAGATACATCGCCTAAAACCGTACGCGCCGCTCTACGTATTTACCGACCTGTGCGACGGCTTCCACCAGCAGCCAGTAAAGCAGCGCGGCAGCGAGATAGGGCTGGATGACGGCATAGGTCTCGTTGACGAATTGCGTCGTATTCTTGGTCAGTTCGGCGACCGTGATGATGGAAAGAACCGCCGATTCCTTGATGAGGATGATGACCTCGTTGACCATTGGCGGCGTGATCAGGACCAGCATCTGCGGCAACTTGATATGGCGCACGATCTGCGTGCTCGTGAGACCGGCCATGCGGGCGGCCTCGATCTGCCCCTTGGGGATGGACTGGAAGCCGGAGCGGAAGATTTCCGCGAAATAGGCGGCGCCGTAGAAGCCGAGGCCGAATACGCCGACCGTTTCCGCATCCAGCCTGAGCCCGATGCTCGGCCCGCCGTAGTAGAGCACAAAGAGCAGGATCAGGATCGGCAAGCCGCGCATGATCTCGATGTAGGTGCGCACGGCCCAGTGCAGCGGCTTCAAGCCCACCCCCTCCAGGCAGGCGAGAACGAGGCCGACGGCTATGCCCAAAACGGTCGCCAGCGCGCAAATCCACGCCGTCGTCACCAGTCCGGCGAGCATCAGCGGCGCGTACTGTACCCACAGGTCGAAAAACTGTGTCATGGGCTCAGGTCCCGCGCGCCAGCCGCTGCTCCGCGGCGCGGCCGATCAGCGACAAAAGGAAATTGGTGACGATGTAGATGACGGCAGCCGTGATGTAGATCTCGAACGGACGGTAGGTCGTCGCCACGATCTGTTGGCTTACGCGCATCAGTTCCGTCACCGCGATAACGGAAACCAGCGAGGAATTCTTCAGGATGCTGATGGTCTCGTTGACCAGCGAGGGGATGACCAGCCGGAATATCTGCGGAACAAGTATGTAGATGCGCGCCGACCACTTGCGAATCCCCACCATGCGAGCGGCTTCCATTTGTCCGGGCGGGATCGCCAAGAGCCCGCCGCGGAAGATTTCAGCCTGGAAGGCGATGGTGTTGAGCGTCAGTGCGAGGATGGCCGCGAGGATGGGCGCCACGTTTATGCCGATCAGCGGCAGCAGGTAATAGATGATCAGCAACTGCACGAGGATGGGCGTACCGCGCCACACACTCTGGTAGATGCGTGAAACCCGGCGCCGCAACGCGCTCGCGGACGTCAATCCGAAGCACAGCAGCAGGCCGAGCGGCATGCCGAGCACAATGGCCACGCCCGAGACGAGGATCGTGACGCCCGTGCCCCACAGCATCATGGGCAGATTGTCCTGGATGAGGGCAATTGTAGCCACCGAACATCACCCTGAAAAGCTTGATCCGAAACCGGCGCGGGGAGATATCCTGACGATACAACCGACGCCGCTGCGGGGACGCATGCTCACGCTGTCGCAATTGTCCCCGCGGCGTCCGGCCGAGCCGGAGTTGTCGTCACTCCTGCGGCACAGGAAGCGCGTCGGTCGGCAGTTTCATTGTGAAACCGAACCACTTCTCCTGAAGCTTGGCCATCGTTCCATCGGCCGCGAGCTTCCGGAACTGATCGTCGACGAGATCGGCCAGCGACTTGCTGTCGTCGTCCTTGCGAAAGGCCCAGCTGAAATAGGTCGGTGCTCCGAAGGTCGTCTGCACGGTTTCGAAAACGTCGCCGCGCTGCTTTTGCAGGTAGAGCAGGTTGGGCAGCGAGTTCACCACCGCGTCGGTCCGTCCCGCAGCGAGGTCGGCATAGGCTTCGTTGAAGTCCACGTATGTCTGTATGCTGGCGATCGGCGCCAGTCCCTTCCCCTCGAGCTGTTTGGAGAAAGACTGGGTGGCCTTGAGCTGGGCCGAGCCGGCCTGCGTGCCGACGGTCTTGCCGCTCAAATCCTCGGGCTTGTTGAGCGATGTATCGCCCTTGCGCTTGACGTACGCGAAAGAGGCATCGGCGATTGGCAAGGATAGCCGATAGGTGTCGTAGCGCTGCTTGTTCACCGTGACCGATGTAATGATCGCATCGAACTTCTTGGTCTGCAAACCGGGCAGCAGGCCCTGGAACGGCAGGTCGAGACGCGTGACCTTGACATCCGGAAGCGCCTTCATGACTTCCTGGAAGAGATCCACGCCGTAGCCTACGATCTTGCCGTTCTCGACATATTCGAACGGCGGGTAGCGGGCCTCCGAAGCGATGACGATCTCGCCCTTTTCCTTGATCCGTTCAAGAAGATCGGCTGCGGTGGCTACGCTCGCCATCACCAGCGACAGCGAAGCGGCAAGCAACGCCGAGGCGCACAACTTCAAAGCAGATCGCATGAATTCCTCCTGTCCCCATGTTCTCGCTCGTTGTTGAATTTCAGTTCACGTGATTTGCGTCGCGTGCAGTGCGGTTTCCATCATCCGCGACTTATGCATCCACCCCTAGGCATTCCCCGTACCGACCGGCGATGCGGAAATCGTACGACCGCAGCATAGCAGCATTGACTCTCTGATAAATGTGGAAGGAATAGACTATAGATCGGAATTTACGATGTGACGCCGCTGGGCCGGGCGCGCGCTTCAGGGAGCTCCCATATGCGGTTGTCGGCATCCGATATTCGAGCGCTGCGGGTTTTCCGTTCTGTGGTGGAGCATGGCGGCTTCACCGGCGCGCAACTGGCGCTTTCCATGAGCCAATCGACGATCAGCTTCCAGATCAATGCGCTTGAGCAGCGGCTCGGTTTTTCGCTGTGCCAGCGCGGGCGGCGTGGCTTCGCGCTCACCGACCGCGGCAGCGCCGTCTACGATTATTCCCATTCGCTGACGTCGGCGCTCTCGTCGTTCGAGCAACAACTGGGTGAGCTACGTTCGCGCGCGACCGGCGTACTGCGCGTGGGGATCGTCGATGCGACCGTCACCGATACGGCCCTCGGGCTTGACGACGTAATCGATCAATTCATCAGAAAGGCCAGCGAGGTCGATTTGCGCATAACGATCGGCTCGCCGGAACAGCTCATAGCCGATATCGCCAAGGGCGGCATCGATTGCGCCATCTCCCCGCGCATAAAACTGCTTCCCGGTTACGCACAAACAGAGTTCCATCACGAAATAAACTCCCTGTATTGCAGCGAACGTCATCCGCTGTTCGGCAAGAAGGTCGTGACGAAGGCGGACGTGGAGGCGGCACAGGTCGTGGTGCGGCCATATGCGAACAAGTCCGAGTTGCAATACATTCCAGATGCAAGGGTCGGCGCCTATGCCTCGAATATCGAGGCGCAGGCCATGTACATTCTAAGCGGCCACTTTCTCGGCTACCTGCCGGACCACATGACGGTCATGTTCAGGGAGAAAAACCGGCTCAAGGCGCTGCTGGTTCCCGAAGCGCAAATCCGCTCGCCGTTCGTCATCATCTCGCCCAAGCACAAGAAAGCTTCCCTGTCGCAACGGATATTCACTCAGGAATTGCGAAGGAGGGTAGCCAGCAGCGGCCAGCGTCCCGTAGATCCAGGGCATAATCCACCGCCGACCAGCCGCAGAAAATAGCTTCGGGCGTTAAATGCGGGGCGCCCCGTCATCGATCCTGTAGTGGGCGTCCGTTGGAACGCACGCGGCTCCGTTGACCGGCACGAGGTCCTGCGGGCAGGCCGAAAAAGCGACGACGATATCCATTTCCGCCAGCAACGAAACATGGGAGCCCGGCTCCGAGACCGGGGCCTCGAAAGAGATCGAACCCTGTTCGCCGACCGGAATATTCATGAACAGATTGAGAGGAGACGGGGTTTCCGGCGGCGCAAGGCCGAGCACCGACAGAGCCGCGGCGAGATTATCGGTGCAATTGTCGTGGTGGCCTGCATGCCCCAGCTGCTCGTAACGATAGCGATCGCATGCCGCGATCAGCGTATCGTGCACGCCGCCGGATGTGTCTTCCACGACGGTCAGCATCGGGCGACGCCTGTTGCTGCGCAGCGTATCGCCGACTTTCGGATTGAGCTTCAGCATGGCACCGCGGCTGTGCTCCATCGACATGAACTCGGTCACATCGTTCGCGCAAAACGCCCATGTATCCACGACCTGGCTTCCATGCGTGTTGATGACAGTGACGATCTGGCCCTTCCTCACACGCGCGGCGACGCCTTTGCGTGCGGGGATGACGCAGACCTTGTCCTGCTGACCGCTCTTGTCCATGCTCCGCTTCCTTTTCGTTCAGCCTTTCCGCGCTTCCCGTTCGACAAAGATATAGCCCAGGAAATTCAACAATACCTGTGCCGCCAGGAATCCGGTTATGCCCGAAGGATCGTAAGCCGGCGCGACCTCGACGAGATCGATGCCGACGACGTCGCCCCGCTTGACCAGGCCCTTCAGGATTTCCATGACTTCATAGTACAGGAAGCCGCCGTGGCTGGGCGTGCCCGTTCCGGGCGCAATCGAAGGATCGAAGCCGTCGATATCGAGTGTCACGTAATAGCGGGAGCCGGCCGGTATGCCGGCAAGAACGCCCTCGGCGCCGAGTTTGCGCGCCTGCCGCACGGAAAGAATCGTCGAGCCCCGCTGGCGCGCATCCTCGTAACCGTCCCGGGCGGTCGAGGAAACGTTGCGGATGCCGATCTGGCTCAGTCCTGTAACATGAGACTGCTCGGCGGCCCGCCGCATGGGATTGCCGTGACCTTCCCGCACGCCGTGGCGGACATCGACGAAGTCCAGATGCGCGTCGATCTGCACGATATGGATCGGACCATGTTCGCTGAAGGCCCGAACGCAGGGGATGTTGATGGCGTGATCGCCGCCCAGCACCAGCGGAAGGGCTCCTTTCTCGAGGATCTTCCGCACTGCCTTTTCGGTGTTGGCGTGGCTGGTTGCGGTATCGGTATGCACGATGTCGGCATCGCCGATGTCGACGATCCGCACCTTGTCGAGAGGCAGGTAGACCTCGTCGTCCTCATGATCATAGGCGCCACTATGGCCGAAGGAGAAAAGCGTCGATGCCTCGCGGATAGCGCGGGGGCCGAAGCGGGCGCCGGAACGATATTGGGTGCCCATGTCGAAAGGTACGCCCAGGACCGCGACGTCCGCATCGATCTTGTTCCAGTCCAGGCAGGCGGGACGCTTGCCGAACGTACAAAGCCCCACGAAAGGAAGATCGAGACGCCCGCTCTCGTATCCATGTCCTGTCATCAAAATCCTCCATCGATCATGAATTTCTCCGGCGGGCTGTAAAAGATCGTCGGCAGAAGAACGCAGCCGGCCGGGCTGCTCGATTGCCCTAGTGATCCGGAACCGCCTGCGATCGACGTAAAGCCCGCTGAATGCACACAGGTGTTCAATTCACCGGCTCTTGCTTAGCATTCGCATCGAACTCCAATCCATAACGAGTATTCGTCGTTCATATCGTGGTTTTCGATTATTTCTCGTCGGCATCAGCACCAACGAGACAGGATCGTCTCAACCGAGAGTAAAGGCATTCTGGACTGGGAGCGAGTTGGACTGAGAGCGGGAAAATTCCGGCTCATCGTAGCGCTTCAGGAGAGCGGAGATGAGACAGGTTTGGGCCTCACCTCGGTAGTGACACATGAAGGTACTCAGCCGCCAGCAGCGCTATGCCGAACGTCATATGCGTTGCGCACCTGACGGTTCCGTGCTCCGTTAGCGACAGTACGTTTCGCTGGGCGAAACCCGTCGAATATCGAACTGGCGAAGCGGCATCATCCACATAATTCGAGGCAGGCACATGACGCAGAACATGGAAACCGATCCTTTCAACGTCTCGATGCGCAAGTTTCTGAAGCAGGTCGGCGTGACCTCGCAGCAGGCGATCGAAAAAGCCGTGGAGAAGGAAGACCTCAAGGGTCAAGGGCGCCTGATCGTGAAGGCCGTGATCACCGCGGAGCGCGCCGGCTTACGCCACGTCGTCGAAGGTGAAATCGATCTCGGCTGATGCCGGCGACCTAGGGCGTCAAAGACACAGGCGGGTCAACTGACGAACCGGATTTCTCCGGACGGGCTCGTGTCGTATCCGGTCAGCTCGGCGGCGCGTCGGGCGAAGCCGTCCTGCCCGAGGAATCGCACCAGCGCCTGCACCGAAGGCTGGAAATAGGTGCGCTGCCGCATCAAAAGATCGAAATTTTCCCACATCAGCGACACGAATTCGAGACCGGCTGCGAGTGCCGCGGAGCGCGTGGCGATGCCGCAATCGGCTCGTCCGGTACGGACTGCCGCGGCAAGATCAGGGCCTGTGAGGCAGGGTGGCTGAAGTCGATTGAGATCGCCTCGCCGCGCACCGCATCGGCCGAGCAATAGTTCGAGCAGCATGTCCGCTCCGGCGCCGGGCTGACGCACCGCTATCAGGGCATGGTTCTCAAGGACATCGGCAAGACTGTTGAGTGATTTCGGGTTGCCCGGCGGCAGCAGAAGCCCTTGCTCGCGCCGCACGAAACCGATCAGCACCGCGTCGTGCAATTGAGGGATCGAGCGCGCTGCAACGACATTGGCATCGTCGGCCTCGCTGTGAAAATGGATCGCAGCAGCGGCGACTTCCCCGCGCAACAGCCGCATCACCCCTGTTTCCGTACCCTCGTTGAGCGACGCAAGGCCCGAGCCCGCCTGGCGCAGGCTCCATTCGAGCAGATCGTCCTGGCTGCCGCCAACGATCGGAGGCGGTTCGGGCATGATCATGCCCGCGGGACGGGTCAGCCCCGAAAGAACCCAACGGTCCAGTTCGTGGCGCGGAAACAGCCACTTGCCGGTCACCTTGCTGCACGGAATCCGGTTTTCGGCGACCAGCTCGTAAAGTTTGCGCTCGCCCAGGCGTAGATAGTCGGCGGCTTCGGCTGTCGTCAGTAGATCCATCCTGCAAGTTTATGCATATTCCTGCGCAAGTTCAATTACTTGACCAGTACAGAATGAATGCAGCAGAAGTTGCGTGGAATCTGTCGCGGGCAAGGGTTTTGAATGTCGGAAGGCGTCAGCGCATGGCAACTTATCGCGAGTGGTGATGCGACGCTGTTCGCCATCGTGCGGCTGTCGCTCGCGGTCAGCCTGTCCGCCGTTGCGATCGCGGTCATAGCCGGCCTGCCTCTCGGAGCCATGCTGGCCCTCACGCGCTTTCCCGGGCGTTCCGCGGTGGTCGTGGTTCTCAACGGTTTCATGGGGCTGCCGCCGGTCGTTGTCGGGTTGACCGTCTACCTGCTCCTTTCGCGATCGGGGCCGCTCGGCGAGTTCGGCCTCTTGTTCACGCCCGCCGCGATGGTCGTCGCGCAGGCGCTCCTGGTGCTGCCCATCATCGCGGCGCTGGCGCGCCAGACCATCGAGGATCTCTGGAGCGAATATCGCGACGAACTTACCGCGATGGGCGTCGGCCCGGCGGGCCGCGTGGCGACGCTCCTATGGGATAGCCGCTTCAGCCTCGTTACCGCGCTGCTCGCCGGCTTCGGCCGCGCGGCAGCGGAGGTCGGGACCGTGATGATCGTCGGCGGCAACATAGAGGGCTTCACCCGCACCATGACGACGACGATCGCGCTCGAGACATCCAAGGGAAACCTGCCGCTCGCAATGGGTCTCGGAATTGTCCTTATCGGCATCATCATCGCGATCAACGCCGCCGCATGGGGTATGCGGCTATGGTCCGAGCAACGGGCGGGCTGATGATGCGGGCCACACCGAGCGATCTGCCACTTGTGCTCGACGGCGTCTCGCTGCACGTTGGCTCGACCACGGTGCTCGATCGGCTGAATCTGACGATCGCGCCCGGCGCGCCGACGCTTGTCGTCGGACCCAACGGCTCAGGCAAGACGACGCTGCTGCGGCTCTGCATGCAGCTTGTCAGGCCATCGGAGGGGCGCGTGAGCTGGGGCGGGCGCACCGATGCTGGTCAGGGGCGGCGCGCCATCCTTTTCCAGAAGCCAGTCATGCTGCGCCGCTCTGCCGCCGCCAATATCACCTATGTCCTGGCGCAGGTCGGGTATCCTCGGCATCTTCGCGCCGCACGCGCGCACGAACTGCTCGATCGCGTCGGCCTTGCCGATCTCGCCGCCCGCCCGGCACGGCGCTTGTCCGGCGGCGAACAGCAGCGTGTCGCCCTCGCCCGCGCTCTGGCGCGGCAGCCGGAAATCCTGCTGCTCGACGAGCCCACCGCCAGCCTCGACCCCGCAGCGACCCTTCACGTCGAGGAAATCGTCCGCATGGCCGCGCAGTCGGGCACGAAGATCGTCATGGCCTCGCACGATCTGGGACAGGTGCGCCGGCTCGCGGGCGAAGTGGTTTTCATGGTCCGGGGCCGCGTCTGCGAACAGGCGCCCGCCGAAGACTTCTTCGATCGGCCCTCCACTCCCGAAGCCGCCGCCTTCATTCGCGGTGACCTCGTTCTCTGATTTGAAAGGAAAGGAATTTCATATGCTGAACCGCCGGCTGTTTGCCGCGATTGCCGCTTTCGCCATGTTCGCCGTTAGCGGCATTCCCGCCATCGCGCAGGACAAATCGATTGTCGTCGCCTCGACGACCTCGACGCAGGATTCGGGCCTGTTCGACTATTTGCTTCCCATATTCAAGAAAAAGACCGGCATCGCTGTGAAGGTGATCGCGCAGGGCACCGGCCAAGCCCTCGACACGGGGCGCCGTGGGGACGCGGACGTAGTCTTCGTCCATGCCAAGGCGCAGGAGCTGAAATTCCTCGAGGAAGGATACGGCGTGAAGCGGTTCGACGTCATGTATAATGACTTCGTCCTGATCGGGCCGAAGAGCGACCCCGCCGGTATTGCCGGCACCAAGGATATCGCGGCGGCCTTCGTCGCGATCAAGGACAAGAAAGCGCCTTTCGTCTCGCGCGGCGACCGCTCCGGCACCTATTCGGCCGAACTGCGCCTCTGGAAGGCAGCCGGTATCGACATCGATGCCGCGAAGGGAAGCTGGTATCGCGCGATCGGACAAGGCATGGGCGCCGCGCTCAACACCGCCGCGGCCATGGATGCCTATGTGCTCTCCGACCGCGGCACCTGGATTTCCTTCAAGAACCGGGGCGACCTCCAGATCGAGGTTGAGGGCGACAAGAGGCTGTTCAACCAGTATGGCGTGATGCTGGTCAATCCGAAGAAGCATCCGAACGTCAAGGTCGATCTCGGCCAGGCTTTCATCGACTTCCTGATCTCGCCGGAAGGCCAGAAGATAATCAGCGAATACAAGATCGGCGGTAAGCAGCTCTTCTTTCCAGACGCGAAGCCGTAGAGCAATTCCAGGAGAAACGGGAACCGATTTTCCGTCTGGAATCGCGTGAAAATAGAACGATAGAGCGTTTCCGCGATTGAGAGGAAAGTGGAAATACTCTCGCGTTCCTGAAGGCGGTTGCAAAGCGGTTCTGATCCACCCCATATCGCGCATGATGAGAACGCTTCTTCCGATCGGCGCGCTGACCAGCCTCGAAGCGGCTGTCGCCATGTTGCTCGACGGCCTGGAGCCGGTCGCCCCGAGCTTCCTGCCGCTTGAGGCGGCGCTCGGACATATTGCCGCCGGGATGCCGCCTCTCGTGCATGCCCTGCCTGCCGCCGACACGGCGATCGTCGACGGCTGGGCGTTTCGCGCGCTCGACCTTGTCGGGGCGTCGGCCTATGCGCCGATGCCGCTCGCGAATGCCCCCGCCTGGGTGGAAACGGGCGATACCATGCCGGAAGGCTGCGACTGCGTTGTCGATGCCGGCCTCGTCGACTGCAGTGGTCCGATCGCCCAGGCGCTGACGGAATCCGTGCCCGGACATGGCATCCGCCGCATGGGCGAGGACGCCGAAGCAGGGTATCCGATCGCGACGGCGGGTCGGCGTGTCACGGCCGCCGATCTTCTGCTGGCGCGCAGCGCACATATCGAAGAAATCGCGGTGCGGACACCGCGCCTGCATCTGATCGACGTGACCGCGACAAATGGCGATGATTTCACCGCGCATTTCATCACTGCCAGCGCAAAAGCCTCCGGCGCAGCGGTGAGCGCTATCGAGAAAGTCGCGCGCGACCCGGGCTCCATCGCGGAGGCACTCGATAGTCGAGCTTCGGATATGATCGTCCTCGTCGGGGGGACGGGTGCGGGCCGTACCGACGCAACGACCGAAGCGCTTGCTGCAAGGCGTGCGCTGACGGCGCACAATATCGCACTCCAACCTGGCCGGACCGCGGCGATCGGCCGGCTCGGCAAGATGCCGGTCGTTGCCCTACCCGGCATGCCGGATCAGGCATTCGCGGCATTCCTTGCGCTGGTTAAGCCGGTCCTCGACCGATTATCCGGCAGGTCCGCCCGGCAAGACATCTCCCTGCCGCTGCGGCGCAAAATCGCTTCCACGGTCGGGATTGCCGAGATTGCCCTGTTGAAGCAGGGACAGGGCGCCTGGATACCGCTTGCGGTAGGAAGCCTTTCGCTGCAAGCGATGCAGTCGGCGGATGCGTGGCTTATCGTTCCGGGCGGTAGTGAAGGATATGCTTCCGGCACGCCCGTGGCCGCCCTTCCATTCCGCGATTCCAGATGAGCCAGCGAGGGTCAGGACCTGCCGATATGACCAGTCCCGCATTTCCCGCCCGCAAGGATGCCGATCAGGAACAATTCCTGGAAGTGCTGCCGCGCGAGGAGGCACTGGCCCGTTTCGAGGCGGTTCTATTCCCGCGTGCTGTCCCGGCTGAGGAACGGGCACCGGCCGATGCGCTCGGCCTGGCGCTTGCGGAAGACGTGACGGCACCGATCGACGTGCCGCCCTTCGACCGCTCGAACGTCGACGGCTTTGCCGTGCGCGCCGCCGATATCGCCCGTGCCTCGGAAGCGCAGCCTGTCCGGCTCGCCCTGACCGGGGAGATCATCGCCTGCGGCGTCGCCCCGCAACTTTCCGTACTTGCGGGCACCGCAACTTCCATTGCGACGGGCGGGCCGGTCCCTCGGGGCGCGGACGCCATCGTCATGGTGGAACATACCCACCCCGTGGATGGTGACGTCATCGAGATTCGGCGAAGCGCCTCCCCTGGCCAGTTCGTTTCCTATGCCGGTTCCGACATAGCCCGCGGCGAGATCCTGCTACGAGCCGGAACGGTGATCGGTTCGCGCGAGATCGGCATGCTCGCCGCCTGCGGCATTGCCAGTGTAAAGGTGGCGCGCAAGCTCCGCGTCGCCGTAATGTCTACGGGCGATGAACTCATCCAGCCGGGCGAGCCGTTGCGGCCGGCCGCGATCTATGATGCCAACGGCGCGATCGTCAGCGCGGCGGTTAACGAAAATGGTGGCGACGCGGCGTTTCTGGGCGCTTTTCCGGACGACGAGGCAGCGCTGGAAGCCGCCATGCGCGCGGCGCTGGCAAATCATGACATGCTGATCCTGTCGGGCGGCACCTCGAAAGGCGCCGGCGATGTCAGCCATCGCATCATCGGCCGCCTCGGCGAGCCGGGCATCGTCGCTCACGGGGTCGCGCTGAAACCCGGAAAACCGCTTTGCCTCGCGGTTTGCGACGGCAAACCGGTGGTCATCCTGCCGGGCTTCCCGACCTCGGCCATGTTCACCTTCCACGACATGATCGTACCCGTCCTGCGACGCATGGCGGGCCTGCCGCCGCGCATGGACGCGGAGGTCACGGCAAGAATTCCGTTCCGCATCGCTTCCGAACTTGGCCGCACCGAATTCGTGATGGTGTCGCTGGTCGAGGGTCGGGAAGGGCTGGCGGCTTACCCGACCGGAAAGGGCTCGGGTGCGATCACCTCCTTCACCCAGGCGGACGGCTTCATCCGCATCGAGGCTCTGGCCGACAACATGCCGGCCGGCAGCGAGGTGCCGGTAACACTGTTCACGCCGCATGTCCGCGTTCCTGATCTCGTCATCATCGGCAGCAACTGCACCGGTCTCGATCTGGTGCTGGGGGAACTCTTCCGGAGCGGATTGTCGGTGCGTTCGCTCGCAGTCGGCAGCCTTGGCGGACTGGCCGCCGCCAGCCGTGGCGAATGCGATCTCGCGCCGATCCATCTCTTCGACCCGAAGACGGGCAGCTACAATGTGCCGTTCCTGATGGAGGGTATGGAACTCGTGGAGGGCTGGCGGCGCATGCAGGGCATCGTCTTCCGGCCGGATGACGAGCGTTTCGAGGGCCTTGCAGCCGAGGACGCCATAAAAGCCGCGCTTGACGATCCAGATTGCATGATGGTCAACCGCAACCAGGGCGCAGGGACGCGCATACTGATCGACCGATTACTGGGTTCCGCCCGGCCAGGCGGATACTGGAACCAACCGCGCTCGCACAATGCAGTGGCCGCTGCCGTTGCACAGAAGCGCGCCGATTGGGGCGTCACCATCCAGCCGGTTGCGCGGGCGGCCGGGCTGGGCTTCATTCCGCTGGCGGGAGAGCACTACGACTTTGCATTGGTCTCATCACGTGCCGGCAGGCCCGCGGTGCAGGCTTTCCTTGCCGCGCTTGCCTCGTCCGAGACCCACGCCGCACTCGCGCAAGCAGGCTTTGCCCGACCGGCTCAGTCGGCTCCCTGATCAGCAACGAGGCTGGCGAGCCGTTCGGCCTCGGCAAGGTCGTCCACCGTATTGGCGTTGAAGAATGGATCGACGGGTTCGGTCGGCCAGGACACGGTGGCGAGCCGATAACGGGCTGTCCACCGATCGATCTTGCGCAGTCCCTCCCCTACCAGCGCGTGGCGTAATTCCTCCCGAAGGCCGACGCCCCAAAGCCCGATCACCGGATGGGTCCGCTCGCCGGAGGCGGCCACCGCCAGTTGCGCATCCTCTGCCGCCCGCGCTCTGTGCAGGCGGGCGACAAGGTCGCGCGGCAGGAACGGGCAATCGCCGGCGACTGAAACGACCCATTCCGCACCGTGCCTGTTCGCTGCTGTCCAGTCGAGCCCGGCGAGCACGCCGGCAAGTGGGCCGGGATAGTCCCCGACCGTGTCCGGAATGACGGGAAGAGTAAATCGCGCGAAGCGTGCGGGATCGCCATTGGCATTCAGCAAAAGTCCCTCGCATTGCGGATTCAACCGCTCGATGACGTGGTCAAGGATCGTGCGGCCGCCGATCCGGCGCATTGGCTTGTCGCCGCCGCCCATGCGCCGCGCCAGCCCCCCGGCCAGCACGACGCCGATGGTCATGGCCTTGTCAGTCGGCATTTTCGGCTCCTTTGCGCCTGTGGCGGGGCGCTTCCTCCTCGACCGAGGCGAGATCCTGGTCGAAGACGATGCGTTCTTGCCCTGATAGCGCGACGAAGCGTTTGCCGCGCGCGCGGCCGACCAGCGTCAGGCCGACCTGCCGGGCCAGCGCCACGCCCCAGGCGGTGAAGCCCGAGCGCGAGACGAGGATCGGTATGCCCATGCGGACGGTCTTGATGGTCATTTCCGAGGTCAGCCGCCCGGTCGTGTAGAGGATCTTGTCGGCCGCATCGACGCCGTGGCGGTACATCCAGCCGGCGATCTTGTCGACTGCGTTGTGACGCCCGACATCCTCCATGTAGCAGACCGGCGTCCCTTCCCTGCAAAGCACGCAGCCATGGATCGCGCCCGCCTCGAGATAGAGCGAGGGCGTGGTGTTGATCTTGCGGGTCAGTTCGTAGAGCCACGAGGTGCGCAACTCCGAGCGGGGGAGGCTGATATCCTCGATTGCCTCCAGCAGGTCGCCGAAGGCGGTGCCCTGCGCGCAGCCCGAGGTTTGCGTCCGCTTCCTCAGCTTGTGTTCGTAATTGGTGTTGCGTTCGGTGCGCACGACGACGACCCGCAGATCGTCGTCATATTCGACCCCCGTCACCACATCGTCCGGTTTCAGCATGTTCTGGTTGAGAAGGTAGCCGAGGGCCAGATATTCGGGATAATCGCTGATCGTCATCATGGTGACGATCTCCTGTGCATTGAGATAGAGCGTGAGGGCACGCTCCACCGGCACGCGAACCTCCACCGCCGCGCCCGTATGATCGACGCCTGCGACTTTCTCGGTCAGGCGAGGGTCCTCAGGATCCGGCATGATGACCGCGAGGTCCGGTCGGCGTTTCGTCTGGTGCATGGCTGTCTCTTCAAATCGCAATCGGCGGCCGCAAGAAGGTGTCGCTCAACTTGACCTCACTCTTATAGACTGTTCAAACGAGGGCTAGTCGACAAAAAGTGCCGCCGGCTTCACGAGCGCTTGGCGCCGACCCGGTTCGACAGACCCGGAGAGACTGTAGAGACAATGGCGCAACTCTCGGACGATTGTTTCGTTTTCGGCGGACCGATGCAGCCGGTCGACGAGGTCGCCGCTCTCATCGCCTCGCGGCTCAGCGCCGTCGAGGAGAGCGAGGCGATTCCGCTGGCGCTTGCCGATGGGCGCGTCCTGGCGAAGGATATGGTGGCACTGCTCCCGCTTCCGCCCTTCACCAATTCCGCAGTCGACGGCTATGCCTTGCGCGGCGAGGACCTGCCTGAAACGGCTGAGATCGCCTTTCCCGTCAGCGGCAGGATCCAGGCCGGCATGTCGCCGGGGCAATCCATCTTGTCTGGCGAGGCCATGCGCATCTTTACGGGTGCCCCCATGCCCGATGGCGCCGACACGGTGTTCATGCAGGAGGATGTGCGCCTCGACGATTCCGGCAGGGTCGTTCTCCCTCCCGGCCTGAAAAGAGGGGCGAATGTACGGCCGAAGGGCGAGGATATCGCAGAGGGCAAGGTGGCCCTGCCAGCCGGCCACCGTATGCGCCCGCAGGACGTCGCGCTTGCCGCGGCGCTCGGCATGACGGAGGTGGAGGTCAGGCGAAGGATACGGGTCGCGATCTTCTCGACAGGGGACGAGATCGTTGCGCCGGGAAGCATTCGGGGGCCGGCGCAGCTCTTCGATTCCAACCGTTTCATGCTGACGGCCATGCTTGCCCGGTTGGGCTGCGACATCACGGACCTCGGCATTCTGGCCGATGACGGCGGCCTGATCGCGGGGAAATTGGCTGACGCCGCCGCGGCGCATGATCTGATCCTGACGTCGGGCGGCGTCTCGACCGGCGAGGCCGACTATGTCAAGGCCGCTGTCGAGAGCATCGGCACGCTGGTCTTCTGGCGCGTAGCCATCAAGCCCGGCCGGCCGGTCGCTATGGGAGTAGTCCGGGGAACCGCCTTCATCGGCCTCCCCGGAAACCCGGTGGCGAGCTTTGTCACTTTTGCCCATGTAGCGCGCGCCGCCATCCTAACATTGGCCGGGGCGCGGCTGGAGCCGCTCATCGCCAGGCCCGTGCGGGCGGCCTTCTCGTATCGAAAGAAGGAAGGGCGGCGCGAATATGTGCGGGTCAGCCTGCGCACGGTTGGAGACGGTTCATATGAGGCGGTTAAATTTCCGCGCGAAGGAGCAGGTCTGCTGTCTTCTCTCGTGGAGACAGACGGCCTCGTCGAACTCGGCGAGAAGGTCACGCGGGTAGAACCGGGCGAGACTGTCCGGTTCCTGTCTTATTCGGACCTCAATTGACGAGTTCCTCGCCGACGGCCATTCTATGCGCCAACCATGGCAATGACGCAGCTTGATCTGACGGGGCTGAAATGTCCCCTGCCGGCGCTGAAGACCCGCAAGGCGCTGAAGAGTATCGGCCCGGGCGATCGCCTCGAGGTTCGCTGCACCGACCCGCTGGCAGCCATCGATATTCCCAATCTGATCAATGAAACGGGCGATCGCCTCGAGGCGACGGAACGGGACGGCAATCATATCGTCTTCGTGATCGAGAAAGCGATGGGGCCGGCTGCCTAGCGTCATTCCTCCTGAAATGGACGCGATTTGTCGTTTCCGCCAGCGTTTGTCGCGTTTGGACGGCCTCGACAGCCCATTGATTTGGAGGAAAGTCGGGGGATTTGGAGGAAAGTCGGGGGTGGAATTTGCCGGACGGATGCTGCAACCTGTAGCGAACATGGCGGCAACATGATTGGTGGCTGGAAGCACCTTTCGATCAGGGCGGCCGGGGAGAAACGACATGACGATGCATGAACGGCGACCACGGGATCGCGGACCGAAAGGTCGCGGGCTCGATGATGCCGCGCTCCGCGAGGTTCAGGCGTTGCTGGGCTCGCGCGCGCGCCGCCGTGATCTGCTGATCGAATTCCTGCACCTGATCCAGGATGCGTATGGGCATCTGTCGGCCGCGCATTTGCGTGCGCTCGCACATGAGATGAGACTGTCGCAGGCGGAGGTCTATGAGGTCGCTTCGTTCTACGACCATTTCGACGTGGTGAAGGAAGGGGAGACACCACCTCCCGCCTTGACGATCCGCGTCTGCGATTCCGTAAGCTGCATGCTCGCAGGAGCGGAGACGCTGGTCGGGGCATTGCAGAAGGGAGCCGATCCGGCCTCGGTAAGGGTGGTTCGTGCGCCTTGCATGGGCCGATGCGCGGACGCGCCGGCCGCACGAATTGGCGACCGTGAAGTCGGCCACGCCACGGTCGATGGACTGTTGGAGATGGCAAGGAAGGGTGAGACCGAGATCGTCGTTCCGGATTATATCGGCTTTGCCGCCTACCGGGCCGAAGGCGGCTATGAACTGCTGGGCAAGGTGCGCGCCGGCGAGGTGCCGGTCGAAGCGCTGATCAAGACCATGCAGGATGCCGGCCTGCGCGGGCTCGGCGGCGCGGGCTTCCCCGCCGGCAAGAAATGGGAGATCGTCCGCTCCTATCCCGGACCGCGGCTGATGTCGGTAAACGGCGACGAGGGCGAGCCGGGTACGTTCAAGGACCGCATCTATCTGGAGCGCGACCCGCACCGCACGCTGGAAGGGGCGCTGATCGCGGCCCATGCGGTGGAGGCAGAGCGCATCTATTTCTACATGCGCGACGAATACCCGGCGGTGCTTCATATCCTGCGCACGGAGATCGCGGCACTTGAAGCGGCCGGCATCGCCGCGCCCGGTTTCATCGAATTGCGGCGCGGAGCCGGCGCCTATATATGCGGCGAGGAAAGCGCGATGCTGGAATCGATCGAGGGCAAGCGCGGCCTGCCGCGCCACCGGCCGCCCTATATCGCCGAACTCGGCCTGTTCGGCCGCCCGACGCTCAATCACAATGTCGAGACGCTTTGGTGGGTTCGCGATATCGTTGAGAAGGGCGCGGCATGGTTTGCCGCGCTCGGCAAGCCCGGCCATCCCGGCATCCGTTCTTGGTCGGTGTCAGGACGGGTGAAGAACCCCGGTGTCAAGCTGGCGCCGGCCGGCATCACCGTGCGCGAGTTGATCGAGGAACATTGCGGCGGCATGCAGGACGGCCACACCTTCAAGGCCTATTTGCCGGGCGGTGCATCGGGCGGCATCCTGCCGGCGTCGATGGGCGACGTCCCGCTCGATTTCGGCGGTGAACTGGCCAAGCTCGGCGCATTCGTCGGCTCGCATGCGATCGTGATCTTCTCGGACCAAGACAGCGCCAAGGCTGCGACCGTCAACCTCCTGAAATTCTTCAAACACGAGAGCTGCGGCCAGTGCACGCCGTGCCGCGAGGGCACCGGCAAGATGGTCCAATTGCTGCACAAAGACGGCGCGCTCGACGAAACGGGGCTGCGCGACCTCGAACAGGTGATGCGCGACGCTTCCATCTGCGGTCTCGGCCAGGCCGCGCCCAATCCGGTCAATCATTTGCTGACCTATTTCCGCGAGGATCTCTGATATGGCGGATATGATCGAATTCACCCTGGACGGAAAGACGGTCACGGCGGCCGAAGGTGAAACCATCTGGGAAGTGGCGAAGCGCGAAGGCACCGACATCCCGCACCTGTGCCATGTCGATCTGCCCGGCTATCGTCCGGACGGCAATTGCCGCGCCTGCATGGTCGATATCGAGGGCGAGCGCGTGCTTGCCGCCTCCTGCATCCGCAAGCCGACGAAAGGCATGGTCGTCAAGACCGACACCGAGCGCGCCGAAAAGTCGCGCGCCATGGTGTTCGAGCTTTTGGCGAGCAACATGCGGCCGGCCGAGGAAGGCCCCGACAACCAGTCGGCATTCTGGCAATGGGCCTCGTCGATGGGGATTTCGGGCAGCGAGCGCTACCGGTCGAAGTTCGCCGGCGCGCACCATCCCGAGCCGGAGTTCGACATCTCCAATCCGGCGATCGCGGTCAATCTCGACGCCTGTATCGCCTGTGGGGCATGCGTGCGCGCCTGCCGCGAGGTCCAGGTCAACGACGTCATCGGCATGGCCGAGCGCTCCGACCACACCATTCCGGTCTTCGACATCCACGACCCGATGGGGCTGTCGACCTGCGTGACCTGCGGCGAGTGCGTGCAGGCCTGCCCGACCGGCGCGCTTTATGAAAAGACGCTGATGGACCCGGCCGGCAAGAGGCGCGCCATTCAGGAGTTCGACAAGATCGTCGACAGCGTCTGCCCCTTCTGCGGCGTCGGCTGCCAGACGAAAGTCGCCGTCAAGGACAACAGGATCGTCCAGGTGGACGGCCGCGACGGCCCGTCCAACGAGAACCGCCTCTGCGTCAAGGGCCGTTTCGGCTTCGATTATGCGATGTCGCCGGAGCGCCTGACCAGGCCGTTGATCCGTCGCGACGACGCTCCGAAAGCCGGCGACATCGATCTGCGCGGCGTCGATCCGCTGACCGTGTTCCGCGAGGCGACCTGGGAGGAGGCGATGGAACGCGCCGCCGGTGGCCTCAAGAAGATCCTCAAGGAAAATGGCGGCTCCGCGCTGGCGGGTTTCGGTTCGGCAAAGGGCTCCAACGAAGAAGCCTACCTGTTCCAGAAGCTGGTGCGCCAGGGGTTCGGCACCAACAATGTCGACCATTGCACGCGCCTCTGCCACGCCTCTTCCGTCGCCGCTCTCATGGAGGGCGTCGGTTCGGGCGCGGTTTCAGCGCCCTTCATGGATGTCACGAAGGCCGAATGCGCCATCATCATCGGCGCCCGCCCAACCACCAACCATCCGGTCGCGGCGACTTATTTCAAGCAGGCGGTCAAGCGCGGCCTGAAACTGATCGTCATGGATCCGCGCCGCCAGGATATCATGCGCCATGCCACCTATTCGCTGCAGTTCAAGCCGGGCAGCGACGTGGCTATGCTCAACGCGCTCCTGCACGTCATCGTGGAGGAAAAGCTCTACGACGAGCAGTACATCCAGGCCAACGTGACCGGCTTCGAGGCGTTGAAGAACAAGGTCAAGGACTTCTCGCCGGAGGCGATGTCGGAGGTGTGCGGCATCGAGGCCTCGGTGCTGCGCGATGTGGCGCGCATCTACGCCAAGTCCGAGCGCTCGATGATTTTCTGGGGCATGGGTGTTTCCCAGCATACCCATGGCACCGACAATTCGCGCTGCCTGATCGCGCTGGCGCTGATCACCGGTCATGTCGGGAGGCCGGGCACCGGCCTCCATCCCCTGCGTGGCCAGAACAACGTCCAGGGCGCTTCCGATGTCGGCCTGATCCCGATGTACTATGCCGACTACAAATCGGTGGAGAATATCGACATCCGCAGCCAGTACGAGAATTTCTGGGGCCAGACGCTGGACCCGAAGCGCGGCCTGACCGTGGTCGAAATCATCGACGCTATCCATGCGGACGAGATCAAGGGCATGTACATCATGGGCGAGAATCCGGCGATGTCGGATCCCGATCAGACCCACGCCCGCGCCGCGCTCGCCAAGCTCGACCATCTGGTGGTGCAGGATATTTTCATGACCGAAACCGCCTGGCATGCGGACGTGGTGCTGCCGGCTTCGGCACATGCCGAGAAGCTCGGCACCTATACGAACACCAACCGGCAGGTGCAGATCGGCCGGCCGGCGCTCGACCTGCCGGGCGAGGCGCGTCAGGATCTCGACATCATCATCGATCTCGCCCGGCGGCTGGGGCTCGACTGGAACTACGCCCATGTTTCGGATGTTTACACCGAGATGACGAAGGTCATGCCGTCGCTCGACCACATCTCGTGGGAGCGCATCGAACGCGAGGATTCGGTCATCTATCCGGCAGACGGTCCGGATGTACCGGGAAACGAGATCGTCTTTACCTCCGGCTTCCCGACATCCGACGGGCGTGGCCGCATCGTGCCGACGGATCTCCTGCCGCCGGCCGAAGTGCCGGACGAGCAATATCCGCTGGTGCTCACCACCGGGCGTATGCTCGAACACTGGCATACGGGCGCCATGACAAGGCGCGCGGGCGTACTCAACGCCATCGAGCCGCAGGGCATCGCTGCGATGAACCCTTACGAGATCGAACGGCAGGGCCTTCGGATCGGCGACCTGATCGAAGTTGAAACCAGGCGCGGTACGACCGAAGCCATCCTGCGCGCCGACAGGGAAGTCGCTGACGGCATGATATTCATGCCCTTCTGCTTCAACGAGAGCCCTGCAAACAGGCTCACCAATCCGATGCTCGACCCCTACGGCAAGATCCCGGAGTTCAAATATTGCGCAGCGCGCGTGGCACCGCTTTCCAGACACATCGAGGCTGCTGAATAGAATTGCATCCTTGTCACGGGGATGCCGCCATTTCGAACGAGGCTCGATGGGTTGCTACTGACGGCGAATGGGAGCCAAAGGTCGATGTCATCCCGAACGGGCGGCTTTGAACGAATTGCCGTCGCCGTATTGCGGTAACGTTCCGAGGTCCTGCTCCATGTTGGCGAATTCGGCGACCAGATTGGCGCTGAGCGCCCGCACCGCCGGATAGGACTGGCGGTCGCGATGGATCAGGAGCCCGATCTCGCTCGCGGAAAGATCAGGTTCCGCGAGCGGTACATGGACGAGAGTGCCGGCCTTCAGTTCATCAACGAAGCCCAGCGGCGTGAAGAAGCCGACGCCCAGTCCGGCATGTATGCTCTCCTTGGTCATGGCGAGCGAATTGGTGACGACCAACGCCTTGAACTGCGCGCCCGAATGGGTGAACTCGGCTTCCGCCGTGGCGTTCAGGATCCAGGGATCATTGAGCATCACCACCGGATAGGACGCGCATTCGGTCAGCGTCAGTTCCGAGCGCTTCGCCAGCGGATGCTCGGGCCGCATAATGGCGCCAAGCCGCATGCGAATGCGCGCCGCAACCTGATAACCGCGATAACGCCGGTCGATAAAGAGAACGGCGATATCGGGCCGTCCAGCGCGCATCTCCTCGGCGTGCTCGTTGGGGCTGGCGTCGATGATGCGATAGGAGATGTGCGGATGCTGGCGGGTGGTCTTCCCGACGGCCCGAGGCAAAAGCCGCACGATCGGCGAGGGAATAGTAACGACCCGCACCTCGCCCTGGACGTCGCCCGAAAGCGCCGAAACCTCCAGGCAGGTACTCTGCCACTTCGCCAGCGTATCGCGCGCATGGCGGATGACGAATTCGCCGGCTGCCGTTGGGCGCACGCCGTTGCCAACCCGTTCGAAAAGCGGCGTGCCGAAATCCGCTTCGAGCTTGAGGATTTGCCGATTGACCGCCGATGACGCCACGTTGAGTGCGCTTGCGGCACGGCGGATCGAGCCCATGCGGGCAACTTGGTCGATGTAGCGGAGGATGGCGGCATGCATGGCGAGACACTCCGCATACGGTGATGCCATTTTGGCAGCACCTCTGTCGAATCTTTATGCTTCCTGACAGCACCTGGCTACCTCTAAAGTGGCTTGACTTCATGACTGATGCCGCCCGCGCCCGGCTGCGTGCCGTGGTACGCAGCGGTCGGTGGAGTATCGGAGGAGATGCGGGACCGGAGCCAGGTTCCCACCCGCAACAGGAGGAGTTGAATGGATCGAAACGGGCTCTCGCGCCGCGGCGTGCTCAAGGCAGGTGCCGCGGTGGCCGGCGCGCTGGCCATGCCGACGATACTTTCCGGACGCGTCTTTGCCGCCAAAGGTACCAAGACCCTGAATATGCAGCTCGGCTGGCTTGCCAACGGCAATCAGCTTGGCGAGATCGTGGCCAAGCAGATGGGCTATTTCGAGGAAGAAGGCATCGATTTCAAGCTGCAGCCCGGCGGGCCCAACATCGATGGCCTCGCCATGGTCGCATCGGGCCAGTACGAGATGGGCGTGATGCCGTCGAGCCCCTCCATCATGCTCGCCGCCTCCCAACACATTCCGATCCGCTGTTTCGGCGTCGGCTTCCAGGAACACCCCTTCGCCTTCTATTCGCTGCCCAAGGCCCCGGTCCGCGAGCCCAAGGACCTGATCGGCAAGCGCGTCGGCATTCCGCAGACGACGAAGATCCTGGTCACGGCTCTCTTAAAGAAACATGGCATTCCGGAAGACCAGGTGAAGGTCCAGATCACGGGATCGGAGCTCACTCCGCTGCTCACCGGCCAGGTGGACGTGATTACGGCCTGGCAGACCAATACGACCAACCTCAAGATTCTCGGTCCCGACGCCGTCAGGATGCGCCTGTGGGATGTCGGCATCAAGCTCTACGCCAACAACTACTACGCACAGGCCGACCGGCTGAAGGAAGATCCTGAGCTCTACGCCAAGTTCATGAAGGCCTCTTCCCGTGGCTGGGCGCTTGCCCGTGAAGACTCCGCCAAGGCGGCTGGATTGCTGGTGAAGGAATTACCCAACCTCGATCTCGCCGGGGAAACCGACGCCGCTGCAGTGGCCGTCTCCGTCACCTTCAATGCCGACACGAAGGAATACGGATGGGGACATTTCCGCCGCGACCTGTGGGAAGACCAGATCGCGCTCTATGACGGGCTCGGACAATTCTCGGCCGGCGCTCCGAAGGTCGACAACGTCATCGACGAGAGCATCCTGGCCGCGACCAAGGACGTTCGTGCCAAAATCGGTTGATGGGAAGAAAATGACACAGGAAGAGATCAGGCCGGAATGCGATCGGGTGGGATATTCCTACAAGACGCGCGGCCGCACCATCTCCGAGGCCGACATCATCTTCCACGCGGGGCAGACGGGCGACCTGTTCCCGGCGCATCTTGACGCCGAAGCCGCCAGCAAGACGCCCTATGGACAGCGGATCGCGCATGGGACGCTGACGCTCTCGATCGCGATGGGGCTGAAATTCGATACCGACCTCTCGAAGGGATTGAGGATCTCCTACGGTTACGACCGCGTCCGCTATCGCAAGCCGGTTTTTATCGGGGATACAATCAGTGTCGACGTGGAGGTGACCAGTTGTGAGATGGACCCGAAGCGGAAGGGCGTGAGGCGAATTATCGAGACCATGAATGTGGTCAATCAACGTGGGGAGAGCGTGATGTCGGCGGATCACGTTCTTATACGCTGGGTATGAATTCCGGGCCGGCTTTGCCGGACGGATGCAGCCGGAAAGGGAACCCCGGCTTTCAAGTACAAGACATGGGAGGTTTAGAATGAACATTACACGGATTTCACGGCGCAACATGCTGAAAGCGGGCGCCGGATTGGCTGGCGCGCTCGCCCTGCCGACGATCGTCACAAGTCGCGGCATGGCCGCCGGTGGCACGCAGCCGGTCAATATGCAGCTCGGCTGGATCACCGGCGGCAACCAGATCGGCGAGGTCGCCGCCAAGCGTCTCGGCTATTTCGAGGAAGAGAAGATCGACTTCGCCATCCAGCCCGGCGGGCCGAGCATCGACGGCGTTGCGATCGTGGCCTCCGGCCGCTACGAGGTCGGGCAGGTCTCCTCCAGCCCGTCCCTCATGCTGGCGGCGTCGCAGCATATTCCTGTGACTTGCTTCGCGATCGGTGCCCAGAAGCACCCCTACGCATTCTTCTCGCTCGCCAAGAACCCGATCAGGACGCCAAAAGACATGATCGGCAAGAAGATCGGCATCCAGGCGACCGGCCAGATCCTGCTGACCGCGCTTCTGAAGAAGCACAACATTCCCGAAGACAAGGTCGAGAAGGTTATTGTCGGCTCCGACTTTACGCCGCTCGTCACCGGCCAGGTGGACGCCTTCACCGGCTGGGCGACGAGCATCACCCAGCTCAAGATGCTGGGGCCGGACTACGTGACGATGAGGCTGTGGGACGAGGGCATCCAGCTCTACGGCCTGCCCTACTACGCCACGCAGGACACGTTGAAGAACAAGGCGGAACTGCTCGCTGCCTTCCTGCGCGCCGCCGGCAAGGGCTGGGCCTATTGCAAGGACAATCCTGAAAAGGCCGTCGATCTCCTCGTCCAGGAATATCCGAACCTGATCAAGAAGGACGAATTGGCGGGCGCACCCGTCATGCTGTCTTACGAGTTCACCGAGCGCACCAAGGAACATGGCTGGGGCAGCTTCGACACGGCCGTCTGGCAGGAGCAGATCAAGACCTATGCCGACCTCGGCCAGTTCTCCGCCGGCACACCCAAACTGGAGAGCGTGGTGTCGACGGCTATCCTCGACATGACCAAAGATTCGCGACCGAAGATCGGCTGAGGAGGATCCCGATGGAAGCCGCCGTCCTGGAGCAAACCGACCGTAAATCGGCCGCCACGGCGGCGGCCGTCGAGCTCTCGCGCGTCACCGTGCGTTTCACCACCGAGCGCGGTACGGTAACCGCGCTCGAGAACATCGATCTCACCGTGCCGAATGGTGGCTTCCTGACGCTTCTTGGACCGTCGGGCTGCGGCAAGTCCACGCTGCTGAGGGTCGTCTCGGACCTGATCCAGCCGACTTCCGGCAGCGTCAGGATATTGGGCGGCGACGCCTCCGCCGCCCGCGCCCGCCGCGACATCGGCTTCGTCTTCCAGGACGCGGCGCTCTTGCCCTGGCGCACGGCGCTCGAAAACGTCTCCCTTCCGCTCGAGGTCGGCGGCAAGAACAGCCGTCCCAGCCGCCGCACGCCCGCGGAACTTCTGGAACTGGTCGGGCTGGCCGGCTGGGAAAAGGCCCTCCCCCATGAATTGTCGGGCGGTATGCGCCAGCGCGTTTCGATCGCCCGCGCGTTGGTCAACGATCCCAAGCTGCTGCTCATGGACGAGCCGTTCGGCGCGCTCGACGAGATCACGCGCGACCGGCTGAATGAGGAACTCCTGAGCATCTGGGAGGAAACCGGTACGACGATCCTCTTCGTAACGCATTCCATCTACGAGGCGGCCTTCCTCGGCCAGAAAGTCCTGCTGCTCGCCGCCCGTCCGGGCCGTGTCCGCGAAACGGTCCCCGTTCCGCTTCCGAACCCGCGCCGCATCGAACAACGCGAAAGCCTCCAATTCATCGAACTTGCCGCGCATCTGCGCCGTGTGCTGGAGACCTGCTGATGTCCGCCTCCGCCATTGAAGCCGCGCCCGTGTCCAAGACCTTCGACGACGACGCGCAAGCCCACTTCGACGCAACCCGCCGCTACCTCGCCTGGCGTCGCCGGCTGCTGCCGGTCATCGCGACGGTCGGCATTCTCGTGATCTGGGAGGCCTCGGTCCACATTTTCGGGATCCGGCCCTTCATTGCACCAGCGCCTAGCGCGGTCGCGATGATGCTCGTGCAGAAATTCGGGCTGTTGATGTCGAATCTCGGTCCAACCGCGATCGAGGCGATTTCCGGCTTCCTCATCGGCAACATCGCGGCGGTCCTGATCGCGACGAGCTTCGTCTACCAGCGCACTGTGGAGGAAGCCTTCTTTCCCGTCGCGGTGATGGTCCACACCATCCCGGTCATGGCCTATGCGCCGATCCTCGTCCTGCTCCTCGGCAACGGCATGTCCGCGAAGATCGCCATCGCCGCGATGATCTGTTTCTTCCCGACGCTGGTCAACATGACGCGCGGCCTCAGGAACGTGAACCCGCAGCACATGGAACTGATGCGCATCCTGTCGGCCTCGCCGACGGAGATTTTCTTCAAGCTGAGGTTCAAGAACTCGCTGCCCTACCTGTTCTCGGCCCTGAAGATCGCCGCCGCCACCTCGGTGATCGGCGCCATCGTCGGCGAGTGGATCGGCTCCACCACCGGCATCGGGGCGCTTATCATCCAGGCGACCTACAATTTCGACTCGCCGCTTCTCTACGCCACCATCGTGGTCGGTTCCTGCTTCTCCGCCTTCTTCTTCGGTCTCATTTCCTGGGCGGAGCGCATGAGCCTCAAGTGGAATGTCGCCGAGGCAGTCTGAACTCAACTCGATCAAGATCTTACGGAGGTCATTTCCATGACAACCCCCAATTTCGTGACTGAGCCGGCAGGCCAGGTCCCCGTCGTCGCCAGTTCCGATCTCGTCGTCGTCGGCGGCGGACCGGCCGGCATCTCGGCGGCGGTGGCCGGCGCCCGCAACGGGCTTTCGGTGACGCTTCTCGAACGCTACCCCTATCTGGGCGGCCTCGCCTCCGGCGGCATGGTGCTGGTGCTCGACGACATGTGCGACGGGCCGGAAGTAACCGTGCGCGGCCTGTGCGGCGAGATCATCGACCGCATGACAAAGCTCGGGCTGTGCGTCACGCCGCCAGAGAGCGACTGGATCTCGGATAACGCCAAGTTCCGCCAATGGGCGCGGTGGGGCTGCTACAATTTCCATTCGCACCAGAAACCGCAGCCGGTCTGCTACGCTTCCGCCTTCGATCCGGACGGCTTCAAGCGAGCGGCCAACGAAATGGTGGCCGAATCCGGAGTAACGCTGAGGGCGCACTCCTGGTTTTCCAAGCCCATTGTCGAGGACGGCACGATCAAAGGCGTCATCTGCGAAACCAAGAGCGGCAGGCAGGCCGTGCTCGGCAAAGTCGTGATCGACGCGACGGGTGATCTCGACGTGGCCGCTGCCGCCGGTTCCCCGCACACGCTGGGTTCCTTCATCGTCACGACCGTCTTCCGCCTCGGCGGCATCGACACCGATGAAGCGGAGCGCTTCGAGTATGAAGAGCCGGAAGCCTTCGCCGTGCTCGACCGGGAGGCGAAGCGTATCATGGGCGGCTCCTGGGAGCGCTGGTGGCTGAAGACTCCGCTACCCGGCATCGTCTGGTGCAATTGCCCGCACATGGCCGGCTTCGACGGGCTCTCCGTCGAGCACCTTACCAATGCCGACTTCAAGGGCCGCGAGCGCATCGCTGAACTGGTCTCCTTCATCCGCGCCAAGATGCCGGGCTTCAAGAATGCCTTCGTCGTCGACGTCGCGCCGCAGATCGGGGTGCGCCAGTCGCGCCTGCTCGAGGGCGAGTATGTGATGACCAAGGAAGACGTGACGGCGCGCCGGCACTTTGCCGACAGCGTGGCACGCGGCCGCGACTACTATTATCCCTACCGCACACTGCTGCCCAAGGGTGTCTCGCAGCTTCTCGTCGCCGGCCGGCACTATTCGTCCACCGCTGCCGCGCAGCGCATCTCGCGCGAGATCCCGCCCTGCATGGCGATGGGCGAGGCGACCGGCGTCGCCGCCGCGCTGTCCCTCCAGGCCGGCGTCACCGTCGACAAGGTCGACGTGCGCAAGGTGCAGGATGTGCTGCGCGCCCAGGGCGCCGATCCGGGCGACCGGCCATCGGCCAACGCGACGATCGAGATGGCCGCGGCGGAGTGACGGGATCGCGAAGCCCAGGCGCGATGAAAAAGTTTTGAAAGAACAGGAACGCAAAATGTCATCCTCCGATATGCAGCCGCTCTCGGGCATCAAGGTCATAGACTTCACGCAAGTGATGCTCGGTCCCTGCTGCACGCAGGTCCTTGCCGACTATGGTGCCGACGTCATCAAGGTCGAGCGGCCGGGCGCCGGCGACCTTTCCCGCAATTCCATCGCCGACGATCCCGACGGCCAGAACAATCCCGTCTTCCGCAGCCTGAACCGCAACAAGCGCTCGATCGCGCTGGACATGCGCAAGGACGACGCCAAGGCGGTGATCTACGAACTGGTGAAGACCGCCGACGTCGTGATCAACAATTTCCGCGCCGGCGTCATGGAGCGCATGGGCTTCGGCCACGAGAAATTGTCCGAGATCAATCCGCGCATCATTTCCGCCTTCGGCTCGGGCTTCGGCCCCAAGGGACCGCTGTCGCACAAGGGCGGGCAGGACCTGCTCGCCCAGGCACTTTCCGGCGTGATGCTGCGCAAGGCCGACCCGAGCTTGCCGACCTCGCTCTATCCAACTGCGCTCTGCGACTACACCGCGGGCATGCACCTGGTGCAGGCGATCCTGCTGGCGTTGATGCAGCGGGAGAAGACCGGCCGCGGCCAGTCGGTTTCCGTTTCGCTTTTCGAGAGCATGCTCGCCATGCAGATCCAGGAAGCGGCCATGTGGCTGCAGCGCAAGAAGGACCTGAACTGGGGCGCCTTCCCGCTGACCGGCGTCTTCGAAACGACCGATGGCGCCATCGTGCTGGTCGGCGCCTTCAAGGCGAACCCGCTGCAGGACATCTGCAAGGCGCTCGACCTGCCTGACCTGTCGCTGGAGGCCCGCTTCGCCAGCTTTGCCGACAAGGTGGCCCACAAACCGGAACTGCAGAAGCTGTTCCGCGAGCGCTTCGCCACCAATACGACCGAATACTGGCTGGGCCGGCTGGAAGAGCAGGACTTGCTCTGCGCCCCGGTGCTTACCTTGCCGCAAGCCCTCGACCATGGGCAGACCAAGGTCAACGGCTCGATCATCGAACTCGACGGCGGCATCCCGCTCCTGGGCTCGCCGCTGACGATGGACCCGACCGCCTTCCAGGTGCGGCATACTCCGCCCGAACTGGGCGGCGATGGCCGCGCCATCCTGGAAGAAGCAGGCTATTCAGCCGGTGAGATCGACCGCCTGGTCGAGAGCGGCGCGCTCGCTGGCGAGCGGCGCGGAGAAGCCGCATGAGCGTTCTCTTTTCCGTCGAGGATCATGTCGCGCGCGTCACGATCGACCGGCCCGACGTGCTCAACGCTGTCGACCTTGCGACACAGACCGAACTCATCCGCATCTGGGAGGCAATCGAGAAAAACCGCGACATCCGCGTCGTGGTTCTGACGGGGGCCGGAGAACGGGCCTTCTGCACAGGCGCCGACATGAAGGGTGGCTCGGGCATGAGCGGCCTGGAATACTGGGCCGCTCCCCGCCCCGGCGGCTTCGGCGGCATCGCGTTGCGCGATACGCTGAACGTCCCTGTCATCGCTCGCGTAAACGGCCATGCGCTTGGCGGCGGCATGGAAATGGTGCTCGGCTGCGACATCGTCATCGCTTCGGAAAAAGCGACCTTCGGCCTGCCGGAGCCGCGTGTCGGTCGTCTCGCGCTCGATGGAGGCATCGCGCTGCTCGCCCGCCGCATCCCTCATGTCCAGGCGATGGGCATGCTCCTGACCGGGAGACGCGTAGGCGCGGAAGAGGCCTTCCTTCTCGGGCTTGTCAACGAAGTGGTGGCTCCGGACAGCCTGGATGAGGCGGTGGACCGCTGGGTGAAGGACATTCTCGCCTGCGCTCCGCTTTCGGTGCGCGCGGTGAAGGCGATGGTCCGTGCCGGCGAAGGGCTGAGCGCCAAGGAGGCGCAGATGCTGAGGCTCCCCGAACTGGTCGAGGCTCTGAAGTCCGAGGACCAGAACGAGGGCGTCGTCGCCTTCCGCGAGAAACGCGCCCCGAACTGGAAGGGGCTCTGAGGGCCGGACCATGGTCTACGTCATCGCCTCGACCTGCATCGACGTTAAGGACGGCGCCTGTCAGGACGTCTGCCCGGTCGAATGCATCTATGAGGGCGGCCGGATGATGTACATCCAGCCGGAGGAGTGCATCTCCTGCGGGCTGTGCCTTTCGGTCTGTCCGGTCGACGCGATCTGGTCGGAGGACGACCTGCCCGAACACGAGCGACGATTTCAGGCCATCAACGCGGAATTTTTCGGCCCTGATGTGACCGGCTGGGGTGCGCCGGGGGGTGCTTCGGCCGAATATCGGTCAGATAAGGACCACCCCGAAGTCGCGAGCCAGGAAAAGGAATTGATTACGCATGATCATTCACAGGAAGCTCATGGCGGGCGAGTGACGGGCGGGTAGCGACGGCGGCGCAACTGCTTAAGCGGAGCTCCAAAGCTGGGTTTCGATCGCCGCCTTGTCGATGACCGACCACACTTCCTCGATCCTGTTCTCCCTGAACCTGTAGAACACGTTCTCGGCGAAGGACACTTTCCGCCCGTTCACGGGAAGACCGAGGAACATTTCCCTCGGCGTGCAATGAAAAGCCAGCCGAGCTGCGACGCAGGGCGGATCGGCGATCAACAACTCGATATTGAAGCGGAGATCGGGAATCTGGAGAAAATCCTGCTCCAGCATCCTGCGATAGCCGGACAGGCCGATTTGGCGGCCGTTATGCCGCGCGTCTTCATGAACGAACCGTCCAAGGTTCGGCCAGTCCTTTGCGTTCAGACAGGCGATGTAGGCCCGGTAGGCATCGGCAAGGTCGATCTTACCCGTCAAAGCTTCGTCCAGGCGCCGTTCTTCTTCGACGACTTTACGCAGGCCTCGATGAAGGCAACGCCCTCGACACCATCCTCGACGGTGGGGAAGACGACATCCTTCGGCACCTTGCCGCCCTTTCGCCGCGCTGCGCGGATGGCCCGGGCCGCTTCCGCATAGATATTGGCGAAGCCTTCCAGATAGCCTTCCGGATGGCCAGGCGGGATGCGCGTCACTCGGCCGGCCGCGCCACCGGCGCCTGCCCCACCACGCGTGATCAGCCGCTTCGGCTCACCGAAAGGCGTGTACCAGAGATAGTTCGGGTCGGCCTGCGTCCATTCCAGCCCGCCCTTGGTGCCGTAGACGCGTAGCTTCAGCCCGTTCTCGTTGCCTGGCGCGACCTGGCTCGCCCACAGCATGCCCTTGGCGCCGCTCTTGAAACGCAGGAGCACGCTGACATTGTCGTCGAGCGGCCGGCCTTTCACGAAGGAGGTGAGGTCGGCGGCGAGCGCCTGAAGCTCCAGCCCGGTGACGAAGCGGGCAAGGTTATAGGCGTGCGTACCGATGTCGCCGACTGCGCCGCCGGCGCCAGACTGCTTCGGATCGGTGCGCCAGACCGCCTGCTTGGCGCCGCTGTCCTCGATCTTCTCGGTCAACCAGTCCTGCGGATATTCCGCCTGCACGACACGGATATCGCCGAGCACGCCCTTCGCCACCATCTCGCGCGCCTGCCGCACCATCGGGTAGCCGGTGTAATTGTGCGTCAACACGAAGATTTTGCCGGTCTTTTTGACCAGCCCCGCAAGCTTCTTCGCATCGGCGAGATTAGAGGTCAGCGGCTTGTCGCAAATGACGTGGATGCCGGCATCGAGGAACGCTTTCGCCGGCGGGTAGTGCATGTTGTTGGGCGTCACGATCGCCACGGCCTCGATGCCGTCGGGACGCTTCGCCTCGGCTTTCGCCATCTCGGCAAAGGAGCCGTAGCTGCGCTCCGGATCGAGCCCTAGCTCGGCGGCCGAAGCCTTCGCACGCGCCGGGTCGGACGATAGCGCACCCGCCACCAGTTCGAACTCGCCGTCCATGCGCGCCGCGATGCGGTGCACGCCGCCGATGAACGCGCCCTGCCCGCCACCCACCATGCCGAGCCGGATCGGTCCTGCCTGCTTCTCACTACGTCCTTCGATCGCCATCTCGTCCTCCTCCCTCTCCGTACCGCCTCAAATGCCCATCATCTTCCGAAGCTGGGCCCGATCCGTCGAGCCGCCGGCGAAATCGTCGAACGCCTTCTCCGTGACGCGGATAATATGGGCGGCGATGAAGGGTGCGCCTTCGGCAGCTCCCTGTTCCGGATGCTTCAGGCAGCATTCCCATTCGAGCACCGGCCAGGAATCGTAATCATATTGTGCCATTTTCGAGAAGATGCCGGAGAAATCGACCTGCCCGTCGCCGAGCGAACGGAAACGCCCGGCCCGCTCCAGCCAGCCGGCATAGCCGGAATAGACGCCCTGCCGGCCGGTCGGGTTGAACTCGGCGTCCTTCACGTGGAAGGCGTAGATGCGCTCGTGATAGATGTCGATGAAATCGAGATAGTCGAGCTGCTGAAGCAGGAAGTGCGACGGATCGTAATTGATGCCGGCACGCTTGTGACCGCCGATCTCGTCAAGGAAACGCTCGAAGGTCGTGCCGTCGAAAAGGTCCTCGCCAGGGTGCAGTTCGTAGCCGATATCGACGCCGTGCCCGTCATAGAAATCGAGGATCGGCTTCCACCGCCGGCCGAGCTCGGCGAAGGCTTCCTCGATCAGTCCGGCCGGGCGCTGCGGCCAGGGATAGAGATAGGGGAAGGCGAGCGCGCCGGAGAAAGACACCGATGTCTTCAATCCCATATGCTCCGACGCCTTCGCCGCCGCCTTCATCTGGCTGACTGCCCATTCCTGCCTGGCCTTCGGATTGTTGTGGACGGAGGCCGGAGCAAAGCCGTCGAAGGGCGCGTCGTAGGCGGGATGCACGGCAATGAGTTGGCCCTGGAGATGGGTCGAAAGCTCCGTCACCTCGACACCGGCTTCCTTGCAAATGCCCTTCACCTCGTCGCAATAAGTCTTTGACGATCCTGCCTTTTCCAGATCGAACAACCGCCCGTCCCAGGTCGGGATCTGCACGCCTTCGTAGCCGAGACCGGCCGACCATTTGGCGATCGAAGGCAGCGAGTTGAACGGCGCCTCATCGCCCGCGAACTGCGCCAGGAAAATGGCCGGGCCCTTCATCGTCTTCGGCATATGGGATCTCCTCTGTCGTCTTGCCGGCCCCGGGGCGCGGCGGTCGGTCCATCTTTCGTCGGTGCCACAATGGCGTGCCCTCGGTGAAAGCTCAACGGGGGGCGGCGGGATTTTCGATGGGTTTCGAGCGATCCGATTTTCCACCTTCCAAAATCATTGTATGGGATGGCGTCTCTTCCCATTCCGAGCGTTTGATGCCCTCCCTACCGATCGTTTATTCGACCCATCCGCTGCACCCGCATGCAACCGCCATGCTCAACGGCATCGCAACGATGAAAGTCGCCTCGGCGCTCGATCCTGAAACCTTCGTACGGGAATCCCGCGATGCGGCCGCGCTCGTCATCCGCGTGCCGGTGCCCGCTGAGATGTTCGAGAACGCACCGCTGTTGAGGCTCGCGGCCCGCCATGGTGCCGGCCTCGACATGGTGCCGATGGAGGCAGCGACGCGCGCCGGCGTGCTCGTCTCCAACGTGCCGGGCGCCAATGCGCGTACGGTGGCGGAATACATCTTCTTCGCCGCGATGGCGCTCCTGCGCCGTTTCCGCCCGATCGACCGCGACCTGAGGGCGAAGGGATGGCTTGCCGGTCGGGTCGAGACGGTGCACGGCAGGGAATTGGCAGGGCGCACATTCGGCATCGTCGGCATGGGCAGTATCGGCCGCGCCGCCGCCATGATCGCAACCGCCGGCTTCGGCCTCGACGTCATCGCCGCCAGCCGCAGCCGGCAAAGCCTGCCGGAAGGGGTCGGCTGGCGCACGCTGGAAGAACTGATGGCCGAAAGCGACATCGTCGCCATCTGCTGCCCGCTGACGCCGGAAACGCGCGGCATGATCAACGCCGATCGCATCGGCCGCATGAAGCCGGACGCGATCCTCATCAACGTCGCGCGTGGCGCGATCGTCGACGACGATGCCCTGCTCACGGCACTTCGTGAAAACCGCATCGGCGGTGCGGCGCTCGATGTCTTCGACACGCCGCCGGAGCCGGACCATCCCTATTTTTCGTTCGACAACGTGCTGGTCACCCCGCACATGGCCGGCATCAGCGAGGAGAGCATGGAGCGCATGGGCACCGGCGCAGTCGCCGAAGTGATCCGCGTGCTGAAGGGAGGCCTGCCCGTCAACCTGCGCAATCCGGAGGTGGTGGAGCACTACCGGCAGAGGTTTCCGGAAGGGCTACGGTAGACTCTCTTCGCACCGCCTACGGGGAGAAGGTAGCAAAAATCCTACGAAGCGATTGGGACAGTATCCGAAGACACTTCCACGCGGGGTGTCATCGGTGGAAAAAATCTCGTAGCAGAAAGCAAAATATTTAAGCCAAGCGCCTGGCCAAGCACACAAATTCGAATGCTCCTGATACGCGACGAGGCGATTTTATCAACGCCTCCGCGCTCGCGCTTACCATCGAACGGTCATTGGACAATGGACCGCGATGGAAGCACAGATTCGAAACTACGAAATTTCTCTCAGTCGCCTTTCCTACCATGCGGCGGCGCTGCATGTCGTGCTGGCAGGGCGCCGCCTCCAGCGGCTTCTCAAGGCGAACTTTCATCCAACCGAGCCGCGTGTGCCCCGCCACAATACCGGCGGCGGCCAATGGACGAAGATCGGCGGGTCGTACCGCCTGCCTTCCGGCGCCCGCGTCATACGCGTTGGCGGCGAGGCGCATCTCTTCAAGCTGCGGCCGGGCATGCTCGACGAAGGCGACGATTCGCCCGGCTCCAAGGACTTTCAGGAGATCCCTATCGTCCGCCCTCGTGACGCAAGCGACCGCCATTCGATCGTGCGGAGTATCCCGATGGCGCCGTTCGTCGGAAAGCCGGCCGGGACCTTGCCTCGCAAGCTTGAAGCGATCGGCGCGCCTGCATGGCTGCGAGAGTACTATCCGCATATCGATGCCTACACGCAGGGGCCGAAATCTTTGTCCGAATTGCAAGCGGGTGCGCAATCGAGCCGACCCGGCTATGATATCCACCATATCGTGGAGAAAACCCCGGCGTTGGATGAAGGCTTCCCGAAATCACTCGTGAACGGGCCAGACAATCTGGTCAGCATCCCAAGGTTCAAACATTGGGAAATTACAGGGTGGTACGCGAGAAAGTTCGAAAGCTCGGATCACATGTCGCCCCGCGAGACACTTAGTTTGCGTCCTTGGGATGAGCGCTACCAATTCGGTCTCTACGCATTGAGAAAATTCCAGGTGATGAAATGAGCATCAACGATCGTTTCAAATCAATGATAACTGACGAGCTCGTGGCTGCGTTTGAGCGAATCTGCCTCGAACAATACGAAGCGATTCTAGGAGGGAAAAACCAGAAATATAACCGGTTGTTCGATGAGGTCATGATCATCCGCGACGAGCTAAAGGCGCGCGGAGAAAGACAGGTATTGCTACCGCTTCTGAGCCACAAGAACAGGCAGGTTCGGTATCAAGCGGCCATGGCAACGCTTTTGGTTTCACCTGCAAGCGCAAAGCAGGCACTCGAAAAACTTAGCCACAGTCACGAGTTTCCCCAGGCTGCCGACGCCAGCATCGCGCTGGACAAGCTTGCGGACGGAAGCTTCGTGCCGTCGTAATGGCAGCCCGCTTCCCTCACTCCTCCGGTTCGGTGGTGAACTGCAGCGGATAGCCCTTGGCGCGGCCCGCCTCCGTGGCGCGGGTGGCCTTGGTCTCGGCGATATCCTTGGTGAAGACGGCGACCACGCACACGCCGCGCCGGTGCGCCGTGATCATGACATGATAGGCCTGCTCCTCGCTCATGCGGAACTCGCCTTTCAGGACGGTCACGACGAATTCGCGCGGCGTATAATCGTCGTTGACGAGGATCACCTTATGCAGGCGCGGCCGTTCGGTCTTCGGCTTGACCTTCACGCGCGGCTTGGTGACGACATCGCTCATCGGAACACCTCACGGGTTACGAGCAACCTGCGATTTTGCCACCGCGGCGGCGAACGGTCCATCCGCACCCTGAAATTGTGAACCGGGGCTAGGCCCGAACGACGCGCGGCTGCCCCGGAACGCCGGTCGCGCATTCGAGCGCGGCGCAGTCCCAATGGCCGAGATCGGCCGCCGCGCGATAAGTGCTTTCCAGGAATTGCATAAGTCTCGCCGCTGGATCGGCAGCCGCCCGCACCGCATCATATGGCAGCAGGAACTCACCGAGCGTCGTATCGAAGCGCGCCGCGCCCGGCACGACCGTCGCCGCCGCGAAGCCATCCGGCGCCGGATAGGCGTAGGAATAGAAGGCCGGAAAATCGACGCCTGCCCCGCCTGGCCAGAAGCCCGCAGAGGAGACTTCATGGCTGTAGGCTTCCTGCGTGACCGTGTCCGGCAGTGCCGCGATACCGCCGGGGTGAAGTGGCGCGCGCCTGCCCGAGAAACGGGTCACGGCGAGGTCGAAACCTCCCCAGAAGAGATGAACCGGACTCACCTTGCCAAGGAAGGAGGTCCGGAAGGTGCCGAATACCTCCGCTACCAGGGCCAGCGCCTGATAGAAGCGCTTTACTGCATCCGCATCGTAAGGCCGGACGGCGTGGTCCTCGGCAAAGGGAAGAGCATACGGTATCTCGCTCGGCTTGCCGTTCCATTTCGGTGTGCCGCCGAGCGAGGCCACAAGTTCGCGCAGCCGGTCCTGGAAATCAGCGACCGACATCGGCCCTAGAGCAAACCCGCCCCGCCGCCCGTCGGCGGCGGCTCCCTCGATACGATGGGCGATGAAGTCGAAGCGCAGTTCGATGCCCGGCCCGTCCGGCACCATCGAGGTGGTCAGTCCGCGTGCGTCCGGATAGAGCGTCGCATGCCAGGAATGGTTGACCCAGGGCGTGTGCGCCAGCCGATACTTGCCGACGATCTGCACATAGAGATGCAAGGCCCGGCATGTGTCTTTCCAGGGACCATAGGGAATGTCAGGCCATGAGTGCGCCATCCATTGTCCTCCGAAGGCTAAGGAATGGAGCGTGCCGTCGATTGCCTCTCTTGTCCACCCGGCCCTCGGCTCAGCCGGGGAACAGCTTGAAGTAGGGCTCGGCCTCGTCCAGCACCCGCTTGAAGGAAGGACGCCGGGCGAGCCGGTCGTAATAGGCGGCAAGCTTCGGGTATGTTTCCGCGAATGGCTGCACCTTGCCGGCATAGAAGAGCGCCGGCAGGGCGGCGCAATCGGCGAGCGTGAAGTCTTCCCGTTCGGGCCACATTCCCTGCGGCAGCCGCGCCTCGACGGCGTCATAGGCGGTGGCGAGTTCCGCCCTCGCCTTCTCGACACCGAAATGGTCGTTCTTGCCTTCCGGCCTGATCTTGTCGGTGACGATCTTCGACATCAGATCCTGCACATAGAAATCGAAGAAGCGCTCGGCGAAGCGGACCCTAAGCGCCTCCTCCGGGTCCTCGGGCAGGAAGCGGGTCGGGCCGGGATAATGGCGATCGAGATATTCGATGATGACGCTCGTTTCCACGATCGTGCGGCCGTGTGCGCCATCCTGCAGCGCCGGCATCTTGCCCATCGGCGAATATCGCCGGAACGTCTTCGCCTCGGCTTCATCCATCAGGTCCACGACATGGCTCTCGAACGGCGTGTCGTTCTCGTAGAGCGCGATCAGCACCTTCCAGCAATAGGACGCCAGCGGGTGGTAATGGAGCGTCAGGCCCATCGGTTTCTCTCCTTGCCGACCCGGCATATGACGATGTTCCAGACAGGCGGCGATCATGCGGCAGCGACATCAGCGATGCGCGCATAAAATTCTTCCCCTTCGCGACTTTTTATTGACCGCGCTTCTGTCGATTCCTAACACTAGGACACGATTCGGCGATGTACCTTTTTCGCCGGTCCGGGGGCACAAGTAGCGTCAAACCGAGTCCATTCCACTCACCGCCGGCAATCTGTTCGACGGCGATATCCGGACTGCGCATATCCGCGGAGCGGTCGCAAGGCCGGACGGAATGCACGGCGCCGGTGAAAAAATCGGGCAATGAACGCATACGCAAGACCGCCAGAACCAGTATCGGCCATCACGCGGCGAAGCGACCTGTCCATCGGGCTCATGCAGATATGCCTCGGCATTTCCGCCGAATATTACATGGTCCTCGATACGGCCTGCGGACCGGATGGTTCTTCCACACGCTTGCTCGCGTCGAACTGGATCTACGACGCCATAGACATGGTCGGGCTAGACCACCTGGCTAAAATGGCGCGAAAGGCGACGCCGCTAGGCGCGACACCGCAACCGCTCTTCCTTGCTGAAAACCCAAGCAGGAACAGGAGGATATGCGGCGACCCTGAATCTGAACTTGCGCGCTTCGGGCACAGCGAGGTTTACGCGCTCTGGCTGGGAACCGGCGCGCGCCGGGCCTGCGCGTTCTTCTCCGCCTCCAGCCCCGGCCGCATCCGCCGCAATCTGGTTTCGGCGGCGCAGTTCCGCTCCGCCTATCTTCTGTCCGAAATGTCGGATCACGAGGCGGGGGCCGAGCCGGCAGATCCCTTGTCGGACCGCGAGCGCGAGTGTCTTTTCTGGGTGGCCGAAGGTAAGACCACCGACGATGTCGCGCTGATCGTCGGCGTCTCCGCCAACACCGCCAACCGCTATATCGCCCAGGCTATCCGCAAGCTTTCTGCAGCCAACCGCGCCAAAGCCGTGGCAACCGCGATTCGTCGGGGTATCCTGTGATGGGTAGGGCGATTGCATTTGGAATTCGACCCCCACTCCGTCCGCTTCGCGGCCACCTCTCCCCCGCTCGACGGGGGAGAGGAAGCGGCGGCCGCTGTCACAAGCTCCTTTCCTCTCCCCCAAGAATGTGGGGGAGAGGTGGCCGCGAAGCGGACGGAGTGGGGGATATTCCTTATGCGTGACCGTGTCGTTGGCAGGCAGGAAGCGACGCTCGCAGCGGATATAATCGAAACAAGATCCCGACTACAGGCTCCCTCCCCGGCCATACATTCAGCCTCTTTCTTACGCGACCAGGGCACGGAACTGGCACGGCGGATCGGCGCGACGGGCCATGTTGTTTTCGCGCTCACGCGCGGCGCGCGCGGCGGAGAACTGGCCCCGATCCTCCGCTCTGACTTCCCTGATATCCCGCCCGCCGGTACGCGTCGGCTTGCCGATTGCGCACGAGGCTCGATCAGGCCGTTCTGGTGGGCACAGGATGCCGCGAGCGGCCTCGAGGGGCTGCGCTGGGCATTACGGCTGCAAGTCCCCCTTCCCGGCACGACCGGCCTGGCGTTCCCGGTAGCCGCCGGGCAGGATGCAAGCGGTCTGGTCGTGTTTATCGGGACGCGATTGGCCGTATTGGATCGGGCATTGCCCGACCTTCACGGCGAATGCTTCAGCCTCTTCGAAAATGCCGTCCGCCAGCACGCCACCTCACCTCGGGAAGCGATTTCGCTGACGAAGCGCGAATTGGAATGCATCCGCCTCGCCGCCGATGGATTAAGCAGCGAGGAGATCGCCAAGGCCCTCCGGCTCTCGCTCCATACGGCCAACCAGTATCTATCCGACGCCGCCCGAAGGCTGAACGCCAATGGTCGCATGCACACGGTGGCAAAGGCGCTGCGGCTCGGCTTGATCGACTAAAGCATGTCTCCCGAAAGTGGGCGCCGGTTTTGGGACAAAAGACATGGGTGAAATCAAGAAGCTAGAGCACATGGAGCGAATCTGAAAGATCGCGACGCGCCTTAGGATCTATTCCAGATAGCCGGCTTGCAGCCCGCTATGTCCCCGCGTCTTGCGGATGCGGGCATCGGCGATCGCCGCTTCCAGAAAGCTGGTGTTGGCGTGCGGGTCGTTGCCCGGCTCGTCGAAGGCGACGTAGTTGACGTCGATTTCGGCGTGCCGGTCCGAAAGCGCGAGCGTGAAATAGATCGTCGCTCCGCGTGGCCGAAGCTCGAGGTCGAGCACGATCTTCGGCGGTGTAGCCCAGCAGATATGGGCCTCGCCGCCATGGCCGAGCCTGAGCGTACCGGGCATGAAATAGAGTTCGGCCGCGGACGCCACCAGGTCCGATATGTTGGCGAAGCGCTCCAGCTTTATGTACGCCACATAATCGGCGACATCGATCATGCGCAACTCGGCGACGACGTTCTCGATCGCCTTGGCGACGATGACCTCACGGGCTTCCGAATACGCTTGCCTGTCCATCACTTCCCTATCAATGAGCAGCCTTGTCCGACGCTGGAGCCGCCTTCTCGCGGTAGACGATCCGCACCAACTCGGCCACCGCCTGGTAGAATTGCGACGGTATCATGCTATCGACCGAAACTTGTTTGTACATGGAGCGGGCGAGCGCCACGTCCTCGAAGACGGGAATGTCGTGCTCGGCAGCGATCTCTCGGATCTTGAGCGCGAGCAGATCCTGCCCCTTCGCCACCACGATGGGCGCAGCCGTCTCCTCCCGCACATAGCGCAGCGCAATCGAGAAGTGTGTCGGGTTGGCGATGATGAGCGTAGCGCGCGGCACCGCCTGGATCATGCGCCGGCGCGCCCGGTCGCGAGCGAGCGAGCGCATGCGGCTCTTGATGATCGGATCGCCGTCGGTCTGCTTGAACTCGTCCTTGACCTCCTGCCGGGTCATGCGCAAGTCGCGCCGCCATTTGAAGCGTGACCAGAACAGGTCGGCGCCCGCGATCGCCGTCATCACCAGCGTGATGGCGACAAGGATATGCGTGGCGGCTTCCTTAATGACGGCCGTGAACTCGATAGGCTGCGTGATCATGCCAGAAAGCAATTGCCGGACGATCCCGTTCATCGCCAACGCCACGAACATCGCCGTGAAGCCGAGCTTCCCGAGCGACTTGGCGAATTCGACGAAGCCCTGCACACCGAACAGGCGCTTCCATCCTTCGCGCAGCGAGATGCGCGAAGCTTTCGGCTGAATGCGATCGAGCACCAGGCGCGGCATGTTCTGCAGCGCAGAGGCGGCAAGCCCCGCCGCCATCAGGAGCACGAGCACGCCGCCGATACTCTTGGCGATCTCGACCAGCACCATGCGGTAGAGCGTGGCGACGTCTTGCGCCGTGGCGATCGGCCATTCCTCCGGCCGGTCGAGAAAGCCGGAAAGGAAGCCGCCGAGGTCGAGGATACTGTCCTGCGCGAGGAAGACGGTGAAGACGAGGATCGCCACGAAGGAGGCGAGGATCGACAATTCCTTGGAGAAAGGCAGATTGCCCTTCTCGATGGCGTCGCGGATCTTCTTTTCCGAGGGTTCCTCGGTTTTACTTTCCTGATCGCTGTCCTCGGCCATTGGCTATGCCGAAAGCCTATGCCGCTTCCTGCACGTCTTCGGTGCCGGGAAGCTGTACCGCGCCCTCATTGGCAAGTCGGATCGCGGTAGAGGCAATGTTCTTGCGCGCCCGTGCGATGTCCGCGAACGGGATGTTACCGGGCTCCGAGGCAAGCTCCGATTCGATCATACGCCGCGAGCGCGGTCCGAGCGCGGAGAGGATCGCTTCCGCCAGTGTCGGCTCGCAGCCGCGCAGCGCCAGCGTTACGACGTCGGTACCGAGGCCGTCGAACAGCGCCACCCGCGACTTCTGCGAAAGCTGGACGATATCGTCGAAATTGAAGAGCCGCGAGCGGACAGCGTCGAGGTCCGCCGTGCCGGCCGCCTGCATCTCGCCGATGACCTCATCGAGGTCCTCCTTGTCGAGTTCGTTCAAGATGCCGGCGACGCGAATCTGGCCAGCGGTATTGTCCTTGAACGAAGCATCGGACAGCATCCGAGTACGTATCTGGTCCTCGACGATGCGTTTGGCCTGCTCAGGCACGCTGTTCATGGCGAGCAGACGCTTGACGACCTCGCCGCGCATCGGCTTGGCGAGCGTCATCAGCGCGTTGGCGGCGGCCTGCGTCGCCATGTTGCTCAAGACCAGGGCGGCCGTCTGCGGATGCTCGTTGGCAAGGAAGGCCCCGACGCGCTCGGCTTCCAGTTTCTCGACGGCCGGCCACACGGGCGGCGGCGCCTTGCTCTCCACCGCCTTTGGCTGGTCCTGGCCGAGGATCGCGTTCATCTCCTCCGGCGTGAAGGATTCGTTCAGGATCGTGTCCATCGTGTCGGCGGAATCGAGAAGCCCCGCGCCCTCGGCGAATTCCGCTTCGAACTCGCCGACGATCCGCTCGAGTTCGCCCTGCGGGATGGTGCGCAGCGCGCGAGCACCGTCGATCAGCGCCTTCAATTCGTCCTGCTTGAAATATTTGAGCAGGCGACCGGCAGTCGGCTTTCCCATCGCCACCAGGATGGCGGCGGCCTTCTGCGGCTTGGTCAGGTTCAGGGACTGGCTCATCGGGCGGGATCCATAAGCAAGCGTAGGTTTATCGCGGCGTCTTGCCGGCGGTGATGATCTCGGTCAGCTTCACGCCGAAGCGCGATGGGTCGTTGTCGAGCACGGTGATCTCGCCGCGCGCGATCTTCTGGCCGTTGACGACGACATCGACAGGCTCGCCGATGCGCCGGTCGAGCGCGACGGTCGAACCCTTCTGCAGCGCCATCAACTCCGACACCGGCATTTCGGTGCTGCCGAGCATGATCTGTACGTCGACGGGGATGTTCATGATGATGGCGTTGTTGCGCAGGCTCGCGGCCTTCTCCCCCTCGCCCGGTTCTTCGTGCAACGCGCCGCGCAAATCCTCGATAGCCTGGTTCAGCTGCTCTTCCTCGATATCGGTCGGAGCCTCGACGGTTTGGGCTTTCGCTTCGGATTTGCTCATCTTTTTCTCCGTTGGTTCTCCCGGCTCTCAGCCGGGGAAAAGCCCGTCGATGAATTGCTGCCCGGCATCGTAAGGATGGCGGACGCGGACCGTATAGTTGGCGCCGAGCTTGCCGAATTCGCACACGAAAAGCGTCTTGCCCTTGGCCGAGAGCCGTGTCTCCGCCTGTGCCGTCTGCGGCATTTCGAGGACCTGTCCGGGCTGAAGCGCGGCAAGCGCGCCGAGAGTCATCGGCGACATCGGGATCGCCGCGTCGAGCCTCACGACCGAGCGCATGATCTCCTCGCCGAAATGCGCGCCCCATTTGGCGGCCGTCGCCCGGTCGGCCCCATTACCGTCGGCGCGATGAGAAAGAAGCACGCGATGCGGCATGAACAGCTCGATCGTGCCCTTGCCGGTCGGCGTCGACACCTCGAAGACGAGCCTTGCCGCCGGCCCGTCGCGGAGGAGCTGCTTCTGCAACTCCTCGCCGGTGATCGCTGGCGGGATCGGGAAGCGGATATCGAGCGAGCGGGCGCCGGTTCCATTGACCGCCACGGCCATCTGGTGGAACACCATATTGACCACCGCCACTTCCGTTGGGGAGAGGTCGCGCTCGATCGGAACGGTGGGCAGGTCCGGATCGGCGCCGAAAAGCGCGCTCACCAGAACCGCGATCGCATGGGCGTCGATGAGGAGAAGCAGCGCGTCCGCCGAGATGGTGGATGGCGCGATCGTCATCGCGTGATGGCCGCCGGGCGCTGGCCTTATATCGACAATGCGGGCGACCTCGACCGTCTTCAGAGTGAAATCGACCGGCTCGGTCAGCCCCTCGTTGAGGCTTTTCGCGATCAGCGGCACCGTCCGGATCGCCAGTGACCGCGAAGCGCCCATCACCTTGTCGGTCGCGCCGGTCGCGCCAACCAGCTTCTCGACGATGAGCTTCTGCATTCCGGCAGGGGTTGCCGCCTCAGCCATCGTCAAAGCGCGCTCCCTCGTTTGTGGCGCATCGGCGAAGCCATCGTCTAGGCCGCCTTCTTCTGCTCGGCGCCGCCGAGATTGAGCGTGCTCTGCTCGACAGCGTCGATCGTCGGCCGGTCATGCGCGGAGATCGTCTTGCGCCCGAATTCGAGAGCCACCTGCGGCAGCGAGCCGTTCATATAGGCGAGCAGTGTCTGCTTCACGACGACATAGAGCCGGTTGTTCTTGTCGCGAACCGCCTTGATCTTGGCGGCGATCGGGCCGACCACGGCATAGGAAAGGAAAATGCCGGCAAACGTGCCGACCAGCGCCGAGCCGATCAGTTCGCCGAGGATTTCCGGAGACTGGTCGAGCGCGCCCATCGCCTTGACGACACCGAGCACCGCCGCGCAGATGCCGAGCGCCGGCAACCCGTCGGCGACGGCCGTCATGGCATGGTAGGATTTCAGCCTGTCGTGGCGGATGGTGTGGATTTCCTCGTCCATCAGCGCTTCGATCTCGAAGGGCCGCGCATTGCCGATGATGATGAGCCGGCAATAATCGCAGATGAAGTTCGTCAGTTCGTGGTTCCTGAGGATGAGCGGATAGGTCTGGAAGATCGTCGATTCGGTCGGGTTGTCGATATGGGCCTCGACCTCGTTGCGCGTCTTGGTCTTCAGTTCACGCATCAGCGAATGCAATACGCCGAGCGTTTCCAGGTAGTCCCGCTCTTTCGGCACCGATTGCAGGAAGGCTTCGAGACAGGCCTTGCCCGCGTCTTTCACGATCGTGAATGGATTGGCCACCAGGAAGCAGCCGAGGGCCGCACCGACGATGATGACGAATTCCCACGGCTGGAAGAGCACGTTGATGTGGCCGCCGAGCGCCATGAAGCCGCCCAGCACGCAGCCAAGCGTCACCACCAGTCCGATTATTATGCCCACAGTCCGACTTCCTAATATGCGTCTTCCGTGTCCCGGGATACAGACCGTGCCTTGTGTGAGGCTTGAAAGAAGAGCGCCTTATTGACGGGCGCTGGCAACGCCTTTGAAATCTCAGGCTCGCGCCGGCCAGAAGAACCACACCAGCGCCGCCAGTACGATAATCCAGATCGCCGCGATGAAAGCGAGACCGGCTCGGCTGGAAGGAACCGAACGGCGGGCCGCCTCAGCGCGAAATTCGGCCATCAGTTCGACCGGCACCAGCCTCACGGCAAGCAGGATGCCAAGCGGCACGATAATCAGATCGTCCAGATAGCCGAATACCGGAATGAAGTCGGGGATCAGATCGATCGGGCTGAGGGCATAGGCCGCGACAGCCCCGGCGGCAACTTTTGCATACCAGGGCACCCGCGGATCGCGGGCAGCAAGCCAGAGAGCCACGACGTCACGCTTGATGGCGCGCGCCCAAAGCTTTAGCGAAGCGATGATCGTCACGCCGCCATACGTTCCCTGGAAGGGTGGCGCTTCATCGGCTTCTCTCTCCTTCCCTAGGTGAACCCGGCGACGCTACAGCGTGTGCGGGTAGGCACCTACAATACATCTAACGCCGAGCGACCGCACACGAACAGTTTCGCGCAAGCAAGGTGCTCTAGGGTTCCACACTGCCGAAAAGCAGTCGGGAACAGCCGCGTGACCAGCACCTACGCCACCTACCAGTCGATGACCCGCGACATGGCGCGGACGACGACGCAGGTCGAGAACGAGCCGCAGGTGAAGCGCGAGACCGAGTACTATCTGGCCAATATCGGTAACGTGAAAACGGTCGACGACTTCGTCAACAACACTAGGCTTTTCAACTACGCCATGAAGGCCTTCGGGCTGGAGGACATGGCTTACGCCAAAGCCTTCATGACCAAGGTCCTTACCGAAGGCGTGTCGGACCCCGACAGCTTCGCCAACAAACTGACCGATCCGCGCTACAAGGCGTTCGCCGAAGCGTTCAATTTCGCCGCCGACAAGGACGGCGCCACCACCTATGTCGCAGCCCAGAAGGGCGTCACCGACCGCTATACCCTCACCGCGGTCCAGAACGGTGTGACGCCGGACAACCCTGTGCTTCAACAGCAGACCCAGGATTACCTGAAGCAGGTCGTCGATGTAAAATCGATCGACGATTTCCTCAACAACGACACCGTCTATACCTACGCCATGAAGGCTTTCGGCCTCGACGCCAAGCTCGGCGACAAGACCTTCATGCGCAAGATCCTTGAGGGCGGCGTCTCCGATCCGAACAGCTTCGCCAACCAGCAGACGGACAAGAACTACGCCGCCTTCGCCGCCACCTTCGATTTCGCCGCACATGGCGAGGAAGCCACCACCTATTCGGTTCCGGAAGAAGGCGCCGTCGACGGCTACATGCGCCAGACCATGGAGGACGAGGCCGGCGCGCAGAATCCGGGCGTCCAACTCGCGCTCTATTTCCAGCGCAAGGCCTCCAGCATCACCTCCGCCTACGACATCCTTGCCGACAAGGCGCTGGCCAAGGTGGTGCGCACCGCGCTGCGTCTACCCGACTCGACTGCCATGCTCGACATCGACAAACAGGCTTCGATGATCGAGGACAAGCTCAACGTCGAGGATTTCCAGGACCCTACCAAGCTTGGCGACTTCCTGAAGCGCTTCACCAGCCTCTACGACATCGACAACCCTTCGGCCGCCCAGCAATCCTCACCGACAGCCATATTGTTCAGTCAGCCGACGACGCAGGGCATCTCCACCAATCTCCTGCTCAGCATCCAGCAATTGAAGATCTGACCGATGAGCATCCCGACCGGACTCTACGTTTCGCTCTCGGCACAGATGGCGTTGCAGAAGCGGCTCGAAACCATCGCCGACAATGTCGCCAACGCCAATACGGTGGGCTTCCGCGCGACCGGCATAAAGTTCGAGGACGTGGTGACCGGGGCGGGCGACAAATCGGTCGATTTTGCTTCTTCCGGCACGAACTTCCTCTCCGGCAAGGCCGGCGGGCTGACCCGGACCGGGGACCCGTACGATTTCGCGGTCCAGGGCGATGCCTGGTTCGGCATCGCAACGCCCGCCGGCACCGTCATGACCCGCGATGGCCGTTTCACGATGAGTCCCGCCGGAGAACTGGTCACGCATGAAGGCTACGCCGTGCTCGATGCCGGCGGAGCCCCGATCCAGCTCAACCCCAACGACGGCCCGCCGGTCGCCGGCAAGGACGGCACGTTGAGGCAGAACGGCAAGCTCGCCGCCGCGCTCGGCCTCTTCACCTTCGATTCGGGCCCGAACTTCCAGCGCTTCGGCAATTCCGGCGTGATCCCCACCAGCCGGCCTACGCCGGTGGTCGATGATGCGACGGTCGGAGTCGAGCAGGGCTTTCTGGAGCAGTCCAACGTCGATCCTATGCGCGAGATGGCGAGGCTTATCATGGTGCAGCGCACCTTCGAGGACACCGCCTCGCTGGTAAGCAAATCCGAGGCGACGCTGGACGACGCCATCAAGACACTCGGCTCGACATGATAGCGCCAGCCTGACATGGAAAGCGGTGGGACCTCCCTCACGGTCGCGCAGCCGGAGCCGCCCAATGCGCTCGCGGCGCTGGAGCGCACGTTCAACGAATTCGTCACCGGCCGTCCGCTCGTCGCTCATGGCGGCCGCGTCACCGAGGTCTCGCCGACCCATTTCCGCGTGCACGGCCTTTCCGGCGCGGCGCGTCTCGGCGATGTCGTCGAACTGCGCTCGCGCGCCGGAAGGCGGATGGGCGAAATCGTCCAGATCGATGCCAGCGACATCGTCGTGGCGCCGTTCGAGGTGGCGGCGGACGCCGGCGTAGGCGATACCGTTTTCGATCGCGGACCGTTCGATATCGCACCGTCGCGTTCGTGGCGTGGCCGCGCCGTCGATGCGCTAGGCCGCGCAATCGACAAGAAAGGACCACTGATTGCCGGCGAACGGCACGACCCGGACGCCCTGAAAACGCCACCCGCGCTCGGCCGCCAGCGCGTCGGCACCCCCTTCGTCACCGGCGTCCGGGTGATCGATATCTTCACGCCGCTCTGCTACGGCCAGCGGCTCGGCATCTTCGCCGGTTCAGGTGTCGGCAAATCGACCCTGCTTGCGATGCTCGCGGCAGCCGATGCCTTCGATACGGTCGTCGTCGCGCTGGTCGGCGAGCGTGGCCGCGAGGTGCGCGAATTCCTCGAGGATACGATCGGCCCGCGCGCCATGGTCAAGACCGTTGCGGTGGTGGCCACCAGCGACGAAAGCGCCATGATGCGCAAGCATGCGCCGGGAACGGCGATGCGGATCGCAGAAACTTTCCGCGCTTCGGGCGACAGGGTGCTGCTCATCCTCGATTCCATCACCCGCTTCGCCCACGCGCTGCGCGAGGTCGCTACCGGCACCGGCGAGCCGCCGGTGGCGCGCGGCTACCCCGCTTCCGTCTTCACCGATCTGCCGAAACTCCTTGAACGCGCCGGCCCTGGTGTCGAGGGCGCCGGTTCCATCACCGCCATCCTTTCCGTGCTGGTGGACGGCGACGACCACAACGACCCCATCGCCGACAGCGTCCGCGGCATCCTTGACGGCCATGTAGTGCTCGACCGCGCCATCGCCGAACAGGGGCGTTATCCGCCGGTGAACCCGCTCGCCTCGATCTCGCGCCTTGCAGGCAAAGCGTGGGCGGACGACCAGAAGGGTCTCGTCATGCGGCTTCGCGCCATGATCTCGCGCTTCGAGGATACGCGCGACATCCGCCTGCTCGGCGCCTATCAGCCCGGCGCCGACGCTGAGCTCGACATCGCGGTGCGCCAGGTGCCGCAGCTTTACGAAGCGCTCGGCCAGTCGCCAAAGGACCGGCCTTCGCGCGATCCGTTCGGCGATCTCGCGCGCCATCTGAAGGGCAGGGAAAAGGCGGATGGCTAAGAAATTCGCAGATCTGAGAACGCCGGAAGGCGAATTGCCGGGCCCGCGATACGACCCGCCTCCACCGCCGAAGTCCGACTGGAAAGAGCGGCTGCGCAACAAGGTCCCTGAGCCGCCGAAGCTCGTGCCGAAAGCGCCGAAGATATCCTCGGACACGGTCATCGGCGGCCTCGGTATCGCGCTTGGCCTCATCTGCGCGCTCTTTCCCTGGTACATCTTCATGAATCCGGAGAAATTCAAACTCGAAGGCTATCATTTCAGCGGCAACCCACAGGCCGCCCATTCCGCTTCTTCCAATTCACGTCCGATCGGAATCGCGGATACGATGAAGCTGCCCGAGACCAGCCAGGCCGCGCTCGACATCTTCCCGACCGGGACAGTGCCTGAACCGGGTACGAAGCAGCCGGCCACGGACGAGAAAGACCAGCCCTTTCCGGGCGACACGCCCAAAGAGCCGGAATTCAATTTGATCGAGGTCGCCAACGGCCGCGCCATGATCGAGGACGCCGACGGCATCTGGATGGTTCAGGTCGGCTCGCCTCTCCCTAATGACAGTCGCGTGGCCGCCATCGAGAAGCGCGCCGGAAACTGGGTGCTGGTGACGACAGCCAAGGACGTGGTGCCGCTCAGGAAATAGCCCGCGCAAGGCCCACGCAAGACTGGCCGGATAATTCTGGTTCGTCCGAAGTGGGATTCCTGGAATGCAGCCTGTCAATCTTTTCGATCTTGCCGCGCAGCAGGCCCGCTGGCTTGCCGTGCGCCAGTCGGTGATTGCCGGCAATGTCGCGAATGTGAACACACCCGGTTATCACGGCGTTGACGTGAAGCCTTTCTCCGCCGTGCTCGACGACACGCAGGTGACGATGAAGGCCACGCAGCCGGGGCATTTCGGCACGAACAAGCCTTCCGCCGAAATGGTGGCGCTGCGCCAGGACGACGACCGCACGGAACTCGTTCCCTCCGGCAACAGCGTGCAACTCGAGGACGAATTGCTGAAGGCCGCCGATGTGCGCCGCTCCTTCGAACTCAACACCGCCATCGTCAGGGCCTTCCACCAGATGATGACGATGACGACGAAGGGGACATGACGAAAGTCTGAGCCATGGATCCTTTGACAGCCGCCATGAAAGTCGCCGCTTCGGGCATGACCGCCCAGTCGGAGCGGCTGCGCGTCGTTTCGGAGAACCTCGCCAATTCGCAATCGACCGGTCGCACGGCGGGAAGCGATCCCTACCGTCGCAAGACCATCACATTCTCCGCCGAACTCGACCGCGTGAGCGGCGCCTCGACAGTCGAGGTGGCGGACATAGCACGCGACCCTTCAGCCTTCCCGGTCGAATACCAACCCGGCAACGTCGCTGCCGACGGCAAGGGCTACGTCAAGATGCCGAACGTCAACGTACTGGTCGAGATGGCCGACATGCGCGAGGCCAATCGCGGCTACGAGGCCAACCTCCAGGTCATCAAGCAGGCCCGTGACCTGATCTCCATGACCATCGACCTGATGCGGAGCTGACGATGATCAACCCTTTGAGCCTCGTCGGATCCATCGGAAGCGGGACGGTCGGGACGGCCGGTGCGGCCAGCGGCGCGGCGGGTGCCGCGGGCGGCGTCGCTCAAACCTTCGAGAGTGCGCTGGCGAACGCCGCCGGCAACGCCGTCGGCAGCCTCCAACATGCGCAGGCCGTATCCATCGACGCCCTGCAGGGCAAGGCCGACACGCGCGAGGTCGTCGACGCGGTGCTGAACGCGCAGGAGACGCTCTCCGCGGCCATCGCCATCCGCGACAAGATCGTCGCCGCCTATCTCGACGTCAGCCGCATGTCGATCTGAGGAGAGTGAAGTGAGAGCGCTTGAAATCGCCGCGACCGGCATGAACGCCCAGCAGACCAATCTGGAAGTCATCGCCAACAATATCGCCAACATCAACACGACCGGCTACAAGCGGGCGCGGGCCGAGTTCACCGACCTGCTCTACCAGACCGAACGGCTGCCGGGCGTCCCCAACCGGGCCAACCAGAACATCGTGCCGGAAGGGGCGTCGATCGGCCTCGGCGTCAAGCTGGCGGCGATCCGCAACCTCCACATCCAGGGTGAACTGACCAGCACCGGCAACAAGTTCGACCTGGCGCTGACCAACCCCGGCCGCGGCTGGTTCCAGGTCCAGATGCCGGACGGCCAGACACTCTACACGCGCGACGGCGCCTTCAACACCAACGCCGACGGCCAGTTGGTGACCATGGACGGCAACCCGGTCATCCCGGCAATCACCGTGCCGGCGGACGCCATCGACGTCATCGTCAACAAGACCGGACAGGTCTTCGCCCAGATCAGCGGGCAGACGGCGCTGCAGAGCATTGGCCAGCTCCAGCTCGCCAATTTCGTCAACGAGGCGGGCTTGCAGCCGCTCGGCGGCAATCTCTTCCAGGAGACCGACGCTTCCGGCGCGCCAACCGTCGGCGTTCCGGGCGATGTCGGCTTCGCCACCATCGAGCAGGGGTATCTGGAAAGTTCCAACGTCGATCCGGTGAAGGAAATCACAGAGATGATCTCGGCCCAGCGCGCCTATGAGATGAACTCGAAGGTGATCCAGGCTGCCGACGAGATGGCGCAGGTCGTCTCCAAGAACATGGGCTGACGCGGCATGACGCCTCGCCGGAAGATCGCTTTCCTGCGCCTGGCCGGCGGCCTGGCGGCGCTCGTCGCGCTTGCCCTGCCCGTTCGCGCGGAGGACGTTGCGGTGGTTACCCGGCACGTCGTCTATCCCGGCCAGGAAGTATCGGCCGGCGACCTTCAGGTCGTCACGGTCACGAACCACAACCGCGATCTCAGAACCGTCGCCACCCGCATCGAGCAGGTCGACGGAAAGCTGACGCGGCGGACGCTTCTTCCAGGCCACTACATCCCCCTCAGCGCCGTCCGCGACGCCTATACGGTCGAGCAGGGGGCGCCGGTGCGCGTGCTTTTTGCCGGTGACGGCCTCGTCATCACCGCCACGGCGGTGACGCTGGAGCCGGGCTCCGCCGGCGACGTCATCAAGGTCCGCAACATGGACAGCGGCCGCGTCTTCTCCGGCATCGTCATGGCCGACGGCACCATCCGGGTCGGCGCATCATGAAGCGAAGCCTGCTCCTGCCGGTGTCGCTTGCGCTGGTGCTCGCTGCCGCACCCACCATCGCGGCGGACCTCGACAACGGCGTACCCTACGTACCAGCCTCGGCTTCGCCCGCAAACGGAGACGGAGAGGGAGCAGGCAATGCCGGCTACCTGCCCGCAGCGATCAACGCCGGGGTCGTGGCGCGCATCAAGGATATCGCTGAACTGCAGAGCACGCGCGACAACCAGTTGATCGGCTACGGCCTCGTCATCGGCCTGCAGGGCACCGGCGACAGCTTGCGCAATTCACCTTTCACCGAGCAATCGATCCGCGCCATGCTGGAGAATCTCGGCATTGCCACGGAAGGCGGGCAAGCCCGCGCCAAGAACGTGGCGGCCGTCATCGTCACGGCCAACCTGCCGCCCTTCGTGCAGTCGGGCGCACGCATCGACGTCAACGTCTCATCGCTTGGCGATGCCACCTCGCTCAACGGCGGCACGCTCGTCATGACGCCGCTGAAGGCGGCGGACGGCCAGATCTACGCAGTAGCGCAGGGCTCCGTCTCGGTTTCCGGCTTCGCCGCGCAGGGGCAGGCCGAGACGCTCACCCAGGGCGTTCCGACCGCCGGCCGGGTCGCCAACGGCGCCATCGTCGAACGCGAAGTCACCGCCGACTTCAATTCGACGCCGAAGCTGACGCTGCAACTCATCAACCCAGATTTCTCGACCGCCGTCAGGGTCGCCGACGCCATCAATGCCTATACGAAGCGGCGGTTCGGCAAGCGGCTCGCGCACGAGCAGGATTCGCGCACCGTCCTGATCGACAAGCCTCCGCGCATCAGCACCGCGCGCTTCTACGCAGAACTGGAAAACCTGCCGGTGGAAGCGGAATCGCCGGCGCGTGTTGTGATCGACGAGCGGACCGGCACCATCGTGATAGGCCAGGACGTCAAGATATCGCGCGTCGCCATCAGCCACGGCACCATGACGGTGCGCGTGACCGAGCAGCCGCGTGTGGTCCAGCCGGAACCTTTCTCGAAGGGCGTCACCGCCGTCGAGCCGAGCACCAATATCGAAGCGACACAGCCCGGCGGTCGCGTCGCGGTGCTCGACGGTCCTGATTTGCAGACTCTCGTCGCCGGCCTCAACCGTATCGGCGCCAAGCCGACCGACATCATCGCCATTTTGCAAGGCATCAAGTCGGCCGGCGCGCTCCAGGCCGAACTGGTGGTGCAGTGATGGCAGCCGATTTTCTCTCCGTTCGGGCGGCCCTATACCCCCACCCCTGTCCCCTCCCCACAAGTGGGCCAAAGGGGGGAAGGGAGACACCAGCATCGCCTTCCCAATTAAAATCGCCAAAATTTTCGCTATGCGGAGTCCGAGCAAAGTCCCCCTCCCCCTTGTGGGGAGGGGTTAAGGTTGGGGGTATCGTACGTGCCGCGCTCGCCGCTTCGGTCTTGTGCTTTATTTCATTCCCCTCCTTCGCCGGCCCGGCAGAAACATTGCCGGCGAGCGCATCCGGCGATGAGATCGAGCGCTTCTGCACGAACATCCAGGACCCAGCGCGCGACCGACGTTATGCGCTGCAACGCCAGCAGCTTGTCGACCTTCAGTCCGATATCGACAAACGCATCAAGCTTCTCGAAGAAAAGCGCGCTGAATACGAGGGCTGGCTGAAGCGCCGCGACGATTTCGTCGCCAAGGCCACCGACGGTGTCGTCGAGATCTATTCGAAGATGAAGCCAGACGGCGCCGCGCCCCAGCTTACCGACATGCCGCCTGACCTGGCCGCGGCGATCCTGATGAAGCTCGAGCCGAAACAGTCGAGCCTCATCCTCAGCGAAATGGATGCCAAGGTCGCCGCCAACCTCACCCGCATCATGGCCGCCGCCGCCCGCAAAACGGATCCTTCATGAAACGCCTGCTCGTACTCCTTGCGGCCTGTTCCACCCTCTCGGCCTGCATGTCGCCCGAGATCGGCGTCGCTCCGAAATTGTCGCCGGTCGGCGCCGGGCTAGGAACCGCGACACAATATGCCGAGACCTATCCTGAAGCGCCGCCTCCCGCGGTCAAGCGCTTCTCTCTATGGAACGACGGGCAAAGCCGTCTCTTTACCGATCCTCGCGCCCTGAAAGTCGGCGATATCCTCACCGTTCTGATCTCCATCAACGACAAGGCAAAGCTCAAGAACGAGAACGACACCAGCCGCACCGGCAAGCGCACATGGGGCCTGAGCGGCGCCTTCGACCTCAACGGCACGGGCTCGAAAGGATCCGGTGATCTCTCGGCCAATGGCGACAGCCAGTTCAACGGCCAGGGCCACACGACACGGTCGGAAGACATCAAGCTTTCCGTCGCCGCCGTCGTGACGAGGGTGCTGCCGAACGGCAACCTCGTCATCAGCGGCCAGCAGGAAGTCCGCGTCAACGACGAACTGCGCGTCCTGACCATCGCCGGCATCGTGCGCCCGGCCGACATCAACGGCAACAACACCATCTCCTATGAGCGTATCGCCGAAGCCCGCATCTCCTATGGCGGGCGCGGCCGGCTGAGCGACGTCCAGCAGCCTTCCTGGGGCCAGCAGCTCGTCGACCGCCTGTCTCCGATCTGAGGTTGCGCCATGGCGGTCATCGAGCAGCAGGAAGCACCGGAGAAGAAGGGCCCGTCGCTCGTGGTCCAGATTGCCGTCCTGCTTGTCATGACGGCGGCTGCGATCGGCATGGGCTGGTTTTCCGGCGGCTATCTGAACACGACCCGCGACGCCGGGCCGCAAAAGGCAGAAAAACCCACGCGCATCGACAAGGCGCATGTGAAGACGACGGACAAGGCGACGACCCGCAAGGACGGCAAGTCGGTGAAAGAAGGCGATGAGCTCGGCGTGCAGCCGATCGAGGCGATCACCACCAACCTCGCCGCGCCGAGCGATGTCTGGGTGCGCATGGAGCTTTCACTGGTCTTCGACGGCGACCCGGATACGGCCGTCGCCGAAGACATCCACCAGGACTTCCTCGCGTTCATGCGCACGGTGAAGCTGCCGCAGGTCGAGGGCGCCAGCGGCTTCCAGCATCTGAAGGAGGATCTGGAGGAACGCGCCCGCATCCGCAGCCACGGGCGCGTCAAGAAAATACTGATCCGGACGCTTCTGTTCGAATGAGAACGCCCCGCGCCCTCCTCCTTGCCGCGCCGGCGCTGCTTGTGCCGGCCACGATCGCGCATGCTCAGCAGATCGACCTCGGCTCGCTCGCCGGCCAGATGACCGGTACCAATGCCGGCACCATCGTCCAGCTCTTCGGGTTGTTGACGATATTGTCCCTCGCGCCCGGCATCCTCATCATGGTGACGAGCTTCACGCGCTTCATCATCGCGTTCTCGATCCTGCGCTCCGGCATGGGATTGCAGACGACGCCGGCCAATATCGTGCTCGTGTCACTCGCGCTGTTCATGACCTTTTACGTCATGACGCCGGCCTTCAATCAGGCGTGGAACACAGGCGTGAAGCCGCTCATGGACAACCAGATCACCGAGCAGGTGGCGCTTCAGCGTATCTCCCAACCCTTCCGCGTCTTCATGCTGAGGAACGTGCGTCCGAAGGATTACGACCTCTTCGCCGACCTTGCCCGCGAACGCGGCGAACCGGTGGCCTCGCGCGACACGGTCGACCTGCGCATTCTGATCCCCGCCTTCATGATTTCCGAGATCCGCCGCGGCTTCGAGATCGGCTTTCTGATCGTGTTGCCCTTCCTCGTCATCGATCTCGTCGTCGCCACCATCACCATGTCGATGGGCATGATGATGCTGCCGCCGACGGTGATTTCCCTTCCCTTCAAGATCATGTTCTTCGTCCTGATCGACGGCTGGAACCTGCTCGTCGGGAGCCTGGTGCGCTCCTTCTCATGAAAGCCGTTGCCATATTATCTGTTTGGTAGGAAATTCCGGCGCATAAGGAAGCATGACTTCCATGACGGGTCGTCCGCGAAAAGGACGATGGGCATGATGCCGTTCCGTCATACCGGCCCGACCCGGTATTCCAAAAATCAGGCATACATAAAGGGCGGATTCTAATGTCCAGTCTCATGACCAACGCGTCGGCGATGACGGCGCTCAAGACCCTCCAGATGACCAACAAGTCCCTGGACCAGACCGAAAACCGTATTTCGACCGGCTACAAGGTCGCTACCGCAAGCGACAACGCCGCTTACTGGTCGATCGCGACGACCATGCGCTCCGACAACAAGGCGCTCTCCACGGTTCAGGACGCGCTCGGCCTCGGCGCCGCTACAGTGGACGTCGCTTATACCGCGATGGACTCGGTCAAGGACGTTCTCGATCAGATCAAGACGAAGTTGGTTTCGGCTTCGCAGCCGGGCGTCGACAAGTCGAAGATCCAGTCCGATATCTCCGAGTTGCAGAAGCAGTTGCAGACCTACGCGAGTTCGGCGAGCTTCTCCGGCAACAACTGGCTTTCCGTTGATTCGAGCTCATCGAGCTACAATGCGACACAGTCGGTCGTCTCTTCGTTCAACCGCTCGTCCGACAACCAGGTCTCGATCAGCACGATCGATGTCAACATCACCGGCGTCTCGCTGTTCGATGCCAACGCAAATGCCTCGGGCATCCTGGAGAAGGGTCAAGCGCTGACGACGACCGGCGGTGTCGCGGACAGCGCCGGCACCGATGGCACTGGCGACGCCGCGACAGGCACCACTGCTTCGACCGCCTTCGCTTACGACTTCACAACCAACGGCGCCATGACGATCAATAACGACGACGCCATCACCTTCAAGTTCGCCGTCAATGGCGGCGATGCAACGGATGTCACTATCGACAGGTCGACCGTCGACACGGCGCTCGGAACCAGCGATGGCAAGGTCGGTAGCAGCGCCGACATGGAAAAAGTCATGGTGCAGGCCCTGAAGAACGCCGGCATCGATGCTGTCAATAACACCGGAACCGCCAGCGCTACGGGAGTTAAGGTTGACGGCACCACTGCCGGCACGGTGACAATTACCACCGGGCTCAAAGGCACGGACGCCAGCCTCGTGACGAGTGGCACGGCTTCGTCGAATAATGGCAATTTCTACGATGTCATGAAGATCGACATCACCAACGCCAGCGCAGACGACCTGAAGGCCTATTCCAACGCCATCGAAACCATGTCCGGTAAGGTGACGACGGCCGCCGCCAACCTCGGCTCGGTCAAGAGCCGCATCGACATGCAGCAGGATTTCGTCAAGAACCTGATGGATGCGGTGGATCGCGGCGTGGGCGCTCTCGTCGACGCCGACATGAGCCAGGAATCGACCCGGCTGCAGGCGCTCCAGACCCAGCAGCAGCTTGGTATCCAGGCGCTGTCGATCGCCAACTCCAACTCGCAGTCGATCCTCTCGCTCTTCCGTTAAGAGCACAACTTTCAGGGGACGGGCCCAATAAACCGGGTCGGGGCGGGCCGCGCGAAAGCGCGGCCCGATTTCATTTTCGCACAAGCTTCGGCGGCTAGGTTCGGCATCGCGTAATTTGCGGGAGCTTCGCGCCGGTGCCTGAACAACTCCAGAACGTCGTCGAAAATCTTCGGAGTTTCGGGCCGAAGCGGCTCGCGATCCTCGCCGCCGTCGCGGTCCTTGTCATGGTGACGATCGGCGTCTCCTCCTACTATCTCAACAAACCGGCCTACGAGACGCTCTATGTCGGGCTCGACCGTTCGGATGTGAACCAGATCGGCCTCGTTCTCGGCGAGGCGGGTATCTCCTTCGACGTGGATGCCAAGGGTACTTCCATCCTGGTGCCGGCCGGCAAGGCGGCGCGCGCGCGCATGCTTCTCGCCGAAAAGGGTCTGCCGACCAGCGCCAACGCCGGCTATGAGCTGTTCGACAATGTCGGATCGCTCGGCCTCACCTCCTTCATGCAGCAGGTGACGCGCGTTCGCGCGCTCGAAGGCGAGATCGCCCGCACCATCCAGTCGATCAACGGCGTCAAGTCGGCGCGCGTCCACATCGTCATGCCGGAACGCGCCAATTTCCGCCGCGAGGAGCAGCAACCGACCGCCTCGGTGATGATCCGTACCTCCGGCATCGACGCGCGCCGCACCGCCATGTCCATCCGCTTCCTCGTCGCCGCCGCCGTGCCTGGGCTGAACGCCGACAAGGTCACCGTGCTCGACACGATGGGCACGCTGCTTGCCGCCGGTGACGATCCGGCCAACAACACCGCCAACCATGCTTTCGGCGTCGAGCAGACGGTCGAAAGCGAGATCGAAAGCAACATCAACAGGGCGCTCGCCCCCTATCTCGGTGCGGAAAATTTCCGCGCCAGCGTCAAGGCCGTCGTAGACACCGACCAGAAGCAGATAGAAGAGACGATCTTCGACCCGGATTCGCGCGTCGAGCGCTCGGTGCAGACGGTGCGCACCAACGACAACTCGAACCGGCAGCAGGCATCGACGCCGGTCTCGGTCGAGCAGAACCTGCCGACTGATCAGCCGACAGCCGCGACCGAAGGGCCGAAATCGACCGAAAGCCGCGACCGTAGGGAAGAGACGACCAATTACGAGATCAACTCCAAGAAGATCGCCACCAAGAGTGACGGCTTCTCCATCTCGAAACTGTCCATCGCCGTCGTCGTCAACCGCCAGCGGCTGCTCGATATCCTTGGCAAGGGCGCCACGGATGACGCGATCAACGCCCGCATCGCCGAAATAAAGAAGGTTGTCGCCTCCGCCACGGGCTTCGACGACAAGCGCGGCGACAATATCGATATCGCAGCCGTGGAATTCGTGGATGGCCTCGACGGCGCGCCGGCCGATGCGCCGGGCATCATGGACCGCTTCGGCCAGCATGTCTTCTCGCTCATCAACGCGGCTGCTTTCGTACTGGTCGCCTTCCTGGTAACGTGGTTCGGGCTGAAGCCACTCGCCGCAGCCCTCGGCAAGCCGGCGCCGGGCGCGCCGCAAAGCTTCGAGGAGGTGCAGCGCTCGCTTCCCGCCGCGGGCGGAGAGGCCCAGATCGCCGCCGGCGCTCTTACCGGTCCGGGCATGGCGCCATCCAATCCGATCGACGAACTACGCCAGAAACTCCGGCCCGCGCCGCAGGAACGGCTGACGCGCATGGTCGACCTCAATGAAGAGCGGACCGCTCATATCCTGCGCAAATGGGCGCATCAGGAGGCCGCCTGATGGCCGGTTACGCGCTGGTTGATATGCTGGCCGATTTCGGCAAACGTCCGCCGCAGCCGCCGCGCGCCGCCGCGCCAAGGGATGGAGCACCAGCAAAGCCCGGCACGCCCCAACCCGATATAGACGCACTGCTCGCGGAAGAGCGGGCGCAGACGGAAAAGCTGGTGACGGAAAGGCTTGCGGCCGCGCATGAGGCGGAGCTTACCGCCATCCGCGAAAGCCACGCCGCGGAAATCGCCGAAATCGAACGGCGTCACGGCGAGGAAGCCGGCGTCCGGATCGAGGCGGGGCTCACCGGGATCGAGGCGCGTGTCACCGAAACCGTCTCCGGCACGGTCGCGCGCATCCTCGGCCCGATCATAAGCGAGGAGGTGCTGAAGCGCAGCATCGACGAACTCGCCGGCGCGATCGGCGAAGCGATGGAAGACGCCGACGCGGTAACGATCCGGGTTACCGGTCCGCAATCGCTGTTCTCCGCGCTGGCCGAAAGATTGGGCGAGAAATCGAAGCATCTCCGTCACCGGGAGGCGGAAGGCCTCGATCTGACGATCGACGTGAACGGCAGCCTGATCGAGACGCGCCTGACGGAATGGCAAGCGGCCGTGAATGAGGTCCTCGGATGAGCCTCGATGCCGACGGCCTGAAACATCAGGAGATCATCATAGTCCGCCGCGGCGGATATGACGAGGACGAGGGCCACCATGGCGGCGTCTGGAAGATCGCCTTCGCCGATTTCATGACGGCGATGATGTGTTTCTTTCTGGTCATGTGGCTGATCAACGCGGCCAACGAGCAGACCAGGGCGGCACTCGCCAGCTATTTCAATCCGGTCAAGCTCGTCGACCGCAACACGTCACGCAAAGGCCTCGACGACCCGGCCAAGACACCGGGCGATCCGGAGACGGCCCCCAAAAAGGATACACACGAGACTGATAAACCCACTTCGGCCCGCGATGCCCTGACCGGACCATCCAAGCGCGAGAACTCGCTCGACGAATCGGATACCCGTCGCCATTCCGACAAGAACCTGTTTGCCGACCCCTATTCCGTGCTCGCCGAGATCGCCGGCGAAACCGGCACACTGCAGAACACCAGCGCCAAGGGCGACGGCGGCGCGCAGGATTCCGGTCCGTCCACCGGTGCGTCGGGCGGCCAGACCTACCGCGACCCGTTTGCGCCGAATTTCTGGTCGGAACAGGTCGACGCGCCGAAGGAAAGCGCCGAAACGGCCCGTTCCGGCTCGGCCGAAAAACGCGAGCGGGCCGGCGGCGCGGCCGAGGGTGAGAAGAAGGGCCGGGAAACGGCCAGCAGGATGACCGCCGCCGCCGAAGCCGCGGCCAAGGTAGACGCCGAGGCCAAAGCCGGACGCGAAGAAGCCATCAAGTCGGAGAACGCAGAAGCTGCACAAAAGGCGGCCGTCCGAAGGGAAGCCACGCAGAACGGCCCGGCCACGGAGCCAGGCTCCGCCAAAGCAGGTACAAAGGTCGCGGAGGTGAAGCCGGCAGCCGGGGAAGTCGAGAAGCCTGAAAAGGCGACCGATGCGGCATCGAAGGCGGCAAACGACAAACTCGTCGCCGACATCCGCGGCGAGCTTGCCGGCAGCTTCGGCAGCAACGACCCGGTCTATAAGGGCCTGACGGTGACGGAAACCGACAGGGGCGTCCTCATCTCGGTAAGCGACCAGTCGAATTTCGGTATGTTCGAGATCGGCTCGGCGGTTCCGAACCGTGACACCGTGCTCGCCATGGAAAAGATTTCGAAGATCCTGAGCACGCATAAGGGCAAAATCCGCATCGACGGCCACACCGACGGGCGCCCTTTCAAGAGCGATACCTACGACAATTGGCGGCTTTCCACCGCACGCGCCCAGACCGCCTACTACATGCTGGTGCGCGCCGGGCTGGACGAGAAACGTGTGATGGAAGTCGCCGGCTTCGCCGACCGCAAACTGAAGGTCAAGGACGACCCCTATGCGGATGCCAACCGCCGCATCGAGATCCTGCTGGAGACAAACTAGTGTCGCGGCCGGGAGCACATCCGGCAACGCTCGCCGTGGCGATCCTGCTTGCGATGCCCTTCTCCGGCCGCGCCGAAGCTCAGGAAAAATTCGACCTCGAACCCTATCGGCTGGTGCGCTCGCTTGAGCTGGTGCAGGACCGCATCGCCAGCGGCGACGAGGCCGCCCTTCCCATGCAGCGCAAACTTCTCGAAATGATCGACGCAAAATTCCTGGCGACACCGCCGGCGGGCTTCGATGACCGGCGTAATTTCGATGCGCTTCTCGTCTATGCGATCTCGGGCGGCAACCCCTCGACGATTGAGACCGTCGTCTCGCGCCTCGACCTGAAACCGCCCCGCGCGGCGCTCGGCGCCGGCATCCTCGGCTATGTGCGCGGCCGCCCGGCGGAAGCGGAAAAGGCGCTGCACGACATCGACCCGCTGACCCAGCCGATCGAACTCGGCGCCTATCTGGCGCTCATCAAGGGATCGGTCGCGGCCGCCGAGGATTCCGCCGCCGCGCTCAAGCTGTTCGATGAAGCGCGGCTGCTCGGACCCGGATCACTGGTGGAGGAAGCAGCACTCCGCCGCTCCATCATGATCGCGCTGAAGATGCGCGACGCCGCTCTCTTCCTCGACTACTCCGAGCAATATGTTCGCCGTTTCCTGCACTCGCCCTATGCCAGCCAGTTCGCAGACGCCTTCGTCATCGGCGTGGTGGACATGCATGACGGGATCGATCTCGACAAGGTCGCCGCGACGCTGAACGAGATGGATGCCGACCGGCGCAAGTTCATCTATCTCCGCCTCGCCCGCAAAAGCGCGATAGACGGCCTGACCGACCTCACCGCCTTCGCGGCGCGGATGGCCGAAACCCGCGACGATCCACGTTCGAAAACAAACGACCCGCGCGTGCTGCTCTATTCCAGCATCGCTTCCGTTGCCTCCGGTTCGGCCGGAGCGGTGGCCACGCAACTGGCGGCGATCGACCGCAGCCGCTTGAGCGAAGGCGACCAGCAATTGCTCGATGCGGCACGCGCCGTTGCCGAGAAGGTGATCGCCATCCCAAACGTGCCGCCCGCTCCCGCGAAAGTCGAGGAGGACGACAACACGACGGCCAAGGTCGCGCCGTCCCATCAGGATATGCCTGCCGGCCTCGCCACCACCAAACAGGCGGCTCCGCCGGCCGGTCCCGATGCGACCGCGATGGAAGCATCCCGAAAGATCGTGACCGATACGCGACGGAAACTCGCCGCCATAGACGAACTGCTCAAGGAGACCGAATGATGCCGGGCATCGCAATCCAGCCGAGCTTCCCTATTGCCGGCACATCGGCCGTTCGCAAGGCCCCGCCAGCGTCCGACGACCGCTTCTCCCATGCCTTGCACGAGAAGCCGAAAGCGCCCGCGCATGCCGACAGGACGCCGGGCAAGGCCACAAAAGCCGATGCAGCAGACGATAGCGATGGCGCCCACGAGACCGCTCCGCGCAACAACGACAAGGACGACAAGATCGGCCAACCCGAGCACGCGAAGGACGACAGCGCCGAGGACGGCGATAAAAAGAAGGGCAAGGGCGACCCGGACGGCAGCACCCTCCCCCCGCATATGATGGCGGAACGGACGCTTGCCAGCCAATGGCCCGGCCCAGACGCGGCAGCCGAGGCTAAGAATAATACGGCCACGGCCGGCACGCCGTCCGACAGTTCCGATCCGGCCATCCCAACCACCGTCACCGTCCAGGCGCCCCATCCCGCCGGCTCGACCCTGCCCGGCTTTGCTCAGCCCGGCGGCGCCCAGCCTGCAACGACGTTCCCGATACAGGGTCTGGCGGCGCAGGTGGGCAAGGACGGCGGAACGGGAGGGGCCGCACCTGTGCAAACAGTGCCGACCACCGCCAATCCGGCGCAGAACGGCGTTTCGGTCATCGCAGCAACCACGGCGGAAACCGGCAACACCGCTCCGGCCAGCGTGTCCGCCGCTCTCATGGCCAAGATCTCCGCCACGCAGCACGGAGGCGGTCCGGGCGGTTCTCCTCAGGGAGCAGGCGGCACGGCCTCCACTTCCGCCACGACTACGCAAGCCGACACCGTGGCGCAAATCCCGCAGGCAGCCACCGGCCAGGATTCCGGCAACGCCAGCGCCGATCCGGACGGACAGGGCGGCGATGGCCAACCGAACAAAGCGGCGCAAAACACCGCGCAGCCAGCTGCCGGTGCCAAGGGCGATACGGCCGCCGGCCCGCTGCCGACGGCCCAGATGGTTCCGTCCTCCGGCAGCGCGACATCTTTCGCCGGCGCGCTTCAACAGAACGGCGCGCTTGCCCGCTATACGGCGAGCGCCGCGGCCGCCCTCGCGACCGGAACGCCGGCCAATGCGCTTCCCGTCCAGTCGCTCAGCATCCAGCTGCGGCCGGTCGAACTCGGCTCCGTCACGGCTCACCTGAAATATGCCGGAAGCGGCCTGACGATCGATATCCAGGTCGAGACACCGGAGGCCCACCGCCGCCTCTCCAACGACAGCTCCGATATCGTCAAGTCACTGCAATCGCTTGGCTTTCAGGTCGATAAAGTGAGCGTGCGCCAGGCACCGGCACAGCCGCAGACCCAATCGCAGGGTCAGCCCCAGCAAGGGCAAGGACAGGCCCAAGGTCAGGCAACCGGGCGCGACGGCTCGGCCGGCGGCTTCGCCAATCAGGGCGATTCGCCTTTCTCCATGTCGGGGCAATCGGGGGGCAACGGACATCGGCAAGGCTCGGAGAACGGATATGAGAACGCATCGGAACGCGGCATCGGCATGGTTCGCGAGACGGCTGATCGTCTGTCTCTGCGCGGCGTTTTTATCTAGCTTCGGCACGTTCTGCGCATCGGCCTCGGTCAACCCCTGCGAGACCGAGATCCTGCGGGCGTCCTCCGAATACGGCGTTCCGGTCGGCATCCTCTATGCCGTCGGCCTTACCGAAACCGGCAAGAAAGGAAGCCTGCAGCCGAACGCGATGAACATCGAGGGCAAGGCGGTGTTCCCGTCGAGCCGCGCCGAGGCGCTGCGCATCTTCGCCAACGCCAAAACCCGCGGCGCCAGGCTGATCGACCTCGGCTGCATGCAGATCAACCAGTATTATCACGGCAGCCACTTCGCCAGCATATCCGACATGTTCGACCCTCACCTCAATGTCGATTATGCGGCCCGCTTCCTCGTCAAGCTGAAGAGCCGTCATATAAGCTGGTCCATGGCCGTCGCCCGCTACCATGCCGGCCCCGACAACGATCCCGCGCAGAAATTCTACGTCTGCCGGGTCATCGCCAATATGGTCGCCACCGGCTTCGGCAAATGGACCCCGAACGCCCGACGGTTCTGCAACCCCTGATTGCTCACACACACCCGCTCGCGAAGCCCGCAATTATGGTTAACGTCTCGTTAAGGACCTTCCTCTAGCGTTTGTGCCGGGTTTGGGGAGTCGCGTCGCACAGCCTGGCGGGCTGGATGATTCCCAAGAAATGACTCGCAAGAAATGACGGGTGTCCGGCATCGCCGGCGACCGCTACCTCTTGCGCCGGGCTTTGAAAATATTGATTCGGAGGGCGGGCCGATGATCGTGATCGTTGACGAGAGGGATCTCGTAAAGGAAGGATATCATTCGCTTTTCGACCGCGAAGGCGTGGCAAGCGCCGGCTTCCGGTCGGATGAATTCGGCGAATGGGTATCGAGCGCGGCCGACGAAGACCTGGAATCGGTACGCGCCGTCCTGATCGGCGAATGCGAGGAAAGCCTCGTCTCGCCGAGCGTGATTCGCGGCCGCACCAATGCTCCGGTGATCGCACTCAGCGAACAGCATTCGCTCGAAAGCACGCTCCACTGGTTCGAATCGGGCGTCGACGACGTTATCCGCAAGCCGGTCCATATCCGTGAGATCCTGGCACGCATCTCCGCGATCCGCCGCCGCGTGCAGAAAGAGGCGAGCCACACCCAGATCGGCGACATGTGCATCTTCATGGACGGGCGCGACCCGGAGATCGGCGGCGAACCGTTCCCGCTGCCGCGCCGCGAGCGCCGCATCCTCGAATTCCTGGCCTCGAACCGCGGCCGGCGCGTAACCAAGACCCAGGTCTTCAACGCCATCTACGGCATCTTCGACGAGGAGGTCGAGGAGAACGTCGTGGAGAGCCATATCAGCAAACTCCGCAAGAAACTGCGCGAGCGGCTCGGCTTCGACCCGATCGATTCCAAGCGCTTCCTCGGCTACCGGCTGATCGACTGATGCGCCCGTCGGGGCATGACAACAGCCTCGCGCAAGTCAGCGGCGTTACGCTCCTCGCCAAGGGTATGAGAACCCCAAGGTATGAGACCGAGGAGACCACGCCATGAGTTTGTACGGCATGATGCGCACCGGCGTTTCCGGCATGAACGCGCAGGCAAATCGGTTGTCGGCTACCGCCGACAACATCGCCAACTCCTCGACTGCCGGCTACAAGCGCGCGAGCACGCAGTTTTCCACGCTGGTCATCCCCGGTTCGACCGGCAACTACAATTCGGGCGGCGTGACCACCACGACAAGGTACGCCATCTCGGAAGCGGGCATCCCCCAATATACGACCTCGCCGACCGACCTTGCGATCAACGGCGACGGCTTCTTCATCGTCGCGGACACCAATGGCACGCCCTACATGACGCGAGCCGGCAATTTCGTGCCGGACGACCAGGGGCATCTGGTCAACGCCGCCGGTTTCACGCTTCTGGGCTACAGCTTCGCCAACGGAACGCCAGCCGTCACCGCGAACGGTTTCGCCGGGCTGGAACCGGTGACCGTTTCACAGACCGGCTTGACGGCCACGCCTTCCTCGGCCGGCGATTTCTACGCCAATCTCCCCCTTGACGCGGACATTGTCACAGCGGCAGACCTGCCATCGGCGAATGCGACCACGGCCACCTATACCGCTAAATCTTCCCTGGTCGCCTACGACAATGCGGGCTCCAAGCAAATGCTCGACGTCTATTTCACCAAGACCGGCGCCAATACCTGGGAGGTGGCCGTATTCGACCAGTCACAGGCGACGGCGGGCTCCGGCTTTCCCTATGGAGCGGCTGGCTCGGCCCCTCTGGCGACCCAGACGCTAACCTTCGATCCCACGACCAATCAACTTACAACCGCCAGCGCCTCAACCATTGACGTACCCGTCCCCAATGGCGGCACCGTCACGCTCGACCTTTCGCAGTCGACCCAGTTCGGCACGGGCTACAGCGTCTATGACGCGAAGGTAAACGGCAACCCGCCGAGCGCGATCCAGGACGTGCAGATCGCCGACGACGGAACGGTCTATGCGCAATATGACGATGGATCGCTGCGTGCGCTCTACCGCATCCCGCTCGCCACCGTCGAAAGCCCGGACAATCTGAAGGTGCTCGCAGGCAACGTTTTCGCGGCAACGGCCGATTCCGGCGATCCGACGGTAGGCTTTCCCGGCGAGGGCAAGGCCGGAACGGTCAAGTCCGGCGCCTTGGAAAACTCGAACGTCGATATCGCCCAGGAACTGACCGACATGATCGAATCGCAGCGCACCTACACGGCGAATTCGAAAGTGTTCCAGACCGGCTCGGACCTCATGGACGTGCTCGTCAACCTCGCGCGCTAGGCCGAGTAACATCGGCGGAAAATAACCGGAATGTCGCTGACAACCGCCCTCAACATCGCCCAGTCTGCGCTCTTCAACACGACGCGTCAGACGACGGTTGTTTCGCAGAATATCTCGAATTCGGGGAATCCCGACTACGCGCGGCGTTCGGCGACCATCGTCAGCACCGCCCCCGGCGCCACCGTCGTCAATATCCAGCGCACGACCGACGATGTGCTCTTCCGCAGCAATATGAAGGCGCTTTCCTCCTATGAGGGGCAGAATACGCTCCTTAACGGGATGCAGAATCTCGGCCTCGCGGTGAACGGCGTTGACAATGCGGACTCCGCAGCCAGCGCGCTCGGCGATTTCCAGCAGGCGCTCAACCTCTATTCGGCGACGCCCTCCAACACCAGCCTCGGTGAGAATACCGTCGAATCCGCACGCCAGCTCGTTCGCAATCTGAATGACGGCACCAACGCGATCCAGTCCTTCCGGACGGACATGGACAACCAGATCTCGCAGGCCGTCGCCGATCTCAACAACCTGCTTAACAGCTTCGACCAGGCAAATCGCACCATCGTCGCCGGCAACCAGACCGGCGCGGATGTTTCCGATGCCGAGGACCAGCGCGACGGGCTCCTGAAGCAGATATCCCAATACGTCTCGATCTCGGCCATCAAGCGCGACAACGGCGACATGATGCTGGTGACCTCGGACGGCGCCACGCTTTATGAAACGGTGCCGCGCACGGTGACCTTCGATCCGGTCGCCGGCTATGACGCAACGACGACCGGCAACGCGATCAAGGTAGACGGCGTGCCGCTTTCCGCTGGTACGGGCGGCAATACATCGGCATCCGGCCGTCTGGCCGCGATGGTCCAGTTGCGCGACAGCACCGCGACCACCATGCAGAGCCAGCTCGACGAGATCGCGCGCGGCCTGATCAATGCCTTCGCCGAGACGGATCCGAGCGACCCGACCGCAACGGCAGGCAAGACACCGGGCCTCTTCACCTGGGACGGGGCGCCCGCGATGCCGACCGACGGAACGCTGGACCCGGGTCTCGCCGGCCGCATCAAGATCAATCCGGCGATGGATTCAACGGTCGGAGGCAACGCTTCCGTTCTGCGCGACGGCGGCGGTGGGGGTGCGGGCTACGTCGCCAACCCGGACGGCAATGCCTCCTTCTCCGACTTGCTCATCCGTTACTCGCAGAACCTCGACAAGCCGATCGCCTTCGATCCGGCCGCCGGCGCCGGCTCCAACGCCAGCGTGATGACCTATTCCACCAACGCCATCAGTTCATTCGAAGCCGCGCGCAAGGACGCTTCGGATGCTGCCGACAACAAGAACGCGCTGATGACGCGCACCCAGCAGGCGCTTTCCAACTCGACCGGCGTCAATATCGACGAGGAGATGTCGATGATGCTCGACCTGGAGCATTCATACCAGGCGTCGGCGCGCATGATCTCGACGGTGGACAACATGCTCTCCGCCCTCATGAACGCGATACATTGAGATGAAGACGACCTTCATATCCTCGCAGGCCGTGTCGAACGCAATGCGCTATCAGGTCCTGAACATGCAGCAGGAACTGGCGAAGGCGCAGACGGAGGTGACCACCGGCAAGCTCGCCGATCCCGGCGTGACGCTCGGCTCGCGCACGGGCCAGGCGGTATCTCTTTCGCGCGACGTGGACCGGCTGAACGGGCTGGTCGATTCCAACAACCTCATCTCCACCCGCCTGACGGCCACCCAGGATGCGCTCGGCCAGATAAACGACCTCACTCAGACATTCCTGTCCGCGCTGACCGCCGACAAGGGCAGCGGCGTCGCATCGACCGTGACGCAGACGGCGGCCCAGACGGCGCTCAGTTCCGTCACCTCCATCCTCAACACCAGCGTCAACGGCGAATATCTGTTCGCCGGCATCAATACGGACGTCCAGCCGATCAACGATTCAGGCGCGACCGGCTCGGCGGCGAACCAGGCACTGAACGATGCCTTCCAGACCCGTTTCGGCTTCCCGCCGAGCGACCCGGCGGCGGCGAACATCAGCGCCTCGGATATGGGCGATTTCATCGACCAGCTTGTTAGCGACCAAACCACCGATCCGGCGTGGTCATCGAACTGGTCGAATGCCACGGACCAGCCGATCACCAGTCGCATCTCGCTCAACGAAACGGCCGAGACCTCCGTCAGCGCCAACTCCATCGGCACCAAGAAATTCATGATTGCCGCGGCGATGGTGTCGAATTTCATGCAGGGCAACCTTAACGAAGGCGCCCGCGATGCGCTCATCGACAAGGCGTCCGATCTGATCACGGACTCGCTTACCGATTCAGCTTCCCAGCAGGCTCAGCTCGGCCTGACCGAAAACAAGGTTTCCAGCGCCACGGACCGCATCAAGTCACAGGTCGACCTTTTCCAACGCAATCTCAACGACCTCGAAGGCGTTGATCCCTACGAGGCTTCCACCAAGATCACCTCGCTGCTCGGCCAGATCGAAACCTCCTACGCGCTGACCGCACGCATCCAGCAACTCAGTCTCGTCAATTACCTAAAGTGACCGCAACCTCAGGCGAAACGTAACGGAACCACCATGTACCAATTTTCGTATGCCGAGATTCAGACCGACTCGATCGCCGACGCCAAGGATCGCGAGCGCCAGCTCCTGAGCCGGTCCATCGATCTGCTTTCGACGGCAAAGGACAGCGGCGGCGGCTCGCCGCAAGCGGTCGAGGCCATTCACTTCATGAACCGCATCTGGACCTCCTTCATGGAGGACCTCGGCAGTTCCGAGAACGAGCTTCCGGTGGAGCTGCGCGCCAATCTGATCTCGATCGGGCTCTGGCTGTTGCGCGAGGGCGAGGCGGTGCGGCAAGGCCAATCGCAGAATTTCGAGGGTCTCATCGAGGTATCGCAGATCATCCGCGACGGCATACAATGAAGAACACGCTGAAAATATCGCTGAAAGCCAACGAGAAGATCTACATCAACGGCGCGGTCGTCCGGGTCGACCGCAAGACGACGGTCGAGTTGCTCAACGAGACGCAGTTCCTGCTCGAAAGCCATGTCATGCAGCCGGAGCAGGCCGCGACACCGCTCAGGCAGCTTTATTTCATCCTGCAGATCATGCTGATGAATCCCGGCAACGCGGATCAGGCACGCGACATGTTCCGGCAGTCGCTGCCGCTGCTTCTCGAAAGCTTCCGCAACGAGCACATCCTGTCCTCGCTGAAACACATCGACCGGCTCGTCGGCGAGGGTCATGTCTACGACGCGCTGAAGACCATCCGCGGATTGTACAGCCTCGAAGACGAAATTCTCTGCGGCGGAAGAATGGCGCCGGCCTATCAAGACGAATTGCGGGAGATCGCCTGATGTCCGTTCCTCCGGTGAATGGCACAAACAGTTCAACGACCGGCACCGGTTCCACTTCGCAGGCGGCCGGGCCGAACATCGATTACCAGTCCTTCCTGAAGCTCCTGATCACCGAGATGAAAAACCAGGACCCGACTAAGCCGATGGATTCGACGGAATATGTCGCGCAGTTGGCGACCTTCTCGCAGGTCGCGCAAACCGTGCAGACGAACTCGAAGCTGGACCAGCTTCTCCAGACCTCGGCGCTCGCGCAGGCCGGCAACATCATCGGCCACAGCATCACCTCTGCCGACGGCAACACGACCGGCACCGTCTCCTCCGTCCGCCTCACATCGGACGGATTGATAGCAATTCTAGAGAACGGCCAGGAAGTCACCATGCAGAGCGGCGTGGTGATACAGTAACCACAAGGCAGAGGCCATGAACGAAGCCGACGCGCTCGATATCGTGCAATACGCGATCTGGACGGTGTTGCTCGCCTCCGGCCCGGCTGTGCTGGTGGCAATGGTGGTCGGCGTCGGCATTGCGCTCATCCAGGCGCTGACGCAGGTGCAGGAAATCACCCTGACCTTCGTTCCCAAGATCGTCGCCATCCTCGTCGTGACGGCGATCACCGGCCCCTTCGTCGGCGCCCAGATATCCTCCTTCTCCAACGTCGTCTTCCAGCGCATCCAGAACGGGTTCTGAGACGCCCTGAAGACGTGACGGCGCCGCCTCATCCTCGCACAAGCTTCGCCCGCTAGTTTCGGCCAGCGGCGGCCTGTGCGGCCCGCCCGCTTCAGGAACCGGGCAGCGCATGGCCATTATCGAGACCAGTTCGACGACCGAGATCAGGAAGCACGGCCGCGACGTCGGCTTCGCGCTCGGCATCGTTACGATCCTGTCGGTCCTGTTCCTGCCGATACCGCCTTTCCTGATCGACATCGGCCTCGCCTTCTCGATCGCCGTATCGGTGCTCATCCTGATGGTGGCGCTGTGGATTCAGCGACCGCTCGACTTCTCTTCCTTCCCGACCGTGCTTCTCGTCGCCACGATGCTGAGGCTTTCGCTCAATGTCGCCACGACGCGGGTGATCCTCTCGCACGGCAACGAAGGCACCAACGCCGCCGGCTATGTCATCGGCGGCTTTTCACAACTGGTCATGGCCGGCGACTTTGTCATCGGCCTCATCGTCTTCCTGATCCTGATCGTGGTGAATTTCATCGTCATCACCAAAGGTTCGACCCGTATCGCGGAAGTGGGCGCGCGCTTCACCCTCGATGCCATCCCCGGCAAGCAGATGTCGATCGACGCCGATCTTTCCGCCGGCATGATCGACGAGAAGGAAGCCCAGCACCGCCGCCGCGAACTGGAGGAGGAATCGGCCTTCTTCGGCTCGATGGACGGCGCCTCGAAATTCGTCCGCGGCGACGCCATCGCCGGCCTGCTGATCACCGCCATCAACATCATCGGCGGCATCGCAATCGGCTATGCGCGGCACGGCATGAGCCTCGGCGAGGCCGCAGATATCTTCACCAAGCTGTCGGTCGGCGACGGTCTGGTTTCGCAGATCCCGGCGCTGATCGTCTCACTCGCCGCCGGTCTCCTCGTCTCCAAGGGCGGCACGCGCGGCTCCGCCGACCAGGCCGTGTTCGGCCAGTTGAGCAACTATCCCCGCGCGCTCTTCGTCGCTGCAACGTTGATGGCGCTGCTCGCCGTCATGCCGGGCCTGCCGGCCCTTCCCTTCCTTTTCCTCGGCGGCATGATGGCAGCGGTGGGCTACATCATCCCGATGCGCGAGAACCGCCGGGTCGCGGAAGCGGCGGAGGCCGAGAAGAAGCAGCAGGTCGTGCGGGACGACGAGGAGAAGAACTCCATCAAGTCCTCGCTGAAAACCGCCGAGATCGAGCTTCTGATCGGCAAGCAGCTTTCCACCAAACTGCTGGCCTCGCATCAGGAACTCGCCTTCCGCATGTCCAAGATGCGCAAGAAGTTTGCCCAGCAATACGGCTTCGTCGTACCCGAGGTGAGGCTGACCGATGATTTCGGCATTCCTACCAAGAGCTACCGCATCAAGGTGCACGGCACCGTGGTCGCCGAACACGAACTGCGCGTCGGGGAGCTTCTGGTCCTGATCGGCAACGGCGCGCCGCCCGAGATGCCGGGCGAGGAAGTGCGCGAACCCGCCTTCGGCATGCGCGCTTGGTCGGTGCCGGAGATGTTCGCCGAGGACTTGAAGCGGGAGGGCTATTCCTACGCCGACAACATGTCGGTCCTTCTCACCCACCTGTCGGAAGTGGTGCGCAACAACCTGCCGCAGCTTCTCTCCTACAAGGACATGAAGGCGCTGATCGACCGGCTCGATCCCGAATACCGCAAGCTCGCCGACGAGATCTGCACCACCCACATCACCTATCCGGGCCTGCAGGCGGTGCTGAAGCTTTTGCTTGCCGAGCGCATCTCGATACGCAATCTGCATCTCATCATCGAGGCGATCGCCGAGATCGCGCCGCATGTGCGCCGTACCGAACAGATCGTCGAACACGTGCGCATCCGTATGGCACAGCAGATCTGTGGCGACCTCACCGAAGGCGGCGTGCTCAAGGTCCTGCGTCTCGGCAATCGTTGGGACCTCGCCTTCCATCAGGCATTGAAGCGAGACGCCAAGGGCGAGATCCGCGAATTCGACATCGACCCGCGCCTGCTGGAGGAATTCGGACAGGAAGCGTCGAAGGCCATTCGCGGCCATGTCGACGCCGGCGAGCGCTTCGTGCTGGTCACTGCGCCCGATGCGCGGCCCTATGTGCGCATGATCATCGAACGCATGTTCCCGACACTGCCCGTCCTCTCCCATGTCGAGATCGCCAAGGGCGTCGAGATCCGAGTGCTCGGATCGATCGCGTGACCGTGACAATCTCACAGGTCGTTCTCGCGGCCTTCCTCGCCTTTTGCCGCGTCGGCGCCTGTTTCATGATCATGCCCGGCTTCTCCAACGCGCGCGTGCCGATGCAGGTCCGGCTCTTCGTCGCGGTGGCGGCGAGCCTCGCGCTTTTCCTGCACCTTTCCGACATCATCCTGCCCTTCGCCGAATCGACGCCCGACGTGTTGTTCAAGACCATCGCGTCGGAGCTTTTGACCGGCGCCTTGATCGGCGTGCTCGCGCGGCTTTACCTGCTCGCGCTCGAATTCATGGGCAACGCCATCTCCATGATGATGGGCTTCAGCAATCTCGGCGGCAGCCTGGCGCTCGAAAGCGAGCCCCAGGCCGCGCTCGGCGGGCTCCTGTCCTTTGCCGCGCTGCTGATCCTTTTCCTGCTCGATTTCCATCTGGAGATCGTCAAGGCGCTGGTCACGTCCTACGAGGTGGCGCCACCCGATATCCTCTTCGACCCGCAATCGGCGCTGGTCAACGTGACGGATACGATCTCGCAATCCTTCTTCGTCGTCTTCCGGCTGGGCAGCCCCTTTGTCGCCTATGCGATCCTCGTCAATCTCGGGACCGGCCTCATCAACAAGCTGACCCCGCAGATTCCGATCTATTTCGTCTCGCTGCCCTTCATCGTCACCGGTGGACTGCTCTTGATGTATTTCGCCATCGGCAATTTCCTCAGCCTCTATGCCGACGGCTTCCTTGCCGTGACCATCGGGAGGTGAAATGACCTCGCGTACCGAGCGGCTGAAAAAGCTGGTCGAAGTTCAAGAGCAATTGAAGGCCTTCCACGAGATGCGCCGGGCGACGGCGCTCGCCGAAGCCGCCGCCGCGGGGCGCGAGGCGACCGAGATTGCCGCGCGCTTCGACGCGCCCGATTCGCTCACCGACCTGTTCCCCGACCTTTACGCCCGCGGTGTCGAACGCGCGCTGCGCCGGCAGGACCGGAAACTGGCCAGCGCCAGGATCGAGGCCGGCCATGTCGCGACCCAGACCGCGCGCACCAACATGGTCGAGCGCTCCTGGCGCGCGGCCACGAGGGCAGACGAGCGGCAAGCCGAGGATCGCGCTACGCTGGAAGCGGTCGAACGAGGGCTGATCTCCCGCAAGTAAGCCTGCCGCAAGCTAATTCGGGCATGGTGAAGAACAATGATCGGCCCGCTATTGCCGGGCCCTGAAGAGAAGAGGACAGGATCTCCCGTTGGCCATCTCTCCGCCGAGCGACATCGTTCTGGACGTGGCGCGTGCCGTCGATCCGGCCGAACTGGCCGCGGCGCGCACGCAGCTTGCCGAGCGCGCCCGTGCTGGCGTGGGGAAGATCGGATTCCCCGAAATCGCGTCTACCGAAGTCTCCTCGAAAAACATGGCCGACATGCGTTTCGCCGGCCATGCCGACACAGGCAAGCCCGGCAAGACGCCGGAAGCCTACAGGAAATTCGAAGCTGTCGTCCTTCAGAGTTTCATGCAGTCGATGATGCCGAAGGACAGCGAGGCGGTCTACGGCAAGGGGCTCGCTGGCGACATGTGGAAATCCGAACTGGCAAAGCAATTGGGGACGGTACTCTCCGAACGCGGCGGCATCGGCATCGCCAACCGGCTCCTCAAGGACCACTACATGGTCGGCGACAAGAAGGTCGCGCTTACCGGTGCTTCCGAAGGCACCCGCAAGGACGAGGCCGACACGAAGCGGATGCTTTCGACTGCACTTGTCCAGGAAATCCAGCGCAAATTCACCAGTCCGCTCGCTGCCAGCGATGCTAGCGAAAGCAAGATCTAGGAGCCGTAATGCAGGAAGCCGCTCTCTACAGCCCGGAACTGCCGCGCTCCGCCTCGGCCGAACAGCCTTCCCCGCCGCGCCCAGCCGCGCTCTCCGCCATCATAGGAAGGATCGAGGAAGCGATCGAGCATGAGACGGCCGGAATCCGCGGCAACCCCGATTTCGACATCAAGGCATCGAACGCGCGCAAGAGCCGTCACCTCTACGAACTCAACCGGGCCATTAAGGGCCTGCCGCAGGCGGAAGTGCTGAATGAACATCGCGAGGCGCTCACCCGCCTTCGCGGGAAACTCGCCGACAACGAGAAGGCGCTTCGCGCTCATCTCAACGCCGTGACCGAGGTAGCAGGCCTCATCCGCGACGCCATCCAGAAAGCCGATGCTGACGGCACCTATTCCGTCAACGAATTCGGAGCCGGCCGCGCGGCATGAGGAATACGAGGGCGACAGACCGGCGGCAACATCCCGGCCATAAGGCACGCACCCGATGATCAAATTCGTCATCGCCGCGCTCTGGCTTGTCGCGGTCACGCTCGGCACCGTGATCTTTTCTTTTTCGATGTCGGGTCCCAAGACGGACAAGGCGCCGCAACCGGCCTTCTTCGGCGGCCTCGACTATGTGAAGACCGACATCATCTCCGTGCCACTGATGAAGGACGACGAGGTCTATGGCTATTTCCTGACGCGGCTGGTTTACACGGTTGAACCCGCCGTCATGAAGACGCTGTCGCTTCCAGCCGAGGCACTTCTGGTGGACGAGGTCTACACCTATCTCTACGCCAACCCTGAGATCGACTTCGCCGATTACGCCAAGCTGGACCTCGGAAAGCTCCGAAGCGGCATCCGCGAGGCCGTCAACAAGCGCGTCGGCAAGAATCTGGTCCACGACGTGCTCATCGAGCAGATCGATTTCCTGACCAAGGCGGAAATCCGCGACAACACCATCCGCCGCCGCACCAGCCCGTTCGAGAAGCCCAAAGAGGCGCCCGAGCCCGCGGTGCATTGATCACGGTCGGCTAACCCGTCAGATGCACGCCCTGCAGGCTGGCGGTAAGAAGAGTCAGGCCCAGCAGGAACACGAGGAGCGCCCCGCCAATCTCGAAAGCGGACTGGATCATGCCGCTCACCGCTCCTCCGCCTGCGATCCGCACAGCAACATTCTTGGCAAGAACCGCCGCCGTCGCAAGCGCGGATACGGTGATGGCGGTGCCGATCGACATCGCTAGGACCGAGGCGATACCCGCCGCCCACAAGCCATTGAGGAAGGCGAAGGTGAGCACGATCAGCGCTCCGGTGCAGGGGCGAAGCCCCACCGCCAGGATCGCCGACCATGCCGCGCGCCAGTCGAACTCCGCGCCGCCAAGCTTGGCCGGGTCGGGCGCGTGACTGTGCCCGCAGTCGGCGCAAAACTCGCCGGACGCATGCGAATGGTGATGATGGTGGACGTGGCCATGGTCATGGTGGGAATGGCCATGGTCGTGCGCATGCCGGTCGTAATGTTCCGCATGATCGCCATTTGCTGGTTCGTTCAGATGCATCGCCGGTCCTTCGGCAACAGCCAGCGCCGGGCGCCTTATGGAGACCAGCGCGCCGATCTTGCGGAAGAGCAGCCATGCGCCGAACAGGGTGACGAGCAGATAACTCAGGATTTCGAGCGCCCAGGTGGCGTTGGTCATGGTTATCGCCGTTCCGCGCAGGAACAGGAAAATCGCCGACATCAAGAGGATCGCTGTCACGCCCTGCAACAGCGCCGAGATGAAGGAAAGCAGGATGCCGCGCCTCAGTTCCACTTCGTTCGCAACCATGTAGGAGGAGATGACCGCCTTGCCGTGTCCCGGACCCGCCGCATGGAAGACGCCATAGGCAAAGGAAATGCCTCCCAATATCCAGAAGGCATTGCCGTTTTCACGCATACCGCGCATCGCCCCGGTGAGGGCGTGGTAGAAGCGCTGCTGCTCTCCATTCACCCATTGCAGGAGGCCCGCGAAGGGCCCGGCCGGCACGATCTGCGGCTCGGCCGCGCCGATACCGAGCGAACTTTGAGCATGAGCATGCCCGGCAAGGATGGCGATTGCCGCAAGATAGAGGCCGAGGCTGCAAAGCGTGCGCGCGATGTTCTTCGTCATGGCTGGCAGGTGAGTTCCAGTTTCGTCGCGAAAATCTTGCTGAGGTCGGTCGGGTCGTTGAAGAAGGCGTCGGTCAGCGTTTTCTGGTTCTGGGCGATCGCCTGGTCGGGGTCCGGCCGAATCACCTTCTTCGTGCAGTTGGCCGGCAGGCCGTCGACGACGATGTCGGCATCGTTGTGGAAGTCGATCGCCGTATAGAAGGTCGGATCGTAAATGCCGAAATCGATCTTTCCGGAAAGCTTCAGCGGCGCCTTCGGATGGCTCTCGAAGAGGAGCAGGAATCTGTTGTCCTTGAAATCGGCGATCATATGGTCGGGCGCCTGCATGGCGACGTCCTTGCCGTTCTGCGTCACAAGCTGGAAATAATTGTAATCGGCAAGGGAATCATGGACCGTCTTGGCCAGGGCCTCCAGTTCGAGTTTTTCCAGTTTCAGATCCTTGTTCTTGTCGAACTGGACAAGCACGGTGCTGGAAAAGAAATCGTCGAAGCGCCAGACATGGCGAAGTGATTTCACCGTTCCGTCCGGGTTGATCGAAAGCTCCAGCCGTGCCTCGGCAAAGACATGCGGATGAGCCGAGGCGGGAGCGGCATGGAACAGGCCGCTGACGAGAGCGCCGCACAATGCCGTGAAAATGCGTGATGCTTGCATGGCTCCCGTCCGGCGGCATCGGAATTTCGAACCGTCCCCGTAAAGCAGGCGAAATTGGGACCGCCCGGCGATGTCGGCGCCATTATCCCATGTATCCGGTCAGACCGGCTGCGACTTTTCCCGCGCCTTGAACCACTGCACGAGATAGTCGACGAAGACACGCACCTTGGCCGGCAGGTAGCGGCGGTGCGGATAAACGGCGAAGATTCCGCGCCCGTCCGGCAGGTACTCGCCAAGCACCGGCACCAGTCGCCCGCTGTCGATCTCCGCCGCCGCGATGAAATCGGGCAGGATCGCGAAACCCAGTCCGGCAAGGGCCGCCGCTCGCGCGGCGATCGGGCTGTTGACCTCGATCGGGCCGGAGACCGAAACACTGATCGTCTCGCCGGCGCCTGCGAACGGCCAGTTGGAAAGCCAGCGGCCATTGGTGTCGATGATGCACGGCAAATTGGCGAGGTCCTGCGGCCGGGACGGCGTGCCGTATTTGGCTATCGCCTCCGGCGAAGCGCAGAGACAGATCGAGAACGGCGCCAGCTTGCGCGCGATGAGCGATGAGTTCTCCAGCCTGGTGATGCGGATCGCGAGGTCGAACCCCTCCTCCACCAGATCGACGAAGCGGTCGTCGAGACGGATTTCGAGCACGATATCGGGATGGTCGCGAGCGAAGTCGATCATGGATTGGCCGATCTGGGCATCCGCGAAAGTGCGCGGCGCCGACAGCTTGATTCGGCCCCTGACGTCGCCGGCTGATTCGCGCACCGTCTCCTGCAGGCTGTCGATCTCGCGGATGATCTCCGATGCGCGGCCGAAATAGGTGTGGCCGGCCTCGGTCAGCGAGAACTGCCGCGTGGTGCGGTTGAGGAGCAGCGCCCCGAGTTCGTCCTCCAGTTCGCGCACATATTTCGACAAAAGCGCCTTGGAACGCCCGATTTTGCGGGCGGCGGCCGAGAATCCCTCGGCCTCGACCACCTCGATGAAGGCGCGCATGCGTGTCAGAGTATCCATGGATTCGAACCTTTCCGCCCGCCGGAGAGCGCCTCCGGAACACACGCGTCGTTCAATTCCGTGAGACGGTAAAACCTCTATCGTTCAGCCACGGATTTTTTTCAACCGGGCGCGAATTTTCATTGATTGGACATGATTTTATCCTTATATCGCGCCTGCCCAAAGTCGCACGTGCCTGTGGGTGTCCGCCGAGCCTCGATATGGCGAGGAATTCGGCAAGGTACCTGGAACTAACCCCTCCAGTCGGTCTCGCGGCCAACCGCAAGAACCGAGGACACCTTGAAGCAACGACGGTGCGGGCCTTTCTGGTGTCTGCCGGTCGTCCATAGACCGGGGTTACTGAAGAGGCACACCTTCATTGCCGGCAGTGCGGAGCGGGTTCTCCAATCCAAAGCTGAGGCAGACAAAGCGAGCGGTCGCCGAAAGGCGCTTGCTCATCGCCGCGTAGCTCGCGTCACATGGTTCCGGCACTTCCACCGGCCAGGCCATGAGATTTGGGAAACGCCCTTTGTCCACCGCGGAACGTCCAGGGCCGAGCGCCCGGCACTCCGCAGCTTGCTAGACGGGCTTCGGCCCGCGCAATGGAGAGACCGATGGCAACCCAGCGCATCATGGATTTCCTCGCCACCCGACGACCGAACGGCCCCTGCCTCGTGGTCGATCTCGATGTGGTCGCCGACAATTATCGCGCTTTCGAGAAGGCGCTGCCGCAATCGCGCATCTACTATGCCGTGAAGGCCAATCCCGCGCCGGAGATCCTGCGTCTTCTGGCCTCGCTCGGCTCGTCTTTCGACACCGCTTCCGTCGCCGAAATCGAAATGGCGATGGATGCAGGCGCGCCGGCTACCCGTATCTCCTTCGGCAACACGATCAAGAAGGAGCGCGATGTCGCCCGCGCCTTCGAACTCGGCATCCGGCTTTTCGCCGTCGATTGCGTCGAGGAGGTCGAAAAGGTGGCGCGTGCAGCGCCGGGCAGCCGTGTTTTCTGCCGCGTACTGACCGACGGCGAGGGTGCCGAATGGCCGCTGTCGCGCAAGTTCGGCTGCGTGCCGGCGATGGCGATCGACGTGCTGAGAAAGGCGAAGGCGCTCGGCCTCGACGCCTATGGCGTGTCGTTCCATGTCGGCTCGCAGCAGACCGATCTCGACGCTTGGGACCGGGCGCTGGCCGACGCCAAGCGCGTCTTCGCCACGCTCGCCGAGGAAGGCATCGTGCTCAAGATGGTGAACATGGGCGGCGGCTTCCCGACCCGGTATCTGAAGGACGTGCCGGCGGCCAAGGCCTATGGCGAGGCGATCTTCGCCGCGCTCAGCCGTCATTTCGGCAACCGTATCCCGGAAACGATCATCGAGCCGGGCCGCGGCATGGTCGGCAATGCAGGAGTCATCAAGTCGGAAGTGGTGCTGATCTCGAAGAAATCCGAGGCGGACGAATTGCGGTGGGTCTATCTCGACATCGGCAAGTTCGGCGGTCTCGCCGAGACCATGGACGAGGCGATCCGCTATCCGATCGTGACCGCGCGCGACCACGACCGGAAGGCGCCTTGTGTGCTTGCCGGGCCGACCTGTGATTCGGCCGATGTGATGTACGAGAAGACGCCCTACCCGCTGCCGCTCTCGCTGACCATCGGCGACGAGGTGCTGATCGAAGGGACGGGCGCCTACACGACCACCTACGCCTCGGTCGCCTTCAACGGCTTCGAGCCTCTCCGATCCTACGTGATCTGACGGGTCACCCTAAGGGGTCGCCTCGTCGGATCACCCGGTTGCCGGCGTTAGCTGGCAACCGGTTCGCTTGTGGAACGAATTTCTGCTCGTGAAGGATCACGGAAATGGAAGCTCAGAAGAACATTGTCGGATCGGCGGTTCGGCCGTTGTCGGTTTCCCCCGAAACCATTGCCGACATTCCGGCACGCGACGCGTTGCTCGACCGCGCCATGGGGCCGCGCTGGCGGAAAAAATCGTCGGAGAAACTGCGCAAAGGCCGCATTCCATCGGAAGGCCTGGCACTGGTCGCTCGCGAGGCCTCCGGCGCCGTGGTCGGGACTGTCAGGCTATGGGATATCGCGGCCGGCATCAACGGACGGCGCGCACTGCTGCTTGGGCCGCTTGCAGTGGAACCGACGCTGAAAAGCGCCGGTATCGGCTCGGCGCTGATGAGCCAAGCCGTCGCCGAAGCGGCCCGCCTGGGCCATAGGGCCATCATCCTCGTTGGCGATGCGCCATACTACGCGCGTTTCGGCTTCTCCGCCGGGAAGACCGGCATGCTCGCCATGCCCGGCCCCTACGAAAAGCATCGACTGCTCGCGCTGGAACTGGAGCCCGGCGCGCTCGATGGCGCACATGGCATCATCCGACCCACGGGACGCAAGATAAAGCGGGCGCGGATCGCGCACGCAGTGTGACCCCGGCCCTTCTTCCGCTCTCGGGAGAAGGGTCTTTTCCCTACAAAACCTGACTGAGCGCCATGGCGACGGACATGTCTCCGTCGACCTTCAGCTTGCCTTGCATGAAGGCCGAGGTCGGGTTGAGTTCGCCGGCGATCATGGATTCCAGATCGTCCTTCGCCAGCGTGATCGTGCAGTCGGCCGACGCATCTGCGGTCGAGACGGTGGCGCCGTCGATGACGATGACCCCGTCGGCCCCGCAATCGAACTTCACCGACTTCGTGAAGCCCGAGCCCTCCACCCTGGCCCGCATCTTATCGGCGATCGCATCCATGCTCATCCTGGGTTCCTTGCTTGCGGGCCGCACCGGCCGAGCCTCGTGAAATCTTCTCCGAACCTAGATATCCAAGGACGCCATGGCAAGCAAAGGGCGTGGAGCGGAATGCATAAGGGCCGCTCCTGCATTGATGCAGAAGCGGCCCTGAAACCCCGCCCGACTGAAGAAATTACGACTTCTTCTGGTCCTTTTCCGTCTTCTTCATGGTCTTGGCGGAAGCATGCTTCTTCGTCGCCTTGGTGCTGGCGTGCTTCTTGGATGCCTTGTGCTTCTTGACCATCGGCTTCGCCGGGGTGGTCGTGGAGGCAGCGGCCGTGGTGGTGCCGGCAGCCGAAGCGGCGGTCACCGAGAACGGAGCGGCAAATGCGAGCGCGACTGCCAGCGAGAGCGCGGAGATGAGAGCTTTATTCATGGTCATGATTTCCTTTTCATGCGGAGCCGGATGATGGATCGGCCGGTCATTCATCGATCGGCTTGACCCCGAGCAGCTTCAGTGCGGTGGCGTAAGTCCTGATGCCCTGCGCCTGCGATTTGCCGGCGCAAAACTTCTCGGCCTTCTTCCTGAGCGCCCGTGCCTGGGTGGCCCGCTTGGCCCTGGCGTGCTGGATGATTGCGTGGTCGAGCTGTTGCTGGAGGGCGTCGCAGCGTTCGATGCGCGTTATCGGAGCCTTCACCGCGACGTGTCCGGCAGCCATGGCGGGGGAGCCCATAGCTATAAGAACGATCGCGATTGATGCCACGGAACGGCGCATCGTTTCCTCGGCGCCGGCTGACGCCGGCAGTTCGACCGCTGCCAATCAGCAGCGAACCCGTTCTAGGCTTCGATCTTTTCCGGCGTTTTTCCCGATTGCAGATTTTTGTAGCCGGTTTGTTGTCCCCTTCGTCCCGCCTGCCGACGAAGCGGCCGCCGAACGCGATCCCTCGCGATCAAAGCAGCCGCTCGCCATGGCCGTCGAGCCTATCAGCTCTTTTTCGGCAGGGGCTTGTGATGCACGACCTTGTGGTGGTGATGATGATGCACCGGATGCTTCACGACGTGGTGATGCTTGACCACGTGATGATGGTGATGCTTCACCACATGACGATGGTGATGCTTGACCACCACCACCTTCTGCGTCGTCGTTGCCGCATCGGCACTGCCGGCAACAAGTATCGGAGCGGAGAACGCAACCGCTACGGCGAGGCCGATCGCGGCAAGGAATGTCGTCTTCATGGAATTTTTTCCCTAACGTGAATGACACTGCATGAGTGCAGCGATCCTGATATGCCGTGTTTCTGTTTCCTCAATTTTTCCGCAATGCAGAGTTTTGTAGCGGCTGCGCATCGTTTAGGGTGGTGGGAAATGCTTTCCGGACATAGGCCACCAGTTGAGGCGCTTCCTCGCGGAGCGGCGCGCAATGCCGCTGCCGGCACCGGTATCGCCGCATGAAGACCGACGCCCATATCCTTATCGTCGACGACGACCGCGGCACCCGCGATCTCCTGCGCGAATTCCTCGAGCGGCACGGATTGCAGGTCTCCGTTGCCCGCGACGGCGAGGAGATGCAGTCGATCCTCAAAAGCACCACCATCGACCTTCTGGTCCTCGACGTCATGCTGCCCGGGAGGAGCGGCCTGGAAATATGCCGCGATATCCGCGCCCGCTCCAGAATGCCGATCATCATGCTGACGGCGGTGACGGAAACGGTCGACCGGGTCGTCGGTCTGGAGATGGGTGCGGATGACTACGTACCCAAGCCCTTCGACCCGCGCGAATTGCTGGCAAGGGTCCGCGCCGTGCTGCGCCGTCCGCCGATGGAAGGTGCTTCAAAGCGCTCGGAGCCGCGCACCTATCGCTTCGCCGGTTGGACGCTCGACTGCGCGCGGCGCCGGCTGATTGCGCCGGGCGACGTGCGTGTCGAATTGACCACGGCGGAGTTCAATCTGCTTCAGGCGCTTGTCCGTAGCGCCCAACACGTCCTGAGCCGCGAGCAGTTGATGGACCTCGCAGGCGGAGACGGCACGATGAGCTATGACCGCAGCGTCGATATCCTCGTCAGCCGGCTGCGGCGCAAGATGGAAGACGACCCGCGGGCGCCCAAGCTCATTTTGACCGTCCGCGGCGGGGGCTACCAGTTCGTGCCGGACACGGTCGCGGAATGAAACGCCTTTTTCCCCAGACGCTGCCCGCCTGGATACTCCTCATCCTGATCGCCGGCCTGCTGGTGACGCAGGTGACGACGCTCTACTTCATCGTCGAACAGCGACGGGCTTCCAACAACCTGCTCGAACTCTTCCGGCTGAGCGACCGCGCCTATTCCCTTGTGAAGCTCATGTACTCGGCGACGCCCGAGGACCGAGCCCAGTTGGCCAAGGGGCTGGCCAATCCGAACTACCTTGTCACCGTTTCCGAGGTGCCGCTTATCAGAAGCGCGATCCCTCCCGACGACGACCTCGCCGAGTTGGAGGACGTGGTGGTCAGCCGGTTGTCGAAATTCGGCGTCCTCGAGGTGCGGATCTACCGCAAATCGGCGGGGCCGGTTGTCTCCAGAGAAGCTCCCGACGAAACCTCGCCCGAAGACATCGGCGAAATCGAGAAGGAATTCCTCAATCTCGCCAGCGATATTTCCCAGAGCGATAGGCTGGTCGCCTCGGTCGAATTCAAGGACGGCCAATGGTTGAACTTCGTCATGCCGCTGACGCCGGTGGGGCCGCTCGTCTCCGAAGAAAACCTGCCGCTGCTCGGTGGTATAGCGGCACTGGTCGTCATCATGACGATCTGGGCACTTCGCCGGCTGACCGCGCCATATCGGACGCTGGAAAGTGCTGTCCGCCGCATAGGCGCGGATTTGAAAAGCCCGCCTTTGCCCGAGCGCGGCAGCCGCGAATACCGCTCCGCCGCACATGCGGTGAACACGATGCAGGCACAGCTTCGAGAATATGTGGAGGACCGCGAACAGCTCGCAGCCGCTCTCGCCCATGATCTGCGCACGCCGCTTACGCGCATGAAACTCAGGCTCGAATTGCTGAAGGACGCCGGCAAGCGCAAGGCGCTCATGGACGATCTCGGCGACATCGAGGCGATCGCCCGTTCGGTGGTCGATTTCGCGACCCATGAAGTGAAGGACGAGACGCCCGAACGCATCGACTTCTGGTCGCTGGTCGATTCCATCGCGGACGCCTATCCGCAGGTAAGTTTCGCGGACGGCAGCGCCAACGCGCGCGGCCTGATCTGCGTCGGGCGTCCTGTGGCGCTGCGCCGCTGCGTGACCAATCTCGTGGACAATGCCGTCACCTATGGCGAGAGGGCGTCGATCAGCCTGTCGGGCCACGAAAAGGAGATCGTGCTGGCGATCGAGGATGACGGGCCGGGCATCCCACAGGAGCGGCTGGAGCAGGTCTTCCGGCCATTCACGCGTGTCGAGGGTTCACGCAATCGCCAGACCGGCGGCTTCGGCCTTGGCCTCACCATCGCCCGGGCCATCGCCCGCGGCGTCGGCGGCGAAGTGACGCTTGAGAACCGCCAAGGCGGTGGACTCAGGACGGAACTGAGGATCCCGCGTGCCGCCGAGCCTGCCGGATCATAGCGCGGGCAGTTTGCCGCCGAGTTCGTCCTCGATATGGGCGCGGACAATCTCGTCGAAACTGTCTTCCGCTTTGAAGCCGAGATCGCGCGCCCGCTTGGCGTTGAACTGCGTCGGCCAGTTCTGGACGATTGCCCAGACGGTCGGGTCGGCCTCCTCGCGGATGAGCGCCGTGAATTTCTCACCCGCGACACGCCCAAGCGCCTCGATCTGCTGGCCAACAGTGACTGCGACACCTGGCATCGTGAGATTGCGGCGTGGCCCGACCTTGTCGCCATCGAGGCCGGCGGCGTGGACGAGGAAATTCACCGCCGAACGCGGGCTGGCATGCGTATGAAGCACCGTCCGCGGCACTGGCAGGATCGCCTCCTGCCCTGCGAGCGGTTCGCGGATGATGCCGGAGAAGAAGCTCGACGCCGCCTTGTTCGGCTTGCCGGGCCGCACGCAGATCGTCGGCAGGCGGATGCCGATGCCGTCGAAGAAGCCGCGCCGCGTATAATCGGCAAGCAGCGCCTCGCCCATCATCTTTTCCGTGCCGTAGGAGGTCATGGGCGTAAGATGGAACTCGTCGGGGATAACGTCGGGGAACGGCGCGCCGAAGACGGCGATGGAGGAGGTGAATACGACGCGCGGTTTATGTCCCGCATGGCGGATCGCCTCGAAAAGCATGCGCGTGCCATCGAGATTGACCCGGTAGCCCTTGTCGAAATTCGCTTCGGCTTCGCCTGAGACAACGCCCGCCAGATGAAAGATAACATCGGGCCTGGGGGAGATCAGCCTGACGGCATCGCCATCGGCGGCGAGATCGCCGGTATGAACCTTGACCTTGGCGCCCGCGAGCTTCGGCGCATCGGCGGGCACGATATCGTGAAGGTCGAGCGCCGTGATGGCGTGGCCGGCGAGCTTTCCATCGGCGACCAGCCGCGCGGTCAGCTTCCGTCCGATCATGCCCGCCGCGCCGGTTATCAATACACGCACCTTAACCTCCATTCCGTTGCCGCTGGCTGCGGCCACGCAGCCAGAAGACGATGAAGAACGCCGCGACGAAGAGCGCCGCGATGGCGACCGCCGCGACGGCCGAGTAATTGCCGACCGCCCGCATCAGCGGCGGCATGACGAACCATCCACCTCCGAAGAAGATCAGGATGAGCGCGGCGGCGACCGCGGAGTTGCGGCTGCCCCGATCCATCAGATGAGCCGATCCATCAAATGATCCATCCGCCGTCGATCGGAATGGCGGTTCCGGTCGTGAACGCCGATTCGTCCGATGCGAAATATGTCGCCAGCGCGGCGATCTCAGACGGCTCGCCGACGCGGCCCATGGGTTGGCGGCCGACGAACATGTCGAGCGCCTTCTGCTTGCCCCCCATCGTCTTGCCGAGTTCCTCGACACGCCCCTCCCATGACGGAGAACGGACCGTGCCGGGACAGATGGCGTTGCAGCGGATTCCTTTTGAAACAAAATCCACCGCAACCGCCTTGGTCAGCCCGATGACGGCGGCCTTGGTCGCGCCATAGGCGTAGCGGTTGGGCGCGCCCTTCAGCGAGGAAGCGCCCGACGACAGATTGACGATGGAACCGGACTTGCCGGTTTCGGCCGCCCGCTTCAGCATTCCGGGCAGGAAGGCGTGGATCATCCGGTGCATCGACTTGACGTTGAGGTCGAAGGAAAAGTCCCAGGCTTTCTCGTCGCATTCGAGCACGGTGCCGTGATGCACATAGCCAGCGACGTTCACCAGGATATCTATCTCGCCGACCTTGGCTGCATAGGCCTCGACCGCACGCGTCGAAAGCACGTTCAGCCTCGCCTTCTTCGCACGGGCAAGTCCGTCGAGCTTGGAGCGGTCCACGTCAGACGCGTAAACGGTCGCGCCTTCCGCCACGAACATCTCGGCGATCGCGCGCCCGATCCCCTGCCCCGCGGCGGTCACCACCGCGATCTTGCCCTTCAGCCTGCCTGCCATTCCTGCCTCGTCCTGATGTCCTAGTGGAGATATTTGACCTGAGCCGCCTCATGCTGGTGCACGGAAAGGTCGGTGCACTCGCCGAATTCGGTCTCGATGGTGGCATGGCCGATGCCGTGCTTCTCGGCAAGCCGGCGCTTCATCGCAACGACAACGCCGTGGGCGTCCGTGCCCTCTTTCAGGCAGGCGTGCAGCGTCGCGACATTGCGGCTGCCGTCCAGCGACCAGACATGGACGTGGTGGATCTCGCGGACTTCCGGGAAATGTTTCGTCATGTCGGCAACGATCTCGTCGCGATCCATGCTGCCGGGCGTTCCCTCCAGAAGAACGTGACCTGCATCCTTTACCAGCGACCATGCGGTCGACAGGATGAGCACGGCGACGAAGACCGAAAGGATCGGGTCGATCGGCATCCAGCCCGTCGCCATGATGACCAGCGCCGCCGCGATTGCCGCCGCCGACCCGAGGAGATCACCCAGCACATGCAGGATCGCGCCGCGCATATTGAGGCTGCCATGGTCGCCGCCACGCAAAATGAGGAATCCGGCGATATTGACGAACAGCCCCGCGATAGCAACGACGAACATCATGCCGCCCATCACCTGAGGTGGCGCCAGGAGCCGTTCGATCGCCTCGTAGACGATCCAGCCTGCGACGACGAAGATGGCAAGACCGTTGGTGTAAGCCACCAGTGTCTTGACGCGGTCGAAGCCGTAGGTCAGCCGCTGCGTCGCCGGACGTCCGGCAAGGTGGAAGGCATACCAGGAAAGCCCGAGCGATACCGAATCGGTCAGCATGTGCCCGGCATCGGCGAGGAGTGCCAGCGATCCGGTAAGAAGACCGCCCGCCACCTCGACGACCATGAAGGTCAGCGTCAGGCAACCGGCGATGAGCACGCGCGTCTTGTCGCCGCCTCCATGCAGATGCAATCCGCCATGGCCGTGACCGGCATGATCGTGATCGTCATGGCCTGAATATGCGTGATCGTGGCCCATCTTCTTCAGCCTATCCGGCGATATCGGCCCGTATCTCTTCGAGCCGGCGTTTCTGGCGCCCTTCACTATCGAAGTTCGAGGGATCGAGCCAGCCTTCAAATGCCTTTCTGCCAGCCGGCCACTCACTGTCGAGCATGGCGAACCACGCCGTATCGCGATTCAAACCCTTGATGATCATATGCTGGCGGAAAATGCCCTCGAAGGTGAAGCCGAAGCGTTCGGCTGCGCGCTTCGATGCCGCGTTCGTGTTATTGCATTTCCACTCGAAGCGCCGGTAACCGAGATCGTCGAAGACGTGGCGCGCAAAGAGATAGAGCGCCTCCGTCGTGACCGGCGTGCGCGAGATCAAGGGCCCCCAGTAGATATTGCCGATTTCGATGACGCCGTTTTTCTGGTCGATGCGCATGAACGTCTGCCGCCCGCCGACCTTGCCATTCTTTTTGTCGATGACGGCGAAATGCAGGGGGTCCTCGCTGGCCTCGGCCTTGGCGAGCCAATCGCCGTATTCCGCGCGCGTCTTCGGCGGATAGTCGGAAAGCCCGGCAAAGCGCTGTTCAGCGTCGCTGACGGTGGACGCCGCATAGAGATCGTCGCCGTGCCGCGTCGCAACGAGCGGCTCGAGCCGCACGAAACGACCTTCCATGGCTTCGCGTGCAGGGCGCGCGCGTGGCGCAAAATTCTTCAAATCGGCGGCCATCCGATCAAGTCCTTCCCGGTGCATTCCATTTGACAAGAGCGAAGAAGGTTCACAAAACCACTTTGAATTCAACTGGACCAGATCGGGCTTCAAATGCTCCACACCGTTCCCGCCTTCGACCGCATCGGCGAGGAAAACGCCTTTGCCGTTCTCGCACGCGCCACCGCGCTTGGCAGCAAGGGCCGCGACATCATCAATCTCGGCATCGGCCAGCCGGACTTCCACACGCCCGCGCATATCGTAGAGGCGGCGATCAAGGCGCTGCGCGACGGCCATCACGGCTATACGCCGGCAACGGGGTTGCTCGCCTGCCGCGAGGCGGTGGTACGCCGGACACTGGCGATGACCGGCGTCGAGGTCTCGCCCGAGAACGTCATGATCCTGCCTGGCGGGAAGCCCACCATGTATGCGACGATCATCATGTTCGGTGAACCGGGCGCGGAAATCCTCTATCCCGACCCCGGTTTCCCGATCTATCGCTCCATGATCGAGTTCACCGGCGCGACGCCCGTTCCGATCCCGATCCGCGAGGAGAACGGCTTCGCCTTCTCGGCGGAGGAGACGCTGGCGCTGATCACGCCCAAGACGCGGCTTATCATCCTCAACTCGCCGGCAAACCCGACCGGCGGCGTCACCCCGCGCGCGGAAGTCGAGAAACTGGTGAAGGGACTGCAAGCGCACCCCGATGTCGCCATCCTCTCCGACGAGATTTACGACGTCATGACCTATGACGGCGAGAAAGCCACCTCGCTGCTCGCCTTCCCCGAAATCCGCGATCGGCTGGTGGTGCTGAACGGCTGGTCGAAGACCTGGGCGATGACCGGCTGGCGCATGGGCTGGTCGATCTGGCCGGATGGCCTTTACGACAAGATCCGCAAGCTCGCCGTCAATTGCTGGTCCTGCGTCAACGCGCCGAGCCAATATGCCGGCATTGCCGCCATCGACGGGCCGCAGGACGAGGTGGAAAAGATGATGCGGGCCTTCGACCGCCGTCGGCAGGTCGTGGTCGAGGGGCTGAACGGCCTGCCCGGCGTGACCTGCATCACACCGAAAGGCGCATTCTACGCCTTCCCGAACGTCTCGGGCACCGGATGGAAGGCGAAGAAGCTCGCCTCGGCGATGTTGGAAGAAGCCGGCGTCGCACTTATCGGCGGACCGGATTTCGGCGTGCTCGGGGAAGGCTATCTGCGCCTCTCCTACGCCAATTCGGAGGAGAATATCCTGAGGGCCATAGAACGCATGGGTGCGTTCCTGTCCGAGCAGAAGCCTGTAGCGGCGGCTGGATAGCAGACGCCGCTACAGTAGCTTCTCGAAGAAGTGGCTGGCGTAGGGATTGTCGTTGTAGCGGCCGATCTCGCGATAACCGAGCTTGCGATAAAGCGCCTGTGCCTCGGTGAGCGACCTGTTCGTGTCGAGACGCACGACCGAAAACCCCATTTCCCTTGCACGCTGCTCCAGCCATTGCATGATCCGCCCGGCGACGCCGATGCCGCGCGCCGATGCCGCCGTCCAGACGCGCTTGACCTCGCCGGTCCCGGCGTCGAGAGTCTTCAGCCCCCCGCAGCCGACCGGTTCTCCCTCGAGCCGCGCCACGACGAACGAGCCCGACGGCGGCAGAAGATCGGCGCTGTCGGAAGGATCGCCGGTCGCAATATCGAAGCCGCCGTCGAAGCGTTGCGCCAGTTCGGCGAAATATTGCTCCCGGCACCAGCGTCCGTCCGCGCTTCTCGGCGATTCCTCGGCAATGGTCACGAAAGACGCGCGGATAAGCCGCTCCACCTCCGCCATGGCCGCGACAAGCCGCTCGCGCTGGGCTTCGTTCAATGGCGACAGCACGGATTGCGCAAGCTTGGCAGAGCGGGAATCGTAGGCGGCGAACTCCTTTCGGCCCTTGGCTGTCGGGATGACTTCCCGCGCCCGCCCGTCGCCGACCTTGCGGCGGACTTCGACCATTTCCTGAGCTTCCAGCGAACGTAGAAGCCGGCTCATATAGCCGGAATCGAGCCCGAGCATGCTTCTCAGCCTGCCAAGGTCGGTACCGCCGGCCGCGCCGACCTCGAAGATCAGCCGCGCCTCGCCGAGGGGCCGCCCGCGCGACAGGTAATCGTCGCTGAGGGCGCCGATGCGGCGCGTCACCAAACGATTGAAACGGCGAACCTGCTCGACCTGATTCCTGTCCATTACCTGACTTTAGTCAGATAAGTTTTTCCTTGCAAGCGTTTCTGTCGGCGCGCCTACCGGTATGACCTATCCCCTACCGACGTAAGGCATTTTGGTCGCCATCACGGTCATGAACAGAACGTTGGCGTCAAGCCGCAGGCTCGCCATGTGCAGCACGGCGTCCGCGACACGCTGGACGTCCATCGTCGCCTCGACGGCGGTGGTGCCGTTCGCCTGGGGCACGCCCTTGGTCATGGCCATCGCCATTTCGGTCAGCGCGTTGCCGATATCGATCTGGCCGCAGGCGATGTCGAAGGGTCGCCCGTCAAGCGCCAACGTCTTGGTAAGACCGGTGATCGCGTGCTTGGTCGCCGTATAGGGGACCGAACCGGGTCGTGGCGCATAAGCCGAAACGGAACCGTTGTTGATGATACGTCCGCCCATCGGCTTCTGATGCCGCATTATGCCGAAGGCGGCGCGCGCGCACAGGAACGAACCGGTGAGATTGACACCCACGACGTCGTTCCAGACCTCGACCGGAATCTCGTCGATCATAACCGATTTATAGCTCATGCCCGCATTGTTGAAGAGCAGGTCGAGCCGCCCGAAGCGCTCCTTCACCTCGGCGAAAAGCTCATCTACCTGCGAAGCTTCGGAAATGTCGCAGGGAATGGCGACGGCCCTTTCCGGCGCGCCGGTGGCAGTCACCGCCGCATCAAGCGGACCGCGCCGGCGACCGACGAACGCCACTGTCCAGCCGTTGGCGACAAGCGCGGCACCCGTGGCCTTGCCTACTCCGGTCCCCGCGCCCGTTACGACCGCGAACTTTCCTTCCGACATGACGATCTCCTCGATACGAAGAGGTCCAGATGCCAGATGGAAGGTGGATCGGCAAGGCGGATGATATGCATCCAGCGGAGCCGCAGAAAAAGGGCGGCCAGTGTGACCGCCCTGATCAGGACCGCGCTTGGGAGGAGGAAAGCCGATCCGACTAAGTTTCAGGATAGGACAGGTTGATTAATGAATGGTTAACGGCAAGGAAACACGCTTTCTCCCCGCTATTTGATGAAAGGAAGGAATGGCTGTCCGGCGAGCGCCTGGAAGTAAAGAAAGACTACGAAGCCCATGAACAGCGCCGAAAACAGCCATACAGGCCGGCGATTGCCGGCGCCGAAAATATAAGCCGATGCGACGCCGAAAATCGGGATGAAATGCATGGCATGCGTCGCGAAAAGATGGGCAACGCGCAGGTCGCCTCCGTCGCGCGACCAGCCTGTCAAAGTCATGCCGCCGGCGTCGGAATGGACCCCGCCGATCCAGTGGCTGCCCCACGCGCTGAGCGTCCCGGCGACGATCATGGTCAGAACGAAAGTCAGCGCCAGCCCGATCACGACGGAATCGCGAATGGCAGGCGCCACGCTCAATGCGCGGTTTCGCTGGATAAGAAAGGCAAGCAGCCCCGAAAAGGCAACCATCAGCGTCGCGCCCACACCCATCATCGCGTAGAGCGCGATATGCAGCATATCGGCGCGATTGTAGTGCGACGCCTCAGCAAGCGAGGCCTGGTACGAGATATAGACGATCTCGAACAAAGCTGCCGCCGCGACGATCCGGACGGCGGCGGTGAACCACCATCTCTGCCTGTCCTTCCTGCTCACCCACCCGGCAAAGAAGGCGAGCGTCAGCATGTAAAGGAAGATCGCCGTCGCGAACTTTACCGGTTTGATCCATACGTCGATGCCGTTGAAGAGTCGCGGATCGAGCACGCCGGCCAGACTCATCGGAATGACGGCAAGACCGATCAGAATGCCCGTGCCGGCGAGCGCCGGCTGACGCCGGCCAAGTTCACCGAGCCACCAGACAGGATCGAGGCGGAGGGCCGGAGGCGCATAGACGGGAACCGGAAGCGATTTCGCGAGCGTGTTCATGACGCTGTTCCTTTCAATGAGGGGACCGATTTCGCCGCGGAGATGGCGTTGAAAAGCAGAAATCCGGCGGGGCCAAAGAGGAATGTGAGAACGAGGCAGGGAATGACTGCCCAGAAGGCAACGCCGTTTTCACGGGCCTTTTCGACGATCCACGCGCCGACGAAGAGATCGAAGGCGAGGTAGTGGATCCAGCCCGCAAGCAGCAGTTCCGGACTCCGAAAAAGTTTCGCCACATGTTCCAGGCTGTCGAAGCCGCCCTGCCCGCCTGACCAGAACGCCATGATCAGGCTGCTATAGACAACCGCAAGCAGAAGTGGGACCGCCACCGCCGAGACATAATGCGCAATTTTCGGCATGAACGGGCTAGCCAACAAAACAAGCCAGCCGACGACCGCCACCGAATTGGCAATCCGGAAGATCGTTTCCGCATCCATAGCCGCTCCTTTCAAGGCACAATCTTGACACTGTCAGGATTACAGTCTGCCAACCAATCTTTACGTTGTCAAGATATAATTTGACACCGTCAAGATCACGGTTCATACAGAGGTCGCGCGGCATGCCGGGCTGGACGGAAAGGGCGGAGCGATGACGGAAGGCGGGAAAGCGAAAGACAGCTATCACCACGGCGATCTGCGCGAGGCGCTGCTTATTGCGGCTGAGGAGGAACTCAAACAAAAGGGTGTGGAAGGCTTCACCCTTCGCAGTTGCGCCAAGCGCGCGGGCGTCTCCCACGCCGCGCCCGCGCATCATTTCAGGGACGCCGACGGGCTGTTGACGGCGCTGGCGGCTGTCGGCTTCACCCGCTTCACGGCCGCCATGACGGCCAGGCAGTCAGCCGCGCCAGCCGACCCGCGGGAGCGACTGATCGGACTCGGCCTGGGCTATATCGACTTCGCCACCTCCGAACCCGCCCTCTTCCGCCTGATGTTCGCCTCGGGGCGGCCGGACTTCGACGATCCCGAATTGCAGCAGGTCGCCACGAATTCGCTCGGACTGTTGATCCAGGGCGTAAATGCCGTCCGCGGAAGCGAGGCTCCGGACGACAAGGCGGCGATGCTTGACGTCGCCGCCGCATGGTCGATGGTTCACGGCATCGCCGATATTGCCCTTTCCGGGCGCATGAAATTCATGGATGAACCGGGCCTTGCAGATGATCGGGACGCCACCTACCGCAATTTGATCGAGCGTATCCTGCCACGCATCCGATAAGGTCACCGGCCGCAGAATGGCGCCACCTGCCGGCTTTCCCGCCGAACGAAGCGCTTTATCTCCCGAAGCGTCGGCGCGAACTGGCGAAGCGGCTTGGCCAGCGAGCCGACCAGAAGCATGTGCCCGACGTGCCGATAATCCGAGACCTCGACCCGGTTGCCCGCTTGCTTCAGCGCCTTCGCCAGATCGGCCGTATTGTCCGGATCGACGACAAGATCCGACTCGCCGGCGATCAGCAGCGAGGGCGGATGTTTCCCGGCCGCGAAATTGACGGGCACGGCCGAGGCACGGACATCCTCGGGAAAGATGCGCCGGTAGCGCTCCCTGTGCAGCGGCAAGGCGGCGTAGGGGCCGGCAAGACCGATGAAGCCCGATATCCTTCGGCAGACATCGACCCCTTCCGCCTTCAGATAATGCGGATCGAGCACCACCAGCGCGCCGATCTGCGCGCCTGCCGAATGCCCCATGATGAAGAGCGGATGCCCCGCCCCGACCTGCTTCGCGATCGCGGCAACTGCCTTCGCCTCGTCCTCGACGAAGGCAGGAAAGATGACCTTCGGATAAAGCCGGTAATCGGCGATAGCGGTGACGAAGCCGTGCCGCGCAAGCGCATCGCCAATAAAGGCGTAATCCTTGCGATCACCGCTATGCCAGCTCCCGCCATAGATGAAGACGATCACCGGTGCATCCGGCTTGGCGTTCACCGGGCTGTAGAGATCGTATTTCTGCCGCGGCAGGGAGCCGTAGGCGATGCCCCGCGCCACGGAGACGCCCTCGTCCGTCTGAAGCGCATTCATGATCCGCCCTCCCGCCGAACAGGCCGGCAGGATCAGAACGACGGCGACCAGGAACAGGAAGCGGAAGGGGATCACGCGCGCGACTCCGAAGCAGCGTCGGTGACGCCCCGACGCCAAAAGCATATGCCGAGGATGCAGCGGAACACGACACTATTGCGGCGGCCTTTCCCTGCGGTGACGCGCGACCCGCCGTTCGACCGCCACCGCCTTCAGCAACGCCACCACTTTCTGCTCCGGCGCTATTGCCATCTCGTCGGCGGATTTGCGGGTAATGCGCGACCTCAATCTCTGCGAACCGAGCTTCAACGCCAACTCGACGAAGGCCGGACCGGCTTTGACGATCTCCTCCACGACGCAGGGAAGCTGGTTGCGGATGGAATGCCCGGCCTGCGTGTGTCGTGCGATGGCGACGTCGCGCGCACGGATGCGCAGCCTGACCGCCTCGCCCGCGGAAAACCCTTCGCCGACCAGTTCCAGCCGTGCGCCGTCGGCATCGATCACCGCGACGCCGTATTCCGGCTCGACTTCCCGGACGATCCCCTCGATCAGGGCGCCCGCCTCCTGGCGTCCGAGCGTGTCGCCGAGATCGAGCCGCCCGAAGATCTCCGCCGCCGGCCCCGCCGCGAGCATCCGGCCCTGTTCGAGCACGACGACCGTATCGGCAAGCCGCGCCACCTCGTCGATCTCGTGGCTGACATAGACGATCGGTATCGCCGTTTCGTCGCGGATCGCCTCGATATAGGGCAGGATCTCCAGCCGCCGCGCCTGGTCCAGCGAGGAGAGTGGCTCGTCCATCAGGAGTATTGCCGGATCGGACAAAAGCGCCCGTCCGATCGCGACGCGCTGCCGCTCGCCGCCTGAAAGCGTCGTGGTCGAACGGTCGAGATGGCTTTCCAGCCCGAGCAACGCCACGACTTCCTCGAAAGGCCGCGTCGCGCGCCGTCTGCCCGCCCAGCGCGCATAGGTCAGATTGCGGCGCACCGAAAGATGCGGAAAGAGCCGCCCGTCCTGGAAGACGAAACCGACCTGTCGTCCTTGAGGCGGAAGGTCGATCCGGGCGTCGCTGTCGAAAAGCACCCTGCCTCCGGCGACGATCCGCCCCGTCTTCGGCCTTGTCATGCCCGCGATCATCTTGAGGATCGTCGTCTTGCCGGCGCCCGAATGGCCGAAGAGCGTCGTTATGCCCGAACCTGCCTCGAAATCGGCATTCAGCCGGAATTCGCCGGCCTCGCCGGTAACCGAAACCGCCAGCACGCCCATCAGCCGCGCTTCCTCACCAGCCTGCGCGCGAACCATTCCGACGCGATGATGGCGAGGACGGAAAGGACGATCGAGAAAAGGATGAGCCGGAACGCGGCGACGTCGCCGGTCGGGCTTTGCAGCAGCGAATAGATAGCGAGCGACATGGTCTGCGTCTGGCCGGGGATATTGGCGACGAAGGTGATGGTTGCGCCGAATTCGCCGATGGCGCGCGCAAAGGCGAGGATCGCGCCCGCGATCACGCCCGGCAGGGCGAGCGGCAGCAGGACGGTCAGGAACGTCATCACGCGGGACGCGCCGAGCGTGCGCGCGGCGTCTTCCAACCCCGGATCGGCCGCTTCGATGGAAAGCTGGATCGGCCGCACCAGGAGCGGAAAGGCCATCACGGCGGCGGCGAGCGCCGCCCCCGTCCAGCGAAAGGCGAAGACGATGCCGAAAGTATTCTCTAGAAAGCTTCCGAGCTGCCCTTTGGTGCCGAACAGGAGCAGAAGCCCATAGCCGGTGACGACCGGCGGCAGCACCAGCGGCAGCGTGATGAGCGCCTGCACCAGGCTTTTGCCCCGGAAGCGGCCGCGCGCCAGAAGCCATGCGACCGCAAAGCCGGGAACGAGACCGAAGATGATCGCGACGGACGCGACCTTCGCCGACAGGATGACGACTGTTGCTTCGGCCTCGTTCAAGATCGTGCCTATTTCTTCGCCGGCGCGAAGCCGAAGGCGACGAAGTTCTTCTGCCCCGCCTCGCTGGACAGGAAGTCGAGGAACTTCACCACGCCGTCATTGCCGTTTACGGTTTCCGCCGCCGGATAGACGATCGGCTTGTGACTATCCTCCGGGAAGGTGTAGGCCGTTGCCAGTTCCGGCGCCGCGAAACGGTCGGACCCGTAGACGATCGCCGCGCCGACCGCCCCCTTGCGCACATATTCCAGCGCGACGCGCACATTTTCGCTGAAGACGGCGTTCTTTTCGACCTTGTCCCACAGCTTGAGCGATTCGAGCGCGGCCTTGCCGTATTTGCCGGCCGGCACGCCCTTGGGATCGCCCATGGCGAATTTTCCGCCGGAAAGCAGCGCTTCCGGATCTGAGGCAGGCTTGGTCCCCGGCGCCGCCGCGACCACCAGATCGTTGCGTGCGATGATCCGGCGCGTGTCCGGCTTGATGAGCTTGCGCTCGGCCAGATAATCCATCCATTGCAGGTCGGCGGAGATGAAAGCGTCGGCTGGAGCCGCCGCCTCGATCTGTTTCGCCAGTACCGAACTCGACGCGAAGGACAGCACGATCTTGGTACCGTTGGTGGCCTCGAAATCCTTGGCGGCCTTGTCGAGTGCATCCTTCATGCTTGCCGCGGCGAAGATCGTGTATTGCTCGGCGGCTTGCGCGGCAGAGAGAAGCGGCGCCACAATCAGGGCGCCGGCAAGAAGAAAAATCCTGAACATTGTCATCCTTTCATGCCGACCATGCCGGAAGAGAACACTGCGGTCATGGCGACCGATGTTTCGGTTTTCCGTGATGGTGGGCAAGATGGAGAGACCCGCGCCCCGGATTCCCCTCGACCCTTAACGCAGAGGCGGCCATCGACTACCGCCCAGGATCTGTCGCGCGGCGACACCGCGCGGACATGCCGGCCGCTCAAGGGCCGCAATGCCCGCGAAGCTTATGCAATCGCAAGCGGATTTGGCAAGGCCATTGCGTCACTGCATCTTCTCCCTACATCTCGCACACTTCCCCACTACCACGCCCGCCGAAACGCCTGGTCATTGTCAAAGAACCGGGAAGCGGGGCGCGCGGCCGTGCCTTCCGAATTGAAATAGGTGGCGCGACAATCGCGCCCCGCCGGCGATTTCTGTTCCCGCCTGTTCCGCTGCTCCCCGAGCCTCACCCTGAACCTGCCGAAGGGTAGTCACTCCGAACAGGTTCAGCGCTCGTCCCGGGGTCTGTGTGCCTTCTACCGGCACGCAGGGGTCATAGTGCCCCCAGGGGAACCTCCAGGCGGGACCTCCCCGGCCGCAATGCCACGTCAGCATCACGGCGGAGGCGCCGGCTCCTCCCCACGCAATCACCGTCATGATCGGTGTTCCCGATGGGAGGAACTGACGGGGAGTATGGAGGATGGGAAAAGGGCGTGGAGAAACCGACAGAAGAAAATTGCGGGAAGCGCGAAGATCAGCGATTTCCGGAGGCTGGCGGGCGTGATCTTATCCATGTTTAGCGGCCGGGTCGGTCCCTTCCTCCGTCATTCCCGGCCTCGTGACCGACAGCAAGGAGCGGAGAGTGTCGGGAATGACGGCGTTTTCATCGACCCTTCCGACAATCGTCGAGGATGGAGAAGTCCGGCGAGACAGAGCCGAACCGTCGGGCGAACTTGGCGAGGGGTGACCGCCGTGTGGGTCACCCCGGCCCTAACCAATCACGCCCGAACAGACTCCACGGCCGATTCGATGTGCCGCACGAGATTGTCCGGTAGTTTCAGCCGCGTGGCCAGCGCTTGCAGATAGCTGCGCTCGACGGGCGTATCGACATCGAGCGCGAGGCGTGAGGCCGTATAGAACTCGACCTTCTGCGCATCCGTCCGCGCCTCGGCGATCAGTTTCCCGACGCTGACGGGCTGTGCGAGTTCCGCTTCCAGCAAGGTTTCGGCATCCGCACCCACGCCTGCGGCGCGCAGCCTGTCGAGGATGGCCTCGCGCTCCGCCGCGTCGATCGAACCGTCGGCCTGTGCGGCGGCGATCATGGCGCGGACCAGCGTCATGGCGAATTCGGTTTCGCCTTGCAGGGTCTGCGAATGATGGAAGGCCGTATCGTCGGGCGGCGGCAACAACTCGACTGCCGGCGGCGGCGTCTCGGTCGGCGCCTTGCCGCTCTGGTAGTTCCTGTAGGCCTGGTAGGCGAGGCCGGCGACCGCGGCCAGGCCGCCGATCTTCAGCACGGAACCGGTGAGTGCCCGTCCCTTGCCGGTGCCGAGCAGGAGCGCCGCGAGCGCGGCGGTGGCCATCGGATTCTCGCGCGCGAGCCCTGTCGCCTTCGTGGCGGTTTCGCCTACGGTCGATTGCGTGCCGGGCACCTTGGCGTCCAGAAGATCGCCGAGCAATTTCCTTGGTTCGAGCATACATGCCTCCTCTTCGGTCCGGTGCTCGCGGGCGGGCATCGGTCAGGTAGGCACGGTTGGCGACATTACAATGACGCGGACGGAACGTTTTCGTGGCAGGCGAAGATGTGATCAGCCGCCTATGTGCGGCTTGGCTCCACGCTTGCCGGCTAGCCCGACCTGGCGATGGCGCTCGGCATAGCGCGCGCGGTCCCCCTCGGACCTCTCCTCGTGGCAGTAAGCGCAGGAGATGCTGGGGCGGTAATGCGGCGATTGCCGGTCGGCGGCGGTAAGCGGCCGGCGGCAGGCCCGGCAAAGCTCCGCCTCACCCTCGCCGAGGCCGTGTCCAACCGAAACCCGTTCGTCGAAGACGAAGCACTCGCCCCGCCACAGGCTCTCCGTCTCCGGCACCTCTTCGAGATATTTGAGGATGCCCCCCTTGAGGTGGAAGACATCGCGCAACCCGATTGAATGCAGATAGGCAGTCGCTTTCTCGCAGCGGATGCCGCCGGTGCAGAACATGGCGACCTTGCGGCCGGTAAGGCGCTCCCGGTTCTCCTCAGCCCAGGCGGGAAATTCGGAAAAGCTCGCCGTCTCCGGATCGACCGCGCCGGCAAACGTTCCGAGCGCGACCTCGTAGCCGTTCCGCGTATCGACGACCACCGTATCCAGATCCGCGATCAATCGGTTCCAGTCCGCCGGCTCGACATAGGTGCCCGCATTCGCCGCCGGATCGAGACCGACGACACCCATCGTCACGATTTCCTTCTTCAGCCGGACCTTCATGCGGTGGAACGGCATCTCCGCCGCCTCGGAGAACTTCACGTCTTCCTCGGCGAGCCCACAAATATGCCTAAGAAGTTGCAGGACATCGGCAATGCCTTGGCGGCCGCCGGCGATCGTCCCGTTCACCCCTTCGCCGGCGAGAAGGATCGTGCCTTTGACGCCACCCTTCCGGCAGGCCTCCAGAAGCGGCGCACGCCAGCGCCCGCAATCTTCAAGATTCCGGAATCTGTAGAACGCAGCGACCCGGACCGGATCGGCTTTCGTGGATAAAAACATGCGGCAAGGCACTATCGGCTCCTCCTGCGCCTTTCAAGTTTTCTCCCTAACCCTTCATCCCGCCTCAATTTTCCAAAAAGCCCCAGGAGCCGGTTGACGTTTTTCCGACACGAACCAATTCACGCTTGGCGCCGCCGGCCGACAATGGTCCCGAAGAAACGGAGCGGCCAGTCGAATGTTTTCGAGCGACGTCATTTCGGAGATCACCAAGGCCGCGGCTCGTCTCGGCATCGAACCCGCGGCGCTGCTTGCCGCAGCAGAGGTCGAGAGTGGAGGGGTCGCGTTCGCGATCATCGATGGAAAGCAGGAACCCCTGATCCGCTTCGAGGGGCACTATTTCGACCGCCGGCTCTCACCGGAGAAGCAGGCCGTCGCACGCGCGGCCGGGCTGTCCTCTCCGATCGCCGGCGCCGTCGCCAATCCCGTCTCGCAGGCGGGCCGCTGGGACCTCCTCGCCCGCGCGGTGAGGATCGATCGTCAGGCCGCCTACGAATCCGTTTCCTGGGGGATCGGCCAGGTGATGGGCGCACATTGGAAGAAGCTCCGCTTCGCCTCGATCGGGGATTTCGTGGCGCTTGCCCGCCGCGACGTCGCCGGGCAGGCGGAAATCATGGCGCGGTTCATTGACACGGAAGGGCTGTCGGCGGCGCTCGCGGCCCAGGATTGGGTGGGCTTCGCGCGCGGATATAACGGGCCGCTCTATGCGCGTTCGAACTATGACGGCCGCATCGCCGCCGCTTATGCGGGATATGGCGGCAAGGTGCCGGCAGGCGCGGCCCCCGCCCGAAAATCCGGGCCGGCGCGCGGAGAGCTCCTCTGTCGGGGCATGCGCGGCGACGCCATCTACGACCTGCAAACGCTCCTGACATCCCTCGGCCATGGCACCGGGGCGGACGGCATCTTCGGCCGCAATACCGAGCGCGCGGTTAAAGCCTTCCAGCGGGCGCAAGACCTCGATGCGGACGGCATTGTCGGCCCGGCAACCTACGCAAAACTCAAGGCGGCCATGGGCAGAACGCCTGGCCTGCTTGCCTTTCTCCGCCGCGCGTGGATATCGCTTTTCGCTTGTATCGGGCTCGCCTGAACCGGCCCGCTTTCATGGACTTGGGCCGGCGCTTCTGTTAGATCGCTGGCTCTCTCACCAGCGGCGAGAACACCATGGCGCAGAAAATCGACAAGCTCCTGCCGATCCTGGAGGGTCAGCCGGTCATCCCGGTTCTGAAGATCGACCGTCTCGCAGACGCCGTTCCGCTCGCCCGCGCGCTTGCCGCAGGCGGCCTGCCGGCGGTCGAGATCACGCTTAGGACGGCGGATGCGATCGACGCCATCCGCCTCGTCTCGGACGAGGTTCCCGAGGCGCTTGTCGGTGCCGGCACCATACTGTCGGCGCACAATTTCGACGAAGCCGTGGATGCGGGCGCCCGCTTCATCGTCAGCCCCGGCACGACGCAGGAATTGCTCGATTGCGCCCGCGCGAGCGACGTTCCCTTCCTGCCCGGCGGGATCACGCCGAGCGAGATCATGTCGCTCAAGGAAGAAGGCCATTCGATACTGAAGTTCTTCCCTGCGGAACAGGCCGGCGGCGCGGCCTTCCTGAAATCGCTCGCCTCGCCGCTTGCCGGCGTCCGCTTCTGTCCGACCGGCGGCATATCGCTCGCCAACGCGCATGATTATCTCGGCCTGTCCAACGTGATCTGCGTCGGCGGCTCGTGGGTGGCACCGGACGACATGCTCAAGGCGAAAGATTGGGACGGCATCACTGCGCTTGCCCGCCAGGCGGCGCAGCTTCCACGGAAATAGAGCCTGTTACTTCGGCATTTTTAGTTGGTGTCGAAGCGCGCCATCGCCAGGAACTTCACCGCCGAACCGGTGAAGCGATGCGGATCCTCCCCCTGATCGCCCTGGCGGAAACCGGCCGTATAGACGAAGTCAGGCTTCGAGCGGACCATATCGAAGGCTCTCGCGTGCTGGCTGCTCGTCCTGACGGGCATGAGGGGCAGACGCGGCTGCACCGCCCATTTGGCGACATCGTTCTTGACCGGCACCGGAACCGGCTTCGCTCTGGGCTTCATGTCGGTTGTGGAGGGGCGTGCTTCCTTGCCGGTCGTATGGACGCCTGAGGAAACGACCACAATCGGATCGGTATTCTGCGCCGTGGCAAGAAGCGCCAGGCGTTGGCTATCCCCGGCACGGTCGATGCGACCCGCCTTGCCGGAAGGTTCAACTCCCCGCAAGACCGCCGGCACGGCCTTGGCCGATTGGTTCCCGGGCAAGAGTTCCGGGCGCGGCTGCGGCAGCGTCGTAAAGCTGGCGGGCTGGAAAAGGGCCGCCGGACGGGCCGTCGGCAGGGGACCGGCGAATGCCTGCACCATTCCCTTGTTGTCGGTACCGCCAGCGGCTTCCTTCAGCCGCTCGCTTTCGCGCGCCAGCACGGCGGCAATCTGGTCGTTCGACGTTCCGTAGGCTGTAGCGGACGCCGCGACCACCACCGGTTTCGCCTCGGCCGGCGGCGTGTAGTCGGGACGCCGTGTCGGCAGCGGAATGTTCATCGCTACTTCGGGCTCCGGCGACGGCTCGCCTACGTTCAGATCAGGTCGCGGGGCCTTCTCCGGTAGCGCTGCGGCGGCAAGCTTGGGCATATCGGCCGTCTCGCTCGGGGCGCCACCCACTCCGGGAAGCGACGAGGACGCGGAGGGTTTCGCCTGCGGTTCTTCCGCGCTGGCGACCGCGACCGCTTCGCTGTTGTCCTCCTCTTCGTCCGCACCGCCACCAAAGAGCGATGCGAAGAAGCCCTTGTGCTTGCGCTCCGAGGCGCTGGCGACCTGCACGCTCGGCGGCTCGCCATTGCGCTGGCGATACTCGGCAAGCGCCTGCTGGTAGCCCGGAAGCGGCTTGCCGTCCGACGGGATATGGATCGTGCGGCCGTCGGGGAACAGCGCCAGCAACTGGCTGCGGCTCATGCGCGGCCAATGGCGCACGCCGCCGACATCCATATGGACGAAGGGCGAGCCGGAGGTCGGGTAATAGCCGACACCACCGACTTCCATCTTGAGGCCGATGGCGCGAAGCTTGGCAAGCGGAACGCCGGGGATGAAGAAATCCATCGCCTTGCCGAGCGTATGCTGGCTCTTCTTGGCCACACCGCGGCTGCGGCTCCTCAACATGCTATTGGTGGCGGGCGAACGATAACCGCAGACGACGTTGATATATTCGTGTGACCCGGTCTTCTGGTAAACGGACCAGATGAGGTCCAGGAGCCGCGGGTCCATGGAGACGCTTTTGTTCTTCCGCCAATCGCGCAGGATGTAGTTGATCTTGCGCAATCCGTCCGGCAGGTAGCGGCCATTGCGCTTGAAGGCGATCTCTGCCTTCTCGCGTGTATGCAGATTGAGAAGCTTGAGGCTGCGGGTCTCGGCACTGGCGGGTTCGATCATCGACAGCAAAGCCGCGACGATCAAAAGCACCGGCAGGAAAGCCAGGAACCAATTGGGCGCCCTCTCCAAGGCGTCACCGGACTTTTGCGGGTCGAGCAAATCTGAAGGCCTTGCAGGCAACCGATGTCCCCGGAATGACAGTCGGGCGCGTGGAACCTCTCCAACTATCGCCACTAATGGTTAATCCATGCTTATTAAGCCCAAATGCGGTCACACCGTGGCATTTTGGTGGCCGCAGCTTGTGGCCGCGACGCATGGTAAACGCAATCCTTAGGGAATTTTAATGGCTTGGGCAAGACGCCGTAGGCACCTTCAGGAGGCCATCCTGGCCGAACGGTTCTGGTCGGGATCGATGCCGTATTCCTTGAGCTTGCGGTAAAGCGTCGAGCGTCCTATGCCGAGGCGTCGCGCCACTTCGCTCATCTGGCCGCCATAGCGGTTGATCGCCAGTTGGATCATCTCCAACTCGACATCGGCGAGCGAACGCACATTGCCGCGGTCGTCCAGAGCCCTGAGGATGCCGAAATGAGCGCTTGTGCGGGCGTCCAGCGAGGCTTTGTCTCTATCCGGCGAAGGCAAAACAGGGGTCGGCGCATCCGCGCCACCGCCTTCGGCCGGAAACTCGCCGGCATCCATATGCCCGGCAAGATCGAACCCGTCGAGCTGGCCCCGTATCTGCGGAAACTCGTCGATCCCCAGAGTACCCGTCTCGCACAGCACGACCGCGCGGAACACCGCGTTTTCAAGCTGCCGGATATTGCCTGGCCAGTCATAGGCCTTCAGCACCGCGAGAGCCTGCGGCGTTATGCCCGTCACCGGTCTCGCCGGTCCCGACGCACCGACACGCGCGAGGAAATGGTCGACCAGGGCCGGAATGTCTTCCCGCCGGTCGCGCAGCGGCGGCACGTGGATCGGGTACACGTTCAGCCGGTAGAAGAGATCCTCGCGGAACTGCCCGTCCTTCACGCGCTGCAGAAGGTCGCGGTGGGTCGCCGAGACCAGCCTAATATCCACTTTCACGGAACCGCGCCCGCCGACCGGATCGACTTCCCCTTCCTGCACGGCGCGCAGCAGCTTCACCTGAACGTCGAGCGGCAGGTCACCGATCTCGTCGAGGAAGAGCGTTCCGGTATGGGCCTCGACGAACTTGCCCGTGTGCTTTTCGGTGGCGCCGGTGAAGGCTCCCTTTTCGTGACCGAACAGAATGCTTTCCACAAGATTTTCAGGAATGGCGCCGCAATTGACCGTGACAAAGGGCTTGTTCCTGCGCTCGCCCGAGCCCTGGATGGCACGCGCCACCAGTTCCTTGCCCACGCCTGATTCGCCTTCGATGAGGATCGGGATGTTCGACGCGGCGGCCTTTCGCCCCAGCCGGACCACACGTTCCATGGCGGCGCCGCCGGTGACGAGATCCTTGAAGGTCAGCGTGCCGCCGGCGGGCCGGCGCGCGCGCTTGGCCTCGTCGCCCAGCGCCTCGACCTTGAGCGCGTTGGCGATGGCCGTTTGAAGACGCTCCGGCGAAGCCGGCTTGACCACGAAATCGAACGCGCCGTTGCGCATCGCCGTAACCACGGTCTCGATGCCGCCTTGCGAGGTCTGCACGATGACGGGGATGAAGACGCCCCGGTCGCGCATCCGCCTGAGCACCTCGATACCGCCGAGATCCGGCATGACAAGGTCGAGGATAACGACAGAGACATCGTTCCCGTCGAGAAGCCTAAGCGCCTCCTCGCCGCCCTCGGCCAGCACAGCCTCGTAACCGGATTTCGTCACGGCGGCCTGCAGCAGGCGCCGCTGCACCGGATCGTCGTCGACGATGAGGATAGGACCGGTCATGTTGTCGCTGTCACTAAGCCTTTGTGATTTTCTTCGTGGTGCCCGATAGCATATGGATCATCCTGGCACAGGGTTCTAAATAAGCCTTCAAGAAAGCCGGTGAACGATTTCTTTAAACCGTGCGCTGATCCCCGATGCGAAAGCCCGATACAAGAGGATGACGATGCCGATGCGAAACGACCGCATGCCTAAACCACTGCACGCGCCGAAGGGCGCCAAAGCGGCCGTATCGGCAACCGCTCTCGGCAATCTTCCGGAATGGAATCTCGCCGATCTCTACCCTTCGATGGATTCGATCGAGTTGAAAAAGGACATCGAGCGGGCGGGAGACGAAGCCGTCCGCTTCGAAGAGCGCTGGAAGGGAACGCTTTCCGCCGAGGCCGCACGGCGTGCGGAAAGCCGTCTCGGCGAGGCCGTCAGGGACTATGAGGCTATACAGGAATTGATCGGCCGCATCGTTTCCTATGCAGGCTTGATCTATGCCGGCGACACGTCCGATCCGAAACGGTCGAAGCTCTATGGCGACATCCAGGAAAAGATGACCGACGCGAGCGCGCATCTGATCTTCTTCGAGCTGGAGCTGAACAATATCGACGATGCCGAAATGAAGGCCGCGCTCAAGGCCGATAAGGCGCTTGCGCATTACGGGCCATGGGTGACCGATCTTCGCAAGGACAAGCCCTATCAACTCGAGGACCGCATCGAGCAGCTTTTCCATGAAAAGTCGATCACGGGCCGTGGTGCCTGGAACCGGCTCTTCGACGAGACGATGACGGCGCTGCGCTTCACCGTCGACGGCGAGGAACTGTCGCTCGAACCGACCTTGAACCTCCTACAGGACGCCGATCCGGAGAAGCGCCGCAAGGCGGCCGAGGCGCTGGCCCTGGTGTTCAAGGACAATCTCAGGACATTCGTCCTCATCACCAATACGCTTGCCAAGGACAAGGAGATTTCCGACCGCTGGCGCGGTTTCGAGGATATCGCCGATTCAAGGCATCTGGCGAACCGCGTCGAACGCGAGGTGGTCGATGCACTGGCGAGCGCCGTCCACGATGCCTATCCGCGCATCTCGCATCGCTACTATGCCATGAAGGCGAAATGGCTCGGCACGGACAGGATGAATCATTGGGACCGCAATGCCCCGCTGCCGCAGACGCCGCAAACCACCATCGGCTGGGACGAGGCGAGGAACACGGTCCTGTCGGCCTATGGCGCTTTCGCCCCGGAAATGGCCGATATCGCCCGCACCTTCTTCGACCGGCATTGGATCGACGCGCCCGTCAGGCCCGGCAAGGCACCGGGTGCATTCGCCCATCCCACCGTCCCCTCGGCCCATCCCTATGTGCTCCTGAACTACATGGGCAAGCCGCGCGACGTGATGACACTCGCTCACGAACTCGGCCACGGGGTGCATCAGGTGCTCGCCGCCAGGCAGGGCGCGCTGATGGCCTCGACGCCGCTGACGCTTGCCGAGACGGCGTCGGTGTTCGGCGAGATGCTGACCTTCCGCTCGCTTCTTGAGCGCACCCGCGACAAGACCGAGCGCAAGGCCATGCTGGCGCAGAAGGTGGAGGACATGATCAACACGGTCGTGCGTCAGATCGCCTTCTACGAGTTCGAGCGCAAGGTCCATGCTGAACGCCGCAACGGCGAACTGACGGCCGACCGCATCGGCGAGTTCTGGCTGGAGGTACAGGCCGAAAGCCTCGGTCCGGCCATCCGGCTGCGCGAGGGATACGAGACCTTCTGGTCCTACGTCCCGCACTTCATCCACTCGCCCTTCTACGTTTATGCCTATGCCTTCGGGGACTGCCTCGTGAATTCGCTCTACGCAGTCTATCAGAACGCCGAAAAGGGCTTTCAGGAGAAGTATTTCGAGATGCTGAAGGCAGGCGGCACCAAACATCACAAGGAACTGCTTGCCCCCTTCGGTCTCGACGCGTCCGACCCCGCTTTCTGGCAGAAGGGCCTCGCCGTCATCGAAGGACTGATCGACGAATTGGAGGCGATGGAATAAGCGGACATAATGTCCGTCCAGGCGGAACTGTAAACCGTAAGCCGGTCATATGAGCGTAGCCACGTTTCCAGACCCCGTCGCCACGCGGCGCGATGCTCCGAGAGCCGAGGGTCAGACCGCGCCTTTCATCCTGTTCAGGGACGATTTCTCTGGCGACAGTCTGCTCTTGCGGGAGCCGGAGAAAATCATCGTCGCGGAGCGGGCGGAAGACTTCTTTTCGGCGATGGACGAGGTCCAGCGGGCGCATGACGCAAGCAAATGGCTCGCCGGTTACCTCTCCTACGAGGCGGGCTATCTGCTGGAACCCAAACTGGCGCCTCTCCTGCCTCCTGGCCGTCGCACGCCGCTACTCGTATTCGGCGTATTCGATGCGCCTTCGGAAACAGAGATACCCCCTCGCCCGATGCAAGCGCCCATGGAGGCGACCGGCGGCCCGATCCACGACGCCCGTACTACCTGGACGTTCTCGGATTACAAATCGCGTTTCGACCGCGTGCACCGGCACCTGCGGCAGGGTGACTGCTATCAGGCCAACCTTACCTTTCCGATCAAGGCCCGCTGGACGGGCAATCCGCTGCCGGCTTTCGACGCATTGGCCGCGCGCCAGAAGGTCAGACATGGGGCACTGGTGGCGCTTGGCGGCCCGGTGATCCTTTCACGTTCGCCGGAACTGTTCTTCCGGGTCGACGGCGAGGGCTGGATCGAAACGCATCCGATGAAGGGCACGGCACCGCGCGGTCGGACGGCCGAAGAGGACGAGCAACTGAAACGCTTCCTCATGAACGACCCCAAGAACCAGGCCGAAAACCGCATGATCGTCGATCTGTTGCGCAATGACATTTCGCTGATCTCGGAAGTGGGCTCGCTCGACGTGCCGGAGCTTTTCCGCGTCGAGAGCTACGCCACGGTGCACCAGATGGTGAGTCGTGTGCGGGCAAAGCTGTTGCCCGGCCTGAGCATCCAGCGGATTTTCGCCGCGCTGTTTCCCTGCGGTTCGATCACGGGCGCCCCCAAGATCAGGGCGATGGAGATCCTGCGGGAACTCGAAAGCACGCCGCGCGATGCCTATTGCGGCGCCGTTGGCTGGATCGAGCCGAGCGGGCGCATGCGTTTCAACGTTGCCATACGCACGATCACCCTCTTCCCGAACGGGGAGGCAACCTACAATGTCGGTGGTGGAGTGGTCTTCGATTCCACCGCCGAGGAGGAATACGCCGAATGCCTGTTGAAGGCCCGATACGCGACGGGAACGGCGCCGGCTTCGAACTGATCGAGACGATGCGATGGGAGCCGAAAAGCGGCTTCCTGCGCGGCGACCGTCATCTGGCACGGCTGCGGGCATCGGCGAAAGCTCTCGGTTTCGACGAGGACCCGCAGGACGCCATGGCCAAGGCGCAGGACACGGTCGCCGGCTCGGACGTGCCGCTGCGTGTCCGGCTTGCGCTGTCCCGGCACGGAACGATGACAGTGAAGTCGGAAATATACGGACCTCTGCCGGACAGCGCCGTGTGGCGCCTGAAGCTTGCGCACACGCGCCTTCATTCGACCGATCCATTGCTGCGCCATAAGACGAGCCGCCGCGACGCCTATACGCGGGCCAGGTCCGAATACGGGCCCGACCAGACCGACGAGGTACTGCTTGCCAATGAGCGCGGTGAGTTGTGCGAGGGTACCATCACCTCCCTCTTTACCGATTTTGGCGAGAAGATGCTTTTGACTCCTGCCCTGTCCTGCGGCCTTCTGGCAGGCGTTCTTCGCGCCGAGATGATCGACAACGGCGCTGCGAAGGAGGCCGTTTTCAGTTACGATGATCTGCGTTCGGCCCGTGCCGTTTTCGTGGGCAACTCGCTGCGCGGGCTCATTCCGGCCAAGCCCGTCTGGGACCAGGACTGATTAAGGAAATCGATTGCCTCACTTTCCCGCCCACACGCCCTATGACGGCTCCTCGACGCCATTCACCATCGGACTGAAGCCACTTGATCCCGCGGCATGGATCGAGGTGGACGGCTATCTCGAAGCGCAGCTTGCCGAGAAGGGCCGGCTGGAGGCCGAGCATGGCGCGTCCGTCTTCGCCGCCGAACCCGGCACCGAGGCTGCGCAACGCGAAGTGCTGTCGCTACTGATCGAGCATCTGCCGGCGCGCTTTCCCGAGATCTACCGCCATACTGGCGACACGATGTACATCGCTTCATCGGGCCGCGCCGTCGATCTGACAAAGCCGGGCCTGCCGCCGCTGAAGATCGCGGCGCGGCTGGTGCAGGAAGATCTCGTGCTGATGCGCCGAGGCGAAGAAGGCTGGCGCATTTGCGCGGCCTCGCTATCCTTTCCTTCCTCGTGGTCGCTTGCCGAAAAATTCGGTAAGCCGCTCCGTGAAATCCACCGGCCTGTACCGCATTTCGGCCATGGGACCCGCTCCGACGACCTGATCGAGCGCATGTTCGATAAATTACAGGGGCAACTGGTCGAGCGCTTCAACTGGTCGCTTCAGCCCGACGCCGGTCTCTACAAGCCGCTCTCCTCAATGCAGCGCGACGACCGCGCCGAGAAAGCCGTCTCGCGGTTTCCCGGTATAGACCCCGCTTCCGTCGCCTTCATTCGTGTCGAGCGTCAGACCGTGCGCAAGCTACCTGTCTCCGGCGACGTCCTCTTCACGATCCGTATCCATCTCGATCCGATGTCGGCGCTTCGCGCCCATCCCGAACGGGCGAGGATCGCCGCGTCCTTCGCCGGGCAGCTTGCCGCGCTCGAACGATCCGAACTCGACTACAAGGGCCTTGCCGCCGACCGCGACCGGCTCGTCGCGGCGCTGGAAGCCATCGCCTCCGCCTGAGCGGTTTATCGGGCCGGCCCCTTTATTGTGACGGCCATACGGGTTAGCACCCCCGAAACGTTCCGTGCCACCAGTTCAGGAGAATTCCTAAATGGCGAATGCGAGATGGCCCGTTCACGGCAAGATCACCGGACCCGTTGTCATGATCGGCTTCGGCTCGATCGGACATGGGATGCTGCCGCTGATCGAGCGCCACTTCACATTCGACAAATCGCGGATGGTGGTCATCGATCCGCGCGACGAGGACAGCGCGCTCGTAGAGGAACGCGGTATCGCCTTCCTTCAGGAGGCGGTGACAAGAGAGAATTACCGCGACCTCTTGACCCCGCTTCTCACCAACGGCGCCGGGCAGGGTTTTTGCGTGAACCTCTCCGTCGATACCTCGTCGCTCGATCTGATGAAGCTCTGCCGCGAGCTTGGCGTGCTCTATGTCGATACGGTGGTGGAGCCATGGCTCGGCTTCTATTTCGACAACAAGGGCGGCAATGAAAGCCGCACCAACTACGCACTCAGAAGCACGGTGCGCGAGGAGAAGCGCAGGAATCCCGGCGGCACGACCGCCGTCTCCTGCTGCGGCGCCAATCCCGGCATGGTGTCGTGGTTCGTCAAGAAGGCGCTGATCGATCTCGCCGGCGACCTCGGGCTACGCTTCGACGAGCCGGACCAGCACGACCGCGAAGGATGGGCAAGGCTGATGCAGGCGGCCGGCGTCAAGGGCGTCCACGTCGCCGAGCGCGACACGCAGCGCACGAAGAAGCCGAAGCCGATGGATGCATTCTGGAACACCTGGTCGGTGGAAGGCTTCATTGCCGAGGGCCTGCAGCCCTCGGAACTCGGCTGGGGCACGCATGAGAAATGGATGCCGGCCAACGCGCGGAAATTCTCCGATGGCAGGAGCCCGGCGATCTATCTGGACCAGCCGGGCGCCAACACGCGCGTGCGCACATGGTGCCCGACGCCCGGCGCGCAATACGGCTTTCTGGTCACCCATAACGAATCGGTTTCGATCGCCGATTATTTCACCGTCCGCGGCGCGGATGGCGGCGTCGAATACCGTCCCACCTGCCACTATGCCTATCATCCTTCCAACGACGCCGTCCTTTCGCTCCACGAGATGTTCGGCGCCGCCGGCAAGGCGCAGCCCGTCCAGCATGTGCTGGACGAGAACGAGCTCGTCGACGGCATCGACGAGCTAGGCGTTCTGCTCTACGGGCACGCGAGGAACGCTTATTGGTACGGCTCGCAGCTTTCGCTCGAGGAAACGCGCGATCTCGCGCCTCACCAGAATGCGACCGGCCTGCAGGTCACTTCGGCGGTGCTGGCGGGCATGGTCTGGGCGATCGAGAATCCCGAGGCCGGCATCGTCGAGACCGACGAGATCGACTATCGCCGCTGCCTCGAAGTGCAGTTGCCCTACCTCGGGCCGGTGAAGGGCTACTATACGGACTGGACGCCGCTTGAGGACCGTCCGGGTTTCTTCGAGGAAGACATCGACGCAAGCGACCCCTGGCAGTTCCGGAACGTTTTGGTCAGATAACGCGTTCAGTGCGGGCCAACGGCAAGTCTGCTTATCGGTACGGCCTTGCATTCACTCATCTTTCGGGTGAAGAAAAGACCAGTCGTTTCGAGGAGAGGATATCGGGATGATGAATGCGCGCATCGCGGCTTCCGCCGCGGCAATTATTGTGGCGGCCGCAATTGCCGGCTGCCAATCCGCCCCTGACCGGCCTGCGCCGGTCAATCTCCCCCAATCGCCCGTCGACGGCGAATGGATGGGAACCGACGGCGTTGCCGTCTCCTCGCTCTATGGCGGTCACTTCCGCTCGCGCTCCGTCCAAACGGGCGAAACGTTGACGGAAGGCACCTATAAATTCCGCGACCAGAACACGATTGATCTGAGCTTCTATTCCGTGAAGACCAAGCAGCAGACCGCCGCCGCCTGCCTTCTGGCTACCCCAAACCAGATGAACTGCACACTCGGCAACGGCACCCAGTTCGTTCTCAATCGGCACTCCTGAAAACAGGCCAGCTTTCGCGCTTGCGGCGCAGGATGGCTCTTGCCATAACGCTCTTTTCGGGAGGGAAGAGAGCGCATGGCCGAATATTTCGACCGCCTGGAAGCGCGGGATCCGGCCGAGCGGGAAGCGGAGCAGTTTGCGCGTTTCCCCACCTTCCTGCGCCAGGCGCTTGCCGTCGCGCCGGGGCTGCGGCGATGGCTGGATGGCGTAAATCCGGACGCGGTGACAAATCGCGAAGCGCTCGCGCGCCTGCCCGTTCTGCGCAAGGCGGAATTGATGGAGATGCAGGCGAAGGAGCCGCCTTTCGGCGGCTTCGCCGATCCCTCGGCGCTGGCCGGCAACCGCATCCATCTTTCGCCCGGCCCGATCTGGGAGCCGGGCGGACTGGGCGACGATCCCTCTGAGGGCGCGCGCGCCTTCTTCGCCGCTGGCGCGCGGCCCGGCGACATCGTCCACAACGCCTTTGCCTATCACATGACGCCCGGCGGCTTCATGCTCGACGGCGGCGCACGCGCGCTCGGCTGTTCGGTTTTCGCGGCAGGAACTGGCAATACGGAAATGCAGGTCGAAGCCGCGTCAATCCTACGCCCTTCTGTTTATTGCGGCACGCCGGATTTCCTGAAGGTCATGCTCGACCGCGCGGCGGAAACCGGCAAGGACCTCTCCTCGTTCCGCCGCGGTCTCGTCTCGGCCGGCGCGCTCTATCCGTCGCTTCGCGCCGAATACGCCTCGCGCGGCGTGCGCGTGCTGCAATGCTACGCCACCGCCGAGTCGGGTGTCATTGCCTATGAGACGGCTTCGGACGAGGGTGAGCCGTACCCTGGCATGATCCTGAACGAACACGCGATCGTCGAGATCGTCAGGCCTGGCACCGGCGAGCCCGTTCCCGACGGAGAAGTCGGCGAGGTCGTGGTCACGACCTTCAATGCCGCCTATCCGCTGGTCCGGCTCAGCACAGGCGACCTCTCCGCCATCCTGCCGGGCGCCTCGCCCTGCGGCCGCACCAACCGCCGCATCAAGGGCTGGATGGGTCGGGCCGACCAGCGCACCAAGGTCAAGGGCATGTTCGTCGATCCCAAACAGATCGCGGAAGTGCTTAAACACCATAGGGAGATCGCAAGGGCGCGGCTGGTGGTGACACGGAACGGCGAACTGGACGCGATGGCGCTCCACGTCGAAGCCGCCGCCGGCGCGGCGCTGGACGAGAAAGCGGTCGGCGCGACCTTGCGCGAAGTCACCAAGCTCGCGGGAAATATCGTGCACGCGGATGCAGGCTCGCTGCCGAATGACGGCAAGGTCATCGCCGACGAGCGCGACTACACGAAATAACCCGGTGGGAATGACACCGGATCGGAATAACTGGGGAGCATCCGCCGATGAAGAAAATCGTTCTTTCGCTGACGCTTTCCGCGGCGGCGCTTACTTTCTCGACGGCGGCGGCGCTTGCGGATTACACGCTGACCATCCTGCATTTCAACGATTGGCACAGCCGCATCGAGCCGATCAACAAATACGAAGCTACCTGTTCGGCGGACGACGATGCCAAGGACGCCTGCGTCGGCGGTGCCGCGCGGCTTAAGACGGCCATCGACCAGGAGAGGAAGAGGCTCGCGGGACAGAACGTCATCCTTCTCGACGCTGGCGACAATTTCCAGGGTTCGCTCTTCTACACAACCTACAAGGGATCGGTCGAAGCCGAGTTCACCAATCTCTTCAAGGTCGACGCGATGACCGTCGGCAACCACGAATTCGATGACGGTGAGGCGGGCCTCGCCGCCTTCCTCGACAAGGTCCATTTTCCGGTCGTGAGCGCCAACATCGTTGCGGGCCGCAACGCGAAGATCGGCGACCGCGTGAAGCCCTATACCGTCCTCGAAGTGGGCGGCCAGAAGATCGGCATCGTCGGCGCCATCACCAATGATGCGGACGTCATCTCGTCACCGGGTCCCGACGTGCTCATCACCGACGATGTCGCCGCGGTGAAAGCGGCGGTTGCCGAATTGCGGAAGCAAGGCATAGACAAGATCATCGCGCTCACCCATGTCGGCTACCAGCGCGACCTTTCGGCGATCGCGAAAATCCCCGGCGTGGACGTGGTGGTCGGCGGGCATTCGCACACGCTGCTCTCCAACACCGACAAGATCGCCGCCGGCCCCTACCCGACCTTCGCCGGCAATCTCGACGGCTATCGCGTGCCGGTTGTCACCGCGGCCTCCTATTCGAAGCTGCTCGGCGAAGTGACGGTGACCTTCGACGACAAGGGCATCGTCAAGGAGGCGAAAGGTGATCCGATCCCGCTCGACGCCAAGATCGCGGAAGATCCGCGGGTCGTCGCGCGCGTGAAGGAGCTTGCCGGCCCGATCGAGCAGGCCATGTCGAAGGTGGTGGCCGAGGCGGCCGCGCCCATCGACGGCGGCCGCGAAACCTGCCGCGCCGGGGAATGCGCCATGGGCGACCTCGTCGCCGACGCCATGCTCGACCGCACGAGGAAACAGGGCGTGACGGTGGCAATCACCAATGGCGGCGGCCTGCGCGCCTCGATCAGCGCCGGCCCGGTCACGCTGGGCGACGTGGTGGCGGTGCTGCCCTTCCAGAACACGCTTTCCACCTTCCAGCTTTCGGGCAAGGACATCGTCGCCGCCCTTGAAAACGGCGTCTCGCAGGTCTCGGCCGGCGCAGGTCGCTTCGCCCAGGTCTCAGGCCTGCGCTACACCTTCGACCGCTCGATCGGGCCGAATTCCGGACGGGTCAAGTCGGTAGAGGTCAAGGAGGGCGATAGCTGGAAGCCGATCGAACCGGACAGGCTCTATCTCGTCGTCTCCAACAATTACCTGCGCGCCGGCGGCGACGGCTACGCCGTCCTTCGCGATTCCGCGAAGAACGCCTATGATTACGGCCCCGACCTGGCGGACGTGCTGACCGCCTATCTCCAGGCGCACCGGCCTTACAAGCCTTACACGGATGGCCGCATAAAGGACGCGACGCCGAAAATCGTCGATTCCACGAAGGCACCGAAGGAGGCAGTAACCGACAATCCTTCCAACGCAGAAACAAAGATGCCGGACCTGCCGGCCGCATCCAAAGAGCTCACGACCACCCCTCCAACCGCCAAGGTCGAAACGGCCGCGAAACAGACAGCCGACAAGGCGCCGAAACAGGGCAATGTAAAGCTGCCGGATCTGCCCGCCATGTCGCAATTGCTGGCCACCGAGCCGCCGACAGTGGAAACCGGCGAGCAGGCAGACGGCTCTACGGCAAAGGCGAATGAAAACGCCGCTCGATTGCCGAACCTCCCAGCGGCATCGGCGACGATCGCCAATGAGCCGCCCAAGGTCGCGGTCGAGACGCAGCAGGCGGCCGGGCAGGTATCCTCGGCAAGCTCGCCGGCCGCAACAACGCATGTAGTCGTCGCTGGCGACAATTACTGGAATCTCGCCAAAGCGCTCTATGGCGACCCGGCGCTGTGGCACAAGATCGCCGAAGCGAACCCCGCCTTTCGCGCGCGGGCGCTGCCAATTGGCGCGGAACTGAAGATTCCGGCGAAGTAGCGCCACGAGCCGGCCAATGAAACACGGGGCTATCGCATCTTGAAGCTATGCGAGATTTGCGGAGCCGTTTACCCCCACCCCACAAGGGGGAGGGAGACGCCGACAACGCATTTCGAGCTAAAATCATCGAAATTTGTGTATGTGCACCGGAGTATGGTTCCCCTTCCCCTTGTGGGGTGGGGGTAAGCGGCCGCGCAAATACCACGTAGCCACCAACCGGTGGGTTGCCGCCGCGACCTCCATGCGGCCAGATGCTGCGTTGCCTTGCAGGCGCCACGCGCTAGTGTGCCCCGAACCTGGAGAGAGCAATTGGACCAGTCCTCGCCCGCCAAGCCCATGGAAACCGCCGCCGCTCCGCGCACCGGCAAGGTCGGCGTGCTGCTCGTCAATCTCGGCACGCCGGACGGCACTGAACCGGCGCCGATGCGGCGCTACCTGCGTGAGTTCCTCTCCGATCGCCGCGTCATCGAATGGCCGCGCGCGGTCTGGTATCCGATCCTCTACGGTATCGTCCTCAACACGCGGCCGAAGAAATCCGGCGCGCTCTACAAGACGATCTGGAACAATGAGCGTAACGAATCCCCGCTCCTCACCTTCACGCGCGCCCAGTCCGAGAAGCTCGCCGAGGCGTTCAAGGATCGTGAAACGGTGGTCGTCGACTACGCCATGCGCTACGGCAACCCGTCGATGGAGAGCGTGACCAAACGCATGATGGGCCAAGGCTGCGACCGCATCCTCATGTTCCCGCTCTACCCGCAATATTCGGCGTCGACGACGGCCTCGGTGAACGACAAGTTCTTCGAAGTGCTGACGAAAATGCGTTTCCAGCCGGCCATCCGCATCGTTCCCACCTACCATGACGACCCGGTCTATATCGATGCGCTGGCGCGCTCGATCGAGACGCATCTGGCAACGCTCGATTTCGAGCCGGAAACCGTCATCGCCTCCTATCACGGCATCCCGCAGAGCTATGCGCGCCGCGGCGATCCTTACCCAGACCAGTGCCAAGAGACTTCGCGGCTACTGCGCACGCGGCTGGGCTGGGACGAGAAGAAGCTGATGACCTGCTTCCAGTCGCGTTTCGGACCCGAGGAATGGCTGCAGCCCTACACGGACAAGACGCTCGAAAAGCTGGCGAAGGAAGGCACGAAGTCCATAGCCGTCTTCAATCCGGGCTTCGTTTCCGACTGCCTGGAGACGCTGGAGGAGATCGCCGTGCAGGGTCAGGAAACCTTTCACCATGCCGGTGGGAAGAATTTTTCGCACATCCCATGCCTGAACGATTCCGCCGAAGGCATGGCCGTGATCGAGACGCTGGTGAAACGCGAACTGGCCGGATGGGCATAGCCGACACGGCTGATTGTAAGCGACAAAGCAAGCACTTAGATTAGTCATACGCCGCAATCGCGCGGCGACGGACAACCGGGGGAATTGGCATGCCGTTCACGGGTTTCGACATCGTCATCATCGTCCTGGTCGTCCTCGTCTTGCTGCTCATCTTCGCTGGCATCAAGACGGTGCCGCAGGGCTACAATTACACCGTCGAGCGCTTCGGCCGCTACACGCGCACATTGAGCCCCGGCCTCAACCTTATCGTTCCCTTCATCGACCGCCTCGGCGCCAGGATGAACATGATGGAACAGGTCCTCGACGTCCCGACGCAGGAAGTGATCACCCGTGACAACGCCACCGTCGCCGTCGACGGGGTCGCCTTCTATCAGGTGCTGAATGCGCCGCAGGCAGCCTACCAGGTATCGGGACTGCAAAACGCCATCCTCAATCTGACCATGACCAACATCCGCTCGGTGATGGGCTCGATGGTCCTGGACGAGCTTCTGTCGAACCGCGATGCGATCAACGACAGGCTGCTCCACATCGTCGACGAGGCAGCCAATCCGTGGGGAATCAAGATGACCCGCGTCGAGATCAAGGACATCAATCCGCCGGCCAATCTCGTGGAATCCATGGCTCGGCAGATGATGGCCGAACGCAACAAGCGCGCCCAGGTCCTTGAGGCCGAAGGCCTGAAGCAGGCGCAGATCCTCGAGGCCGAGGGGCGGCGCGAGGCGACCTTCCGCGACGCCGAGGCGCGCGAGCGCGCGGCGGAAGCCGAGGCAAAGGCCACGCAGGTCGTCTCCGAGGCCATCGCCAAGGGCGACGTGCAGGCGGTGAACTATTTTGTGGCGCAGAAATATACCGAGGCGCTGAAGGCCATCGGCTCTTCAAGCAACAACAAGGTGGTGCTGATGCCGATAGAGGCATCCTCCCTCATCGGCTCCCTCGGCGGCATCGGGGCCATTGCCAGGGAAGTGTTCGGCAACGACGCGGAGCCGGCGACGCCACGCCGGACATCTTCGGGTCGACCGCCGGTAACCGGTCGCGACAAAGCGTAGACAGCCATGTTGACGCAGGCGCTTGCCGATCTCGGCGAATGGAACTGGATCGTTCTGGGCGTCGTGCTGCTGGTGCTCGAGATCCTCGTTCCGGGCGTCTTCCTGTTATGGATCGGCATTGCCGCCATCCTCACCGGCGCGCTGTCGCTGCAACTCCTGTGGCTCGATGTCTGGGGATGGCAGATCCAGGTCCTTGTCTTCCTGGCGCTATCGCTTGTCTCGGCCTATGTCGGCACCCGCATCATGGGAAAATCGGACGGCTCGGACACCGACGAACCGCTGCTCAACCGCCGCGCCGAGCAACTCGTCGGTCGCACGGCCACGCTGGAAGAGGCGATCGTCAACGGCCGCGGCCGCATCCGCCTCGGCGACACGCTATGGCGCGTCAGTGGACCCGATTTGCCGGCAGGCACGCGCGTGCGCGTGACGACGGTGAAAAATACGGGACTGATCGTGGAAGCGGCCTGAGCGGATCAGGCCGTGCCGATACGCAGCAGATCGTGCAGATGCACGATGCCGACCGGCTTTTTCCCGTCGGCAATGATAAGGGCTGTGATCGCCGACGAATTGATGATCTGGAGGGCCGTCGCGGCAAGCGTGTCGCGCGCCACGGTCTTCGGTTCGCGGGTCATCACCTGATCGACCGTCATCGAAAGCAGATCGCCTTCGACATGGCGACGTAGATCGCCGTCGGTGATGATGCCGGAGAGCATCCCATCGGGTCCGACGACACCGACACAGCCGAACCCCTTCCGCGAAATCTCCAGGATGGCCTCACGCATACCCGCTCCCGAAGGCACCAGAGGAAGCCGCTCGCCGGTGTGCATGATCTCGCTGACCTTGAGGAGGTTCGCACCGAGACGGCCGCCGGGATGGAATGTATGGAAATGGTCGGCGGTGAAGCCCCGCGCCTCGAGGAGCGCGATCGCGAGCGCATCGCCGATGACAAGTTGCATGAGCGTGGATGTCGTCGGAGCAAGCCCGTGCGGGCAGGCCTCGCGGACACGCGGCAAAAGAAGGACGATGTCGGCCGCGCGCGCCAGTGCCGATTTCGCGCCCGAAGTTATCGCGATCAACGGAATCGAGAAACGCCGCGAATAGGCGACGATACCGTTCAGTTCAACGGTTTCCCCGGACCATGACATGGCGATGATGACATCGTCGTGGGCGATCATGCCGAGATCGCCGTGATTGGCTTCGGCGGGGTGGACGAAGAAGGCCGGCGTCCCCGTCGAGGCAAGCGTGGCCGCGAGCTTCGAGCCGATATGGCCGCTCTTGCCGACGCCGGTGACGATCACCCGCCCGGTGATGCCTGCGACACGTTCGACCGCTTCCGCGAACGGCTCCGCAAGCCCGTTGTCGAGTGCCGCCGCAAGCGCCGCGACGCCGGCCTGTTCGGTGCTCAGGGTTCTCGCCGCGGAAAGGATGGCGGCACGCTTTTCGTCGGATTTCAGCATGAGGTTTCCGTGCATGGCCTGCTCTATCCGCTTCGGCCCGCCCTGTCCAATAGTGAGTTCCGCTTCAGGCGCGTCGCAACGCACTCCCTCAACGCTCCATTAACCATCCGCCTTTACGGTTCGGTAAAGCTTTCGCGCCCCGCGAAATCGGTCTGCCGGGAACCATGTCGCGTCCAAGAAAGGTCATTCGAGCGAGCGTGCGCGGCACGCGCCTGGCGGCGGTGCTCGCCGTGGCGTGCGCGGGCTTCGCCGCGGCGCCCCTAGTGGCGTCGGCACAGATGCTGGCGCTCCGAGGCACCGAGTCCCCGAACCGGGCGAACAATCGGCTTGCCGGCGGCAGTCTCCTGCCAAGCGACCCGATGGCGACGCGCTTCGACGAGGAGAAAGGATACGGGGCCAGCGATATCGGCGACCCGGGTGATACAGACGCCGCCCAGCCGGCGCTACGTACCACGCTGGATGCCGCTTCCGGCGCCGCTGACGATGGTGAACAGGATCCGTTCGCCGCGGCCAATCGGACAGCCGCGCCAACGGATACCGTGAACAACACGAACGAGGAAACCGACAATTCATCGGCAACGGCTATCTCGGGTGAGACGGCCGCCTCGACGGAGATGGCCCCCGCAAACCTCCCGGATTTGGGTACGGATACCCAAGAAGACGACACCAACCCGGACGATTCAACCGCGACGCCGAAGGCAGGAACCCCGTCGGCTTCGGGCCTGGCGCGGCAGCAGGACGCCGAAACCACCGGCACGATCCCCGCCCGCTCGATCGACCAGGACGATCAGGAACGCAACAGCCGCGAGGAAAAGGCTAACCGCCGCGCTCAGGCGATCGAGGGCCTTAAGCCGAAGCCGGAAGACGATCCCTATGCGCCTCTCGGCATCCGGGACGGCGGCTTCATCCTTCGCCCGTCCCTCGAAACCGGCCTGACAGCGACGACCAACGCCAATTCGAGCCCTGGCGGCGAAAATGCCATCCTGTCGGAAAGCACGCTGCGGCTCAACGCGACCTCCGATTGGTCGGACAAAACGGCCACCATCGAAGCCTATGGAACCTGGCGCAAATCGATTTCCGGCCAGGACCTCTCGGAACCGTCGGCCGCTATCAATGCGAGCCTCGCCGTGCCGCTCGGGAACGACTTCGTCGCGCGCGGCACGCTGGGTTACAGCCTTATCCCGGAAAGCCCCTCCTCACCGGGCTTCCTTGCTGGAACGGTCGGCGAACCGCTCACCCAGACGATTACCGGCAGCCTCGGCCTCGAGAAACAGGCAGGGAAAGTACGGCTCGGCCTGACCGGCAACGTGGAGCGCGCGACCTATGGCGATGCCGATCTGGTCGGCGGCGGCACTGTTTCCCAGCATGACAGGGATTCGACTCTCGTATCGGCAACGCTGCGCACCGGCTACGAGATTTCGCCCGCGCTCGTCCCATTCGTGGAAGGCGAGATCGGGCGCCGTTATTACGATCTGGAGACCGACTCCGCCGGCTATCGCCGCTCCGCCGACCGTATCGGGATACGCGCCGGCGTCGAACTCGATTTTGGCGACAAATTGCGAGGGGAACTGTCGGCGGGCTATATCCGGGAAAAGGCGGACGATCCGCGCCTTCCGGCAATCGCGGGCCCCTCGATCGCGACCGCGCTGAACTGGTCCCCGGTGCGCGGCACCATCGTGGCGCTCAACAGCTTGACGACTGTCGAGGGCACCACCGACGCCGGCGAAAGCGGATCGCTGCTCTACTCGACCGATCTCTCGATCGAACGTCAAATGCGCGCCAACCTGACCGGCACCGCCTCGATCGGCGGATTCTACCGCGATTATATCGGCCTGGACGGCCATGATATCGGCTGGGACGCCGCGCTCGGCTTCACCTATTGGCTGAACCGCTATTTCGGCGTCACCGGCCGCCTGCGCCACGAGCAACTGGTCAGCAACCTGCCCGGCCGCGACTACAAGGCCGAAAGCGTATTCCTCGGCGTCAAGGTCCAGCGCTAGGAGATTTTTGTCCTGAGCGCGGTCAACGCCGACAATTAGCAGGACCTCGCGCTCACGCCATTCTTGAATTTCGCTTATTCTGACGCTACTTTACGTCAAAGTTGCTGGCATTTTGACAAAGGATCTGAGTCATGGGTTTCGCCCAATATGCGGACGACGGGGTTTTCGCCCCACGCCGGATTGCGGAAGCCTTCCGGACGACAAGCGAGGAAGTCGCCCACACGGCCGGCCTGGGCAAGGATGCGATCCAGCGCAAGGAACGGATCCGCTCAAGCAAGACGCAGCGGCGTCTGCGCGAGATGATCGAAGTCATCAACAAGGTAGAGCCGCGCTTCGGTTCTGCACTGATAGCCTATGCCTGGTATCGTTCGGAGCCGCTTCCGGGATTTTCCGGCCAGACGGCGATGCAGTTAGTGCGCAGCGGCAGAGCCGAAGACGTGCTCGACTATATTGATGCGGTCGATGCCGGCGTGCATGCCTGACGGCGCGCATGCACTATAGAGGCAAGCTTTATCGGGCGCTAAACCCGATCCATGCCGGCGAGCCTTTGTCAGGGCGCGGCGCGAAACTCTATGGCGGACGCTTCAATCCGAGAGGCACTCCGGCGCTCTATACCTCGCTGACGGTGATAACGGCGTTGCGCGAGGCCAATCAGGTCGGCAATCTCCAACCCACGACGCTGGTCTCCTATGACGCTGACATCGACAGCATATTCGATGGCCGGGATGAAGCAGCACTCGCAGCCGAGGGCATGGACGTGGCCGCACTTGGCGACCCGACGTGGCGCGACCGGATGAAGGCCGATGGCGAGGCGAAGACGCAAAGCTTTGGCCGGCGCCTGATCAACGCTGGCTATAACGGCCTACTCGTCAGAAGCTATGCCGGCGGTTCCGGCGTCAACGACATGAACCTCGTGCTTTGGAGGTGGGCCCACCCTCCTTCGGCCCGCCTCATCTTGATCGACGATGAAAACCGCCTGTCGCGATAGAGCGCGACCGGTCAGAAAGTCAGCCGGCGACCTTCTGGCGTTCGGCCGGATGCATCTCGCTGAAAAGTTCATCGATCAGCGCACCGATCCGGTCACGCATCTCGGGATTCCATAGCGCAAAGGCGATGTTCGCTTCGATGAAGCCCTCCGGCGAACCACAATCGAATGTGCGCCCCTTGTAGTGGTAGCCGTAGAAGCGCTGCAAGCGCTCCAGCTTCAGCATGGCGTCGGTAAGCTGGATCTCGTTGCCGGCGCCGCGCTCCTGGTTTTCCAGGATGGCGAAGATCTCCGGCTGCAGGATGTATCGGCCGTTGAGGAAGAGGTTCGAGGGCGCGGTGCCGGCGGCAGGCTTTTCCACCATGCCGGTGATCTCGAAGCCGGAATGCACGTCGGCGCCCTTCCCGACGATACCGTATTTGTGCGCCTCGGCCGGATCGCATTCCTGCACCGCGACGATGTTGTTGCCGGTCTCTCCGTAAAGCGCGACCATCTCTTTCAGGCAGCTTTTCTCGGTTTCCATGATCATGTCGGGCAAAAGCAGCGCGAAAGGCTCGTCGCCGACCAGATCGCGAGCGCACCAGACCGCGTGACCGAGCCCAAGCGGCTCCTGCTGGCGGGTGAAACTGGTCTGTCCGGCATCCGGCTGCATTCCCTTCAGCCGCTCCAACTGCGTCGTCTTACCGCGCCTCTCCAGCGTGTCGTAAAGCTCGAAATGCAGATCGAAATGATCCTCGATGACGGCTTTGTTGCGCCCGGTCACGAAGATGAAATGCTCGATGCCCGCTTCGCGCGCCTCGTCGACGACGTACTGGATGACGGGCCGATCGACGACCGTGAGCATTTCCTTCGGTATGGCCTTGGTCGCGGGAAGAAAGCGGGTGCCGAGCCCGGCTACCGGAAAGACTGCCTTGCGGATTTTTTTCATTTGTAACGCATTCCAGGTTTCTGAAAGGGAAAAAGCCGGTCGGCCAATTTCATGTCGGAATTGAGGAACATTCAACGCATCCATACGTGCAAGCGTTCCGCCGGGTCCGTCAGGGACATATTAACCGCGCAAGGGCTTCCATGGTAAACTAAATCCTAACCGGGTGCGGCTAATAAGGTGGTTCGAGACCGGGATGCCGGGGCCATTGGCTTGAAAGGCGTTCCACTTTCAAACCATTCCTGAAAGGAGGGAAGATGTCCGTCCGCCTCATGTCCAGACGACGCTTTGGCACCACCCTCGCCGCCTCGGGCCTGCTGCTGGCGCTCGATATGGCTACCCCCGCCTTCGCCGATTCCGGCTTCGATCGCTGGGTCGCCTCGTTTCGCACGACTGCGCTGAAGAGCGGCGTTTCCGCGGCTACCTACGACCGTGCCTTCCGCAACATCCCCGGTCCTGACCCGGAAGTGCTCGAAAAGGCACACTCCCAGCCGGAATTTACTGCTCCCATGTGGGACTACTTCGACAATCGGGTGCAGGACGAATCGATTGCCAACGGCAGGGATATGGCGCGCAAATGGAAGCCTTGGCTCGACCGGATCGAGGCCAGGTTCGGCGTCGACCGCTACATCCTCCTCGCCATCTGGTCGATGGAGACGAATTACGGCGAGACGCTGAAGAACGACAAGGTGATGCGCAACGTCGTGCGTTCGCTGGCGACGCTAGCCTACGCCGACCGCACGCGCGCTAAATTCGCACGCACGCAGCTTGTCGCGGCGCTGAAGATCCTGCAGCATCACGACATCGACCCCGATCACTTCATGGGCTCGTGGGCCGGTGCGATGGGGCATACGCAATTCATCCCTACCAGCTACCAGGCCTATGCCGTCGATATGGACGGCAACGGCCGGCGCGATATCTGGAATTCCGTTCCGGATGCGCTGGCGACCGCAGCAAACCTGCTCCACCGCAACGGTTGGCAGATCGGCAAGACCTGGGGCTACGAGGTGGTTCTGCCGGAAGGCCGCAAATTCCCCTCCGGCTCGCTCAGCCTCGACAAATGGGCCTCTCTTGGCTTGAAGCGCGCGAACGGCAAGGATTTTCCACGTGGCTCCGACACCGCGGTGCTCAAGGTGCCCGACGGTCGTGCCGGCCCGGCCTTTCTGATGCTCAAGAACTTCTACGTCATCAAGCGCTACAACAATGCCGACAAGTACGCGCTCGCTGTCGGCCTTCTCGCCGACGAGATCGCCGGCTATGGCGGCCTCGTGCATGACTGGAACCGGCCCTTCGTCAAGCTGACATTCGAGGAGCGGGAAGAATTGCAGCAAAGGCTGCAGTCCTATGGCTATTACGACGGCAAGATCGACGGCCGCATCGGCTCCGGCTCGCGCGACGCAATCAAAGCCTATCAGGCACGGGCCGGCTTGGCGCAGGACGGCCATCCGAGCAAGGAAGTGCTGACGAGCTTGCGAAGCCGGTAGAGCGACAGACCCCTCTTTCGCCGGCATGCGTATGGTATGCTGCGGCGAATTGGCCGTCCATGCGAGGACAGACAGATATTGGCTGCCATGCGGCGCTTCCCGATCCGTGCCCTGAAGGCCTGCCGCGTTGCGGCCGCCCTTGTCCTTGCCTTTTCGCTGCTGGCCTTTGCGTCACAAGCGAGCGCCGAGCCTCCACGCAGCCCCGAGCAAGCACGCCAGATGTACGAGAGCGGCTGGCAAGCCCAGCAGGAGCAGCTTCAGCGACAGCGACGCCCGACGCGGGCGGTAAAGCGCAGCCGCCGCTCCGAAGAGCCGATCCAGACCGACAGTACCGAAGAAGAGCCGGTCGAGAAACTGGACGATGCCCGGGTCGTGCTGGTTGTCGGCGATTTCATGGCGGCCGGCCTGGCGGATGCGCTCACCGACGACTATGCGCAATCCGCGCGCGTGAAGGTCGTCGACGGAACCAAGGGTTCGTCCGGTCTGGTCCGCGACGATTTCTACGATTGGCCGAAGGAAATCGGTCAGATCATGGAATCGGCCAAACCGTCGGTGGTCGTGGTCATGCTGGGCGCCAACGACCGTCAGGCCATGACGACCGGAACGGCAAAAGAACTACCGCGCTCGGATGCTTGGACGGCCGAATACGTCAAGCGCGTTGAAGCGCTGACCAAGACGGTCAGGGATCGCAAGGTTCCCCTCGTCTGGGTAGGTCAGCCCGCCTTCAAATATGCCTCGATGTCGTCCGACATGCTTGCCTTCGACGACATTTATCAGCGTGTCGCCGAAGCCGCGGGAGGTGAGTATGTGGACATCTGGGACGGCTTCGTGGACGAGAATGGGGCATTCCGATTCACCGGCCCCGACGTCAACGGGCAGCCGGTCCGCCTGCGCTCCGACGACGGCATAACGCTCTCGAAAGCCGGCAAGCGCAAGGTCGCTTTCTATGTCGAGAAGCCCTTGAACAAGATCCTCGGCAGTGCGGCGGCGCCCGGAGCAGGACTTCAGCCGAACGCCCTTCCGGGCACGGGTCCGGCCGACCTGCTCCCTTCTCACGACCGCACGGCGCCGATCTCCCTCTCCGCGCCGCCAGTGGACGAAAACTCCGATCTCCTCGGATCGAAAATCGCCGCCAAACCGGGGATCGCCCGCACAGCGGCCGAGCGCTTGACCATCGAAGGCATATCTCCCTCCTCTCCGCCTGGCCGGGCGGATGATTTCGGGGGAGCGGATGGCGCGGCCTCCGCGTCACCGCCTCTACCCGACGTGCCGATCCCGCCTGCCGGAAGCTCGCCCACTATCGAGAAGAGGCTGGACGCCACCGGCGCGGTCAAGCCCTGAACGGCAGGTCACGAGGGACCGTCTGTCTTCCGCCGCGGAGGAACCAACGCACGTGGACAGCGTTCTATCCGCAGCACTTTTCAAAGGAGGGATCATGCTTTACTGGGCTTTGGTATTTCTGGTCGTTGCGATCATCGCCGGCGCGTTGGGTTTCGGCGGCATCGCAGGCACGGCGGCCGGGATCGCGAAGATCATCTTCTTCATCTTCCTTATCTTTCTGGTTCTCTCGCTCATTGCGGGGCTTCTCCGGCGCGCCAGGTGAGGCAAGTTCCGTCCGGGGAAAATGGAGCGATCCGACGTCATCGTGACCAAGAACACGCTGCACCGGCTGAAGGGGTTCGGTTACCTGACCTCATCGGTCAGCGTTTTTCTGCTTGCAACGGTAAGCTGGTCGAGTGGGCAGAAGAGCACCCTGCTGACGGCATGCCTCATCGCGGGCGCGGCAACGTCGATGATCGGTATGTTCTTCCGCTGGCTCACCTACGAAATCGAAAGGCGGAAAGATCAGCCCTGAGCGGGTGCTTGCAGTCTCGACAGATTACTCCACCGCATAGATGAAGCCTTCCGGCGAGGCGTTGACGGTCACCCGGGCGATCGGTTCCCCGCCGATCATCCGTTTCAGTATATTGCGGCTCAGTTCCGGCAGAAGCGTGTTGGTGAGGATAGCGTCGATCATCCGGCCACCGGATTCGATCTCGGTACAGCGCGCCTTGATCATCTCGAGCACGCCCTCCCCGATCACCAGTTCGGCGTCGTTGGTCTCGCGCAGCCTGTGAGCGATCTTCCTGAACTGGTGGCTCGCGATCACCTCGATCATTGCATCGGAGAGCGGATAATAGGGGATGGTCACGACACGGCCTAGAAAAGCCGCGGGGAAGACTTTCAGCAGCGGCGTACGAAGCGCGGCATCCAGGTCCTCTATTCCAGTGCGTACCTTTCCCCCCCTGGTCATCTCCATGATGACATCGGAGCCGACATTGGAGGTCAGCAGGATCAGCGTGTTCTTGAAGTCGATACGCCGTCCCTCGCTGTCATCCATCATGCCCTTGTCGAAGACCTGGAAGAAAATCTCGTGGACGTCCGGATGCGCTTTCTCGACCTCGTCGAGCAGGATGACCGAATAGGGCTTGCGCCGCACCGCCTCGGTCAGGATACCGCCCTTGCCGTAGCCGACATAGCCGGGCGGCGCACCCTTCAGCGTCGAGACGGTGTGTGCTTCCTGAAACTCCGACATGTTGATCGAGATGAGATTCTGCTCGCCGCCATAGAGCGTCTCGGCGAGCGCCAGCGCCGTCTCGGTCTTGCCGACACCGGACGGGCCGCAAAGCAGGAATACGCCCACCGGCTTTTCCGGCGCGCCGAGCCCTGCGCGGCTTGTCTGCACGCGCCTGGCGATCATCTCCATGGCATGGTCCTGGCCGACCACGCGTTCGGCCAGCGTCGTGGCCAGCCTGAGCGCCTTTTCGGTCTGGCTTGAAAGCATGCGCCCGGTCGGGATGCCGGTCCAGTCTTGAACGACGGCAGCGACGGCATTGCGGTCGACGGAGGGAAGTATCAGCGGCGTCTCGCCCTGCGCTGCGTCGAGTTCAGCCATAAGCTCCCTGAGCCGTGCAAGATCGGCAGCAGGATCGTATGGTTCGGCCGCTTCGCCGCCGGAGACATCATCAGCCGCTGCCGGCGCGCCGGTCGGCAATGCCGGGCTTTCGGAACCGCTGCCCGATGCCACTGCAGACTCTACGGCGGCGCCTTCGACGGCGGTTTCTTCCCTATCGAGCGGCACGCCCCCGCTCCTTAGCCGCGCCCTGAGTTCCAGGATTTCCCTGACCAGCTTCTTCTCGCGCTCCCAGCGGTCCTCGGCGGCCGCAAGCTCGGTCCCGGCGTCCGCCAGCCCGGCCTCGACCCGCGCCTTGCGCCCGGCCACATCGATACCGATCGCTGCCTCGCGGCTTATGATGCCGCTTTCGACCTCGAGCGCCTGCTTGCGCCGCAATATGTCTTCGACCTCAGCCGGCGTCGCATGCTGTGAAATCGCGACCCGCGCCGAGGCGGTGTCGAGTAGGCTGACCGCCTTGTCGGGCAATTGACGCGCCGGGATATAGCGATGCGACAGCGAGACGGCCGCCTCGATCGCCTCGTCCAGTATCTGCACCTGGTGGTGCTCCTCCAGCACGCCCGCCACGCCGCGCAGCATCAGCACCGCCGTCGCTTCCGACGGCTCCTCGACCCGCACCACCTGGAAACGTCGCGTCAGTGCCGGGTCCTTTTCGATATGCTGCTTGTATTCGGCCCACGTCGTCGCCGCGATGGTGCGCAACTCGCCCCGTGCCAATGCCGGCTTCAGGAGATTGGCGGCATCGCCCGTTCCCGCCGCTCCGCCGGCGCCGATCAGCGTATGAGCCTCGTCGATGAACAGGATGATCGGGATTTCGGAAGACTGCACCTCGTCGATGACCGCTTTCAGCCGCTTCTCGAATTCGCCCTTCACGCTGGCGCCCGCCTGCATGAGACCGACATCGAGCATGCGCACGCTGATGCCTTGCAACGACGGGGGCACGTCGCCCTGCGCGATCCTGAGCGCGAAACCTTCGACGACCGCCGTTTTCCCCACGCCCGCCTCGCCGGTCAGGATCGGGTTGTTCTGCCGCCGCCGCATGAGGATATCGACGATCTGCCGGATCTCCGGATCACGCCCGACGACCGGGTCGATCTTGCCGTCACGCGCGCGCTCCGTCAGGTCGGTCGCATATTTCGCCAGCGCGGAATCGCCGCCAGGCGAACGGCGCGGCGCTTCCGTCTTTTGCTCCGCAGCGGCGGCGGAAGCGTTTTCGAGAGAGCCCGAAACGATCTCGCTGAAACGGCCGAGCGCGGCATCCGCGTCGATCCTGTCGAATTCCGGGCTTATCTTCGAGACGATGCCTTCGAGCGCCGGCGTCCTGAGGCAGGCCAGGATCAGATGGCCGCTCCGCACCTCCTCGGTGCCGAACTCAAGCGAGGCAAGGCTCCACGCCTCCTGTATGGCGTGGAAGATATGATCGGAGAATTCCTCTATCGAGGTTGCTCCGTAGGGCAGCTTGTCGATGGCGCGCGCCATGTCGCCAGCGAGACGGCTGGCGTCCGCCCCCGCATCGGCCAGGATGAGCTGAACGTCCGATCGATCCGACAGGACCAGTTGTTCGATGAAGTGGACAAGCTCGACATAGGGGTTTCCCCTCAGCTTGGCTGCGTCGGCCGCAGCCTTGAACGCACGTACACAGGTTGCATCGAGCTTTCCAACCAGCTCCTTGCGCTTGAAACCCTGTGATGGCCTGCGCTGTCGAACGCTGCTCGTTTCCATGGGACCTGCTCCAGAAGCGGGACCACTGCGCATCCAAATTGCCACAGAATGAAGACTTACAAAAGCCGGCAGTCCATCGAGTTGTAAAAGACCCTCTGCTTGGCCAGTTTTTACTAGCCGGAGTCCTCAGCAGGTGCCTCCACTATAGTAGTACTACTTACCATTGTTTTATTTAAGTAATACCACTTTTGCGCGATATAAATGGATTTAATTTTAGGCTTTCATCTCTAAACGGAATCACCCTTTTCAGTCCAAAAATCGTAATAGAATCAATATTCTTCTCTTCTGTTTGAGGAAGAGCCGAAATGTGGTAGAAAAACATGTGTGGTGAATTAATTCGCGCGCTCTCCAGGCAGTCGCTGGCGGGAGGTTGTGTGGTTGATCTCGCTCTCTGGCTCAGCCCATTGGACGGTGAGAATCCGTCAGGGGAGGATTTGCGCAATCATCCGCGCTTTCATGAGCTGGAGCGGCTGGCGGAGCCGCAAATCAAGATCGATTATGACGACCATAACAAGCCGTCCTCCCAAACGAGCATTCCGGTAGACTGGGCGACCGTTCTCGAAACGGCGGAAGAATTGCGCCCACGCGGCCGCGATCTCCGGTTGCTTACCATACTGGCGCGGGCGCTTGCCGGCGAAAACGGACTGGCCGGCGTTGCCGAAGGGCTGACCCTGATCGGCCAAAACCTCGAAACCCACTGGGACAGCATCCATCCCGGACTGCGCCCGGGCGGATCGCCGGCCGATTCCGCATTGCGCAGGGTCAACGCGCTCAGGGACCTGCAGAACAGGAACGGCGGATTGCTCGGCGACCTGCAGGGCCGGACCTTCTTCTCGGTCGCGGCAATCGGTCCAGTGACGGGACGCGATCTCGAACAATGCGCACTGGACGAGCGGACCGTCCTGCAAGAGGCAGCCTCGGGGCTCAATGCTTCGGAGAAAGCCGAACTGGCGGCCACCCATGCCAGATTGATCGGACGCGTGCGCGGGGCATGCGCCGCGCTCGCCGACAATAATCCGGACGAACTGGCGGCATTCAGGGAAGACGGGCGAGCCGCGCTGTCGGCTCTCGATGCGGTCGACATGGCGCTCAACCGTCGGCTGGAATCGTCGGGACCTGTCCTGCCGGAGTTCAGGAAGTTCCTGGAAAGGATCGTAACGACGCTGGAGCGGACCGGTCCCAAATCGGCAAAGCCGAACGGCGTCGCCAAAGCCGATGAAAAGCCGACGGAGGCTTCGGAAGCTCTCGATCGCCGCGCACCGGCCTTCGCGCAAGAGCAAGGCAACGGAGGAAGCACGACGATGCTACCGGACAGGATCGGATCGCGCGAAGAGGTCGTCAAATGCCTCGACCTCGTGGTGGATTTCTATGACCGCACCGAACCCTCGAGCCCCATCCCGCATCTGGCTCGCCGCGTCCGCAAGATGGTGCACATGGACTTCGTCGAGCTCATGGAAGACCTCGCGCCGTCCGGTCTCAAGGAATTCCGGCTTCTCGCCGGTCTTACCGACAGCAAGAAAACTGCCCAATGAGCGAGAGGTGACAAGCAATGCCCGCAGAAAGCAAAGCAAAGGTCATAGAGCGCAATCGCGCCCCGCGCGTGCAGATCGCCTATGACGTGGAAACCTACGGCAGCCCGACGACGATCGAACTCCCCTTCGTCATGGGCGTGATGGCGGACCTCGCCGGCGCCTCGCAAACGAAAGAAGCGGCAAAAACGGTCCAGGACCGTGCCTTCGTCGAAACCGATGCCAACCGTTTCCCCAAATTCATGGAGGCGCTGGCGCCGCGCGTGAAGGCGCGCGTCAAGAACACGCTTCCGCAGGCGGAAGGCAAGGAGCGCGACGAGGAACTGATGGTCGACCTGACCTTCACGAGGATGGGCGATTTCGCCCCCGACAAGATCGCGGAGCAGGTGCCGCAACTGGCGGAAATCCTTAAGATGCGGCGGCAACTCGTGGAACTGCTCGGCTTCATGGACGGCCGCGTGGATGCCGAAAAACGCATCGCTCAATTGCTCAACAATGAGCCGCTGCTTGGGAAGATCGCGTCCCAGGCGATGTCGGACGACGACAAGGTCGAGGAGTAGACGATGGCAGAGCAACAGAAAACCGCAGCCGTCGCCGAGGCCGAAACCATCAACCTCGACGAGTTCGGCGAACTTCTCGAGAAGGACTTCAAGGTCAAGAAGGACGACAGCGAAAAGCTACAGCAGCTCGTGCGCAATCTGGCGCTCGCGGCGCAGTCCCGCTCCGACACGACCGCGATCTCGTCGAATGCGATCAAGTCGATCAAGTCGCTGATCGCGGGCATCGACAAGGTCCTCACCGAGCAGGTGAACGAGGTCCTTCATTGCCCCGAGGTCCGCGAGATGGAGGGCACGTGGCGTGGCCTCTGGTACCTCGTGAACAACACAGAGACCGACCAGAAACTCAAGATCCGGGTGATGAACATCACCAAGGACGAACTGGCCGATACGCTCGAAGACTATGAAGGCCAGATGTGGGATCAAAGCCCCGTCTTCAAGAAGGTCTATACGGACGAGTATTCGATGTTCGGCGGCGAACCTTTCGGCTGCCTCATCGGGGCCTACGAATTTTCCAACCACCCGCGCGATGTCGGTCTCTTGCGCAACCTTTCCGGCGTCTGCGCTTCGGCTCATACGCCCTTCATAGCGGCGGCGTCGCCGCGCCTCTTCCGCATGGATAGCTGGCAGGAACTGCCCAATCCGCAGGATCTGCAGCAGATCGTCTCGAACCCCGCCTATGCGTCATGGCAGTCGCTGCGCGAAAGCGAGGACGCCCGCTATATCGGGCTGACCATGCCGCGCGTATTGGCGCGCCTTCCCTACGGAGCCGACACGGTCCCGGTGAAGGGCTTCGCCTTCGAGGAGGAGACCAAGCAGGACCATCACAAATATGTCTGGATGAACGCCGCCTTCCCGATGGGCGTCAACATCAATCGCAGCCATAAGCTGTTCGGTTGGGGAACGCAGATCCGCGGCGTGGAAAACGGCGGCACCGTGCTCAACCTGCCTGTACATTCCTTCCCGACCGACGACGGATCGGTCGCGATGAAGTGCCCGACGGAGGTGGCCATCGACGACCGGCGCGAGGCGGAGCTCGCCAAGCTCGGCCTCATGCCCATCCTGCACCGCAAGAACACCGACCTCGCCGCCTTCATCGGGGCCCATTCGCTGCAAGACGACGAAACGCGAGCCGGGCGCCTGGTCGACCCGGACGCGCAGTCCAACGAACGGCTGAGCGCCAACCTGCCCTACCTCTTCCCCGTCTCGCGCTTCGCCCATTATCTGAAGGCGATCGCCAGGGACAAGATCGGCTCGTTTAAGGAACGCTCCGACATGGAGGTCTGGCTGACCGAGTGGATCAACCGATATGTGCTGGCGAATCCCGCATTCGCCGACGACAAGGCGCGGGCGAAGCGGCCGCTGGCCGCGGCGGAAGTCCAGGTCGATAGCGTCGAAGGCCGGCCCGGCTACTACAACGCCCGCTTCTATCTCAGACCGCATTATCAACTGGAGGGGATCAACGCTTCCCTCCGGCTCGTTTCCGAACTGCCATCCGTAAAGAACTGATCAGGCCGACAAGCGAGGGAGAGCGACGATGCCTGAAGAGACGCGAATGAAAATAGACGGATTTCTCAAGGTTCCCGACATCAAAGGCCCCAGCAAACGCGATGGCCACGAGGACGAGATCGAGGTTTTCGGCCTGAACTTCGAAATGAAGGCGCCACACGACCCGAACTCATTGTCGCGGCGCGGACGGGTGGCGCTTGGAACGATCGCGTTCACCAAGCACTACGACATGTCTTCCCCCTATCTGGAAAAAGCGCTCTTCGAAAACACGCTCATGGACGAGGTCAAGTTCTCGGCAAGGCGGACGATCGAGGGCGAGACGAAGGACTACCTCGTCATTACGCTGAAGGATGCATCGGTCACCGATTACGAGATGGCCGCCAGCACCACCGACCCCGACCTGATCGAAGACAAGGTGAGCTTCGCCTACAAGTCCATCGGCTTCAATTACGATGGCGAGCACGAGATCGAAATGGATGTCCATGTCGGCAAGTGACGGGCGCTTGCGACGCAAAGACAACGGTATTGCGCAGGGCGCCGGCAAAGCGAGGCGGGAAGCGTTCCAGCCCTCGCTCTGGGATCGTCTGGTCAACGACCTGCCCGGGCTGATGTCGGAAATCGACGCGTTGCGACAGGCGCTGGTGGAGGAACTGGGGGCTGAGAAACTGGAGACGCTTCTGGCCGGCGGAAGGCGGGCAATCGACACGGATGCGGACCTTTCGCCCGAATGCGTCAAGCGCCTGCACCGCCTTGTGATGCAGAACGAAAATCGAGGGGAACTGGAAAGGCGCGGGGTCGTCGTCTCGGCATCCGTGCTGCGCGAAGCGGTCCGGCGCGATATCGAGGCGCTTTTCAATTCGGAGCGCTTCGAATCCACCCCGCTGCTCTCCGACCTCGAAGCGGAACAGACGGAAGACGATCCGCCCGCTCTGGCCGACTTTCCGCTGGCGCGCCGCAGCGTGGTGAATTACGGCGTCCCGTCTTTCTCCGGGCGCTCTTCCCGGGACTTCGACCGCGACAGTCTCGCCAAGGAAATCCGGGCCATCCTTGCCACCTACGAGCCGCGCTTGAAGGATAGCGCCACCACGGTGACCGTAGCACTGGGCGACAAGAATGTCGGCCTGAAGATCGACATCGACGCTGTGCTGATCACGACGCCGTCACCGGAGCGGCTGCGCCTCAGGACCACCGTCAATCTCGATAACGGGATGGCCCGCACGGACATCACGGACGGCTGAGATGGACCGCGTCTTTCTCGAATATTACGAAGAGGAACTGACGCATATCCGTGATCTCGCGGCCGAATTCGCCGACATGCATCCCGCCGTCGCGCGCAATCTTTCGCTCGATACCGTCCCCTGCCCCGACCCCTATGTCGAGCGGCTCCTGGACGGGGTGGCGTTTCTCGCGGCCCGCACCCGGTTGAAGGTGGATGCCGAGCGCTCGCGTTTCGCCCGCGCCGTCATCGACGTTCTTTATCCCGACCTGATAGCGCCTACCCCGGCCACGGCCATGGCTGTTCTAAAGCCGGGGCAGCAGGTGCAGACGATGATCGGCGGGCATGTCGTGCCGCGCGGCACCCGCCTCGTCTCCGGGCTGCAGCCGGGCCTTTCCACACGCTCTACCTACACGACTGTGCAGGACGTCCCGCTATGGCCGATCGAGATCGCATCGGCCGCCTATTTTCAGGACAGAAGCGCGCTTGCCACGGCGGGGATCGCTGCACCCGATGGCGTTTCGGGTGAGGCCGCGCTCCGCATCACGCTGCGCCGCAGCGGCAAGGGATTGCTTTCTGAACTCGCCGTCGACCGGCTCGATTTCCATTTCGCCGGCCGGGCCAAGGCGCCTGCGCTTTTCGATGCGATCTTCGGCGCCTGCGGCGCGCTTTGCGCCCGCTCGGCGGGGAAGACGGAACACCTGGCGGTGCTGCCGCCGCCGGAGATGGCGGGCATCGGCGACGGCGAGGCGCTACTGCCGCGCACGCGCGAGACCTTCGAGGGCTACAGGCTCCTGCGCGAATATTTCGTTATGCCCGAGCGATTCCACTATGTTCGTGTCAATGGTCTCGGGCCCGTGGTGAAAGCCTCGAACGGCGAATTGGAGATCGTCTTTCTCCTGAGCCGCCCGATCCCGGAACTCGCAGATGTCGCGGCGGAGCATTTCGCTCTTTTCGCCACGCCGGTGATCAACCTCTTCGAGCGCGAATGCAATATTATCGAGTTGGACAACCGGCGCACGCGACAGATCCTGCATGCCGACCGCACGCGGCCGAGGGATTTCGAGATCTATCGCGTCCTGCGCGTGGAGGACGCGGATAGCGAAGGTTCGGACAGCGAGGTTCCCGCGCTGTTCGGCCTTGACCAGAATCGCGGCAGCGGCTGGGTCTATTCGACCGAGCGACGGCCCCGGCGTGCCGCCGAGGACGAGCGGCGCGAAGGCGTCACCCGGACGTCCTATACGGGCGACGATCTCTTTCTCGCCGTATCGAGACCGGCCGGATCGACGCCCAGCCGCCCTCTCAAGCGCCTCGACGTCGTCGCATTGTGCACGAACCGCGACCTGCCGATCCTCGACGATACGCCGACACTGACTCTTGAGAGCGGCGACCCGGTCGATACGGTGAAACTCCTCGGGGCGCTGAGGCCGCCGCGATCCTCCATATCGGCCGCGCTGCCTGCCGGCGCGGAAGGCGAATCGCGGACGGATGAACTCGCCTGGCGGCTCGTCTCGCAGCTTTCGCTCAATTTCCTGAGCCTCGCCGCCGAGGGCCGCGGCGCCGATCCGCTTTATGCCGTTCTCGACCTCTACGCCGACCGCGGCGATCCGGGCCTCGCACGCCACGTGCGCTCGATCAGCCGCGTGGATTCACGCCCGGTCGTGGAGCGGCTACCGATCGCCGGACCAATGTGCTTCGGGCGCGGCATCGAAATTGTCTTGCATGTCGATCAGTCGGTGCTGGCCGGCCAGAGCACGCTGCTTTTGTCGGCCCTTTTGTCGCGGCTGTTCGCGCGTCACGCCGGCATCAATGGATTCGTGCGCACGCGCACCCGGCTGATGCAGAAGCAGGAGGATGTGTCATGGCCGATGACGCCGGGCAATCGCTACCTCATCTAGAAGCCGCGACGCCGCTTTCGGAAGCCTTCGATTTCTTCGAGCTGTTGCGTCGTCTGGAGCGCGAAGGTCGGCTGTTCGGCCATTCGGGACGTCTGGCACGCGAGCCCGCACGGCTCGACCAGCATGTCCGCCTCGGTTTTTCTCCGCGCGACGTGATGCATTTCACGGCCGAGGGGGAGAAAACTCCCGCTCGGGTCACGGTCGCGAATTTCGGGCTGCTCGGGCCGGAAGGGCCGATGCCGCTCCATGTGACGCGCTGGGTGATGGACCGGCTCTCGCAGAGATGGTTCGCCGGCCAGGAAGCGAAGGAGACGAGCGACACCACGTTTGTCGACTTCGTCAACGTCCTCCAGCATCGGCTGACCGCGCTCTTCTACCGGGCCTGGGCGGACGCCATGCCCGCCGTCCAGGTGGAGCGCGCCGATGGTGACCGCTTGCTGGCGATGCTGAGGTCGATGGCGGGCATCGGGCTGCCCGGTACTCGTGAAAAGGAAGGCACCGGGGACAACACCGGGCTCGACCGCGTGAAAGTCGCCCAGTCCGCCTCGCTTGCCATACAGCGCGACGGACCCGAACGGCTTACGCAGTTTCTTGCCGAGGCGTTCGGCGTGCCGGTGCGCCTCAGGGAGTTTGTCGCGGCATGGCTTACGGTGCCGGTTTCCCTGCAGACACGCCTCAGCGCCGCCCATGCGAGCCTCGGCAGCGCCGCCACGATCGGACCACGCACCTTCAGTCGCCAGAGCCGCATCGAAATCCTTGTCGGCCCGCTCGACCTCAAGACCTATATGTCGTTCCTTCCTGGCAGCGGCCGGCTTCGCCTTTTCGCGCGGGCCGTCCGCGATCTGATCGGCGAAGGCCTCGACGTCGATCTTCGTCTCGTGCTTGCCCGGCCGGAGGTGCCGCAGGCACGCCTGGGGAAATCGCAGCTTGGGCGGACCGCCTGGCTGGCGCCGGCCGACGACGCTGCGGACGCGGATGATCTGCGCCTGCGCACGATCGTCGGCTGGCGTCCCGAAGCTTCGGGGGCCGCGGCATGAGCCTTGTTCTGACGATAGAACACGGCCCCCGTGCACAGACGGTGCGTCAGGCACGTCTCGACGAAGGCGAACTCGTCATCGGGCGCAGCACCGAAGCGGACTGGCAGATCGATGACCCCGATCAATTCGTGTCGCGCACGCATTGCCGGATCAGCGCCGAGCGGGGCGGATATATCGTCACCGACACGTCGAGCAGCGGACTCTTCATCGACGATGCCGGCAGCCCGCTCGGGCGCGGCAACTCGGCGCGGCTGATGAGCGGCATGCGCCTCAGGCTCGGCGACTACATCGTCGGCGTCGATCTTCAGGGCGCGGACATAGGCGGGAACCGCACCGCCGATGCCGGCACTCCGTCACCAGGCGCTCGCTCGTCGGTCAGCCTCGACCGCGACGATTTCTTCTCGATCCGCGCCGAGGAAGAGCCCGCGCGGCCGCGGCCGGCCGAACTCCCCGACCCGTTCGAGCGGCCGGTCGCCGGAGCGTTCCGCAACTCCGAAGAGCCCTTGCGTTCGCCCGCCTTCGACGATCCGTTCAGCCTCGATCCCGTTTCCACGCCCGACCCCGGAAGTCCGCCGCCGGCATATGGACACGGACAGGGGGACGCTGCCTTTTCCTTCGATCCGCATCCCGGCGAACAACCTGCACAGGCGACCGAGCACACCACCACGGAATGGGCCGGCGGTGGCGCCGATTTCGACTTCGGTCGTCCGGAAGCGCCGAAGGCGGGCCGGGAAGACCCGTCGGCCGCGAAAGACGCCCAGGAGCGGCCGGAAAATGCCTGGAACCTGCCTCCGGCTCGAAAGGCAGCCGTGCCTCCACCGGCGGCGGGCGCCGCCCCGGCCAAGATGCCGCGCGCGGCCGCGCTCTATTCGGAGTCCGCGCTGCGCGAGGCGTTCCTGCGCGGCCTGGGGCTCGACCCGGCCGATCTTTCGGACCGCGACCCCTTAGCCGAGATGGAAAGGTTCGGGCGGCAGTACCGGCTGATGATGGAAGGGCTGATGCAGTTGCTGCGCAAACGCGCGGAAGAGAAGGGCAATGCCCGCGTCGCCCAGACGGTCGTCGGCGCGTCGGCGGTGAACCCGCTGAAATTCCTGCCGACGGTGGACGATGCGCTGGCCACCATCACCGCCGGGCGCAGTGCCGGCTTCCTGCAGGGAGACGAGGCCATCGCCGATGCGGTCCGCGATCTGGCGGAGCACCACGTGCGGGCCTGGCGCGGGGTCCAGGGGGCATTGCGGCGCATGATCGACCGCTTCGATCCCGTTGCCTTCGAGGAAGAGCTGAAATCGACATCGGCGCTCGACAAGGTGCTGGCCGGAGGCCGCGGCGCCAAGCTTTGGGAACTTTACAAGAAACGCCATGGCGAAATCGCCGCCAGCGCCGAACAGCGCTTCCTGGGCGAGATCGGGGCCGATTTCCGCAATGCCTATGAGGAGGAGTAGAACATGCTGGATCGTCGCGAATTTGTCCTTGCCCTGGGCGCAGTCGGACTGTTGAGCGCCTGCCAGAGCGGGCCGCCCAAGCCCTCGTCCGTCGTCCTCAACTTCGCCGGCGAAAAGGGCATGAACCCCGCCCCCGACGGCAGCGACCGGCCGGTGACGGTCATGATCTATCGTCTTCGCTCAACCGGAAAGTTCAATTCGGCCGACTACTTCGCGCTCGAGGGCAACGCAGCCGGCACGCTCGGCGCCGACCTCATCGGGCAGGAACAGGTCGCCGTCGGCCCGGGGCGGACGGCATCCAAGGCGATAACGGTCGAGGCAGACGCTGCCGCGATCGGTCTCGTCGCCCTCTTGCGGCAGCCCAACGGGCGCTCCTGGCGGGTCACACGATCGGTGCCGCCGGGATCGAAGATCACGCTTAACGTCAGGCTGGGTGCCGGCGGCATCTCGGCCTAGCGCAAAAAACCGACAGGGGTGGAGATCGGCGCAATGAGCGATGCCAACCGGGTGCTGTGGTCCGAAGGCCTTTTCCTGAGGACCCAGCATTTCCAGCAGCAGGATCGCTTCCTCGAAGCAACGGTGCGCGGCGCCCTGCAGGCCGGCAACCTGCACACGTTCGGCTTCCGGGCGCTGACGCTCGATCCCGCCCAGCTTGAGGCCGGGCAGATCGCCGTATCGTCGGCGCGCGGCATCTTTCCGGATGGAACGCCGTTCTCCATTCCGGACACGATGGACGCGCCGCGTCCATTGGCTGTCACGGCCGACACCACGGGCGGCCCGGTCCTCATCGCGCTGCCGCTCGAACCGCCGGGCGGCATCGGTTTCGATCCAGCGCATGCCGAGCCGACCGGCGCGCGCTACCGTGGACGCATCGTCACCGTCCGCGACGCCGTCGCCGGCGGTGCCGACCCCGAGGAGATCGAGATCGCCCGGCCGCAGGCAGTCTTGCTGCCACCCGGCAAATCGGTGGGCGGCTACACGGCTCTTCCCGTCACGGAAATCCACGGCCTGCGCGCCGACGGCGGCATTGCCACCGAGGAGACCTTCCTGCCGCCGGCTTTGGCGACGGCTGCAGCGCCCTGGTACGCGCAGTTGATGCAGGAGATCATCACGGGTCTCGACCAGATCGCGGACGCCCACGGCAAGATGGTGCTGGGCGGGCCGGGCCGCAGCGTCGAGGACCTCATGATGTTGCATCTCGCCAACACGGCGAGACCGCGCCTAGCGCACGTACTAGCGCAGGAGGTCTATCACCCGGCCGAACTGTTCCTCGAGCTCTCGGGCCTTGCCGGCTCCATGGCGACCTTCGGCTCGAGCAACAGGCGGCTCCGCGAGCTACCGCCCTACGATCACATGGCGCCGGGGCCGGCTTTCGCGGAACTGGCCGACACACTGCGTTCGCTCATCCTCAGCCTGCGGTATGTCGAGCCGAAATCGCGCGCGCTTCCCGTCATGCGCCACTCGACGAATGTGTGGAAGGTGCGCATCGACAACCCGAAGCTCCTGGTCCAGAGCCGTATCGTCGTGCGCGTCGGCTCGGAGCTTTCCGAGGACGCGCTTCGCAAGATTTTCGTCAACCAAGTGACGGTCGGCGCCGCCGATGAATTCGAAGGCCTGTGGAAATCGCGCCTCCCCGGCATCCCGCTGAAGCCGCTGCATTCGCAGCCGCGCGAAATCCCCTATGACGGCGACCGCCTCTGCCTTGAACTCGACCAGAAGAGCGAGCACTGGGCCTCGCTGCTCGACGCGCCCGGCTTCGTCATCGGCGTTTCCGGCGTGCTCCCCAGCGAGCCGCAGGTCGATTGCTTCTCGGTGAACAGGTGAGCCCATGAGCCGGGACGATCCTTTTGGGCTGTCGGAGGATCGGGAACGCACCCGCATTCGCCTGATCAACTCGCCGGTGCAGGTCCCGAGGGGAGCCATTTCGGGGGCGCCACCCGTCGATCACAGACGGGCTCATCCCAACCAGCTCGTGAACGCTTTCGCATCGCTCCTTGAATTCGCCCCCGAGCTCGAAAGCGCGCTGCCGCCCGAAAACCCCGAGGCGCTGCGGGCGCGCCTGTTCGACGAACTGATCCAGGCGCGCGATGCCACCGTGGCCGCCGGATCGCCGCTGGCGCGCGCCGACCAGGCGGCCTGGCTCGTCGGCGCGCTCCTCGACGACCTCGCTCTCAACACGCCATGGGGCGGAGCCAGCGCCTGGCCACGTCAGCCGCTCGTGGTGATGCTGCGTGGCGACGTCGACGCCGGCGCGCAATTCTTTGCGCGGCTCGAAGAACTTGAACGCCACCCGAACCGCGACAGGGAACTGCTCGAACTTCAATACTACTGCATGGCGCTCGGCTTCCGCGGCAAGTACAGGGTGCCGGGCCGGGCCGGCGACCGTTCGATCAATGCGGTGCGGGTCGTGACCGCCCGTTTCCTGCGCGATGCCGATGCGGAGGGCGCGCCGCTGTCGCCGAACTGGAAGGGGGTCGCCGCTTCCGACGAACCGTCGCGCTTCACCGTCCCGATCTGGGTGATGGCGGCCGCGGCCGCGGTCCTGACCACCATCATCTATCTCGTCCTCTCTACCTTGCTCGGTAGCCGGACGGCGGAGCTTTCCGCCCTTGTGCGCAGCATGCCGCCGGCGGCGCAGTCCGAAATCGCCCGACCAGCGCCGGAGAAGCCGGCCGCCGCCCCGCCTCCCGTCAAGGTCGATTTCGCGCTGCTGCCCGAATTCGAAGCGGCCGCGCCGGCAGGGCTGCGGCCGGCCCTCAAGGGTCACGAAAGCATTTCCCTTGCCACGCTCCTCATCCAGGCCACCGATCCCGAAGTCTTCCAGTCGTCGCGGGCAGAACTGACGGACAGTTTTCAGCCGCTCATCGCCTCGATCGCCAAGGTCATCATCGACAACAAGGATGTGATCGGCAACATCACGGTGGTGGGACACACCGACAGCGTGCCGCTCCAGCGTTCCAACCCGCTTTCGAACAATCAGCGCCTGTCGGAGGCTCGCGCGCAGACCATCGCGGACCTGCTCGTTCAATACGGCGTCCCGCGCGAACGCATCCGTTCCGAAGGGCGGGCGGCGACCGAACCGATCGCGGACGATGGGACCCGCGCAGGGCGGGCGCTGAACCGGCGCGTAGAGGTCCTGGTCGAGAAGAGGCTCTAGGATGTTCCTGTTCCGCTTCCTCTGGTCCATGCTGACGTCGCGCTGGCTGTGGACGCTGATCGGGATAGCGTTGCTGTCGCTGATCATCTGGATCTTCGGCCCGATCGTAAGCGTCGGACCCTATGTGCCCTTCGCCTCACAGACCGTGCGCGTGGCGATGATCGCCGGCGTCGTCATCCTGTGGCTGATCTGGCTGATCGCGGCGCAGCGCCGGGCGATCCGCGCCAACCGCCTGTTCGTCGCCGAGGTCGCGCCCACTGCCGAGGCAACCCTCCCCAGCCCTGGCGAGGAAGCGGTGGCGGCCGTCGGCGAAAAGTTCGGCGAGGTGATGGCGGAGCTCCGGCGGCGCAAATTCGGCAAGCGCAAATTTCTGCGCGACATGCCGTGGTACGTGATCGTCGGCCCGCCTGCGACCGGCAAGACCACGGCGCTGCGCCAATCCGGGCTGAATTTCCCGATCGACCTCAGCGACGATCTGCACGGCGTCGGCGGCACCCGCAATTGCGACTGGTTCTTCACCGAAGACGCCGTCCTCATCGACACGGCGGGCCGCTATGTGCAGCAGGAAAGCCAGCCCGACGCCGACGCGGCGGAATGGCTCGGCTTTCTCGACCTCCTGAAAAAGCATAGGGGCCGCCGGGCGCTCAACGGCGTCATCGTCGCCCTCTCCATCGACACTTTCTCCGAGGGAGACGAGGCGATACGGACGCATGGGCGCAAGATCCGAAAGCGCCTTGCCGAATTGAACGAACGGCTTCAAATCCGGCTTCCGGTTTATCTGATGCTGACCAAGGCCGACCTCATCAAGGGTTTCGAGCCGTTTTTCGCCAATCTGACGACGCAGGCGCGCGAGCAGGTCTGGGGCGCGACCTTTCCGCTGGACAAGCGAGCCGACGCCGAGGCTGTCGGCCGCGAGATATCGAGGCTTGCCGCCCAACTCGAACAACGGATGGTGCCGCGTCTCGAAGACGAGGACCGGCTCCCGACCCGCGCCGACATCTTCCGCTTCCCGGCGCAACTGGAGAGCCTTTCCGCACCGATCAAGCTCCTGGTCGACACGATCTTCGGCGAAAGCCGCTACGAGGACAGCCCGTGGCTGCGCGGCGTCTATCTTACCTCCGCCACGCAGGAAGGTGCGCCGATCGACCGCCTGACCGCGGCGCTCTCCTCGTCCTTCGGCCTCCCCCCGCAGCGGCAGTCGGCCCTGCCGCGCATCGAGAGGCGCAGTTTCTTCCTCAGGAACTTATTGACGGAGGTGATCTTCAGGGAAGCCGGGCTTGGAACGTTCGATCCGGCGGCGCTGCGCAGGCGCGCATGGATCTGGCGGGGCGCCGCGGCGATCTGCGCAGCCGCAATCATTGTCCTTGGCGGCGCTTTCCTGTTCTCCTACCACGACAACCGCCAGGCGATCGAAGCGCAGGCGCTGCAGTTCCAGAATCTGCAGACACCTCTGGCTGCGATCGCAGCAAGCCCTGCTTCCGTCGCCCAACCCGATATCGAGGTTCCGCTGGCGGCCGTCGGTGCCGTGGAAAGCTCGCGGGTCTCGCCGCCCGCAGCCATGCGAGACATGCTTGGACCGTCGGCCGGAGCCGAGATGGGCCTGGCGCAGCAGACACTCTACGACCGTTCGCTGCGCAATCTCCTCCAACCGCGCATGGTGGCGCTCCTGGAAGCGACCATGTGGCGCCATATCCGCGACCCGGAATTCATGTTCGGCGCGCTCAAGACCTACCGGATGATGACCGGCCTGTCGCAGATGAATCCGGATTTCGCCCAGAACTGGTGGGTGAACGCGCTGCCCGGCTACGCCCCGTTCCCGCCCTTTCCGACACCTGATGCGGAAAGGCACGAAACCGACGCGCTACGCGCGATGGTGGTCGACGACAAATACATCGCCCCCGACGCCCATCTGGTGGCCGAGGCGCTCAAGACGGTCTGCGCCGTGCCGCTGCCGGTGCGCGGTTACAAGGCGTTGCTAGCCGACCCGGCGGTCGCTTCGCTCAAGGAATGGATCCCCGCCAATTTCGCCGGGCCGAACGGCGCCAGGGTTCTCACACGCCAGTCGGGCAAGACGCTACGCGTCGGCATTCCCGGCGCCTTTACCTATGCCGGCTTCCACGGCCCGATCCTCGACCGCCTGCAGGACGTCGCCGCACAGGCGGCGCTCGATCGCGCAGTCTATGCCGGAGGCTGCTCGGAGAATTCCGAGACGTCCGTGCCGGCGCTTTCCCGCGATATCCTCAAGCTCTATTATGACGACTACATCGCCCAGTGGGACGGCTTCCTGCACGACGTAAAGCTCGCGCCGCTGACTGATCTCCGGGTCGCCAGCCAGAACCTCAAGGACCTTTCAAGCGCGGATTCGGCCGTGAAGAGGCTCGTTACCGCAGTGGTTCGGGAGACTGAACTGACCCGTTCCGACGAAGCGCCCGCCGACGGCAAGGCTCAGGCAAAGGTGACTTCGACGATCCTCGCCAAGCTCGGCAAGATAGGCAAGCTCGCCAAGACGGGCGCCAAGCTCCTGCCACGCGCGAGCGGCGCGGGCCAGATCGACGAAACCGGATCGCTCGTCGCCGAACATTTCAAGCCGCTCAAGGGCGCGATCGCCGAAGTCGACGGCCAGCCGCCGGCGCTCGACGCCGCCGTAGTCGCCCTCACCGCGCTTTCGAACGTGCTGGAAACGGTGAACGCGAGCCCGAACCCGCAGGAGGCGATCAAGAAGCAGGGCGGCCTCGCCGAACTGACCGGCGCGGTTGCGCGGCAGGCGCAGATCCTTCCCGATCCGATCGACGACTGGCTGGCCGGCATCGCCGGCGACACCGGCGGGTTGACGGAAAAAGCCGTGACCTCGGAACTGAATGCCATATGGCGCGCGAACGTGCTGCCGTTCTGCCAGTCGGCGCTGACCAATCGCTATCCCTTCGACCCGGCGAGCACTATCGATGTGAACGTCCAGGACTTCACGCGGCTCTTCGGCCCCGGCGGCCTCATCGACGCCTTCATCAACAACAACCTGCTGACCTACATCGACACGACCAGCGAGCCGTGGAAATGGCGCGCGGATTTCAACGGCGATCCCTCGACGCTGGCGGCTTTCGAAAAGGCCCGGCATATCCGCGACGGCCTTTTCCCGAGCGGCCAGGGTCCCGTCATGAATTTCACGCTGGAGCCGAAAGATCTCTCTCCGGCGGTCTCGCGGGCGACCCTCAACCTCGATGGGCAGATCCTGAACTACTACAACAACGCGACGCGGCCGCAGCCGATGAGCTGGCCGGGCAAGGACGGCACCGGCGTGGTGTCGCTTGCCTTCCAGCCGCTCGACGGTTCGCCGGAAGTGGTCGTCAATGAAACAGGAAGCTGGGCGTGGCTGAGGATGCTGCGCGCCGGCCATTTCGCCAAGACGGCGCTGCCCGACGCCTACAACCTGCGTCTCGGCGCCAACAACTACTACGTCGATCTCGAACTGCGCGCCTCGAGCGTCGAAAACCCCTACACGCTGGAAATGTTCAAAGGGTTCACATGCCCGCCGAACATATGATCCCCGGCTTCTTCGGTAAAATCCCGGCGGCGGGCGATTTCGTCGTGCGCCGCCTCGATCGCGCTTTCGTCCGGTTTTGGGACCGACTGGCTGCACGGCACCTGGCGAAGCTGATCGAAACGGGTCTCTGGCCATCGCAACTTGGCCTCCGCTTCCTTCTCCAGGCCGGGCGGCATGGGCCGATGGTCGGCGTGACCGTGCCCAGTTCGGACCGTGTCGGCCGCCGCTTCCCGCTTTCCGCCGCCGCCTCGTGCCCTAGAGCCGGACCCGATATGGTTGCCCGCACCGCCCCCTGGTTGAGCGGTGTCGAGAAGATCCTCATCACTGCCCGCGACGAGAGCATGGACGCCGACCGGCTGGCGGACATGCTCGCCGGCCTCCCCCTCCCGCCATTGCCGCCGTCCAAGGCCGGCGTCCTGGAAGGCCTGCTCTTGTGGATCGACGGCGCGCCTCCGGTCGCGGCCGATCCCGAAGCCCCGCAGGACGCACTTGAAGAACTCTTCGCGACGGCACGCGAGGCAGGCTGATGCAGATCCTGAACCAGACCGGATTCGTGCATGAGTTCACGATGGGCATGGACAAGGCCGCCCACGAATATCTCGTGGTCGTGGTCAAGGGGACGTTCGACTTTCCCGATACGCCCGGCGGTCCGGTGCGCAAGTCGGCCGGGCAGGTTCCACTGGTGATGGCCGACACGCAGACCGGCGAGCCCGGCTATTCGGCGACGCTCTGGGAGACTGATTTCGCCTTCCGCAAGCCGCGCTGCGACGTGATCGCGAATGGCTGCGCCTATGCGCCCGGCGGCCGGCCGGCCGAACGCGTCCCTGTCGGCATCAAGGTGGGCAACTGGTCGAAGCGTTTCGAGGTGGTGGGCAACAGGGAGTGGCGCGCCGTCGGCCCCGTCTTCGCCGCGACCGCACCGCAGCCCTTCCTCAAGATGCCGATCTCCTATGATAATGCCTGGGGCGGCACCGACCGGCTCAATCCCGAGGATAGGCAGCCGGGAAGCTATCGCGGCAATCCGGTCGGCACCGGCTGGGCGCAGACCAGGAACCAGCGCTTCATCCCCGGCCTGCGCCTGCCCAACACGCAGGCCGTCGGCGAGGAAATCCGTTCGCCTTTCGGCGACTACCGCCCGATGAGCTGCGGCCCGATGGAGCGCGGCTGGCCCGGCCGCATCGAGTATGGCGGCACCTACGACCAGAACTGGATCGACAATGTCTTCCCCTTCCTGCCGGAGGATTTCGACGAGCGCTATTTCCAGATGGCGCCGCTTGACCAGCAGATCGACCATCCGAAGGGCGGCGAGGAGGTCACGCTCATCAACCTGACGCCGGAAGGCCGCGTTTCCTTCCGGTTGCCGCCGACCGCGCTGCCGATGACCTTGTTCGAAGGCCGCGAAAAAGCCTACGAAACCAATGCGCTGCCGGATACGATCCTGCTCGACCCGGAATACCGCCGCTTCTCGCTGGTCTGGCGTATCTCGCAACGCCTCCGCCGAACCATTCTCGATTTCACCGAATGCTGGGTCGGCCCGCCGACACGCGGCATGGAGCGGGCGCGAGCGACGGGCAAGGAGTATATCGGCACTTACGCGGTGCCGTTCAAAGACGATGAGACGGAGGTGGTATGAATCTCCACGTCGTCTCGACTGGCATGGTGACGGCGGTCGGTCTCGACGCACCGTCGAGTTGCGCGGCGATGCGGGCAAGGCTGGACGGATTTCAGGAAACCCGCTTCCTCGGCCTTGACAGCAGTTGGCTGGTCGGCGCCCCGGTGCCGCTGCCCCGCAACTGGATCGGCCAGAAACGGATGGTGCGTCTTGCTGCCGGGGCAGTGATGGACGCGCTCGCCGCCGCGCCGGGAGCGGAGGCCGATCTGGTCCTTATCCTTTGCCTTGCCGAAGACACCCGCCCCGGGCGGCCTGTGACCGACCCCGAAACATTCCTGCGCGACCTGGCCGCCATCGTTGGCCTGCCGGCCCGCACCCGCACCCAGTTGATCGCCTACGGCCGCCCGTCGGGCTTCGCGGCGTTGGATCGCGCAGGTAAACTGCTGGCCGACGGAGCGGCAGGCCACGTCCTGATCCTAGGGGTCGACAGCTATCTGACCGTCGCCAGCGTCACCCATTATCTCGCCGCCAGGCGGCTGCTCGGCCCCGACAACGCCAACGGCTTCATCCCTGGGGAGGCGGCGGCGGCGGTGTTGGTAGGTTCGACCGGCGCATTGCGCCTGGCCGGGCTCGGCCTCGCCCGCGAACCTGCCTTCATCTACAACGGTCGAGGCGAGGATGGCATGCACTTGCCTCTGCGTGGCGACGGGATGACCACGGCGTACAAGGCGGCGTTAGATGCGGCCAACGTCGATCTGGCACATATCGAATACCGGATCGGCGACCTTGTCGGGGAGCAGTATTTTTTTAAGCAGTCGACGCTCGCCAGCCTTCGCCTCGAACGCGGGCGCACCGCGTTTCAGGATTTTTGGAGCCCCGGCGAAAACCTCGGTAATGTCGGCGCGGCGGTCGTGCCCGTTATGATCGGTATGGCGCTGGCCGCGGCGGTCAAAGGCTATGCCCCCGGGAGCCCGGTGCTGATCGAGGCTTCGGGCGACGACGGCGCTTGCGGGGCTGCGGTCCTGCACGATCTTCAAGCCTCCGTTGCGAGAAGGGCAGCCTGATGTCGGGGGTCTTCGCAAACGGGCTGGAAATCTCGGGCAAGGCGGTGCAGGCGCAGACGATCGCCGTCATGCCCGACGTTTGCTTCACGCCGCCGGAAAACCCTGCGACGCCGCCTGGCGTGCCAGTCCCTTATCCGAGCTTCGGCATGGCTTCGGACACCGAAAGCGGTACTGGCACCGTTTTTATCGGCGGCAAGACGGTCAATATCAAGAACAAATCCGACGAATCCCGCACCTCCGGCACCGAGGCCGGCTGCGCGACCAAGAAAGGCATCATCACCTCCAAAAACACGGGTAAGAAATATTTCAATTCCTGGTCAAACGACGTCAAGTTCGACGGCGAGCCGGTGATCCGCTTCAGTGATCTGGCTACGCACAATCACGCCTCGCCGATAGGAAATACCGGACCTTGGCCGGAAATCTGCAAGGCGAACCCTGCCGTCATGGCATGCGCCAAGATACTGAACAAAATCGGGATGCAAATCCACGTCCACGGCGAGTCGCCCTGCGAAAGTCCGGACGAGTCCGAGCATTATTTCGAAAATCAGATGATGCAGACCAAACGGAAGGATGGCACGAACTTCAAGCCATGGAAGGACTACACCACGGCCGGCGCACCCTGCGTTTGTATGCAATCCTGGCATGAGGAAGATCACTCCACGCCATCAAGCGCGGATGGACCGAAGAGAGGCACACCGCACAATAAGAAGACCACCGCGATGCGGGATTTTCTGGAGAAGAACGATACTCCGACGCTGGGCACGGCCGTCGACAAGACGAAAGAGGCCTATCGTGCGCACGATCCGAGGATAAGCAAGCTGAAGCCCAAAGCAAAGCAGGATGAGGCGCTCGACTGCATGGAAACCATTCTGATGGCTTATCTGCAGGCGGTGGCCGAACCGGTGAAGGATCCCAAGGCAAAGGGCGGCAAACGGCAGCCCACCAAGACTGAAATGCGTGCCACGAAACTCAGAGTCACATCGTACTAGGAGATAAGCGCATGGAAACAGACAATCCGATCGACGAACTTTCGCCGGAAGAAATTCACATCGAGGCGATCGAGGGCTTTCATCTCGGCGGTACGCGGTATTCCGCCAGCTTCGAACTGTCCGACCATGACGAAGAGTATTTCCGGTCCTACCTGCTCGAGATCGACTTCGGCGAGACGCTGACGTTCACGATCCGCAAGCAGATCGAAAAGACGTTCATGTCGCATGCCAGCCTGGCCGTGGACCGGCACCTCGCGCTGCAGATCGGCGGGCGGATGCATGACCTGACACCGGAGGGCGACAGCATCACCAATCTGCCTGAAGGCGTCTTGCGGCGGCTCTACCATATCGATGGCGGCCCGCAATATGTCGTAGGCGATGAAGGCGTCTGCTATATGCGCGAAGGTGCTGCGTGGGAGTTGGTGCCGCCGATAAACGAACTGGCTTTAAGCGATATTCACGGCCCTGCCCCCGATCTGATCCATGCCTGCGGCAACGGCGGCACTCTCTTGCGTTTGCGCGGCCGCACCTGGGAGCAGGTTGAACTGCCCGACCAGCGCTCTTTCACCACGCTGGAAGTCGCCAATGAAAGGCTTATCCACATCGGCGGTGCAGACGGCCTCGCTTTGGCGCTGCGCGACGGGGAACTAATCGAGCTTGCAGCCCCGGAGCGGGATTTCTTCAGCATCCGCAGTTTCAAGGGTCACCGCTACTGGAGCGACGCCAATTGGGGCCTGAATATCCAGGACGGTGATAGCGTCGTTCCCTTCCGCGAGCTTCGCCATGCCTTTGTCATGCATACCTCACCCGAAAAGCTTGTGATTGCGGGCTGGAAGGAAATCTTCATCTTCGACGGCAGCGAATGGTCGGGATTTCAATTCGGCTATGACGGCAACATCTTCCTCAGCCGCCTCGACATGAGCCAGTACGGCGGCTAGCCGCCTCCGCCGCCTGGAAGCGTCTCGGCCAGATAGGCCCTTACTTTGGCCAGATCCAGATCCGCCACCCTGAGCCGTTCCGACCCCGGCGTGAGCATCCGCAGCACGAACAGTTCCCCCGCTTCGGGGTATTCCGCATAGCGCTCCTCGGCATTACGCAAGCCATCGGGCCCTGCAACACGCAACCCGTCCAGATGCGCCTCCAGCCGCTCGAGCAAGCGCGACAGCCGCAGAGCGTCAAGTTCCGGGTTCTCCTCGGGGAAAAGCAGTGCGCGGTCATAGACCGTCCACAGGAAGGCCGCCATTTCGGCGTGCTGACGCACGATTTCCTTCAGGACTGGCGCGCGCGGCATCAGTTCAGGTTCACCGAGCCGCCGCGGATGCGGTTCGCCGCGCTCGCGTGGCTGACGAGATAGGTGCCGCGGATGGTGATGTGGCCATCCTTCTCCATGATGATGGTCGCCTTGCCGCAGCGAAGTTCAATCCGTTCCCTGCCTGTAACGACGACACGCTCCCCGTCACTCAGGATTTCGGCCTGGGGCTTCCTGCCGGGCGGCTCGACCACCCTTCCGACAATGAGCGGGCGCGCCGGATCGCCTTCCTCGAACAGAAGGGCGACGTCGCAGCCGGCCATGCCAGGCGTCAGTTCGGCAAGCGTTCGCGCGGTGACCGCCCGCCCTTCCAGGCTGCCGCCATGCGTGACCAGCGGACCGTTCTCGCCGAAACCAAGAAATTGGCCGATGACGACATCATGGATTCGCCGCGCGTTCGCCTTCACGTCAAACCTCAATTCTGGTTGATCTTCGAACCCTTCATGGTGATCTCGCTCGACGCCTTGACGTTGATCTTGCCGGAGCCGTTGATGCTGATGTCCTTGCCCTCGATGTTGATGGTACCGTCTTTCTTCATCGAGATGGCCGCCGAGCCGCATTTGATGACGATCGAATCGCCGGCGTCGATCAAAAGGTCCTTCCCGATCTTCATGGCGCCGTCTTCGCCGACCTCGACAAGGCTGCCCTTGGCGATCTTCAGGCCACGCGAGCCGCCGACCTCGGTCGCATCGTCCGCCGCGACCTTGGCACTCCGTTCCGCGCCGATTTCCGTCGACTGCGCCCCGCCGATCTTCACTCCCTGATCGGCGGCGATCTGCCAGGAATCCGAAGCGCCGATCGCGTGGCTCTGGTCCGCCCCGACCGCCACCGACCTTGTCGCGCCAATCGTGTTCGCCTGCGGCCCGCCGACGCTGCGCGTCTCCGAGGTGCCTACCGTATCGACACGCGCCGCACCGATGCTGATCGTCTGCACGATCGCCACCGTCTGGCTGTGGTTGGCGCCGATCGTCTCCGTCGAGTTGGCGCCGATGCCGATCGTTTCGTTCGAGCCGACAGTCAGCGAGCGGTTGGTGCCCACCGTCTCGGTGTCGTTGGAGCCGATATTGGTGGTCTGGTCGACGCCCACCTTCACCGTCTTGTCGTTGCCGACATCCTCGTCGAGGTTATGGCCTACCGAATGCTTTGCGTCGTGGTCTATCCGGTCCGACTGGTCGTGCTGCACATGCTTCGAGCGATCGTTCTTGACCAGCAACTTATGGTCCTTCTGCGCCTGGAAATAGACCTCCTCCGATCCGGCCTTGTCCTCGAAACGGAACTCGTTCCAACCCCCTCCACCCTTGGACGAATTGCTCTTCACGCCCGACTGCGTGGCGTTGGCAGGCAGCCCGTAGGGCGGCATCTGCGCGCCGTTATAGACGCGGCCCGTGATGATCGGCCGATCCGGGTCGCCCTCGACGAAGTCGACGATCACCTCCTGGCCGATGCGCGGAATCTGGATGAAGCCCCAATTGCTGCCTGCCCAGGTCTGCGATACGCGCACGAAGCAGGAGCTGTTCTGGTCCTTCTTGCCGAGCCGGTCCCAGTGGAACTGCACCTTCACGCGCGCATACTCGTCGGTGAATATCTCCTCACCCGACGGACCGACCACCGTCGCCGTCTGCGGCCCACGCATGATCGGGCGCGGCGTGAGGCGCGGCGGGCGGAAAGGGACGCTCGTCGGCGCGAGTTCCAGCACCACCTCGAAATTCTCGCCCCCGGCCTCGGCGCCGCTTCTGTATTCGGGATCGTAGAGCGTGTATTCGGCGCCGACGACCAGATATTCCCGATTCTGGTCATCCCGCGGAAAACCTTCCAGCTTGAACGTGCAGCCGGGGAAAAGCCCGCGCACGGTGCCGGCCGCCGCAACGCGGCGATGCGGCGCCTGCAACTCCTCGCGGCGGACCGCAGCGATGGTGTCGCCACGCCCGACATCGAGATGCGCGCCGGGCTGGCGGTAGTTTTCGCCCGACGCTTCCTTGTGGCCGAAGGCATGGGACGACTTCGTCATCAGGTCGGCGCCGGGCTTCTTGAAATCGAAATCGGTATGCGCATAGGCGCCGGGCCGGACCGAACTCGACGGGATCCACTCGGTTATATATTCCATGTCCCGGCGCGCCGCGCGGCCCTCGAAATGATAGTGGACCGTCTCATAGCCGGGCGCCGGCTTCAGCTTGTTCATCGCGTCGGCGAGGATCAGCGTATGCTCGCCCTCGCCATGCTCGAAAAAATACATGATGCCTTCATGCTCGAGCAGCCGCTGCACGAAGTCGAGATCGCTCTCGTCGTACTGGACGCAATATTCGCGCGGCGGATAGGAACCCTGCAGCCGCTTCTCGAATTTCGCCGCGCCGTATTTGGAGAAAATCTTCTCGACGATCTCGACGACGCTCATCTGCTGGAAAATCCGGCAGTCCGTCGTATTCGCCAGGAGCCAGAGCCAGGGTCGGACCACGGCCTCGTAATGTGTCAGGCGGTCCTCGATCCGCGTCAGGCGGAATTCCGAGATGATGCCCGAGAACCAGCGCTTGGGTCCGCCGGACTCGCCTTCGATGGAGACGGGGCCGCCCAGCATGGAAAGGGGGTCGATCTCGGAATTCTTCGAGACGAAGCCGACGGTATAGGCGAAACAACGGCTGATCTCGTCCCGCCCAACCATGCGGGCGAAGGTCAATTGCTCCGACCCGATCGGCGTTTCAATGACGGCGGCACGGTCGTCGGACATGTCGGGGCTTTGCCTCTCAAGCAACGCAGCCGAGCTTGCGTGGCGAGATTAGCACATGTTGCTCGCCTGTCCATCGCGGTGATGCCGGCCGTCCCGGCAGTACAGCAGCAGATTTGCTGTTGTGCGCGAGGTCCGTGAAACTGCTAAAATGTCTTTCCGACGAGGCTTTTGCCTCGCGCACGAGCGGAACGGCGCATGTTCATCAACTTGACGGTCGAGAACGCGGAAGTGCTGCCGGGCGGCGCACCTCTTGACTACAGGTCGGCGGACGGCGGCGCCTTCGAAATCGGGCGGCAAGGCAGTGACTGGACCTTGCCCGATCCCGAGAGGATCGTCTCGTCCAGGCATTGCAGCATAGCGTACCGGGACGGCGCCTATTGGCTCCGCGACCTGTCGCGCAACGGAACTTTCGTCAACGGCTCCAAAGAACGGCTTGGAGCGCCCTACCGGCTGCGGCACGGCGACCGGCTGCGCATCGGACGCTACATCGTCCGCGTCGCACTGGAGGAGGCCGGGCCGGCCGACCACGGCGCCAGCAAAGACGTTCTCGGCGAGACCGGGCGCGCGGTTCCGTTTTCCTTTGCGGATGATCCCTTTCTCGCGCAGCACGGCAAAGGCCGCGCCGAGGTGCTTCCCCGGCAGGAACAGGCCCGGAGCACGCCCGCGCGCGCCGTTCCCTCGTCCTCGCCGCAGCCTTCCGGGCGGCCATCGGACGATCTTCTGCGCCTGATTGCCGATGCCGCGGGCATCCCGCGCGAAGCCCTGACCGGGCGCGATCCTCGCGAAGTGGCGTCCGAAATCGGCGTCATCCTGCGCGTGGTCGCGGAAGAACTCGCAACGCTCCTCAAGGCGCGCGCGGCCGCAAAGAGCATGGTCAAGAGCAGTCACCGGACGATGATCGGTGGAGCGGAAAACAACCCGCTGAAATTCGTGCCGTCGACCGGGGAAATGCTGGAGATCATGTTCTCCCGGCGCAGGCCGGGCTATATGGACGCGGCACGGAGCGTCGAAGACGCGTTTCGCGATCTCAAGACCCACGAGATGGCGACTTACGCCGCCATGCAGACCGCGCTGGCGCGGCTGATCGAGGACATATCGCCCGCCACGATCGAGAAGAAGCTGACGCCCTCCTCCTTCATGTCGAAGAAGGCGCGTGCGTGGGATGCGCTGCTGGCGGCGTGGGCGGCGCGCGAGGAGGTCCACGAAAACGGCATGCTCGACGTGTTCCTCGCCTATTTCAGCGAGGCCTACGCCGACGCGTCGAGGGAACGGTAGCCGTCCGGCCACGACCGGCCGCTATTGGCGGCCGCCTGCCTTCGCCTGTATAGTGTTGGGGTTGAATTCCTGCGACCGGACGTTCTTCGCCGCGATGGCATGAAGCGGGGGTTGATGGCACGATTCGGCGTAGCATCGGCGGCAGAAGCTTTGCCATGACCGGAAGGAGCAAATCCTTCGGTTCGAAGCGTCCTGCGCCTGCAGGGCAGAGTATCCACCCTGACGATGCGGAACCGGAAGGCGGCGACGCCACCCGCATCAGCCACGGCGCCCAAGACGAAGGAACGGTTTTCGACGCCTCCTTCGCGAACCAGTCACCCGAGCCACCAGCCGGCACCGTTTTTCTTTCGGACAGGCAACCGGACGCACGGCCTCCGGAGGCGCGCGGCAACGCTTCGATCCGCGAAGATGCCTTGCTCGGCGCCTTCGCCCAGGTCCCTTATGAAGCCGGCAATCCGCTGCTCGCCGCAGCCGCGCCTCTTCTCATGCTTCTCGGCGACCTGCGCCTGCTTCCCTCGGACCCCGAGCCGCAACCGCTGCGGCAGCACCTTTCCGACGCCATCCGCGAATTCGAGCGCAAGGCGTCCGACAGCGGAACAACGGAAGACGATGCCCGCACCGCAACATATATGCTTTGCGAAACGGCCGACGACATCGTCGGCAGCTTGCCCGGCATCGACCGCACCGCCTGGCTCCAGGACGGCATGCTGATGCGGTTCTTCCGCGTCGAGACTGCCGGTACCGGGTTCTACGAGGCGCTCAACGCCATGCTCGTCGACCCCGAGCCGCATTGCGACCTCCTGGAACTCATGCATGCCTGCCTGTCGCTCGGCTTCGAGGGTCAATACCGCGCCAGATCCGACGGCGGGCAAGCGCTGGAACGGGTTCGCCGGGATATTTACGAGACGCTCCGCCATTTCCGGCCGCGGGCGGCGCCGGATATCTCCCCGCAATGGGAGGGGCTCGGTTCGACCTTGCCGCGGAAGCGCCGCATCCCGCTTTGGGTGATCGCAGCGGCGCTGCCGGCGCTCGTCACGGGCGCGTTCTTCGCCGCGCGGACGCTCACTGCCGATCGCGCCGCGATCGTCGCCGATGAACTGGGAAATCTCAATCCGCGCGACCCGGCGATCATCCGTCATGCCGCCTTCGCCGCCCACGACCTGCCGGCCACCGCCACAACGCCGACACCACCATCACCATCACTGCTATCGTCACCAGCCTCGTCGTCATCGCCACCGCCATCCTCGCCGACGGCAAAACCCGACGCACAGATAGACCGTCTCCGCAACGAGCTTTCCGCCGAGATAGCGAATGGAACGCTGACCGTCGCGGCGAAGGGAGAATTCGTCGCCATCGAGATCGCCAGCGCCGCACTTTTCGATCCGGACTCGGCGCGGATCAAGCGGACGTTCGACACGGTCGCGAGAAGCGTCGTCGCCGCGCTCGACAAGGAGCAGGGACCGCTCGCGATCGTGGGCTATACGGACAGCCGGAAGCCGGGTGCGGCGAGCGTCTTCAAGTCGAACTACGACCTCTCGTTCGCCAGGGCGAAGGCTATCAAGGATATCCTGATCCGGACGATCGGCGATCCGTCGCGCCTCCATATCGAAGGCAAGGGCGACCTGGATCCGATCGCCGACAATGCGACGGCCGAAGGCCGCGCCCGCAACCGGCGCATGGATATCCTGATCCGCAGGGAGCAGGCCCCGTGAGCTCTCCCCGGCCGCGCGTGGAAATCATGTTGGCCTGGCTGCTGCGGCTGGTGGCTCTGTCTGCTCTCGCCGGCTTCGCCCTTGCGATCTGGTTCGGCGGCCCGATGATCCGCTATGGGGACAAAGCCCCATTCGAGGCGGCCTGGGTCCGGGCCGCGATCATCGCCGTCGCTATCCTGCTTGTCCTCTGCAACCATCTGCTGCGCCGGTGGCAGGGCCGCCGGGCCGAACGCAGGATTGAGGAGGCGATCGCGCGATCCGAAACGACGGGCAGCGACGCCGATCTCCTTGAAACACGCATGCGCGAGGCGATCGCAACGCTGAAGCGCGAAGACGCGGGCCGCAATTTCCTTTACGAATTGCCCTGGTACGTCGTCATCGGCCCGCCGGGCGCCGGCAAGACGACAGCGCTTGTGAACTCTGGGCTGCACTTTCCGCTGGCGGGACGGGAAGGGGCGCAGGCCCTTGGCGGCGTCGGCGGAACCCGCAATTGCGACTGGTGGTTCACGGACGAAGCCATCCTGATCGACACGGCCGGCCGCTACACGACCCAGGATTCGGACGCCGAGATAGACAGGAAAAGCTGGCTGGCTTTCCTCGCGATCCTGAAGCGTTACCGACCCCGAAGGCCCGTCAACGGAACGATCGTCGCCATCAGCCTTTCGGACCTGATGACGCTCGACGGGAACGAACTCGGCGCGCATGTATCCGCCATAAGGGAACGGCTTCAGGAAATACACGACGCCCTGAAGATCGAGTGCCCCGTCTACGTGCTCTTCACCAAGGCCGATCTCGTCGCCGGCTTCCGGGAATATTTCGCCGGATTCGACGAGAATCGGCGGCGAATGGTCTGGGGCACCACTTTCCCTCCCTCACCGCGGGGCGACGATCTGCGCAGCGAGGTCACCGACGGCTTCAAGGCGCTCACCGCGCGGCTCTCCGACGAAGCCATCGATCGCCTGCAGGAAGAGGTGGACCCCTTTGCCCGAACGGCGATCTTCGGTTTCCCGGCGCAGTTCGGCCTGCTGAAGGAGCGTGTCGCCGATTTCATATCGGCCGTCTTCGACGCGCCCGGCACGCCGCGCCGGGAAAATCTGCGCGGCTTCTACTTCTCCTCCGGCACGCAGGAAGGCACCCCGATCGACCAGTTCCTAGGCGCGATCGGCCGCAGCTTCGGCAGCGGCGCACGACCGCGCCTGTCGGGCACCGGCAAGAGCTTTTTCCTGCACGATCTGCTCTCCCGGGTCGTCTTCGCCGAGGCGCCGCTGGTCTCCTATGATCCGGCTGCGGCGCGCCGCGCCGCGATCGGCCGTATCGCCTTCATCGGCATCGCCGGGCTGGTGCTCCTCGCCGCCGTCGGGGCGATCGGGCTGAGTTTCGTTTCGAACAAATCAATGATCGATGCGACCAGGCTGGCGATGGACAGCTACAGGGCGGCCGCCAAGCCGGTTCTCGCAAAGCCGATCCTGGAGATCGACCTTGAGAACGTCGCCGAACCGCTTGAAATGCTGAGGAATCTTCCGGTTGGATATTCCAGCACCGGCACCCCCGCGCCATGGCAGGCAGGCTTCGGGATCGGCCAGCATGACGCGCTTCTGTCGGCGTCGAAAGACGCCTACCGGCTCGGGCTGGAACGCATGCTGCGCCCCCGCCTCCTGTTGGAGGCCGAAGAAGCGGTGCGAAAGAATCTGGCGAGCCCGATTAGCCTCTACGAGCCCCTGAAGATCTACCTCATGCTCGGCGGCCAGGCTCCCAGGGCCGACGACGATCTGATCGTGTCGTGGATGACACGGGATTGGGAACAGGGCCGCTTTCCCGGCCCCGCCAACCGTCAGGGAAGGCTCGGACTGGCGCGGCACCTCCGCGCCATGTTGGCATTGGATGATGCCTACGATCCACTCTACAAGCCGGACGCCTCCCTGGTCGCGGCCGCTCGCCGCTCGCTCGACCGCATGCCGCTTGCCGAGCGGGCAGAGGCGGTGCTTGCCGCGACGCTGAACCGGCAATCGCCCGGAGACTTTTCGCTCGGCGCCCGTGCCGGCCCGCAGGGAGAGCTTGTCTTCGATACTGCGGACGGAGCAGATATTTCCGGGCTCACTGTCCCCGCTCTCTATACGAGCGACGGCTTCAATCGCTTCTATCTGCCGGCGCTTGCCAAAGCCGCGCAGACTCTTACCAACGATCAATGGGTCTTCGGCGACAAGTGGCAAGGAGCCGACCTCGACGCCGATCTTTCGCAACTCGGCCCGAACCTTCTCGACCGATATGCGGCCGATTTTGCCGCTTCATGGAATTCGGCGCTCGCCCGGCTGCGATTCAAGCCGCTCGCCGCCGGCAAGCCACAATATCTTTCGCTTGCCGCGGCCGCATCACAGGATTCGCCTATCCGGCTGCTGTTCCAGACGATAGCGGCCGAGACATCGCTCACGCCGCAGGACGCGGCCGCCCTTCCGTCCGGCGATTCTAAGGCTGGAAGAGAGGGCATGTCGCCGGCCGATCTGGAGCGTGGGCTCGCCCGCATCGGCATCGACATAGCAGGCCGCAAATCGCAGAACCGCGCCGGCGACACATTTGCCCCGGCGGGGGCTTCGGGCGCCGTGCCCGGTGCGGCTATCGACGCGCGGTTCCGCCCCTTCCATCTGCTGGTGGAAGGACGCCCCGGCCAGAGGCCGATCGACGCGCTAGTCCAGAATTTCCACGACATCTACGAGAGCCTGCTGGCGGCCGCCTCTGGCTCGAGCCAGGCGGGAAATGACAGCCTGCCGTTGAAGCTGCAATCACTACGCCTCAACGCGACGCGCCTTCCAAAGGAACTGGCCGGCCTCGTCCTCGCGGCCGCCGACGAATTCGAAGGAAATGCCGCCGAAACGTCGCTCGAGCGATTGAACAAGGGCCTGGCGCAGACGGTAACCGAGCCCTGCCGCGAGGCTATCGACAACCGCTATCCATTTGCGGCCGGAAGCGCCACGGAAGTGTCGCTTGCGGATTTCGCGCGTCTTTTCGCGCCCGGCGGCGTCATCGACAAGTATTTTGTCCAATATCTCGCACCGCTGGTCGACATGAGTGGCCAAGACTGGCAGTGGCGCCATGAAACGCAGCTCGGACAACAGCTCTCGGCCGCGACGCTCAAGCCATTCCAGACTGCAGCGGGAATCCGCGACGCCTTCTTTCGCCAGGGCGAAACCATGCCCGCGATAAGGATCACCATCGCGCCTGCATCGCTCAACGCGGATATCGACATGGCGCTCTTCAGCATCGACGGGCAGATCGTGCAAAGCTATCAGACCGGCAGTACGGCAAGCACGGTGAACTGGCCCGGCAACGGATCTGGATCGGCCAATCTCAGCTTCACTCCAGCCTTGCCGGGCAGGCAATCGGTGCTTGGATTCCAGGGCCAGTGGGCGATCCGCCGCCTGCTTAAGGCCGGCACGGTCACGCCGAACGGCGACGCTATCGAAGTCCGTTTCGTCATCGGCGGCCGTGACGCTTCCTATACGATCCGGACCGATCCTGGCCCCGACCCGTTCCTCCTTCCGGCGCTCTCCTCCTTCACCTGTCCCTCTGGCTTCTGAGGCTCGGCAGGGCCGCAGACCAGACAACGGCAGAAGAGCCGGCATATGGCCTATCATCGGCCATTGTGGCAGAATGTCACGCTACTTGGGAAACGCGATTTGCCGGCGCCGCTCGGGCGCCAGGAGGCAATTTGAGCGATACCGCCCTTCCCTTTGAAAGCTACGGCGTCAGCCATCGCGGCTGCGTCCGCCTCCTCAACGAGGACAGCTTTCTCATGGAGCCGAGGAGCGGGCTCTGGCTTGTCGCCGACGGCATGGGCGGACACGAGGCCGGCGAGGTCGCCTCGTCGACCATCGTGGAGCATCTGGCGACCATCGGCATCGCAAGCTCCGCTCCGGAACTGCTCGCCCGGTTCGAAGACCGCCTTGGCCGTGCCCACGAGCAAATCCGCGGCATCGCCAGGGCGCGCGGCGTCACCATCGGTTCGACGGTCGCCGCGCTGCTGGCGATGAACGGCAGCTTCGCCTGCTTCTGGTCGGGCGATAGCCGCGTCTATCTGGTCCGCGACGGCAAGATTTCGCAGATTTCGCGCGACCACACGGAAGTGCAGGAGCTCCTCGACAAGGGCATGATCAGCCCGTCCGAGGCGCGCAGCTGGCCGAGGCGTAACGTCATCACCCGCGCCGTCGGTGTGAGCGAGGAAATCGCAGTCGATTTCCATCAGGGCCAGACGCTGCCGGGCGACGTGTTCGTGCTCAGCACCGACGGGCTGACCGCACATGTGGAAGATGCCGAAATTCTCGAAGCCGTCGCCGCCTATCGCCCGCAGGCGGCGTGCGAGAGATTGCTGGATACGGTGCTCGGCCGGGGCGGAACCGACAACGTCACCATCGTGCTGGTGCGCATCCGCGGCGAGCTGCAATCCGATCTTGCCGATCAAACCGCCGTGCCGGCGGAGCGGACCCGGCCATGAGCACGGACGACAGGACCCGGATCCTGCCTGGCCGCATGGAGACGGGCGTCGGCACCCAGCTCAGCGGCATCTACGAACTCGACGAGCGCATCGCATCGGGCGGCATGGGCGAGGTCTATCGTGGCCACAACATCCAGACGGGCGACCTCGTCGCGATCAAGATCGTGCTTCCCGAATTTGCCCGCGACCAGACCATCCTTTCGCTGTTCCGCAAGGAAGCCTCGATCCTCAACCATCTGTCGCACGAGGCCGTCGTTCGCTATCACGTCTTCACGGTCGATCCGGTGATCGGCCGGCCTTACCTGGCAATGGAATATGTCGACGGCCAGTCGCTTTTCGACGTGATGCGTAAGGGACCGATGGCGCCCGGCGACGTATGCCGGCTCTGTCATCGCCTCGCTTCCGGCTTGAGCGCAGTGCATCGCGCCGGCGCCATCCATCGCGATCTTTCACCCGACAACGTCATCCTGCCCGACGGTCGCGTCGAGCGGGCGAAGATCATCGACTTCGGCATCGCCCGTTCGGCTCATGTCGGCGGCGAAACGCTGATCGGCGGCAGGTTCGCGGGGAAATACAACTACGTCTCGCCCGAACAGCTTGGCCTCTACGGCGGCGAGGTAAGCGAACGTTCCGACATCTACAGTCTCGGCCTGATCCTCGCCGCGGCGTTGCGCGGGCGGCCGCTCGACATGACGGGTTCGCAGGTCGATGTCGTCGAGAAGCGACGCGTGGTGCCGAACCTGACCGGCATCGACGGCAAGATGCGCCCGATCGTCGAGGCAATGCTGCAGCCGGACCCCGGCAAACGGCCGGCAAGCATGGCGGAAATCGTCCGGATGTCGCGTCTGGCCGCCGATACCGAAGAAGAATGGGACGAGGAAACCCTCGCCGCCAAACCCTGGATCGGGCTCGGACGGCGCAACGCCGCCGAAAGCGGCAATGCCGGCGGAGACGAAAAGGCCCCTTTCGTCGAGCATGTGCGACCGGCCTATCTCTCCAAACCAAAACCGGCGCCCGCAAAGCCGCCGGCGCAACGGGCAGGCCGACGGGAGGTGTCCGGCATCGCAATCGCGGGGCTCGTCCTGCTGCTTGCGGCGGCCGCGGGAGCCGGCGCGTATTTCACCGGATATCTGCCCGGGAGCAGCGCTCCCGAGGTCGCCCAGCGGAAACAGGCGACGCTCGTTCCGGAGCGACCGCCCGAACGGAAGGAAACGGCGCCTACGCAACCGGCCGCCGGGCCGATTCCCGAACCGACACCGGCTGCGCAGCCTCGCGAAGAGCCGGCGGCGCAGCCACCTGTACAGGCACGACCCTCACAGGCACAGAAGACAACATCCCAGCCGGTGCAGCCTCAGTCGCCAGGCGTTGCGGCCGAAACCAGGACGGATCAGCCGTCGACGACGCCCGGCCTTCCCGCATCGGAAATCATCAAGCGGTTCGTTGAGGAGGCCAAAAGGAATTCGGCCAAGACCGGAGCCGCGAAGGGCGAAGCGGACACCCACGCCCCGGCACCAGCCGAGCCGCCGCCGGCGCGGACTCCGGAAGATACGGCTTCGGCAGTGCCGCCTCGGACCGGCAAGATGACGCCGGTCCCGCAAGCTGCGGCTCCCACATCATCCAATGGCTCGGGAACCCAGCAACCGGACGTCCAGGCGGCGATCGAAAGCCAGCTTCCCGGCTGGACAAAGCTGCAGCCCCCGTCGGGAAAGGCGTCTGCGGAAGCGCCTGCCGAAATGGCAAAGAACCAGACTGGCAAGGAAAGCGGCCCTCAGGCCAAAGCGCCGTCCCCTGCCACCGCGCCTGCGGCCGCGCCCGAGCCGGCAACGCTGCCCAGCCAAGCCAAGCCGCAGAAGCCTGCCGCTGATGCTGTGCAGGCCCCGGCGCCGACCGCCGAGCAGCCGAACGAGGCGGCTGCCGTGCCGGCTTCGCCGCCCGACGCTGCAAAGTACAAAGCCGCAGAACCCAACACCGGCGGGAACACCGACGAAACCGTCGCCACGAACGTTCCGAGGCCCAGCGTCCCGCCTTCATCGGCCGTAACGTTCGAGAAGGCTTCATTGTGGCTGCGCGATTTTGCGGGCGGCGATTGCTTCTATGCGGCTCCGGACAGTGCGGATGGAACGGCTTTCGGGATCGTCGGCTTCGGTACGGCGCCGGACCCGTTCGTGAAAATGATGAAGGCGTTCGACGCGCAATTCGGGACCGAGCCGGACATCCAGGTCCGGCTGATCTCGCCGGCGCAATGCGAAGTGACCAGGTTCATGCGCGGCTTCGACCCGCCAGCCCGAAACGTCCAGGCCCTGACCCTCGACCGGACCTCCGTTTCCAACGGATCGCCCATCAGCGGCGTCCTTGCGACCCAGGGCGGCCTTCGCTCCAACCTGCTCCTCATCGACCATGACGGCATGACCTACAATATCGACAGGCTGCTCATCGTCGACGGCGACAAGGCGAAGTTCAGCGCCAGGATCTCGCTCGATCCCGCCTCGCGCGCCAAGGGCAAGCCGATGCCGGAAATCGTCCTGGCGATCACCGGCGCCGTCGACATCCTGTCGGCGAGCACGCTGCAGGCGGCGCCGGCTTCCGAGGTGCTGCCGAAAATCCGCGACGAGATCCGACGATCGGGTGCGGCGTTCTCCGCGATAGTTAAGTATTTCCAGCTCGGCGGCTAGAAATGACCGGCCGCGCTACCCGCACATATGCGCCCCGGACAAGCTGGATGGCTGCGTTTGCATTTTGCGCGCTTCTTCTCGCGGCGACGCCGGCGAGAGCGGAATTCACGGTCTGCAATCAGACGCTCGATGTCGTCAACGTGGCGCTCGGCGAGGAGATCGACGGGCTGTTCCAGACGGACGGCTGGTGGACGGTGGGCGCAAACCGCTGCGTCAACGTCATCCGCGACGAACTGACCGACCGCTACGTCTACATCTACGCCACGGACGTCTTCGGCAACGCCATTCTCAAGGGCGAGACCGAGATGTGCATCGACCGCCGGCGCTTCACCATCCGCGGCATCAAGGACTGCTGGCAGCGCGGCCACATCGCCGCGCGTTTCCGTGAGGTGGATACGCTCCAGCAGGCGCGGTGGACGATGTTCCTCACCGGCAGCGGTCCCTGATGCATACCATCAACCCGATCTTCCGGCGCAGAAGGCAGGCCGCGGTCGAGCGCCGGCAGCGCGCCCGCCGCGAGCGCGCTGTCCTCGGGCTCGCATGCCTCGTCTTTGCCGCGATCGCGGGCGGCGGCTACTACGCCTTCCAGGAATGGCGAGGCAGCGATATCGACGAGAATCTGGTGCCGGTCGATACGGGCGGCGACCTGCCGGCGGACGCCTCGGTCTACGTACCGACCATCGTCGATCTGCCGGGCGATCCTATGTGGATCACGCTGGCGAACGGGAATTCGGAGGAGACGAAAAAAGTCGCCGTCGCCAAGCCGGCCGGTCTTGCCGATCCCGCCGTCTCGCCCCGGCTCGAAATGCTCTCCGACACGATGCTCAATTCGAGCGAGCGTTTCATGGCGACGCTTCCCTCCACGCAGCAGGATTTCGCCTTCTTTCAGGCACAGCGAAACGCGCCCCCTCCACCTTCCGGCGACAGCGTCGCCGAGAAGCCCGCTCCGGCAGACCTGCCGCAGCCCAAGGCGCCGCAAGGCGGTGCTGTAACCGATGCCGAAGGCGGCTGGGGACAGACGATCGGCTCGGGCGAAAAAGCTTTGCCGGTGTTCAAGAAGACCGAGATCGAAAACAACACCACGGTTGCAGCCATGGTGCCGGAAGCGGATCGGTTCGAAGCGACCGAAGATTTCTTTGTAAAGGTCCTTGCCGACAGGAGCCTGGCGAGCGTCGTCACCGAAAACCATTTTGCAGACGACGATGCCGTGAGGGCGCAGGAATCCATGAAGGCGCTCTTCAATCGCGACGGCCTCGTCCATGGCGATGTCGTCGCGATACGCGGTTCCAGAGCGACCCGCAACGGACCGCTTTCGCTGCGCCAGGTGTCGATCTATTCCGGCAACAGCTTCGTCGGCACGCTGGCGCGCGAGGACGCGGGACAATTCCTCTCCGGAGCCGACCCCTGGGTCCGCAACGATCTTTTCCACTATTCCGGCCCTGAGGAGGAGGGCGGCCACAAGCGTCAGTATCGGCTGCTCGACGCCATTTATTCGACGGCAGCCCGCAACGACGTGCCGAGCGGGGTCATCGGCGAGGCGATCATGTACCTGTCGCGCGGGCACGACCTCAACGCTTTCGCCAGCAACGACCAGCGCCTCGATCTCGTCTATTCCGACACCGCGCGGGGCAAGGACGGCATGAGCGGGCGCGTCTTGTATGCGGCGGTTCGCGGCACCGATACCGACCTGGAATGTTTCGTCTACCGGCAGCAGGACGGTGGTTTCGCCTGTGTCTCGCAGGATAACCGGATCCGGGTCGTGACGACCGCAAGCGGCATGGTGACGCCTGTCAACGGCGTCCTCGCTTCCACATTCGGTCCGAGCAAGCATCCGATCCTCGACACCGTACGCGTCAACAAGGGCGTCGACTGGGTGGCGCCGCTCGGAACGCCGGTCATGGCCGCTTTCGACGGTCAGATCACCTTCCAGGGAGACAGCGGCGGATATGGCAACACTATCCGCATCGCTCATCCCGACGGCAGGGAAACGCTCTACGCCCATCTGCAGCGCTTTGCGCTGGCCGAGGGCGTCGGTAAAAGCGTCAAGGCGGGCGACGTGATCGGCTATGTCGGAACATCCGGCGTTGCGACCGGCCCCTCGCTTCACTTCGAACTTTACCGGAATGGCGTGGCTGTCGACCCCCTCGGCGACGCATCGGCATCGGCTTCGGACGATTCCGCCGTGGCGACGCTCGTCGACAGGATCATCCATGTCGAAAGCGGCGGCAGCGCGCGGGCGAAGAATCCGCTTTCCTCGGCGACCGGGCTTGGCCAGTTCATCGACAGCACCTGGCTCAGGATGATGCGGACCTACCGGCCGGACCTTGCACGTTCGCTTTCGAAAGCCGATCTGCTGGCGCTTCGCTTCGACCCGACGATCTCGCGCGAGATGGTGCGCAACCTGGCTCGCGAGGGAGAAGCCTATCTGCGCGCCCGTGGCGACGCCATCAGCGCGGGCCGGCTTTATCTGTGCCATTTCCTCGGCATGGAGGGCGCGCACCAGATCCTCGCCGCGTCCGGAAATGCGCCGCTCGTCAGCGTTCTTGGGGCCTCCGTCATCCGTGCCAATCCGTTTCTCGCCGGAAAGGACGCCGGCTACGTCATAAGCTGGGCGGAACGGAAGATGGGCGCGCGTGGCGGGCAGACCGTCACTGCGACCGCTTCCGCGATCACCACGATCGAGGAACCGCCCCCGCCGGGTTTCGAAATCTACAGAAACGCAATTGCGGAACTGGTCGCGTCGATCGACAAGCCGGCGGACAGTTCAGCGCCCGATGCCACAAAATCCAGCGTGCAATGAAGGTTTCGCTAGGGCGAGTTTCACTTGCCCGAATTGAGCCGCATCTCGACCCGCCGGTTGATCGGGTCGTAAGGGTTGGCGCTGCGCGGATGGCTTTCGCCGAGCCCTACCGCGCTGATGCGGGCGGCGTCGATGCCGTTCGAAGTAAGGAATTGCGTCACCGATTCCGCACGCCGTTCCGACAGTTTCTCGTTGTAGAGTTCCGACCCCGAGGCATCCGTATATCCTTCCACCCGAAAGTGAAGGTTGCGCAGTCTATCGTCCTTCAGGGCCTTGGCGAATTCCTTGAGCTTCGCCTTGGCGTCGGCTGTCAGTTCGGCGGAATCGAGGTTGAAGTTGACCAGCATGTCCAGCCCCTTCGGCTGGGGGGCCTCGCTCTCGTCGCGGCACTCGTCTTCCGTGCCGATGCAGATGCCGCGGGATACGCCGAGGTCGGCCTCGCCGGCAAAGAATTTCACGATGTCCTCGGATGATTGAATCTGGCCGCAGAACGCGCTGGCCGGAAAGGCCGCCAAAGCGAGCGCGATGATCGAAGCCTTCACCCGCATGCCGCCATCTCCAGTCGGATAAACCGGATGCATGAAACCAGGGAGCAAAACTGTAGGAGCGCCGCCGCGCATAGTCAATTGGAAGCAATGGTCGCGCGGGTTGGCGGCCGGCGGCAATCCTGCCTTCTCGGCGAGCCCGTCTGCTTCGCTCCGGCACCAGCATGACACCCGGTCGGCCAGGCGAATGAAAACGTGGACAGGATCGTGCAGGCGGTTCTTCCAACCCATTCTTCCCATTCATCATTCGCATTTTTTCACCCTGCTCTTCTCCACGCCTTCCGCGCTTCCTCCATACTCCCTGTCAGTTCCTCCCATCGGGAACACCGATCATGACGGTGATTGCGTGGGGAGGAGCCGGCGCCTCCGCCGTGATGCCGACGTGGCATCATGGCCGGGGAGGTCCCGCCTGGAGGTTCCCCTGGGGGCACTATGACCCCTGCGTGCCGGTAGAAGGCACACAGACCCCGGGACGAGCACCGAACCTGATCGGAGTGACTACCCTTCGGCAGGTTCAGGGTGAGGCTCGGGGAGCAGCGGAACAGGCGGGAACAGAAATCGCCGGCGGTGCGCGAGTGTCGCGCCACCTGTTTCAATTCGGAAGGCACGGCCTCGCGCCCCGCTTCCCGACTTTCAATGGCCAGGGCCGGAAAGCAGCGTGGCGGGGATGGAGCGTGAGACAAGACAGGCTTGTGGAACGATGCATGGAATGGCCCCTCTGCGACCCGCTGCGCGGACCACCCCTCCCCCTTCGTGGAGCGAAGGCAAGGTGAGCAGCGTAGAGGTAGCAGTCATGCAATCGAATAAGGAAAATACCCGCCCCCGGTGTCGCAGCCTCCATTTTGTTGCTGCCGCTCCCCGGCCCTCCCCCCAAGGAGGGGCGGGTACCCACCTTGACAGATTGTCGCAGGCAGGGGAATATTTTCGCATGTCATGTGAATAGACGTTCGTGCCCATCGCGACAGCGAGGAGCGTCTGATGACGCAGGCATACGGACCTTCTCATTCAGATGCGCGCGGCAGGCTCGGACTTGCAGCGATGCTGCTTGCGGCATGCATCGCCTTGCTGGTGGCGGCGGCAAGCATTTTTCCCGCCCATGCCGACGCCGTTACCGGGCGGCGCACCGCACTCGTCATCGGCAATTCGCACTACAGGAGCTTCCCTGGACTGCCGAATGCCGTCAACGACGCCGATCACGTCCGCAATGTCCTCGAACAGGCCAATTTCGAGGTCGTGCTCGGCACGGACCTCGACGGAAAGGCGCTCGAGAGGACCATCCGCGACTTCCTGCGCAGCCTGAACAACGGCGACATCGCCCTCTTCTATTACAGCGGCCATGCCGTCCAGGTCGCCGGACAGAACTACATACTGCCGGTCGACGCTTCCCTTGCCTCGCCTTACGACCTGGAGGCCCAGGCCTATAATTTCAGCAACCTGCTGCAATATATGGGACAGTCCTCCAATCTGCAGATCGCCATACTGGACGCCTGCCGGGACAACCCCTTCAAGAGCGGCTTCTACTATGTCGGCAACAAGAAGGTGGATGTCGAAGGCAACAGGGGGTTGGCTGCCACCGCGCCGGGGCTCGGCACGCTCATCGTCTATTCCACCGCCCCCGACAAGGTCGCCTATGACGGCTCCGGTAAGCTCAGCCCCTTTTCCAAAGCCTTCGCCGACCAGGCGCTGACACCCGATGTCGAGGTGCGCGAAGTCGTCACGCGCATCCGCAACGAGGTGATCAAGACGACCAGTGGAAAGCAGGTCCCGTGGGACACGTCCAGCCTGACCGCCTCCTTCTACTTCGTGTCGCGGCAGAACCTCCTCATCATGCCCGACACGGCCGAAATCCACATACCGATGGCGGCGGCGCGCGTGCCGCTCAATCTGCCCTCGCCGATCGGCAGCGGACAGCAGCCCCTGATGGTCACGCTGACGAAAACGCCGGCCGACGGAACGCTCTGGCTCGGCGGCTCGAAAGTCGGCACGGGAACAGCCATTCCCGCCGACCAGTTGGCCGAACTTGCCTATGACCGCGGAAGCGGCACCGGGACGGAGACGATCGAATATCAGGTGCGTACCGCCGACGGCCGCACCGCGTCCACTTCGGTGAATATCGTGGCGGACGCCGCAGCGCCGCCACCGAAGGAGCCTGTTGTTGCAGTCGCCGAGGAAAGCACGAAGCCTGCATCGGCTGGGGAGAAACCCGTCTCCGACCAGCAAAACAAACCGCAGTTGATCGCCATGGCAGCCGATGTCGGGACCGGCTTCATCGGCGTCGCCAATGACTGGCAAACCGCACGCGATGTTGGCAATGGCTGGCTCAGGCTCGCCAAGCGCACGCCAGGCGCCCAGGTGGCGCTCGACAACAAGATGCTGGCCCCCGGCGACCTCGTGAAGGAGGCGGATGTCCAGCATCTCTCCGTGCGGCCGCCGATCGCCGACGCCGGCAAAAACGTGGAGATCGCGCTGGTGCCGGCGGCGCCCGCCGGAAAGGCGAAGGCGCCGGTGGACATCAAGGTCGCGGTGTCGGTCAATGATTGCGACCGGCTCGCCGCCGAACCGCTTGACGTACAGGCCGTGACGGAAGGCGTGCTGCCCAACGGGATCGACGTGGCCGCCGCCCTGAAGGCATGTCGAAAGGCGGTTGAGGCCTACCCCGATGTCGCCCGTTTCAAATACCAGTTTGCGCGGGCGCTCTATGCCGACGGCCAGTTCGACGACGCCATCGGCAATCTGCGCAGCGCATACGAGCAAGGTCACGTGCGCGCGGGCGAATTGCTCGGGCGCATCTATCAGCTCGGCCTGCTGGGCAAGCCCGATCCTGCGAAGGCGATTCCGCTGTTCGAGGCCGGTGCGAAAAAGGGAGACCCCTATGCGCAATATTCGCTGGCGAAGGCGCTGATCTACGGCAACGGGACGAAGCCGGACGTGGAGCGCGGCATGAAGCTGCTCGTCAGCGCGGCGGAGTCCGGCCACACCTACGCCATGAACCAGCTGGGCTACGAGTACCGCAACGGAGCCCACACCAAGGCGGACCCGGAGCGGGCGCTTACCTTCTTCGAGAAATCGGTTGCCCGCCAGGATGTCTGGGGCATGCTCAATCTCGGGCTCCTCTATCGCGACGGCGTTGGCGTCGGCAAGGACGAGAACCGCGCGATGCAGCTCTTCCGCGATGCGGACAAGGGTGGGCAGCCCGCGGCAGCGACACTGATCGCGCTGATGATGCAGGACCAAGGAAAGGGCACGCCAGCCGACATCCTCGCCCTTTACCGCCGCTCCGCGGAACGGGGAGATGCATGGGGCGCCTTCGACGCGGCGCTCATGATCGGCAAGGACCCCTCCCTGGCAGACGGCCCGGACGAAGCGATCCATCTCTACGCGCTTGCCGCCGCCCAGCAGACAAAGGACGTCTCGGAGCGGGCGACAAAGGCGCTGAAGAAAGCGGAGGGCAAGGCCGTGGGCCGGCAGGTGCAGCAGACGCTCATCCGCATGGGGCACGATGTCGGCACTGTCGACGGCGTCCTCGGCCGGCAGAGCCGGGAAGCCGCAACGGCGGCGCTCGGACACGAGGCTCCGAAGGACACGACCGAATTGCTCATCGAACTCACACGCAAGGAATGGATTTCATCGCGACCGCGTCTCGACATGCTTTGACAGAGGAGTGCCTGAATGCGGAAAATTGCTGCCATCATGACAAGCTCTTTGCTGGTCGCGCTGCTGCAGGGCTGCGCGGTACCGTACATGTTGCAGGATCGCCCCTCCCCTCCAGCCTATAAGGCCGAGCCGACGCACAAAGTAGCCAGGAAAAAGGTCAATCGTCCGAGAAGCAACTACCGCAAACCTGTCACCCGAGCTTCCACGACGCCAGATGCGGCGACCTCCACGGGCAACCTTCAGCAACTCATGGACCGCGGTGGTGGAGGAGGCGGCGGAGGGGGTGGCGGTGGAGCGGGTGGTGGCGGAGGGGGTGGCGGCTCCGGCGGAGGGGGATGGTAGAGGCCAGAACAGCCAATCATTTAAGCAATGCTTGTTGCCTCATGATCTCCAACAGTTCCCATCTTTCGGCGATCCAGTCATTCATCGTCCGGATGCTTCGAGGTGGCGAAATGGCCACCCTGGTAGATCACGTCGGGATCGGTCGGCGTTTCCAACTTCATGTTCGCCAGCACGTCCGCCCGCCATCTGGCCGAGCTTTGGCGCGGCTTCCAGCCGAGGAAGGCGGCGGACGAGTTGTCCCACCACATCTCCTCGTTGTCGGATACCGCGTAGATGATCGTGTGGCCGACGCGGGGCGCCGTGAAGCCACGCTCGCACAGGTCGAAAAGATCCTCGACGCCGAGCCAGATCGCCTGCGTGCGCGGATTGATCGGCTTCGGGAAGCACCAGCCGATGCGGATCGACAGGCATTCCTGGCCGAATTTGTCGAAGTAGAGGCTGGCAATGCCCTCGCCGAACACCTTGGAGACGCCGTAGAGCGAATCCGGACGCACCGGCATGGACGGGTCGACGCGTTCATGGCGCGTGTAGAAGCCGGTGACATGGTTGGAACTGGCGAAGATGATGCGAGGCATATCGTGATGCCTCGCCGCCTCGAACAGATTGTAGACGCCGACGATGTTGCCGTTGAGGATGAGATCGAAAGGCTTTTCCAGCGAGATGCCGCCAAGATGGAGCACGCCGTCGACGCCGTCGAACAGCGCATCAACGTGTGCCCTGTCGCCGAGATCGCAGCGCCTGAAGGTTTCGTGCGGCGAAAGATCGCTGATCTCGGTGATGTCGGAGAGCACGACCCGTTCGGCCAGCCGGTGAAGCAGCGGCCGCAGGGATTTGCCCACTCCGCCCGCGGCCCCGGTCATCAGAAGCTTCTTCAGCAATGTCTTTCCTCAGTCCAGTATCGAAGGCAGCCACAGGGAAAGGGCCGGTACATATGTCGTCAAGGCCAGCGCCACGAGGATTGCGGCATAGAACGGCCAGATCGTCCTGACCGCCTGCTCGATCTTGACGCCGCCGATGGCGCAGCCGACGAAAAGGCAGGCGCCGACGGGCGGCGTGCACAATCCAAGGCCGAGATTCATCATCATGATGATGCCGAACTGGACCGGGTCCATGCCGATGTCCTTCACCACCGGCAGGAAGATCGGCGTGCAGATCAGGATGAGCGGCGCCATATCCATGATCATGCCGAGCACGAGCAGGACCAGATTGATCATCAGCAGGATGACGATCGGGTCGCTGGAGACCGACGTGACCAGCGCGGCGAGTGCATCGGGCACTTGGTAAAGGGCAAGCATGTAGCCGAAGGCGGAAGCGCAGCCGACGAGGATCATCACGAGCGCGGTGGTGCGCACGGAACTTGCCACGGCCGCCTTGAAAGAAGACCAGCTCAATTCCCGGTATACCAGCGCCGTCACGACCACGGCATAGATCGCTCCGAACGCGCCCGATTCGATGACCGTCATGACGCCGGAAAGCGTGCCGCCGACGATGATAACGGCCGTCAGCATCGCCGGGACCGACGCGGCGAAGCTGACGAGGAGCGTGCGCCACCCCGGAAACTTCTCAGCCGGATAGCCGCGCCGCACGGCCACGAGATAGGCCGCGATCGCCAGGCAGAGGCACATGACGACGCCGGGGATGATACCGCCCATGAATAGCTTCGACACCGAAATACTGCCGCCGGCGGCCACCACGTAGAGGATGATGTTGTGGCTCGGCGGCACCACGACGCCGGCGACCGACGAGGTCACCGTGACGTTCACGGCGTAGTCGGCGTCATAGCCCTTCTCCTTCATCACCGGCATGAGGATGGCACCCAACGCCGAGGTGTCGGCAACCGCCGAGCCGGAGATGCCGCCGAACAGCATGGAAGAGCCGACATCGACCAGGCCCAGACCGCCGCGGACGCTGCCAACGGCGGAGGCGACGAACCGCACCAGCCGATGCGCCGCGCCGCCATGGAGCATGAGTTCGCCGGCGAAGATGAAGAACGGGATGGCCAGCAGCGCATAGGCCGATATGCCGGCCACGATGCGCTGGAAGGCGACGAAGAGCGGTATTCCTTCATAGAGGAAGGCCCCGGCGGCGGCGATGCCGAGCGCGAAGGCGACCGGAACGCCAACGATCAGCGTCAGGAAGAAAAGGCCGAAGAGAATGGTCAGTCCCATGCGGGGCCTACTCCCGTTCCTGCCCGCCGTGGGCGATGCGCGTGACGATATTGCTCCCGGCAAAGAGGACCATCAGGGCGCCGCAGATGCCGAGCGGCAGGACCCGCCAGGCTTCGGCGACGTCGATCATCGGGATCAGGCGGTCGGTATTGTCGAGAAAAAGCGCATAGCCCTGCCAGGCCATGCATGCGCCGAAGACGACGATGAAGAGATCGGACAGATAACGCATGATCTCGCGCGGCACGAACGGCAGGCTTTCGCGGACGAAGTCGATGCTGAGATGCGTGTTGCGGCGGATGCCGACCGCCGCGCCGAGAAAGGTGATGTAGGAAATGAGAAGAAGCGAAAGCTGCTCCACCCAGGTCGGCGTGTCGTTCAGGACATAGCGGCCGTAGACCAGCCAGCCGAAGGCGACGACGACGATGACGAGCGCCAGGCCGGCGACCAGCATGCAGAGCCAGGCGATCCCGTCGAGCACACGGTCGATCATCGACGCGGGTATCCGCGGTCCCGGCGGTGTCGGTTCTCCTGTTTCATCACGGACATTGACCAAAGCCGCCGCTCCTCCGCGAACTTCCCCAATAAAGAGCCCCCGTCCACAATTTCTGCGTCCGGGGGCTCTGGCGTGGTTTCAGCCTATTTGACGGCCCGTATTTTCTCCACGACCTTCTGGAGGTCGGGATACTTTTTGTAGAACTTCGCATAGACGGGCTTCATCGCGTCCTGGAACGGGGTGAGGTCCTTGATCTCGTTGATCTTGGCACCGCCCTTGACGGCGTCCTGCTTGGCCTTGTCCGACGCCTTCGCCCACAATTCGCGCTGTTCCGCCTGGGCATCGAGCGCGGCCTGACGGACGATGCCTTGGGTCTTCGGGTCGAGCGCATCCCAGCTCTTCTTGGCAATGCATAAACATTCCGGGATGATCAAATGGTCGGTCGTCGAATAGTATTTAGCCACCTGATAGAGATTGAATTCGGTGTAGGAAGGATAGTTGTTCTCCGCGCCGTCCAGTACGCCGGTCGTCAGCGACTGGTAGATCGATCCCATCGGCATCGGGGTCGCGTTGCCACCCATCGCGTCGATCATGTCGACATAGAGCTGGTTGTCCATCACCCGGATTTTGAGGCCTTTGACGTCGGCCGGCGCCTTGATCGGATGCTTGTCGTTGAACATGCTGCGCGCGCCGGAATCGAACCAGGAAAGGACTACCAGCCCCTTCTTTTCGATGGCGTCTGCGAATTCCTTGCCGATCTTGCCGTCCATCACATGGTGCATCTGCTCTTCGCTCGAAAAGACGAAGGGCAGCGACAGCACATTGGTGATAGGGACGACCGGCCCCATCGGCCCGAGATTGAAATTGCCGAAATCAAGCGCGCCATTACGGGTCTGCTCGATGGCGTCCGGCTGGTCGCCGAGCACGGCGTTGTTGTAGACTTTGAGCGTCAGTTCACCGTTCGTCTTCCCGCCCACCGCCTTGGCGAAATCCTCGAGCGCGACGGTGTTCGCGTAGCCCGGTGCATGGATGTTCCACCCGCGCCAGTTCTTGGCGAAAGCGGAAGACGTTGCGGCAAGACAGAAGACGGCCGCGGCAAGCGCGGTCGTCCGCAGGAACGGTTTGGCGATTATCATGATTTCCTCCCTGAAATTTGAAAGCAGTGATCTAACTTGTAATACATCAAGATGGATGTCATCATACAATCGAGATACAAGCCGTCAATGCTTTTTCTATCGAAAGGCGACGCCACAGCTTTTCAATGGCGGAAATGGCCGCAAGAATGAGACGCAACAGGCGGAGGCATGAATTGAGCGGTGCTGATGTGGATCAGGATGCTCCAAACCACGGGGGCGCGCGGGCAAAGGCGCCGGCGCGCAGGAATCTGGTCGGCGTCGTCGGTGATGGTCTGCGAAGGCAGATCCTCAGCGGCGAACTCCGCCCCGGAGACAAGCTGCCGAGCGAAGCCGGCCTTACCCGGCAATTCAATGTAAGTCGGACGGTGATCCGTGAAGCCGTGGCGTCGCTGCGTGCGGACGGACTCGTTGAGGCCCGTCACGGGGTTGGCATTTTCGTGCTGAACAACCAGCCGCCGGTGTCCCATGGCTTCCAGAGCTTTGAAACGGCCCGGATTTCCTCGATTATCGAGGCGCTGGAGCTCAGAACGGCCGTCGAGATCGAGGCCGCGGGGCTTGCCGCATCACGTCGCTCTCCTGCCCAGGAGGAGGCCATCCACGAACGCTACGACGACCTCGCGGCACGGATCGCGGCGGGGCAGCCGACCATGGAAGCTGATTTCGCCTTTCATCTGGCGATTGCAGACGCCACCAACAATCCGCGCTTCCGTGAGTTCCTCGAGGTGATGGGGCGCAACGCCATTCCTCGAGCCTCGCTTCAAAGCGGCGACGCCGAGCATACGCCGGGCGACTATCTCCGGCAGATCCAGACCGAACACAGGCAGATCGCCGATGCCATCTCCGCCCGCGATGCGGAAGCGGCGCGCGAGGGAATCCGCACGCACCTGCAGGGAAGCCTGGTACGTTATCGCAAGCTCATTCGCGGCAGTTGACGAGAAGATCATATCTCTCGTTGACAGAGATATGATGCCTATTATGATCGTCGCCTGAACGATGCGTCTCGGGCGAAGGATCGTACAGTGTGATGGAACCACAAGAACTCAAGGCGGCACTCGGTGCCGGCCTGCTCTCCTTTCCCGTGACGCCTTTCGGAAGGGACGGAGCCTTTAACGGGAAAGCCTATGCCGATCATGTCGGCTGGCTGTCCGGCTTCAAGGCAAGCGTGCTTTTCGCAGCCGGCGGCACCGGCGAATTCTTCTCGCTGTCGCCGGAGGAAATCCCCGCCATCGTGCGTACGGCCAAGGAAGCGGCCAACGGCATACCGATCGTCTCGGGCTGCGGGTACGGCACGAGCATGGCGATCCAGTTGGCCAAAGCGGCGCAAAAGGCCGGCGCCGACGGTATCCTTCTGCTTCCGCATTATCTGATCGCCGCCAGCCAGGAAGGCCTCTATACCCATATAAAGGCCGTCTGCGACGCCGTCGAAATCGGCGTCATGGTCTACAATCGCGACAATTCCATCATCACGGCCGAGACGCTTGCAAGGTTGTGCGAGGCCTGCCCCAATCTCGTCGGCTTCAAGGACGGTTCGGGCGATATTGGTCTGGTGCGCCAGATCACCGCCACTCTTGGCGATCGCCTGACCTACCTCGGCGGCATGCCCACGGCGGAACTGTTCGCAGACGCCTATCTGGGCGCCGGCGTCACCACATATTCCTCGGCCGTCTTCAATTTCGTGCCGAAACTCGCGCAGGATTTCTATGCGGCGCTGCGCGGCGGCCAGCACGAACGCACGAACGCGATCCTGAGCGCGTTCTTCTACCCGTTCCTGAAAATTCGCAATCGCAGCAAGGGCTATGCGGTCTCCGCGATCAAGGCGGGCGTCCGGCTTGTCGGCTTCGACGCCGGCAACGTGCGAGCGCCGCTTACCGACCTTACCGCGGATGAAATGGATATGATGGCGGAGCTAATCGGGCCCTATCGCGCATGAGGATCGAGGCGGTCCGGACCTATCTGCTTGACCATAAGCTCGACCACGCTTTCGAGAGCGCTTCGATGTGTTTCGACCGGCGGCAGCACTGCCTTGTCGAAATCATATGCGAGGACGGCATCAGCGGTTGGGGCGAATGCCTCGGGCCGGCGCAGCCCAATGCGGCGGTGGTGAAGGCTTATGCGCCGGCACTCATCGGTCGCGACCCGCTGGAGACGGAAAAGCTCTGGAGCGAACTCTACAATCTCCTGCGCGACCAGGGACAGCGGGGGCTGACCATGACGGCGCTGTCGGGGATCGACATCGCTTTATGGGATATCAAGGGCAAGCGTTTCGGCGTACCGGTCTCGATGCTGCTCGGCGGTCGCTTCCGCGAGCATGTGCGCGCCTATGCGACCGGCGGCTTTCGCCGGGAAAGCGGCGATCGGGTAGCCGACATGGCCGCTGAAACCGCCGGCTATGTCCGCGAAGGTTTCCATGCGGTCAAGATCAAGATCGGCTTCGACGTAGAGGAGGACCTGCACGTCATCGCGGCCGTGCGGGAGGCGATCGGACCAGAGACACGTTTCATGATCGACGCCAATCACGGCTATGATGTGCTCGAGGCAATCGAACTCGGCAAGCGTGCCGACCGCTACGGGATCGACTGGTTCGAGGAGCCGGTGCTGCCGGAGCAGATTGGCGCTTATCATGCGGTGCGCGCCGGCCAGCCCTTGCCGGTCGCCGGCGGCGAGACATGGCATGGACGCTACGGCATGCGCGAGCCGTTGGGGACACGCGCCGTCGACATCCTTCAGCCGGACATTTGCGGTACCGGCGGCTTCAGCGAGATGCGGCGCGTGGCCGATATGGCGGCGATGCACGGCGTGCGTCTGGTGCCGCACGTATGGGGTACCGGCGTCGCGCTCGCCGCAGGCCTTCAATTCATGGCCGCGCTGCCGCCCGATCCGCCGCGCCGGGATCCGGTCGAACCGATCCTCGAATTCGACCGCACGTCGAACCCGTTCCGGCAAGCGGTGCTCGCCCGGCCGATCGAACATGAAGGCGGCGTCGTGGCCATCCCGGACGCGCCCGGTCTCGGCATAGAGATCAACCGCGACGCGCTCGCACAGTATGCTTTGAAGGAAGCATGATGAGCGAAATCCCCGTCAACACGCGTCCGCTCGACGGCATGCCGCCCAGGCTGAAAGCGCCGCCCGGCGCTACCGACTGCCACATGCATTTTTTCCTCGACGGGTTTTCCTCGCAGCCTGGCGGACCTCCGATCGCTGAACTGGCGACGATCGAAGACTATTCAGTCGTGCAGGAAAGGCTCGGGCTGGAGCGAACCGTCATCGTCCAGCCCAACGCATATCAATTCGACAATGGTGCAACGCTCGCCGCACTCGACCAGATCGGCAAGGAGAAGGCGCGTGCCGTTATCGCCGTCTCACCCGGGATGACCGTGGCGGAGATGGAAAGGCTCGACGCGCGCGGCGTGCGTGGCGCGCGCATCATGAATTTGCCGGGCGGAGCGGTGACGCTCGCGGAAATGAAACCCGTGGAAAGGCTAGCGCGCGAGGTTGGATGGCATCTCATCGTCCAGTTCAACGGGAATGAAATCGAAGAACATCTCGACGCCCTGAACTCGATCGAAACGGATTACGTCATCGACCATGTCGGCAAGTTCATGCCGCCGGTTTCCGCCGATAGCGGCCAAGTCGATGAAATCCTCCGCCTCCTCGATCGCGGCAACGCCTGGTTCAAGATCTGCGGTTGTTACGAAACGAGCCTGACCGGCGGCCCGGAATTTTCCGACGTGGCAGCGATCGCCCGGCGCGTTATCGCTCATGCGCCTGAGCGCATCCTCTGGGGCTCGAATTGGCCGCATGTCGGAGTGGCACGCGGTGCGTATCCGGACGATGCTGCATTGCTTGACCTTCTCGCTGACTGGGCGTCGGCGGACACGGTCGGTAAGATCCTCGTCGACAACCCGGCCCAGCTTTACGGGTTCGGTTCGGGCTGACGGGGGGATGCATAATGAATGATCCAAGAAGGTCGCGTGTTTTAGCCTCGCGGAGGTATCTCTCATGTCAGTTAGTCTTTCCGGAAAAATCGCCTTCGTAACAGGTGGCGCGATCGGTATTGGTCGCGAGATCGCTCTGGAGTTGGCTCGCTCCGGTGCCAATGTCGCCGTCACCTGGTTTTCCCATGAGCAAGAAGGGCAGACGATCGTCGCGGAGATCGAAAGGCTCGGCCGCCGCTGCCTAGGCTTCCGGCTCGATGCGACGAAGAGCGCCGACGTGACGGCTGCCGTCGACCGCATCGCCACCGAATTCGGCGGTCTCGACATTCTCGTGAACAATTCCGGCGGGCTGCTTGCCCGGCAGGAAATTGCGGGAATGTCGGACGAACACTGGCACAACGTCTTAGCCGTCAATCTCGACAGCACGTTCTATTGTTGCCGGGCGGCCGCCGCACATCTCCGCAACAACGGACGCATCATCAATATCGCATCGCTTGCCGGCCATAACGGCGGAGGCAATGGCAGCGCGGCCTATGCAGCTTCCAAGTCCGCAATGTTCGGCCTTACTCGTGGCTTGGCAAAGGAACTGGCTCGACACGGCATCACGGTCAATGCACTTGCACCCGGCCTCATCCTCGATACGCCGTTTCACGAAAATTTCACGCCCAAGGAAGCACAGAACGCGACGATCGCCGGCATTCCGATGGGCCGCGCAGGGTATCCGCCGGATGTGGCATCCGCAGCGTTGTGGCTGTGCTCGGAGGGCGCCAGTTGGATCACAGGTGAGATCATCAACATAAATGGCGGCCAGTATTTCGTCTGAGGTGGTAAGAGGCTGGGGATTTCGTTTAATATCGGCCGCTCTGGGGCCGTTACCGGACTGTCCGGTTCCGGGCGTGGTTAGCGGATAACCATCGTTCAGCAAGCGACTGCTTCGTCGCCGTTTGGCTCGATGCTGTCATTGCCCAAAACTTGCCGTTCGTTCGGGCCTCAATTGCCGGCTTGAACCTGGCCGAGCATAGACCTTCCGCTTACCAGGCATCGATTTTCAGAAGCAGACCAATATGTCCCGGCCGACATCGCCGCCTGACCCGCGGATGCCCCTCTAAGATGGCGAATGATGGCGCGAGCCGGTGAATATGAAGACGTGCAGAATCTATGCACGCTATTCAGGCAGGCCGGCAATATTTAGCGCATCACCAAGGCATTCCGCGAGCGCCGGGGCGCAATCTACGGCCGAGAACTGTCGGCCGTAGCGAAACGTTGGATGCAGTTCACGGACACGCGCGGCGGCGGCCCTCGCTTCGTCCAGTCGGCCAAGTTTGACCAGCGCAGCGGCCAATTGCACATAAGTGATGCTATGTGCCGGATTGGCGTGAACGGACTTGTAGGCAGCACGACAGGCTTCTTCGTAACGGCCATGCAGCAAATGGCTCATGGCTTGCGCATCAAATGCGGCCCAAGCCCAAGAATCGAAGGGGCTCAGCCGCATACCCTGCTCGCTCCATTCTAAGGCGCGTTCGGCTTCGCCCGCCCATCCGAGAACGACGCTGCCAAGTATGTAGGTCAGCGCCGACGACGGGCTGATGGCGAGGGCGGCTTCCAATGCCGTGAATGCAGCGGCGCGATCGTGCGCATCCATTCCGATGGAGAATCCAGCCCATGTCAGGGCGAGCGCGTCGTCTTGTCCATGGACGATGGCCGATCTGGCGTGGCGGATCGAAGCGGCACGGTTGGTTTCCTGTAGGCCGGCGCGAAGGAACAGGCAGTGGTGACACATCGCGGCATTGCCGTGCGCTAGTGCATAAGCAGGCTCGAGGGCGATCGCGCGATCCAGCAGCGCCAATGCTCTCGTTACTTGCTCCGGCATGCCTGAATCGACATCGGGCTGGGCGCGCAGCACGAGATCGTAGGCATCGAGACTGTCAGGGCGCTTCCGCCTGACGCGTTCGATTTCCGCTTTCCGCAAGCTCGGCGCAATCGCGCCCACTACAGACAGCGCGATCTCGTCTTGGAGCGCAAAAATATCATAGGAACTGCGGTCGTAGCGCTCTGCCCAAACGTGAGTGCCGGTTGAAGCGTCGATCATCTGGCCGGTCACGCGCACGCTGTCGCCGGCCCTCCGGACGCTGCCTTCCAGGACATAGCAAACACCAAGCTCACGGCCGACCTGCTTCATGTCCACGGCGCGGCCCTTGTAAGTGAAGGACGAATTGCGTGCTATGACGAAAAGCCAATTGATGCGCGCGAGACCCGTTATGATGTCGTCGACCATCCCATCGGCGAAGTATTCTTGCTCCGGATCGCCGCTCAGGTTCGAGAATGGCAGAACGGCGATGGATGGTTTGTCAGGTAACGCCGGGGCGGACGCCGCTCGGGCAGCGACCGACGCGTCGGGAACATTGGTGGCAACGGCCGGTCCTATATAGCGATAGCCGCGGCGCGGCAGGGTTTCGATCCAGCTCTCAGCATCCGCCGCTTCAGCCAGCACCCGGCGCAAGGCTGCGATCTGAACCGTTAGATTGTTATCGGCGACCGCCAATCCGCCCCAGGCGGCCTCGACCAGCGCATCCTTGGACACCGGTACGCCGGCGTTTTCGAGCAGCCGGCACAGCAACGCCACCGCACGTTGCCCTAGCATGGTCGGCTCGGTCCCCCGGTATAGAATGCCCACCTCCGCATCGAGGCGGAACGGGCCAAACTGGTAGAGGTCGCTCGCGACTGTCATTCGATGATTTTAGCAGATATTTGGGAACAAATTCACGACTTCCCGGCGCCGACGGCAGATCTTGGAGACGTGCTTGCAAAAGCAGGCACCTGGCCGAAGGAGGATCAAATGACCGCCGACGTCGTCATTCGCATGCCCGATGAGAGGAAGGGGGTTATGCTGCGGGGACACCCTATGGTTTTCCTCGTCACCGGCGAAAATACCAGACACACAAGCATGTTCGACTGGACGATCCCGGCGGGGTTCGCCACCGGGCGGCACGTTCACCGGGTGCAGGAGGAGACTTTCTACCTGCTTGAGGGCGAGTGTGAGTGGCATGTCGATGATAGAACGATCCGCGCAACGCCCGGAACCTATCTGTTCATCCCGCCGGGGGTGCCGCACAACATCACGAATATCAGCGAAAAGCCGGCTCGCGTGCTAATGACCGTCTCGCCGCCCGGGCATGAGCATTATTTTGAAGAACTCGCCAAACTGGCGGCACAGGGTGCGCCAGATTCAAAAGCGCTCGCCGAATTACGAAACCGCTACGACACCAATCAGCTCTCGACTTTGACAACACGTGCGTAGGTACGAGTGACGAAAAGCCGTCCGACCTAACCGCGGTCTCTGGTTATGTCGGCGGCGCGAATCGTCGTCGATTCGTCGCCGGGGACTATAACTTAGTCCGGAATGGTCAACGCCCAGCAATCAGGGATGGCTAGTCTAGCCGCCGGTCAAGACGGTCGCCGCGACAGACTGTCAACTACGGTTAGATTCCGATCGTAATAGGTGCCGCTAGTATTGGACGGACGAGAACCACGAGCGGTGCGCGGAACGGGTACGCTTCTTGGAGGCGTCCTCACCTGTCCCAGGGTGGCACCTCACCGAAGCGGTCGGCGAGGAGCCCGACGAAGCTGCGGACCTTGGCGGAAAGGTGCCGCCGTGAGGGATACACCGCATGGATGGAGCGCCCCACCGGCTTGAAGCCCGGCATCAGCGGCTCCAGGCGTCCGGAACGGATGTCCTCTCCGACCAGGAATGTCGGGCACAGGATGATGCCAGCGCCCCTGAGCGCGGCATCGCGCAAGATTTGGCCGTTCGTTGCCGTCATGCGCGCCGGAACTTTCACAGTCACGTCCGCCTCTGGTCCCTCGAAACGCCAGTTTCCACCATCCGCACGCAACGCATAGTCTAGACAATCATGTTTGGTGAGGTCCGAAGGCTTCATGGGCCGCCCATGTCTCGCCAGATAGGCTGACGACGCACAGACGATCTCGCGAGACGGTGCGATCCGGCGGGCGATCAGATTCGAATCCTTGAGCGGAGCAATACGTACCGCGACATCGAAACCTTCATCGACCATGTCAACGACGCGATCATCCAGGACGAGTTCAATTGAGACCTCCGGATACATTGCGAGATAATCCGCGAAGATCGAGCCGAGATGAAGGGCGCCGAAGGAGATCGGGGCGCTGACACGCAGCACTCCGCTTGGACGCACCATGTTCTCCGCCATGCTCGTCCGGACCTCCTCTACATCCTCCAGTATGCGCAGGCTGCGCTCGTAAACCGAGGCGCCAGCTTCGGTCAGGCTGATACGACGTGTCGTCCGGTTGAGCAGACGTGCGCCGAGCCACTCTTCCAGCAATTGCACATGCTTGCTTACGGCCGCCGGTGAGAGTCGCATCTGTCGGGCCGCCTGCGCAAAGCTTCCTTCGCCGACGACCTTCGCGAATACGGTCATGCTGGTGAGGCGGTCCATCTTCCGCTCCATTATTCACGTCTTGTGAATTCACTATGCCCAGATAGCTCAATTCTCAATCACACTCAGACAAATTACCTGAACCCACGCCGGAACGTCGCCGATGCCGGGTCACATACCTGGCTGCGGGTCCGAACCTAACGACGAGGGAAAGATGTCTGTTCTGTCCAACACGTCTCCTTTTGAATCGGTCTCGCCGGTGCGGTGGCTTCTGCCGCTCGGTCTGCTGACCTTTCTGGGATTTCTCGCGATTGGTCTCCCGCTTGCCGTCGTCCCGGGCCAGGTTCACGGCACTCTCGGATTCAGCGCGTCTTTGGTTGGACTGGCGATGGGTGCGCAATCGGTTGCGACACTTTTCACCCGGCAATATGCCGGCAATATCGCCGACGCAAAAGGAGCCCGCAGCGCTGTGTTCAAAGGCCTTCTGGTCTGCGCGCTGTCCTGCGTCATCTATCTTGCCTCGGTTTGGTTTGTGGCCATACCGCCGTTCAGCCTCGCGATATTGCTAGCAGGACGCGTGCTTCTGGGTCTCGGCGAGAGTCTGCTGATTACAGCGTCCATGGCCTGGGGCATTGGACTTCTCGGTCCGCAGCATAGCGGTCGGGTCATCGCATGGTCCGGCATTGCCATGTACGGCGCGATGGCGATCGGTGCGCCGGTAGGCGTTCTGATCGAGGATGCGTTTGGTTTTGCGGGCGTTTCGCTGGCAGCAGGGCTTGCGCCCCTCGCCGCCACGCCATTCATTTTGCTATTGAGGCCTGTTCAACCGAGCGCTCGACCGAGGCTTCCGTTCCTCAAAGTCGTCCGGATGGTTTGGCTGCCGGGAATGGGCGTGACGCTGGCGACATTCGGCTTCGCTCTCCTTATCGCGTTCGTCACCCTTCTCTTCGCTGAAAAACGATGGGAAGGTGCTGCCTGGGCGCTGACTATTTTCGGTGTCGGCTACATCCTCGTGCGACTGCTCTTCGCCCGAATGCCCGATCGCTTTGGCGGCGCCAAGGTAGCTGCGGTGTCGCTGGCGATAGAAGCCGTCGGCCAGGTTTTACTCTGGCGTGCCGAAACCCCGGAGATGGCGTTCATAGGCGCCGGCCTTACAGGCATCGGCTATTCGCTCGTGCTGCCCGGTTTCGGCGTCGAAGTGGTTCGCCGTGTTCCGGCTCAGAACCGCGGTGGCGCGCTCGGAGCCTTCGTTGCCTTTTGGGATCTCACCATGGGTATTGCTGCCCCGCTTTCAGGCGTGGTTGTCGCAAGCGAAGGATATTCAGCGGTGTATCTCGTCGGCGTTTGCGGAGCAGCGCTTGGGGTGATCGTCGCTCTGATCTTGAAAGCCAGCGCGGCTGAGAAGTCCGTGCCGTAATCAAGCCTCCTCGCACGGACGACAGTTTCATAGTTGCCCTTCGGCAAGCGACCTTATTATGACCGTCTATCGTTATGAATGTTTCGAGATTTTCGCGACAGCGGTGACAATTAATAGACCATCCCATCTGTCCAGCAGAAGATTAAGCATAGCTAGAGAGCCTGATGCCACCTTCTTCAAAAAAGCTAGTCCTACGAGCGTTGGCAGGAGAGCGGACTGAACGACCCCCGATCTGGCTAATGCGCCAGGCAGGCCGTTACTTGCCGGAATACCATGTCACGCGGGAAGCCGCTGGAGGCATGCTGAGTTTGTGTAACTCGCCTCAATATGCTGCGGAGGTCACGCTCCAACCGATCCGGCGCTTTCAACTTGACGCTGCCATCCTGTTCGCCGATCTCCCGCAACTCGCGGCGGCACTTGGGCAGACTCTTGAGTATCGCGAAGGCGACGGTCCTGTCCTAAGCCCGCCAATCCGTTCCTCCGATGACATCCAGCAGCACTTGAGCCTATCGCGTCTCCATGAGGAGTTGGCTCCAATCTACGAGACGGTTCGGCTGCTGTCGGCGTGCCTTCCCTCAGAAGTCGCTCTCATCGGTTACGCTGGTGCGCCGTGGACGGTGGCCACATACATGGTCGAAGGTCGGGGTGGAGGCGAGTCCGATCATGCGATCATCAAGCAATGGGCGCTGAGCGATCCGAATGGATTTCAACCGCTCATCGACATGCTGACCATTGCGACAACCCAGTTCTTGGAGCGGCAAATCGAAGCTGGAGCCGAAGCAATACAAATATTCGAGAGTTGGGCCGGGATATTGCCAGAGCCTTTCTTCCGGCGCTGGTGTGTTCAACCTGTCGCTAATATTATTGAGGCACTTCGACAGAAACATCCTCATATACCTGTCATCGCTTTCCCCAGAGCCGCAGGCCTCTTATACCAGGAGTATGCTCAGGCTACCCATGCTAACTGCATTGGGCTCGATAGCACCGTCCCATTGGGCTGGGCCTCCGAGACCATTCAGCGAAGGCTAGGTCGCTGCATCCAGGGTAACCTCGACCCGCAATTGTTGGTTGTTGGAGGGCAGGCGCTGGCTGCCGACGCTGAACGCATTCTTCGTCATGCGAGCGAAGGGCCGTTCATTTTCAACCTCGGGCACGGTATTCTAAAGACGACGCAACCCGAACACGTCACAGCACTGGTTCGCCAGGTGAGGGCTTGGCGTTCGTAGCAGCTCTCGCCTCTCCCTCATGAAGTCACGGAACCCCAAGTTCTGCGACAATATCATCGGAGCTGATTTTCCTGGTGACGGAAGGCCCGATGATCGCGGACGGCGGTATGTCCGTTCGGCTGACATAGAGACATCAATCCTACCCGCGCGGTTGCATCCACCACGCGGGACAAAAGCCGCCATTCGTAGCCGCTATTTCAGCGGCAGGAACAATTCCACGACTACTTCATGCGCTGGCACTTCCGGGATGAGGGCGAGCCGGCGCTGACAATAGATCGGGAAGTCGCGTACTTCCTCGCCGCTGTCCGGGAGCCAATCGCGATAGAGATAGAGCGCGGCGGGCTCGAGATTGTTGGTGTTGCCGGGATAGCGCAGCACCGCGCAGCGTCCGCCAGGGATCATGCCGGCCTTCATCCCCTCGTCGTTCGCCTCGACCGGCTGATCGGTCCCGACGCACAGGTCCATGCTGTAGTCGGCCGGGTTCGCGGGGCACCTCTCGGATCGAAAGACCATGAAGCTGGAGCGGCCTGTCTCGGGCGACAGGTCTGCTGTCTTACACCACGCCTTGAAGCGCTCGATGGTCGTGCCGAGCATTGCCCGGTCGCCCCGATGCTCCATGATCGCCACCGGTGTCGGGGGTATGTCGCGGATGGTCACGTCGTCGGGAGTAAAGATGATCTGCATGAGCTTGTTCCTTGCGTTGTCCAGAGGCCCGAAGGCGGCAAGCCACGGCACCCAGTCGGGCGATTTCCGGAACGACGAAGGCGACTGCCCGAACCGTTGCCGAAAGGCGCGGGCGAAGGCATCGGGAGCATCGTAACCGGCATCCATAGCTATGTCCGTGACGCTTTCGGCGTCGTTCCAGGCCAATTGGCGCGACGCGCGCCTCATACGGGCCAATTGGACATAGCGATGGACGGACAATCCGAAGGTCGCCGCAAACTGCCGGTGAAAATGAAACTTCGAGAAGGCGGCGAGCCGGCTCAGCGTTTCCAGATCCAGATCGCCGTCGAGATGCCGGTCGATATGATCCAGAACCCGTTGCATCCGGACATGGTAGTTCTGAAGCGCCGCCTTCATCGTTTCGTTCTCCATGGCAGCCCCATCTAGCGGTTCAGGACCATGACACGCTCGACCGATCTTGCGGTTTCGGCGGATCGTGTATGGTTCTAACCATGGATCGCCAACGTCCCTACCGCCGCTGCAATCAGAGCGACGGCGCCCGGCAGATGGCTCCATTCGCGACAACGGATCAGCGTCATCGCCGCGGCCGACAAGATCACGATACTGCCTGTTGCGCCGGCCCACCATGTAGCCGGCACCAACAGCAGCAATCCTGCCACCACCTCGAGCCCGCCTGTCACCCGATGAAAACCGGCTGGATAGCCCCAACGCACAAAGGAGTCGCGGACTGACTGGGGGCCGACGAAGTTGACCGTGCCGGCCCCGATCATCACGACACCGAGGGCGATCGGAAGCCCGACCGCGAAGAGTTTGACTACCGACATAGGATGACCCTCATGCTGCCGACTGCCTGGGTCCGCCGTGCGTACCCGGCTGGCCAAGCGGCGTCAGGGCGCCGATCTGGGTGAAGATGTCGAGGGTATTGAGTTCGTCCCAATGCTCGATGAAGCGTCCATCCTCCACACGCCAGATATCGATCGAACGCATGGCGAAGGCATTGCCTGTCGCGGGATAGCCAAGGAAGTCGCCCGTGTGCGTCCCCTCGTAGCGGTAGCGGCCCACCAGACGTGAGCCATCCGCTGAGACGAAGACGTCTTCGGCGTATACCTTCAGGTCCGGTACGCCTGCGATGATCGTGCCGAAGGCCGTCTTGACGCCGTCTCGCCCGGGTTCTGCAAAGGCATTGTGGTTCACATAGTCGGGTGCGACGATCTCATCGAAGCGCGATACGTCGTGACCGGACACGATTTCGGCGAAGAGGTGGCCGAGGGATACAAGATCGGTTGACATTGAGGTCTCCTATATTAAACGAGACTAATTAGTCTCGTAACAGCATATAGCGAGACCAACCAGTCTCGTAAAGGACCACTTATGACAACCTCCACCTCATCGCGACCCGGACGCGCCCTCGACCCCGCCAAGCGCGCGGCGATCCTCGAAGGCGCACGCGCCGTCTTCATGCGCGAGGGGTTCGCGCAGGGTTCGATGGACGCGGTCGCCGCCGAAGCCGGCGTGGGTAAGCAGACCATCTATCGCCACTTCCGGTCGAAGGAGGCGCTGGTCGAAGCGCTGGTCGAAGCGATGTGCGCGCCGGAGGTCGTCCGGCCGCCGACAAGGTTCCTGCCGGCCGGACAGCGGCTTCGCGAACTGCTGCTGACGTTCGTGGCCGGCGTTACCAGCCCGGACAGCGTCCGGCTCTACCGCGCCATCGTCGCCGAGGCCGAGCGGATGCCGGGCCTGGGGCGCTTGTTCTGGGAGGCTGGACCGCGCCAAGTCCGGGTCGCAATCGCACAGCTATGGGCCGAGGAGCACGATGCTGCGACCGCGCCTGTCGTCGCCGAACAACTCGTCCAACTGGCGCTGGGCGACGCGTACCAGGAACTGGTCCTGGGAACCGGGTCGCCCAAACCCGAGGTCTTCGGGCATCAGATCGATGCGGCGCTGACGCTCTGGGAGTGGCGTCACGCCAGCGTCGCGATCGGAAGGGCAGCTTTCCCGGCATAGTCATTCGAAATCTGCCGATCCATTTCCCTTTAATATTTATAGACGTCGGCAGACGATCCCGTGGTGATCAAAGTGGGAATCAATTTCCGTCTTCTGCGGGGCCGGGAGCGGTCCGTCAGGTTTCGGTTCGCATTCAACGACAAGGCGCCATTGAGTACACGAGCAGGAAGCACCCGGGTACCCCCTCGTTCTCCCGCTTACCTCTTTTCTTCAAGTTGACAGTGACACCCCTGATGAGGGAGCTTTCCGTTCAGGATTTGTTAGTCATTCCTGGGGGGTGGAATGCACAAGGTCGTCCTCGCGATTGCTGTGCATGTGCTTGCCTTGATAGCAGGCTTGGTTTCGATATCGCCTTCCTTGGCTCAACAACGCTGCACCGAAATCGAATTTCCGTCAGGTAAGGACACTGCCGTTCTGAGCGGCCTCGCGCCTGTCGATAGCGTCATCTGTTATGAGATGGAGGCCAGGGTCGAGCAATTGATGCTAGCGCGAGGCCCAGAGAATTCCCGCATCTCTGGAGAGCGCAGCGGAAACGGAGAGACCGCAGAGGAATCCTGGGCCGTCGGGATAACGGTCGGCCGCCTCCCGCGGTTGCGGGCCGAACAGATGGCGGAAAATGGAAGTGCCCGTTTCCGACTTTCCTGCGCCAGGGATTCCGGCACGGGCTTCGAGGTTTCCCTGCGTGAATATGCCGGGGACGCGCTCGGGCGGGACGTCGATGCCGAATATCCGGTCAAGCTGGTGGTCGCGGATTCCCATGGCGGAAATCAGAGCTTCGGTCTTCGGATGCGCTATTCCCGACAGGATCGGGTCTGGACTTCCGAGGACAGTGCTCCCCGAGGCTTCATAAGATCGTTCGAAGCCGGATCGCAGCTGAAGCTTTTGAACAGCGACGACATGCCCGTGGCGGCCTTCAATCTGCATGGTTCCTCGAAATATGCCAAGACCGCGCTCATCTACTGTGGCGGTGACAATACAGCCATCGCAGCGACTGGCACGGTCACTGCCGAGGCTGGGGGCACAGTAGTCAGTGCAGGGACCGTTTCCGCTCCAGCCGCTTCATCGGACGCCGGAGCGGGCAAAGCCTTCCGCGATTGCGAACATTGCCCAGAAATGGTGCCGTTGCCACCCGGCACCTTCATGATGGGCGCAAGCCAGAAGGAGATGAAGCAGCTCAAATATGTGCAATGGGCGACACCGCAGCATCAGGTATCGATTGGCTATCCGTTCGCCATTGCTCGGTTCGAGATTACCGTCGACGAGTTCGACGCCTACGTGAAAGAAACGGGCGCTCAGGTCGGAGGCAAGTGCGGCATCCGCACCATCGAGAGCGGCCCGAACAAATTCAAATACAATGGCACTCTGGTTCAAGGCGGCGACAAAACCGAAAACGCGCCTTACGTGGTCTACATCGGCGACGGTTCCTATGCGCAGCCAGGATTACCCGTCACAGGACGGCAACCAGCTGTATGCGTTTCCCGCAACGAGATGAAAGATTATCTCGACTGGCTCTCAATGAAGACAAATAAGCACTATCGGCTGCCAACAGAGGCCGAGTGGGAATACGCCTATCGGGCCGGAACTGAGACGTTCAATTATTGGGGCAACGACTTCAAGCAAACCTGCGACTACGCGAATTTCGCCGACCGGAAATCCGGTTATCAAGCGGGTATGGCTGCGTCCTGTTCGGAGAAGATTCATCCCGACTGGACAGCTGAGGTCGGGTCCTACAAGCCAAATCTGTGGGGTCTGTACGACATGGGCGGCAACGCGCAGGAGACCGTCGAGGACTGCTTCCACAAGAGCTATCAAGGCGCACCCACTGATGGTTCGCCCTGGACCGAGCCGAATTGCGTTCTTTTCACAGCGCGCAGCGGTGACTATGAGCTAACGCAGTTTTCCATGCGCGCGTCCGAGCGGCTGATTTTCGGCTACAGCGACGGTAATGACGATGGCATGTGGACCCGGGATGAAGGTTCCGACGAGCGCTTCAATCTCTTGGGTTTCCGCGTAGCCGTCTCGCTCGACGACACGAGTTGGGACAAGATGGCAGGCGTAGCAGCCCCCGAAAAGCAGGCCGAGGTCAAGGAAGCGGCCGTCACCTCGCCGAAGGCTCCGGAGAGCGGCTTGCAATACGATTACCTGCCTCGCGCGGTGAAATCCTATGTCGAGGAAGTCCGCAACAGCTGCAGGGACTATGATCCGAACGGCATACCCGCCGACAAGATGTCGGGAATCAGGCCGATTTCCCTTGCCGACGGCACGCACGCCCTTCTCATCGAGAATGAAACCCTCTGCTCCGACCACTACTCCGGAGCGAATTGCAGCAATCGCGGCTGTGACGTTGTCGTCATGGTCGAAGGAAACCATGGCTGGAAGGAAACCTTCCGTGAGCATCTGTACGACGGCGCCTTCGATATCGGCGACGACAAAAAGCTGAACTCGATTTCAGCGTCGATTTATGCAGGCGACCCGCATTGTGACCCCGCCCCGAACGCCAAGTTTATGTCCAGCGACAGCTGCGATGTCGTGATTCATTATGAAAACAAGGACTGGGTTTGGCAGAAAACCCGATCTCAACCGACGTCGCGGGTCACCGGCGACCAGATCGGGACGGGCACCGCCCCCTCGACCAACGAGAGTTGCGACGGCTCATATGTCTTCGTGCAATTGGTCACGTTCCTGTACGATCCTCTCCTCGGCCCGAAGGCAGATCGAGGGGCGCTCGAAGCGAAGGGCGATGCCGCCTCTTGGTACGATGTCGAGTGCGATGCGGTCGGTCGGCCCGCAATTTTTACGCGCTATCAGTTCGGCAAGAAGACGGGCATGACCGGTCTCGAATACGAGGGTCAAACGAGCCATGTGGCTAGACAGATTGAGAAGAATCCGGATGGAAAAGTCCTCAGCATCACCGTGATCGCGCGGGACGCAAAGATGCGGCCTGCAAGGGTCGAGGTTCGGAGCCCAAACGGCGAAGCGGAGAAAATCGGTCTGTTCAGCTACCAGGACGGCCATGTCGATCTGAATATCTCGGCAGCGAAAGACGGTGCAGCGCTGTGGCATGCGCGCGAGTGGTTCGATGATAGCGGAGCCCTTACGCGAGCTTACTGGCACTATCCGAAGTTTTGGTACGACTATCACTACGATCCGAAGACGGGCCTTTATCCGTCGCATGACAAATATGACGGCGACCAAAAATTCGCGATAACGGACTACGAATACGACGAATTCGGAAATACCCTTTCTCGCAGATCTACGTGCATTGTCGACACGTGCGACACGGTGACCAGCTTCGGAAAATTCGACCGTGGTCACCTGGCTCATGAAGAGGCGAAGCTCAAGAGCGGGGACGAGCTCGTCTGGGACAATGGGTACGATGCCGAAGGTCGGTTGGCGGTTTCGCGCCTAAGTGCGAACGGGCGTTTCGCCATCAAGTTCGTTGTCGAGCGGGATGGAACCTTGGTCAAACAGACTGTCGCCTATTCCCCGAAGGGCAAGAAGCTCTTCGTCTATGATCGCGCCGAAACAGTTTACATAACCAGAGACGGATCCCCGGTGAACGGAGGCAAGTACAAGCGCTTCACCAAGCACAATGTCTGGTGAGCTCTGACCCTTTTGCAGTGCTGGATGCGGGGTGGAGGGAACTGATGTCGAACGACGATCCCTACAAAAATAACAGATGGAATGCGCCACTGCACGGGGCCGACGCGTTCACGGTCGGGCAAAGTCAATTCCGAAAAGAGTGGGGGCTGGATCCGAAGCCTCCGACTTCAGCCCCCCTCGATATGTCCGGAGCATTCAAGCCGCTCACCGCGGCAGGTGCCAATTCCGGGTCGGGATGGGGTGGTGGAGGCTACAGAGGCGATCCCATGACAGCTCAGGAGATGGCGCAATTGGCGCTATCCATCCTGTTGCTACCAGCTTGTGTTTATGTCGTCGCGGGCAGCCTGACGGCGCTTCCCTGGTGGGCGTACCTCGCATCGTTTGTCCTACTTCTCGGATTGTCTTTCAGGTCCGAGCGATTCCTCAAAGCCATGCTGGCTTTCGGCAGAGCCGCCGTCACGTTGATCGCGATCGCTGCTTTTTGCCAGGTCATCCCTCTTGCCAATCGCGCGGTGCTTGGAATCATCCTCGCGATATCGGTCGTCTATTCGCCGTTTGCCATCTTGTCTGAGAAGGGAGCAAGGCTGGATGAATTTTTAGGTAAATCCGTGACTTACTGGTTCATGCTGATGTGGCTTCTCATTCTTTTTATCATCGGCTGCCGCATTGTTACGCTTTGGGACTGGGACAGTCGAAATGTCCAGGCGGATGCCTTCTGGCTGCTCAAACTTCTGGCCGGATCGTTATACGATGCCGGCATGGATTTCTGGTACCAGTTCAATGGATAGGTACATCCGGGGTTGTAGTTATGCAATTGGGAAAGGCTCGGGATGCCAGCCCGGCCGCCAGGCATTTTGGTGAGCTCCGAATCCCGCAAGCCGCCGGCATGGCCTGCAACGCCTTTCCCGCTACCATCAGTGGCACCTTTGATTTCCACGGCCTCTGTATCAGGCAACCGCGAGATCGCGCTGTATCGGCATTCAAATATCGGGCCAATTAGGCCAATTGCAAACCTGCTATGAGCGGTCTCGATCCTCTCAATTCGGTGAAGACGACCTACGCCATGCCTTCTTGTTTCTTCCACGAAGGCAGTGAAAGAGCGCGGCGGGTGACGCTGCTACACAAGTTCATGCCGAACGTCTGCTTCTGGCAGAGAAGATGGACTTGCTCAACGACAGACTTTAGGGCTGCGTTGCAGCAATGGGTCCTAGACGACCGCTTTGCGCCCCCACGTATGGTCGTAAGACCGGCTTGCCGCTTGCCGAAACCAGACGTCGATAGTGACCATGTTGGAGGTTGACACGCGGTATAGAATTGGCTCTGGTGACTACTCGCCGAAGCACTCTTTCATTCGCTTGATCGCCTCATTTGGTGCATCGTTGGCCAGCATTAACCGGAACAAAGCGTCCTTTAGTCGTTGCTTGACGGCGGGGTCGTCGGTTGGTGTCGTCTGTCCGGGATCAGTCGCGAGATCGTAGAGGACGGTATTGGTGTCCTCCATCTTTTCCGGAAAATGATAGCTGTGCGTCCTGGTATCGGCCTTCGATTTGTGCGCGACCCTAAGCAGCGGCACGCCCTTGGTGAATTCGAAGGGAGGAACGAGGCTCGCGCTCTTCAATTCCTCGACCGTGAAGAGCTTGGTCATGTGCGCCGGCATCAACGTGTATTGATAAAGGTCCTGATTGCTCATGTCCTTCGGGTAGCAGAAATAGGTGTAGCGCCCGTCGACGATGTTCACGCCACCGCCCCAATAGCCGAACATCGCCGCTTCGCGCTGCGGTTCGTCGCGTTCGAGTAGCCTGAGCAGCGACTTGCCTTCGACCTCCGGCGGGATATTCGCGCCGAAAAGTTCACAGATCGTCGGCATCAAATCGATCGTCTGGGTCAGGCTCTGCCGGCGCTCGCCCGTTTTGCCCACGAAGTCGGGGTGATGGATGAAGAGCGGAATGTGGGAAATCTCCTCATAGAGCGGCATCCGGTTCTTTGCCCACCAGTCGTGCTCGCCGAGCAGGAAGCCGTGATCCGTGGTCAGGATCAGGACAGTGTCCTCCCACATGTCGTGCGCGTCGAAATAGTCGAGGAACCGGCCAAGGAGATCGTCGCAAAGGGTCAGGAGCGCGAAATAGTTGGCGCGCAGTTCGTCGATCTGGTCCTGAGGCTCCGTCACGCGCTCGTAGCGCGGCCAGTCAAGGATCGGGCCGCGATAGTCGGTCGGGAACTTTGCCTTGAACCGGTCAGGAGCGAAGAAGGGCTCATGGGGATCGAAGGTTTCGATCTGCAGGAACCAATTGTCGGCCGTCCGGTTGATATCGAGGAACCGGAAGCCGGCCTCGAAACACTGGACGGAAGGGAAGTCCTTTTCCTCTTTGATGAATTCCCGGTTGATCATGTAATTGTACGGATTCTGCCTGGAGCCCGGATCGTTCTGGCTCGGATGATATTTCTCGCGGATACGGTCGATCGGCGAGGTGAGCAGCGCCTTCCAGGGATCGGATTCCTGGCCGCGGATGAATTCGAAGGAATTGTACCGGGTGTGGTAAGTCGCCCCGCCGTCCTCCCAGTAATGGTAGTGATCGGAGATGAGGTGCGAATAGCCGCCAACCGTCTTGATAAGCTCCGGGAAGGAATTATCGAAAGGCTCGAGCGGCCCCCAACTCCGGTGCAAGAAGGTGTGGCGGCCAGTCTGCATGTCGCGGCGCGCCGGCATGCAGGGCATGGAGCCGATATAGTGCTTGTCGAAGATGACGCAGCGCTCGGCGAGCCGCTTGAAGTTCGGCGTCTGAAGGATCGTGCTGCCGTAAGGTTCCAGCATCAGCCGGTTGAGGGAATCGAAAAGCAGGAAGACGGTCTTCATGGGAGCCTCTGGGTCTGATGCGCCGCCGTGACTGTATCGATGCGCTGGCGCGATTTCGGGTCGAAAAGGTGGATGTGGGCCGGATCGAAGACGAGGTGGACGGTTTCGCCGGTTGCCAGACGGCGAACCTCGGGGAGCCGGACCTTGACGATCTGTCCCTGGACGTCGACGTTCAGCAGCATGCTCTCGCCGAGATTTTCGGAAAGCAGCAGACGTGCCGGCAAGCCGTCTGCGGCGAGACGGACATGGCTTGGCCGAATACCGATGACGATATCGGGCGAAGGCGTGTCGTGCATTCCGGCAAGGGCGACGCGATGGCCCGCGATCGTGATGGCGCCGGCGTCGATGCCAGCCGGCAACAGGCTCATCGGCGGGCTGCCGATGGAGCCCGCGACATCCATGTTGTCCGGACGGTTGAAGACCTCGTCAGGGGTGCCGATCTGGATGATCCCGCCATCGCGGAAGATCGCCATGCGGTCGGCGATCGTCATCGCCTCCTCTTGATCGTGTGTGACGTAGATGGTCGTCACGTCCATTCCCGAATGGAGTCGTTTCAGTTCGATCCGGGTTTCAAGGCGTAACTGAGCGTCGAGGTTCGACAGAGGCTCATCGAGCAAGAAAAGGCGCGGCTTGCGCACGATGGCGCGGGCAAGCGCGCAACGCTGTTGCTGGCCGCCTGAGAGCTGTCCCGGCCGTCGGTGCAAGAGGTGGCCGATCTTTACCCGTTCGGCGGCCTCGCGTACCAGGCCGGGAATTTCCCTCTTCGGCACTTTGTCCATCTTCAGCGGGAAGCCGATATTCTCCTCCAGCGTCATGTGGGGATAGAGCGCGTAATTCTGGAAGACCATGGCGATGTTACGCTCGCCGGGGGAAGCGTAGGTGACGTCGATGCCGTCTACCGTCAGCGTTCCTTCGTCGGGCGTCTCAAGCCCGGCAATCACGCGCAATGTCGTCGATTTGCCGGAACCGGAGGGGCCGAGCAGTGCGAAAAATTCCTTCGGTTCGATCTCGAGGTCGATCCCTTTCAGCGCCTCGAAGCTCCCGAACGACTTGCGAATGCCATTGAGCGATACGCGCCCCTGCTCGCTGCTCATCGCCGGCCTCCTCCCTTTACGGCGCCGACCGTCAGCCCTTTGACGATCTGCTTCTGTGCGGCGATGCCGATGACGATCATGGGGAGCATGGCGATCAGCGCGGCGGCGGCGAGCTTGGCCCAGAGCGTCTGCTCGACGGACACGAAATTGTACATGGCGACCGTCACCGGCCGGACATGATTGCCGCTGAGTTGAACGGAGAACAGGAACTCGTTCCAGGCATTGAGGAAGACGAAGATCACTGTGACTGCGATACCGCCGCGTACCTGCGGCAGGATGACATGCCATAGCGTCTGCAGCCGGCTTGCCTTGTCGAGGAAGGCGGCTTCCTCCATCTCCTTCGGGATGTCCTCCATGTAGGAGACCATCAGCCAGATCGCGAAAGGAAGCGAGAAGGTCAGGAATACGGTGACAAGGCCCTGATAGGTGTCGAGCCAGCCTATCTTGTTGAGGATCAGGAAGTAGGGAATGACCAGCCCGACCGGGGGGATCATCTGGGTGACGAGCGTGTAGAACCCGAGCGCCCTCTTGCCGGGCAAGCTGAGCCGCGCAAAGGCATATGCCGCCGGAACCGCCAGGAGGACGGTAAGGATCGTGGTCGCGGTGGAGAGGATGAAGCTGGTGAAGAAACTCGGCAGGATCGAGAAGCCGCCTGACACGGCATCGCGATAGTTCGCCATCGTCGGCTGGAAGATGAGTTGCGGCGGATAGGCGAGGACCTCGCTTTCCGATTTCAGCGAGACGATGACTGCCCACAGGATCGGCACGACCCAGATCAGCAGAAGCAATGCGGCGGCGACATAAAGCAAGACGTTGCGGCGTAGCCTCGCCGCCTTATGCGGATTTATCGCTGTCATTGGCTCACCCGCGCGGTGCGTAACGCGAACAGCACGCCGGATACGGCGAGCGTGATGACGAGGAGCGCCACGGCGAGCGCTGAGCCGTAGCCGAAGTTCAGTTCCACGAAAGATGTCCTGTAGGCATAGAGGTTCAGGATTTCCGTCGCCGTACCCGGGCCACCGCGAGTGGCGGCGAAGATCGCCGCGAAAGCAGAGAGCGCGATCATCGAGCGCATGATGACAACGATCACCAGCGCCGGACGGATCAGCGGCAGGGTGATGTGGATGAACCGCTGGACAGGTCCCGCGCGGTCGATGCGCGCTGCCTCGTACACGTCCGGCGGCAGCGATGCGAGGCTGGCGAGAAAGACCAGGAACGCAAAGGGTGTCCATTGCCAGGTGTGGATCATGATCACCGAGATCAGTGCCGGCGCCGGCGCGCCGAGCCAGTTCACCGCCCCGAAACCAAGGGCCTTCACCGCGAAGTCGACGATGCCGAAATTGGGCGCCAGCATCAGCGTTCGCCAGAACAGGCCGACCACGACAGGCGCCAGCACGATCGGCAGGATGGCGACGATGCGAAAGACACCCTGTCCCCGTGGGATCTGCATGACGAGCAACGCCAGCCCGAGGCCGATCACCACCTGCAGCAGGACCGAGCTGATCGCGTAGATCGCGGTCAATTCCAGCGAATGCCAGAAATTGCCATCAGCTATCATCTGAGTGTAGTTGTCCAGCCCCGCGAAGCCGTTCATGAATGGCATCGCGAGATTGATGTTCTGGAAGGAATTCCAGATCAGATAGACAAGCGGGAAGGTCGTCGTCACGACAAGGACGAGGAGCGCCGGCCCGGCGAGGAAGGCCGCGAAAATTTCCTCCTTCTGGAATGGCGTTCTGCTATGCCTCCCCGCGACCGCGCTCGCGCTGCCTGTTGCGCCTTCAATCCTAGCGCCTTCTCGCCTGGGAAGCGTTCCAACTCCCATGCAGTCAGCCCTTCATGATGCCGGCGATTTTCTCCTGCGCCTTGTCGAGCGCTTCCTTGGGCTTTGCCTGGCCGACCAGGCTTGCCTGGATTGCCGTTGCCATGATTTCGCCGATCGCGGCCCATTGCGGCACGCGCGGTCGCCAATCGACATGGGTGTCTTTTTCCAGCGACGCGGTCGTGGCGTCGATGAATGTGTCGCCAATGCCGTTCGCCAGCTTCTTGAATGCGTCGCTGTTCAGGACCGAGGTGCGGTTGACGCCGAGACGCTTGTAGGCGCCGGGGAAGTCATAGGACGTCGCGGCCTGCACCTCCTTCGACGCGGCCCACTGGATGAACAGCCAGGTCGCCGCCTTGTCCTCCTTCGACAGCGCACCGTTGATCGGGAAGCTCCAATTCCAGATCGACGCCACCCTGCGGCCTGATGGCCCCTTCGGCCAGCGCGCGAAGCCGATCTTGCCGACCACCTTGGATTTCTCCGGGTTTGCGACGACGGCGGCCGACGTGTTGGCATCGATATAAGAGCCGACCGTTCCCTGGCTGAAGGCGTCCGCGATGTCGGGCCAGTTCCAGTTCTCGACGCCCTTCGGCGCGTATTTGGTCAAGAGGTCGATATACCACTCGAGAGCATCAAGCGCTTCCTTGCCGTTGACGATGATCTGGTTCTCGGCATTGAACCACTTGCCGCCGAACTCCTCGAAGAGGGAAGGATAGATGTACATGTTCTGGCCTGCGCCTTTGAAGCCGCGCAGGGCGCAGCCCCAAAGCCGGTTCGATGGATCGTTCACCTTGGCGGCGTTGCTGACATATTCTTCCAGCGTGTCGGCGGGCTTCAGGCCGAGTTTTTCATAGACATCCGTCCGATAGATCTGAAGCGTGGTCTCGCCGTCGTAAGGAATGCCGTAGGGCTTGCCGTCCACCGAGGTTGCCCCGGTCCAGCTCTTCACAATGTCGTCGAAGGCGAACCATTCAGGATCGGTAAGTTTGGAATCGCCAAGATAGGTGTCGAGCGGGTCGATCCAGTTGTTTCTGGCGTAAAGCGGGTAATACATCGGGTCGGCTGCATGGCTTGCCCATGTTCCGGTCTTGCTGGAGAGGTCAAGCACAGCCTTCTGCCTGATCTCACCCGGGGGTGTCTTTTCCAGTCGGACGTTGATGCCGGTCAATTCCTGGAACTGGGGCAATAGAGCGCCGAGATTGTCGAAATAGCCGGCCGGCGTGACGCCGATCGTGATCGACGAACCCTTCGCCTGCTTCCAATCGATCTTGGCATCCTTCACCGACGACATGTCCGGTACGTCGGCCGCGGCCCTGACCGGCCGCGTGAGGACAGCCGGCATAGCCAATGCCGCAATTCCCGCGGCGGTCGTTTTGAGCAGGGTCCTCCTGTGGATACCCGCCCCACGGGTGTTCCTGCCATTGTCGTGTTCGTTCATTTCATTTCCTCCCTTTGTGACGAGAGCGGCTCGGCGATCGCCTGCTCGTGGTCCCACGGCGGCCGATGAATCCTAAGACGATCGAGGGCGTGGCGACGATCGACAGGATTTTGTTCTTGAGGCCGTTATCGATATTTCTTGTTGCCCACCGCCTGCCGCGGCAGAAAAATTCCCTGTCCTACGCCTGACTCCTCGGCCATGCCGTGGCTTCGTCCAGATTCCCGGAGGCGCATTTGCGATTGCCCATACGCCGGTTTTACCTTAACATCCTAAACATTCTAACAATAGAACATTTGATGCAAGTACTTTTTTCGCATAATGGTGAGCCATGTTCGAACGGATTCCGATTCCGCGCTATGTGCAACTCGCCGACGTGATGCGTCACCGCATCAAGCGCGGCATCTGGGGGCGTGGCGAGACGCTGCCCTCGATCGACCGACTGATGCAGGAATTCGATGTCGCGCGGGTGACGGTGCGTCAGGCGATTCATCTTCTGGCCGGTGAGGGACTGCTTTCACCGCAGCGCGGCCGCGGCACTTTCGTGACGGCGCAGCCAGGAGGACAGCGTCGCCTTTCGGTGCAGACGACGCTCGACGATCTTGTAGAGATGTACCGGGGCGACACGCCCGACCTCTCCAACATCGTCGAGTCGCAAGCTACCCCGATCCTGACGGAACGCGACGGGTTCGCTGCGCCGAGCTATTTCCACATGCGCCGCGTGCATTCCCGCGATGGCGAGAATTACTGTGTCGTCTCAATTTTTATCGACGAGCGCGTGTTCAATCTAGCGCCCGACCGCTTTCGCCGTGAGGTCGTGATCCCACTCTTCGCGTCGCTGCCGGGGGTCGAGATCGTCAAGGCCTATCAGACACTGAATATCGCAGCGGCCGATGTGGAGGTGGCGCGGGATCTCAGGATCGCGGTCAACGCGCCTGTTGCCGAAATCAGACGTGTCTTTACAGGTTCAGACGGTTCGGTCATCTATCTCGGTGAAGCCACTTACCGGGGAGATTACATCCATCTGGAAATGGACCTAAAGCCCTGAGAATGACGTTTGATTGGCGATCGTTTGATGCGAGGCAGCCCTCTCATTCGAGATAAATCTGCCCGTTTCATCAGTTCCCGCCGGGCTTATTGTGCAATGTCCGGTTCTGCAGAGAAATCGGCCGTCGAAGGTCCTTCATATCCGGAAGAGTTCGGTCCTGGCGAATCCTTGAATGCCCGCTTCGCGCCCTCATTTCAGACATTCTCCGGAGCACCGTGGTTTTCCAAAAGCGAACGCGCGCATCGCCGGCGGGATGCCCACCAAAGACTCCCGGACCAGCCGGGAACATCGCGCCAGGAGACGGGTCAAATTTCGCCATTTTCAATGCTCGCGATCGCGCGGCGGGTTCGGATCGTTGCCGCCGCCCAGTGTGTCCTTGCTCCTGACCCGGCCATTGCGGCCGTGCACTGACAGTTCGCCACCGCCGGCACTGATGAGTTTCTCGCGGCCAGAGGCAATCGCTTCGGCCTGCGTGTCGAAAACGAACCCGCGTGTGGCGCTGCCTCGCAAAGGCCGATTTTTTTGAGGCTGAGCGCGGCGTGGGAGCAGGCGTGGCGAGGCCCGCGCCGCGGGCAGTGATGCTAGATGTTAGGAGTTATCACGCAAGTCGGCTTTGAGCAGCGGATCGCCGGGTTGGAGACGTTTGCCGCAGAGCAACACTCAATCGTACCGATCTCATCCCGGACCTGGTAGGAAATTCGCTGATCGGATTTTGGCCAACAGCGTCTGGTTGCCCATTGCGATTTTTCAGACAGACGGGCCGCTGACGGCTCCAACTCTGCCGATTGACACAACGGCGTGGTTGTCAAGCAGTCTGCTATGACGCCGATTCAGCGATCATAGGCATCAATCAAATAGGATGTGAAAGCCCACCAGCGGTCGGGACGGAACTCACCACTGCCCGGTGACCTGGATTATTACATGGCCATCGGCCGCCTGTACCTCGAGTGAAAGATCTCCAGCTTGGTCCGGTGCGGCGCACAGGCCCGCAGCGTGAAGCCCAGTGTCGGGCGAAGGCATGCGGCCGCGAATTAAATTTCACCTCATGCGTCACCGCGTCATGATGTTCGACACCCCGGAAGTTCCCGCCCGGGGCGATCCAAAGACGGGGAGCACTTCAAGGACAACAGGCGTTGCGATCGCCTTCATTCGGAATAACACGTTGCTGATGGGATGCTCGGGCAAACAACCCGTATTCGGACTTCAGAAAAATTCCCGGCCACTGATGAGGCATTCAGTAGAGAGATTTCATCGCTGACATGCGCTCCACTAAGAAATCGCGAAATCTGATCGCCGTCGTTGGAAGCGTTCGCAGCGATGGCGAAATCACAGCCATCTCGTCAAGTAGTTGAGGCTCGAATCTTCGAAAAACCAGTCCCTTGGCTTTTAGTATGTTATCAAAGCTCCACGCCGTAATCGTATCGACAAACGAAACACCGAAACCAGCAAGTGCGAATCCTAATGAGGGAATGTAATAAGGTACTTCATGGGCTGGATTAAACTGGACGCGGTCGTTTGCGAACGCCGTCGCCAATTGCTCGTGCATGATGTGCCCTCTGCTGGTGAGTGTCAGAGGGATGCCCTCTAGATCAACAGGTCGAAGTAAGAGTTTGGCACTTAGCGGATGATCTTCGCGCATAGCGCAAACATATTCGTTCGGTGTAGGAAACTTCTCGTAAGCTGTCGAGTTTGGCGGATTGACCAAAACTCCGATCTCGACCTGCTGTGTGCTCACGAGATCCCTGATGATCGGGGTGGTCCGCGAACTTAGCAAGAAACGGTGTGCAGTTTTCACCCCGAAGAACTCCTCAAGCAGCTTCGGGATCAGAAAGCTGGCCGGGCCGGGCAGGCTTGCGATCTGAAGTCGGTCGCCGGGCTCGCCTTGGGCGTTTTTTACCCGTTCATCCAGCCGTTCGATGATTTTCAGGCATTGATCCAGTTCTTCGAACAGGTACGTTGCCTCGGGCTTGGCGACCAGTTGACCGGCGGTGCGCTGAAAGAGCTGAAATCCGATACGCTTCTCGAGTGCTGCAAGCGCTTTGCTGACGGCAGGCTGGGAGACATTCAGCAGCTTGGACGTGCCCGATACCGAACCTGTCACCAATAACGCGTGAAGAATCTGAACTTCCCGATGCTTTATCAACCTTTGCCCCTAAAAACGCTTAAGCTGAGGACAGCTCTCCAAGTCATATAACTGATGGTTATGGATCGCTGAATTCATACCATTTCCCTGTGGCGTGGCAATTCGATAGTGATCCCATCGGGAAGAGTGGTCACGGCAAGATGTCGGGGCTTGCGAAGGGAGGTATCAAATGATCAGGCAATCGCGACGCCAATTTCTCAGCACGGCCGGTGCGGCCACGCTCGGATCGGGTTTGTTGTTCGCGCCCATGGTGAAGCGCGCATACGCCGGCGGTTCGGGTGAACTTGTCATCTCTTCCTGGGGCGGCTCATTTCAGGATGCCTTGCGCGAAGTCTATTTCGAGCCATTCTCGAAGGAGTTCGGGATCAAGGTCAAGGAGACGACCTACGGCCCGCAGGGCCTCGCCAAGGTCAAGGCGCAGCGCGCCGCCGGGAATGTCGAGATCGACCTCCTCGACGGACCTCCCTTCTGGAACGCCATCGGCCGGCGCGATGGCCTGACTCAGGAAATTGACCTCGGCGATATCAAAGATCGCGGATCGCATATTCCTGCCGCACTCGATCCATGGGGCTACGGCTACGGGTCGATCTCCTGGGGCATCACTTACAATAGTGAGACCTATGCGGGCGGCGCTCCGGGAAACTGGGCCGACTTTTGGGATGCCGATCGCTTCCCGGGCGCGCGTGGCATGTTCGGGTCGATCGCAGCCCGCCACCTTGAATACGCTCTGATGGCAAAAGGGATGGCTGCGGCCAACGTAAATCCCATCGATGCCGCCAAGAAAGAGGCGGCGTTCAAGGCGCTTGAGGAGATCAAGAATAAAATCAATATCTGGTACACCAGCAGCAGTCAGGCCGAGAACATGCTGATGCAGGGCGAACTCGACATGTCCGAGTTCGTTCATGGCCGCGCTTTTGCTCTTCAGCGTAACGGCGGCCCTCTCCGCTTCGAGTACAACGGCGCGGTTATGAACCTGCTGACCTGGGTGATGGCGAAGGGTGCGCCGAACCGTGAGAATGCTCAGAAGTTCATCAGCTTCTGCAGTCGTGCGGACCGCCAGGCTGTTTTCGCAAACAGGCTCTACTACGGTCCGACGAACGGCGCCGCGATCAACGGCATCTCGGATGAATTCGTGAAAGCGGCTCTTCCGACCAATCCTGCGAACCTGAAAAAACAAGTTCTGCTCGATGGTGCCTATTGGGCGGAGAACCTGGGAGCCCTTAGCGCGCGCTGGGCAGAAATCACCTCTGGTTGATACCAATGGTGACGCCGTCGATCACGGCCCGGCGGCGTGCCGGGCAAGTGCGGTCGCACGAGATTCAGGCGCATTCATCACCCGCTCCTGAATGGGCATGAATATCAAGAGAAGCAAAAGTACAAAGTACGATGACAAATTTCCATTTGAACCTCGTCGATATCACAAAGAGGTTTGGGAATTTTACGGCCGTCGATCGCGTCACGCTTTCCGTGGAGAAGGGAGAATTCCTGACGTTGCTTGGGCCAAGCGGCTCCGGAAAGACGACATTGCTTCGTATGCTCGGAGGATTCGAATATCCAACTTCCGGTAAACTTGAGCTGCATGGCGCCGATGTCGGATATATACCATCCTACAAGCGCAACATCGGGATGGTGTTCCAGAAATATGCCCTTTTTCCGCATCTTACGGTGATTGAGAACGTTGCGTATCCGCTAAAGCGCCGAAGGGTGAAAGCGGCGGAGATTGCAAAGCTGGTCAAGGAAACGCTCGACATGGTCGGGCTGGACGGTTTCGGCGACCGCTATCCACGGCAATTGAGCGGCGGTCAGCAACAACGGGTCGCCTTGGCGCGGGCATTCATCTTCCACCCCGAATTATTGCTGATGGACGAGCCCTTGGGCGCGCTCGACAAGAAGCTGCGCGACCGCATGCAGGCTGAAATCCGCACGCTGCAAAAGCGCGTCGGCATCACTACCGTTTATGTGACGCACGACCAGATCGAGGCGATGACGATGTCCGATCGAGTGGCGGTCATGAATCATGGACGTATAGAGCAGATTGGCACGCCGCAGGAGCTCTACGACCGCCCGACGACCGAATTCGTCGCCAGCTTTATCGGCGATTCGAACCTCGTTCCGACATTGCTTGAAGGCGTCCACGGCGATTTCGCGAGCCTGAAAGTGCTTGACCGGACCGGTATCCGGGCGCCCGCAAATCTGCACGGAACAAAAGGCAAGTGCCTCAAACTTCTGATCCGCCCCGAGAAGCTCCGCGTTTCGACCGACCGGACCGAGGCCCAGGAGAACTGGCTTGAGGGCACTGTCCACTCGATGGTTTTCCTCGGCGATGTGACGCAGATCACGGTTGCAGTCGCCGGAACCGATATAACGGCCAAGATCGCCAACAGGGCAGGTGAAGCGGTCGTTTCGGTTGGGCAGAAGGCGATCGTCAGCTGGTCAAAGGACGATTGTTCGCTTGTCGTCGCGGAAGCAGACGCATGAGCGCCCGCGTCCCCTTGAGGGAAACCCTCCGGATTCCCGGAATGATCGGTAGCCTGGTTATGATCGCACCGGCGCTGCTTCTTGTGGGACTGCTTTTTCTCTTCCCGATCGCTCTTCTCGCTTACCGCAGCTTTGGGGGTGCTGAGCTTTCGCTGGAAAACTATCAGAGCCTGTTCTCGTCGAGCCTGTACATCAACTCGCTGATAGCCACGCTCAAGATCAGCGCGTTCGTGGTCTTGGGCTGTCTGTTCTTCGGCTTTCCAATTGCCTATGCGCTGGCGAATGCTTCGAACAGATTGCGGCCGGTACTCTTTCTAGCCGTGCTGCTGCCGGCCTGGAGCTGCATCCTGGTGCGGAACTTCGCGTGGATCTACCTGCTCCAGCGGCGCGGGCCGATCAATGAATTCCTGATCTCGACCGGTATTATTGATCAGCCGATTTCTTTCATGTTCAACGAGTTCGGCGTCGTGCTCGGAATGACGAATGTGCTTCTGCCTTTCATGGTCTTGCCGATTTTCGTGGCGCTTCAGGCTCAGGACAAGACCTATCTCGAAGCATCGGCGAGCCTCGGCGCCAGGCCGGAGACGGCCTTCTGGACGGTCACCTTGCCGCTCAGCATGCCCGGTGTGATGGCGGGTAGTCTTCTGGTCTTCGCCATGGCGCTGGGCTTCTTCGTGACGCCGGCCCTGTTGGGGGGCGGTAAGGTACTGGTCGCCGCAACCTACATAACCAATGAGATCGAGACGCTGCTCAACTGGGATATTGCCGGAGCGGCCTCGGTTGTCCTGCTTGCTGTAGTCGTGATTGTCGTCGCGGCCTATCTGCGGGTCATTTCCAGCAGCAATACGACAGGGGCTGGCGATGCAACGGCTTGAGGCGGGAGGGGTCACACTGGCGATGTGGACCGTCGCCATCGTAGGGTTCGTCTATCTGCTGATACCGCTGGTGATGATCTTTCCGTTATCGCTGGAAACCGGATCCATGCTCCGGTTCCCGCCGAAGAACATCGGGTTTCACTGGTTCGTTGCCTATCTCACCGACGGCAGTTGGATGGGTGCGACCATGGTTAGTCTTCGCGTCGCTTTGTTCGCAACGATCGTTGCGACGACAGTCGGGGTCCTGGCGTCCGTCGGCATGCACCGGCAGGACATCCCGGGGAAGAACCTGTTCAACATCATACTTGTGCTTCCCATGATGCTGCCCTTGGTCGTCGTCGCCATCTCCGTCTACGGCGTTTACGCGAGCCTCGGCTTGGTCGGAACGGAATTCGGCATCGCGATGGCACATGCCGTTCTCTGCCTTCCGTTCGTGATCCTCAACGTCAACTCGGCGCTGGCCGCGCTGCCTCGCTCGTATGAAGAAGCTTCGCTGAGCCTGGGGGCATCACCAATTACCTCACTGTGGCTCGTCACTATCCCATTGATCTGGCGGGGCATTGCAGCCGGCGCGATCTTCGCTTTCGTGATCTCGTTCGACGAAGTCGTAATCGCAATGTTCCTCAGCAGCATCGATACCACGACCCTGCCCAAGAAAATGCTCGACGGCATTTTCTTTGATCTCAGCCCCATCCTTGCGGCGATCTCCGCGGTCCTGATCATCTTCAATATCGCACTCGCTCTACTGGGTCTGGCGCTCGCAAACAAAACCAGGAAACGGAACGCCTGATCGAAGGCCGACCTGCAGCAATGTGGAGAAAGAAAAGTGGACGGAAAAAACCTCATTCTCTTTATGTCGGACGAGCATACCCGCAGCGCCCTGGGCTGTTACGGGAGCGAGATCGTCCAGACCCCGAATCTCGACAAGCTTGCGGCACGTGGCACGCGCTTCGCGACGGCCTATTCCAATTCGCCCCTGTGCGTTCCGTCCCGGGCGAGTTTGTCGACCGGGCGGTATGTCCATGAAATCCGCTGCTGGGACAACGGGCATCCGTGGGACGGCACCGAACCCGGCTGGAGCCACCGGTTGCGCGAGACCGGGCATAAGACGGTCTCGATCGGCAAGCTGCATTTCCGGCACGTCGACGACGACAACGGCTTTGACGAAGAGATCCTCCCCATGCACGTCCGGTTCGGCGTTGGCGACCTGATCGGAATGCTTCGTAAGAACAAGACCACCTATCCGAGCACAAAAACCTCCGCAAAGCAGGGGCAGGAAGTGGTTAGCGGCCCGGCCATGATGGCCAAAGCGGCCGGCGGTGGTGATAGCAATCACATCGACTACGACCGGCGGATCACAGCCGCCGCGCTTGATTGGATCAATTCGCAAAAAGAACGGAATGCCGACAGGCCCTGGATGCTATTTGTCTCGTTCGTCTCGCCGCATTTCCCGCTGATCGCGCCGCAGGAGTTCTATGACCTCTATCCTCACGACAAAATCCCGATGCCCAAGCAGTATGGGCAGGACGAGCGGCCAAACCACCCGACAGTCGTGGCCAATCGCGAGATCTGGAATTACGACGATTATTTCGACGAGGCGAAGGTGCGCCGCGCGCGCGCCGGATACTATGGTCTGTGCACGTTTCTCGATCACAACATCGGGCTGGTTCTGAATGCGCTTGAGGAAAGCGGCCAGGCCGACGATACGCGAATTGTCTATGCCAGCGACCACGGCGACCATTTGGGCGACCGAGGCATCTGGAGTTGCTCGACGCTTTATGAGGAATCCATCGGCGTACCGCTCATCATTGCCGGGGCGGACATTCCGCAAGGAAAGGTGATAAACGAGCCCGTTTCGCTCGTGGATCTTTATCCTACGATCGTCGACGCCCTGGGGGAAAAGATACCTGCGAACGGCATCACGTATCCCGGTAAATCCCTTTTTGATGTTGCGAACGGGTTGCCGGTAAAGCGGACGGTATTTAGCGAATACCATGCCGGGGGGTCGATCACCGGCAGTTTCATGATCCGCGAGGGAAAGTGGAAGTACATTTATCACGTTGGTTTCGCCCCTCAGCTATTTGATCTGGATGCCGATCCGGATGAGGCGAATGACTTGGGCGAAAGCGCGGAACACGCCGAAATCCGGGCGAAGTGTGAGGCGCTCTTACGTGAAATCGTCGATCCCGAGCGCGCCAATCAGCAGGCATTTGACGACCAGGAGGCCACCGTCGAACGACATGGCGGTGTTGAAGCCGTGATCCGAAGGGGCCATTACCCTGAGCATGCAATGGACAGGGTCCTGGGCGTCGAGAACTGAGATCCAGCATGGCGTAGCTGTCCCTCCGGCTTTGGCCGGCAAGCTGTTTCCGGTGGGCCAGCAGCCGGCGATTGCTGAACGAGCCGACCCGGCGCAGCAAACTCGACGGCCTCAATGCCTCACCCGCGGCCAACCGTGGATGCGTTCGGCTTTGCAGAGGCCGTCGATCGTCTCTGCCAGAGCGTTGTCGTAGGAATCCCCGACGCTGCCGGCGGGCGACCAAATCGATCACCTACAAGGGGAAAGCCCCAGGTACGGGCCCCATTCACGTTTTGATGGATCGTGGGGGATGCAACCGTATTTGGCATAGGTCATCTGGCCGCCGGAGGGCATCGTCATGCGCGCCAGCGTGACCAGTGCGACGCTGGCCAGAAGAGCGATCACAGCGAACGACCAGAACCGGAGCGTATTCTTCTTCGGCTTGGCCATCCTCGCCCCGCTATCGATGGCTCGAGAGGAGGTGAGACAGTTTGGCGGCCGCCGACTTCGTCAGACTGGCCATCTCCGCCTCCTCGAACCGACCATGCATCCTGGTGCTCATGCCGACGATGCCGACGGTGAGGAACACATTCCCATGTTCGAAGGTAACAGGGGCCGCGAGCGCGAACACGCCCGGGTCGAACTCCATGTCGTTCACAGCGTAACCGCGCAACCTGACCGCATCGAGCTGACGCCGGATTTCTTCGCGATCGACGGTAGTCTCGGCCTGGTAGCGGGGGATATCCTCACTCAGCACGTCGGAAATGAAGTCTTCATTCTGGAAGGCCAGCATGGCTTTCCCGCTCGCCGTCGCGTGGAAGGGAAATTCGTAGCCTGGATGGATCAGTGACGATGGGGCTTCCTGCGGAAAGGCGAATGCCTCCAGTTTGATCACCCCGCCGACCAGCCGGCAGATGAAGGCGACCTCCTGGAGCTTGTTGGCCAGTTCAGCCAGGAGCGGCGAGGCGACCTTGTCGATCGGTGCATCCCCGAAACTTAAATTGAGCAGCCGCCGCAGGCGCGGGCCGATGAGGTAGACCTTGTTGTTGGGCGCGGCCTCGAGATACCCGACATCAAGCAAGGTGTTGGTGATCCTGTGCGCCGACGAGACCGGAATCTGCGCGGCGGCGGCAATGTCCTGAAGCGTCAATCCCGACGTCGAAAAGGCAACCGCGTCCAGGACGGTCGCAATTCGCCTTAGCGGGTTCGAACCCTTCTCGGTCTTGCTATCGGTTGTCTTCGCCATTCAGACCATCCGTGTCCGCATATGCGGATCCGCAAAGTGTTTCGGGAAAAATCAAAAAAGTCGGCATGCCGGAAGTGCCCTTCCTGGCTCATCGCAGATATTCTGAATCCTGCTTGATGATGATGACCGTCGGGCGATCAGCAGACAATGCTCGACGGATTTCGATTTCGACTTCCTTGAGTGATTTGGGCACTGCCGTCAGGCAGCCGAAGGATTCAGCAAGCGCCTTGAATTGGGGATTGAGCGGGCGGACACTGACCTCCGGAATATCACGAGCCCGCATGAAATCGGCGATTTCGCCAAGGCCGTCATTGTCCCAGAGAAGGATGGGAAGCGGCAGTTTCTGCTCCACCGCCGCCGCGATCTCCTGGACGGTGAAAAGGAGGCCGCCGTCGCCGACAATGGCGACGCAGGCGCGGCCGGGCGATCCCAGCGCACCGCCGATCGACGCCGGCAGGGCGTAACCGAGCGTTCCGTACCCAACGGGGAAATGCCATGTGCCTGGCACGTCGACAGGGAAATAGACGCATCCCGTATAGGCGATCTGAGTCATGTCCGCATAGACGAGAGCATCCGCCGGCAGCGCCGCCCGGACGGCATCGAGAACCGCGACGTGCTGCCGTTCCAGCGCTGATATGTCCTGCCTGACCCGCTGCCTGATGGCATCAAAATCGGTATCCCACGAAGAAGAGACTTTGCCGCCATCCCGGTTCAGTTCTTCAACCAACGCCGCCGCGGCAAGCGCCGCATCTGATACGATCGCAACGTCGGGAACATAGTCCCGGACGGTAGTGGCGGGATTGATGTCGATCCTGATGAATTTCCCGGAAATCGCCAGTCGGGTGGCATCCGTCAGCGGCTTGGCGTCCGAAGCAGCTTCACTGTCCGCCGTCACATAGAGATCCGGTTCTGAAATCTCGGTGCCGATCGCGATCACCAGATCGGCTTCAGCCTCGACGAGCCTGCGGGTTCTTCCCCGTTGCAAGGTCGATCCGAGGGAGAGCGGATGCGATTCGGGAACGACGCCTTTCCCCGCGACGGTGGTGACGACAGGCGCCTGCAAGGCTTCCGCGAGGAGGCGCAACGGTGCTCCGGCATTCCGGCAGCCGCCTCCGGCCAGAATGACAGGACGCGTTGCGGCGCGGATCAGTTCGGCGGCGGCGCTGATATCGGCCGGGTTGGGGCCTGGCGGGCGGGGGAGACGCCGGCGAACTGGGCCGGGCTCGACGTCTTCGTCGAGCACGTCGAGGGGGATCGACAGGTGGACCGGGCGCGGCCGCTCGGCCTGGAACAACGTCATGGCGCGCACAAGATGTTCGCCGATTTGCCTGCCGGTCAGTGCGGTTGCGCTAAATCCGGTGATGGGGGCGGTGACAGCCTGTTGGTCTGTGATCTCGTGCAGCATACCGCGTCCGAGACCCATATCCGCGCGGGCGATTACGCTCGTGACCGCGAACACCGGGATCGAGTCCGAATACGCCTGCCCGATCGGAGTCGCAGCATTGGTCACGCCCGGCCCGCTGATGATGAGGCAAACGCCCGGTTTACCTGTGGCGCGCGCATAGCCATCAGCCATGAATGCGGCGCCCTGTTCATGCCTTGCCCCGATGTGGCGGATGGTGCTGCGGGCGAGTGGCTCGAAGAAGGCCAGGGTATGAACGCCCGGCATCCCGAAAACGGTGTCGACTCCATAGCCCATCAACTGAGTGACGAGTTCCCCACCACCTGTGTGCCTCATGTATCCTCCGATTCCGTTTTCCGGAAATAAATTCTAGAGAACTGAATATGTCGTTGACAGAGGGCGGGCAACCCCCTAATTATCTCGAAAAACAAAAATAGTTTCCGAAATACGGAATCTAAACAGCCGACAGAAAGGTGGAAACTCGAACATGGTCGAGGGAATTCGATCGGAACTAATCGGAGCGGGTCTCAGCCTCGGGCATCTCCGGTTCGGCTCTTCTTCAAGGTCATCGCTGCATCGATCCTCCCCGGCGTGGTCGCGGGCGGTGTCTTCACCTTCTTATTGTCGGCGAAGTCGTGACGATGATCTTTTTTGCCGTTTACGACCAGCGCACCGTCCCGACACCAATGTGGGCGGGAATTCGAGAGCAGATCAGCCCAACCATCCTTGCGACGGTAAGAGGAGACGCCCATGCTTGACAGAAACGACTTTCAGCCCGTCGACGCGGCCATCACCCCACGCTTTTCCGACGTCGCGACGTTTCTGCGGACGCGTCGGCACGATATCGTTCGCGGAATCGACATCGGCTTGTGCGGCGTTCCTTTTGATCTTGGCCTGAACTATCGTTCGGGTCCCCGCCAAGGACCATCCGGCGTCCGCGAGGCGTCGCGCATCATCCGCCGCATCCATCCCGTGAGTGGTGTGCGGCCGTATGACCTGTGCACCGTCGCAGACATCGGCGACGCGCCGATCAATCCTCTGAACAAGGATGTTTCCATCGACCAGATCCAGGCGTATTTCAAGGAGATCAAGGATGCGGGCATTCGGCCGATCGCGGTCGGCGGCGACCACACCATCCCGACGCCGATCCTGCGGGCACTGGCCGCGGATCGGCCGGTCGGCATTCTCCACATCGACGCGCATGCCGACGTGATGGACACGATGTGCGGCACGAAGGTGAACCATGCCACCTTCATGCGCCGCGCCTACGAGGAGAACCTGATCGATCCCAAGCGTGTGGTGCAACTTGGCCTGCGCGGCAGCCGCTTCGGCGATGACGACGTCCAGTTCGGTTACGACAAGGGCTACAACATCATCACCCTGGACGAGTATGAAGATATGGGCCGCGCTGCCGCGATCGAGAAGATCAACAGCGTCATCGGCGACGGTCCCTTCTATCTCTCTCTCGACATCGACAGCATCGATCCCACATACGCGCCGGGTACGGCCGTGCCGGAAATCGGCGGCCTTCTTCCGCGCGATCTCCAGGTGATCATCCGGTCGCTTCAGGGCAAGGATCTTATAGGCGCCGACATCAGCGAAGTGGCGCCGGTCTACGATCCGACCGGCATTACCTGCGTCACCGCTGCAAACATGATGTTCGAAATACTCTGCATCATGGCCAAAGGCGTCGAGAAAACTCGCTAGCTGCCACCGGCTTCCGAACACAACCGGCCTCTGGGCGAAAGCGGCGTGAGAGAATGAACGAGTCCATTTTTGCAGCCATAGACAGATCTTTAGATGTCGACCGCATGGTGGCGGCCTGTCAGGAAGTCGTAAGGACCCCCAGCCTTTCCTTTGAAGAAGGCAATGTTGCCGCGATCTATCTCCGGCATCTTCGGGAGCTGGGGTTAGATACCGCTGAAATCGATCAGAACGGCAACGTCATCGGTGTCCTGCGGGGGGAGGGTAATGGTCCGTCACTGATGGTAAACGGCCATATTGACCACGTCCCGGCGGGCGAGATGAAAGATCCGTTCAGCGGGGACCTTGTCGATGCCGGACGCTGGGACGAGGAAGGCGTCGCGATCTATGGACGCGGCACCTGCGACATGAAATGCAATGTCATGGCAAGTGCCCACGCCATCGCGGCCATCAGGAAAGCAGGCGTAAAGCTTCGCGGTGATGTGGTTTTGGTCGCGGATGTCGGCGAGGAAGTCGACTCGCCGCTGGGCGTTCCCTCCGTGATCGCGCGTGGCATCCGGACGGACTTCGGGTTGAACACGGAATCCAGCCGCGGCCGCATTCACATCGGCCATCGCGGCAAGATCGACGTCGAGATCATCATCCACGGGAGGACATCCCACGCCTCCGAACCGGGCAATGGCGTCAATGCGGTTTTCCAGGCGGCCCCGTTCCTCGACGAGCTGCAGCGGTACGCCAAAACCCTCAAGGACGATGATGTTCTCGGACCTGCTACAGTCACGCTGATCTCAATGAAATCCACGCCGGACAACGGCACCGCGGTCGTGCCCGATCGGTGCATCATCCGCGTCGACAGACGATATGTGCGCGGCGAGAGCGCCGAGAGCTGCGAGCGCGAGCTGCGTGGCATCCTCGATAACCTCGCCACCGGCAATCCCGGCTTCAGGTACGAGCTCCAAGTCATCGTTCACTATCCGATGATGTGGGTCGAACCGGGCAACCCGGTCGTCAAGGCCGCGCTTCGCGCGAGGCAGAGCGTCACGGGTCGGCAGGACACCGTCGCCTCATGGCGATTTGGCGTCAACGGCACGTTCATGTGCGCGGCGGGCATCCCGACCGTCGGCCTTGGCCCCGGCAACGAGAAGTGGGCGCATACGCCCGATGAGCACATCCTTGTCGCGGACCTTGTCGAGGCATGCGGCATCTGGAGCCGCATGATCGTCGACATCTGCGAGACCGCCTGACGCACCCTTTCCACGAAACAATCCGTACGGAGAGTTCCATGAGCAGACTTCTTCAAACCGGTCTCAATGCCGGCAAAGATCCGGTCATCAAGGTCGTCGATGGCGAGGGCGTGTACTTCATTCTGGCCGACGGCCGCCGTCTTATCGACGGCAGCAACACCGGCGGGCCACTCGGCCACAAGCATCCGGTGATGGTCGAAGCGATGATCAAGGCGGCATCGAATCCCGTCATCAACGAAGGGTGGTTCTGGGCGGAGCGCGAGGCAGCGGCCGAGGACCTGATCGATATCGCTTTTGGCGAGGAAAAGAGCTGGGTCGGCGCCGTTCGCTTCTTTCTGTCCGGAAGCGAGGCCAACGATCTTGCATTGACGTTCTCCCAGGCACTCACCGGCCGCACGGAGCTTGCCGCCCGGGAGCGCGCATATCATGGGATGGCCGGGCTTGCCCGGCAGATGACGGTGCAGCCCCATTGGCATGGCGGCTTGGCGATCCAGGGCGGTGGCAGCAAGCTGGTTCCGGCGCAGGTTCCCGTCCGGATCTTGCCCGGCCCGATCAATGCCAGGTATGGCGGCGTGGGGGATAACCGGCCGCTCGCCGAACGCTTGGCGGGTGCCGAGGAGGCGCTGGCCTCCGTGGCGGCGACGATTATCGACTACACGCAAGGGGGCATCTACTACGATCCGGACTATCAGGACTACGTGGCCAGGGCGGCACGGAAAGCGGGATCTCTCTGGATCGCCGACGAGGTCGTGACCGGCCTTGGCCGGAGTGGCCGATGGTTCGCCTTCCAGGGGGGCGAGACGCGACCGGATATCGTCACGCTCGGCAAGTGCCTTGCCGGCGGGTCCGCCCCAGCAGGAGCGGTCGTGATGTCGAAGGACATCGTCGACGAAATGAAGGACAAGAGCTGGCAGACCTACAGCACTTTCCGCGCCCATCCGAGCGCCGTCGCCGCAATACGCGCTTACCTCTCCGTCATGAAAGACGGTGCAATCATCCGCCGCGTCAAGACTCTCGAAGGGAAGATGCGGCAGGGCTTGGTCGAGATCGCACGCCGGCACCCGAGCGTGGCTCGCGTTGATGGCTTCGGCTTGCACTGGACTGTCGAGCTTCATGGCCCGGACTGGCGCGATTGGTACGCCGACACGGCCGTGTCCCCGATCGCGTCCCGCGTTGCCGCCAAAGCAATCGAGGCCGGTGCGATCATCGGCACCAGCGGCGAGCAGACATCGCTGTTCCTCGCGCCATCGTTCATCATCTCGGATGCCGAACTCGATACGCTGCTGTCAGCGCTTGACCATGGCTTAGCTCTGGCGGATGCCGAGTATGAACGCGACGCGGCTTGAGAGGAGCGACAGATGACCGACAATTCGAGTCAGGAGGACGTCCGATCGGCCGTGCAGGCATATCTGGACGCGCTCTATTTCGGTGACGTTGACCGTTTTCGTTCGGTCTTTCATCCCAGAGCGCAGCTCTATTCCGCTACCGAGGGAACGCTCGTAAATCTGACTGTCGACGCGTACATGGACCTTGTTGCCGGACGGCCCTCGCCCAAGGGGAAAGGCGACGTTCGCCAGGACGAGATTGTCTCGGTTACTATTGCCAGCCCAACGACCGCTCATGCCCGGGTCAAGGACATCTACCTGCCGAAGAGGTTCGTCGACGACCTGACCTTCGTCCTCATCGACGGCAGATGGCAGATCGTTTCGAAGGTGTGGCACTTCGAAATTTAGCCAGCTTCTCCGCATTCAAAAGACGCCGACGTCAGCGTGGTTCATCCGCCCAGCGTAGCGTGCGCGCGTTTCAACGCTAATCAAAGGAAACCCATGTCGGTGCCCTTTCTTACATCGAGATTGAAAGATCCGGCTCTTCTTGCCGACAAAGCCTTTATTGCTGGGAAGTGGGTTTCGGCCGACGACGGTAAGACCTTCGATGTTTTCAACCCCTCGACCAGAGAGCGGATTGGCTCCGTCCCCGACCTTGATGCGGCGGAAGTTATGCGAGCGATCGAGCACGCTCACTCTGCCCAAAAGCGATGGGCGAAACTGCCGGCGAAGGTACGTTCTGCATATCTTCGCCGGTTCTATGATCTCATCGTTGCGAACGTCGACGATCTCGCCGTCATCCTGACCGCCGAAATGGGCAAGCCACTTCATGAGGCTCGTGCGGAAATTCTCTACGGTGCGGCCTATGTTGAATGGTTCGCGGAGGAGGCAAAACGGCTGAACGGTGATGTGATCCCAGCGCATCAGGCCGACAAGCGTATCCTCGTGCTCAAAAAGCCTGTCGGTGTCGTCGGTGCGATTACGCCTTGGAATTTTCCCAGCGCGATGCTCGCTCGAAAGCTTGCTCCCGCGCTCGCCGCAGGCTGCGCCATGGTTGCAAAACCCGCCGAGCAAACTCCGCTGTCGGCGTTGGCACTCGCCGTCCTTGCTGAACGTACGGACATGCCGGCCGGTGTTGTCAACGTGTTGACGTCGACGGACGCGGCCGTGGTCGGAACCACCTTCTGTCGGAGCAAGCTCGTTCGCAAAATATCCTTCACGGGGTCGACCGGCGTTGGCCGCCTTTTGATGCGTCAGGGAGCCGACCAGATCAAGAAGCTCAGCCTCGAACTGGGCGGCAACGCGCCGTTCATCGTCTTTGACGATGCGGATATCGACGCGGCCGTCGAAGGCGCAGTGGCGGCGAAGTTCAGGAATGCCGGCCAGACCTGTGTCTGCGCCAACCGCATCTACGTGCAATCGGGCGTATACCAGGAGTTCGCCGAGAAGCTCGCCGTCCGTGTGAGTGACCTCAAGGTGGGCGACGGCTTTGCCGATAGTACGGAAATCGGTCCGCTCATCGACGAAAACGCCGTCCGGAAGGTCAGTGAACACCTTCGGAATGCGCTTGCCTTGGGCGCGCGGATCACGGTCGGTGGCTCTGTCGCCGAACAAGGTGGTCGATTTTTCCTCCCGACCGTTCTCGTCGGCGCCACACCGGAAATGAAAGTTGCCAAGGAAGAAACATTCGGCCCGCTGGCGCCGCTGTTCTCTTTCGAGACCGAGGACGACGTGATTGCGATGGCGAACGATACCGAGTTCGGCCTGGCCGGATATTTCTATTCACGCGACATCGGACGAATCTTCCGGGTGGCCGAGGAGCTGGAAACCGGAATGGTCGGGGTCAACACCGGTCTCATCTCCACCGAAGTCGCGCCGTTCGGCGGTGTCAAGCAGTCGGGATTGGGACGAGAAGGCTCGAAGTACGGAGCGGACGACTACGTCGACCTGAAGTACATCTGCCTGCAGGTGTGACGCTTTGCGTATTGGCTCGTTCGCCACGCTCGGACTTCGGTTTGGCGCGTCTCATGGTCGAACTCGGCAAGACATGTTCCGGAGGCCCACTCGGATGTCGCGGCCTCCTCTATCGAAATCATGCAACCTGGCCGATTGGGCCGCTAGCAACCAAGCAGTCCGGCGAGGGGGAGAAGGTATGATGCAGCAAGCCGTAGCTGATTATTTCGCCCGGTTTGGAGTCCCGATGGAGGTCGTTTCGTTCGTCGACCGCCCTATCGGCCATTTCATCGACGGCAGGGAAACGGTAGCGACAGCAGACCGGATCGATCTGGTCGAACCCTTTACGCGGAGCAGGCTGACGGGGGTCGTCAACGGAACGGCCGCCGATGTGGACATGGCCGTTGCCTCCGCCCGCGGGGCGCTCGCCGGGCCGTGGGGCAAGATGTCCGCGCTGGACCGGCAGAAGCTCATTCTGCGTCTGGCTGCTGCGATGGAGACAGACGCTGACGTCCTTGCCCATCTGGAGGCGATCGGCGTCGGCAAGGCCATTTCTGACGCCAGGTTGATCGATGTTCCCGGATCGATCGCAAATCTCGAATACTTTGCCGGTTGGACCAGCAAACTCGATGGCCGGACGACGAATGCGGTCGCGCTACCTGGCGAGTCTTTCACCTATACGATCAAGGAGCCTGTGGGCGTCGTGGCCGCGATCGTCCCGTGGAACTTTCCTCTCCAGATTCTGAGCTGGAAGCTGGCCGCCGCACTTGCATGCGGATGCACCGTCGTCTGCAAACCGTCCGAGTTGACGCCCCTGTCTGCGATGAGACTTGCGCATTTGGCCTCGAAGGTCGGCTTTCCGGACGGGGTCATCAATGTGGTCAACGGCTACGGGCACGTCATCGGCCAGGCGCTCGCTTCTCATCGAGGCATCGATAAGTTGTCCTTCACCGGTTCCACGCGGGTGGGAACGTCCGTCGGGAAAACAGCCCTTGAGACGATGAAGCGCCTGACGCTGGAACTAGGCGGCAAATCGCCGGTGATCGTTACCGGCAAAGCCGACCTCGACATAGCCGCAAGCGCGATCCTGGTAGGCATCTTCATGAATTCAGGCCAGGTCTGCGACGCGGGATCTCGTGTCTATGCGGACGCCAGCATTCATGAGGAGTTGCTGGCGCGGCTGAGGACCGGCGCCGAAGACATGCCGATCGGAGCGGGTCTGGATCCCAATTCGAAAATCACGCCTCTCGTCTCCAGCGCGCACCGCAGCAGCGTCTTGCAGCACATCGACGCCGCTCACGCCGAAGGGGCCGTGCTCGTGACAGGAGAGGGCAGTGGCGGGGGCGGCCGTGAAGACGGGATCCTGCAGCCGACGATCTTCGATCAGTGCTCGGAGAAAATGGGCATTTTCCGGGAGGAAATATTCGGGCCTGTGCTGGGCGTATCGCGGGTCAACACTCTCGACGATGCTGTCGAGCGGGCCAACTCAAGCATCTACGGTCTCGCCGCCGCCATCTATTCCGACAGCGTCGACGAAACGATCGCGCTGTCTCGAAGGCTCAAGGCTGGCAATATCTACATCAATGCGCATGGCCTTGTTGATCCAACGATGCCCTTTGGTGGCCTGGGTGCCTCCGGCTTTGGCAAGGACATGGGACCGGAGCAGCTCGATGGCTTCCTTTCGACAAAAAGTGTCTACGTGCAGCTCAATAGATGAAGGGCTCGCTGGGAACGGTTTGAAGCAATCTATGGGAACAACTCCGGCATCGCACAGGCGGATAGCGGCCCCCTTGCGGTCATTCCAATCCTAACACTGAGCCAAGCTCGGGTTTGGACATTCCACTGGACTTCCTGTCAATAGGAAGCATTGGTCGTAGCGAGGAGAGCGCTATGACGAGAAAGCGGCCGGCAGAGGATGGGGTCGAGCCCGCAGATGAGAGCGACGCGGCTGCCCCGACCGAATGCGAACCGCATTTTTCGATATGGAGCCGGGGCTCCGACAGATCGAGGGGATGCTGAAGCTGCTCTCCATCCTGGGCGAAGCAGGGAATACGGTCGAGCCCGTCGCACTCGCCGCCCTGGCTCGTGCCGGAGAGAGCGCGTTCGAGCCACTGTCCGCGCAATGGCGCTCCGGGTTTAAGGCATCAAGAGTATCTGGAACGCGTGGCCATGATTGAGCTGGCCGAGCTGATTTTCCGCTGGACACCTGTGCGGCAGCAAGCATTGGTCGGCTGAGGGAAGGCCAAGGTCCAGCTGGTTAGCTTGAAGGCGACTCCACGCCGCCCGACAATGTGAGAGCAGTTCTCCAGCCCGCATTGCGGGCTCGTGTCAGTGCAGGCAGCCGGTCATGGCTGGCCGAAGCTGATGGAGAACAACCATGGAAGAATTGAATCACGATAAGAACGCTGCAGATGTGGTCGTCGAAGCGGCGACCGTACCCGTCCCGCTGAAGGGCGGACGCCACTTCATTTACTCGTCGGCTAGGAGTAGAGCGCCTTGGCGCGCCGACGCTTCAGCAGGCGCAGAGGATCCCGGCGATTGTGCCACCATCGCCTCCACAAGATAGTGGACACACAAAGCGCCTAACTGAGACGGGGCCGAAGAAAACCGTTGGAATAGAGGCTTCGTGGAGAGACTGTTCCACGATCTTCAGTCTCAGTAGCTCCAAGCGACCGAAAACATTACGCTATTTGGAGACAGGAAGGCGTCGGCGAAAATCGAAGGACCGAATGGTGGGCGTGACAGGGATTGAACCTGTGACCCCTACGATGTCAACGTAGTGCTCTCCCGCTGAGCTACACGCCCATTCGCGCCGCGCATAGACCACATCCGGACGGTTCGCGTCAATAGCGGATGGAACGTCCGAAAAAGTTCGCAGGGCGGTTGCCGCCGCGGTCCGCGAATGCATCGTATCGATGTCCCGAGACGAAGCGGATCAGGCGGCCTGAAGCATCTTGCCGACCTCGTTGACGAGATCGCGCAGGTGAAACGGCTTCGACAGGACCTTGGCGTCTTTCGGCGCCTTTGAATCGGGATTGAGCGCCACCGCCGCGAAGCCGGTGATGAACATCACCTTCAAATCCGGATCGATCTCTGTCGCCCGCCGCGCCAGTTCGATTCCGTCCATCTCCGGCATGACGATATCGGTGAGAAGAAGCGAAAACGGCTCTTCGCGCAGCCTTTCGTAAGCGCTGGCCCCATTATCGAAATCACTGACGTCGTAGCCGGCGCGCTCCAGCGCCTTGACCAGAAAACGGCGCATATCGTCGTCGTCTTCAGCCAGAAGAATGCGTACCATTTATCCCGTCCGAATCTCGAAACGGCCGCCCGGAAGACGGCGCGTCGTCCACCGCCCTTATATGAAGAACGTTGGGTAAACATCAAGTGAATGCGCGGGCATCGATTCCCGGTCCGGTCCGTATCGCCCAAGGCACCACTGGACACTCCATGCGCCAGATGGCACGCTCCAGGAATGAACGACCCGCGTAAGGAAAGCAGCCTTTCTCGATGACAGCCGCACCCGATTTCTCAGTCGACCAGGCCTTCGAGGTGCGCGGCGCGCCGGGCCAGAAATTTCCTTTCGTCCTTAGTTCGCCGCATAGCGGCCGGCACTATCCCGAGCGTTTCCTGGCGATGTCGCGGCTCGACCGCAACGCGATCAGGCGTTCGGAGGACAGTTTCGTCGACGAACTCTTCGCCGGCGCCATGGCGCTCGGCGCGCCGATGCTGGCGGCGCATTTCCCGCGTGCCTATCTCGACGTCAATCGCGAGCCCTGGGAACTCGACCCTCGCATGTTCGCCGAGCCCGTCCCGCCTTTCTGCAATATCCGCTCGCCGCGCGTAGCCGGCGGTCTGGGCACCGTTCCGCGCATCGTCGGCGAGGGCCAGGATATCTATTTCCGCCGTCTGCCGCTTCAGGAGGCCGTGAGCCGCATCGACGGCATCTACAAACCCTACCACGAACAATTGAAGCGCCTGCTATCCATGACTCATATGCGTTTCGGCTACGCGGTGCTGATCGATTGTCACTCCATGCCGGCCGGCATCCGGGTCGGCGAGAGTGGCATCAGGCCCGACTTCATTATCGGCGACCGCTTCGGCACATCGGCCGCGGCCGCCCTGACGGACTGCACGATCGAAACACTGGCGGCCATGGGTTACAGGGTGGTCCACAACAAGCCCTATGCCGGTGGTTTCATCACCGAACATTACGGCAGGCCCTCGGAGGGGCTTCACGCCGTTCAGATCGAGGTCAATCGCGGGCTCTATATGAACGAGCGCACCTTCGAGAAATCGGCTGGCTTCCTGGCGCTGGCCAGCGACCTCACCGCGCTCGTGGCGCGGCTGATGCAAATGCCACCGGATCTGCTCATGCCGCTGCCGCTCGCCGCGGAATAGAGACGAGGCCCGAAGTTTCGACGACGTCCCGCGTCACAAAAAAGACCGCGACGCTTGCGCGACGCGGTCGAGGTCTAGGGAGGAAACGCCCAAGGAGGGCATAAGCAGGACTAACCTGCCTGATCTCGACTTTATGTTGCATTGCACAAATGTCAAGCGCCGTTTGAACTTTATCAACCATTGAAATATCGGAAGCGGACCATCCAACTCCTGCTTCAAAGGATTCGCCCATGATCGTCACAGCCGCCTTCATGCGCCGGATCGCCGAGGTCGCGGCCGCGGAGACCCTGCCGCGCTTCCGCCGGAACGGCGCGGTCGCCAACAAATATGTCGAGGGTTTCGACCCGGTCACCGAGGCCGACCGCGAGGCCGAGCAGGCCATACGGCGCTTGATTCGCGAGGAATTCCCCGATCACGGCATCCTCGGCGAGGAACATGGCCTCGAAAACGAGGCTAGCCCGCTGCGCTGGATTATCGACCCCATCGACGGCACGCGCTCCTTCATCTCGGGCATGCCGCTATGGGGAACGCTCGTAGGGCTGACGGATGGCGGCAATGCTGTCGCCGGCATGATGTCGCAACCCTTCACCGGCGAATTCTTCTTCGCGGCCGACGGCCGGTCCACCTATGAGGGGCCGGGCGGGACGCGCGCCCTCTCCACACGCGGAACGACCGATCTCGCCGACGCCACGCTTTGCACCACCACGCCGGCGCTGTTTCCGGGCGGCAAGAGGAAAATCTACGACGATCTCGAAAGCCGCGTTCGTCTGGCACGCTACGGCACGGATTGCTACGCCTATGCCATGCTGGCCGCCGGCAATATCGACCTAGTCGTGGAAGCGGGGCTTCAGCCTTACGACATCGCCGCGCTCGTACCGATCATCGAAATGGCCGGCGGCGTGATCACCGCATGGGACGGCGGTCCGGCCGAAGCAGGCGGCGACATCGTCGCGGCGGCAACGCCGGAACTGCACACCGCCGCCCGCAAAATGCTGCAAGCCTGATCGAGCACCCGGTTCAGGCCCCTGCCGTTACCTCGCCAAGCATGAAAGCCTTCGCGGCCGCTAGCATCTGCTCGCGATAGATATCCGCCTCCTGCAGGATCTCGTGGCGCGCGCCGTCGATCGTGAGAAGAGAGGCCGATCGCATGCGCCGCGCGCAATCCTCGATCGTGCGCGTCGATACCACCCTGTCGGCGCCGGCGGCGATGAAGAGGACCGGAATGTGGACCCCGGCGAGGAATTCGCTGTCGGTAGCCGTGGCGGCCGCCTTGCAGGCGGCATTGACCCAGGCGATCGAGGGGCTCCCAAGCGCCAGTTCCGGATGCTGTTCGTAGATCGCCACGTTGCGGCGAAAGCGCTCCGGATCGCTGGTCAGGACGTTTCCATCGAACAAAGGCAATTCATCGCTCCGGCGACCGCCGAGCTGCATCCCTCCCCCGCCCAGCAATCTCAGAAGGCCCGTCAGGCGCCTCACGGCACGCATTGAAAAAGGCAGACCGGAGATCGTGAAAAGCGGTGCGCAAAGAACCATGCGCTGGACTTGGTTGACCATGCCCGGCGCCGCCAGCAGCGCGATCAGCGCGCCGGTCGAATGCGCCAGGACAAAAAGCGGCAGGCGGCAGTCCGGCAGCACGATATCCTGGTAGAATTGCTCCAGATCCGTGACGTAATGGCCAAAACGACGGACATGGCCGCGCCGTGGATTCCTGAGCAGGCGCTGCGACCCGCCCTGCCCGCGCCAGTCGAAAGTGGCCACGCCGAGGCCCGCCTTCTGCAAATCCCTGATCGTCTCGAAATACTTCTCGATGCACTCGTTGCGGCCTTGAAGCAGGATGACGGTGCCGCGCAGGGGCCGTTCCGTCGTGCCGAAAAGCGCATAGCGTATGCGCTTGCCGTCGCGCGTCGTGAACGTGTCGGCGGCGGCGTTCTCAGGCAGTGGATTGCCGGGACTGTCGAAAAGCAGGTCCGTCATCTTTCCCCTAGGCCGGTAATCATGTGCCGGGTGACCGGAAGTCACCTGATAAAGCGCTAACGGGGAAAAGCAAAGGCGTCGGGAGATCATCGAAGGAAAGCCGGAAGCGCCGCCCAGGCAGCTTCCGGCCCCTGACGAACCGGGTGGAAGGGACGTTGCACCCGGCCGGCATTCGCGTGGGCCCGGTTCATTTCCGCAACGGGCCATTCCTGCAAATTCGGCTGCAATTTACGAAGGGAGGGCTGAACGTCATCCGAAGCGGCGGTTCATGTGCCGTTCATTTTCTCGCGGCCGCCGCCCATGGCTGAAACGGCCTTGAAATCGGATTTGCGCCCACCCAAATCAGGAGTGCGGTCGCCCTATGGGGCCGCTGGACGTTCGGAAGCGCCAGGAAGGGCTTTCACCAGCGTCCAAACGCAAAACCATGTTGCTCAAAGGAGAACAGACCATGCGTCCTGTTGATTTTTCACCCTTCTATCGTTCGACCGTCGGTTTCGACCGCCTTTTCTCGATGCTCGACCAGCTTGCGACACCGGAAGGCGCGCAGACCTATCCGCCCTACAATATCGAGCGCACCGGGGAGGACGCCTATCGCATTTCGATGGCGGTCGCCGGCTTCTCCGACAAGGAGATATCGCTCGAGGCGCACCGCAACGTGCTGACCATCAAGGGCGAGAAGAACGAGGAAGAGAACGGCGACAGCGCTGAGTTCCTCTATCGCGGCATTGCCAGCCGCGCCTTCGAGCGCCGCTTCCAGCTTGCCGACCATGTCGAGGTGAAGGGCGCCGAGTTGAAGAACGGCCTCCTGCATATCGACCTCAAGCGGAATATTCCCGAAGAGCTGAAGCCCCGGAAGATCGCGATCTCCGCGGCCAAGGACAAAGAGGGCAAGCAGATCGAGGCGAAGGCCGCGGCCTGACGAACGCCTCTACGGCTTGTGCATTTCGGCGGCGCCCTTCGGGGCGCCGTTTCCTTATTTTGCGCCCGATCCCAGGAAGGCCGGTCAGGCGATAAGTGCGCCGAAACGATCGACCTCCTCTTCGCTCGTCGCGAAGCTGGCGACGAAGCGGCAAAGCGTCTCGCCTTCCCCGATCTTTCCCGAAAAGCTGTGCGGCGGCTTCCATGGATGGAAGATCGCGCCCTTCGCCTGAAGCATCCCGACCGTCTCCTTCGTCATGATGCCGAACACTTCATTGGCCTGAGGCTTCCACGCCAGCCGGACCTTGCCGGATGCAGTGAAATGTCCGGCGAGCCGCGCGGCCATGGCGTTGGAGTGGCGCGCCGCCTCCAGCCACAGGCCGTCTTCGAAATAGGCCTGGAACTGCGCCGCGATGAAGCGCGATTTGGAAAAGAGCTGGGCGGCACGCTTGCGGATGAAAGGGATTTCGCCTGCCTTCGCCGGGTCCAGCACCACCAGCGCCTCGGCGCACCAGCAGCCATTCTTGGTGCCGCCGAAGGAGACGAGATCGACGCCGCGCCGCCATGTCATTTCGGCCGGCGTCGTATCGAGCGAGACGAGCGCGTTGGCGAAGCGCGCGCCGTCCATATGAAGCGGCAGCCCGTGGTCGCGGCAGATTCCGGCGATCGCCTCGATCTCGGCAAGGCTGTAGACCGTTCCGATCTCTGTCGATTGGGTGATCGAGACGCCGACCGGCTGACCGGCATGGACGAAGACGGGATCGAACTGTCCGATCGCGGCAGCAAGCTTCGCAGCCTCCACGCGTCCGGCGTCTCCATCGACCGGATGAAGGCGGGTGCCGCCGGAAAGGTATTCTGGCGCTCCACATTCGTCTTCGATCAGGTGCGCTTCGCGATGCGCGAAGACGAGCCCGCCCGGCCGGCTCATCGACGTTACGGAAAGCGAGTTGGCTGCGGTCCCCGTCGCGACGAAAAAGACGGCAACCTCGCGCTCGAAAATCTCGCAGAAGGTCTTTTCCACAGCCTTGTCGAGGTCGCTTGCGCCATAGGCCGTCGCGAAGCCCGCGGCGTGCTGCACAAGATTCCCGGCGATCTTCGGATGGGCGCCGGCCCAATTGTCTGAGGCAAAATGCATATCGAACGATCCATGCTGTTCATAAGGGAGGCAAACCCGGGTAGCTCTTTTCACACCACAGAGCCACAGGCAAAGCCCGAAAGTGCTTTTCTGTCGACAGACGGCCGAGCCGCTGGCGAAACGAACATGCGGAATGACCCCGCTTCACGAAATTAACTTGCGTTTCTTCCCGAACTTTTTTCCATTTCCGTCTTGTACGGTTGGTGGTTTTCTGTCATAGCTGAAATAGGACAGCAACACTGTCTTATTTGATCGCGTTCCCGGATGGCCGGATTGGCGTATAGTGACGCCTTCCGGATTTTCGCATGGAGTGGTGCCCCTTCAGGGTGAAGGCGCATTCCAGATACAATCTGGGCACGATCCAACCCGCGATAGCGGCAACAAAACGGAGATTAAGAGGATGACGGACGTGACGCCCTCTGTGATGCCTGGTGCGATGCCGGCGGCGCAGGCGAAAGCGTTTGCGTCGAAAACGGGCCGAGACGGCTTCGCGCGACAGGGCCTCTACGATCCGAAGAACGAGCACGATGCCTGCGGCGTCGGCTTCATCGTCCAGATGAAGGGTGTGAAGTCGCACGGGATCATCGAGGACGGGCTGCAGATGCTCGAGAACCTCACTCATCGCGGCGCGGTCGGCGCAGATCCGCTGATGGGCGACGGTGCCGGCGTGCTGGTGCAGATTCCCGACCGCTTCTTCAAGGCCGAAATGGCGAAGCAGGGGATCGAGTTGCCGCCGGTCGGCCATTATGGCGTCGGCCACTGGTTCATGCCGCAGGATGCGGAATTGCGCGCCCATGTCGGCTCGATCATCCGCGACGCCGCTCAGGCGGAAGGCATGCCCTTGCTCGGTTTCCGCGACGTACCGGTCGACAATTCCTCGCTTTCCAGGGCACCCGAGATCGTCGCTGCGGAGCCTTTCCACCAGCAGGCCTTCTTCGGCCGCCCCGAGACCATCACCAGCGACGACGAGTACGAGCGCCGGCTCTACATCCTGCGCAAGGTGATCTCCGGTCGCATCTATGACGAGCACGGCAAGCGCGATATCGGCTCCTATTGTGTGTCTATGTCGGCGCGGACCATCGTCTACAAGGGGATGTTCCTCGCCTATCAGGTCGGTGCCTATTACAGGGACCTGTCCGATCCGCTGTTCGAATCGGCACTCATCCTCGTCCACCAGCGCTTCTCGACCAACACTTTCCCGTCCTGGAAGCTCGCCCATCCCTACCGGATGATCGCCCACAATGGCGAGATCAACACGCTGCGCGGCAACGTCAACTGGATGGCCGCGCGTCAGGCCTCCGTCGATTCGGAACTGTTCGGCAACGACATCCAGAAGCTCTGGCCGATCTCCTACGAGGGCCAGTCGGACACCGCCTGCTTCGATAACGCGCTCGAATTCCTCTGGCAGGGCGGCTATTCGCTGGCCCACGCGATGATGATGCTCATCCCGGAAGCCTGGGCCGGCAACAAGTCGATGACGCCCGACCGCAAGGCCTTCTATGAGTACCACGCGGCACTGATGGAGCCCTGGGACGGACCTGCCGCCGTCGCCTTCACCGACGGCCGCCAGATCGGCGCGACGCTCGACCGCAACGGCCTGCGCCCCGCCCGCTACATCGTCACCGACGACGACCGCGTCATCATGGCGTCCGAGGCCGGCGTCCTGCCGGTGGAGGAAAAGCATATCGTCCGGAAGTGGCGGTTACAGCCCGGCAGGATGCTTTTGATCGACATCGAAAAGGGCGCCATCGTCTCCGACGAGGAGGTGAAGTCCGAGATCGCCGCGAAGCATCCCTACAAGACCTGGCTTGCCAACACCCAGCTCATCCTGGAGGATTTGAAGCCGGTCGAGCCGCGTGCGCTTAGAAGGGACGTCTCGCTCCTCGACCGCCAGCAGGCCTTCGGCTACACGCAGGAGGATCTGAAGCTTCTGATGGCGCCGATGGCGACCACCGGCCAGGAGGCTGTGGGCTCCATGGGCACGGACACGCCGATCGCGGCAATGTCCGACAAGCCGAAGATGCTGTACGCCTATTTCAAGCAGAATTTCGCGCAGGTGACCAACCCGCCCATCGACCCGATCCGCGAGGAACTGGTGATGAGCCTCGTCTCCTTCATCGGGCCTAGGCCGAACATCTTCGACCTTGTCGGCTCGTCGCGGCGCAAGCGGCTCGAAGTGCGCCAGCCGATCCTGACCAATGGCGATCTGGAGAAGATCCGTTCCATTGGCCACACCGAGGATCGCTTCGACACCAAGACGATCGACATCACCTATGCCGCCAACGAGGGCGCGGCCGGCATGCCGGCGGCGATCGATCGCCTGTGCGAGCGGGCCGAAGCGGCGGTTGCCGGCGGCTACAACATCATCATCCTTTCCGACCGCCAGATTGGGCCGGATCGGATCGACATCCCGACACTGCTCGCCACCGCGGCCGTCCACCATCACCTGATCCGCAAGGGGCTCAGGACTTCTGTCGGCCTCGTGGTGGAATCGGGCGAGCCGCGCGAAATCCATCATTTCTGCTGCCTTGCCGGCTACGGCGCGGAAGCGATCAACCCCTATCTCGCCTTCGATACGCTGACCGAGATGCACCGCATCGGCTATTTCCCGCCGGAGGTGGACGCAAACGAGGTGGTCACCCGCTACATCAAGTCGATCGGCAAGGGCATCCTCAAGGTCATGTCCAAGATGGGCATCTCGACCTACCAGTCTTATTGCGGCGCGCAGATCTTCGACGCGGTCGGGCTGAAGAGCGATTTCGTGGAGAAATACTTCACCGGCACCGCCACCACGATCGAGGGCGTCGGGCTGAAGGAAATAGCGACGGAAACCGTTCGTCGGCACACCGACGCTTTTGGCGACGATCCGGTTCTCCAGCATGCGCTGGAGGTCGGCGGCGACTATATGTACCGCATGCGTGGCGAGGCGCATATCTGGTCGCCGGACACGGTCGCGACCCTGCAGCACGCGGTCAGAACCGGTTCCTGGCAGACCTTCAAGGACTATTCGGCCCAGATCGACAGCCGCACCGCGGAGGCCCAGACCATTCGCGGCCTGTTCCGCATCCGGACGGCCGAGGAAGCAGGGCGCAGGCCTGTGCCACTCGAAGAGGTCGAGCCGGCATCGGAGATCGTCAGACGCTTCTCGACCGGCGCCATGTCCTTCGGCTCGATCTCCAGAGAGGCGCATACGACGCTGGCGCGCGCCATGAACGCCATCGGCGGCAAGTCGAACACCGGCGAAGGCGGCGAGGAGCCGGACCGCTACCTGCCGCTTTTCGACGGCTCGGCCAATCCGGAACGCTCCGCCATCAAGCAGGTGGCGTCCGGCCGCTTCGGCGTGACGGCGGAATATCTCGTCAATTCCGACATGATGCAGATCAAGGTCGCACAAGGCGCCAAGCCCGGCGAAGGCGGTCAGTTGCCGGGCCACAAGGTCGATGCAACGATAGCCAAGGTGCGCCACTCGACGCCCGGCGTGGGCCTGATCTCACCGCCGCCGCACCACGACATCTATTCCATCGAGGACCTGGCGCAGCTCATCTACGACCTGAAGAACGTCAACCCGACGGCCGATATTTCGGTGAAGCTCGTCTCCGAGGTCGGCGTCGGCACGGTCGCGGCCGGCGTCGCCAAGGCGCGCGCCGACCACATCACCATCTCCGGTTACGACGGCGGCACCGGCGCCTCGCCGCTTACCTCCATCAAGAATGCCGGCTCGCCCTGGGAGATGGGCCTTGCCGAAACGCACCAGACGCTGGTGCTGAACAGGCTGCGCAGCCGCGTGGCGCTTCAGGTCGACGGAGGCTTGAGGACCGGCCGTGATGTCGTGATCGGAGCGATGCTGGGCGCCGACGAGTTCGGCTTCGCGACAGCGCCGCTGATAGCCGCCGGCTGCGTGATGATGCGCAAGTGCCACCTCAACACCTGCCCGACCGGCGTGGCGACGCAGGACCCCGTGCTGAGGAAGCGCTTCAAGGGTCAGCCGGAGCACGTCATCAACTTCTTCTTCTATGTCGCCGAGGAAGTGCGGCAGCTTCTGGCCGACCTCGGTTTCCGCAGACTGGACGAGATCATCGGGCAGTCGGACCTGCTCGAGAAGGAGGCGCTGATCGCGCATTGGAAGGCGAAGGGGCTCGACTTCTCGCGGGTCTTCTACAAACCCGACGCGCCGAAGGAAGCGATCTACCACACGGAAGGCCAGAAGCACCCGATCGACGACGTTCTCGATCGCAAGCTGATCGAGAAGGCCGCGCCCGCGCTTGAATCGAAGCTGCCGGTAAAGATCGAAATGCCGATCCGCAATGGCGACCGTTCGACTGGCGCGATGCTCTCAGGCGAGGTCGCCAAGCGCCACCGCCACAAGGGGCTGAAGGACGACACGATCTCCGTGAAGCTGATCGGCACGGCCGGCCAGTCCTTCGGAGCCTTCCTAGCGCGCGGCGTCACCTTCGAGCTGATCGGCGACGGCAACGACTATGTCGGCAAGGGCCTTTCCGGCGGCCGTCTCATCATCCGCCCGGCCGAGGATGCCCGGATCGTCGCCGAGGAATCCATCATCGTCGGCAATACCGTGCTCTATGGCGCGACCGAGGGCGAGTGCTATATCCGCGGCGTTGCCGGCGAACGCTTCGCTGTACGCAATTCAGGTGCCGCCGCCGTCGTCGAGGGCGTCGGCGACCATGGCTGCGAATATATGACGGGCGGCATTGTGGTCGTAATTGGCAAGACGGGGCGTAATTTTGCCGCCGGCATGTCGGGCGGCGTTGCCTATGTGCTCGACGAGGAAGGCGATTTCGCCGACCGCTGCAACATGGCCATGGTCGAACTGGAGCCCGTCCCAGAAGAGGACGACATGCTGGAGAAGCTCCTCCATCATGGCGGTGACATCGACCACAAGGGCCGTGTGGACGTCTCCGGCGACATGACCAGCCACGACGAGGAGCGCCTTTACCAGCTGATCGCCAACCATTTGCATTTCACCGGCTCGACGGGGGCAAAGACGATCCTCGACCATTGGGCCGACTACCGCCCGAAATTCCGCAAGATCATGCCGGTCGAATACCGCCGTGCGCTCCAGGAGATGGAGCGCCTGCGCATGAGCGTGGCGGCGGAATAGGGATTTTGTTGAACCGATGAAACATCTGGCATATGTTTTAGCATATGCCAGATGGAGATCTCCATGAACGCACATGACAAAGATGTCCGTACGGCCAGCCTGTTTCGCAACGGGCGCAGCCAGGCGGTGCGAATACCGAAGGAGTTCGAATTCGAAGGTGACGAGGTTCGGATTACCCGCGATGAAAAGGGAAAGCTGATCGTGGAGGAAATCAGGAAGAAGCCGACGCTGCTTGAGGTCCTCGCGACGCTGGAGCCGCTTGGCCCTGAAGATCGATTTCCTGATATTGACGACAGCGATCTACTGCCGCTGGACGATATCAAGCTGTGACCCTTTATCTGCTGGACACGAATGCGGTGTCAAACCTTGTTGATGAGCCGAAAGGTCCCGTTGCCCGCAGGATCGTCCAGGTTGGTCCGGGTAATGTGGCGACCAGCATCATCGTCAATAGCGAGATCGAATACGGTCTGGAGTTGAAGCAGAGCAAGCGGCTGACAGCGCAGGTGAAACAGGTGCTTTCGGTGCTGCCTGTCCTGCCGTTCGAACAGCCCGCCGACCACCACTATGGTTCTCTCAGGGCGCACCTGAAGAAGCGAGGTTGGCCGATCGGCCCTAACGACATGCTGATTGCCGCCCATGCTCTAGCGCTGGATGCGACACTGGTGACGGCGAATGTAGGCGAGTTTTCCCGGGTTCCCGGGCTGAAAGTTGAAAACTGGCTGCAAATGCAGTCGTAAATTTAGTTACCCAATGAGGTCGGAATTCCCATGGGCAAGGTTACAGGCTTTCTCGAGATCGACCGGCAGGTGCACAAGTTCCAGCCGGCTTCCGACCGCATCCGGCATTTCCGCGAGTTCACGCTGCCGATGTCGGACAAGGAGGTCGAGAAACAGGCCGCGCGCTGCATGGATTGCGGCGTGCCCTATTGCCATGGGCCGACCGGCTGCCCGGTCCACAACCAGATCCCCGACTGGAACGACCTCGTCTATGCCGGCGATTGGGAGAATGCGATCCGCAACCTCCACTCCACCAACAATTTCCCCGACTGGACGGGCCGCATCTGCCCGGCGCCCTGCGAGGAGGCCTGCACGCTGAACCTCGAGGATATCCCGGTCGCCATCAAGACGATCGAGCACGCGATCGCCGACAAAGCGTATGAACTGGGTTACCTCAGGCCCTATCCGCCGGATCACAAGACCGGCAAGAAAGTCGCGATCATCGGCTCCGGCCCGGCCGGCATGGCCGCCGCCCAGCAGCTTGGCCGCAGTGGCCATGACGTACATGTCTACGAGCGCGAGAGCCGGCCTGGCGGCCTGATGCGTTATGGCATCCCCGACTTCAAGATCGAGAAGCACCATGTCGACCGCCGCGTGGTCCAGATGAACGGCGAAGGCGTCACCTTCTTCTGCGGCGTCAATATCGGCGTGGACAAACCGGTTGCCGAACTTCTCGCCGAATATGACGCGGTGATCTATTGCGGCGGGTCCGAAATACCTCGGCCGGCCGGTATCCCCGGCACGGAGCTTCACGGCGTTCATGACGCCATGCCCTATCTGGTGCAGCAGAACCGTCGCGTCGCCGGAGAGGACATCCAGTCGCGAGCATGGCCGGAAGAGCCTATCCTGGCTGGCGGAAAGCATGTCGTGGTCGTCGGCGGCGGCGATACGGCGTCGGACTGCATCGGCACCGCCTTCCGTCAGGGGGCGGTGCGCGTGACCCAGCTCGACATCCGCCCGCAGCCGCCCGAGCGCGAGGATAAGCTGACGGTGTGGCCCTACTGGGCGACAAAGATGCGCACCTCATCCTCTCAAGCCGAAGGCGTCGAGCGGGAATTCCAGATCGCCACGCTCGAATTCGTCGGTGAGGAAGGAACGCTGACGGCCGTGAAATGCTGTGAGGTTGACGAGAGGCGCAAGCCGGTCGAAGGCACGGACTTCTTCATCCGCGCCGACCTCGCCTTCATTGCCATCGGCTTCGCAGGGGCTTTGAGCCAGGGCGTCGTCGGCGAACTCGGCGACGCGCTCAAGATGGACAAGGACCGTCGCGGCTCTCTCAACGTCGCCGCCAACGAAATCGACTACCGCACCAGCGTCGACAAGCTCTTCGTCGCCGGTGATGTGCGGCGCGGCCAGTCGCTGGTTGTCTGGGCGATCCGCGAGGGACGCCAGGCGGCGCGCTCGGTCGACGAGTTCCTTATGGGATCGACCGTTCTGCCGCGATAGTCTTTCACGAGCCTGCATTTGATAATAGGGGCCGGCAGGAATTGCGCACCGTCAGCCGGCCCTGGAGAACCAGTCGTCGCGGCGGGTCGTCCATCTTGCGCTCAAGCCTGTCCAAGATGAGCCGCGCCGCATGTTCGCCGATGGCCTGGACGGGCTGCGCGACCGTCGTCAATTGCGGGTGAAAGACATCCGCCCAGGGAAAATCGTCGAAGCAGGCGACCGAAACATCCTCCGGACATGACAGGGCGAGGTCGCGCAGCGCCTTCATGACGCCGATGACCATTAGATTGTTGGCCGCGAAGATCGCCGTCGGCCGCTCCGGCAGTGTCAGCAGTTCCATTGCCAGTCGGTAGGCTTCGGCCTCCCGGTAGTCGCCACGGCGCACCAGCGCCTCCTCATAGGCGACGCCGACCGCTTCGAGAGAGCGCTTGTAGCCGGTCAGGCGATCACGCCCGGTCGATGTGTCGAGGGGTCCCGAAATATAGCCGATGCGTCGATGGCCAAGTCCGAGAAGGTAGGTCACCGCGTCGAACACCCCCTGCTCGTTGTCGAGCACGACAGCATCCGTATCGACACCATCGCAGATCCGGTCGATCACAACGGCAGGCACATTCGTGCCGGACAGGATACGCTCCAGATTGGCGTCGTCGCCGGCCGGCGCGATGATAAGCCCGTCTACCATGCGGTCGAGGAGGAGCTGGATCTGCTCGTCCTGCATTTCGATATCTTCGTCGTTCGAACACAGCATGACCGCATAGCCGGCCTTATGCAGCACCTCCTGGATAGCCGCCACCACATCCGTGAAGAACGGGTTGGTGATGTCGGCAACGGTCAGGCCGATCGTGCGCGTCGTACCCATCTTTAGGCTGCGCGCTATCGTGTTGCGCTTGTAGCCGATGTCGCGAATGGCCTTTTCGATACGCGCCGTAAGTTCCGGACTCACCACCGCCGTGCCGTTGACGGCTGCCGACACGGTGGCGACCGAAACACGCGCCGCCGCTGCCACGTCCAGCATCGTTGGACCGCGCGAGCCTCTCGTCCGTCTGCGTTTGGTTATGGTCATTTCCCCGGAACATCAGTACGCCCGGCTGACTTGATACCGTGATTTCAGCCGCCGGTACAATATTCCGGAAACCTCGCAGCACCAGGCCGCAGCGTATCAGGCCAGGACGCGTCCGTCCGCCCCGAAACGATAGATGCGCGCAGGATCGGGCGAGGCATATAGCACGTCGTCGGCGCCGAAACGATGTTCACCGAACAGGCGCGCCGTGACGAAGCCGGCGGTCTCGGTGCTGAGATAAAGGATCGTATCAGCGCCGAGATGCTCGGCATGGAGCACGGAACCCTTCCATTTGCCGTCATCCCGGGCAACCGAGATATGTTCCGGTCGAATGCCGACGGTCGCGGCGCTCTCGCCGAGCCTGGAACCCTCGATGAAATTCATATGGGGCGAGCCGATAAAGCCCGCCACGAAGAGGTTTGCCGGGTTGTTGTAGAGTTCCATCGGCGAGCCGACCTGCTCGACCACGCCCTTGTTGAGGACGACGATGCGGTCGGCGAGCGTCATCGCCTCGACCTGATCGTGGGTGACGTAGATCATCGTCGCCTTGAGCTCGCGATGCAGCCGGGCGATTTCGAGCCTGGTATTGACCCTTAGCGCCGCGTCCAGATTGGAAAGCGGCTCATCGAACAGAAAGAGCTTCGGCTTGCGCACGATCGCGCGCCCGATGGCGACGCGCTGCCGTTGCCCGCCGGAAAGCTCGGACGGTCGCCTTTCGAGATAGTCGTCAAGCGACAGCATCGAGGTCGCGGCCCTGACACGCGCCTCGATCTCGCCCTTCGGCGTACCCGCCTGCTTCAGCCCGAGCCCCATATTGTCGCGGACGCTCAGGTGCGGGTAGAGCGCATAGGACTGGAACACCATGGCGATGCCGCGCTTGGCCGGCGGCACCGTCATGACCTCCTCGCCGTCGATCCGCACACTGCCGTCGGTCGCATCCTCAAGTCCGGCAATGACCCTGAGCAGCGTTGATTTCCCGCAGCCCGACGGCCCGACGAAGGTAACGAACTCGCCGTCCTTCACGTCGAGGTCGATGCCCTTCAGCACATCGACCTTGCCGAAGGATTTGCGGATGTTTTCAAGTGTCAGCGAACCCAAGAATTCATTCCCTGCTTATAATTTGACCGCTTGGCCTGTACGCACGCTCTCGTCGGCAGCAAGACAGACGCGCAGCGATTGCACCGCGTCTTCCATATGGCGCGTCAGGTCCAGATCCTCGCGGATGGCCTTCAGCACGAAAGCCTGCTCGCGCTCGCACAATTCCTGGTGCCCCGGTTCGCCTTCCATCCGAAGCAATTCGTCCGGCTTGGAAAAACCGCCGTCCGGGTCGAGTTCGGCCTTGTGCAGCCGGATGGTCGAAGTCTTGGTATGAGTGTCAATGTCGTCCGATCTGGCGCCCTCGTCCATGACGATGGACACGCAGCCTTTGGGCGAGATCACATCCTTCACGAAGAAGGCCGTCTCCGAGATCATCGGCCCCCAGCCGGCTTCGTACCAGCCGACCGATCCGTCGTCGAACAGCACTTGCAGATGCCCGTAATTGTACATTGGCGGATCGATCTCGTCGGATAGCCTAAGTCCCATGCCACGCACTTCGACCGGCCTCGCATCGGTGATCTGGCACATCACGTCGACGTAGTGCACACCGCAATCGACGATTGGAGATGTGGTCTGCATGAGCTGCTTGTGGGTCGCCCAGGTGACCCCGCTCGATTGCTGGTTGAGGTTCATGCGGAAGACGTAAGGGCCGCCGAGCGCCCGCGCCTCGGCGATCAGCCGAGCCCATGATGGGTGGTGCCGCAATATGTAACCGATGACGAGCTTGCGGCCGTTCGCCTTCGCGGCGGCTACCACGCGCTCGGCGTCCTCCACCGTCGTGGCGAGCGGCTTCTCCACGAAGACGTGGCAGCCGGCTTCCATCGCCGCCACGGCATAGTCGGCATGGCTGTCGGAATAGGTGTTGATGGAGCAGAGTTCCGGGTGGAGTTCGCGCAGCGCTTTGAGAAAATCCAGGAAGATACGGTAAGGACTCAACTCTTCAGGCAAATCGATTGCCGAGCGGTTGACGAGCCCGACGATCTCGAAGCCAGGATTGCGCCGATAGGCGAGCGCATGGCTGCGGCCCATATTGCCGAGCCCGGCGACAAGCACCCTCACCGGCTCTAGTGATCCGTCGTTCACTTCACCGCTCCCGAGGTGATCCCGCGGATGAGCTGTCGCGAGAAGATGAGATAAAGGACAAGCACTGGCAGGATGGCGAGCGACAGCGCCGCCAGCACGGCATTCCAGTTGGTGACGAACTGGCCGAGGAAAAGCTGCGCGCCGAGCGTCACCGTCTTGGTGGCTTCCGAGGGCGCCAAGATCAGCGGAAACCAAAGGTCGTTCCAGATCGGGATCATGGTGAAGACGGCGACCGTCGCCATCGCCGGCCGCACCAGCGGCAGCACGAGGCGGAAGAAGATGCGGTATTCGCTCAAGCCATCGATGCGCCCGGCATTCTTCAAATCGTCGGAAACCTGCTTCATGAATTCCGACAGGATGAAGACGGCAAGAGGGATACCCTGCGCCGTATAAACGAGGACCAGCGAAGTCAGCGTATCGACCAGCCCGCTTGCCACCATCAGTTGCAGGATCGCCACCGTGCCGAGCCGGATCGGGATCATGATGCCGAGCGCGAGATAGAGCCCCATCAGCGTGTTGGTGCGGAAGCGGTATTCGGCAAGCGCGAAAGCCGCCATGGCGCCGAACAGGAGCACGAGGAAGATGGAGACCACCGTGACGACGAGGCTGTTCCAGAAATAGAGCGGGAAATTGCCCTGCGACATGACCGTCGTATAGCCGATCAGGTCGAAGGTCTGCGGGCCGGGCAGCGAAAGCGGCGCGCGGAAGATCGCGCCACGCGACTTGAACGAGTTCACCACGACGATCAGCACGGGGAAGAGCGCGATCACCGTATAGACGATCAGGATCGCATGTGCCGCGATTGCGCGTGGGATGGAGGTGCGCGCCTTGTTCATCGCGGCCTCAGAACTGATAGCGGCGGAGCCGCGTCTGGATGGCGAAAAGATAGAAGCAGACACCGATGAGGATGATGAAGAACATCATCGAGGCGATCGCCGAGCCCATATTCGGGTCGCCGAGCTGGAGTTGGAAGCCGAAGAAGGTTCGATAGAGGAACGTGCCAAGGATATCGGTCGAGAAATTCGGCCCGCCAAGCGCGCCCTGGGTGACATATACCAGGTCGAAGGCGTTGAAATTGGCGACGAAGGTCAGGATCGAGATGATGCCGATCGACGGCAGGATCAACGGCAGCTTGATCTTCCAGAACTGCGCCATGCCGGTGATGCCATCGCATTCGGCCGCCTCAATCACCTCGTCAGGGATCGACAGGAGCGCGGCATAGATCAGCATCATGGGAATGCCGACGAACTGCCAGACCGAGATCAGCGCAACCGTGGTCAGCGCCGTGTCCGGAACACCGAGCCACGGATGGAAGAGGCTGCGCAGGCCAACCTCCTTGAGCAGCATCGGTGCAATTCCCCAGAGCGGCGACAGGATCAGCTTCCACACGAAGCCGACGATCACGAAGGAGAGGATGGTCGGCACGAAGATCGCGGTGCGATAGAAAGCACGGAATCTCAGCTTGTTGCTTGAAAGCAGCGCCGCCAGCAGGATGCCGATCGGGTTTTGCACCAGCATGTGGATGAGCGAGAACCAGACGTTGTTCTTGAAGGCGTTCCAGAAGGCCCCCGACCAGTGTGGGTCGCCGAACAGCGCCCTGAAATTGTCGAGGCCGACGAAGACCTGCTTCTGGTCGATGTTGCGGAAAAGTGAAAGCTGCAGCGTGCCGAAGAGCGGCAGGATCATGATGGCCGTATAGACGATAAGCGCCGGCGCCAGGAATATGGCGATATGCCAACGTGTCTGCTTGCGCGCGACCGCCATCCCGTCCCCGCTGCTCGATTTGAACGATCCGCCCGGCCGCGCTGGCGACCGGGCGGATGTGTTGCCCAAGATTACTTGCCCGGATGATACCAGCTATCCAACCCGTCCTGGAGCTTTTTCGCGGCTACCTCCGGCGTCTCGGTGCCATTGATCACGTTGGCCGAGGCGCCCCAGCTCTCGTTCTCGAGGTTCGGCGTACCACGCGACAGTATCTGGTAGGTGGCGCGCATGGTCGGCTTGCAGCTCTCGCGCCAGCTCAGGAATTCCTTGGCGAGCGGATCCTTCAGTTCGACCTTCTCCTTGGTGAGCGGGAAGAAGCCCGGCAGCGCGTTGCCGTAGATCTCCGCGAAATCCTTCGACGCGACCCATTCGAGGAATTTCTTCGCCGCTTCGGGATGCGCTGACTTGGCGTTCATGCCGAGCGCATGGTCGGGTTGATCAGAGATGTAGCAGGTGTCGCCTTCCTTCGGCAGCGGCGGCGGGAACGCGCCCATCTTGAACTGCGCCTGCTTGTTGAACACCGAGATTTCCCATGAGCCGGCCGGATAGATCGCCGCACGGCCAAGCGTGAAGAGGTTCTGGCTGTCGGGATAGGACTGCGCCTGATAGCCGTCGCCCATATAAGGCGCCCAGCCGGCGAGCACCTTGAAGGGCTCGACGAAGGCCGGATCGGTCAGCTTCGCCGTGCCGGCGATCAATGCCTTGCGGCCTTCCTCGCCTTTCCAGTAGTCCGGGCCGATATTCTCCCAGCCCATCGTCGCGGCTTCCCACTGGTCCTTGGTGCCCATGGCGAGCGGTGTATAGGTACCGTCGTCCTTGATCTTCTTGAGCACCTCCATGAACTCGTCATGCGTCTTGGGCGGCGTGATCTTGAGCTCGTCGAAGGCATCCTTGTTGTAGATGAAGCCATGGATGACCGAGGCCATTGGGACGCAGAACGTCGTCTTGCCATCGTCCGTCTGCCAGGCCGCCTTAGCGACATCGGAGAAATTGTCCATGCCCTTCAGATCGTTGACCGAAGTCAGATAGCCCTTCTTGAAGAGGTCGAGCGAGGCATCGAACGGACGGCAGGTGATGAGGTCGCCCGCCGAGCCGGCCGCCAGCTTGGCGTTGAGGGCCGCGTTGTATTCGGTCGGCGCGGCGGCGGCGAAAACGACCTTGATGTCCGGATTGGCCTTCTCGAAGGCTGGGATGATCTGCTGCTGCCAGACCTGCGTATCGTCGTTGCGCCAGCTCTCGATGGTGAGCGTCACGCTGTCGGCATAGGCGAGGCTCGCCGATCCGAAAAGGCTCGACGCCAGAAGCATCAGCCGGATGGAATTCTTCTTCATGTCAATCTCCCTGTTAACGGCGTTCATCCGCCGGTCTTGCCGGAGCCGTGGCTCCCCTCGATCATCGAAGCGCCGGCGACTGTCGTTCCCCGGTACGTTCGAGAATTCTATCGGCGGCTTCCGCCGTCCCGGCGGGCTCCGCCTTTCAAAAAGGCTTCAGACCTCCCTGTTCGTGCGGCCGGCCGGCCACGCGATCCTCCAGACCGTTGATTATGATGCCAAAAAAATACCACTTGTCCAGTGATCGTTAACAATTTTTTGGAGCGCCGCCGCAGAAACTTGGTGGATTCAATGTTATATCAAATAGATAGAGGACAAATACGGCTTTCCGAAAATCGGGACTTGGTTATTGGTAGTTAATTGGTATGATGATCGCAGGAGGATCGTCGTGTGGATCACATGATCGCCATCGATGGCGGCGGAACAAGCTGCAGGGCGCTGGTCGCGGACGGCGATGGCGTCATGCTCGGCCGCGGCAAGGCCGGCTCCGCCAACATCATGACGGATATGGAAGGCGCCTGCAAAAACATCGTTGCCGCGGCCGAGGCCGCATGCCGCGATGCCGGGCTGGCGCCCGATGTCATTCGCTCCTCCGGCGCCCTGCTCGGCCTCGCCGGCGCCAATATCGGCAATTACGGCGAGCGCATTCGCGCTGTTCTCCCCTTCGAACACTCGATCGTGGAAACGGACGCCCTGATCGCGCTGAACGGTGCGCTTGGCACGGAGGACGGCGCCATGGCGATCCTGGGGACCGGCTCGATCTTCATGGCGCGCAGCAAGGGAGCGATCCGCAGCGTTGGCGGCTGGGGATTCATGGTCGGGGATCTCGGCAGCGGCGCGCGCGTCGGCAGGGCGCTCCTCCAGGAAGCCTTGCTTGCGCACGACAATGTTCACCACGGCTCGGCGCTTACAAGCGAGGTCCTTCGGCGTTTCGAGGACGATCCGCAAACGCTGGTGGAATACGCACATATGGCACGACCCGGCGAATTCGGCACCTTCGCCCCGCTCGTTTTTGAGTATGCCGAGCGCGGCGATCCGATCGGCAACGCATTGATCGAGGGTGCCGTGCGCAGCATCGAAGAGGCCTTGAAGGCCATTATGCCGCCGGATTGCGACCGGCTCTGCCTGCTCGGCGGTCTGGCAAGGCTTTATGAACCGTTCCTCGGCCCGCGTTTCCGCAAATTGGTGAAAGAACCACGGGGCGACGCGCTGGAAGGCGCACTCGGGCTGGCGCTCCAGCGCTTCCACGGAGCGGAGGCGCGCCGCCATGGATGATCTAAGGCAGGCGATCTTCTCCAGGCAGGGCCGCGCCCCTGTGGCGGACGGTCCCCTCTATCTGTCGCTCAGGAACAACATATCGAAAGCGATAGAAGGCGGCGTCCTGAAGCCTGGCGACGCGCTGCCTTCCGAGCGAGACATCGCCGAACTTGCCGATGTCTCGCGCGTCACCGTGCGCAAGGCGGTGCAGAGCCTCGTCGGCGACGGGCTGCTTATCCAGCGCCACGGATCGGGAACTTTCGTTGCGCCGAGGGTGGAGCGTGTGCAGCAATCGCTCTCCTCGCTCACTTCCTTCACGGAGGACATGGCCCGCCGCGGCATGAGGGCGGAATCGGTGTGGCTCGCCAGGGGGCTTTATCCGCCCTCGCCGGAAGAGATGCTGACGCTCGGCCTGTCGGCGACCGACCGTGTGGCTCGCGTCGAGCGGCTCAGGCTCGCTAATGGAACGCCGCTCGCCATCGAGCGCGCTTCGCTTGCCGAAGCCACGCTTCCCGATCCTTCGTCCGTGGAAAATTCGCTTTATGCCTGCCTGAAAAAGAACGGCAACCGGCCCGTCCGCGCCATCCAGCGCCTCTCCGCCGCCCTGCTCGACAAGGAGGATGCCGAACTGCTCGGCGTGCCGCCGGGCTCCGCCACGCTGAATATCGAGCGCATCGCCTATCTGGCATCGGGCAAGGTGATCGAATTCACCCGCTCGCGCTATCGGGGCGATGCCTACGATTTCATGGCGGAACTCAGGCTCGGCGACGGCAGGTAGGAAGATGAACGCACCGACCTTCATGCAACAGGAGATTGCCGGCATACCGGATGCGGTGGCTACGTTCCTCGACCGTTCCGCCGCCACGATCGCCAGGGCCGGGAGGCGGCTACGCGACAAGGACCCGGCGCTGATCGCTACGGTCGCGCGTGGCTCTTCCGACCATGCCGCGAACTATCTGAAATACGCAGCCGAACTTTCCGCAGGCATCCCGGTCGCCTCGCTCGGTCCGTCGATCGCCTCGATCTTCGGTGCGCGTCTGAAGCTCGACCGCGCCGCCTGCATCGCCATTTCGCAATCCGGCAAGAGCCCCGACATCGTCAAGATGGCCGAAACGGCAAGGGAAGGCGGCGCGCTTGCCATCGCGCTCACCAACACAGCCGGTTCGCCGCTGGCGGATACCTGCGACGAGGTCATCGACATCCTTGCAGGGGCCGAACGCAGCGTGGCCGCCACCAAGACTTTCGTAAATTCCGTCGTCGCCGGCCTCGCGCTTCTGGCCGAGTGTATCGAGGATGACCGCCTGCGCCGCGCCCTCGGCGCCCTCCCCGGCCAATTAGAGGCGGCACGCAATTGCGACTGGAGCACGCTTTGCGAGGCGACCGACGACCATGAATCGCTCTTCATCCTGGGTCGCGGCCCTTCGCTCGCCATCGCCGGCGAGGCGGCGTTGAAGTTCAAGGAGACCTCGTCGGTCCATGCCGAGGCCTACAGTTCCGCGGAAGTGATGCACGGCCCCGTCTCGATCGTTGGCGGCGGCTTCCCGGTGCTGGCGCTTGCCGCGCGCGATGCCGCCGAGCACTCGATCGTGGGAGCGGCCGACGAACTGACGGATAAAGGCGCGGCAGTCTTCGTCACCAGCGATACCGCCTTTTCGGCGAGACGGCTGCCCTTCACCGCGACCGGCCACACGCTCACCGACCCGCTCGCCCTCATCGTCTCCTTCTACGCCTTCATCGAAGCCTTCGCCCGGCGGCGCGGGCTCGATCCCGATCACCCGACCCATCTGCGCAAGGTGACGGAGACGAGATGAGTTCTATTCTCGCCGTAAGGGGCGCCCGCATCTTCGACGGAGAGGACTGGCACGACGGCAAGACGCTGCTCGTGTCTGGAGAGACGGTCGAGGGCATCATTGCGACGGCCACCGTGCCGGCGGATGCCGAAACGATCGACCTCCCCGGCGGCTTGCTCGCACCGGGCTTCGTCGACCTTCAGGTCAATGGCGGCGGCGGCGTCATGCTGAACGACGATCCGTCCGTCGAAACGATCCGCCGCATCTGCGCCGCGCACGCTCCCTTCGGCACGACTTCCCTTCTGCCGACGCTCATCACCGACACGCCGGAGACGACGGCCGCCACTCTGGAAGCAGGCGCAGCGGCGGCACGCGAGAAGGTGCCCGGTTTTCTCGGCCTCCATCTCGAAGGCCCGCATCTTTCCTTGAGCCGGAAGGGCGCGCACGATCCGGATCTGATCCGGCCGATGGAGAAAGCCGATCTTGATCGCCTGGTAAACGCCAGAAGCTCTATGCCGGCCCTGATGACGACTGTGGCGCCGGAAACGGTGACGCCGCAGCAGATCGCCGCGCTGGCAGGCGCCGACATCGTTGTCAGCCTCGGCCATTCCGATGCCGGTTTCGCCACGGCCCGCGCCGCGATCGAAGCCGGGGCGCGCCAGATGACCCACCTTTTCAACGCCATGAGCCAACTTCAGCACCGCGAGCCGGGCATGGTCGGGGCAGCACTCGATTCAGGCGGGATATCGGCCGGCCTGATCGCCGACGGCTTCCATGTCGACCGCCACGCCATCGCCATTGCCTTGCGGGCGAAACGCGGCCCCGGCCGGATTTTCCTTGTTACCGACGCCATGGCGACCATCGGCACGGATATGACCGAATTCACACTGAACGGCCGCACCATCCGCCGCGAAGGTGGCCGGCTCACCCTTGCCGACGGCACGCTTGCCGGTGCTGATCTCGACATGATCTCGGCTGTCCGCTTCATGCATCGGGAGATCGGCCTGCCGCTCGAAGAAGCGCTGCGCATGGCCTCGTTCTATCCCGCCGAGGCAGTTGGTCAGGAGCATCGCCTCGGCCGCATCGGCGAAGGCCGTCCCGCATCTTTCGTGCACCTCTCCGATGCGCTTGAGGTGCAAAGCGTCTGGATCGAGGGAAAGCGCGTCCAGCGGGGATGAGGCGTGCTGCGAAGGCGTGGGCTGGGAGGGCGTGCGTCCTTCGAGGCTCGCTGCGCTCGCACCTCGAAGGACGCACTTACGAAGCGATCCGCCTTTCCTCCAGCGCATGGCACGCGGCGCGGCTTTGGCCGTATTCCTTCAGCGGCGGCCTGACCTTGTCGCACGGCTCGAACCTGAACGGACAGCGCGGATGGAAATGGCAGCCCGGAGGCGGGTTGACCGGGTTCGGAATCTCGCCTGCGATCGGCGTCCGTTCCTTGCCCGTCATGTCGATGTCGGGCACGGAATCGAGCAGCATCTTCGTATAAGGGTGCTGCGGGTCGGAGAAGAGCGCGCGCGCCGGCGCCTCTTCCACCAGCCGTCCGAGATAGAGCACGCCGACACGGTTGGCGACATGACGAACGACCGCCAGATTATGGCTGATGAAGAGGTAGGTCAGCCCCAGCCGCTCCTGCAGGTCGCGCAGCAGGTTCAGGACCTGTGCCTGCACCGAGACGTCGAGAGCCGACGTCGGCTCGTCGCAGACGATGAATTCCGGATTGGAGGAAAGCGCCCGCGCGATGGCAATGCGCTGCCGCTGGCCGCCGGAGAATTCATGCGGAAACTTGCCGGCGTCACGCGGATCGAGACCGACAAGGCTCAGAAGCTCGCCGACACGGTTCTCGCGCCCGCGCTTCTCTCCGATCAGGCCGAATGCCTTGATCGGCTCCTCGATGATGGAACCGACGCGCCAACGCGGATTGAGGCTGGCGAAAGGGTCCTGGAAGATCATCTGGATGCGCCGGCGGATCTGCCGCTGTTGCGCGCCGCCGAGTTCCTTCCAGATATCCACACCGTCGATGCGCACGCTGCCTGCGCTGGGCGGCAAAAGGCCCACCACCATCTTGGCGATGGTGGATTTTCCGGAACCGGATTCTCCGACCAGCGCATAGGTCTCGCCGCGCCGGATCGACATATCGACGCCGTCGACGGCGGTCAGCATCACCTTGCCGCTGCCTTCCAGCACGCGGTTCAGCCAGCGTTTGGACAGATCGAAGGTGCGCCCGAGCCCTTCGATCTCGACCAACGGGGTGTCGGCGCCTTTGTGCGCCGGCCGAGACTGGGAAAGAGCCCCCACACTCATGGTTCGGCCCCTTCCCTCGTTCGCACGTCGATCCCGCCGGTAATCGCGTTTCGGACGATGTCGGCGGGTGGAGCCTCACCCGACGCATCATGTAGGAAGCAGGATGCCTGGCTTGTGCCTGCGGGATAGATGCCCGGCCGCTCGCGCGTACAGCGGCCGAAGCGGTAGGTGCAGCGCGGATTGAAGGCGCAGCCCGCCGGGATCGCGCCGAGACGAGGCATGGAGCCGGGGATCTGCTCAAGCTTCTCGTTCGGATCGTCGACGAGAGACGGGATCGCTGCCATCAGCCCATGCGTGTAGGGATGCTGCGCCCGCTTGACGACATCGCGCACCGCGCCGATCTCCGCCAGCCGCCCCGCATAGAGCACGCAGACCCTGTCCGCCGTCTCCGCGATTACGCCCATGTCGTGCGTGATCAGCATGACGGATGTCCCGCGATCCTTGCAGAGCCGCTTGATGAGCGCGATGATCTGCGCCTGCACGGAAACATCGAGCGCCGTGGTCGGCTCGTCCGCGATGACGAGTTCAGGGTCCGCTGCCAGCGCCAGCGCGATGACCACACGCTGGCGCATGCCGCCGGAGAACTGGTGCGGATAGGACGACATGCGAGTGCCGGCCGCCGGAATACCGACTTCGATCAGCAGGCGCTCGGCTTTTTCGGCGGCCGCCTTCGCCGACATCTTCTCATGCGTCAGGATCGTTTCGGTGAGTTGCTCGCCGATACGATAGAGGGGATTGAGGCTGGTCAGCGGATCCTGGAAGATCATGCCGATGCGCTTGCCCCTGACCTGCCGCATCGCCGAAGGCGACAGATTGTCGATGCGCTCGCCGGCAAGAAGGATTTCGCCGCCCGCGATGCGGCCGGGCGGATCGAGCAAGCCGATGATCGCGGAGCCGGTTATGGACTTGCCAGCGCCGGACTCGCCAACAACGCCAAGCACCTCGCCTGGAGCGATATCGAAAGAGAGATCGTCGATCGCGGTCAGCACGCCACGCCGCGTCGGTATCTCGACCCTGAGGTTCCTGACGGAGAGCGCGGCGGTCATCTAAGCTTCGGATTGAGTGCGTCGCGCAGCCAGTCGCCGAGTAGGTTGACGGCCAGCGCGAGGATGGCAAGCGTGATGCCGGGGAAGATGGTGATCCACCACTCGCCGGAGAACAGGAAATCATTGCCGATGCGGATCAGCGTGCCGAGCGACGGTTGGGTCGGCGGGATACCGACGCCGAGGAACGAAAGCGTCGCTTCGGTGATGATGGCGAGTGCGAGATTGATGGTAGCGATGACCAGCACCGGCCCAAGCACATTGGGCAGCACATGCCGGAACATAATGGTCGCAGGCTTCAGCCCGATCAGCCGCGCGGCAAGGACATACTCCTTGTTGGCTTCGACCAGCACCGAACCACGCACGGTTCGGGCGTATTGCACCCAGAAGGAAAGCCCGATCGACAGCACCAGCACCCAAAAGACGATCTCGTCATAAGCCTTCGGACCGGCAAGACCGCGCGCCACTCCGTCGATGATAAGGGCCGTCAGGATCGCGGGGAAGGTCAGTTGCACGTCGGCAACGCGCATGATGATCGAATCGACCGCTCCGCCGACATAGCCGGCGATCAGCCCAAGCGTCACGCCGATGAAAAGGGCAAGGACCACGCTGGCGAAGCCGACGGCAAGCGAGATGCGCATGCCGTAGAGGATGGTCGAGAACACGTCGCGCCCCTGGTCGTCCGTTCCGAGCAGGAAGCCGGCCTGGCCGTCGCTGGACCAGATCGGCGGGTAGAGACTATCCATGATCGAGATTTTAGACGGATCGAAAGGATCGTGCGGCGCGACCCATGGCGCGAACAAGGCTGCGAGGATCAGGACTACCGTCACCAGCGCCGCCGCCATCGTCAGCGGCGAGCGGCGGAAGGAGTAGAAGAGGTCGCTGTCGACGAAGCGCCGCGCCAGGCCGGGCGGTGCCTCGGCCGGGGTCTCGACCATTTCCGTCAGTTCGCTCATGCCTTGGCGCCCCCTATCCGGATGCGGGGGTCGACCGCGACGTAGAGTATGTCGACAATGAAATTGATGAGCGTGAACAGGAAGGCGATCAGGAGCAGGTAGGCCGCCATGATCGGGATATCGACGTTCTGCACGGCCTGCAGGAACAGGAGGCCCATGCCGGGCCACTGGAACACGGTCTCGGTGATGATGGAGAAGGCGATGATGGAGCCGAGTTGCAGGCCGGTGATGGTGATGACCGGCACCAACGTGTTCTTCAGCGCATGGCCGAAATTGATGGCACGCCGGGAAAGGCCGCGCGCGCGGGCGAACTTGATGTAGTCGGTGCGCAGCACTTCCAACATCTCGCCACGCACCAGCCGCATGATAAGCGTCATCTGGAACAGGCCGAGCGTGATCGACGGCAGTATGATCGATTCAAGGCCCGTCTTCGTCAGTAACCCCGTCGTCCAGTATCCACCCAGCGAAACGACGTCTCCCCGCCCGAAGGACGGCAGCATGCCGAAATTGACCGAAAATATGAAGATAAGAAGGATACCGATCAGGAAGGTCGGCAGCGATATGCCGGCAAGACTGATCGACAGGAACAGCCGTGACAGCCAGCTATGCGGATATAGCCCCGTATAGACCCCCATCGGCATTCCGATCACCAGCGCGAGGATGGCGGAGACAATGGAGAGTTCCAGCGTCGCCGGCAGGCGTTGGGCGATCAGTTGAGAAACGGGCTGCTTGATCTGATAGGAAATGCCGAAATCGAAATGCGCAGCCTTGTCGACGAACCGGGCGAACTGAACGTAGATCGGGTCGTCGAGTCCGAGTTCCTTGCGTAAGAGCGCGCGTTGTTCTGGCGGCGTGTCGTTGCCGACGAGTTGGCTCACCGGATCGCCGACGAAGCGGAACATCACGAACGAGATCATCGCGACGACCAGCATCACGCCGATGGCCTGGATCAGTCGCCGGATGGCAAAAGCCAGCATTCAAATATCCTTGGAAGGTCCTGCCCGGACCGGAAAGGCCCGGGCAGATATCAAAGCCGGCGGCCTACTTGATGCTGGCCCAGTAGAACAGGACCTGATCGTCCGGACGCTGCGTGATCTCGACATTCTTGCGCTTGCCCCAGGCCAGCGATTGCTGATGGAGTGGAATGTGCGAGGTATCGTCGAGCAGAATGCGATAGGCCTGATGGATCAGGTCGTCGCGCTTGGCCTTGTCGGTCTCGACAAGTACCTTGGCCGCAAGCTCGTCGACCTTCTTGTTGCAATAGCCGCCGAGGTTGAACGGTCCGCCCTTGCCGGTCTTGTCGCGGCAGGTCGCCAGGCTCGTGAAGACGTTCCATGAATCGAACGAAGAAGGCGTCCAGCCGAGCATGGAGAAGTCGGTGTCATAGCCGCCGGGCGCCAGCACCTTGGCAAAGAACTTGGCCTTTGGCACCGCGTTGAGATTGACCTTCACCCCGATCTTCGCAAGCATCGAAACAACCGCCTGGCAGATCTGCTCGTCATTGACGTAGCGGTCGTTCGGGCAGTCCATGCCGACCGTGAAGCCGTCCGGATAGCCGGCAGCCGCGAGCAGCTTCTTCGCCGCCTCCGGATCATAGGGCCAGCGCTTCAGGTCCGGCGCGGAATAGAGCTGCGGCGCGATCAGGAGCGGCACCGGCGTCGCCAGCCCGCGCATGACCCGCTTGTCGATCGCCTCGATGTTGATCGCCTGGTAGAAGGCCTTGCGGACGTTCGGATCCTTGAACGGGTTCTTGCCCTTGACGTTCGAGGTCGGCAGTTCGTCGCGCATCTGGTTGAAGTTCAGAAAGATCACGCGCAGTTCGGGTCCGGTCAACGCATCCGTGTTCGGATCGTCGTTGACGCGTTTGATGTCCTGCACCGGGACGGGCTCGATGAGATCGACATCGCCCGACAGAAGCGCGGCCACGCGGGTGGAATCCGATGCGATCGGGGTGAAATCGACCTCGTCGAGATTGCTCTCCACCTTGCCCCAGTAATCCGGGTTGCGCTTGAAGACCGTCTTCACGCCGGGCTGGTGGCTGACGATCTTGAATGGACCGGTTCCGTTCGCCTCGTAGGCCGACGGGCCGGGATTGGTGTCCTTGGCCGACACGACCTTGACCGCGCCGACCTTCTCGCACCATTCCTTGTCCATGATGTAGAACGTGTCCCATTCGGCTACCAGAATGGGGTTCGGGCTCTTCAGAGTCACATCGACGGTATAATCGTCGACCTTCTTCCATTCCGAATCGGCCGGGATGCGCGTCTTCAGATCCGAGCCGTCGGAGCGGACGCGATCCGCCGAAAAGACGACGTCATCGGCCGTGAACGGATCGCCGTTGGCGAATTTGACGCCCTTGCGCAGATGGAAGCGCCAGTGCAGCGGGTCCAGCATCTCCCAGCTTTCGGCAAGACCGGGAATGATCTTGAGATCCTTGTCGCGCTTGGTCAGCCCCTCGTAGACGTTGCCGAGCATGCCGAGCGTGAACGTCTCGTTGAGCGAATAGGGGTCGAGCGCGTTCAGCGTTCCCTGGAACGCAAACCGCAAGGTCTTGCCCTGTGCCATCGCAGGCGATGCCGTGAGCACGGTCCCTGCCGTCACCGGCACCCCGATCGACAGCGACAGCGCACACAACGCGCCGGCCACTGCCCGGGGCAGTCTCTCCCAAAATCGTCCCTCTTTCCTCATACTCGTGTTCCCTGTCTCATGTTTCAACTTGATTTCGGCACACTCGTTTGCGTGCGCCGTACGGCAGCATTACTGCGCGTTCCTTGCACCGTCTTGCAACGATCCCTTTCCATATCCGAGCCGCATCGAACGGCGTCGGACCGGCTCTTCCCGAATCACTTATTCCTGGAATCCCATTCCTGATCTGATCGAGGCCGGCTGATCGGAGCATTGCTAACCGGCATATTGTTCTTCGTCCCCTCTCGCGGTGATGCCTGCCGCCGCGGCATCCGCATTATTGAGAAGGCACCCGTTGGTCCGCAAGTCCCCTCTGCGTTTGATCGTAGCCAACGGCTTCACGTTGTCAACGGGAACCCGCTACAGACGACAGGCGGCACCTAGTCCGCAGCCGAAGCGGCGTTGTAAATCTCGTCGCTGACCTTTTCCAGCCAGTCGGCCTGCACCCCGTCGAGGCTCTCCTGAAGCGCGAGATGCACCATTCCGATGGCCGGATCGGCACCATGCCAGTGCTTTTCGCCGGGTGGGATCCAGACTGTGTCGCCCGCCCGGATGGTGCGTAGCGGGCCGCCTTCGGACTGCACGCGCCCCACGCCGGAAAGAACATGCAGCGTCTGGCCGAGCGGATGCGTATGCCAGGCCGTGCGCGCGCCCGGTTCGAATGTCACGCGCGCGGCCCTGATGCGCGCGGGCGCCGGCGCCTCGATCACGGGATCTATCCAGACCGTTCCGGTGAACCATTCGGCCGGCCCCCGGCGTGTCACATGCGTGCCGGCTGGGATGATGTTCATGGCGAATTCCTCCTGCCCCGCTCTACCAGCCCTTCAACAAGACAGCAAAGGTCTTCGCGCTTTTGTGACGAATACAGGCGATCAATTCGGCTGGCCGGCGCGCGCGAGTCCATGCGCGACCAGCCGGTCGATGATCTCGGAATAGCCGACACCGCTCGCCTCCATCACCTTCGAATACATGCTGATATTGGTGAAGCCGGGGATGGTGTTGAGTTCGTTGACGAGGATGCGCATGTCCGGCGTGACGAAGAAATCGGCGCGCGCCATGCCGTCGCAACCAAGCGCCCTGAACGCCTCCGCCGCCATCTGGCGGACGCGCTCCTCGACCTCTTGCGGCAGTTCCGCCGGTACCTTCAGGGCAGCGCCGTTCTCGTCGATATATTTGGCGTTGTAGGTATAGAAGCCATGGCTCTCGGCCGGCACGATCTCACCGGGCCGGGAAACGAAAAGCTCGCCTTCCGTATCCTCCAGCACTGCGCATTCGACCTCCCGACCGACGATGAATTCCTCGGCCAGGAGCTTGCTGTCATGCCGGAAGCCTTCCCTCAGCGCGCCTTCGAGCTCCTGGCTGGCATGGACCTTGCAGACGCCGACGGAAGAGCCCTGCCGCGCCGGCTTGACGAAAAAAGGCAGGCCGAGTTCGCCCTCAAGTGCGGCAAGGGACTGCGCTGCATCCTCATGCAGAACAACGGCGCGCGCGACAGGCAGGCCGGCTTCCTTCAGGAGCCGCTTGGCGACGTCCTTGTCGAGTGCGGTCGCGGAACCGAGGATACTGCAGCCGGCAAGTGGGACACGCGCCACTTCCGCCAGCCCCTGCACGGCGCCATCCTCTCCATGCAGCCCGTGCAGGACGGGGAACAGGATATCGATCTTCGGCAGCTCATGCGGCGCGCCAGCTGCCGGGATCGCCAGCATCCGCCCCTCGCCACCCGGCACGAGGCAGATTTCCGTACCATCCGAAGGGCCTGAGAGCGCACCGCCCTCGAAGCTCCCGAGAAGCCATTTGCCTTCGCGGGTGACGAAGATCGGAACGGCGTCGTATTTCGCCGGGTCGAGCGCATGCATGACGTTGGTCGCCGACATCAGCGAGACCTCATGCTCGGCGGAGCGCCCGCCATAGAGCACGGCGATGCGCAGTCCTTTGGAAGGATCGGCCATGAAAAGCTCCTGAAACAGCCCGACCCGGTGTGTCGGGCCGCCGATGCGAACCTGTTTCGGCGAGTACCATCTTCAGGCACGCTGTTCCATCGCATTGACCGCACGGGACGTGGAATTTCCAATCATGGCGTTGTCGCTTGCGATTGAGCGGGTTATGCGGAGCCATGCTTGCCGCCAATTCGCTTACACGCTCGTTCTTCGACCGTCCGGTCGTTGCCGTCGCGCCGGAACTGATCGGCGCGCATCTCCATTTCGGCGGCGCGGGCGGTATCATCGTGGAGGTCGAGGCTTACGACCGCGACGACCCTGCCTCGCATGCATTCAACGGCGAGACACCGCGCAACCGCGTGATGTTCGGTGAACCCGGCCATGCCTATGTCTATCGTTCCTACGGCATCCACTGGTGCCTGAATCTCGTCTGCAGGCCGGGAAGCGCCGTCCTCCTGCGCGCCATCGAACCGACCGAAGGCCTCGAGGCCATGCGGATACGGCGCGGCGTCGAGGAAACGAGGGCCTTGTGCAGCGGGCCGGGAAAGCTTTGCCAGGCGCTCGGCATCGACAAGTCGCATGACGGCCTCCCGCTTGACGAACCGCCTTTCGCCCTTTGGCGAGCCGACGCCCAAAGGGCCGTCAGCATCGGAAGGCGTATCGGGATCACGAAAGGCGTCGAGACGCCGTGGCGCTTCGGCCTCGACGGGTCGCGCTTCCTGAGCAAGCCCTTCCGCGCATAGCGGCATCCCGCAGGCAGTTCCGTTCCGGCATGCGGGCAGCAGGAATGTGACCCTGATGCAACAAAAAGTTCATTTGCAATCAATAAGGAAGATGACGTTTTGTTTTTACGGGATCGGCAGCCTATGGTGGCCCTCCGGTGCCTTGGGCAGGTGCCGGGGACGGCCGGGCTAGTACGCGTTGAGGAAGAGGGTTGGGGATAAAAGGTCCGAAGCGCCGGCATAGCGGCCAGGCACTTCTTCTCGCCCTTGCCCTCGCGGCGGCGTGGTCGCCCGCGCACGCATTCAAGCTTTTCGGGATGAAGTTCTTCGAAAAGCCCAATCAGGAACAGAAGAACGAGGATACGATCGGCGAGCCGGTCGAATATTCGGTCGATCTCGACGTTTCCGAGGCGACGGGGCTCGACGGCAAATCCGAAACCAAGGACGTGAAGAAGGCCCTCGAAGCCGCCTCCGGCCTCTGGAAAGACAAGGACAAGCCGGCCTCCGGCGTGTCCGGCCTGCTCGCCAAGGCGCGCAGCGACTACCGGCGGTTGCTCGATACACTTTATGGCCAGGGCCGTTATGGCGGGTCGATCAGCATCAAGGCCGACGGGCGCGAGGTCGGCGGGCTGCCGCCCGACGCCGAGCTTTCCCAGCCGGTGAAGATCAGCATTTCGGTCGATCCCGGTCCGCCTTTCGTCTTCGGCAAGACCGATATCCTCAACCAGGCGCCTCCGCCGGTCGAGCGCAAGGACAAGGTGCCCCTGCCACAAGACCAGGGCTTCGTGTCGGGACAACTCGCCCGCTCCGGCACAATCCTGAAGGCCGATGCTCTTGCGACGGAGGCCTGGCGCCAGCAAGGTTACCCGAAGGCGAAGGTCGCCACGCAGCGTGTCGTCGCCGCCCACCGGACAAGCACCGTCGACGCGACGATTGCGATGGAGCCTGGACGCAAGGCCTATTATGGCCCGGTTACCGTCAAGGGCACCGATCGCATGGACCCGGCCTTCGTCGCCTGGATGGCGGGCTTGCCGCAGGGCCAGGAATACGATCCAGACGATATCGACCGTGCCAACAAGCGCCTGATGCGGCTCGGCGTCTTCCGCTCCTCCCGTTTCGAGGAAGCGGATGTGATCGATCCCGACGGCCTCATGCCGATGAGCCTCATCGTACAGGAACGGCCGCTCCACCGCTTCGGCGTCGGCGCCGATTATTCGACGGTGGACGGCGCAGGTTTCCAGACATACTGGCTGCACCGCAACCTTTTCGGCCATGCCGAGAGCCTGAAGCTGGAGGCCAAGGTCGCGGGCTTCGGCAACACGATCGATCCGGCCGACCTGACCTACCGCGCCGGCGTGACCTTCACCCGGCCTGGCGTCTTCACGCCGGACACGGATTTCGTCGCCTCGGTGATCGGCGATCGCGAAGTGCTCGATATCTACACCCGCACCTCCGTCACTGGCCTGATCGGCTTCAATCGCATCTTCTCCGACGAGCTTTCGGGCAAATTGTTCCTCACCGGTGGGCCGTCGCGCTTCGACGACGATTTCGGCACGCGCGACTTCCTCGACGTCGGCGTTCTGGGCGGCTTGACCTACGACGCGCGCGACAACAAGACCGACCCGACCAGTGGCTATTATCTCGACGGCATCGTCCACCCCTTCTACGAATTCAACTACGGCAATCCCGCGGTCCGGATGGTCGCCGAAGGCCGCGCCTATTACGGCTTCGGCGAAGACAAGCGCATCGTTCTGGCCGGCCGGCTGAAGCTCGGCTCGATCGTCGGCCCATCCATCGCCGAGACCGCTCCGGACAAACTCTTCCTGGCAGGCGGCGGCGGCTCTGTCCGCGGCTACGCCTACCGCAACATCGGCGTGAACGGGCCGGGCGGCATCGTCACGGGCGGGCGGTCGCTGATAGAGGCGTCCGCCGAACTGCGAGCGCGGATAACCGATTCCATCGGGGCCGTCGGCTTCGTCGATGCGGGCTATGTGGGGGCCGATTCCATCCCTGATTTCTCCCAACAGTTCCGGGTCGGCGTCGGCGCAGGTCTGCGCTATTATACCGGCCTTGGACCACTGCGGGCGGACGTGGCCTTCCCGCTCAATCGCCGCAAGGGCGATCCGAGCCTCGCCTTCTATATCGGTCTGGGACAAGCGTTTTGAGACGGATCCTTGTTGCCATAGCCCTTCTTCTCACCATCTTTCCGGCCTTCGCGCAGGACAAGGCGGAGGCGGAGAAGTCGTACTTCCTGCAATATGTGGAGCAGAAGCTCTCCACACCGAACCGCAAGATCAGCATTTCAGGCATCAGTGGTGTGCTCTCCTCCAGCGCGACCATCGGCGAGATCACCATCGCCGACCGGCAGGGCGTCTGGCTCAAGATTGTCAATGCTTCGATCGACTGGAACCGCGCCGCGCTCCTGCTCGGCCGCCTCGACGTCAACAAACTCGCGGCGGAAGAGATCGACATGCTGCGCAAGCCGCTGCCTGAAAAGGGCGTGCCTGCGCCCGAATCGAGCAGCTTCCAGCTGCCCGAACTGCCGGTCTCGATCAAGCTGAGGGAATTGAGCGTAGCGAAGATCACGTTCGGCGAAAGCGTCTTCGGCCTCGGCTCGCAACTGAAGCTTTCCGGCCGCGTCGATCTCGCCGACGGCTCGCTCGATACGGCGCTCGACATCAACCGCCTCGACGGTCCCGGCGGCGAATTCAAGCTCGCCGCCAAATACGCCAACGAAACGAAGAAACTCGACCTCGACCTGTCGCTGGCGGAGCCGGCGAACGGGATAGTTGCCAATCTCCTGAACATCGAAGGCAAGCCTCCGGTCGACATGACGCTCAAGGGCTCCGGCCCGCTCGACAAGCTCGACCTCGCCCTGACACTGGACGCCGATCACCAGCGTGTCCTGACGGGAACCACGAATATCCGCCGCAGCGACGGCGGCTACGGCTTTTCCGCGAAGCTCGGCGGGCCGATCGCGAAGCTCGTGCCGCCGCAATTCCGCGACTTCTTCGGCGCGGACACCAACCTTCTCGCCGATGGCGTCGTCAAGGATTCGGGCGGCGTCATCCTCGACCGGCTGAACCTCGCCAGCAACGCGCTCAAGCTCGACGGCAGCCTCGAAACGACATCGGACGGCTTCCTGCGCCGCCTCAAGCTCGACGCCTCGATCGCCGACCCGACCGGCAAGACCGTGCTCCTGCCCGTATCCGGCGCGCAAACGACCATCGAAAACGCCAAACTCGCCGTCGCCTTCGGCGACGATCCCGATCAGAAATGGACCGGATCGCTCGATATCGCTGGGCTCACCTCCCCGACCTTCGCTTCCGAGAACATCGCGCTCGACATGGGCGGCGTCGCCGAGAACATGGACCAGCCGGCATCCCGCCACATCTCCTTCTCCACGAAGGGCAAAGCTTCCGGCATCACCTCGAAGCGCCCGGATGTCGCAAAGGCCCTCGGCAAGGAGATCGATCTCGATATCCAGGGCGACTGGCGCGCCGGCAAGCCGGTCGAATTGTCGAAAGCGCTCCTTTCCGGCAACGGGCTCAGCCTGTCGATCGCCGGCGAGATCGCCGAAAGCGTCTTCAATGGGACGATCGATGTCGATGCGTCGAGCATCGCACCCTTCTCCGGCCTCGCCGACCGCCAGCTTTCCGGCTCGATGAAGCTCGCCGCCAAGGGCCAGTTGAAACCGCTCTCCGGTGGTTTCGACATGGTGCTCGACGGAAAGACGATGGACCTCACCATCGACAGCCCCTCCGCCGACAGCCTGCTCGGCGGCGTCACCTCGATCACCGGCCGCGTCGCCCGCGACGAAACCGGTCTGACCGCGGACAAGCTCAGGATCGAAAACCAGCAGTTGACCCTCACCGCGGACGGCAAGTTTGCCACCGGCAAAGCAGATTTCGGCTTCGATTTCACGCTCGCCGACCTCGCGCTGGCAGCCAAGCAGGCAAGCGGCAAGCTGACCGCCTCGGGCCGCGCCAAGGGCGACAATGGCCGCATAGCGCTTGCCTTCAAGGCCGAAGTGCCGGACGGCACGCTGGCCGAGAAGAAGCTTGCCGGCGCGGTCATGAATTTCGACGGAATTCTTCAGAATGGCAACCTTTCCGGCAAGCTCGACGGCAACGCCACGCTTGACAACGCTCCGGTTTCGCTGGCGTCGGACATCGCCCTCGCTGACGGCGAGAAGCGGCTGACGGGTCTTTCCTTCACGGCGGGTGCCACCCGGCTTTCCGGCGACGTGACGCAATCGGCAACAGGCCTCCTCGACGGCAAGCTCTCGCTCGCCTCGACCGATATCTCGACCGCCGCCGCACTCTTCCTCCAGGAGGCAAGCGGTGCGGCCCATGCCGACATCGCGCTGTCGAACACCGAAGGCAAACAGGCCGCCGATATCTCCGCCAGGCTCGACGGCGTCACCGTAGGTGAGAACCGTATCGGCCAGGCGCAACTCAACGCCGCCATCGCCGATCTGTTCGGCGTGCCGGCCGTAAACGGCTCCGCCAAGGCAACCGACCTGACGGTGGCGAAGATCGAAGTGACGAGGCTCGACGCAAACGCCAACCGCAACGGCGACGCCACGAAATTCGACGCGACCGCCAATCTCAAGAACGGCACCGATGCCGCCGTCGCCGGTTCGCTCGCCCCGGAAAATGACGGCTATCGGCTGAGACTGACGCAGACGGATCTGAAACAGGGCAAGCTTTCCGTCGCCCTTGCGGAACCCGCGAGCATCCTTGTCCAGGGCCAGAACCTCGCCATCGACAGCCTGTCGCTCAACACGGGCGGCGGACGCATCGACGCCAAAGGGAAGGTCGCGGACAAGCTTGACCTCGCGGTGACAATTCATGCGCTGCCGCTGGCAATCGCCAATGCCATACGCCCCGATCTCCAGGCGGGCGGTACGATCGACGGGACGGCGAACGTTTCCGGAGAGCGCGCCAATCCGGACATCAACTTCTCGCTGCAGGGCAAGGGCCTGACCGCCGCCGCCCTCAGAGAGGCCGGGCTCTCGACCGTTTCGGTCGACGCCAAAGGTAATTCGAGCGGGAAAACCCTCCAACTCGACGCCAATGTCACCAGCCCCGAGGGCCTGCGCGCCGTCGCCAAGGGCAACGTGCCGTTGGACGACGAAGGCCGTATCGCCATGAACGTCGATCTCGATGCCTTCCCGCTTGCCGCGCTGAACGCCGTCGCAAAAGGCCAGAACCTCGGCGGCAAGCTCTCGGCCTCGGCGAAAGTCGGCGGCACGCTTGCCGATCCAACCGCCGACTTCACCATCGATGGCAACCGCGTCTCTGCAGCCCCACTCGAAAACGCCGGCGTCACCTATCTCGATGTGAAGGCGGCCGGGCGCTACGAAGGCAAGGCGATCACGCTCCGGTCCGCAACCGCCAATTCGCCGCAAGGCCTGTCCATCTCGGCAAGCGGCCGCGTGCCGCTCTCCGGCTCGGGCCTCGGCGTGAGCATCGACGGCAAGGCGCCGCTCTCGCTCGCCAACCGGCTTCTGGCCGATCGCGGCGCTCAGGCCTCGGGCATACTGGCACTCAACGCCAAGGTATCCGGCAGCATCCGCAAGCCGCTCATCAATGGCAGCTTCTCGACCTCCGGAGCCCAGTTTGTCGATCCGGAAACCAATCTTCGCCTCGGCGACATCGCGGTAAACGGTTCGATCGCCGGCGAGACGGTCACGTTGCGGTCGGTTACGGCCTCTCTCGGCAAAGGCGGGAAGATGACCGTCACCGGCACCATCTCGACCAACGCGGCGGCGAATTTCCCGGCCAATATAAGGATCGTCCTCGACAACGCCCGCTATGCCGACGGCAACATGGTGGTGGCGCGCCTCAACGGCAACATCGCCGTCACCGGCCCGCTGACCCGCGATCCTCTGATTTCCGGCAACATCGATGTCGAGCGCGCCGAGATCAGCGTGCCGGATACGCTCGGCGGCGGCGCGGCCGGCATCGACGTCAAGCATCTCAACGCGCCCCCCAAGGTTGCCGCGACGCTTGCTCGCGCTCATGCCAACGACGGCACGCCGGTGCCGACAGGCCGCCCGAGCGTCGCGAAGCTCGACCTGACGGTGCGCGCGCCGGCACGCATCTTCGTGCGCGGGCGCGGGCTCGACGTCGAGCTTGGCGGGCAGATCAAGCTGACCGGCCCGGTCACCGGCATAAGGCCGGTCGGCGGCTTCAAGCTGATCCGCGGCCGTCTCTCGATCATCGGCCAGCGCATCGTCTTCACCGAAGGCGAGGTGACGCTGATCGGCGATCTCGACCCGATGGTCCATCTCGTGGCGACCTCGGAAGGCACCGACATCACCGTCTTCGTGACGGTGACAGGTCGCGCTTCCGACCCGAAAGTCGTGTTCTCCTCGCAGCCCGAACTGCCGCAGGACGAGGTCCTGGCGCGCCTGATCTTCAACCGCGGCATCAACGACCTTTCCGCCTTCCAGATCGCGCAGCTTGCCGCAGCCGTGGCTGAACTTGCGGGCGGCTCGAACACGTCGCTGCTGGGTAATCTGCGCAAGGCGACGGGGCTGGACGATCTGGATGTGGTGACCAACGAAAAGGGCCAGACGGCGGTGCGTGCCGGCCGCTACATCCAGGACAACATCTATCTCGGCGTCGAAGCAGGCGCGCAAGGCGACACCAAGGGTACGGTCAATCTGGACATAACGAAGGACCTGAAAGCCAAGGGCGCGCTCGGCACCACCGATTCCAGCATGGGCCTGTTCTACGAGAAGGATTACTGAGGGAATTCGGCCAGCACTCTTCATCGCCACGCTGCCTTCCAGCCCTGGCCATTGTTCAGTCGGGAAGCGGGGCGCTCAGCCGTGCCTTCCGAATATAAATACGTGGCGCGACACTCGCGCCCCGCCGGCGATTTCTGTTCCCGCCTGTTCCGCTGCTCCCCGAGCCTCACCCTGAACCTGCCGAAGGGTAGTCACTCCGATCAGATCCAGCGCTCGTCCCGGGGTCTGTGTGCCTTCTACCGGCGCGCAGGGGTCATAGTGCCCCCAGGGGAACCTCCAGGCGGGACCTCCCCGGCCGCAATGCCACGTCGGCATCACGGCGGAGGCGCCGGCTCCTCCCCACGCAATCACCGTCATGATCGGTGTTCCCGGTGGGAGGAACTGACGGGGAGTATGGAGGAAGGGAAAAAGGCGTGGATAAAGGGAAGCGAAGAAAAAAGCGAAGGGCCGCTGGATCAGAGAGTTACGAGGACTGCCTGCGCGATCCTGTCCACGTTTTCGCCGGCCGGCGAGGCAGAGCCGAGCGGCTGGGAGAACTTGGCGAGGGTGATGCTGGGGCGGCGGTTAAGCCGTCTCGCCCATCACCGAGATGATCGACGCGGCCAGCGTGTCGAGCCGGTCTTCCGGCAGGCCGGCGACGTTGATGCGGCTGTCGCCCACCATATAGACGCCGTGCTCCGCGCGCAGCTTCTCCACCTGCTCCGGCGTCGCGCCGATGCGCGAGAACATGCCGCGATGGCGGGCGATGAAATCGAAGCGGTCGCTGTTCGACTGGCGACGGAGCGCATCCGCAAAACCTTCGCGCAGCGAAACCATCCGCTGCCGCATGGTCTCAAGTTCGCTCTTCCAGCTCGCGGTCAGGCCCTTGTCCTCGAGGATGATGCGGATGGCCGCCGCCGCATGGTCCGGCGGCATCGAATACATGCCGCGCGCGACCGACAGAAGCTGGCTGTAGGCGATGTCGGCCTCCGCCGCGCCCTTGCCGAGCAGGAACGCCGTGCCAACGCGATCGCGATAGACGGCGAAGTTCTTGGAACAGCTCGCCGCCACAGCCATTTCCGGCACACGCGAGGCGAGCAACCGGACACCGAAAGCATCCTCTTCGAGCCCATCGCCGAAACCCTGATAGGCGAGGTCGACGAAAGGAAACAGCCCGCGCGAGACGAAAAGCTCGGCAACCGCCTCCCACTGTCCGTGGTCGAGATTGGCGCCCGTCGGGTTGTGGCAGCAGCCATGCAGCAGCACGACATCGCCCGGCGCGGCCTTCTTCAGCGCCATCATCATCGCGTCGAAACGGACCATGCCCGTGGCGGCGTCGAAATAAGGATAGTCCTTTGTCGTGACGCCGGCGGCGCGAACGAGCGGCACATGGTTCGGCCAGGTCGGATCGGAGAGCCACACCGTCGCGCCCGGCTTCGAGCGCGCAATGAGTTCGGCCAGAATGCGCAACGCCCCAGACCCGCCCGGCGCTTGCGCCGCGCGGATGCGCGCCCTGTCGGCATCTTCGCCGAAGACGAGACCGATCATCGCCGCGTTGAAGACTGGATCGCCGGCCATGCCGACATAGGTCTTCGTGCTCTGCCGCTCGTAGAGCAGCTTTTCGGCCTCGCGAACGGCCGCCATGATCGGCGTGTTACCTTTCGCATCCTTGTAGACGCCGACGCCGAGATCGATCTTGCCGGGCCGCGGATCCTCGCGGAACTGGCCCATGAGAGCGATGATCTTGTCGGGCGGGGCAGCGGTGAGCGTTTCGAACATCGGACGACCTAGGCTAAGCAATGACGGGCTCGGCATTACGCGCCTTGCCCGGTTTTTGCAACGCGGCAAGCCGGCCCGCCACCTCCGCCTTGGTTTCCGCGATAGCCTTATCCTTCACCGGGCCATAGCCACGGATTTCCATCGGCTGCACGGCAATTGCGGCAAGCGCCGTGATATCGGCCTTGCCGAGCGACGAAAGCAGCGTATCGACAACGCCTTCATACCAACCGATCAGTTCCCGCTCGGCGCGGCGCTCCGCCGTGTAGCCGAACAGATCGAAGGCGGTGCCACGCAGGAATTTCAGCCGTGCCAGCACACGGAACGGCGACTGTATCCACTGCCCGAACGCCTTCTTGTTCGGCCGTCCGCGCGCATCGTGGCCGAACGGCAGGATCGGCGGCGCGAGATGGTAGTGGACCTTGAAATCGCCCTCGAACTCCTCCTTCAATTTCTCCAGAAAACCCGTCTGCATGTGCAGCCGCGCCACCTCATACTCGTCCTTGTAGGACATGAGCTTGAACAGCGAGCGGGCGACCGTCTGCGTGAAAGCCTCCGAGCCACAAGCCTTCTCCGCCTCGCGAACGCGGTCGACGGCAACGCGGTAGCGCGCGGCCCAGCCTGCGTTCTGGTAGCCCTTCAGGAAAGCCTCGCGGCGGGCGATGATCTCGTCCAGCGTTTCCGCCCGCCAACTTTCTTCCGCACTGTCGGGCGCAAACTCCTCGCCCACCGCCGCCAGTCGGCCGGCGGCGAAAGCGGCACGATTCTTCTCGATCTCGACGCCGTTCAATTCGATCGCACGGGAAAGCGCTTCAAGCGAGACCGGGACCAGACCCTTCTGCCAGCCGAAGCCGAGCAGCAGCATGTTGGCGAAGACGGCATCGCCGAACAGCTTCTCGGCAAGCCGATTGGCGTCGAGCGCGTCGACATTCCCTTCGCCGAGCACATCGCGGATCGCGTCGAGCCGCGTCATGGAGCGCAAATCCGCATCGCGGAAGCGCACCAGATCGCCGGTCGGCATCTCCGCCGTATTCAGTACGGCGCGCGTACCGTGATGATAGGCGGCCGACGCTTTCGGCGAGGAGGAGACGACGAGGTCGCAGCCGATCAGCGCGTCCGCGCTCGCCTCGTCGATCCGCACCTGATTGACGGCCTCCGGCGCGGAAGCGAGGCGGATATAACTGAGTACCGGCCCGAACTTTTGGGCGAAGCCGGTGAAATCGAGCACCGAAGCACCCTTGCCTTCCAGATGCGCCGCCATGGTGACGATGGCCCCGATGGTGACCACGCCGGTGCCGCCGACGCCGGTGACCAGAAGATCGTAGGGCTCCTCCAGCGGAGCACTTTCAGGCAAGGGCAGCATCGTCGCACGCGCCGAAAAATCCTCGGCATCGACTTTCTTCTTCCTGCGCCGCGCGCCCTCCACGGTAACGAAGCTCGGGCAAAAGCCGTTCACGCAGGAAAAATCCTTGTTGCAGGAGGAAAGGTTGATCTGCCGCTTGCGCCCGAACGGCGTCTCCTTCGGCTCGACCGACAGGCAGTTCGATTCCACCGAGCAGTCGCCGCAGCCTTCGCACACCAGTTCGTTGATGACGGCAAATCGCGCCGGGTCCGGCATCGTGCCGCGCTTGCGGCGGCGACGCTTTTCCGTGGCACAGGCCTGTTCGTAGATGAGCACCGACACGCCCGGCACCTCGCGCAATTCGCGCTGGATCGGGTCGAGATTGCGGCGATGGTCGAGCGTCGTGCCGGCGGGAAACCGCGTCACGTCGAATTTTTCCGGCTGGTCGGAGACGATGGCGATGCGTTCCACGCCCTCCGCGCGGGCGACATGCGCGATCGCCTCGACGCTCACCGGCCCGTCGACGGGCTGGCCGCCGGTCATGGCGACGGCGTCGTTGTAGAGGATCTTGTAGGTAATGTTGGCTTTCGCCGCGACCGCCTGCCGGATCGCCATAGAGCCGGAGTGATACCAGGTGCCCTCGCCCAGATTCTGGAAGATGTGGCCATTGCCGGTAAACCTTGACGAAGCCGCCCAGTTCACTCCCTCGCCACCCATCTGGATCAGCGAACTCGTCTCGCGCTCCATCCAGCTTGCCATGAAATGACAGCCGATGCCGGCGAGTGCCCTGGAGCCTTCCGGCACCTTGGTGGAGGTGTTGTGCGGGCAGCCCGAGCAGAAATAGGGCGTGCGGGTAGCGCCCGCGACCTGGATGATATGCGCCGCCGACTGCGCCAGCGCCTCGGCCCGCGCCGTGAGATCGAGGCCGGGAAAGATCGCGTCCAGCCGCCGCGCAACGATCGGCGCCAGCAGGCGCGGCGAAAGCTCGCCCGTCCACGGAATGAGCGGCCGGCCGGCCTCGTCGTTCTTGCCGATCATGCGCTCCGGCTTGTGGCCGGGATAGTCGTAGAAATATTCCTTGAACTGGCTCTCGATGATGCCGCGCTTTTCCTCCACCACCAGCACCTCGCGCTTGTCGCGGACGAAGTTGAGCGCGTCGCGGCGGGCGAGCGGCCACACCATGCCGACCTTGTAGATATCGATGCCGATCCGACGGCACTCGGCCTCGCCGAGCCCGAGCAGCCGCAGCGCCTCCATCAAATCGCCATGCGCCTTGCCGGTGGTGACGATGCCGTAGCTGGCCTCCTTGCCGATCCTGTAGATATGCCGGTCGATAGGGTTTGCCTCCGCGAAGGCATAGACGGCGTTCTTCTTCGCCTGCATCCGCTCCTCGATTTGCGGACCGGGAAGATCGGGCCAGCGATAGTGCAGCCCGCCGGCGGGCGGCGTGAAATCCGGCGCATTGAAAACGCGAGGGTGCCGAAGGTCGATCGAGGCGGCCGATTCCACCGTCTCCGAGATCGCCTTGAAGCCGACCCACATGCCGGAAAAGCGCGACAGCGCGTAGCCATATTCGCCGAAGGTCAAGTATTCCGCCACCGAGGCCGGGTTCAGCGTCGGCATAAACCACGCCATGAAGGCGACGTCCGACTGGTGCGGCATCGAGGACGAGACGCAACCGTGGTCGTCGCCGGCCACCACCAGCACGCCCCCATGCGGCGAGGAGCCGTAGGCGTTACCATGCTTCAGCGCATCGCCGGCGCGGTCCACGCCCGGCCCCTTGCCGTACCAGAGCGCGAAGACGCCCTCGACCTGTCTGTCCGGGTTGGTCTCGACCTGCTGCGAGCCGAGCACGGCGGTGGCGGCGAGGTCTTCGTTCACCGCCGGCAGGAATTCGACGCGGTTTTCCTCGACGAGCTTGCTTGCGCGCCACAGTTCGAGATCGACGCCGCCGAGCGGCGAGCCGCGATAACCCGAAATAAAGCCGGCCGTGTTCAGTCCCGCCGTACGGTCACGCTGTGCCTGGTCGAGCACGATGCGTACCAGCGCCTGCGTGCCGGTCATGAAGACCCGGCCGCGCTCCTTCAGGTAGCGGTCCTCCAGCCGGTAGGAGTGGTCGAGGCGCGCCTTTTCTGTAAGCATGATCGCCTCCCATGGCTTCGGAGACAAAATTATATCGGGATGGCGTGGAAATCGATTCCAAAATGGCCGGATAAAGCTATCCTGATGGTGAAATTTACCAGATATGATATAGAAACGGGAAATCTCATCACGAAGAAGAGCCTGAATGAATCAGCTTACCGATTCCGACCGCCGCCTGCTAACGGTCCTCCAGACCGATAGCCGCATCTCCAATCAGGAGCTTGCCGAGCGCGCGGGTATGTCGGCGTCGGCTTGCTGGCGGCGCGTCCGCGCACTGGAGGAAGCCGGGATAATCGCCGCCTATCCGGTAGTGCTTGATGCGGAAAAGGCCGGCCTTTCTTTCAGCGCCATCGTGCACATCACGCTGACGCGTCACGACGCTTCCCATGTCGAGACCTTCATCGCGCGCATCGTGGAGCGGCCGGAAGTGCTGGAGTGCCTGGCCACCACCGGCGAGGCGGACTACCACCTGCGCGTGGTCTGCCGCGACAAGGACGCCTACAACGCCTTCCTCGATACGTTTCTCTTCCGGCTTCCCGGCATCGCCCATGTGCGCACAAACCTCGTCCTCAAGGAAGTGAAGCTGGAAACAAGGCTGCCGGTTTAGGCAGGGCTGCCGCGTATGAAGATACCCCCACCCCTAGCCCCTTCCCACAAGTGGGAGGGGAACTTTGCAGCAGCGCAGGCAGGCACAAACTGCGATAATTTCACCTCAGAACGCAGCGGCAGCGTCTCCCTCCCCCTTGTGGGGAGGGGTTAGGGGTGGGGGTAAAGGGCCGTGCAAATTCCATGCACGATCACCACGGCTTAAGCCGGATCAGGGTTTCAGGATGAGCTTGCCGACCGTGCCGCGGGAATGGATGCGCTGGAGCACGCTCGCTGCCTCGGCGAGCCGGTAGGTGCCCTCGATCAGCGGCTTCACCTTGCCTTCCATGTACCAGCCGATGAGTTCCCTCATATTGGCCTGGAAGGTTTCGGGCTCCCGGCGCGTGAAATCGCCCCAGAAGACGCCGACGACACTGTAACCCTTCACGAGCGTCAGATTGACCGGGAGTTGCGGGATGCGCCCGGAAGCAAAGCCGATGACGAGCAGGCGTCCGCCCCAGGCGATCGACCGCGACAGAGCGTCGAAGGCATCCCCGCCGACCGGATCATAGGCGACATCGACGCCCTTGCCGCCGGTCGCCTGCTTCAGTGCATCCTTCAGATTTTCGTAGCCGAGCGTCTCGTCCGCGCCGGCCTCGCGCGCCAGCTTGCGCTTTTCTTCACTGGAGGCGACGCCGATCACTCGAGCGCCCATGATCTTGCCGATCTGGACGGCGGCGATGCCGGTAGCGCCCGACGCACCCAGCACGCAAAGCGTCTCGCCCTCCTTCAATTGCCCGCGCTGCTTCAGCGCGTAATGCGAGGTCGAATAGCCGCACAAAAGCGCGCAGGCGGCGCCCGCGTCCATGCCGTCCGGCAGTTTCATCACCGAACGCTCCGGCGCGGCGACCTTCTCGGCGTAAGAGCCCAGCGACGACATGGCCGCCACGCGGTCGCCGACCTTCACCGATCTCACCTTCTCGCCGACCGCCACCACGCACCCGGCGACTTCCATGCCGGGCACGAAGGGCGTTGGCGGCTTCAACTGGTAGAGGCCCTGGACGAGCAGCCCGTCGGGATAATTGACGCCGATCGCCTCGGCCTCGATGACCACCGTGTCGCCGGAGGCTTCCGGCTCGGGCCAGTCGGCATAGACGAGTTCTTTTATCGGCGCGAAATCGCGCGCAACAATCGCTTTCATGGCAATCTCAAATCTTCGGCTCAGATCTTCTGCTGCGTGTATTTCTTCAGTTCGGCGCGCGCCACCTGCCTGCGATGCACGGCATCCGGGCCGTCCGCCAGGCGAAGCGTCCTCAGATGCGTCCACGAGCGGGCGAGCGGCGTATCCTGGCTGACGCCCTGTCCGCCGAACATCTGCACGGCTTCGTCGGTGATCTTCAGTGCAATGCGCGGCGCGACGACCTTGATCTGGCTGATCCATGGCGCCGCCGCGCGCGCGTCGCCCTGATCCATCATCCATGCCGCCTTGAGGCAGAGGAGCCTGGCCATCTCGATCTCCATGCGCGCCTCGGCGATGATGTCGTAATTGGCGCCAAGCTTAGCCAGCGGCTGGCCGAATGCCTCGCGGCGGAGCGACCGCTGGCACATCAGTTCCAGCGCGCGCTCGGCCTGCCCGATGGCGCGCATGCAGTGGTGGATACGCCCCGGCCCGAGGCGACCCTGCGCGATCTCGAAGCCGCGCCCCACGCCGAGAAGCAAGCTGGAAGCCGGCACGCGGACATTCTCGAAACGCAGATGCAGATGGCCGTGCGGCGCGTCGTCATGGCCGTAGATCTGCATGGCGCGCAGCTTGGTGATGCCGGGCGTCTTCGCCGGCACGAGGATCATCGAATGCTGCTTGTGTTTCGGCCCGTCATTCGGCGTCTTCACCATGACAATATAGATCTCGCAGCGCGGATCACCGGCGCCCGACGACCACCATTTCTCGCCGTTCAGCACATATTCCTCGCCCTCGCGCACGCAACTCATGGCAATGTTGGTGGCGTCGGAAGAGGCGACGTCCGGCTCGGTCATCAGATAGGCGGAGCGGATCTTGCCTTCCAGCAGCGGCGCGAGCCAGAGCTTCTTGTGCTCCTCCGTACCGTAGCGCTCCAGCACTTCCATGTTGCCGGTATCCGGCGCGGAGCAGTTGAACGTTTCCGCGCCGAGATGCGCCTTGCCCATTTCCTCGGCAAGATACGCGTATTCGACCGTGCTGAGCCCGTAGCCACGCTCCGAATCGGTCAGCCAGAAATTCCACAAGCCCCGTTCGCGCGCCTTGGCCTTCAGCCTGTCGAGGATTTCCGTCTGGCGTGCGGTGAACGTCCACCGGTCGCCGCCCTTGCCCACTTCGGCCAGAAATTCCTCGTCGAGCGGCGCGATCTCCTCGCGCACCATGCGGCTGACCTTCTCATGGAGCGGCTTCAGCCGTTCGGTCATGCCGAGGTTCATTTCCGGATTCATGGATTTCCTTTCCTGATGCCAAGGCCATGCATGGCAAAGCCGACGATCTGCCGGGCGATGTCCTCTATATCACGGTCGGTCTCGCCGGCGCGCGGCGAATACCAGAATATGGGCGAATTCAGTGTGATGAAGACCAACTGGTTGGTGATGCCGAGGTTTTCGAACACCATATCGCCGTCCTCGCGCGCTTCGGCCAGTAGATCGCGGAAGATGTCGCTGTATTGAGAACGGCGTTCGATCAATTCGGCGAAGACGGTGCGCTGTTCAGGTGTCGTAGCCCCGCGAAGGTGCATCTCCACGCCTTCCCATACCACCCGCTGGAACTGCCGCGTCGTGATCATCTGGACGACATGAACGAGCGCCATCCCCCGCCAGCGCTTGCCAGCCTTCTCGCCTGAATGGCGGAACGGCTCGATCGCCCGGTAGTTCATATCCATGCCGAAGCGGAAGACATCCGCGAACAGGTCCGACTTGGAAGGATAGTGATGATAGATGCGTCCCTTGGTGGCGCCGAGCCTGCGCGCCACATCGTCGATCGAGGTTGCGGCATAGCCACGCTCCATGAAGCAATGCGCCGCCGCTTCCAGTATGTCCGCGCGGGAACTGTCGGGCATATGCTCCCGAACGCTGAGCGCCATCCGCCTACAACCCTCCCATACCCGCCTGCCTCGCTCTTTTCGCGGATAAGGGAAACGGGTCCAACGATCCGGAAATGATGAACATACTACCGGGTATGTTGTCAACGCGCGCCACTGTCTGTAGCTATGGCGACGTGGAAAGCGCAGGGAGAGGTCATGTCATATCTGGAAGAGTTGTTTTCGGTCGCCGGCAAGAAGGCGCTGGTCACCGGTGGCGCGACCGGCATAGGACGCATGGCCGCGACCGCGCTTGTCGAGGCCGGGGCGGAGGTGATGATCGCCTCGCGCAAGGGCGAAGATTGCGAGAGGGTGGCAGGCGAATTGAACGCCCTTGGCGCAAGCGGCAAGGCGGAAGGTTTTGCCGGCGATGTCGGTAGCGAGGAAGGCGTGACAGCGCTCGCCGGGGAGGTGAAGAAGCACACCGACAGGCTCAATATCCTCATCAACAATGCCGGCCTTTCATGGGGAGCCCCGCTGGAGGAATTTCCCTATAGTGCCTGGGCTCGCGTCCTCAACGTCAACGTGACGGGCCTCTTCCATCTGACGCGCGAATTGCTGCCGCTGATTTCCAAGGCGGCGAGCTTCGAGGACCCATCGCGCATCATCAATCTGGGCTCGGTCATGGGCACGCAACCGATGGCCGACGGCGCCTATTCCTACACAGCCTCCAAGGCGGCCGTGCATCATCTGACCCGCACCCTGGCTAACGAGTTCGCGGGCAGGTTCATCACTGTCAACGCCTTCGCGCCCGGCCCTTTCCAGAGCCGCATGACGGCGTTTGCCACCGCCACCGAGGAGAAGGCTGAAATCGTGGCCAGCCACGTGCCGCTTCGCCGTATCGGAAGCCCGAGTGACATTGCCGGAGCGACGCTCTATCTATGCTCGAAGGCCGGTTCATATGTTACCGGCGCCATCCTGCCGATCGATGGCGGTGAATCCATCAATCACGGCATGAGGCTGTTCAAGGACGTCAGGTAGGGCGCTAAGCGGCGAAGATGTCAGCATACAAGTTGCAACCTGTCACCGTGGACCAGGTGAAGGCCGCGGTGGGCCGGGAAGTGGGCGTTTCTCCCTGGCGCACGGTCACGCAGGAGATGATCGACCAGTTCGCGAACGCCACCGACGACCACCAGTTCATCCATGTCGACCCGGAGCGTGCCGCACGCGAGACGCCATTCGGCGGCACCATCGCGCACGGGTTCCTGTCGCTCTCGCTTCTCTCGACCTTCGCCTTCGAGACGCTGCACCCGATCGAGGGCTCCGGCATGGGCATCAATTACGGCTTCGACAGCGTCCGCTTCCAGGCGCCGATCAAGACCGGCGCGCGTGTGCGCGCACGCTTCGTTCTGGCCGATCTCAATGTGCGGCCGTCGGGCTGGATCCAGTCGAGCTACGATGTCACGATCGAGATTGAGAACTCGAAGAAGCCGGCGCTCACCGCGCGCTGGCTGACCCTGACGGTGCTCGAACGCAAGGAAGAAACGGCCTGAGCACATGAACAAGCCCGACCCGAATACGCTCGATCGGGCCGCGCTCGGGCCCTATCTGGAAGCGAACGTGCCGGGTTTTTCCGGGCTTGAGGCGATCGAGAAATTCAATTCAGGCCAATCGAACCCGACTTATCTGCTGCGCGCAAAGAGTGGCCGATACGTCCTGCGCGCCAAGCCGCCGGGCGAACTCCTCAAATCCGCGCATCAGGTGGACCGCGAATTCCGCGTCATGAAGGCGTTGAAGGGCACGAAAGTGCCCGTTCCGGACGCGCTGTTCCTGGCCTCCGAAGATTCCCCGATCGGCCGCATGTTCTTCGTCATGGGCTTTCTCGACGGCCGCATCTTCTGGGACCCGACACTACCGGAATTGTCCGGCAATGCGGAACGCGCCGCCATCTATGACGCCATGAACGCCGCGCTGGCCGCCCTCCACGATGTCGATATCGAAAAGGCCGGCCTTGCCGGTTTCGGCCGGCCGGGCAGCTATTTCGAGCGCCAGCTCTCGCGCTGGTCGAGCCAGTATCGCGCCTCGGAGACAGGGACCGTCGCCGATATGGACCGCCTGATCGCCTGGCTGGAGGAGCATTTGCCGCCGGATGACGGCATCGTCTCGCTCGTCCATGGGGATTATCGGCTGGACAACATGATCTTCGCGCCCCATGGCTCGGAAATCCTCGCCGTGCTCGACTGGGAGCTTTCGACGCTCGGCCACCCCTATGCCGATCTCGCCTACCAGTGCATGCAATGGCGGCTGCCCCACACCTCCGGCTTCAAGGGCCTCGGCGGCATCGACCGCGCCGCAATCGGCCTGCCCTCGGAAAAGGAGTATGTCGAGCTTTATTGCAAGCGGCGCGGCATTGCCGGCATCGGCAACTGGACCTTCTATCTCGCCTTTTCCTTCTTCCGCCTCGCCGCGATCTGCCAGGGCGTCTACAAGCGCGCGCTCGACGGCAACGCCTCTAACCCGGAAAAGGCCCGCACCTATGGTCAGGCGGTCAAGCTCCTGGCGGGGCTGGCGGTGGAACGGATCGACAGCGGGGAATGACGCAGTAGCCGGGATTCAGGTGGTGCGTCCTTCGAGGCTCGCTTCGCTCGCACCTCAGGATGAGGACCACTGCGCCTAGCCCGCTGCCTCAATTCTGGGACGCAAGCATAGGGCAAGAGGCATCAAAGGTTAGGGCTGCGGAACTCCAGCCTCCCTCATCCTGAGGTGCGAGCAAAGCGAGCCTCGAAGGACGCACGGCCAGGCGCCTACCTGTCGTTCGGCTTTCCCGGTGTAGTCGGCTGTGTGACGGAAACCGGGTCGCTGGCCGGGAACGTATCCTCCAGGCCTTCCTCCAGTTCGTCCTCGTTTTCCTTGCGGCGCTTTTCCTTCTCGTAGGAGCGCACCGCGGAAGATTTCTTCCCAGGTTTCTCGGAGGGAATGTCGGGCTTGCCTGCCATGTTCTGGTTCCTCGCGATGTGTAGCGAAAAACCTTTCTAGCACGCGATGGTTCCCATGGTTATGAAACATCCCGCGCCGCTTCGGCGAGGAAGGTGAAGGCGTAGTCGGAGAAGGAGCGCCAGCACTCGACGCGGAACGCATCCTCGCCGGTCCGCAAAAGCACGATCTCGACCTTGCCCAGCACCGTGCGCGCCGCCGCGCCGACCGGGAACGCCGCAAGCGACAGGTCGCGTGGGCAGCCGGCGTTGAGCACGTCCGCCGCGCCCGCCCCGGATACGTCGATCGCGACATGCCGGTGCGAGATATCGGTCGCCGAATGAAGCGCCTTCGCTTTAGCGCAATCGGCCATGGGGTCGTTACCAGCGGTGTCGATCACCAGCCATTCGTCCGGGCCGAGCCAAAGGGCAGAACGTCCCCCCTTGCCGGTGAAATCGCCGGATTTGCCGAAAGCGGAGCCCATGGGTTCCTCGGGCAGCTTGACGCTGAGCGCCCGCGACAGGCTGCTAAGCGATTCCGCTGGCGCCCTCAGCGAGACGCGATGCGCCGGGCCGGCCGGCTCTACCACTACGCGCGATGTCTTCTTTTCCCGGCCTTCGAGCACGAACGTGCGCGCCACAGCCTCCGCCGGCGCTTTTGCAGCAGCCTTAGCCATTCAGCCGCGCTCCCGTCTCGTCGTAGAATACCGTACCCGTCACCTCGACCTCGATCGTGCGGTCGGGCATCGGCACGTAAAGCGTCTCGCCAATCTTGCTGCGCCCGTCCTTGACCAGCGCGAGCGCGATGGAGCGTCCGCAATTCTCCGACCAGTAGGACGAAGTCACATGGCCGATCATGGTCATCGGGATCGCCTGCCGCGGATCGGCGACGATCTGCGCGCCTTCCTCCAGCACGGTCTTCGGGTCCTTCGTCTTCAGCCCGACAAGCTGCTTGCGCCCCTTGGCGAGCAGGTCCGGCCGCTTCATGCCGCGTATGCCGACGAAATCCGTCTTCTTCTTGCCGACCGCCCAGGAGAGCCCGGCATCGTCCGGCGTGACGGTTCCGTCCGTGTCCTGCCCGACGATGATGTAGCCCTTCTCGGCGCGCAGCACGTGCATCGTTTCGGTGCCGTACATGCAGGCGCCGTGCTTCTGGCCTTGCTTCCAGATCGCCTCGATGACCGCCGGGCCGTAGTCGGACGGCACGTTGATCTCGAAGCCGCGCTCGCCGGAAAACGACATGCGGAAAAGCCGCGTCGGCACGCCGCAGAACTTCCCTTCCCGCACGGACATGTGCGGCAACGCCTCGTCCGAAATGTCGATGCCTTCCACAAAGGGCTGGATGATGTCCCGGCTCTTCGGCCCCTGAACGGCGATCACCGCCCACTGCTCGCTGGTCGAGGTCAGCCACACCTTCAGATGCGGGAATTCCGTCTGCAGATAATCTTCCATGTGCTGGAGAACGCGCGGCGCGCCGCCCGTCGTCGTGGTCACATGGAAGCGATCCGGCGCCAGCCGTCCGACGACACCGTCGTCATAGATGAAGCCGTCTTCCCTGAGCATGATGCCGTAGCGGCAACGGCCCGGATCGAGCTTCTGCCAGGGGTTGGTGTAGAGAAGTTCCATGAAGGTGGCGGCGTCCGGCCCCACCACCTCGATCTTGCCGAGCGTCGTGCCATCAAAGATGCCGGCCGCCTTGCGCACCGTGACGCATTCGCGGTTGACGGCAGCGTGCATGTCCTCGCCGGTCTGCGGGAAATACCAGGCGCGCTTCCATTGCCCGACATCCTCGAACACCGCGCCGCGCGCCACCGCGAAGTCGTGCATCGGCGTCCTGCGCGTCGGCTCGAATAGGCTCCCGCGAGAATGATTGACGATGGCGCCGAAGGTGACCGGCGTATAGGGCGGCCGGAAGGTCGTGAGCCCGACCTCCGGCATCGTCTTGCCGAGCATCTCGGCGGCGATCGCCAGACCGTGCAAATTCGATGTCTTGCCCTGGTCCGTCGCCATGCCGTTGGTGGTGTAGCGCTTGACGTGCTCGATCGAGTGCATGCCCTGCCCGACCGCGAGCCTTATATCCTTGGCCGTCACGTCGTTCTGGAAGTCGACGAAAGCCTTGGATTTCGCATCGGCTCCGGCGCCGGGCGCGGCTCCTGCCATCCCGCGCGACCAGCTTTCGCTCGTCTCCGCCTTCGGCCGCGACAGCCTGCGCGCCTTGGCGCCGGCCTCCCTAGCAGCCTTCTCGCCCGCCGCGAAAGCTTCCGCCACGGACGGGTCGATCCCGTCCGTACCATTGCAGGCCCCCACCGAAACGCAGGCCTGCGCATAGTCACCGGGCACGAAGCGGTTGGTCGTCTTGTTGAACGCGACCTTGCCGCGCGACTGCGAAAAGAGATGAACCGACGGCGTCCAGCCCGCTGACATCAGAAGCGCATCGACCCGGATGGTGCGCTCCGGCCCACCCTTCTTGGCCTGCACCACCATGGAGGAAACGCGCAGCCGGCCGTTCGTCCTGATCACCGTGCGCCCGAGATTGAGTTCGATACCGAGCGCGCGAGCCTCCTCGACGGCCGGCCCGCTCGGGTTGTCGCGTGTATCGACGATCGCCGCAACATTCACCCCGGCCTTCTTCAGATCGATCGCCGCCCAATAGGCGGAGTCGTTGGCGGTGAACACGCCGACATTCGAACCGACGGCGACGCCGTAGTAATTGAGATAGGTTCGCGCCGCGGAAGCCAGCATGACGCCCGGCCGGTCATTGTCGCCGAACACCATGTGGCGTTCGATGGCGCCCGTGGCGAGGATGACGCGCTTCGCCCGTACCTGCCAGAGCCGCTCGCGCGGCTGGTCGACTGACGGCTGGGCGAGATGGTCTGTCACGCGCTCGACGAGGCCGACGAAATTCTGCGCATAGTAGCCGAAGCCCGTGGTGCGGGTGAGCAGGAGCACATTATCCTTCGCGGCGAGCCTGGCGACAGTTGCCTGCGCCCACTCCCAGCCCGGCTGGCCGTCCACAGTCGCGCCCTGCTCGTAGCGTAGCGCGCCGCCCAGATCGGCCTGTTCATCGCAGACGATGACGCGCGCGCCCGTCTCAGCGGCCGCCAGCGCTGCCGCCAGACCAGCCACGCCACCACCGACGACCAGCACGTCGCAATGCGCATAGCGCGCCGAATAATGATCCGGATCGGGTTGATCGGGTGCCACGCCGAGACCCGCCGCCTCGCGGATCTTCGGCTCGTAGAGCGACTTCCACGCCGCTTTCGGCCACATGAAGGTCTTATAGTAGAAGCCGGCGGAAAGCAGCGGCGAGACGAGGTCGCTGACCGATCCAGCGTCGAAGGAGAGCGACGGCCAGTGGTTCTGCGAAACGGCTGTCAGCCCCTCATAGAGTTCCTGTACGGGGGCGCGGATATTGGGCGCTTTCCTCGCCGCATCGCGATGGATGCCGACAAGCGCGCTCGGCTCCTCCGCGCCGGCGGACAGGATGCCGCGCGGGCGATGATATTTGAACGAGCGCCCGACCAGATGAACGCCGTTGGCGAGCAGCGCCGAAGCGAGCGTATCGCCCTCGACGCCCGCATATTCCTTGCCGTCGAAGCTGAAACGGACGGATTTGCCGCGGCCGAGTCGGCCGGCATTGGCAAGGCGGAAAGACGCAGTCATTGCTTGCCCACCCCCGGCACTCTCTTCGGCTTCTTCTCACCGGCCTTGTAAGTCAGCAGGAACCTGTCGGTCACGGTATCGCGCACTGCGTTGAAGAAGCGCGCGCAGCCATGCACATGCCGCCAGCGTTCGTAGATGATCCCCTTGGGATTGGTGCGGATGAAGAAATGCTTCTCGAAATCGTCGTCGTTTTCATTCGCTATGTCGGCCGGCCGGGCGATATGCGCCTCGCCGGCATTGCGGAACTCGATTTCGGGAAGTTCCTGCTCGCAATAGGGGCAGCGGATCAGAAGCATTTCTTTTGCCTAATGTGCCACGGCGGCGGCCGCCGCCTCGTCGATCAGCCGGCCGGTGCGGAAACGCTCCAGCGTGAAGGGCGCGTTGATCGGGTGCGGATTGTCGTTGGCGATGGTGTGGGCGAAGACGTTCCCCGAGCCTGGCGTCGCCTTGAAGCCGCCGGTCCCCCAGCCGCAATTGACGTAAAGTCCCGGCACCGGCGTCTTGGCGAGGATCGGCGAGCGGTCCGGCGTCACGTCGACGATACCGCCCCACGAGCGCAGCATCTTCATGCGTGAGAACATCGGGAACATCTCGCAGATCGCGTCCAGCGTATGCTGGATGATGTGCAGGCCGCCCGTCTGCGAATAGGAGATGTACTGGTCGGTGCCCGCGCCGATGACGAGTTCGCCCTTGTCCGACTGCGAGATATAGGCATGCACCGTATTCGACATGACCACGCAGGGAAAGCACGGCTTCACCGGTTCCGACACCAGCGCCTGAAGCGGGTAGCTTTCTAGCGGCATGCGCACATCGGCCATCTCCATCAGCACCGAGGAATGCCCCGCCGCGACGACGCCGATCTTCTTCGCGCCGATCGGTCCCTTCGTCGTCTCGACGCCGGTGACATGGCCGTTCGGGCCGCGCCGGATGGCCGTCACCTCGCAATTCTGAATGATGTGGACACCGCGCGCCGAGGCCGCCCGCGCATAGCCCCAGGCGACCGCGTCGTGCCGCGCCGTGCCGCCGCGCCGTTGCAAGGCGGCGCCCATCACCGGATAGCGGGCGTCCTTCGAGATATTGAGCAGCGGACAGAATTCCTTCGCCTGTTCCGGCGTCAGCCATTCATTGTCGACGCCGTTCAGCCGATTTGCATGGATATGCCGCTTGAAGACCTGGATGTCGTGGACGTTGTGCGCCAGCATCATGACGCCGCGCGGCGAATACATGACATTGTAGTTGAGGTCCTGGCTCAACCCCTCCCACAGCTTCACCGCATGGTCGTAGATACCGGCCGATTCGTCATAGAGGTAGTTGGATCGGATGATGGTGGTGTTGCGGCCCGTATTGCCGCCGCCGAGCCAGCCCTTCTCCAGCACCGCGACATTGGTGATGCCGTGTTCCTTGGCGAGGTAATAGGCGGTGGCGAGCCCATGCCCGCCTGCACCCACGATGATGACATCGTATTCCGCGCGCGGCTCGGGCGAGGACCATTGTTCCTCCCAGCCCTTGTTCCCGCGCATGGCCTCGCGCGCGATCGCGAAAATAGAATATTTGCGCATGGCCTCTCCGCCCTGCTGCCTCGTCCGGAGCGACGTGTAGCACCACAGCCCCTGTACCGAAAAGGCCGGATCGGCCTTGCGCTGTTTGCGACGGTGTTTGCCGCTTTGCACCGAATGCCCCGGCGGCCTCTTTCATGTCCGGCCGCGCGCCAGCACCGCCATGCGACCAGGCGTGATGCCGTAACGCGCCTTGAAATGCCGCGTCATGTGCGCCTGATCGGCAAAGCCAACGCCGGCCGCCACATGCGAAATCTCCTCACCGGAAAGAATGGCGCGCCGCGCGGCTTCCAGGCGACGGCCGAGCAGATAACGGTAAGGCGAGGTACCAGCGAGCCGACGAAAGGCGCGTGCGAGCTCGAAACGGTCGAGGCCGGTTGCCTGTTCGAGATCGGAGGAGTTGAGCGGCCGCGCAAATTCGTCGCTCATCATTGCGCGTGCCTTCGCCACCTCGGCTTCCGGCAAAGCCATGATTCGCACGGTCTCGCCGTTGTCGCTCCTCCCCATCAGGAGTTCTGCGAGACGCGCGATATATTCGTCCCATGCAAGCGTTTCGGTACCCCGCCCGAAATCCTCGAACATCTCCTCCAGCAGCGCGGAAAGCGCCGGATCGGATGCCACTACCTCGGGCACGAAGGGAAGGCCGCCATGACCGTCTGACGCCCTGTGGATCAGCCAGGGCTCGACATAGACCATGCGATAGCGAAAACCGGTCGCGGCGGGTGCGTGGCCGTCATGAACCTCGTCGGGATGAATCACCATGCACTCCCCGGCGGAGCTTACCCGGCCGACGCAGCGATAGCGAAAGGCCTGCGCGCCCGAAAGCGTGTGCCCGATCGCATAGGTTTCGTGCCGATGCGGATCATAGGCGTGACCTTGGAACCCGGCGACAAGGCGCCGGACGCCGGGAGCCGGCTCGTCGGTCAGGATGAAATCTTCCGGCATGGCCTGCACGATCGTTCAAGACGTGTTCCACCCGACAGATAGGATGGATGCATGATCTATCCTACCAAAACCGCTCTCGTCCTGCTCGACGGTCTTCTTGCCTGGCAGAAAGTCAACGTCGCCGCCTTCCTGACCGGCGGCCTCATGCACAGCTATCCGGAACTTGCCGGTGAACCCTATGGTGACGCCGACGGCAACGCCTACCTGCCGCTCGTACGGGAACCGATCTTCGTCTTCGCCGCCGACGGGCAGACGATGCGCCGCACCTACGACCGGGCAATGTCGCGCGGCATAGGCTTCACGCTCTATACACGCCCGCTGTTCACGACGAGCAGCGACCCCGAAAACCGCGCTTCTGTTGCCGTCACCAACGCTGCGGATCTCGATCTCGTGGGGCTCGGCCTGCATGGCGAACGCAAGATCGTGGACAAGATCGTCAACGGGCTGAAACTGATGACCTGACTCGACGATCCCTCATCGGATCGTTCTGTTTCGATTGATGGATGCGTCTTTGCAAAAACTGCGCAATCCCGCGCTTTTCGCTCGACATTCCTTGCTCATTCTGCTAACAGCCGCCGCTATTCGCGACGGTGGTGCGCCGCGAAAGCCTTGGTGCTGGGCAGAAGACAGCAGCAACTCGCTCGGAAACAGGATCACACGTGCAGGTACTCGTCCGCGACAACAATGTTGACCAGGCGCTTCGCGCGCTCAAGAAGAAAATGCAGCGCGAGGGCATCTTCCGCGAAATGAAGATGCGCGGACATTATGAGAAGCCGTCCGAGAAGCGCGCCCGCGAGAAGGCTGAGGCCGTTCGCCGCGCCCGCAAGCTCGCACGCAAGCGCGCGCAGCGGGAAGGCCTCGTGGCCGGCCCCAAGGCGATAGCGCGCTAAGCGCCCATATTTCGACCTTTTCAAGGGATACTGGAGGCGGCGCGATCGGCAATCGCGGCCGCCTTTCTATTTGAGATCGCCGCTTCTGATGGTATCCCGTAAGCAGAACTAAAGCATGTCTCTCAAAAGTCGGGAGATATGCGTAAAATCAAGAACCTGAAACGTATGGGGCGAATCTGATCGCGACACGCTTCAGCGGCAGATGAGGAACTGACGGAATGGCGGATTTCGCAGATAGCAGGCATTCGGCGTCACGCAAGGCGGGTATTGCCGTCGCGCTGTTTGCGATGCTCGGGCTTGCCGCATGCCAGAGCGCGCCGGAACAGATGTACAATGTCGACCCCGCACAGGGCTCGGCGGAGAACATCGGCTCGTTGACGGCCGTCATCAACCGCAATCCGAACAGCCCCGAATCCTACAATGTCCGCGGGTCGGCCTACGGCCGTGCCGGCAAGTATCGCGACGCGCTCGACGACTTCGATACGGCGATCAAGCTCAACCCGAACTATTACCAGGCCTACGCCAACCGCGCGCTGATCTGGCACTATACCGGTGACGACGCCAAGGCCGTAGCGGACTACTCGCGCGCCATCCAGATCAATCCGAGCTACGATACCGCCTATATCGGTCGCGGCGACATCTACCGTCAGGCGGGCCGGCTCGACCAGGCACTCTCCGACTTCAATCAGGCCATCTCGCAGGACACGACCGATGGCCGTGCCTACCACGACCGCGGCCTGATCTATCAGGCGCAAGGACAGCACAAGCAGGCGATCGAGGATTTCTCCAAGGCGATATCGCTGTCGCCGCGCGCGCCTGAGCCCTACAACGGCCGTGGCCTTTCCTATCTGGCGCTCGGCGACACCGACAATGCCTTCGCCGACTTCAACACCGCCATCAAGCTCGACGGCAACGTCGCGGAAAGCTGGGCCAACCAGGCCCTGGTCTACGAAAAGCGCGGCGACAGGCAGAAGGCGGCTGCCTCCTATGCCAAGGCCGTACAGATCGACCGAAACTACAAGCCGGCCGTCGATGGCCTCGCCCGGACCCGCTCCAGCTAAGGCATGTCTCCCCAACGCGGGAACCGGTTTCGGGATAAAGACATGCGCAGAATCAGAAGCTGAAGCGCCTGGGGCGTATCTGAAAGATCGCGACGCGCTTTAAAGCGCCGCCATCCGGTCATCGCCGGCAAAAGTAAACCGAATCTCTTCCCTGTCACGATCCGTGATCGGAACCGTTGGCCTGTTCGCTGGTTAATCCGCCAGACGAAACGTCAAGGAGATCCCACGATGAAGACGCTCGCACCGGCGGCGGCTGCCGCCTTGTTTATGTCCATAGCTCCCGCCTTTGCCGCGGCATCGGATCAGGCCCAGGAAGTCGGCCGGCTTGAGTGCGTTATCCACGGCGGGGTCGGCATGATCGTCGGTTCGTCGAAGAAGCTGAACTGCACCTATACGCCCTCCGACCCGAACGTTCCGAAGGAGGACTATGTCGGCCGCGTCACCAAGATCGGGCTGGACGTCGGCGTCACCGGCAAATCCGTGATGCAATGGCTGGTGCTCGCCCCGACCAAGAGCGGTTATGGACCGGGCGCGCTCGCCGGCGACTACACGGGTGCTACCGCCGAGGCGACCGCCGGGGTCGGCGCCGGCGCCAACCTCCTGGTGGGCGGCTCCGACCGGACCTTCACGCTGCAGCCTGTCAGCGTCCAGGCGCAGACCGGCGTCAATGTCGCCGCCGGCGTCGCGAGCTTTCATCTGGAGAGCGTGCTGAAATAGGGACCGCTGACGGACAATCGAGGCAAGGGCCGGCCGTATACCCGTGGCCGGCCTATCTCTGCTGCCGGTAGCCTTTGCCGTAATAGGCTTCGAGACGCGCCTGTACGAGCTCGAACAGGAAAGACAGGAACCAGTAGATGACCGCCGCCGTGGTCAGCATCTCGATATAGCGATAACTGGCACGACCGAAGGATTGCGCCAGGAACATGATTTCCCACACGCCCATGACCGAGATGAGCGAGGAATCCTTCAGCATGGCGATGAACTGCGATCCCGTCGGCGGAATGACGATGCGCATCGCCTGCGGCAGCACGATCGTCCACATGATCTGACCACGATGCAGACCGAGCGAAGCGCCGGCCTCGCGCTGGCCCTGCGGCACCGACAGGATGCCGGAGCGGAAGATCTCACTGAGATACGCGCCGTAATTCAGCGAAAGCGCGATGATCCCCGACGGCACGGCGCGCGGCACCGGACCGATCTGCGGCAGGCCGAGATAGATCAGGAATATCTGGACGAGAAGCGGCGTGCCACGGAAGAAGGACGTATAGAAGGTGGAAATGCCGTAGAGGACGGCGCTCTTCGAAAGCCGTGACAGCGCCGACGCCAGCCCCAGGATGATCGACGCCACGATGGCGAAGAAGCAGACGAACAGCGTCAGCGCAGCACCCTGTATGAAGCCGTCGCGCGTCAGCCTGAGCCCCGCGAGCATCGGGAACTTCTCGATGATGAACGGGAAGTCGAGCCCGAAATTCAGGAAGAAGACGACGAAGAGCGCAAAAAGCGTCGTCCAGGTCGCGAGCACCCTCAGCCGGAACGCGTAATTGTGTTCGGAAGCGGGAAAGGGCGACGTCGCATTCCCCTCCCCGGCTGCCGCGTTTTCGCCCTCGCTCATGGGTACCGGAGCGCTCAGGGCTTGGTCGAGATGTCTTTGCCGACCCACTTCTCCGAGATATTCTTCAGCGTGCCGTCATCGTGCATCGCCTGGAATATCTCCTTGATCCTGGCTTCCCATTCCTTGTCGCCCTTGTCGACGGAAACCCAGATGGGCTCGGCATAGAGGCTGTCGCCAACGATCTTGAACTTGCCGTTCGACTTCTCGACCCGGTCCTTTGCGGTCATGTAGCCGCTGACGATGGCATCGAGCCGCTTGCCGCTGCCGAGTGCGAGGTCCTGGAAAGCCGTGTCCTCGGAATCATAGGGAACCACCTCGGCGTTGTCGAAGGGGAAGTCCGGCTTGACGGTGGGCTGTCCCGGAACCTCGATGACGAGCTGTTTCTGGATATATTTCTCGTAGGTCGTGCCGGCCTCTGCCCCGACCTTCTTGCCGTTCAGATCGGCCGCGCCCTTGATATCGGTATTATCCGAATTGACGACGATCACCGCAGGCGCCGCATAATATTCGTTGACGAAGTCGAGCACCTGTGCGCGCTCGGTCGTCGGCGTCATCGAACAGACGCAGATATCCCAACGGCCCTTCCAATTGCCGGCCGTGATGATCGCCCAGGACGGCGTCTCGACCTTGTAGCCGACGCCGAGCCGCTTCGCGACTTCCTTGGAAACGTCGATGTCGAAGCCATCCATCTCGCCCTTGTCGTTGAGATAGGAGAAAGGCGGATAGGCCTGGTCCGTGACCTCGACCAGCACCTTGTTCTTCATGACGCGGTCGAGCGTCTCCCCGGCCTGGGCCGAAGCCAGGGACAGGCCGAACATCCCGGCGATCACCGCCGATTGCAGCAGAATCTTCATCATGTACCCCACATTTCTGTCCCGCCTATGCGCGCATCCACGCGGCAGGCGACTGAAGATTGCCTATCTTGACCATGTGAGGCGCTTCGGCAAGAGACCAGCCGACATGCAGTACGAAGAGTCTCGATACGGAACAGCCCGGAGAGGGCTTGGCCGCTTTCCTTGGCCTACTCGTCAAGCGCCTTGACGATATCCTCGGTCATCTTCTTGGCGTCGCCGAGCAGCATCATCGTGCCGTCCTTATAGAACAGCGTGTTGTCGATGCCGGCATAGCCGGAGCCGAGCGAGCGCTTGACGAAGAGGCAGGTGCGCGCCTTGTCGACCTCGAGGATCGGCATGCCGTAGATCGGCGAGTTCTTGTCGTCGCGCGCGGCTGGATTCGTCACGTCGTTGGCGCCGATGACATAGGCGACGTCGGCTTGCGCGAACTCGGAGTTGATGTCCTCCAGCTCGAAGACCTCGTCATAGGGCACGTTGGCTTCGGCCAGAAGCACGTTCATGTGGCCGGGCATACGACCGGCGACCGGGTGGATGGCGTATTTGACCTCGACGCCCTCCGCCTTCAGCTTGTCGGCCATCTCGCGCAGCGCGTGCTGTGCCTGCGCCACCGCCATGCCGTAGCCCGGCACGATGATGACCTTCTGCGCGTTCTTCATGAGGAAGGCGGCATCGTCCGCCGAGCCTTGCTTGACGGTCCGCTCGATGCCGTCGTCGGCGGCCGCCGCCGTCTCGCCGCCGAAGCCGCCGAGGATGACGGAAATGAAGGAGCGGTTCATGCCCTTGCACATGATGTAGGACAGGATCGCGCCCGAGGAGCCGACCAGCGCGCCGGTGATGATCAGCGCCAAATTGCCCAGCGTGAAGCCGAGCGCCGCCGCCGCCCATCCCGAATAGGAGTTCAGCATCGAGATGACGACCGGCATGTCGGCGCCGCCGATCGGGACGATGAGGAGCACGCCGAGCAGGAGCGCCAGCGCCACGATCAGCCAGAATGCAAGATGGTTCTGCGTCGTGACCAGCAGGACGATGAGTACGACCAGGGCCACGGCGAGAAGGATGTTGATGGCGTGACGCGCCGGCAGCATGATCGGCTTGCCCGACATGCGGCCGTCGAGCTTGAGGAAGGCGATGACGGAGCCGGTGAAGGTGATGGCGCCGATGGCGACGCCGAGCGACATCTCGACCAGCGCCTGCGCGTGGACCGCGCCCACCGTGCCGATACCGAAGCTTCCGGGCGCATAGAGCGCGCCAGCCGCCACCATCACCGCGGCAAGGCCGACAAGCGAATGGAAGGCCGCGACAAGCTGCGGCATCGCCGTCATTGCGATCTTGCGCGCGATGAATGCGCCCGCCCCACCGCCGATGGCGATGCCGAGCACGATCAGCCCGAACCGGTCCCATGACGGCGTGGCGAGCGCCAGCGTCGTCAGGATGGCGATCGCCATGCCGATCATGCCGAGCGTGTTGCCGCGCCGGCTGGTCGTCGGATGCGACAGCCCCCTGAGTGCCAGGATGAAGAGGATGCCGGAGACGAGATAGAGGAAGGAAGCGACGTTAGCCGACATCGGTCACTTCTCTTTCTTCTTGTACATGGCGAGCATGCGCTGCGTGACCAGGAAGCCGCCGAAGATGTTGACCGAGGCGAGCACCAGCGCGACGAAGCCGAAACCGCTCGCAAGCCCGGATGCCGAAATGCCGACGGCAAGCAGCGCACCGACCACGATCACCGACGAGATGGCGTTGGTGACCGACATAAGCGGCGTGTGCAGTGCCGGCGTCACCGACCAGACCACGTAATAGCCGACGAAGATCGCCAGCACGAAGATGGCGAAGCGGAAGATGAAGGGGTCGATAGCACCGCCCGTTGCGGCATGCGCGGCCGCACCAGCCGCGTCGGCGGCATGGTCGGCATAGCCGGCGCTCGTCTCGAGAGCAGCCCGCACCGATGCGGAAGCCTTGTCGAGCTGGTCAAGGGCCTGTGTAAGCGCCGTCTTTTCCATCATGCGCCTCCCTTCGGCTTGGCGGGAGCCTTCTTCGCGCGCGTCTTGGCGGTTGCTGCCTTGCCACCGGCCTTCTTCGCGGCGGCAGGCTTCGATGCCGAAGCCGCTTCATCCGCCTTGGCCGCGCTCGCGGAAGGTGCGGCACCGGCGAAATTCGGATGAACGACCGCTCCGCCGTCCGTCAGCATCGTGGCCTTGACGAGCTCGTCATCACGATTGAGTGCGATCTGTTTCGCTTCCTTGTCCACCATCGTCTCGAGGAAGGTGTAGAGGTTCTTCGCGTAGAGCAGGGAGGCCGTCGCCGCGATGCGGCCCGGCATGTTGAGATGGCCGACGATCTTCACGCCGCTCGCCGTCGTAACGATCTTGCCCGCCGCGGCGCCCTCCACATTCCCGCCACGCTCCACCGCCAGATCGACGATGACCGAGCCCGGTCGCATGGATTTCACCATCCCAGCGGATATCAGACGTGGCGCGGGCCTGCCCGGAATGAGCGCCGTGGTGATGACGATATCCTGCTTGGCGATATGGTCGGCCGTGAGTTGCGCCTGCTTCGCCTGATATTCCTTGGACATCTCCTTGGCGTAGCCACCCGCCGTCTCGGCCGCCTTGAACTCCTCGTCCTCGACGGCGAGGAATTTTGCGCCAAGCGACTGCACCTGCTCCTTCACGGCGGGTCGCACGTCCGTCGCGGTGACGACCGCGCCGAGGCGCTTGGCGGTGGCGATCGCCTGCAGGCCGGCGACGCCGACGCCCATCACGAACACCTTCGCCGCCGGAACCGTGCCCGCCGCCGTCATCATCATCGGCAGCGCCCGGTCATATTCGGAAGCCGCATCGATGACCGCCTGATAGCCGGCTAGATTGGCCTGGCTGGAAAGTACGTCCATCGACTGCGCGCGCGTGATGCGGGGCATGAACTCCATGGCGAACGCCGTCACCCCGGCCTTCGCCATCGCCTGCACGTCGCCCTCGTTACCATACGGGTCCATCGTGGCGATGACGATGGCGCCCTTCCTGTATGATTTGAGCTCGGCGGCGGTCGGCCGGCGGACCTTGAGCACCACGTCGGCCTTGCCGACATCGGACGCCTTGCCGATCGTTGCGCCGGCCGCCTTGAAGTCCGTGTCCGGTATGCGCGAATGCTCTCCGGCACCGCCTTCGACGATGATTTCAAGGCCGAGGCCAGCCATGCGCTTCACCGTCTCGGGCGACGCCGCAACGCGCGGCTCGCCAGCCACCGTTTCCCGCGGGATGAAGACTGTTTGTCCCACCGCCTTATGCCCTCCCGATTGGGAAATAGGCGACTGCGGGCGTGTGCCGAGTCGCCGGAAGAAAGGTCAGGCCACGTGCTCGGGCGCGCGGCGCAGAAGATAGATGCCGACGAGCGAGATAATGATGAAAAGGATCAGCGCGGAGAAGAAGCCGGCGCTGGTGAAATAGCCGAACGCCATCGCGATCATCAGCGCCACGACATGCAGCGTGCCGTATTTCGTCAAGCCCAGGAAGAGCCGATAGGTCTTCTCGTGCTCCGGATAGTCCATCGGTGCGCCCATTTCGACCGGACCGGCGGGCGAATGATCTGCCATGGTGAAACCCTCAAGAATGCCGTTCCCGCCGACATAGCGAAAAGCCGGGTGAAGGGCAATGGCAGGTTTCGCCGCACATGCCGCCAAGGTCCGGCGCGTTGAGCCGTGACCCGTTCACGAAAGCCAGCGTTTACGCCGTTTGTAATGCTTGACGTTCTTGAAGGACCGGCGGCCTTCGCCGCCGATGCCGAGATAGAATTCCTTGACGTCCTCGTTTTCGCGCAGCGCATGCGCCTCGCCGTCGAGCACGATGCGTCCCGATTCGAGGATGTAGCCGTATTTCGCGTAACGCAGCGCGATGTTCGTGTTCTGCTCGGCAAGCAGGAAGGAAACGCCCTGCTCCTCGTTGAGCTTCCGCACGATCTCGAAAATCTCCTCGACCAGTTGCGGCGCAAGCCCCATGGACGGTTCATCGAGCAGGATCATCTTCGGCCGCGACATCAGTGCCCGCCCGATCGCCACCATCTGCTGCTCGCCGCCCGACGTGTAGCCGGCCTGGCTCGACCGCCTCACCTTGAGGCGCGGGAAATAGGAATAGACCAGTTCCAGGTCGCGGTGGATCGCCGCCTTGCCGTCGCGGCGCGTGAACGCGCCGGTCATGAGATTGTCCTCGACCGTCAGATGGCCGAAGCAATGGCGCCCTTCCATCACCTGGATGCAGCCGCGACGAACAAGTTCGTTCGGGGAGGAGGTCTGTATTTCCTTCCCCTCGAACAGGATGTTGCCCTTGGTGACTTCGCCGCGCTCGCCGCGCAGCAAGTTGGAGATCGCCTTCAGCGTCGTCGTCTTGCCGGCGCCGTTGGCGCCGAGAAGCGCCGTGATGCCGCCGGCCGGCACCGAAAAAGAGACACCTTTCAGGACAAGGATCACCCGGTCGTAGATGACCTCGATATTGTTGACCGACAAGATGGCGTCGGTTGCCGGTTGAAGGTTCGTTGCGATCGTCATCGAGGCTCCGCGCTTACTGCCCTTCTCCCCGCGAACGAGGGTTCGCGGGGAGAAGAACGCCTTCATTACATCTTGCACTCTTCGTTGACCGGCCAGGGCTTGTTCGCCTCGGCATATTTCGCGGCCTCGGTCTTGGACAGATCGGCATACATTTCCGTCTCCGGCTTCAGCAGATCGGAAGACTTCACGAATTTGGAGCCGTCCCACTGGAGCATCCAGCCGCCGGCGTGACCGGAATGGTCGGCGCAGGAAGTGGAGAAGGACGGCACCATGCCGGTCATACCGATCTCCGCCAGATGCGCGTCGTCAAGCTTGAGGTTCTCCAGCCCCCAGCGCAACTGCTCGGCCGATACGACCTTGGTGTTGAAATGCTCCTGCGCCGCCTTCATCGCCTCGACGGTGAACATCGAGATCACGACACCCCTCTGGTAGAAGACGTAGTCGAACTCGTCCTTGGGCAGCATCGACTGGCCCGCATCGACGACATATTTCTTCACGTCCTGCATGACCTTGGAGTTGGACTCCGGATAGCTCCACGAGATCGAGCGATAGCCCTTGCCGGCTTCCCCGACCGTCTTGAGGTCGGCATCGCTGCCCGACCACCAGATGCCGACGAAATGATCCATGGGGAACTTGGTCTTGACCGCTTCGGTGAGCGCGCCGGCATTCATGGCGCCCCAACCCCACATCAGGACGTAATCAGGTTTCTCGCGACGGATCTGCAACCACTGCGCAGACTGGTTCTGCATTTCTTTCACGCCGACCGGAATCGCCTGGAAGGTGAAGCCGTATTTATCCGCATAGGCCTGAAGCAGCGGGATCGGCTCCTTGCCGTAGGGCGCGTCGAGATGCAGGAGGACGATCTTCTTGCCTTTCAGGCTGGCGAGGTCGCCCTTGGCGATGTCCTGCAGGATCATCGAGGCGCCGTCCCAATAGCTGGTCGGCGGGTTGAAGGCCCACTGGAAGGTCTTGCCGTCGGCCATCGGCGAGAAGCCATAGCCCGGCGCCAGGATCGGCACCTTATCGATGTTCGACTTCGGCAGAACCTGCAGCGTGATACCGGTCGACCAGGGCTGCGTGACAATGCTCTGCCCCTTGGTCTTCTCGTAGCACTCGACACCCTTTTCGGTGTTGTAGCCGGTCTCGCATTCCTGATAGTCGATCTTCACGCCGTTGACGCCGCCGTCCCGCGCGTTGATCATCAGCATGTAGTCGCGCTGGCCGTTCATGACCGGCGTGCCGGTCGCCGCGAAGGGGCCGGTCCGATAGGAAAGATTGGTGACGTTCACCGAATCTTCCGCCAGCGCCGGAAGGGTGAGCATCGTCCCCATGGCCAGAAGGGCCGGTAGCAGGCATTTCCTTGTAAGTGCGTTCATCGCTTTTCCTCCACTCCAATTGTCACGACCCGGATGAGCCCGGCTTCGCCTAATGCGGGAAAGGCCAGATAATGAGCTTTTCCCTGATGATGCCCCAAAGCCTGGCCATGCCCAGCGGCTCGGCGATGAGGAAGGTGATGATGAGCGCCCCGACGATCATCGTGTTGAGGTGCTCCTGGGTCGCCGCCCCGATCGGCAGGCCGAGCGCCTCCGGTACGACGCCGAGGATGACGGGCAGCGCCACGATCAGGAGCGCGCCGAAATAATTGCCGATGATCGAGCCGAGCCCGCCTATGATCGCGATGAAGAGGATACGGAAGGAAAGCTGCACGTCGAACAGCACCGGCTCCGCCGCTCCGCGCCACAGGAACACGAACAGCGCGCCGCTCACCCCCGCGACATAAGACGATATGGCGAAGGCCGACAGCTTGGCGCGCATCAGGTTGATGCCCACCAGTTCGGCGGCGATATCCATGTCGCGCACGGCCTTCCACATCCGCCCGATACGGCCGCGCGTGATGTTGATGGCAAACCACGTCACAAGGCTGACGATGGCAAGCACGAAATAATACTGCGTCAGCGAACTGGCCTGCGGGCCGGCGACATAGACGCCGAACATCTTGATGTTCGGCACCTGGATGGCGCCCGAGGAATTGTAGTTGTAAAGCCACGCCCATTTCTCGAACAGCCAGACGAGGAAGAACTGCGCGGCGAGCGTTGCGATCGCGAGATAGAAGCCCTTGATACGCAGCGAGGGCAGGCCAAACACGACCCCCACCGACGCGGCGAAGAAGCCCGACAGCGCAATCGCCACCACGAGGTTCATGCCCGGAAAGATGGTCGTCAGCTTGTAGCAGGCATAGGCGCCGACCCCCATGAAGGCCGCCGTTCCGAGGGACAATTGCCCGGCATATCCGGTGAGAAGGTTAAGCCCAAGCGCGGCCAGCGAATAGATGAGGACGGGGATGAGCAGCGTCTGGAAGACGAATTCGTTGGCGCTGAACGGCAGGATCACCCATGCGAAAAACAGGATCACGCCGAGCAACACCGCGTCCTGGCGCACGGGGAAAAGCGCGAAATCCGCTTCGTAGCTGGTCTTGAACTGGCCCGCCGTCCGGTAAAGCATTCTTTTACACCCGCTCGATGATCTTTTCGCCGAAAATGCCCTGCGGCCGGAACAGGAGCACGATCAACGCAAGCACGTAGGCAAACCATGTCTCGGTGTTGCCGCCCAGTAGCGGCTGCCCCCAGTAGATCTCAAACAGCTTCTCCAGAAGGCCGATCGCCACGCCGCCAATGATGGCGCCGGGCACCGATTCCAGGCCGCCCAGCATCAGCACCGGCAGCGCCTTGTAGGCGATGACCTCCAGCGCGAAGGAAACGCCGGCACGCGCGCCCCACACGATGCCGGTAGCGAGCGCGATGATGCCCGCGATGAACCACACCACCACCCAGATCGTCGACAACGAGATGCCGACGGACATCGCCGCCTGATGATCGTCGCCGAGCGCGCGGATGGCGCGCCCCATCTTGGTCCGGTTGAGGAAGAGGATCAGCACCGCCACCAGAACCACCGCACCCACGACAGCGGTCAAATCCTTCTGTTCGATGGAAAGCAGCCCGCCGAAAGGCTCGAACTCGAAGCTGCCCGTAGGAATGCCCAGTTGCTCGGTGATCATCAGCTTGTTCTCGCCGCCGAAGATCAGCTCACCGAAACCGATGAGGAACAGCGTGATGCCGATCGTCGCCATGAAAAGGATGATGTCGGGCTGGTTGACGAGCGGCCTCAGCACGACCCTTTCCACCGTCACGGCCAGAACGAGCATGATGCCGAGAGTAAGGAGCACGGCGAGCCAGGCAGGCACGCCGTGCTCATGCAGGCCGACCAGCGACAGCGCGGCGAACACCACCATGATGCCTTGCGCGAAATTGAACACGCGCGAGGCCTTGAAGATCAGCACGAAGCCGAGCGCGATCAGCGCATAAAGCACGCCGGATACCAGCCCTTCCCAAAGAACCTGCATCAGGAAATCCGGCGCCGAAATCATGTCGGCGAACGGCTTGACCAGTATCTGATAGGCAAGATCCATGTTCCCCCTCCCGGCTCGTCCCCTTAGCAGCTAGCTCGCGAGCTGCGGGAACAGGCCGATAAGGCCGATGACGATCAAGTAGATTGCGACGATGTAGTTCAACAGGCGCGGCACGATCAGGATGAGAATGCCGGCGATAAGGGAGATCAGCGGTGCGAAATGAATTCCATGCATGTCTCTGGCTCCACGAATGTCAGTGTGCGACGCCGAGATAGGCGTCGATAACATCCTTGTTCGTCTTCACGGCGTCCGGAGGGCCGTCCGCGATCTTTTTTCCATAGTCGAGGACGACGACCCGGTCCGAGAGATCCATGACCACGCCCATATCGTGCTCGATCAGCGCGATCGTCGTGCCGCGATGGCGATTCACCTCCACGATGAAGCGGCTCATGTCCTCCTTTTCCTCGAGGTTCATGCCGGCCATCGGCTCGTCGAGAAGGAGAAGCATCGGCTCCATGGCGAGCGCGCGGCCGAGTTCCACGCGCTTCTGCAGCCCGTAGGGCAGCTTGCCGACCGGCGTATGCCTTATGTGCTCGATCTCCAGGAAATCGATGATCTCCTCCACGACCTCGCGGTGCTCGATCTCCTCGCGAAGCGCCGGGCCGTGGCGCAACATCTGCCAGAAAAGGCCGCTTTTCATTTTCACCGAGCGCCCGGCCATGATGTTATCGAGGGTCGACATGCCCTTGAACAGCGCGACGTTCTGGAAGGTGCGGGCGATCCCCTGCCCCACCGCCTCATGCGCCTTCATCGCGCGCCGTTCCCTGCCGCGAAAGAGGATGGTCCCTTGCTGCGCGGTATAGAAGCCGTTGATGACGTTGAGCATCGAGGTCTTGCCGGCGCCATTCGGGCCGATGATGGCGCGGATCTCGCCCTTCAGCACATCGAAGGAGATGTCGCTGATCGCCTTCACCCCGCCGAAGGAGAGCGACACGTTGCGCACATCGAGCAGCACTGCCCCGTCGGCGATCGCGTCGCCCGCATCGGCAAGTCCTGCAGGATCGGGACGCGCGTTCATTCGGCCGCCTCCCGCCAGCCCGTCCGGCCTTCGCCGAAGACCGGAGCGTCGAGGATCGAGAGCGTCGCCCGGATACGGCCCTTGCGGCCGTCTTCATAAGTGACTTCCGTCTCGACGTATTTCTCCGTCGAGCCGTCATAAAGCGCCTCGATCAGTTCGCCGTAGCGCTCGGCGATGAACCCTCGCCTCACCTTGAGCGTGCGGGTGAGTTCGCCGTCGTCGGCGTCGAGTTCCTTGTGCAGTACGATGAAGCGGCGGATCTGCGACCCCGCCATCAGTTCCTCGCGCGATAGCCTCAGATTCGCTTCCCCGACATGGCCGAGGATGATCTTGAGCACTTCGGGATGACTGGCCAGTTCCTGATAGGAAGCGTAGGCGATGCTGTTGCGCTCCGCCCAGTTGCCCACGGCCTGGAGATCGATATTGACGAACGCCGCGCAGAATTCGCGGCCGTGCCCGAAAGCAACCGCTTCCTTGATGTTGGGGAAGAATTTCAGCGTGTTCTCGACATATTTCGGGGCGAACAGCGCGCCCGTCTCCAGCCGGCCGACGTCCTTGGACCGGTCGATGATCTTCAACTGGCCGTCCTTGTCGAAGAAGCCGGCATCGCCGGTCTTGATGAAGCCGTCCGGCGTCATCACCTCGGCGGTCTTCGCGTCCTCCTTGTAATAGCCGGCGAACTGGCCCGGCGAGCGGAACTGCACCTCGCCATCCTCCGCGATGCGGATATCGACATTGGGCACGGCCGGGCCGACCGCGTCGGAACGGACCTCGCCGTCTTTCTGCGCCGTTACATACAAGAACGCTTCGGTCTGACCGTAAAGCTGCTTCAGGTTGATGCCGAGCGAGCGGAAGAAGGAAAATAAATCCTCGCCGATCGCCTCGCCGGCCGTATAGGCGATGCGGATGCGCGAAAGGCCAAGCACGTTCCGGAGCGGCGCATAGATGATGGCGTTGCCGAGCGCATAGGCGATGCGGCCCGAAAGCGGCACCGGGCGCTGCTCCAGGATCGCCTCGCCATATTTCTTCGCCACGCCGATGAAATGGCGGAAGAGCCAGCGCTTGGGACGGCTGGCATCCTCCATGCGGATGGTGACGCTGGTGAGCAACGATTCGAAGATGCGCGGCGGCGCGAAATAGAAGGTAGGCCCGATCTCCCTCAGATCCTGCGGCACCGTCTCCTGGCTTTCCGGGCAGGCCATGCAGAACCCGGAAACATAGCTCTGCGCGAAGTTCAGGTAGTGGTCGCCGACCCAGGCGAGCGGCAGATACGCGAGCACGCTGTCCTTTTCCGTCAGCGTGTCAAACGTCACCGTGTCGAGCGTCGCGGCGACCGCCGCCCCGGCACGCACCATCACCCCTTTGGAGCGTCCCGTCGTGCCGGATGTATAGAGCATGACGGAAACGTCCTCGCCGCTGGCGGCGCGGACCTTCTCCTCCCATCGGCGGGCCGCCTCCGGATCGGCGGCGACTATCTCCCTGCCACGCGCCTGCAACGCCTCGAAGGAATGGAGCGTAGCCGGATCGTAATCCTCGAGCCCGCGCGCCTCGTCATAGATGACGTGTTCGAGCGCCGGGATACGTTCGGCGAAGGACTGGATCTTGTCGACCTGCTCCTGATCGCTGACGATGGCGAAACGCGCACCGGCATGGTCAAGCACATAGGCCATCTCCTCGGCCACCGCGTCGGCATAGACGGGAACGGGAATGGCGCCAAGCGCCTGCGCCGCGGCGAAAGTCCAGTAAAGCCGCGGTCGGTTCGGCCCGACGATCGCAACCTTGTCGCCATGTTCGACGCCAAGTTCGGCAAGGCCGATTGAGAAGGCGCGCACCTCGTCGAGCTGCCGGGCCCAGGTCCAGCTTTGCCAGATGCCGTAATCCTTGAAGCGCATGGCGGGCCGCTCCGCGAAGCGCGAGGCGTTCAGCAGCAGATATTTCGGGAACGTGTCGAGAGTTTCGGCGGCACCCGCCGTCGAATCCATTTTTTATCTTCCTCCCAGCCGTCCTCGCATCATTCGCGATGTTGGACCAAATTTATCGCGTGCGCTGATCCAGCCGCAAGTAGCCAATCGGCTATGCCTGCCGAGCGGGCGACATGGACAGGATCGTTTAAATGGGTCTGTCCCGCAACAGATGGCTTGACAGACAGAGCGGCACGATGCGTGATAGATGGGAGCTTCTGTGTGTTTCGCGGCAAACAGCCTCAGTAGGTTCTGAGCGCCGCCAGGTTGAGCACCCTTATTTTTCCGTGCTCGGCACGGATCAGCCCCTCATCTTCCAGTTCGGCAAGGCTGCGGTTTGCGATTACGCGCGAAACGCCGGCCAGAAGCCCGAGCTCTTCCTGGGTGATCTCGATCTGAGAGCCGGCGCCCGGATAGAGCACCGGATTGAAGAGCCAAGACAGATTGCGGGCGACACGCGCCTTCGCGTCGAGGATCCGGTCGTGCTCGATCGTGGCGATGAACTGGCCCATGCGCTCGTTGAGCTGACGAACGAGGAACCGGTTGAAGCCGGTGCTGTTCTCGTAGAGCCAGAAGAAGGTGGCCCGGTTCATCATGGCGAGCCGCGTCTCGCGCAGCGCGACCAGATCGTATTGGCGCGGCTCCTCCTTGAGGATCGATCCTTCGCCGAACCAGCCGCCAGTGCCGATGCCGGCAAAAGTCATCGCCTTGCCGCCTTGCGATACGGTGCTGATCTTGACGAGACCCTGCGCCACTCCGGTCCAGTAATCGAGACGATCGCCGCGATGGCAGATATAGGCCCCCTTCGGAAAGACCTTCTCGATGGTGCCTTTGCGGGCACGATCGATCTCGTCCGCGGAAAGCTCCGCCGCCCAGACCGAATTGCGAACGGTCTCGTCTCGGGATGAACTCGCCTTGTAGCTCGTCAAATGTGTACGGTTTACCTCTCGAATGGCGCCTGCTGCAAGCGCGGCGCGAGCGGACCGTTATGCGGCGTGTCGGATATACTTCGCGCTCGGCAGGATCGTCAGCGACGCGGAGCGGTCATCTTCCGGCGGGCTGAACAGCAACCGCCTCTCGAGCGCCGTGGACCGGAAGAAGGCGAAGCGCCGCGCGCCCTGATCCGGCGACATCGGGCACGGAGCCTGCCAAAGATCCACCGGCGTCGTCAGGCCCGGATAGATGCGCCCTCTCACGATCGGCTCGGCGATGAATACGCGCCTGTAGAAGGCCGCATGCTCCTCTTTTATCGCTGTCAGGCAGGCGGTCGGCTTGAAATGGTGGCAGGCGATCAACGCAAGCCGCAACGTGATGTAAGGCAGGACCCTGAGTTCCGCCGACCAATCCTTGTCGGCCGCGAAGCGGCTGGGATCGACATAGGATGCACCATTGGCGATACGGGGCTCGAGCACATCGCCGAACACCTTGACGCTCGGCGAGACAGGTACCTCGCCGGTCACATGATGGAGCCTGACCGTGCTGACCAGATGGCCGTCATAATAGACGCCGTAGTTGAATACATTCGCGCTGTAGTCGAATTCATCTTCGACGATGCGCTTGGCATCCGCCTTGATCATGCCGACCGACAGGTAAGAATCGTAGCGGAGACGGAATATGCTTTCCAGATCTTCCCCGCTTCGGCAAATCCTGTATTCGATATGCTCCATCAATTGCAGGACAATTCTGGAGAAAGCGTTCATACCGGGATCGTCAAACTCTACACCCCCGCGCTTCCCCACACTTTCTTCGACAGAATGAGTGTCCAACACCGCCTCCTCTACCACCGTGGAAAGCGTAAACCCATCCTTAACCACAGGAAAGTTGAAAATAAAAACCAAAGAATTTACGGTATGTTAACCTTAACGGATCGTTAAGATCGGCTCTCTCCCGATGAAGGCAATGCCCCGAAGGTGAAGGCCGGTTTCGGGATAAGGCTATGCGCGAAATCACACGCTGAAGCGCGTGAGCCGGTCACAAAGATCGCGGCGCATTTTTGGCTTCAGCGCCGGGAGGATCTGCGGACGTTCTCGATTTCGCTGCCGAACGGCCATACGGTGCTGGACATCGTCTCGATGCCGGAAGCGGTGAGTGCCGAGCCGAAAAGGAAGCCCTGCACCAGGTCCGGCTTTACGTTCAGTGCAAGCACCTTCAATTGCTCGAAGGTTTCCACGCCTTCCATCGTGACGACGAGTCCGAGCGAACGCGACAGATCGGCGATCCCTCGCAGCAATTGCAGCGAACGCTCGTTGCGCACCACATCCATGAGGAAGCTGCGGTCGATCTTGACCTTGTCCAGCGGCAGCGTGTGCAGATAGCTGAGGCTCGAATAGCCGGTGCCGAAATCGTCGAGAGCGATCCTGACGCCAAGCGCCTTGAGTTCGCCCAGATACTCGCGCGTGAGCGACTTGTCGTCCAGAAGCGCCGTCTCGGTGACCTCGATCTCGAGCCGCCGCGGCGCCAGACCCGATGCGGCCAGCGCGTCGCGGACCTTTTCGACAATGCCGTGATCGCGGAAATCCTTGGCCGACAGATTGATGCAGACCGTTATGGGGTCCGGCCACTTGGCACATTCGGCGCAGGCCGCCGCCAGCATGAAGCTCGATATTTCCGAGATGATCCCCATCTCTTCGGCGAGAGGGATGAAGATCGCCGGCGAGATCGGGCCGAGCTGCGGGTGATCCCACCGGCAAAGCGCCTCGCAGCTTGCGATCCGCATCGTATCCATTGCCACGATCGGCTGATAGACCACTCTCAGTTCCCGCGCCTCGACGGCGCTGCGCAGATCGGCTTTCATGATCTGGCGATTGCGGAACGCCGCATCCATTGCGGTCTCGAAAAGCCTCCAGCTGTCCTTGCCCTGGTCCTTTGCCTTGTAGAGCGCGAGGTCGGCCTTGACGATCATGCTGTCGACATCGGTCTCGCCGACCATGTCCAGGACAGCGCCGGCGCTGCACTGGATGCGCAGGCAATGCCCGGCGACGTCGACTTCGCCTTGCAGGCCCTGGAAAATGGTATCGAGGTTTCGCTTGAAATCCGCCTCGTCGGCGATACGATCGAAGAAGATCATGAACTCGTCGCCACCGAAGCGGCTGACCTTGGCATCCTCGCTCGCAAAAGAGGCGAGCCTCTCGGCAACGGCATAGATCAGCCCGTCCCCCACCGGGTGCCCGAGCGTATCGTTGATGCTCTTGAAATCGTCGAGATCGAAGACGGCGAGGCCGCATAGCCGGTCGCGGCCGCCGCTCGCCATCGCCTCCATCACCTGTTCGTTGAAATAGGCCCGATTGGCAAGCCCGGTAAGATTGTCGTAGCGAGCCATGAAGCGAACGCGTTCCTCCGCCTCGACCCGAGCCGTCACATCCTCGAATGTTATGACGCCAAGTTCGTCACGGCCTTCGCGTGTGGAGAACTCGAAATGGCGACCGTTCCGGAAACTGAGCAGCAGCTTGCGGTCGCGGCCTTCGTGAAGCGCCCGCGTGAGCTGAGTCTCCGCGAATTGCGCATCCTTGCGGCTGAGAAGCCCCGCCGCGACACCCCGCGCCATGAGCGATTTCAGCGAACGGCCAAGCAACCTGTCAGGGGAAGCCGTGAGCATCAAATGCGCGGCTTCTGAATTGGCCACGGCCACCTGTCCCTCGGGGTTCAGCATGATCAGGCCGTGCGGCATGGTGTTCAATGCGCGGTCGAATCTCTGGGCCAGTTGCTTGGCAGTCCGATGGCCGATAACCGCCGAGAACAAGACTTCACGAATTTGACTGGCAGTGCTCCTGATGATCAGGAAAAATGGAATGGTCATTATCCCGAGCAGGATATGGGCGATATCCCCGCGCAGAACGAGCCCAAGACCATACGGAGTCAGAAAGCACGCGGAAAATATCGCCACCATTCGCGGTGAGCCATAATTGCGCCCCGCCACCGTGACGATGGAACCGAATGTCAGGCACACAGCAACTATTTCAGCGAAATGATCTCTCGCTACAAAAAAAGCAACGAAGCAAAATAGTCCAAGGGAAAACGCCTGAGCGCTTCCCCGAAAAATATAGTGTTTTTCCCACCGTTGCGCATCGCTCTCGTCGATGATCTGTTCCGAGCGATAGAATTTCAGCATTCCGACGTAACGCCAGATGCCGACGATCAAGAGCAGGATCGCCATTTCGGCGTAGATTGGATAGCCGCTTTTCCAGAAAGTCAGAAAAGCAAGGAATGCGTGGATACAGGCGCCGGAAAGAACAGTATGGACGCTGTTAAACAACGAGCGAACAAACTGGATGTAGACATCGGCAGGGATGTTTCCCGGTTTTGTTCGCTTCATTGATAGGAGTCCGCCGGCTGACGGCAGATAATGGCACACCCCCCTTAATAAATCGCTTATGTAGCGCCAAGCAGGGAGAAGCCGAAAAGCCCTTATCATTCAGCGGCTTGCAGCACCTCGGATGCTTCAGAACCGTGCAAAAATCGGGACGTAAGGCGCTTGCGCTCCCCCTCGGCCTTGGCCGCATTGGCCGCCTTCACGTGGCCGAAGCCGCGGATCAGCGACGGCACCGAGGCGAGCGCCACGGCGGCCTGGATCCGCTCCGCCGAAAGCGTCGCGGCGATACGGTCCAAATCGCTCTCGTACTCGGCAAGCAGACGCTTCTCCATATGCCGCTCTTCCGAATAGCCGAAGATGTCGAACACTGTGCCGCGCAGCCCTTTCAGCGAGGCAAGCACGCCGAACGCCTTCATCATCCACGGGCCGAATTTCGACTTGCGCAAGCGGCCGTCCGCACCACGCCGATTGAGGATCGGAGGCGCGAGGTGGAATTCGAGCTTGTCGTAATGCTCGAACTCGGCGGCAAGCTGCTTCCGGAACGAGCCGTCCGTATAGAGCCGGGCAACTTCGTACTCGTCCTTGACCGCCATCAGTTTGAAGAGGTTGCGCGCCACCGCCTCGGCCACAACGGTCGAGCCTGGCACGGCCTTCTCCTCGGCCGAGCGGATCGCGGCTAAGCGCTTGCGGTAGCGCTCCGCATAAGCCTTGTCCTGATAGGAAGTCAGGAACGCGGCGCGCTTCTGGACGATCTCGTCGAGCCCTTCGGCGAATTTGCGATCGGACGCTCCGCCGCGTGCCTTCTCGACCATGCCACGGACGAAATCCGGATCGTGCGCCGCGCGCCGGCCCCAGCGGAAGGCCGAGACGTTCATAGCCACCGCCTGCCCGTTGAGCTCGATGGCGCGCTCGATCGCCTCCGCAGAAAGCGGCAGTCCGCCATGCTGATAAGCGAAGCCGAGCATGAACATGTTGGCGCCGAGCGAATTGCCGAACAGGACGGTCGCGGTGCGCGTCGCGTCGAAGAAATGCGCATGCTCCTCGCCCGCCGCCGTCCTGATCGCCTTCTTCAGCCGCTCGGTCGGCAGCGAGAAATCGGTCGAGCGGGCAAAGTCGCCCGGCATCACTTCGGCGGTATTGGCGACGAAGATCGTATGCCCCTCGCGGGCCGCCGCCAGCACCTTCTTGGCACCCGATACGACAAGATCGCAGCCAAGGATCAGGTCCGCCTTGCCGGCGGATACACGGATGGCGTGGATGTCGGCCGGAGACCTTGCCACCTGGATGTGGCTGTAGACGGCGCCACCCTTTTGCGCGAGGCCGGCCATGTCGATCATGCCGCAGCCCTTGTCTTCCAGATGGGCGGCCATGCCGAGGATGGCGCCGACGGTGACGACGCCCGTCCCGCCGATGCCGTCCACGATCGCCGACCATCCGCCTCCGAGCGGTGCAAGCTCGGGCTCCGGCACGCCTTCCAGCGGATCGTGCCGGCCGGCCGCGCCCTCCGCCTTGCGGATGCGCGCGCCATGCACCGTCACGAAGGACGGGCAGAAGCCATTGACGCAGGAGAAGTCCTTGTTGCAACTCGACTGGTCGATCCGCCGCTTGCGGCCGAACTCGGTTTCCAGCGGCTGCACGGAGACGCAATTGGAGGCGATGCCGCAATCGCCGCAGCCCTCGCAGACCAGTTCGTTGATAACGACCCGCTTGTCCGGATCGGGGAACGTGCCGCGCTTGCGGCGGCGGCGCTTCTCCGCCGCGCAGGTCTGGTCATAGAGCAGCACCGAGACGCCCGGTACCTCACGCAACTCGCGCTGAACGGCATCCAGATCGTCGCGATGGCTGATCGTCGCGCCCACGGGGAAATCGGCTTTGCCGGCATATTTTTCCGGCTCGTCAGTCACGATTGCGACGCGCTGCACGCCCTCGGCGCGCACCTGCCGGGCGATCGCATCGACGGAAAGGCCGCCCTCATGCGGCTGTCCGCCGGTCATGGCCACGGCGTCGTTGTAAAGGATCTTGTAGGTGATGTTGGCGTCCGAAGCGAGCGCGAAGCGCAGCGCCAGCATTCCGGAATGGTTGTAGGTGCCGTCGCCGAGGTTCTGGAAGATGTGGTCGCGCTTGGAGAAAGGCGCCTGGCCGATCCATTGCGCGCCCTCTCCGCCCATCGCCGTGAAGCCGACGGTGGAGCGGTCCATCCAAAGCGACATGAAATGGCAGCCGATACCCGCTGACGCGAGCGAGCCTTCCGGCACCTTGGTCGAGGAATTGTGCGGGCACCCTGAACAGAAATAGGGCGTGCGCGTCGCCACGTCCGTCGTGTCGGCGAGCATCGCCTGGAACTGCCGCATGCGGTCGACGCGGGCCGCGATCTCTTCCGAAGGCCCGATGATCTTGAGCACGCGCTCGCCGATGGCAATGGCGACCTCGTTCGGATCGAGCGCCCCCTTGGCCGGGAAGAGCCAGTCGCCGCGCTCGTCCTTCTTGCCGACGATGACCGGCTGCATCGCCGTGCCGTACAGGCTTTCGCGCAACTGCACCTCGATCAGCGACCGCTTCTCCTCGACCACCATCACCGTTTCGAGGCCCTTGACGAATTCGCCGATATGCTCGAAATCGAGCGGCCACGGGCAGGCGACCTTGAAGAGACGGATGCCGAGTTCGTTGGCGCGCGCCTCGTCGATACCGATATCGTCAAGCGCCTGGCGCACGTCGAGATAGCTTTTTCCCACCGTGATGATGCCGAGCTTGGGATCGCGCCCGCCGGAATAGACGATCCGGTTCAGGTTGTTGGCGCGGATGAAGGCGGCCGCCGCCCGTCGCTTGTGCTCGTGCAGCCGCTCTTCCTGACCGAGCATGTCGATCTCATGGCGGATAGAGAGTCCGCCGTGCGGCATTTCGATCTCTGGCAGGGTAATGGCGAGCCGGTCGAGTGAAACATCGACCGAGGCGGTCGATTCAATATTGTCCTTGACGCATTTCATCGCCGCCCACATGCCGGCGAAACGTGAAAGCGCGTAACCGTAGATGCCGTAATCGACCATCTCCTGAACCCCGGCCGGGTTGAAGATCGGGATCATCGCATCGACGAACGCGAATTCGCTCGAATGCGCAGTGGTGGAGGATTCGGCCGTGTGGTCGTCGCCCATCAGTGCAAGCACGCCGCCATGCGGAGACGTGCCGGCGAGATTGGCGTGGCGGAACACATCGCCGGAACGATCGACGCCCGGGCCCTTGCCGTACCAGAGGGCGAAGACCCCGTCATATTTGCCTTCGCCGAGAAGTTCAGTCTGCTGCGAGCCCCATGCGGCGGTCGCCGCCAGTTCCTCGTTGAGACCGGGCTGGAAGACGATGTCGGAAGCCGACAGTTGCTTCTTTGCCTTCCAGAGTTGCTGGTCCAGCCCTCCCAACGGAGAGCCGCGATAACCCGAGATGAAGCCGGCAGTATTCAGCCCGTCGCGGCGGTCGCGCTCGCGCTGCATGAGAAGCATGCGCACGATCGCCTGCGAGCCGGAGATGAATATCCGCTCCTTGGAAAGATCGTATTTGTCGTCGAGCGCGACCTGATGCAGCGTCATCTGCCATTCCTTCCGGTTCCGCGCTCGTTCGGCGGACTCTGTAACGGATCAGGAGATAGTGTTTCGCCGCTTTCTTACCACGTCAAACGAAATCGTGCCCCAGCGAAGATGGCGACAGGAAGCAACACCGAGCGCACGCAGGCAGAAATATTGCTGCGCTGAAACCGCCTTACCCGCATGAAAATTACGGCACTTCCGTCAGCTTCCCGGCTTCGATGCCTGCATGGCCGGGAAGAATTTCGGCGAGGCATATTCCTTGCCGAACATCTGATCGTACTGGATCAGGCGAAAATCACGCAACACCGGGTCAGCCGGCTCCTTTTTCTGCCAATTGTCCACGGCGTTGCCATCCGCGCCGATCAGCATCTGCCGATAGACCACCGGATAGCGATCGCGCACCTGGCTGAGGAAGCCGGTGTAATAAGGATGCTCGATCCCGGCGAGCTTGAGAACATAGAGCGGGATGAGCGAGGGGCTGATCGTGCCGACATCGCGGACCGAACCGGAACGATTCGACCAGATGACGAGCGGCGTTTCGTGGTCCATCTTCATCTTGTCGACAGGGCCGCTGCGTGGTGCGACATTGTCTTTCAGGAAGCCGGTCGCGACATAGGCGGGGCCGAGCGGCGGCAGATGGTCGCCGAACATGACGAGGATCGTGTGCCGCTTGCGGTGCTTGGCCCAGTCCATCAGACTCGCCAGCGCCTTATCGCCGTCCGCCGTGCCCTGGGCGTAGCTCAGGATCGATTGCTTGGAGGCGTCGTCAGCCGTCGTCTCGACATCGATTGTCGGGTCTGTGTAGCGGAACGGCTCGTACGGACCATGATTCTGCAGCGTGACGGCAAAGAAGAAGAAGGGCCTTTTCTGCTGGTCGGCCTCACGGATGATCTCGTTGAAAAGGGCCTTGTCGGAGACGAGCGGGCCATGTGTGTCGAGCGGCGGCAGGTTCTCCTCCGACATGAAGCTGTCGAAGCCGAAATCCTTGTAGGTCGTCCCGCGGTTCCAGAACCACTTCGCGAACGGATGCAGCGCGCGCGTCACATAGCCCTGCGAGCCGAGGAAGGACGCGAGCGACGGCATCGGCCGACGCATATATTGCTGATAGGGGATACTGCCATACGGCAGGAAGGCATTCGAAAAGCCCGTCAGCGCCTCGAATTCGATATTCGCGGTAGTACCGCCGAACTCCGGCGAGAACATCTCGCCCGAAAGATTGGCGCGCACTGTCGGGATCGGGTCGGGCGTTATCTTGGTGTTGGGCAGCCGGGTCGCATCCCAGAATGATTCGTTCATGACGATGATGATGTCTGGCGCATCGGACGGCACGGAGATGGCCGGGCCTGCCGCGAGGCTTTCGATTGCCTTTTTCGAGTAGCCCTTCGGCTTGGCGACATCGGCCATCGGCACGTTGAGGATGAAGGCGGCGGCAAAGCCGTTATGCGAATAGTTCTCCTTCTGGTCCCACATGATGGGGCTGATGCTCAGTCGGTCGCGCACCCACGAGAAAGTGGAATAATCCATGACCGATGCGAAGGAGGCGAGCACCGGCAACGCCACGGCAAGCCGCAGGATACGCCCGCGCCAGGCGATCGGCGCCTTCCGACGCCACAGCATCAGCGCCGCGATCAAAAGGGCGACACCGCCGACCGCGCCGGCAACCACCGCCACCATCGTCCACGGCCGCTCGCGTGCGAGCAGCGGCAGGAGATCGAGAATCTGCCGCGCATAGAGGATATCGGCCGGATAGAGCGGATCGCCGAGATAGCGCGCCTTCTCATGGCTGATGAAGGCCAAGGCAAGTACGATCGGCCCAACGATGATCACTGCCTGATGCGCTCGCCCCAGTATCGCATCAAGCGCGATCAGAAACAGCGCGAAGAGAAGGATCGTCGACCAGCCCGGCATTTCGACGGTCGAGAAAAACTGCACCGTCTCGGCAAACGAGCCGCGCACGATAAGTTCGACCAGAAAGACGAGAGCGGACGCAAGAACGACGGTGACCAGCACCGAGCCCGCCGTCCGCAGCAAAGGCCAACGCCGCGCGGCTGGCGTGCCCTCGCGAACCGACGAAGATTCAGAAACCGGGTGATTTTGAACCGAACCCGTCAACGCATCTCTCCACGCAGCAAGCCACGCCTGTCGCGCAGCCGTCATATGGCTGTCATCCAATTGTCACATAAGTTAGACGGCGCGGAAGAAAAGTGACGTTTTCGTAATGTCCATCAAATCTTACGCAAAGCCGAAACGTCGCGTGAATGTCAGGCGCAAGAGAAAATCGTGGAAGGAAGACGGGTTTGGTTCAATTCAATATGAAATGAAAGTATCGAAAAGTAATTTTACATTGAGAACTATGATAACTGCCGCGACAACCCATGCAATGCAGGCAGTCTTTCTTGATATTGCGAATTCCCCCATCTGGCCACGGTCGGTGACGAACCGGATCAAAGGCACGATGGCGAAGGGCAGTTGCATGGATAGAATGACCTGGCTGAGCACGAGAAGCTTGGCGGTCCCGCTTTCTCCATAGAGCGCCGTCACGAAAACCACCGGCACGATGGCGATGCCGCGGGTCACGAGCCGCCGCGCCCATGGCGGCATCCGAAGCTGCAGGAACCCCTCCATGACGATCTGCCCGGCAAGCGTTGCCGTGACGGTCGAATTCAGGCCGGATGCGAGCAGCGCCACCGCGAACAGCGTCGAGGCGATACCAAGCCCCAGAAGCGGCGACAGAAGCTCGAAGGCCTGGCCGATCTCCTCGACCTGATGGCCGCTGGTATGGAAACTCGCCGCCGCCACGATGAGAATGGCCGCGTTGACGAACAGTGCCAGCATCAGCGCGATGGTCGAATCGATCGTCGCGAACTTCACCGCCTCCCGCCTGCCTTCCGGGTTCCGCTTATAGGCGCGCGTCTGCACGATCGAGGAATGCAGGTAGAGATTGTGCGGCATGACCGTCGCGCCGATGATGCCGATCGCGATGTAAAGCATCTCGGGATGGCGGACGATCTCGGGCGACGGGACGAAACCGCGGAGCAATTCGCCGACCACCGGCTGGGCCGCGATCACCTGAACGCCGAAGCAGACGGAAATGACGATCAGCAGCGCCACAACGAAGGCTTCCAGGTAGCGGAATCCCTTGTGCATCAGGAGAAGCACCAGGAAGGCGTCGAGCGCGGTGATGAGCGCGCCGGCGATCAGCGGGATGCCGAAAAGCAGATTGAGCGCAATCGCCGTGCCGATCACCTCGGCCAGATCGCAGGCGATAATGGCCAGTTCGCACAGGAACCAGAGCGCCAGATTGACCGGGCGAGGGTAATACGCGCGGCACGCCTGTGCCAAATCCCGGCCCGTCGCGATGCCAAGCCGCGCGGCAAGCGCCTGCAGCAGGATCGCCATCAAATTGGAAAGCAGGATGACCGACAGGAGCGTGTAGCCGAATTTCGAGCCGCCGGCGAGGTCGGTCGCCCAGTTGCCGGGGTCCATATAGCCCACCGAGACCATGTAGCCCGGACCGGCGAAGGCAAACAGCCTTCTCAGCCAGGACGCGCCATGCGGAACCACCACCGTCGAATTGACCTCGGCGAGGCTTGCCCTGCCGCCCTCGGCGAGGTCGGAACGGCTTTCGTCGATCGTACGGGATGTGACCTGGAGCATGATCTTCAATCTGAATATAGCAGATGCTATAATTAAGAGTTAATGCTAACTACCGGTTTGTCAAGATGCCATCGTCGCCTCCTTCCAGTCAGGGGGTTCCAATTCCCCGCCCGCTGACGCAAATAGGGGTGATTGGGAGAACCGCCGGGACGACCATGGTGAGCCGACCGACGCATGCCGACGACCCTTCGCTTCCGGATGCGGATGTGCAGGCCGAGGCGTTTCGCCAGGCGCGCGAAGCGCGCAAGGTGGAACTGTTCGAGGATTATGTCGAACTGATAGACGATCTGATCCGCGACGGCGGCGAAGCGCGTCAGGTGGACATTGCCGCACGGCTCGGCGTGGCCCAGCCTACCGTGGCGCGCATGCTGAAGCGGCTGATCGAGGAGGGGCTGGTCTCGCGCAAGCCCTATCGCGGCGTCTTCCTGACCGAGCGCGGCCGCACGCTCGCCGAGCAAAGCCGCATCCGCCATGGTATCGTTGAACGTTTCCTGATCGATATCGGAGTGGATCCCGAGACCGCCCGCCGCGACGCGGAAGGCATCGAGCACCATGTCAGCGAGGCGACATTGGAAGCCTTCCGGCTTTATTCCGCAGGCTGCGCCAGGCGGAGATAGCGATCACTCCATCACCGCATGCGTCCCCGCCCCGCTTCCCGCCTGGTGCTTCGGCGAACGCAGGAGGAGAATGATCGGCATGGCCAACAGACAGATCACCATCATCAGCCTGAAATCGTCGAGATAACCGATCATGGCCGCCTGTCGCGTCACCTCGCCGTTGATCTGGGCGAGCGTCATGGGATCGCCTGTCAGGAGCCCCGGGGCGTGGTTGACGACGTTGCGGTTGAACGGCGTCAAAAAGCTGCCGATCTCCGCGTGGTTGACCTGTGTCATCTGGGCGAGGACCGTCGAGACCACCGAGATGCCGATGCTGGACCCGACATTGCGCACGAGGCTGAACAGGCCGGTCCCGTCTGTCCGGTAGCGGGGTGGAAGGGTGGCGAAGGCAAGCGTGGTAAGCGGCACGAACACGAGGCCCATGCCGATCCCCTGGACGACGCCGCTGGTGATGAAGGGCCAGTCCGACATGATGATGGAGAATTCCGCCATCATGTGCATGGAATAGGCCGTCAGCGTCAAGCCGATGAAGACGAGGATGCGCGCATCGACGATACGCGTCAGCCGCCCGACGATGATCATGGATAGCATCGTGCCGACGCCGCGCGGCGCCATGACCAGCCCGGTGGTGATGACGGGATAACCGAGCAGGCTCTGCATCAAGGGCGGCAACAACGCCAGGCTCGCCAGAAGCACGATGCCGATGATGAAGATGAAGACCAGGCCCATCGAGAAGTTGCGATCCCGGAACATGGCGATGTCGATGAAGGGATTCTCGGCCGTCAGCGAATGAACGACGAATACCCACGCGCCCGTGATCGTCAGCGCAAGCTCGATCCAGATTTCAGGCGAATTGAACCAGTCGAGCTGTTCGCCACGGTCGAGCATCATCTGGAGCGCGCCGATGGCGAGCGACAGCATGGCGAAACCGAACAGGTCGAAGCGGCGTTCTCGTGTCGGCTCCTTGGGCAGGAACACTAGGATGCCGGAGAAGGCGAGGATGCCCACCGGCAGGTTGACCAGGAACACCCAGCGCCAATTGTAGCTTTCCGTCAGCCAGCCGCCGAGCGTCGGCCCGATGATCGGCGCCACCATGATGCCCGCGCCCCACAGGGCCATCGCCTGACCATGACGCTCACGCGGGTTAATATCGAGGAGAACGGCCTGCGAAAGGGGAACCAGCGCGGCGCCGCACAGACCCTGGAAGAGGCGGTACATCACCATTTCCGGCAGGCTCGTGGCAATGCCGCAGGCGAGCGAAGCAAGCGTGAAGCCGGCGACGGAAAGGAGGAAAAGGTTCTTGCGGCCCAACCGGTCCGAGAGCCATCCGGTCACCGGCGTCATGATCGCGGCGGCGACGATATAGGACGTCAGGACCCAGGTGATCTGGTCCTGCGCCGCATTGAGGCTGCCCTGCATGTGAGGCAGAGCGACGTTGGCGATCGTGGTGTCGAGCACCTGCATGATCGTGGCCAGCATCACCGCCACGGTGATGGCGCCGCGGTTGCTGACGGATTCTGCAGCCTGCCCGCTAGCGGCCGCTCCGCTCATGTCAGAATATCCCGCGATCGAGCCGGGTCTTGCCAGTATCGACCGTCACGTCGGAGCTCATGCCGGCACGCAGGATGTCGGCGCCTTTCTGGTCGACGCGTATCCGGACGGGAATACGCTGCACGACTTTGACCCAGTTGCCGGTCGCGTTCTGCGCCGGGATCAGCGAGAATTCCGAGCCGGTCCCCTGACCGATCGACTCGACCTTGCCTTCGAGCTTCAGCCCCGGATAGGTGTCGACCGTCACCACGACCGACTGGCCGGGATGCATATCGGTGAGCTGCGTTTCCTTGAAATTGGCCTCGATCCAAGTGTCGCTCGTCTCGACCAGCGAGAGCATTTCGGTGCCTTCCGAGACGTACTGGCCGACATTGACCTTGGCCACCTGGCTGGCAATCCCGTTCTTGGGCGCCTTGACCGTCGTGCGCGCCAGATCGAGCACGTCCTTTTCCTTCGCAGCCAGCGCGGCCTGGACGGTCGGGTGGGCGTCGATCGGCGCACCGGGATTGCCGTCGAGGGCGGCGGCCGCGGCATCGACGCCTTTCTGCGAAAGCTCGACCTGCGCGTCGGCCTGCTGTGCCGCAAGCCGGCTCTCGTCGAGCGCCGAGGCTGCCGCGAAGCCCTTGCCAGCAAGCTCGACGGAACGCGTCAGTTCACGATGCCTGATCTCTGCCGTCGCCTGATCGGCCTTCAGCTTGGCCTCGGCTGTCGCGTAGGCGGCGTGCAATTGCTTGACTTGAAGCCTTGCGTTCGCCAGCGCCGCATCCGCCTGATCGACCGCGATCCGGAAGGGTTCGGGATCGATCTTGAAGAGCACGTCTCCCACCTTGACCTTCTGGTTTTCCCGGACGTCGACCTCGATGATCTTACCCGCGACATCGGACGAGATGGCGGCCATCGTCTGCTTGACGTAGGCGTTGTCCGTCTCGATGTAGCGGCCACCGGTCAACCAGAAATAAGCCCCCGCCACCGCCAGCAGCAGCGGCACGCTGACCATCAGCACAAGACGCCACATACGCCGCTTGCGCCTCTGCGGCGGGAAAGAGGTCTCCGGAACGGCCGTCTTGACGTCCGCCGGTACTTCGACACGCGCATTCATGCAATTTCTTCCTCGCGAACCGCGATCACCCTGGAAAGGTTCGCGTTGATCCTGTTGAGCGTACCAACCAGCCGCACGCGCTCGTCTTCCTCGAATCCGGCAAAGGCATCTTCGTAGACTTCCGCCGCCACGACCTTCATGACGTCGAGCAGTTCGCGGGACCTCTCCGTGAGGTAGACAAGCTTCGCGCGTTTGTCCGCCGGGTCGGGCTGGCGCACGACGAAGCCGCCCGCTTCCATGCGATCCACCAGGCGGCACACACTCATCGGCTCGATCTCGAGGAGATGCGCCAGCGCCACCTGGGTCAGCCCGTCATTGCGCGACAACTGCGCCATCGCGCGCCATTGGGCGGAGGTGATGTTGTAGTCGCCCGCCTTCTGCTCGAAGCGCCGGCGCAGGAGCCGCGCCGTATCGTTGAGCAGATAGCCGAAGCCGTTGAGAGTGTTCCTTGGCGATGCCATAAGCGCCGATATAATCACCTAGCTTATTATATCAAGTTAATTCCGCACCGATCGGTGACCAAAATGCTGTCGCCGCCGAAATCTCCGAAAAAGCGGCATCTACCGACGCACCTCAGAGGGCAGCCCGGCCCATACCTATCAACAGGTTTGCGGCGGCGAGGCGATCAAAACTTACCAAAGGGCACCGACCCGCCGCACCATTTTGTTTGCACGAAGCGGTAAAGCTGTTAGGGGAAAAATGCGATTCTCGCGCACGTGTAAAAGCACGGCGCCGAGAACAGCCAAGGAAGGACCGCCGGTCGGGAGCAGGCGGTCCGATACTCGTTGAGGGGAGGAAAAGCGGGTGGGGTTCCATCTTGCCATTGACCTGTCGCCGGCGACGGAGGTCATAGGAGCCATCGTTCTGGCCGTCGCGGCGGCCGCATTGTGGACGCTCCTGTTCGACCGCCGGATGACGGTCCTGATCGCGCTGGCGCGCATCATCGACCGGATAACCGCCTTCGTCGGCAAGGCGGTTTCCTGGCTGATCCTGCTGGCCGTTCTCGTCAGCGCCGGCAATGCGATTTCGAGAAAGGCATTCGATGTCGCCTCGAATGCCTGGCTCGAATTGCAATGGTATCTGTTCGGCGCGGCCTATCTCCTCGCCGCAGCCTATACGCTCCAGCAGAACGAGCACATCCGTATCGATATCCTCTACAACATGTATTCGCGCCGTAAGCAGAACATTGTCGATCTGTTTGGGCATATCTTCTTCCTGATGCCCTTCGTTCTCCTGATGCTTTCCTATTTCTTTCCTTACGTCCTGCTCTCCTACCATTCCGGCGAAGTATCGACGAATGCCGGCGGCCTCATCATCTGGCCGGGTAAGCTGATGCTGCTTCTCGGATTCGGGCTGCTCGCACTGCAAGGCGTGTCCGAGATCGTCAAGAAGATCGCCATCATGCGCGGCCTGATGCCTGATGAGCACCAGCATGTCGCAACGCACCAATCCCTCGACGATATCGAGGAACTCGATCCCTCGGAGATCCGCTGATGATCGAGTTGATCGCGCAGAACATGGCGCCAATCATGTTCGCCGCCCTGGTGATCTTCCTCATCATCGGGTACCCCGCCGCCTTCGCGCTCGCCGCGAACGGGCTTCTGTTCTTCTTTATCGGCGTGGAACTGGCGCCTTATTCGGGCGGCAGCATTTCGCTGTCATGGCCGCTTCTCTACGCGCTTCCCGAGCGCTTCTGGGGCATCATGTCGAACGAGACGCTGCTTGCAGTCCCGTTCTTCACCTTCATGGGCATCATCCTCGAACGATCCGGCATGGCCGAGGATTTGCTCGACACGATCGGGCAATTGTTCGGCCCGGTCCGCGGCGGCCTCGCCTACGCGGTCATCTTCGTCGGTGCGCTTCTCGCCGCGACGACCGGCGTGGTCGCGGCTTCCGTCATCGCCATGGGCCTGATCTCGCTCCCGATCATGCTGCGCTACGGCTATGACAGGCGCATCGCCAGCGGCGTCATCACCGCGTCCGGCACGCTCGCCCAGATCATCCCGCCCTCGCTGGTGCTGATCGTTCTGGCCGACCAGCTCGGCCGCTCCGTCGGCGACATGTATGCGGGCGCGATCGTGCCCGGCCTCGTGCTGACCGGCCTCTACATGGGCTACGTTCTTATCATGTCGATCGTCAGGCCGGACTCGATGCCGGCTCTGCCGCCCGAAGCACGCACCCTCGGCTCAGGCGTCACGTCGCTGATCGTGGCGCTGGTGATAGCGGTTGCCGTCGCCTACGGCGCGAACCGCATCCTCATCCCCCATTACGGCCAGAACGCCGACATCTGGGGCGCGACGATCGGCATCATCGTCATCTACGTCGCGGCGATCCTCGATAAGGGCCTGAAGATCGGTCTGATGTCACGATTGGCGCAGCAGGTGGTCATCGTGCTCATTCCGCCGCTGGCCCTTATCTTCCTCGTGCTCGGCACCATCTTCCTCGGCATCGCCACGCCGACCGAAGGCGGCGCGATGGGCGCGGTCGGCGCGCTTGTCATGGCGGCGGTAAAGGGCCGGCTCTCGATGGACGTGGTCCGGCAGGCGCTCACCTCGACAACGCGGCTCTCCTCCTTCGTGCTCTTCATCCTGATCGGCGCGCGCACCTTTTCGCTCACCTTCTACGGCGTCAACGGGCATCTCTGGGTGGAGCATCTCCTGCTGTCGGTGCCGGGCGGCGAACTCGGCTTCCTGATCGTCGTCAACATCCTGGTTTTCGTCCTCGCCTTCTTCCTCGATTTCTTCGAACTCGCCTTCATCCTCATCCCGCTGCTGGCGCCCGTCGCGGACAAGCTCGGCATCGACCTGATCTGGTTCGGCGTGCTCCTGGGCGTCAACATGCAGACGAGCTTCATGCACCCGCCGTTCGGCTTCGCATTGTTCTACCTGCGCTCGGTCGCTGCCCGCGTGCCCTATATCGACAAGGTTACCGGAAAGAAGATCGAGCCGATCACGACCGGCCAGATCTACTGGGGCGCGGTGCCGTTCGTCGTCATCCAGGTCATCATGATCGGCCTAACCATCGCCTTCCCGCAAATGGTGATGCGCTACAAGGCCGATGCCGTTCACGAGGACATAACGAACATCCATATCCAGGTGCCGGGTCTGGGCGGCGGCGGCATAGGTTTCAATCCTTTCGCCACGCCGGGCAGCGGCAATGCGCAGTCACCTGGCCTCGGCGGTACGCCTCCGGGCCTTGGCGGCACACCGCCGGCGCTGGGCGGCGGTAACAACGCACCCAAGCCGGCAACACCCGCTCCGGGGACCGACCTCAGCCAGCCGCCTAAATTCAACTAGGACGCACCAAGGAAGAGACGGCGATGTCCGAAAGGCCCTCGTCTCTCCTTCGCCGTCATCGTCGCCTTCTGGGCCTGCTGGCGGCGGTGGTTGTGCTGTACGTGACCGTTGCTTATTTCGTGCTGCCGCTTCTATGGGTCCACTATGAACATCAGCGCGGTCTCACTGGCCTGCCGATGGTAACCCGTACCGGCGACGACCTTCCAGGGGATCCGCTCAACATAGGCATGGTCGGAGCAACAGAAGACCTGGTCCACGCCATGCACGCTGCCGGCTGGCACCCGGCCGACCCCGTTACCTTCCGCACCAGCATCGGCATCATAGGCAGCGTCGTTCTCGATCGTCCCTATCCGGACGCGCCGGTCAGCCCGCTCTTTCTCGATGGCCGTCGCGAGGATCTCGCTTTCGAGAAGCCGGACGGCAGGAGCGCTGATCGCCGCCACCACGTCCGGCTGTGGCGCGTACTGGAAAACGGCGAAGAAGGACGTCCGGTCTGGCTTGGCGCGGCGACATTCGACAAAGGCGTCGGCATCAGCCGCTATACGGGCCAGGTGACGCATCACATCGCGCCGGACATCGACGCGGAGCGCGAATTGCTGGCGCACGAATTGGAGGCTGCGAAGATGGCGACCGAGACCTACGAGGTTTCCGGCATCGGGCCGACCCTTCTCGGCCGCAACGGCGGCGGCGACCCCTACTACACCGATGGTGAAATCCGCGTGCTCGTTCTCACAAGAGACGGCCGTCCGGCCACCACAGCACCCGTCAACCTGCCATCGCCTCCCCTGATCGAATGGAAGAACCGGCTCTGGCACGGCGTCGCCGACTGAAAAGGCCCCGGCGCTTGCCGGGGCCTTTCGATCATGAAATCAGGCGGCTCAGAGCTTTCCGGCGCGCTGCTGGATCATCATGAACGTGTCATAGGTATATTCCGCGACCTGCGCCCACAGATAGGCGTCCTTCTTGAACGCGGTCTGGCTGTCGTAGATCTTCTTGAAGCCCGCATTCGACGCGGTGATTTCCTTGTAGGTCTCCATCGCGGCGTTGAACGCGGCCTCGAGGATCTCCTGGCTGAACGGACGCAGCACCGCGCCGCTACCGACCAGGCTCTTCAGCGCGCCCGGGTTCTTATAGTCGTAGTTGGCCATCATGTCGCAGTTCGCCGCCTCGCAGGCGGATTTCAGCGCCGCCTGGTAGGGCTTCGGAAGCGCGTTCCACTTCTCCAGGTTGATGAGAGAGTGCAGCGTCGGGCCGCCTTCCCACCAGCCGGGGTAGTAGTAGTATTTGGCGACCTTGGCGAAGCCGAGCTTCTCGTCGTCATACGGGCCGACCCATTCGCAGGCGTCGAGCGTGCCTTTTTCCAGCGCCGGGTAGATGTCGCCGCCGGCGATCTGCTGCGGCACCACGCCAAGCTTCTCGATGATCTTGCCGGCGAAGCCGCCGATGCGCATCTTCAGACCCTTGAGGTCTTCGAGCGTGTTGATCTCCTTGCGATACCAGCCGCCCATCTGCACGCCGGTATTACCGGCCGGCAGTCCGTAAAGCCCGTGCGTCGCGAAGAATTCGTTGAGCAGGTCGTTGCCGCCGCCATAGTACAGCCAGGCGTTCATCTGCCGGTCGTTGAGGCTGAACGGCACCGCCGTCGCCAGCGCCCAGGTCGGATCCTTCCCCCAGAAATAATAGCAGGCCGTATGGCACATCTCGACCGTACCGGCCGCCGCGGCGTCCATCGCCTGCAGGCCCGGTACGATTTCGCCGGAAGCGAAAACCTGTATGTTGAAATTGCCGTCGGTCGACTCCTTTACGTAGTTGGCCATGGTCTGCGCGGCGCCGAAAATCGTGTCGAGCGACTTCGGGAAGGACGAGGTGCACCGCCATGTCACCTTCGGCTGCGACTGGGCGATGGCCGGTGCGGCAAGCGTTCCGGCGGCTGCGACGCCGGCGCCGGCAGCACCTGCCTTCTTGAAAAACGTACGACGATCCATTGAATTTCCTCCCGAGTTGACAAACGGCGGCCAGGCTTTGTTTTCCCCTTGGCCCGCCGCCGTGCCGGACATCAATACACGGGCGGTTTCGTTAGTCCAGTATACATTTCAAGGTGATCCAGCGCCTTCACGCGGCGGCCCAGAACGCAAAAACCCGGAGCGCAGCGCGCCCCGGGTCGGCATGCAATCGGCTGTGACGATCAGAGCTTTCCGGCGCGCTGCTGGATCATCATGAAGGTGTCGAAATTGTATTCGGCCACCTGGTCCCACAGATAGAAGTCCTTGCGGAACGCCGTGATCGAATCCCACACCTTCTTGAAGCCGGCGTTGGAGGCCATCATCTCGGCGTAGACCTTGTTGGAGGCGTCGAAGCAGGCTTCGAGGATCTCCTTGCTGAACGGCCGAAGCTGCGCGCCCTGTGCCACCAGCCGCTTGATCGCCGCCGTGTTCACATAATCGTACTTCTGCAGCATGTCGGCGTCGGACGCCTGGGCCGCCGTGCGGAAGAGCGACTGGTAGGTCTTCGGAAGGCTCTCCCACTTCTCCTTGTTGATCATGTAGCTGACGCTCGGGCCGCCTTCCCACCAGCCGGGATAGTAGTAGAACGGCGCCACCTTCACGAAGCCGAGCTTCTCGTCGTCATAGGGACCGACGAATTCGCAGGCGTCGAGCGTGCCCTTCTCCAGCGCCGGGTAGATGTCGCCGCCGGCGAGTTGCTGCGGCACCACGCCAAGGCTTTCCAGCACCTTGCCTGCAAAACCGCCGACGCGGAACTTCAGCCCCTTGAGGTCGGCGACCGTATTGATTTCCTTGCGGAACCAGCCGCCCATCTGCGTGCCGGTATTGCCGCCGGGGTACGCGACCAGGTTCTTGTCGCTCAGGAAGTCGTTCATCAGGTCGATGCCGCCGCCGTGATAGAGCCACGCATTGCGCCCGCGCGCATTGAGCGCGAACGGCACGTCGGCGAACAGCGCCCAGGTGGGGTCCTTGCCCCAGTAATAATATGCCACCGTATGCGCGACCTCGACCGTACCGGCCGCCGCCGCGTCCATCGCTTGCAGGCCCGGAACGATCTCGCCGGCGGCGAAGGGCTGCATGGTGAAATTACCGTCCGTCGCTTCCGACAGTTGCCTGGCCATGTTCTCCGAGGCACCGAAGAGCGTGTCGAGAGACTTCGGGAAGGACGACGCACAGCGCCAGGTCACTTTCGGCATCGACTGCGCGATTGCGGGTGCCGCGAGCGAACCGGCGGCCGCGACGCCGGCGCCGGCAACGCCTGCCTTCTTGAAAAATGTACGACGATCCATCGAGATTCTCCGTAACGGTTGGGGGAATTGGACAGCAAAGCTGACCGAAAAACTCAGGATGCACCCTATACAAGGCGGCAATGGTGTCCAGAGCAAAAGCCTGAAAAACACGATGGCATAATACTAAGGTAATCTGGCGTAAGAGCTGTTTTCCTTTTCGCGGGTTTGTTTTCGCTCACGCCCGTACCGCCGCTGACGCGGTTGAGCTCCGCGGGGGCGCGCCATCGGGCGCGACGCCCGGTCGGGCGTTTGGGGATGTTCGCCTGAAGCTTATTGCCGTTGTGGACATCCTTTCCTGTCTGCGCCCCTGCGTACCCCCCTCTGTCCTGCCGCACATCTCCCCCTCAAGGGGGGAGATCAGCCCGCCGCGCTCTTGGCTCCCCTTTTCTGCAATGCCGAAGGTTAGGCGGAGACCGCGATGCCAGCCAATCTCCCCCCTTGAGGGGGAGATGTCCGGCAGGACAGAGGGGGGTGCGAAGGGGCAAAAGACTATCCGCATTTGCCTTCCAGACATGCCTCATCTTCGCCACGCTGCCCTTCGGGCCCTGGCCATTGTTCACTTGGGAAAGACGGGCGGCGGCAGGCTCGCTCATCTAAGCAATTTACGTGCGTCCTCTCGGCCGCCCCGTCCGGCGATTTCTGTTCCCGCCTGTTCCGCTGCTCCCGAAGCGCTCTTCTGCTTCGGGTCTGTGTGCCTTCTTCCGGCACGCAGGGGTCATAGTGCCCCCAGGGGAACCTCCAGACGGGACCTCCCCGGCCGTGATGCCACGTCGGCATCACGGCGGAGGCGCCGGCTCCTCCCCACGCAATCACCGTCATGATCGGTGTTCCCGATGGGAGGAACTGAAAGGGAGTATGGAGGAAACGCGGAAGGCATGGATAAAAGGAGAGAAGAAAAATGCGGGAAGCGCGGAAGCTAGCGGCTTCCGGAGGCCGGCAGGCTTGATCCCATCCACGTTTTCGCCGGCCAACCCGACGCGCGTCATGCCGGTTCAGATATCGGCGAGGCGAGCGTCGAAGAAAAGCGGATCAAGAAATGGCGTCGCGAGGTTAGGCCCTGGCCACGATTGGAAATCCCGGCAAATAATATTATCTCTTTGCTGCCGGCCTTGCCGGAACAGCTCTCCGAGGATTTCGATGAACCAGCCGCTGGTTGCCGTCTCCACCGATGTCAGGGCGTTCGAGAATTACGTCTGGCATGCGGCGCCTGAGCAGTATCTGGAAGCGGCCATATCCGCCTCCGGCGTGCTACCCGTCCTCGTCCCTTCCTTCGGTGAGCGGCTCGATCTGGAGGCTCTTCTCGCCGCAGTGGACGGTGTCATGGTCACCGGATCGAAATCCAATGTGCATCCCTCGCTCTATGGCCGCGAGGCGACGGAGGCAGACGGCCCCTACGATCCGGGCCGTGACGCGACGACGCTGCCACTTATCCGCAAGGCGGTGGCGCGAGGCGTTCCGCTGCTTGCCATCTGCCGCGGCATACAGGAGATGAACGTGGCGCTGGGCGGCACGCTGGCGACGGAGATACAGGAGCGCGAGGGCGCGATCGACCACCGCGCGCCGGCAAGCGCCAGCCAGGACGAGCGCTTCGCCATCCGCCAGAAGGTCTCCATCCGGCCGGGAAGCTGCCTCGCCGGCATCTTCGGCGCGGGCGAGGTCCAGGTGAATTCGCTGCACCGCCAGGGAGTAGACCGGCTTGGCCCCAGGCTAGATGTCGAGGCCGTCGCCGAGGACGGCACGGTCGAAGCCGTGTCGGTCAGGGGCGCCCCGGCCTTTGCCGTCGGCGTACAGTGGCATCCCGAATATTGGGCGCACAAGGATGACGCCTCGCGCCGTATCTTCGAAGCCTTCGGCGATGCAGTGCGCGCGCATGCCGCCGCGCGGACGACGGTGCGACAGGCGGCGGAATAGGATCGCTTGCGGCGGTCTATCGTTCTGCGATGAGCGACAGGATCCTGGAGCGCGGGCGGATGGATTCGTAGCCGGCCCCGTCGGCCTGCGCGAACCGGACCAGCGTCCGTCCGCCCCTGCCGATGAAGTCGACCGTCCCGTCATCCCCCTCGCGCCACACGGCCGCATCGCCGAGCGGCGCGAAGATCGCGGCGCAGCGCGGCCCCGGCTCGATAAGTGAACGACCGTCGGAAAGCTTCCGCCCCTTGCGCACGATGCAGCTCATCTGGCCGCCGGCGTTCTCCAGCCGGAAGACCGTATCCGGCTTCAGGAGAGCCTCTGTCTCGACGCTCTTTGCCGGCGCCTCGTCGATCGCCGTCACAGGCTTTTTCAGCGCCGCCACGCCGAGCGTCGCGGCCAGCCCGGCCACCAACCCGATGGATAACAAATTCATATGCTGGCCCCCCGGCCACGGCGAAAATGCCGCCTTTCACCGGGAGAATGGGGAACAAGCCTTAAACGGGCGTTAAGAAATCCTAAGATTTGGGCTGGAGGTGCCGCGTCTCCGATACCGGCGTGATCGCCTTTCCTTCGGAAAACCAGGAGGCCAGATTATCGACCTGCAGATCGGCCATCGCGTCCCGCGTGTACACACTGGCGGAGCCGACATGCGGCAGGAGGCAGGTGTTGGGCGCATCGAGGAGCCGTCGCGGCACGTTCGGCTCGTCGGCGAAGACGTCGAGGCCGGCCGCGTGGATGGTGCCGCTTTCGAGCGCCGCGGCAAGCGCGTCCTCGTCCACAGAACTGCCGCGCCCGACATTGACGAACACGCCGTTCGGGCCGAGCGCCTTGAGCACTTCGGCGTTGACGGCCTTTTCGGTGCCCTTGCCGCCGGGGGCCACGCAAATGAGCGTATCGACGGCCTTCGCCAGTTCGACGAGGCTTGGATAGTAGGTATAAGGCGAGCCCTCGACCGGATTCCTGTTGTGATAGGCAACCGGCATGCCGAGCACTTCGAGCCTGACCGCGATCGCCTTGCCGATGCGGCCCAGCCCGAAAATGCCGGCGTGGCGCCCCCGCAAGGTCGCGCGGGTCAGCGGATAGGAGCCTTCCTTCGGCCAGCGCCCTTCGCGCAGCCATTTTTCCGCGCTGGGCAGTTCGCGCGCCGCGTTGATAAGGAGGCCGAGCGCCGTGTCGGCGACCTCTTCGGTCAACACGTCGGGCGTGTTGGTGACCATGATGCCCTTCGCTGCAGCATGGGCAGAATCCACCGCGTCATAGCCGACGCCGAAATTGGCGATGATCTCGAGCTTCGGCAGCGCGTCGATCAGCGGGGCTCTGACCGGAGCCATCGAGGCGATGCCGCGCACGCTTGCCGCCATCGCGGGCGTGACCAGCGTCGCGTCGCCGGTCGGTATGTGCTCCATCGCAAACGTATCGCCTATACGCTGACGCGCATGCTCGTTGAGGGGGCCCGGCACAAGCACGCCGATTTCACCCAAAGCTTTCATTCCGTCTCTCTCACTTCTTCATCTTTCTTTCGGTCGGCCGGTGGACTGACGAACATGCAGTTCCGGTCGGATGAGTTCCTGCCCGCCATGGACTTCAATACCGCTCAGGCGATCGAGCAGAGCCCGCGCGGCGCGGCGCCCGACTTCGCGCTGCCCATTCCAGACGGTCGTCAGCGCAGGAGTGGCGATTGCCGCCTCTTCCAAATCGTCATAGCCGGTGACCGAGATATCCACGCCCGTCACCATGCCCGCGCGCGCGATGCCGTTCATCAGTCCGATCGCGACGAGGTCGTTCCAGCAGACGGCGGCCGTCGGTTTGTCCTTCAAGGCCAGGAATTGTTGCGCCGCCTCGAAGCCCGACTGCTTGGTACGCGGGCCGGACAGCCGCCATTCGGACTTCAGTTCCATGCCGGCCTTTTTCATGGCGATCACGTAGCCGCGATAGCGGTCGCGCCCGGTAGAAGTGTTGTCCGTGCCGCCGATCATGGCGATGCGGCTGTGTCCCAGCGAGATCAGATGGTTGGTGGCAAGGCCGATCCCGTAGGCATCGTCGCCGCGAAAGACGGGCACATCCGCGCCCGTCACGCTGCGGGCGATCAGCACCGCCGGCAGACCGTTCTCCTCGGCCAGCGCGATGTCCTCCTTCGGCGTGCCGATCGCCGCCGACATGATGACGCCGTCGGCGCCGAGCTGAAGCAGCGTGTCGATGAAGGTGCGCTGCTTTTCCAGATCGTCGTAATGGTTGCAGAGCAGGAAGGTCTGGCGGCCGCGATCGAGCTCGGATTCGATCGAACGCAGGATCTCGGCGTAGAACGGGTTCATGATGTCGTGCACGACGACGCCGACGATACCCGAGCGGGACGTCCGAAGGCTCGCCGCGCGGCGGTTGTAGATATAGCCGATGGCGCGCGCGTGCTCCTTGATGCGCTCGCGCGTCTTGTCGGCGACGAGCGGCGAATCGCGGAGCGCCAGCGACACCGTGGCCGTCGATACCTTCAGCGCATCGGCGATCGTGGACAGCTTGATCTTCTGGGCCAGAACCCTCTCCCGGCAAGCGAGCCTTAAACAGTTTAAAGCTGCTTATGCCATCGAAAGATGGCCGGATCAAAGCTTTTTCGGCTGCAGCGGCGTTACGCGGAAGGAGGCTATTCGGCGGCGGCCGGCGTCTCTTCCTCGGTTCCCTCGTCCGCCTCGATATACTCGGCATCCGACAGGTTTGCCTCGATACGCCGGAGAAGCTTGGCGAGCGTCTTCTGCTCCTTCTTGTCGAGGCCCTTCAGCGCGAGTTTCTGCGTCTTGCGCACGGATTTCTCGATCGCCTTGATGGCATCGCGCCCGCTTTCCGTCAGGAATACATGCGCCTGCCGCCCGTCCTGCTCGGAAGCCTGTTTGGCAAGGAAGCCCTGGCCCTGCAGCCGGTTGAGGGTCTTGGTGATGGTGGGCGGCCTGACGCCCAGGCGGAGCGCGAGCTGGCCGGGCGTCTGCCCGTCCTCTTCGGCCAACGCCAGCACGATCTGGTCCTGCCCGGGATAGAGGCCTTGGCCGTTCAGCCGTGACGCCAGAGCGGTGCGCGAAAGCCGCGCGGCCGATTGCAGCAGATTCATCGTCGCGACCCTGTTGCCCCTGGCCATGGCTTTTCCTCTCCGGCCGTCCGGATACGAAACTTAGCGGCAGCCGAAACTTTCGCAACCGTCATGCCGCTGGCGACATTTTGCCGGCAACGGATGTGCTTTCATTGCAGACCCATGTGACAGCCGGATGACAATCAAGGGGCGTGCAATCGGGAAGCCGCCGTCCTATATGAAACGCGCATCCGAAAGAGGAATACCATGACCGACACCCAGGCGCAGATCCCGGTAACCGTGCTGACCGGTTACCTCGGGTCCGGCAAGACGACGCTTTTGAACCGCATCCTTTCGGAGGACCACGGCAAGCGCTACGCCATCATCGTCAACGAGTTCGGCGAGATCGGCATCGACAACGACCTGATCGTGGAATCCGACGAGGAAATCTACGAGATGAACAATGGCTGCGTCTGCTGCACGGTGCGCGGCGACCTGATCCGCGTCGTCGAGGGGCTGATGCGGCGACCGGGCCGTTTCGACGCGATCCTGGTCGAGACGACCGGGCTTGCCGATCCCGTGCCGGTTGCGCAGACCTTCTTCATGGACGACGACGTACGCGCAAAGACCAGGCTCGACGCCGTGGTGGCGCTGGTCGACGCCAAGCATCTGCCGCTCAGGCTTAAGGACAGTCGCGAGGCGGAAGACCAGATCGCCTTTGCCGACGTGGTCCTGCTTAACAAGACCGATCTCGTCAGCGAGGAGGAACTTGAACACGTCGAAGCGACGATCCGTGCCATCAACCCGTCGGCGCGCATCCATCGCACGACCCGCGCCGGCATCGACCTTTCTGAAGTGCTCGACCGCGGCGCCTTCGACCTCGACCGAGCGCTGGAGAACGATCCTCACTTCCTCGACGCGGACGAACATGACCATGACGGGCACGACCACGATCATGACCATCATCACGATCATGACGGCCACGATCATCACCACCACCATCACCATGACGGCGAGCTGTCGGACATCCACGACGTGACGGTGCAGTCGGTGTCGCTCAGAGGCGGCGAGATGGACTCACGGAAATTCTTCCCCTGGATCCAGAAGGTGACGCAGCTCGAAGGCCCGAACATCCTTCGCCTCAAGGGCATCATCGCCTTCAAGGACGATCCCGACCGCTACGTGCTGCAAGGCGTGCACATGATCATCGAGGGCGACCACCAGCGCCCGTGGAAGGACAGCGAGAAGCACGAAAGCCGGCTTGTCTTCATCGGCCGTGAGCTCGACGCCGAGCGGCTGACAAAGAGCTTCGAAGCGTGCATGGCGGCCTGATCGCCTGATGCCCACCGTCGCCCCGCTCGACCTCGACGGCCATTGCGTGACCGCCGCCTTTATTCGTGGCGTCCCGCATTTCGCGCTCGCCGACGGCACCGTCCACCGCCTCGACCACGGCCACAAAACGGCGGAAGTCCATGATGGCCTGCTCTGCGCCGTGCCGTCCCTCGACAACGGCACGCTTCTCACCGGCGGCGAAGACGGCAAGGTCGCCGAACTCTCGGCGGACGGCACGGTGAAAATCCTTGCCGAAGCCGGCCGCAAATGGATCACGAGCATCGCCGCCGGTCCGCAGGGCGCGGTCGCCTACGCCACCGGCCGCACGGCGATCGTCCGCCTCGGTGACGGCAAGACCCGCGCCTTCGAATGCCCGCGCTCGGTCGAGGGGCTGGCCTTCGCGCCGAAGGGCATGCGGCTCGGCATAGCGCGCTACAACGGCGCGACGCTCACCTTCCCCGCCACTGAGGGCAAGCCCGTCGAACTGGAATGGGCCGGCGCCCATACCGGCATCACCTTCTCGCCGGACGGCAGTTACCTCGTCACCACCATGCAGGAGAATGCGCTCCACGGCTGGCGGCTCGTCGACGGCAGGCACATGCGCATGGCCGGCTATCCGGCAAAGATCAAGAGCTTCTCCTGGTCGCCGAAAGGGCGCTGGCTGGCGACCTCAGGCGCGTCGGCGGCCATCGTCTGGCCCTTCACCGGCAAGGACGGTCCGATGGGCAAGGCGCCCACCGAACTCGGCACGCGGGGCGACACGATGGTGACGAACGTCGCCTGCCACCCGGCCGAGGAGATCGTCGCCATCGGTTATCAGGACGGCATGGTGCTTGTCGCCCGCATCACCGACCAGAAAGAAGTGCTGCTCCGCCGCCCCGGCAAGGGCGCCGTCACCTCGATGGCCTGGGACAGCGACGGCAAGCGCCTCGTCTTCGGCAGCGACGCCGGCGATTGCGGGGTTATAGACATCGGCGCCTAGGCGGAACCCGGAAGCATCCCCCGCCGTTCGGCAGGCATGTACGCATTTTCGACGAGCCTCCGATGAACGCCGCCTCTCCACGAGGGAAGATACAGGCCGATCTTTTCGCCGAAGCGGCCAGCAATGCGGACGCGCCGCAGAGCCTGCGAGAGGCGCGCGAGGCAGCCGCAACCTGCCGGCGCTGCCATCTGTGGGAATACGCCACCCAGACCGTTTTTGGCGAAGGACCGGGGAGCGCCACGGTGGTCTTCGTCGGCGAGCAGCCGGGCGATCAGGAGGATCTGGCCGGCAAGCCTTTCGTCGGGCCGGCGGGCAAAATGTTCGACGCCGTTCTGGAAGATGCCGACTTCGACCGGAAGAAGACCTATGTCACCAACGCGGTCAAGCATTTCAAGTTCGAGCCGCGCGGCAGGAAGCGCATCCATTCCAAGCCGAATGCCGGTGAAATCCAGGCCTGTCACTGGTGGCTCCACAGCGAGCTGAAGCTGATCAAGCCCGAACTCGCAGTGGCGCTCGGCGCGACAGCGGCCCAGTCCCTGCTCGGCAGGGCCATACCGGTGACCAAGCTGCGCGGCACGACGGTGGAGCGGGAAGACGGGCTGAAAATCTTCGTCACTGTCCACCCCTCCTATCTCTTGCGCATCCCGGATGAAGTCGCCAAACAGGCGGAGCGGCGGAGATTTCTCGACGACATGAGGAAGGTGAAGAAACTGGCGGGGATGTGAAGCTGATGAGGCCTGCGACGCTGGTCCGCTGATTGGTGTTTCGGTGCGTCCTTCGAGGCTCGCTCCGCTCGCACCTCAGGATGAGGGGGGCTTTTACACTCGGCCTAATCCCTGAGATGCGGCATCCGGCATAACAGTGTGTTCCAAGCTACCAGAACTTCGGCGACCAACACAAACCTCCCTCATCCTGAGGTGCGAGCGGAGCGAGCCTCGAAGGACGCACCGAAACGCCGGTCACCGCACCAACACAGCCCGAAAATCATTCACATTCGTTCCCGTCGGTCCCGGTACGAACAGATCGCCGATCGCGCCGAAAGCACTCCACGCGTCGTTGTTGGCAAGAAAGGCGCGGCCATCGACCCCGGTTTCCCTCAGCCGCGCGGCAGTCGCGCCGTCGCAGAATGCTCCGGCATTGTCCTCCGAGCCGTCGATCCCGTCCGTATCGGCGGCAAGCGCGTGGATACCATCTGCCCCGTCGATACCGAGCGCGAAGGCGAGCAGGAACTCGCTGTTGCGCCCGCCCTTGCCCTTGCCACGGATCGTTACCGTCGTCTCGCCGCCGGAGAGGATCACCACCGGCTTGCGGAAGGGCCGGTCACGCAGCGCCACTTCGCGCGCGATCGCCGCATGCACGCCGCCCACCTCCCGCGCCTCGCCCTCGATGGCGTCGGACAGGATCACGGCTTCGACCCCCTGCCGCTTCGCCTCGGCGGCGGCGGCTTCCAGTGATACGGCGGCCGACGCGATGATGTGCACCTCGTTGCCGGCGAAGCGCCGATCGTCCGACTTCGGTGCATCGGCGGATGGAGAATTGAGATGCGCCATGACGGGCGCCGGCAGGTCGAGCCGATAGGCTTCGACGATCGCCAGCGCATCCTGCCGCGAGGCGCGATCGGGCACGGTCGGGCCGGAGGCGACGAATGCCGGATTGTCGCCCGGGATATCCGAGACAACGAGCGAAACCACCTTCGCCGGATAGGCGGCCACCGCGAGCCGCCCGCCCTTGATGGCGGAAATATGCTTGCGCAGCGTGTTCATCGCCGAAATGGGCGCGCCGGAGGCAAGCAGCGCCTTGTTCACCGCGATCTCGTCGGCAAGCGTGAGGTCACCGGCCGGCGCGGGCAGAAGCGCCGAGCCACCGCCGGAAATCAGCGCAATGACGAGATCGTCTTCAGTGAGGCCAGAAACCTGGTCCAGCAGCCGCCGCGCGGCTTTCAATCCGGCTTCGTCCGGCACCGGATGCGCCGCTTCCAGCACCTCGATCCGCTCGCAAGGCGCGGCATAGCCGTAGCGCGTGACCACGACGCCGTCGAGCGGTCCGTCCCAGGCCTTTTCCAGCGCCCGCGCCATCTGCGCGGAACCCTTGCCTGCGCCGACAACGATCGTACGGCCCTTTGGCTTCGCCGGCAGATACGCGCGGATCGTCCGCTCCGGATCGGCGGCCGAGACGGCGGCGTTGAAGAGCGAGGTCAGGAAGGGTCTGGGGGCGAGGATCATGCGGCAATCGGCGGAATGCTTGTAAAACGTCTACACAGGTGCCCTCTCGCACCCCCCTCTGTCCTGCCGGACATCTCCCCCTCAAGGGGGGAGATCACGCCGGCCGCCCGGGCCGGCTCTAATTCTGCAACGATTCCGAGATAGCGCCGGGCGGTGCCGCTGCCAATCTCCCTCCTTGAGGGGGAGATGTCCGGCAGGACAGAGGGGTGCGAAGGGGCCCAAGTTTTTCAGAACCATCCCTCCCTCATTCCTCGCCCAACGCGCTCTTCGCCGCCCTGCCCGCGACATAGACCTCGACCGCCGCGCGGTCGTCGCCAAGCGTCTGCAAGAGGAAAAGCTCTTCGGTCAAGGTCCCGGTCCGTTCCATCCTGAGCCTCATCGCGGGCGTCGCGCTCGAATTAAGCACCACGATGTCCGCGTCGCCGCCGATCTCCAGCGAGCCGACGCGGTCGCCGATCGACAGCGCCTCGGCGTTGCCACGCGTGATCTGCCAGAAGGAGGCGAGCGGGTTCAGCTTCTCGCCGTTCAGCGCGACCACCTTGTAGCCCTCGTCCATCGTCCTCAGCATCGAATAGTTGGTGCCGCCGCCGACATCGGTCGCCGACGCGATGCGGAGCGGCTTATCCCGTTTGCGGTAGCGCTGGTAGTCGAAAAGACCTGAACCTAGGAAAAGGTTGGAGGTCGGGCAGAAGACGGCGACGGAGCCGGATTCGGACAAGGCGTCGGCCTCGCGCTCCGACAGATGGATGCAATGGCCAAACAGGCTCTTTTTCCCCAGCAGGCCGTAATGGTCGTAGATTTCGGTGTAATCCTTCGACCAGGGATAAAGCTCCTGCGTGAACGCGATCTCGTCATGGTTCTCCGACAGATGCGTCTGCATGTGGCAATCGGGGAATTCGCGCACCAGCGCCTCGGCCATCTCCATCTGCTCCGGCGAAGACGTGATGGCGAAGCGCGGAGTGATCGCATAATTCTGGCGCCCCTTGCCGTGCCATTCCTCGATCAGCGCCTTCGTGTCGTCGTAGCCCGACTGCGGCGTGTCGGTGACGCCGTCCGGCGCATTGCGGTCCATCATCACCTTGCCGGCGATCATCAGCATGTCGCGTTCATGCGCCTCGGCGAAGAAGGCTTCGGCGGAAGATTTGTGCACCGAACAATAGACTGCCGCCGTCGTCGTGCCGTGGCGGATCAGTTCATCGAGAAACAGCCGGGAGATGCGCCTTCCATGCTGGGCGTCGCGGAAACGCGCCTCCTCGGGGAAGGTGTATTCGTTCAGCCATTCGAGCAGTTCGGCGCCGTAGGACGCGATGACCTGCATCTGGGGGTAGTGCACATGTGCATCGATAAAGCCGGGGAGAAGAAGATGCGGCCGGTGGTCGATGACGGCGGCGCCCTCCCCCGCCTTCCTGCTCACCGAGACGTAGTCGCCACGCGCGGTAATCTTGCCGGCGCGGACGAGTAGCGCGCCGTCCTCTTCGTAAAGATAGGATGCCTTGTCGTCGACGCCTCGCGGCTCGCGCAGGAAGGCGAGCAGGCGCCCGCGAATGATGGTCTCGTTGGCCATGTCAGTTAGCGGCGCTCACCTGCTCGAACCACGCGACGATGCTTTTCCGCTCCTCGGGCGTGATCTGTGTCACGTTCCCGCCGGGCGGCATGGCGATGCTGCGCCCGGCTTGAAGATAGATCTCGCGGGCATGTTCGGCGATGCGCGCGTCGGTGTCGAGCATTACGCCTTTCGGCGCCTCGTAGATGCCTTCATAGGAGGGCTCCTGCGCGTGGCACATGGAACAGCGACCCATGACCGTGTCGCGCACATGGGCGAACTGGGCCGACGCCATATAGGGCTCAGCTGCGGCGGAGACCTTGTCGCCATTGCCGCCCAGCACGCTCGGCGCCGTCGAAAGCCACATGATGAGGATGAAAAGGATGCCGGCCAGGAGCCATGTCCAGTTCGGCCGGCCCTTATGCGCGTGCAGCGTGTTGAAGAAATGCCGGATGAGAACGCCGATCAGGAACACCAGAAGCGCGATGATCCAGTTATAGCGCGTGGCGAAAGCCAGCGGGTAATGGTTTGACAACATCAGGAAGATCACCGGCAGCGTCAGATAATTGTTGTGCAGCGAGCGCGTCTTGGCGATGCGGCCGTATTTCGGATCGGGCTTGCGGCCGGCGATCAGGTCGGCGACGACGATCTTCTGGTTCGGAATGATGATGAAGAACACGTTGGCCGACATGATGGTCGCCGTGAATGCGCCAAGGTGCAGCAGCGCGGCACGGCCGGTGAAGAGGTGCGTATAGCCCCACGCCATGAAGACCAGCACGACAAAGAGCACGATCATCAGCGCGGTGTCGTTGTGGCCGAGCGGCGATTTGCAGATGAGGTCGTAGACGATCCAGCCGAGCGCGATCGAGGCGATGGAGATGCCGATCGCGACCGGCGCCGAAACGTCGAGCACGTTGGGGTCGATCAGGAAGAGGTGCGCACCGGCATAATAGACGATGCACAGCATGGCGAAGCCGGTAAGCCATGTCGAATAGGCTTCCCATTTGAACCAGGTGAGATGCTCCGGCATGGCTGCCGGCGCGACCAGGTATTTCTGGACATGATAGAAGCCGCCGCCATGCACCTGCCACTCCTCGCCATAGGCGCCGGCGGGCAGGCCCGGGCGCTGCTTGAGGCCGAGATCAAGTGCGATGAAATAGAAGGAAGAGCCGATCCAGGCGATGCCGGTGATCACGTGCAGCCAGCGCACGCCGAAGGCCAGCCACTCCCACAAAACCGCATAGTCGTTCATCGTAGATTTCCCCTTTCCCCGATCATTGCGGCTGGCGCTTCAAACCGGAAGAGGTGCGTTGCGCGATGACTTTCAAAAAAATCTGGAAAATACTACCCTGTACCGGCAGGGGACGGAAAGCGCGTGGCGTATCTCGACAATATAGCCGTATTCGTCCGGGTGGTGGAACTGGGCAACCTTTCCGCGGCGGGGCGCGATATGCGCATTTCGCCGGCGGTGGCGTCGAACCGCATCAAGGAGCTCGAAAAGCATCTCGGCGTGCGGCTTTTCAACCGCACGACGCGGCAATTGATGCCCACCGAGCACGGCCGCGTCTTCTACGAACATGCCGTCACCGTCTTGCAGGCCGTCGCCGAGGCGGAAGCCGCGGTGAGCGCGCTTTCCGGCCAACCGCGCGGGACGATCCGCGTCACCGCGCCGCTCGGGCTCGGCCGCCGGCTGATCGCGTCGGGCATCCCGGAATTCCATCAGCGCTATCCCGACATCGAGGTGCGGCTGAGGCTCTCCGACCACGAGGTCGACATGATGCGCGAGGGCATCGACGTCGCCTTCCATCTCGGCATATTGGAAGATTCCAGCCTGCGCATGCGCGGCATCATGGAATGCCAGCGCGTGCTTGTGGCCGCGCCGGCCTATCTCGATCGGCGCGGTGAGCCGAAGGCGCCGCAGGATCTCGTCAGCGACCGGCACGACTGCCTGATCCTGCGCTATCCCGGCGCGCGCGAATTCCAGTGGTATCTGGCGACGCCGGAGGGACCGAAAAAATTGGAGGTCAAGGGGCCGTATGATTCCGACGACGGCGACGTGTTGACCAACTGGGCGATCGCCGGCCACGGCATTATCAACAAGCCGCGTTTCGAGGTAGAACCCTATATCCGCGACGGCCGGTTGAAGGTGATCCTTCCCGACACGCCGCCGGTTCCCATCCAACTCGCCGCCGTCTTCCCGCACCGCAAATTCCAGGACCCAAAGGTGCGGCTCCTGCTCGATTTCATGGCCGAGCGCTGCCAACGCATGATCCGCGAGGCGCTGGGCGGGAAGTAGGCTTCGCGCCGTTCAGTTTCCCGCTGCCTCCATGCGCCGGCCGGCCATCGCCTTCTCCAGCCAGCCGAGTTCCATCTCCGGCACGGAGGAAAGCAAAAGGTCGGTATAGGCGTCGAAGGGTGGCTTGAGCACCTCGCTCTTGGAGCCGTAGCGCACGACCGAGCCCTGATACATGACGGCGATGGAATCCGCGATGGATTTCACCGTCGCCAGATCGTGCGTGATAAAGAGATAGGCGACCTTTTCTTCCTTCTGGAGATTGAGCAGGAGCTTCAATATGCCGTTGGCCACCAGAGGATCGAGCGCGCTCGTCACCTCGTCGCAGATGATAAGGCTGGGCTTCGCCGCGAGCGCGCGCGCGATGCAGACGCGCTGCTTCTGCCCGCCCGAAAGCTCGGCCGGATAGCGGTCGGCGAAGCCAGTCCCCATCTCGATCTTGTCCAGCAATTCGGCGACCATCCGGTCGCGCTCGCGCCCGCGCTTGCCGAAATAGAACTCGATCGGCCGGCCGATGATCGTACCGACGGTCTGGCGCGGATTCATCGCCACGTCGGCCATCTGGTAGATCATCTGCAATTCGCGCAAATCGTTCTTGGTACGGTTGGCGAGCCTGGGCGGCAGGACACGGCCGGAAAATTCGATGCTTCCCAGCATCGGCGGCAAGAGGCCGGTAATCGCGCGCGCCAGCGTCGACTTGCCCGAACCGGATTCGCCGACGACGGCAAGCGTCTGGCCGGGATGGATATCGACGGAGACGTCCTTCAACACCTTGACCTTGCCGCCCCCGTAGGCTGCGGTGATGTTCCTGACCGACAGGATCGGATCGCCGGCCGGCTTCTTTTCCTCATGCGGGATGGAATGCACCGAAACGAGCGCGTTGGTGTATTCCTGCCTGGGCTCCTTGATGATCTGGTGCGTGTCGCCCTTCTCGATCTTCTTGCCGTGGCGCAGCACCATGATGTCGTCAGCGACCTGCGCCACGACCGCAAGGTCGTGGGTGATGTAGAGCGCCGCGACGCCGGTGTCGCGAATGGCTTTTTTGATCGCTGCCAGAACGTCGATCTGCGTCGTCACGTCGAGCGCGGTGGTCGGCTCGTCGAAGACGATGAGGTCCGGCTTGGAGCAGAGCGCCATCGCCGTCATCACGCGCTGCAACTGACCGCCCGAAACCTGGTGCGGATAACGCTCCCCGATATGCTCGGGGTCGGGCAGGCTGACCTCCCTGAAGAGCGCGATCGCCCGCTTTTCCGCCTCCGCGCGGGAGGAGACGCCGTGCTTCAGCGACGCTTCGACCACCTGCCGCATCAATTTGTGCGCCGGGTTGAAGGCCGCCGCCGCCGACTGGGCGACATAGCAGACCTCCTTGCCGCGCAGCTTGCGGAAGCCCCTCTCCCCGCCCTTCAATATATCGCGGCCGTTGAGGATCACCTCGCCGCCGGTAATGCGCACGCCGCCCCGCCCGTATCCCATGGAGGAAAGGCCGATGGTGGATTTTCCGGCGCCGGATTCGCCAATGAGGCCGAGCACTTTTCCACGCTCCAGCTTCACCGAGACGTCGTCGACGATGACGACGTCCCTCGGGGCCTCGCCGGGCGGATAGACCGTCGCCTCGATCCTGAGATTGCGGATATCGAGGAGCGTATCGGACGTTCGGTCGGCCGCGTTTTTCGCTTGCCTAGCCATTGCCGCGCCCTCCCTTGAGGTCGGTGGTGCGGTTGAGGATCCAGTCCGCCACAAGATTGACCGAGATGGCGAGGACGGAGATCGCCGCCGCCGGCAAAAGCGCCGCCGGTATGCCGAACACGATGCCGTCCTTGTTGTCCTTGACCATGCCGCCCCAATCCGATTCCGGCGGCTGTACGCCGAGACCGAGGAAGGAAAGAGCCGACAGGAACAGGATGGCGAAGATGAAACGCAGCCCGAGTTCCGCCACCAACGGCGAAAGTGCATTGGGCAGGATTTCCCGGAAGATGATCCACAGCCGGCCCTCGCCGCGCAACTTGGCCGCCTCGACGAAATCCATGACGTTGATATCGACGGCGACGGCGCGGGAAATCCGGAAGACGCGGGTGGAATCGAGGATACCCATGACGAGGATGAGCGTCAGCGTCGTCGACGGAAGCACCGAGAGAACGACGAGCGCGAAGATCAGCGTCGGGATCGACATGAAGAGGTCGACGAAACGCGACAGCAACTCGTCGAACCAGCCGCCGATCACGGCCGCGGAAAAGCCAAGGCTGGCGCCGAGCGTGAATGACAGCGCCGTCGCCAGGAAAGCAATGAACAGCGTGATGCGCGCGCCATACAGCAGCCGGGTCAGCAGGTCGCGGCCGAGATTGTCGGTCCCAAGCCAGTGTGCGGCCGAAGCCGGCGCCCAAACGTCGCCGACGATCTCCGTGTTCGAATATGGCGCGATCCAGGGCGTGAAGATCGCTGCCAGCACGAACAGCAGCGTCACCAATATGCCGATGAGCGCGCTGATCGGGATTCGCTTTATGTTCAGCATCCGCCGTTCCCCTATTTCGGATGCCTGAGGCGCGGGTTGGACAGGATCGAGAATATATCCGCCAGCATGTTGAGGCCGATATAGACGGCGGCGAAGATAAGCCCGCAATCCTGGACAACCGGCACGTCGCGCTTGGCGACGTGATCCACCAGATATTGCCCCATGCCGGGATAGACGAAGATCACTTCGATGACGACCACGCCGACGACCAGATAGGCGAGGTTCAGCATCACGACATTGATGATCGGCGCCACTGCGTTGGGAAAGGCGTGCCGCCAGATAATCTCCGACCGCGACAGGCCCTTGAGTTCCGCCGTCTCCACATAGGCCGATTGCATGACGTTCAGGATCGCCGCACGCGTCATGCGCATCATCTGGGCGAGCACGACCAGCGTCAGCGTCGTGGCGGGCAGCGCGATCGCCGACATGCGTTTGAGGAACGGCATGCCGTCGAAGACCGTCGAGACGCTCGTGAACCAGCCGAGCTTCACCGCGACGAAGTAGATCAGGAGATAGCCGATGAAGAACTCCGGCAGCGAGACCGCCGCCAGAGTGGATGCCGAAATCAGCTTGTCGACGAAGCCGTTCCTGTGGCGCACCGCGATGAGCCCGAGGAGGATGGCCAGCGGCACCGACACTGCCGCCGCCCAGAAGGCAAGGAACAGCGTGTTGGAGAGCCGTTCCGCGATCGCCGGTCCGATCGGGAGCCCGCTCGAGAGCGCATTGCCCAGATCGCCGGTCAGCAGACCGAAAAGCCACCGGAAATAGCGGACATAGGCGGGATCGTTGAGCCCGAGTTGGGCCCTGAGATTGGCGACCGCCTCCGGCGTCGCCGCCTGGCCGAGGATCGACTGGGCGACGTCGCCGGGCAGGATCTGGGTGCCGACGAAGATCAGCACCGAGACCGCGAAGAGCAAGATAATGCTCAGCCCGATCCGCTTACCGACGAGCTTGACAAGGGATGCCCCCATGGGTTCGCGGCCCGTCTAGGCCGCGACCCAGCACAGGGACAGCGCGTAGCCGTTGCACATCTCCTGAGACGGGTTGTTCACCCAACCCTCGACATTCTTGCCGGTGGCGTCGATGTACTGGTTGAAGAAGGGGACGATCAGGCCGCCTTCGTCGCGCATCATCATGCCCATGTCGGCATACATCTTCTTGCGCTTTTCCTGGTCGAGTTCGCCGCGCGCAGCGATGACCATCTTGTCGAACTCCGGACGCTTCCAGCGCGTGTCGTTCCAGTCCGCGCTGGAGATGTAGGCCGTCGAATACATCTGGTCCTGGGTCGCGCGCCCGCCCCAATAGGAAAGCGAAAAGGGCTGCTTGTTCCACACCTGAGACCAATAGCCGTCGCCCGGCTCGCGCTTGATCTCGATCTTGATGCCGGCCTTGGCGCAGCTCTGCTGGTAGAGCGCGGCGGCATCGACAGCGCCGGGGAAGGCGACGTCGGAGGTGCGCAGGAGGATGGAGCCGGAATGGCCGGACTTCTTGTAATATTCCGCCGCTTTCTCGGGGTCGAACTTCCTCTGCTCGAGCGCGGTGAAGAGCGGGTAGGCCTCGTTGATGGGGAAATCGTTGCCGACGGAACCATAGCCGCGCAGGATCTTCTCCAGCATCTCGTCGCGGTCCATGGCGAGCTTCAGCGCCATCCTGAGATCGTTGCTGTCGAAGGGCGCGGTGTCGCAGAACATGTTGAAGGGATAAAAGCCCTTGCCCGCCACGTTGCGGATCGTCACGCCGGGAATGCGCTTGACGAGATCGACGATCTTCGGCTCGACGCGGTTGATCATCTGCACTTGGCCGCTCTGCAGCGCGGCGGTGCGCGCGGTGGCATCGTTGATAACGACGATCTCCACCTGGTCCGCATGGCCGAGCTTGTCGCCCTGCCAGTAATTCTTGAACTTCTCGCCGCCGTAGCGCACGCCCGGCTCGTTGGCGGTGACCTTGTAGGGGCCGGCGCTGATGCCGGCATTCGGATCGTCCTTGCCGCCGTTCGGCTGGATGACAAGGTGATAGTCCGCCATCAGGTAGGGGAAGTCGGCATTGGCGTCCTTCAAGGTGATGACGACCTCGTCGCCGTTCACCTTCATCGTGTCGATGCCCTGCAGGATGCCGAGGGCCGCCGATTTCGACTTCTTGTCGCCGTGGCGCTCGAGCGTGGCGACGACGTCGGCCGCGGTAACCGTCTTGCCGTTATGGAACTCGATGCCCTTGCGGATCTTCATGGTCCAGGTCTTGGCGTCCGGCGCCGATTCGATCGATTCGGCGATGCGCTGCTCGAGGCCGCCATCCGGCTTCAATTCGACCAGCAATTCTCCCCAGCACTTGCCGAAACTGAAATTGACCTGGCTGAGGTTCAGCGCCGGATCGAGGACATTGGTTGACTCGCCGCCTTGCAGGCCGGCCTTCAGCGTGCCGCCCTTGACCGGTTCGGCCGCCATGACGGCATTCGCCAGCATGGAGTTTGCGACAGTCGCCGCGACGCCGAGCGCGGCGGCGCGGCCAAGGAAATCGCGGCGGGTCAGCCGGCCGGCCGCAACACGATGGCTGAGATACTCAAGTTCGCTGGACATGGATGCTCCTCACTCTGGATTTGTCGTTTTTGTTTGCTTTGTTGACGCAATATTGACGGGAATCCCAGCCCGCCAACAAGCTTGAATGCGACATGGGGTGGCGTAAATGATGCGCCCTGACTGGACCAAGCCGTCGGTTTTCATACACCTCCCAGATGGCGTGACGCTTACCGTTGAAGCGCGCCGTTCCCTTGCCCTACTCTGCGACCCCTCTTCGCCGCGGTCAAGCGGCGGTCAACAGGAGAAGCGCCTTCCGCGCGCCACGCGATCGCGCCGGGATTCCCGTTCACGCGATAGCATGATCTCCCCACCGGCTTCACGTGCCTTCACCGCTCCCATTATCACCACTCGGGGTGCAATCTGCTTTACATTTTACGAATACACTTTGATATCTTCCGAAGATTCCACAAGCGGGTGATAGCGGAAGGGTTCATGTCGCGAGCTTGAAGAGACCTATTCAGAGTGCTATTTAAGGTGCGATTAATTCGAGGATGAACCATGCCAAACACCATACTTGCGGAAACTACCGCAAGCGTTTCCGAGTTGAAAAGAAACCCCATGGGAACCGTCGCAGCCGGCGAAGGTTTTCCGGTGGCGATCCTCAACCGCAACGAACCGGCTTTCTATTGCGTGCCGGCCAAGGCCTTCGAGGCGATGCTCGACCGACTGGAAGACATCGAACTGACCGCCATTGCCGATGCCCGGAAGGGAGAACGGCGTATCCGCGTGAAACTGGATGAGCTATGAACTCGAATTCCTTGAGCCGGCGCTCAAGGAATGGAGGAAGCTCGATCCCAATACACGCGAGCAATTCCGCAAGAAGCTGGCGGAACGCTGCGAAAACCCGCATGCCCCCTCAGCTCGGCTCCACGGCTCTACCAATCGCTACAAGATAAAGCTCCGCAGCGTTGGCTACCGCCTCGTCTACGAGGTAATCGAGAAGGAAATCATCGTGCTGGTGATTACGGTCGGGAGGCGCGAGCAGGCTGAAATCTACAAGACGGCTTCCCGCCGCTCTCGTTGATCAATCAGCCGGTCAGTTCAGCGGAATATCGTTGTCCGCCTTGCCTTCCTGATACTCACTGGAAAGCGCGTCGTAACGCCCGGAAATGGCGCGGATGCGGGCTTCAAGCCTTGCGCGCTCCCGCTCCGGCATCGCCTTCACCAGCTTCGGCAGCGCGTAACTCTTCCAGTAGGCGTTCTCGGCATTGTAGCCGCCCGGATCGAGCGTGAAGACTTCCTTCAATATCTTCAGATCGTGCGGGATGGCGAAGCTGTCGCGCGAATCTTCGTGGCTGAAGAGATAATAGAAATTGTCGAAGCCGGTCCAGGTGATCGCAGAGAGGCAGAGCGAGCAGGGCTCGTGCGTGGCGAGGAAGATGCAGTCCTTCGTCTCCGGCCGCGACGCCTTCGGCATCTCGTAGAAACGCTTCAGCGCATGAACCTCGCCATGCCAGAGCGGGTTTTCAGTCTCGTTGTTGGTTTCGGCGAGCACCAGCTTGCGGTCCTTCTTCCTCAGGATCGCGGCGCCGAACAATTTGTTGCCCTCGGCGACGCCGGCGGCCGTCTTCGGCAGGATGTCGTGCTCGATGACGTCCAGCAGCCGGTCGATGAGAGAAACGTCAGTCATCGCTTACCTTTCATGGCAGACGTACTTTCCACGGCTCGTCGAAGAAGAATTCCTCGACATTCGAGCCGTCGCCACCGCGATCGACCACGACGAAATCCTGAGGCTCGTTGAGCGGCGTCAAAACGCCGTGCCAGCGGCCGCGTGGATAATTCACACCCTGCCCGGGCCGCGTGAGGAAGGCACGCGGCTCGCCGGGGCGATTGCCGTCATCCGGACACACCACCACAAGGAAGGGCCGAGGCGAGAGCGGGATGAAGGCCTGGCTGCCGAAAGGATGCCGCTCCACCATGCCGACTTTCAGCGGGGTGGCGTATGGCTGCCCGCGAAAGAGATTGACGATCACCCGTGCGTTCGGACCGGTCGTCTCCACCCTGGCGAGGTCATGATAGCGCTCGCACCTGCCGCCGTTGATCGGAAAATGTTCCGCGCCGTCCATCTCGATGACATCGCCGAAGGGGGCGAAAGCCTCGCGGGTGAGCGGTTCGGCGGTGACGATGCGGGTCACGTTGCCCCCTTGAGCTTCGCGTGTCGGTTCATGTCCTTGTAGAGGAGGTAGCGGAAATCGCCTGGTCCGCCGGCATAGCAAGCCTGCGGGCAAAACGCGCGCAGCCACATATAGTCGCCGGCCTCGACCTCTACCCAATCCTGGTTCAGCCGGTAGACCGCCTTGCCTTCCAGCACGTAGAGCCCGTGCTCCATGACATGCGTTTCCGGGAACGGGATCACCGCGCCCGGCTTCAGCGTGACGATGGTGACGTGCATGTCGTGACGCATGTCGGCCGGATCGACGAAGCGCGTCGTCGCCCACCTTCCCTCCGTATCCGGCATAGGCGAAGGTTCGATGTCGGCCTCGTTCGCGAAGATCGGTTCCGGCGCGTCGATGCCCTCGACCTTCTCATAGGCCTTGCGGATCCAGTGGAAGCGCGCGGGCGCCCCACCTTCGTTGCGCACCGCCCAGCCGCTCGACGGCGGCAGGTAGGCATAACCACCGGGCTTCATCACATGCTTCGTGCCGCCGACCGAAACCGTCAACGCGCCCTCGACCACGAAGAATACGCCTTCCGCTTCCGGATCGAGTTCCGGCCTGTCGCTGCCGCCGCCCGGCGCCACTTCCATGATGTATTGCGAGAAAGTCTCGGCAAAGCCCGAAAGCGGCCGCGCGATGATCCACGCCCGCGTCTTCTCCCAGAAAGGCAGCGGGCTGGTGACGATGTCGCGCATCGTGCCCTTCGGGATCACCGCATAGGCCTCGGTGAAGACGGCGCGGTCGGTCAGGAGCTGGGTCTGCGGCGGCAGCCCGCCCCTGGGCGCGTAGTAGGAACGGCCGGTCATGCAATATCCCTCTTGCAGGTAAGTTCGCTCATACGGGCAGCAAATCCTTCAATCTCAAAAGCGCGATGCGCTCGACCTGCCGGCAGGCGGTTGCGAATTCTTCCTCGCGATCGTTCTCCAGCCGAGTCTCGAACGCTGCCAATATGTCGGCCTTGGCCAGCCCGCGCACCGCGATGATGAAGGGGAAGCCGAACTTCTTGCCATAGGCCTCGTTGAGCTCGGTGAATTTCCGGCGCTCCTCGTCGGTCAGCGCGTCGAGACCGGCGGAGGCCTGCTCGCCGGTCGATGCTTCCGTTAGCCGCCTGGCTCGCGCCAGCTTGCCGGCAAGGTCGGGGTGCGCGGTGAGCACGCCAAGCCGCTCCTCATCGCTCGCGGCGCGGAACACGCGGCAGAGCGCGTTGTGGAGGCCAACCGCGCTGTCATGCGAGAAGCCGAGTTCCAACTGGTAGGCGCGCTCGGCGACCCAGGACGAGTGCTCGAAAATACCGCCGAACCGCTCGACGAATTCCGGCAGCGCCATGCGCGAAGGCCTGAGCTTCGGCGCTTGATAGGGATGATGCTCGTGCCAGTGGCGGGCAATATCGATGCGCCGCGCCAGCCACACCTTGTCGTGGCCCTTGACGTAGTCGACGAAGCGCTTCAGCGCCGCCACGCGCCCCGGCCTGCCGATCAGGCGGTTGTGCAGGCCGATATTCATCATCTTCGGCCGGCCGGCCTTGCCCTCGGCATAGAGCGTGTCGAACGCGTCCTTCAGGTAGCTGAAAAACTGGTCGCCTGAATTGAAGCCCTGCGGCGTGGCGAACCGCATGTCGTTGGCGTCGAGCGTGTAGGGGATGACGAGCTGCGGCGGGATCGGATTTCCGTGCCCGTCATGGTCGAGCCAGTAGGGCAGGTCGTCGTCATAGGTGTCGGAGACATATTCGAAGCCGCCCTCTTCGGCGGCGAGCCGCACCGTGTTCACCGAGCAGCGGCCGTAATAATAGCCGAGCGGCCGCTCGCCGGTCACTTCCGTGTGCAGCCGCACCGCCCTGGCGATGTCGGCGCGCTCCACCTCCGGCGCCACATCCTTGAACTCGACCCATTTATTGCCGTGCGAGGCGATCTCCCAGCCGGCCTCCTGCATCGCCGCCAACTGGTTGGGCGAACGCGCGAGCGCGGTCGCGACGCCATAGACAGTGACCGGCACCTCGGCCCCGGTGAACAGCCGGTGCAATCGCCAGAAGGCGGCGCGGGCACCATATTCGTAGATGGATTCCATGTTCCAGTGGCGCTGGCCCGGCCATTGCGCCGCGCCGACGATCTCCGAAAGGAAAGCCTCCGAGGCGGCATCGCCGTGCAGCACGCAGTTCTCGCCACCCTCCTCGTAATTCAGCACGAACTGGACGGCGATATGCGCGCCGCCCGGCCATTTGGCGTCGGGCGGATTGGCCCCGTAGCCGCGCATGTCGCGCATATAGCGCGCCGGGCCGCCGCTTTTCTTCTGTTCGGCCATCACCTCACCTCTTTCCTGCACGATAATCGAAAGGAGAACGGGTTCATTCCCTCGAAAAATTTGAAAGTCTTTTTGTGGCCGCCCTCTTCGCCAGCGTCTATGCATTGGCCTATCGTGATCCACAATCGACGGCAAGAAAGCCGCTGGACTTAATGGGAGAAGAAAGGCCATGGCGAATGCCGGTGCGGGCAGGCTGACCACGCATGTGCTCGATACGGCGCTGGGCAAACCCGCCGCGGGCCTGCCGGTGACGCTCTACCGCATCGAAGGCGAGCGCCGCACCGAGCTTGCGTCCGCCGTCACCAATGCGGACGGCCGCTGCGATAAGCCGCTTCTCGAAGGCGATGCATTTCGCGCCGGTGAGTACGAGCTGGTCTTTGCCGCCGGAAACTATCTTCGGAAGACCGGACTGGCGCTTGCCGAGCCGCCCTTCCTCGACACGATACCCATCCGCTTCGGCATGGCCGGCTCCGGCCACTATCATGTGCCGCTGCTTTTATCACCCTTCGGCTATTCGACCTATCGGGGGAGCTGACGATGAAGACCCGTTCCGAAATCCGCTTCATCCTGAACGGCGAGGATGTCTGCCTCACGGAAGTCGCGCCCGACGAGATGCTGCTCGACTATCTCAGGCTTCGCCGCTCGCTCGTCGGCACCAAGGAAGGCTGCGCGGAAGGCGATTGCGGCGCCTGCACGGTGCTGGTCGGCCGCCTGACGCCGGACGGCCTTGTCTATGAGAGCGTCAATTCCTGCATCCGCTTTCTGGGTTCGCTCGACGGCACCCATGTCGTTACCGTCGAACATCTCGCGCCGGCTTCGGACAAGCTGCACCCCGTCCAGCAGGCGCTGGTCGACTTCCACGGCTCGCAATGCGGCTTCTGCACGCCGGGCTTCGTCATGTCGCTCTATGCTTTGTGGATGCAGGAGCCGAACCCGTCCGAGCAGCGCATCGAAAAGGCTCTCCAGGGTAATCTGTGCCGCTGCACCGGCTACGAGCCGATCGTGCGCGCCGCCCATGCGGTTTCTTCCTACGCGGATGCACGAAACGATCCGCTGGCCACCGAACGCGCCGAAATCACCAGCCGGCTGAAATCCATGCGCGACGGCGCCCGCGTCGAGATCAAAACGGATACGAAACGTTTTTACGTGCCGGCCTCGGTCGATGATCTGGCCGACATTCTCGACATGGAGCCGAAGGCGAGGATCGTCGCCGGTGCGACCGATGTCGGGCTTTGGGTGACGAAGTTCATGCGCGAGATCGCGCCGGTCGTGTTCATCGGCCATCTGGACGAGCTTCGCCGCACGTCCGAGAAGGACGGTATCCTGACCATCGGCGCGGGCGTTTCCTACACGGAGGCGTTCAAGCTGCTCGCCGGTCGCGTCCCGGCGCTTGCCGATCTCATCGACCGCATCGGCGGCGAGCAGGTGCGCAATATGGGCACGCTCGGCGGCAACATCGCCAACGGCTCGCCGATCGGCGACACGCCGCCACCCCTGATCGCGCTCGGCGCGACCTTGACGCTGCGCAAGGGCAAGGCGCGGCGCACCATTCCGCTTGAAAAATTCTTCATCGACTACGGCAAGCAGGACCGGCAGGCCGGCGAGTTCGTCGAAGCCGTGCACGTTCCCCTGCCCACTTCCGGCAGCCGCTTTGCGATCTACAAGATCACCAAGCGCCGCGACGAAGACATCACCGCTACGCTCGGCGCCTTCAACCTCACGCTCGGTGCGAGCGGCAAGGTCGCAGCCATCCGCATCGCCTATGGCGGCATGGCGGCGACGCCGAAGCGCGCGCATGCGGTCGAGACCGCACTTGCCGGCAAGCCATGGACGCGCGAAACTGTCGACGCGGCGCTCGAAGCCTATGAAAAGGATTTCAAGCCGCTCGCCGACATGCGCGCATCGGCGGAATATCGTATGCTGGCGTCGAAGAACCTGCTTATCCGCTTCTTCCTGGAGACGTCCGGCCATGCCGGGCCGGTGCAGGTCGGCCGCTACGAGGCAGCATGATGAACAAGCACACGGCACCAGACCTCAAGTCGATCGCCATTGCCGGCGGTGTCCACACCAGGCAGCAGCACGATTCCGCGCACAAGCACGTCACCGGCACGGCCGTCTATATCGACGACATGCCCGAACCGGCCGGCACGCTGCATGGCTGTCTCGGTCTTTCGACGGCTACCCACGCCACGATCCGTTCGATGGACCTTTCGGCCGTGCGCGCCGCGCAGGGCGTGGTCGACGTGCTGACCGGCAGCGACGTGCCAGGCGAAAACGACATCTCGCCGACCGGGCGGCACGACGAACCGGTGCTGGCCGAAGGCAGGGTCCAGTTTTATGGCCAGCCGATCTTCTGCGTCATCGCAAGGACCCGCGAGGCGGCGCGGCGCGCCTGCCGGCTGGCTAAGGTCGAATATCACGAACTGCCCTTCATCACCGACGTTTCCGAGGCCGATCCGAAAAAGCTGAGGCTGGTCACCGACCCGCTGACGCTGAAACGCGGCGATGCCGCCGCCGCGATCGCCGGATCGCCGCGCAAGGTGAAGGGCCAGATGCGCGTCGGCGGGCAGGATCATTTCTACCTCGAAGGCCAGATCGCGCTCGCGATTCCCGGCGAGGACCGCGACGTCACCGTCTATTCCTCCACCCAGCACCCGAGCGAGGTGCAGCATATGGTGGCGCATGCGCTCGGCATACCCAGTAATGCCGTGACCATCGAGGTGCGCCGCATGGGCGGTGGCTTCGGCGGTAAGGAGACGCAGGGCAACCAGTTCGCGGCTCTGGCCGCCATCGCCGCCAAGCGAACCGGCAAGGCCGTGAAGATCAGGCCCGACCGCGACGACGACATGACCGCCACCGGCAAGCGCCACGATTTCCTGATCGACTACGAGGCCGGCTACGACGACGACGGCAACATTCTGGGCGTCGAACTGCGCTACGCGGCGCGATGCGGGTTTTCAGCGGATCTTTCCGGAGCCGTAACGGACCGCGCGCTGTTCCATTGCGACAATTCCTATTTCTATCCGGCGGTGAAGGCCGTCTCGGCGCCGCTTTATACCAACACCGTCTCCAACACCGCCTTCCGCGGTTTCGGCGGCCCGCAGGGCATGGTCGGCGCGGAGCGCATCATCGACGAGATCGCGTTCGCGCTTCAAAAGGACCCGCTCGAAATCCGCCGGAAGAATTTCTACGGCACCGATACGCGCAACGTCACGCCCTACCACCAGACGGTGGAGGACAATATCATCGGGCGCATCGTGGACGAGCTTGAAAAAAGCTCGGACTACCAGCGCCGCCGCCGCCAGATCGCCGCCTTCAACGCCAACAGCGACATAATCAAGCGCGGCATCGCGCTGACGCCGGTCAAGTTCGGCATCTCGTTCACGGCGACCCATTTCAACCAGGCCGGCGCGCTCGTGCATGTCTATACGGATGGCTCGGTGCATCTGAACCATGGCGGCACCGAGATGGGCCAGGGCCTCTACGTCAAGGTGGCGCAGGTGGTCGCCGAAGAATTCCAGATCGACCTCGACCAGGTGAAGATAACCGCCACGACTACAGGCAAGGTACCTAACACCTCGGCTACCGCCGCCTCCTCGGGCTCCGATTTGAACGGCATGGCGGCGCAGAACGGGGCGCGTCAGATCAAGGATCGCCTGATTGATTTCGCCTCCGAAACGCATGGGGTGGCGAAGGACCAGATCGTGTTCCTGCCCAACCGCGTGCGCATCGGCAACGCGGAAATCCCCTTTGCGGAACTGGTGAAGCAAGCCTATGAGGCGCGCGTCCAGCTTTCCGCCGCCGGCTTCTACAAGACCCCGAAAATCCACTGGGACCGCGACAAGGGCACCGGTCATCCCTTCTACTATTTCGCCTATGGCGCGGCCTGCTCGGAAGTGTCGGTCGACACACTGACCGGCGAATACATGGTCGAGCGCACCGACATATTGCACGAGACGGGCCGCTCGCTGAACCCGGCCATCGACCTTGGCCAGATCGAGGGCGGCTTCATCCAGGGCATGGGCTGGCTGACCACGGAAGAGCTTTGGTGGGACGAGAAGGGCAGGCTGAGGACCCATGCGCCCTCGACCTACAAGATACCGCTCGCCTCGGATCGGCCGAAGATATTCAACGTCACGCTCGCGGACTGGCCGGAGGCCGGCGAGCCGACCGTCCACCGCTCCAAGGCCGTGGGCGAGCCGCCCTTCATGCTGGCGATGTCGGTGCTGCACGCGCTTTCCGACGCCGTCGCCTCGGTCGCCGATCACAAGGTCTGCCCGCGCCTCGACGCGCCGGCGACGCCGGAACGTATTTTGACGACAATCGGGCAGTTGAAGAAGACACCGGTGGAGCACTGATCGCTCCGTGGCACGCGGAGCGGGCGAACATGGCCAGCACGAAAAAAGGCGTCGAGAACTTCCTGGACAATTCGCCCGTCGCGGCACTGATAAAGGTCGCGGAGGCCAAGGGATCGACGCCGCGCGAAAAGGGCGCATGGATGCTGGTTTCGCCTGAAGCCACCTTCGGCACGATCGGCGGCGGCCAGCTCGAATTCATGGCGATCGCCAAGGCGCGGGAAGCGATCGTCTCCAGATCACCGGCGGGCGAAGACGGCGCATCCGGCGTCTCGCTCAACATTCCGCTCGGCCCAGAGATAGGCCAGTGCTGCGGCGGCCACGTGGAACTCAGCATCCGCCATGTCGATTCCGGCCTGCGCGATGAACTGACCGCAACCGCCGCCGCCGAGGATGGCGCCTACCCTCATGTCTATCTCTTCGGCGGCGGCCATGTCGGCCACGCGCTGGCCTCCGCCCTGTCGCTTCTGCCGCTAAAAGTGACCGTCGTGGAGACCCGCGCCGACGCGCTCGAGGGCATGCCGGAGGCGGTGACGACCAGGCTGACGCCGATGCCGGAGGAAGCCGTCCGTGCGGCACCCGCCGGCTCCGCCTTCGTCGTCCTGACCCACGACCATGCGCTCGACTTCCTCATCGTCGGTGAGGCGCTGAAAAGGCCGGACGCCGCCTATATCGGCATGATCGGCTCGAAGACCAAGAAGGCGACCTGCAAAAGCTGGTACCTGAAAACGGCCGGCGGTACGGAAGAGGAATTCGCCCGCCTCGTCTCGCCGATCGGCGGCAGCGCGCTGCGCGACAAGCGCCCCTCGGTCATCGCCGCGCTCGCCGCAGCCGAGATCATGAGGGCACTGGCGAAGCCGGAATAACGAACCTCAATAGATCCACTTGCCCTTGCCGAGCACCTTCACCGCCTCGGCAATCCGGGTGAAGCTGGTGCGTGCGCGGCCGACATTGTGCCGTGCCCTCAGATAGCCGTGCACGAGCCCTTTCTCGTTGAACCAGACGCAGCGTCCGCCATCGGCCGTCATGCGCTCGCAATAGGCTTGCCCGTCCGAGGACAGCGGATCGCATTCGGCCGAGACGATTACCGTCGGCGGCAGATTGGCGAAAACAGCGTCCTTCAGCGGAGCGAAAGTGATATCGGCGGAAACATCGACGCCGCCGGTACGTACCTCGTCGTAGAAGGCCATGTCGCGCACCGTCAGCATCGGCGCTTCGGCATGCATAACGTAGGAGCCCTTGGTATGGTCACCGCCAAGCGTCGGATAAATCAGCACCTGCCCGGCCGGGCGGCGGCGGTGCCCGCGCGTCGCATGGCTGACGCCAGCGGCCAAATTGGCGCCGGCTGAATCTCCGCACAGCACGATGTTGCGTCCGGTCGTCGCGATCGCCCAATCGAACGCCGCGAGTGCATCGTCGAAGGCTGCCGGATGCGGATGTTCCGGCGCTAACCGGTAGTCCACTGCTACGATTTCGTAGCCCGTGCGCTTGCATAGTTCGGCGCAAACATCGTCGTGGCTTTCCAGCCCGCCAAGCATAAAGCCGCCGCCGTGGAAATAGAGGACGAGCGCCGCGTCGTCCGCTTCCTCGTTGCGATAGGTACGGATCGGGATGTCGTGACTTTCCTCTGCAATCGCTCCAGCCTCCGCGGTAACGCCCTTTGGATAGCCGGCAAAGAATTCTCTGCACATGCGGTCGTAGATCGCCCGGCGTTCTTCAATCGTATAGTCCACCTTGCCCGGCGGATAGTGGCCGTTGGAACGTTCGATGAACGCCCAAACCTCCTTGTCGAGGAGCTTCGAATAATCGGGTGCCACTACCGCCCCTTCCAGACCGGGTCGCGTTTCTCCGCGAAGGCGCGGAAACCTTCCTGATTATCCTCCGAGGCATAGAGTTCGTCCACCGTGCGGAACTTGCGCTTGGTGATCCGATTCATGGCGTCCTGGAAGGTCATGGCCTCGGCCTCGCGCGCCACTTCCTTGATTGCCGCGAAGACGAGCGGCGGCCCGCCGGCGAGCATCCGCGCGACCTCCCACACGCGATCCTCCAGCTTCTCCTTGGGCAACACCTCGTTGACCAGCCCCCAACGCTGCGCTTCGGCGGCATCCATCCAGCGGCCGGTCAGGAGCAGGTCCATGGCGACATGGTAGGGAATACGCTTCGGCAGCTTCACGGTCGCCGCGTCGGCGAGTGTGCCGGCGCGGATCTCCGGTAGCGCGAAACGCGAATGCTCGGCCGCGTAGATCAGGTCGCAGGAAAGCGCCAATTCGAAGCCGCCCCCGACCGCCATGCCGTTGACGCATGCGATCACCGGCTTGTTCATGTCGCGGAGCTCCTGCAGGCCCGCAAAGCCGCCGACGCCGTAGTCGCCGTCCACGGCATCCCCACCGGCCGCAGCCTTCAGGTCCCAGCCAGCGGAAAAGAACTTTTCGCCAGCCGTCTGGACGATCGCCACCCGCAGTTCCGGATCATCACGGAAGGCGCGGAAGGTCTCGCCCATCAGTCGCGAAGTTACCAGATCAATGGCGTTCGCCTTCGGGCGGTCGAGCGTGACTTCGAGGATGGGACCTTCGCGGCGCGTAGTGACGATTTCAGGCATAGGCTGGTTCCCTTGCATCCACCGTTGCCGCAGGAACAAACAGCGCGTCGGCGATCCACGCGCCCTCTCCTTGCCGGCAAACGATCAGCGGGTTGATATCGAGTTCATCGATCGCCTGGGCGTTCTCCAGTGCGAAAGAGGCGACGCCGAGAATCGCGTCGATGGCGGCAGAGAGATCCGCCTTTGGCCGCCCGCGATAGCCGTCGAGCAGCGGAAAAAGCTTCAGGCCGCGCAGTGCCGCCTCTACATCGTCGCGGCCGGCCGGCAGCAGCAGCGTGGCCGAATCCTGCAACAGTTCCACCAGCACGCCGCCGGAACCGATCGTCATCACCGGTCCGAACAGCGCATCACGCGTGATGCCGACGATCAGTTCGACAACGCCGCCCATTACCATTTTCTCGACATAGAGGCCCGAGCCCAAAGGCAGGAGATCGCCCGCCGCCGCTTCCACCTCAACGGCGCTCGCCAGATTGAGGCGTACCGCCCCCCGCTCGGATTTATGCGCCACGCCAAGTGCCTTCAGCGCCACGGGAAAGCCAAGTCCACCGGCGATCGCAGCCGCCTCGTCCAGCGTCGATACTTGTCGTCCCAGAGGAATAGGGAGACCATATTCCGCCAGTAAGGATTTGGCGTCGGCCTCGGAGGGCTGGCTCCTTTCTTCCCGCCGGCGGTATTCGGACGGCTCCTTACCCCCACCCTTAATCCCTCCCCACAAGGGGGAGGGAGACGCTGTCACCGCTTGCGGAGCCGAAACCGTTAAAGTTCGCTGCCATATAGCGCTGGCGCAAAGTTCTCCTCCCCCTTGTGGGGAGGGGTTAGGAGTGGGGGTGCCTTCACGCGAAACCATTCTCTCACCAATGGGGGGCGAGGAAGGATGCTTCCACCGCTCACCGATAAATGCTGCCGCCTCCGCCGCGTCCATCGCCTCGGCAATGCCCATGAACGGGACGATGCCTCGGCCGATCAGATCGGCAGCATAGTCCTCCGGCAGATTCTCGCCCATCGACGCGACGATGGCGCCCCTGGCGTTGTTCACCTTCAACGCCGCCTCGAAAGCGCGCACGGTCGGCCACCAGTCGGAGTCCGAGCAGCGGTCCGAGCGCGGGAAGTCGAGCACCAGCATGTTGAGGTCGATATCGCCTGAAACGAAGGCCGAAAAAGTCGAGGCCAGCGCCGGTTCGTTGTTCCAGATGAAAGTGTTGTAGTCGAGCGGATTGGCCACCGCCACAAGAGGCCCCAGTGTCTCCTTCACACGCGCCCGATGTTCCGCCGTCAAAACCGGGAAACTGAGGCTGCGTCCCTCCACGCTATCGGCCATCACCGACGCTTCGCCGCCGGAACAGCTCATCGAGGAAAGCGTATAGCCGGCTAACGGGCCGACTGTGTGCAAGAGCTTCAGCGTCTCCAGGAAGGACGGGATCGTATCGACCCGGGCGATGCCGAGCCGCTTCAGGAAAGCGTTGGAAGCGGCATCGGAGCCTGCGAGCGAAGCCGTATGCGAGATCGTCGCGGCGCGCGCCTGTTCCGAGCGGCCGACCTTCATGGCAACGATCGGCTTCTTCAATTCGCGCCCCCGCGCCGCCAACCGTTCGAAGCCGGAAACGGAATCGAACCCTTCGATGTGCAGCCCGAGCGCCGAGACGCGATCGTCCTCGATCAGCCCGAGCGCCATTTCCGACAGGCCCGTCTGCGCCTGGTTGCCGGCCGTCATCAGATAGGCGATCGGCAGGCCGCGCTTCTGCATGGTGAGGTTGCAGGCGATGTTCGAGGACTGAGTGATGATGGCAACACCGCGTTGGCCGGGCTCCAGCCGACGACCGCCATGCTGGTCGGGCCACAGAAGCGCGCCGTCGGCATAGTTGATGAGGCCGTAGCAGTTCGGCCCGATGATCGGCATTTCGCCCGCTACCTCGACAAGGGCCGCTTGCAGGGACGCCCCCTCGGCGTCGTCACCTTTGGCTTCGAGGAAGCCGGCGGCGAAGCAGACCGCTCCACCGGCGTTTCGCTTCCGTAACGAGCCTACAATTTCCAATGTGATATGACGGTTAACGCCAATAAAGACGGCATCCGGCGCACTGGGCAGTTCTTCGACCGAGCGGTAGGCTTTCACGCCGGCCACAGTTTCTTTCGTCGGGTGCACCGGCCACAGATCGCCGGCATATCCCATCTTCACGCATTGCTCGACGACATTCGTCGCGAACGCCCCACCGCCGACCACGGTGATAGATTTCGGACGCAGCAGGCGGTCGAGGCGTCCACTCATCCCCCAACCGCCCTCAAAAGCGCCCGGCTGATGATGTGTCGTTGGATCTCGCTGGTGCCTTCCCAGATGCGCTCGACGCGCGCGTCGCGCCAGATGCGCTCCAGTGGCAGATCGTCCATCAGACCCATGCCGCCATGGATCTGGATGGCCTCGTCGGCGACGAAGGCGAGCATTTCGGTCGCCTTGAGTTTCGCCATGGCCATGTCCTGGTCCGTCACCGTGCCGGCATCGTATTTCCAGCCGGCCTCCAGCACCATCAGTTCGGCTGCCTTCAGTTCCGTCGCCATGTCGGCAAGTTTGAAGGAGACTCCCTGGAACTTGCCGATCTTCTGGCCGAATTGCTGGCGCTCGGCGGCGTAGCCGATCGCGTGGCCGAGCGCGCGCTCCGCCCGTCCAAGACAGGTCGCAGCCACTTGCAGCCTAGTCGCGCCGAGCCACGAATTGGCGACCTCGAAGCCGCAATGCACCTCGCCCAGCACCTGGCTTGCCGGTAACCGGCAATCGTCGAATTCGAGGATCGAGTTGGTGTAGCCGCGATGCGATACGTTGCGGTAGCCCTCGCGCACGGTGAACCCCGGCGCGCCCTTGTCGACGAAGAAGGCGGTGATCTTCTTTCGCTTGGCGCCCCCATGGGTATTGGGTCTGTCCTCTTCGCCCGAGGCCATGAAGACAATGGCGAAATCGGCGAGATCGGCGTGGCTGATGAAATGCTTGGTGCCGTTCAGCACCCAGTCCGCCCCATCCTGCACTGCCGTGGCCTTCATACCGCGCAGATCGGAGCCGGCGCCAGGCTCGGTCATGGCGAGGCAGTCCCATTTCTCGCCGCGGATGCAGGGATAGAGATATTTTTCCTTCTGTTCCTCCGTACCGGCGAGCAGGATGTTCGAGGGCCGCGCGACGCAGGTCCAGTGCAGCGCATAGTTGGCGCGGCCAAGCTCCTTTTCGTAAAGCAGCCAGGTCAACGTATCGAGCCCGGCCCCACCGACCTCGGCCGGCATATTGGCGGCATAAAGCCCGGCGGCAATCGCCTTCGCCTGCAATTCCCTGATGAGTTCGGGCCTCAGATGGCCGGTGCGCTCGACCTCGCGTTCATGCGGATAAAGCTCGTTTTCGACAAAGGCGCGCGTCGTGTCGACGATAAGCTGCTGCTCTTCGGTGAGGCCAAAATTCATGGGTGCACCGCAATTCGATTGTGCGTCCTTCGAGGCTCGCTCCGCTCGCACCTCAGGATGAGGACGTTTGTTGCCGACACTCGCCGGTGTCCCGTGCCTACGCGCCGGCCTCGCCGAAGTCGATGCTTACACCGCCCTCCCTCATCCTGAGGTGCGAGCGGAGCGAGCCTCGAAGGACGCACCCAAAATATCACAGCCCTAGTCCTTCTTTTTTTTCTTCCTCGGCTTTTCAGCCTTGGCTTTCGCAGCCGCCTTCGAGATCTGCTTTTTCGCGGCCACCTTGCCGAGCTTCTTCACATAGTCCCTGTGCAGCGCGCCGGCACCCCAGCCCTTGCCTTTATTGGTCCTGGACAGCGCCTCCATGATCGCGACGAGATTTTCATCACGGATTTTTTCCAGCTCGCGGATCGGCCACTGGCCCGACTGATCGTCGGACTGCGTGGCGATCAAATCGACCAGCTCGTCGTTGAACTCCGGCACGTCCATCAGCTTCGTCCACGGCCATGACAGGCAGGGTCCGAACTGCGCCATGAAGTGGCGCATGCCGGCCTCGCCGCCGGCGACGCGATAGACCTGGAACATGCCCATCTGCGCCCATCTGAGACCAAAGCCATAGCGCATGATGTCGTCGAGTTCCTCGACGGTGCAGATACCGTCCTTGATGAGCCAGAGCGATTCACGCCACGCGGCCTCGAGCAGCCGGTCGCCGACAAAGGCCTCGATCTCCTTACGGATGACGACCGGCTTCATGCCGATCGAGGCGTAAAGCGCCTTCGCCTTCTCGATTGCCGTCTTTGACGTATCCTTGCCGCCGACAATCTCGACCAGCGGCAGGAGATAGACGGGGTTATAGGGATGCGCGACGACGAGCCGGTCGCCACGCTTCATCGCAGTCTGCATGTCGGAGGGCAGGATGCCTGAGGTGGAGGACCCGACAATCGCGTCGGGTGCTGCATGTAGGTCGATCTCGGCGAGCACCTTGTGCTTGAGGTCCAGCCGTTCCGGCACGCTTTCCTGGATGAAGTCGGCGCCTGCGACGGCCTCCGCGATCGACTTCGCATAGGTGATCTTGCCTTCCTTCGGGAGACCGCCGGTCGCCATCGCCTTATAAGCGCGGCGTGCGTTCTTCATCACCTCGCCGACCTTGCGGGATGCTTCGGGGTCCGGATCGAAGATCGAGACATCGACGCCGTTCAGCACGAGCCGCGCCACCCATCCCGCGCCAATGACGCCTCCGCCGATGCAGGCTGCCTTGCTAATCGCCATATTTCGCTCCCTAAGCCGCCTTCGCCAGCGGCGCGCGTTTGGTGAGTCCAAGCTTCTTGCGCACTTCCCCCGGCCCGATGACCCGCGCTCCGAGATTCTCGATGATTGTCACGGCACGCTCGACAAGCTGCGCGTTGGTGGCGAGCACGCCCTTGTCGAGCCACAGATTGTCCTCCAGCCCAACGCGCACATTGCCGCCGGCAAGCACGGCGGCCGCAACATAGGCCATCTGGCTGCGGCCGAGCGAGAAGGCGGAGAAGGTCCATTCCTTCGGTACGTTGTTGACCATCGCCATGAAGGTGTTGAGGTCGTCCGGCGCGCCCCAGGGAACCCCCATGCAAAGCTGCACCAGCGCATCCGGTTTCAGCACCTTCTCCTCGACAAGCTGCCTCGCGAACCAGAGGTGCCCGGTGTCGAAGGCTTCGATTTCCGGCTTGACGCCGAGTTCAGTCATCATGGAGCCCATGGCGCGCAGCATGCCGGGCGTGTTGGTCATCACATAGTCGGCCTCGGCGAAGTTCATCGTACCGCAATCGAGCGTGCAGATTTCCGGCAGACACTGGCGCACATGCTCGACGCGCTCGGCGGCACCGGCCATATCGGTCCCCGCTTCTCGAAGCGGCAGCGGGCTCTCCGTCGGACCGAACACCATATCTCCGCCCATGCCGGCCGTGAGGTTGAGCACGACATCGACGTTTGCCGCGCGGATACGCTCGGTCACCTCGCGATAGAGCGAAACGTCGCGGCGGGGTTTGCCGGTCTCGGGATCGCGTACATGGCAGTGGACGACCGCCGCGCCGGCCTTTGCCGCCGCGATGGCGCTCTCCGCGATCTGTTGGGGCGAGCGCGGCACGTGCGGGCTGCGATCCTGCGTGCCGCCCGATCCGGTGACGGCACAGGTGATGAACACCTCACGGTTCATGGCGAGCGGCATCGGCTTCCTCCTGAAATGGCGCTCCGATCATCGCCTCCCTTGCGGCGAATTGCTTTGCGAATTACGCATCGGGGTTGATGAAAAACGAAACATCCATCTTCCGCCCGGAACGCGATACACTCGTGCTGACCTTCCTCGTGCTCTCGGGCGCGTCGATCATGTGCGTGGCATCCGCGATCGACCCGCTGCGCGCCGCCAACCGTATCAGCGGGCGAAATGTTTTTGAATGGAAGATCGTCTCGGCGGACGGTAAGTCACCACTTACGAGCTGCGGGATGCCGGTTGCCGTCTCCGGCCCGCTCGATCCGGGGATAAGGACCAATGTTCTCGTCGTCATCGCCGGCTTCGGCAATCGCGAACAGGCGACCCCCGCCCTCCTCTCGCGGATCAGGCGGACGGCAAGGTCGGCACGCGCCTATGGCGGTGTCGAAGCGGGTGCCTGGCTGATCGCCCGCGCCGGCCTGCTGGAAGGCAGGGCCGCCACTACCCATTGGGAAGACATGGAGGACTTCGCCGCCGCCTTCCCCGAAAGCGACATCCGGCCTGACCGCTATGTGATCGACGGCCCGGCCTTCACCACCGGCGGCGCCTCACCGACCTTCGACTTGATGCTGCACCTCGTCCGCAGCCGGCTCGGCATGGCGGTGGCGCTCGACGTGGCAAGCGTCTTTATCTACGATCAGGCGCATGCCTCGTCGGACGCCCAGCCGCTGGTGTCGCTCGGCCGCCTCGACGGCTACGATCCACGTCTGGCGCAGGCGATCCGCCTGATGGAAACGTATATCGATCACCCGCTCACCATTTCCGCCATCGCCCGGCGGACCGGCGTCACGGCACGTTCGCTGGAGACGATTTTCCGCAGATCGATCGGAGAGACTCCCGGCGCCTATTATCTCAGGTTGCGGCTCGGCGCGGCACGCAGGCTCGTGCTCGACACAAGGATACCGATGGCCGACATTGCCGCGCGTACCGGCTTCTCCTCCGCCGCCGCCTTCAGCCGGGCTTTCAGCCGCGCCTTCGACAAGGCGCCCGTCCGGATGCGGAGAGCGTAGCTCAAACCAAGTTGCGGATATAATCTCGCGATGATATATACCATGGTATAGACCATTGCAGGAGGCAAGCATGAACGAAACGCCTCGCATTCCAAAACCTGCTGCCGTCGGTAAGCTGTTCAAGAATGGACGTAGCCAGGCGGTAAGGATTCCAGCCGAGTTTCGCTTCGAAGGAACAGAGGTCGAATTCCGCCCTGGGCCTAATCCGGGTGAAGTGATCATCGCGCCGGTCTATCGACGTACCGGTAATCTACAGAAGTTCTTCGAGGCCAGGGATAAGCTGCGTCCGGAAGATATTCCGGAAGGGTTCCCATGGCGTGACAGGCGTCCGCATGATCGTGATCCCTTTGCATGAGTCCGCGCTTCCTGCTTGACACGAACACGATAAGCATTCTTGCGTTGAACCGATCGAAAGGGGCGGATAAGCGGTTTGTCGAGACATCGCTCGACCGCGTTTACACATCAGCAATAGTCTACGGCGAAATTCTGTTTGGGCTCGAGCGCCGGCCGGAAAAAACGAGGCTGAGGGACACTGTACTCCCGCTATTGGCCGAAATCCGAATTCTGGATTGGACATCAAAGAGCGGCGTCACTTACGCGACCCTTCGCGCGCAAATGGAACAGTCTGGGAAATCCCTCCAGCCCCTCGACATGCTGATAGCCGCCCACGCGCTTGAAGCCGGCGCGACGCTGGTCACAAACGACCGGGCGTTTCGACATGTGCCGGGGTTGGAAATCGACGATTGGACAGCCGAATAAAGCGGCAAAGGCCTGACCTGCATCCGCTGCTTACTCGGAACTCACACCCTCTCCAGCGCCACCGCGATGCCCTGGCCGACGCCGATGCACATGGTCGCCAGCGCGAGCGTGCCCCGCCGCTCGTTCAGTTCCAGCGCTGCCGTTCCGGCGATGCGCGCGCCTGACATGCCGAGCGGATGGCCGAGCGCAATAGCGCCGCCATTCGGGTTGACGAATTCCGCATCTTCCGGAATGCCGAGGTCGCGCAGCACCGCGATGCCCTGCGAGGCGAACGCCTCGTTGAGTTCGATCACGTCGAAATCGGAGGGCTTCAGGCCAAGCCGTTCGCAGAGCTTCTTCGTCGCCGGAGCCGGGCCGAAGCCCATGATGCGCGGCTCGACGCCGGCCGCCGCACCGCCGAGAATGCGCGCGATCGGTTTCAAATCGTACTTTTCGATCGCCGCTTCCGAAGCGACGATCAGCGCCGCGGCACCATCGTTCACGCCCGACGCATTGCCGGCCGTCACCGTGCCGCCCTCGCGGAACGGCGTCGGCAGCTTCGCCAGCACCTCCAGCGTGGTGCCGGCGCGCGGGTGCTCGTCCTTGTCGACCACGATCGGATCGCCCTTGCGCTGCGGGATGGTCACCTGGACGATCTCCTTCGCCAGCCGTCCGTTGCCTTGGGCGGCGACCGCCTTCTCCTGGCTGCGCACAGCGAACGCATCCTGGTCCTTGCGGCTGATCTGGAACTGCTCGGCGACGTTTTCGCCGGTCTCCGGCATGGAATCGATGCCGTACTGCTTCTTCATCAGCGGGTTGACGAAGCGCCAGCCGATGGTGGTGTCATAGATTTCCGCATGCCGCGAAAAGGCCGTGTCCGCCTTCGGCATGACGAAGGGCGCGCGGCTCATGGATTCAACGCCGCCGGCGACGATGATTTCAGCCTCGCCGGCCTTGATGGCGCGAGCGGCGGAAATGGTGGCGTCCATGCCCGAACCGCACAGCCGATTGATGGTCGCGGCCGGCATTTCCTTCGGCATGCCGGCGAGAAGCAGCGCCATGCGCGCGACGTTGCGGTTGTCCTCGCCGGCCTGGTTGGCGCAGCCATAGAGGAGATCGTCCACCGCTTCCCAGTCGACGCCCTTGTTGCGCTCCATCAGCGCGCGCAGCGGGATCGCTCCGAGATCGTCGGCGCGGACGGCGGCAAGCGAGCCAGCGAAGCGGCCGATCGGAGTGCGGATGTAGTCACAGATAAAAGCTTCGGCCATCTCAAACCTCCGGCACGATCAAATCCTTGACGTCGCCATCGACCGTCAGCGTCGCCCCCGTCAAGCCCTGCAGTTCGTCGAGCCCCATGCCCGGCAGCTTTTCACGGAGCACGAACCGCGCATTCACGATATCGACCACCGCCAAGCTGGTATAGACCGTAGTCACGCAGCCGACGCCGGTCAGCGGCAGGCTGCATTTCCTGACGAGCTTCGGCCTGCCGTCCTTGGTGACATGGTCGGTGATGACTGCGACACGCCTTGCACCATGGACCAGGTCCATCGCCCCGCCGACCGCCGGCACCGAGCCAGGACCCGTGCTCCAATTGGCAAGATCGCCGTTTTCCGCGACCTCGTAGGCACCCAGGATCGCAACATCGAGATGCCCGCCGCGTACCATCGCAAACGAGTCCGCATGATGGAAGAACGATGCGCCCGGTTTCAGCGTGACCGGCTTCTTGCCGGCATTGATCAGGTCCCAGTCTTCCTCGCCCGCGGGCGGCGCCTCGCCGAAGCCAAGGATGCCGTTCTCCGTATGATAGATGACCTCGCGACCTTTAGGCTTGAACTTGGCCACCATCTCGGGGAAGCCGATGCCGAGATTTACATAGGCCCCGTCGGGGATGTCCTGCGCGGCGCGCCACGCGATCTGCGCATTGGTCAGCTTGGCGGTCATTGCTTCGCTCCCTCGCGCAGCAGGACTTCTTCCTGTCTGGCGTCCGCGATCTCGACGATCCGGTCGACGAATATGCCCGGCGTGACGACATGTTCGGGATCGATATCGCCAGGTTCGACGATCCGCCGCGCTTGGACGATCGTTGTGGCCGCCGCCATCGCCATCAGCGGCGCGAAATTTCGCGCGGCCTTCTTGTAGGTAAGGTTTCCGTTACGGTCGGCAATCTCCGCCTTGATCAGCGCCACGTCCGCCTTCAGCCAGCGCTCCTGCACGTAATGTCGCCCCTCGAACTCGGCGACCGGCTTGCCCTCGGCAAGCTGGGTGCCATAACTCGTCGGAGTGTAGAAGGCGGGAATGCCGGCTCCGGCCGCGCGGATGCGCTCTGCCAGCGTCCCCTGCGGGACCAGTTCCAGTTCGATCCTGCCGGCGAGGTAGCGCTCGGTGAAGGCCTTCGGATCCGACGAGCGCGGGAAGGAGCACACCATCTTGGCGACCATGCCGGCATAGATCATCGCGGCGATGCCGACGGCGCCGTTACCGGCATTGTTGTTGATCACCGTCAGCGATCCGGGCGATCCGGTCGCCCTGTAGCGCTCGATCAGCGCGCCGATAAGCTCGATCGGCGCGCCGGCGCCGCCAAACCCCCCGATCATGACCGACGATCCGTCCTGAATATCGGCAATCGCCGCCTCGATACCGGGAGAGACCTTGTTCATCGTCGATTCCGCTGACAGAAGTTCGTATTGTGAACAAATGTTTTATATGCAATATTTTCTAGATGAAGACGGGAACCGAGTCAATCGCACGCGCCGATCCGAAGCGCGACCAAGTCGGTTCGCTCGCGAAGGGCCTCGCGGTGATGGAAATCCTGGCCGCGCATCCGTCCGGCCTGACGCTGACGGAAATGGCCCGGAAAGCCGGCCTAACGCGGGCCGGCGCAAGGCGTCTGCTGTTGACCCTGGTGGCCGCAGGCCATGCGACGCAGAACGGCCGCCGCTTTCAACTGTCCTCCAAACTGCTCGCACTGGCACGCACATGGCTGCAGGGTACGCCGCTGTGGACCTTCGCGGAGCCGTTCATGCGCGAGCTTTCCGCGACCTTCAACGAGTCCTGTTCGGCCGCGATCCTCGCCGGCGAGGACGTCGTCTATGTTGCGCGGGCGCCGAGCCGCGCCATTCTTTCGGTAACGCTGCATGTCGGCACGCGGCTGCCTGCCTATTGCACTTCGATGGGCAAGATCCTGCTTTCGGGCCTCGATGACGAGCAACTTGCTACCTTCCTGAAGAAGGCGGTTCTGAAGCCCAACACGCCGAAGACGATTACCGATCCGACGGCGCTTCGTGAGGCGATCGAAAAGGTCCGCCGTGATGGTTTCGCCGTCGCTGACGAAGAACTGGAACTCGGCCTTCGCTCCATCGCCGTACCCATCCATGACGGGACCGGCGGGACGGTTGCGGCGCTCAACGTCTCCACCCAGACCGCCCGCTTTTCAGTCGCCGAGATGAAGCGCGAGATTCTGCCGAGATTGAAAGAGGCCGCGGCGAAGATCGAGGATTATTTTCTCGTGCAGTAGCGGCTTCCCGCGACGGCTTTCCCTTCGCGGGAGAGCAAACTTCGTGCTTCTTCCTCGATCGCTGCCCGCATTCCCTTGTCCATCATGAGGGCAAGCCTGCGTTTCACCCCATCCGTCCAGATCCGGTTGCCGCCGAGCACAGCTGGAAACAGCCCCGGCAGAGCCAAAAGGGCGTCGGCCATTGCACCGGCATCCTTGCCGGCTCTTTCCAGCATCGCGGCAATTTCCTTTTCACGCGGGTCGCGCAGGGCATAGGACTCACCGCCTTCCTCCCTACCGAGCGCGTAACGCATCCACGCTGCGACAGCGAAGGCGAAGGCGTCGATTCCCTGCCCCCGCTCCAGCGCCACGATTGCCGGTTCGAGCAGGCGCTGCGGCAATTTCTGCGTGCCGTCCATGGCGATCTGATAGGTCTCGTGCGCGATGGCCGGATTGCGGAAGCGCTCCTGCAAATCCGCCGCGTACTGGCCGAGATCGACGCCGGGCACCGGATCGAGCGTTGCGGCGGCCGCCTTCATATGCCGCGCCACCAGAGCGGCAAGCGCCGGGTCGCCCATCACGTCGCGCACATAGCGGCGGCCGGCGAGGAAGCCCGAATAGGCAAGCATGGAGTGCGCGCCGTTCAGCATGCGGAGCTTCATCTTCTCGTAAGGCGCGACATCGGCGACGAAGAGCGCACCTCCCGCCTCCCAGTCCGGCCGTCCCGCGACGAAATCGTCTTCGATGATCCATTGCGAGAATGGCTCGGTCTCGACCACGCCCTGATCGTCGAAGCCGGTCAGCGCCCGGACATCCGCGAAGGTCTTTTGGATGGCGGCGGGCGTGATGCGATCGACCATGGTCGAGGGAAAGGAAACGTTCGCCTCGATGAACGGCAAGAGGTCTGGCGCGGCTTCCGCAGCGAATTCCCTGACCAGCCGCGCAACCACCTTGCCGTTGGAAGGAAGGTTGTCGCAGCAAAGAACGGTAACGCCGGAGAGCCCCGCTTCATGCCGGAGGCGTAGCGCCTCGACAATGGAACCGACCGCTCCCTGCGGACGGCGCGGGTCGGCAAGGTCGGCGGCGACCGCCGGGTGCGCCCGGTCGAGCCCGCCTGTCTTCGGATCGAGTCCGTAGCCCTTCTCGGTGATGGTGAGGCTGACGATCTTCGTCTCCGGCGCCGCCAGTGCATCGAGCACTTTTTGCGGCTCTTCCGGCGCGACGAGCACATGGCGTATACTGCCGATAACCCGCGCCTCGACACCTGCCGGTCCGCGCGTCAAAAGCGTATAGAGCCCGTCCTGCGGGTTGAGCTGGTTCGCCACATCGGGCGAGCGGAGGCTGACGCCGGTGATCATCCAGCCGCCATCTGATTTCGCTAGCGCATCGTCCGTATAGACAGCCTGATGCGCGCGATGGAACGCGCCTGTGCCGAGATGCACGATGCCAGCGGGCACCGAGCGATCATAGGACGGTGCGCGGACAGAGGACGACAAATCGGAGTTAGAGGAAAGGCGAGGCATCGGGATCGTCTCCGGTCGTTAAGCGAAAAATCCTAAGGGATACTGCGCTCACACATACCGGTTGACGATATTCTCCAGATGCTCCTGGCGGCCGGATTTCGGCTGAGGTTCGATCTTTTCCCTCACGACGCGTTCGGCGACCTCTTCCAATGTCCGCTTGCCCGACAGGATCGCCTGCGCCTCAGTCGATTTCCACCCTGCATAGCGCTTCTCGAGCGGGCCGGAGAGCGCCTTGTCCTCGATCATTCGCGCAGCCGCCTTCAAGCCTCGCGCGCAGCAATCCATGCCGCCGATATGCGCGATCAGCAGGTCCTGCGGATCGAGCGACTGACGCCTGAGCTTGGCGTCGAAATTCGTGCCGCCGGTCTTGAAGCCGCCGGCGTGCAGGACCTGATAATAGGCGAGCGCCATCTCCGGCACATTGTTGGGGAACTGGTCTGTGTCCCAGCCCGACTGGTAGTCGTTGCGGTTCATGTCGATGGAGCCGAATATGCCGAGCGCCGCGGCCAGCGCCAGTTCGTGCTCGAAGGTGTGGCCGGCAAGGATGGCGTGGCCCTGCTCGATATTGACCTTGACCTCGTTTTCCAGCCCAAAGCGCTTGAGGAAACCGTAGACGGTCGCGACATCGTAATCGTACTGATGCTTGGTCGGCTCCTGCGGTTTCGGCTCGATCAGGATCGTGCCCTTGAAGCCGATGCGGTGCTTGTAGTCGACGACCATGGAGAGGAAGCGCCCGGCCTGTCCCGTCTCGCGGCCGATATCGGTATTGAGCAGCGTCTCGTAACCCTCGCGCCCGCCCCAAAGTACATAGTTCTCGCCTTTCAGGCGCTTGGTGACATCGATACATTTCTTCACTGTCGCCGCGGCATAGGCGAAGACGTCAGGATCGGGATTGGTTGCGGCACCCGCCATGAAGCGGCGGTGGGAGAACAGGTTCGCCGTGCCCCACAGAAGCTTGACACCGGTTTCCTTCATCTTCGCCTCGAACACATCGGCTATCTCGTCGAGGCGCGAAGCGCTTTCCGCAAAGGTCGTTCCCTCCGGACGCACATCGGCGTCATGGAAGCAGAAATAGGGCGTGCCCAAAAGCGAGAACATCTCGAAGGCAGCGTCCGCCTTGAGCTTCGCATGCTCCATCGTCTCGACCTCGCCCGGCCTGGCGAACCATGGCCGCTCGAAGGTCTGGCCGCCGAAGGGATCGCCGCCCGGCCAGGTAAAGGAATGCCAGTAGGCAACAGCGAAGCGCAGATGGTCCGCCATGCGCTTGCCCATGACGATCTCGTCGGCATCGTAGTGCCGATAGGCCAGCGGGTTCTCGCTTTCCGGCCCCTCGTATCTAATCGGTTTGATGTCGCCGAAAAAGCCGCTGCTCATGCCTCTTCCCTCTCGATTATGGGGCTTCATCATGCCGCCGCGGTTCGGCAGCAGCGATGCGGCGCGACACTATTGGGCCGGACGCGCGGTTTCAAGCAGGGAAACCGGCCCGAACGCTTTCGGTGGCTTTGAGAGAAAGATGGGGCGAAAAAGGCGCCGGAGCTTTATCTCCGGCGCCTCGGCTTGACAGAAGTTTATTCGCAGACACGCACGCGACGAATAACCCGCTCGCCATGGTGCCAGGAGCGGCGCACCTTCACCCAGCAGTGGCGTTCATGATGACGCCGCCAGTGACGGTGATCGTTATGACGACGATCGTGGTGCCAGCCATTGTCCGTCCGGATAACGACGCTGGCCGCCTGGGCCGGCACGCCGGCGGCGGCAACACCGCCGATTGCGATCATCGCAGCGATCAATATGCTCTTCATTATCGTTCTCCTTGTTCAATGCCAGAGAAACGCGAAACGCCGCTCGTCGTTCCCGCGAAAAGCGCGCCATTCGCCGCACCGCCCGCGTGAACGACATGCGGAAAACCTCAAAAAGACGATTGTGGAAAGCCGCCGGCCGCAAGATGATGGTCCGGTTCGCGGGATAAGGGCGTCGGGTCCCGACGAGGCTTGCAACACGACCGTAAACATCTGATACGGTTGGGAGAAACAGTACAGTAAGACGGCATTTCTCGCGCCCGACATCAAAAGGATCACCGAATTGAAGCTTTTCACCGCCGCCTGTGTCGTTGCAACTTGCCTGCCGGTGGTCGTTCCCGCCGCCGCGCAGGAGAAGGGGGCGGCGATCACGCCTAAAGTCCTCGTCGTCACGATGTTTGAAGTGCCGGGCGATACGCCGGGCGAGGCGCAGCGCTGGATAGAAAACGAGAAGCTCACCACGAGGATCCAGATCCCCGGTCTTTCAAAGGCCTTCCCCGACCTGCTCTGCAACGAGGAGGGCCTGTGTCTCGTGACCACGTCGATGGGCTACGCGAATGCCGCAAGTTCCATATCGGCGCTGGTCCATTCCGACCGGTTGGATCTGTCGCACTCCTATATCCTGATCGCAGGCATCGCCGGCGTCGATCCGGCCGACGGCACGCTTGGCTCCGCGCACTGGGCGCGCTATGCCATCGACGGTGGCTTGCAATGGTACATCGACCCCCGCCAGATCCCGAAGGAGTGGAGCACCGGTCGGCTCGGCATCTTCAGTCCCACGCCGAAGGACAAGCCGAAGCCTGACTACGGCACCGAAGTCTTCCACCTGAACGAGAAGCTGACGCAGCGCGCCTACGATCTCTCGAAGGACGTGAAGCTGGAGGACGGCGACAAGGCGAAGGAATACCGGGCGCACTACCCGAACGCGCCGGCAAACCAGCCGCCGGCGATATCGATCTGCGACACCATCTCGGCCGATACGTGGTGGCACGGCTCGCTGACGAGCAAGGCGATGAACGACTGGGCTAAGCTGATGACCGACGGCGCCGCCAATTACTGCACCACCCAGCAGGAGGACAACGCCACCCTCACCGCGTTGAGCCGCGGCGCCGATATGGGCCGCATCGATATGAAACGGGTGGCGCTGCTGCGCACGGCATCGAATTTCGACCAGGAATATCCGGGCCAGACGCCCGACCAGTCGCTGCACGCCCAGTCGGGCGGCTTCATACCCTCCGTCGAGAACGCCTATCTCGTCGGTTCCCGCCTCACCCACGCCATCGTCAGCGACTGGGCAAGCTGGAAGGACGGCGTGCCGGCAAACTGAGACGCAACCGCGCCTCGCATACCCGTCTTATCCGGCGGTTGCTTTCTTCACGGCAGGATAAAGCGCCCGGTAGCGCTGGTAGGCCTCTTCATACGCATCCGTCAGCGCCCCATCGGGATCGACCGAATGGGAGATCGCGGGCGGCGTGCAGATGGCGACGGGATCGGCGCTCTCGGCGGCGATCAGGCCGAGCCGCGCCGCCCCGAAGGCGGCGCCGAAATCGCCTTCGGCCGGGATGTCGACCGGCAGACCGAGCGCCGTGGCGATCGACTTCAGCCAGTAGGCCGAGCGCGAACCACCGCCGATCGCGGTGACACGGTCGAGCGTCGTGCCGGCCTTCCTGAGCGCTTCGAGACAGTCGCGGAAGGCGAACGCCACGCCCTCGAGTACAGCCTGCGTCAGTACCGTTCGGCCGGATTCATGTCCGAGCCCTGCGAAGGCGCCGCGGATAGCCGCATCGTTGTAGGGTGTACGCTCTCCCGAAAGGTAAGGCAGGAAGGTGACGCCGCCTGGCGCCTTCAACGCCTCACCGAGTTCGCCGGTCAGTTCCGCTGCCGAGCGGCCGGTGACGTCGGACAACCAATTGAGCGAGTCGGTCGCCGACAGGATGACACCCATCTGGTGCCATGTCCGCGGCAGCGCGTGGCAGAACGTGTGAACCGCGCTTTCCGGGTTAGGCAGATAGGCCGCGTTGGCCGCGAAGAGCACGCCCGACGTGCCGATCGAGACGAAGGCGTGCCCCTCACCGATCGTCCCCATGCCACAAGCCGACGCGGCGTTGTCCCCTGCCCCGCCGGCGACGACCGCCGGTCCGCCGATCCCCCATCGGGCCGCCAGTTCCGGTTTCAGCATGCCGGCCCTTTCTGTGCCTTCCACGAGCGAAGGCATTTGGCTTTCGTCCATCCCCGTCGCCGCGAGCAGTTCGTCCGACCAGTGCCGAGCGGAGACATCCAGCCATGCGGTGCCGCTCGCGTCGGACATTTCCGAGATGTGCTCGCCGGTCAGCCAGAGGCGCAGATAGTCCTTCGGCAAAAGCACCTTCCTCACTTTCGCAAAGATTTCAGGCTCGTTGTTTTTGACCCACACGAGCTTCGGCGCGGTGAAGCCGGGGAACACGATGTTGCCGGTAACGGCGCGGAAGCGCGGATCGGCGTCGAGCGCCGCCGCCTCGGCAAAGCTCCTCGTATCGTTCCACAGGATGCACGGCCTCAGGACCGCGTCGGAGGCGTCGAGCAGCGTCGCGCCGTGCATCTGACCCGAAAGGCCGATCCCTTTCACGGCGGCTAGCGCCTTCGGATGCGCTTGCTTGAGCGCTCCGACTGCTTCTTCCGTGGCGCGTATCCAGTCGGCCGAATCCTGCTCCGACCAGCCCGAATGCGGACGCGATACGTCCAGTTCGCCGTGGGCCGAACCGACGATCGCCTGCCTTTCGTCGATGAGCAGCGCCTTGACGCCCGAGGTGCCGAGATCGAGTCCGAGATACATGCGACAAACTCCTCCGCGTGCCGTCGTCGGCCGGAGACGCCTGCCTAGAACGCTATCGGCTCTCGATCAATGGCCGACGCCGGATCAGAGGTCGGGGTTGGGCGTATAACCGGGCCCGATGACCACCGGCTTCTTCGGCACGACGCTGTCATCGAGATCGCTCTTGTAGTCGCGGGTGGTCGACCAGATCAGTTTCTTTCTTTCCCGGTCATAGATGCGGATCACCACGTGATAGGGCTTGTTCGCGACGACGCCATGGACGTCCGGCGAGTGGAAGGCGTAGCGGTTCGTCCGCGCGCTTACCCGCTCGGAGACGATGAACGGCTTCCCGCCGACCGGATTCTCGAACTCGACCTCGATGATAGAGCCTTCGGCGAGCGGTTTCTGGACCATGGTGGTGAGGCCGTAGAACTCCTCGCCTTCTCGGTAATTGTAGATGAAGCCGCCGCCGAGAACACCGAGATAGGGCTTTTCCGACGGATCGTGGCGCGTTGCCCAACCGAACGAAAAAAGGATCAGGAGCAGCACGCCCATCCCCACAATGATGCGCCGGCCCGTGAATTGACGGAACAGATCCTCCCACGTCACGCGCCGAAGCCCGGTCAGGATCGCGGCCATACCGATGGTTGGGAAAGACGGGATGGTCAGGACGGCAGAATGGATATTTCGCATGACCTTGCTCCTCGGTTCCGGTCAACGAAGGCGCCCGGGCGGGAACCCGAAACGTCATGGACAAAGAATGCCTCTTTCATCCGCACGCGTCGAGAGGGTATCGATCTCAAATTCGAACAGGGAGGACACCGTTCAATGGGCGCTTTGCAGGGCAAGGTCTGTCTCATCACCGGCGGCGCCGGCAGCCTCGGCCGCGCCGTCGCAAAACTCTTCGCCGATGAAGGCGCGAAGCTCGTCCTGTCGGACTTGGACGAAAGCGCGCTGGCCAACGCCCGTGAGGGGATCGGGAACAAACAAACGGCGACTGTCGCCGGCGACGTCACTCGCGCCGAAGACGCCGAGCGGATGATCGAGACAGCTATCGCGGCCTTCGGCCGGCTCGACGTGGTCGTCAGCAATGCGGGAAATTTCGGCACCGTCGCGCCGATCGGGGAGTATCCCGAAGAGGTCTTCGACGCGGTCTACCGTGTCCACGTCAAGGGCGCCTTCCTGCTCGCCCAGGCCGCAGTGCCGAAGATGGCGGACGGCGGCAGCATTATCATCATGTCGAGCGTCGCCGGCACGCGCGGCGATCCCGGCGTCTATGGTTACATCACCGCCAAGCACGCGCAGGTCGGGCTGATGCGCTGCCTCGCCAAAGAACTTGCGCCGCGCCGCATCCGCGTGAACACGCTCAATCCGGGGCCAGTGGCGAATTCCTTCCAGGGAGCGGTCGAGGCCGATCTTTCGAGCATCATCGGCCGCGACGGCACGCAATTCTTCAACGAGATCATCCCGCTCGGCCGCCACGCCGAACCGGAGGAGATCGCGCGCTCCGCCCTCTATCTCGCCTCGGACCAGTCGAGTTTCACCACCGGCACGACGCTGATGGTCGACGGCGGCATGAGCGCCTGAAGGCCAGGAACGACTACCGCAAGATCGCGTCGATCAAACCGGCGCCTAGCCCGACCTTCTCGTAATGTGCCTTGCACATGGCGATGTACATGTGGACGTCGAAATAGCCGTCCGCCTCGCCCTTGTCGTCGAGCCAGATCAGCGGGCCTTCCACGACGAAAATCGTCCTCATCGGCTCGTCATGCTCATAGGCGACCAGCGTATGCCCTTCGCCCGGCGTCTCGTAGACGAAGTCGCCCGCGGTCGCGGTCCAATCGTGCTCCAGATAGCCCCATTTGCCGGAGATCGTGTAGGCAAACACCTGATGCGGATGGTAGTGGCGGTTCACCAGCCCCGCTTTCTTCGCCATCAATATGTCACACCATTTGTTCTGGCTGGGCGAAATCCAGAGCGGCCGCGACGAAACCGTCTCGGTGAACGGCACATAGTAGCGCTCGTCCTCGGTCGCCGCGTTGGCGGTGTAGATTTCCGGCAGCGCGTTCGGCTGGAAGACGGTCGTGATCGGCTTGAGGTCGCGCCAGAATTCGTTTGTGGCTTTTTCGGGCATCTCTCTTCTCCTCGATGATTACGCGTGCGGGACACTCTCCGCCTGTCGGGCAACCGGCGCCGGTGGACGCCGTGTGATCGGGATCACGTCCCCCGGCAGGAAGCGCCGGACCAGCCCCCACAGGCCGCGCGGCTCGACCAGCACGACAGCGATCGACAGCACGCCGAGAATGATGAAGTGCCAGACGCCGATCTCGCTCAGATAAGAGCGGATCAGGAAGAAGATGACGGTGCCGATAATCGGCCCCTCGAAGCTGCCGATGCCGCCGATCACCACGATGAAGATCACATAGACCGTCCAGTCGATGATGGAGAAGGAGGCAGGCGGCGCCACCCTCAATTTCTGAAGCGTGATAACGGCGCCAGCGAGACCGAGAAACGGCGCCGCCCAGAGGAAGCAGAGGATGCGCAGGCCGGAAAGATTGACGCCGACGACGCCGGCACCCTCTTCGTCGTCGCGAATAGCGGTGAGCCCTAGCCCGATGCGCGAGCGCATGAGAAGCCAGGTCGAGGCGAGCGCAAGCGCGGCGACCGCGAAGGCGATCCAGTAGATCGTCGCATAGCGCTCCGCCGGGTGCACGCCGAAGACGCGCACGACCGATACCGGCATACTCACCCCCGACCCGCCGCCGAAGGCGGAGAGCTTCCCCGCCGCCAGCATCAGCGTCTCCGCGACCACCCAGCTTCCGACGGCAAGATAGGCGGCGCGCAAGCGGAAGATGATCGCCATCACCGGGATTGCAAACAGGAACGCCACCAGCGCCGCCAGGGCAATGGCCAGGAACGGGTTGACATGCGCGATGACCGCGAAGCCGAAAAAGGCATAGGCGCCGACGCCGACAAAGGCGTGCTGGCCGACAGAGACGATATCGGCATAGCCGGCGACGAGGTTCCACATGATGGCGATCGTCAACAGCGACAGGAATTCGGTCAGGAGCGCGACATCGGTGACGCGGAAGACCAGCGGCGCGACGGCGAGGACTGCCGCCCCTGCAAATATGGCGAGGCGTCCGCCCCAGATCGCATATGTTCCTGCGGATGTCTTCATCCCACCCGCCCTCAATATTTCGGGAACAGGCCCTCGGGCCTGAGCATGAAGATGGCGAGGAAGACGAGGTGCCCGGCGAGCAGTTGCCACGCGGCGTCGACCTGCGCGCCGATCGCCTGCGCGACGCCGATGATGATGCCGCCGACAAGCGTGCCCCACAGGCTGCCGAGCCCGCCAAGCACCACCGCCTCGAATGCGACCAGTAGCCGGCTCGGTCCGCTGGTCGGGTCGAAATTCGTCCAGATGGACATGAAGCCCGCCGATATCGCGATGGTGACGCCGACGATCCCCATTGCGGTGGCGTAGATGCGCGCGGACGGTAGTCCGACCAGATCGGCTGCGGCCACATCGTCGGAGACGGCGCGGATGCGGGCGCCGAGCCGCGTCCGGTAGAGTACGAAGTCGAGAACGATCACCATGGCGATCGCCGAAAGAAAGATCGCCAGCGGCAGGAGCCCGACATTGATGCCGCCGCCGAGCACCAGCGTCGCCGTCTCGAAAGAACCGCCGGCTACCTTGCGCGTGTCCGCGCCGAAAGTTCCCAGAAGCCCGTTCTGGATGATGATCGAAAGACCGAAGGTGACGAGGATGATCGGCAGCACGCCCTTGCCGAGCACGCGCTGCAGGAGAAGCCGCTGCAGCAGGTAGCCGCCCAAAAAGGTGATCGGCAAGGTGACGAGCACCGCGAGAAGTGGAGAAAGCCCGAGCGTCGTCGTGAGCGTCAGGATGAGGAAGGAGACGAGCACGATCAAGTCGCCATGAGCGATGTTGACGAAGCGCATGATGCCGACCGACAGCGACAGGCCCATGGCGAAGGTTGCGTAGAGCCCACCGAGGAGTACGCCCTGCACGATCTGATTGAGCCAGCCACCCAGCATTGCGCTACTCCCCGAAATAGTGGCTGGCAACGACATCGCGGCTGGTTTCCGCCGGCCGGCCGCTCAAGTTTACGCGGCCTTCCAGCAGGCAATAGAAGCGGTCGGCGACAGCGAGCGAGCGGCTGATGTCCTGCTCGACCACGAGGATACCGATGCCGCGCTCGCGGATTTTCGGCAGCATCTCGTAGAGGTCGCCGATGATGACCGGAGCGAGGCCGAGGCTGATCTCGTCGCAAAGCAACAGCTTCGGGTTGGCGAGCAGTGCGCGGCCGACGGCGACCATCTGTTGCTGGCCGCCCGAAAGCTGCCGCGCTAACTGGCGCCGCCGCTCCTTCAATACCGGGAACATGCGATAGACATCCGCGAAGCCGATATCGCCTTCGCGCCCGACTTCCCGTCCGATCCGCAGATTCTCCTCGACCGTCAACGAGGAGAAAAGCCGTCTCCCTTCCGGCACGAGCGCGACGCCGGCCTTGGCAATCTCCGCCGTATTGCGGCCCGAGAGATCGGCGCCCTCGAGCCGGATACGCCCCTCGATCCGGTCGGCCTGGCCGACGATCGCCTTCATCAGCGACGACTTGCCCGCTCCGTTGGCGCCGATGATCGAGACGATCTCGCCAGCCCCGACGGAAAGGTCGATATCGCTCAGCGCGCGGAAGTGCCCATAGAAGACCGAGAGGGCCTCGACAGACAGGAGCGGCGTGCCGTTCATGCCACCGCGTTCCCGAGATAGACCTCGTGCACGCGCGGGTCGGCAAGGACATCGTCCGGCGCTCCGGTCGCGATGATCCTGCCGCCATGCAGCACGGCAAGCCGGCTGGCCACCCCACGCAGCGCCCGCACGACGTGCTCGATCCACACGATGGTGATGCCGCGCTCGCCGAGCGACCGCAAGATGGCAAGCAGCACTTCGCATTCCCGGTCGGTCAGCCCTCCGGCGATCTCGTCGAGCAGGAGAAGGCGCGGGCGGCAGGCGATCGCCTTGGCAAGTTCCAGCCGCTTCAGATCGAGCAGAGGTAGGTCGCCGGCGCGCTGGCCGATGCGGTGCGAAAGCCCTGCGCCGACAAGCGCTTCCTCCGCCTGCCGGCGTCCCTCGGCGAGCGAAAGGCGGCCGCCATGCACGGCCGATGTCAGTACATTGTCGAAGACCGTCATATCGGAGAAGGGCCGCGGCACCTGGAAGGTGCGGCCGATACCGGCCCGGCAGCGGTGCCACATGCGCATCGCGCCGAGGTCGCGTCCCTCGAAGAGGACGCGCCCGGCGTTCGGCCTGTGCACGCCGACGATGACGTTGAAGAGCGTCGTCTTGCCAGCGCCGTTCGGCCCGAGCACGCCGAGCACCTCGCCGCGCTCGACGGTAAGGTCGAGCCCGTCGAGCACCCTGAGCGCACCGAATTGAAGGGACAGACCGATCAGTTCCAGCATTCCGTCCGGTTCCAGCGGTGGCTTTTGGCTTCCTGTGGCGGTGCTGCGCCGCTCTATGCGTAGGGTATCGGCTCCGGCTTGCCGCCGACGGGAATCTCCGGGAATTTCGAATTGTCGACGATGACGATGTCGAAGGGGTATTTCTTCCCCTTGCGCCATTGCGCCATGACGAGCGGTGTCAGCGAGCAGTTGGGAAGCGGGCCCGTGGTGAAATCGATCGGCCCGACGATCGTCTTTAACTTCGTCGCCTTCAACGCGTCGCGAATGGATTCGGGACTGTCGAGGTCCTGGGCGCGCTTCAGCGTGTCGAGCGCAACCTCGAAGAGCGAATGCCGGAAACCGAGCGGCTGCGACCATTGGCGCCCGCTCTCGGCCTCGTAAGCATCGGCGAGTTCCTTCGAGGTCTGCCCGTTCATGGACGAGGAGTAGGGATGGAAGGGCGACCACCACACCTCCGTCGTAAGGCCCTCGGCGCGCGCGCCGAGCGGCGCTATTCCCGCCGGAAATTCGAGCGCCTTGCCCATATAGACGGCCTTCGGCTTGTAGCCCTGCTGGGCGCAGCCGTTCCAGAAGGTGGTCATCTCCGGCGGCGGCACCACGCCCGAGACGATATCGCAGCCGGCTGCCTTGAAGGCGCCGATCTGGGCATTGTAGTTGCTGGCCGGCATGTCGAAGCGGCCCGGATCGGTGACGGTGTAGCCGGCCTTCTCCATCACCGGCGGGAAGCCCTTCGACTGCGCGATGCCGTCGCCGTCGTTCGGCCACAGCCCGCCGATCTTCTTGTTGGTATCGAGCCGGTTCCAGAAGGGAACCAGGCAGTTGACCAGTTCTTCGCCACTGAAGAAGAAGTGATAGGTCCACTCGAACCCCTTCTTCGGGTCGCCGTGACGGCCGAAGAAATAGGGTTCGAGCGGCGCGTCGTTCGACACGCAGGGAACGCCGTTCAGTTCGCACTGGTCGGAAACCGGGTTGACCGTTTCCGGCGTTGCGAAGGTGGCGATGAGATTGACGCCCTCGTTGAGGATCAGGTCCTGCGTCACCTCCGCGGCCCGGTTGGGGTTCGACTGGCTGTCGCGGATCACGATCTCCAGCGGATGCTGCGTTCCGCCGACTTCGAGGTTTCCACCGGTTGCCTTCTTCACCTGTTCGAGCACGAAGGGGATATGCTCGCAGAAGAACGCGAGCGGGCCCGTCTTCGGCATCACCAGTCCGATCTTGATGGTCTTCGGCGCGGAAAAAGCCGGCCGCAACCCGCCGAAGCTTACCGCGCCGGCGGCACCGGCGGCCGCCATGCCCTTGAGGACGGCACGCCGCCCCAGACCTTTTGTCCCCAGTCCTTTCATCGACGTCATCTGTTCCTCCCGATAACGATCCGGCAAGGATCGCTCCTCGCCCGCCGAGATAGTTTGATACAAAACTATCGCGTCGGCAAGCCGGCTTCGACATGGATCACAGCCACCCGAAAGGAGGCGGGACCCGATCAGGCATCCGTCCTGTCGATTTGGATTGGCTGGAAGGAGGCGCGGGCGTATCCTCCCCTCCCGTTTTGGGCGGCAAGGGGCGGGATCATGGCGGCAATCGAAGGAATACCGGGCGGACAACAAAGCCTGATCCGGTGGCATTACCTATGGTATGTGGCGGCCGCACTTCTGGTGATGATCGCCGCTATCGTCTACGGCAATATCTGGTTCCTCAACTGGGTCCATGTCATGAGCGGGGTGCTATGGACCGGTATCGACCTGTTCATGGGCTTCGTCATCGGCCCGATCATCCGAAGCGTCGCCGTCCCGGTTCGCAAGGAAATCATCACGCGGCTTACGCCGGTGACGCTGTTCCTCATGCCGACGCTCTCGGTCATCGCCGGGACGGCGGGCTGGTTCCTCGCCGTCGAGCTCGGCTTCACAGAACTGCCCTGGCCCCAATTCGGCTGGATCGCCGCAGCGCTGGTGCTGGTCACGCTGATGACGATCCAGGGGCTTGGCTATCTCCTGCCGACGAGCCTGCGCGTCTGCTTCGAGTTGCAGAAGCCGCAGCCAGACGGCCCGAAGATCGGCCGCATGATGAGCCGCTTCTACTATGTCGTGGCGAGCCAGGGCGTCATGCAGGTGGCCATCATCGTGGTCATGGCGAAGCTGGTCACCGGCGTATGATCGAGCAGGGGCAAGGCCCTCGCCCGTTCAACCGACGAGCAGATCCTCGATATGGATCGGAAAGCGGCGGACGCGCACGCCTGTCGCATGCCAGACCGCATTGGTGATCGCACCCACCGTGCCGGTGATGGCGATCTCTCCCACCCCCTTGATGCCAAGCGGATTGACGTGCGCGTCATCCTCCGGGATCAGGATCGCCTCGACCGAGGGCACGTCCGCGTTGACCGGCACGTGATAGCCGGCAAGGTCGGCATTCATGATGCGACCGGTCCTTTTGTCGGTGACCGCCTCCTCGTGCAGCGCGAACGATATGCCCCAGATCATGCCGCCGTAATACTGGCTGCGCACCAGCCGGGGGTTGATGATCCGACCGGCCGCGAAGGCCCCGACCAGCCGCGACACCCGCACCTGACCGAGTTCGGGATCGACCTTCACCTCGGCGAAGACGGCGCCATGCGAGAACATCGCATAGTCCGTGGCGACGGCCGGATCGCGTGCCGTCTTGGCCGTGCCGACCACTTCGCGGCGCCCTGCACGTTTCAGGATATCGGCATAGCTTTCGCCGCGCGCTTCGTCGTCCACTCGGTAAAGCCGACCGCCCCGCGCCACCACACCGATATTGCCGGCGCCGAAGAGCGGCGATGCGTGGTCGGCGGTGGCGAGTTCCGCAAGTTTTGCGATCGCGTCCTCGCCGGCATTGTGGAGCGCCAGCCCGGCACTTGCGGTGTGGGCCGATCCACCTGCCACGCCGCCGTCCGGCAGGCTGGAGAGGCCGGAATGGATCTCGACCCGGTCGGGATCGAGACCGAGCGCTTCAGCGCCGATCTGGGCGAGCGCCGTCCATGCTCCCTGCCCCATATCCGCCCCGGCGGTCTCCACGAGCGCCGTGCCGTCGGCGCGCAAGGTGGCGCGTGCCTCGGCCGGGAAGTGCGGGCAGTGGAAGAAGGCGGTGCCCATGCCCCAGCCGACGAGGAAACCGTTCTCGTCGCGCATGCGGCGCGGTTCGAGCGGCCGGCCGGACCAGCCGAAGCGTTTGGCTCCTTCCGCATAGCATTCGCGCAGCGCCTTTGACGAAAAGGGCCGGCCGGTGCCCGGCTCCGTCTCGGCATAGTTGGCGAGACGGAATTCGAGCGGATCCATGCCGCAGGCCTCTGCGGCCTCGTCCATCGCCGCCTCGAGTACCGCCGATCCGGACGCCGCGCCCGGCGCGCGCATTGGACCGGGCGTCCCCACGTTGAGCCGCAGGCCTTCGTGTTCGACAAGGATGGCGGAAGCCGAATAGAGCGGCAACGACACATTGCCGGCCGCCTCGATGAAATCGTCGAAAACGGAAGTCTCGGCAAGCGCGTGATGATAAAGCGCGGTGAGATGCCCTTTGCTGTCCGTGCCGATGCGCAACGTCTGCCAGGTCGCCCCGCGATGTCCAACGGGTCCGAACATCTGGTTTCGCGCCAGCGCCAGCTTGACCGGACGCTTGAGCATCCGCGCGGCGAGGATCGTCAGAAGCTGCGGCCCGTTGAGTATGGCCTTCGAACCGAAGCCGCCGCCGAGAAAGGGCGAGCGGATCAGGACATTCTCGACCGGGATGCCGAAATAGGCCGCATAGGAGGCGGCGCTGAGCGCCATCGCCTGGTTGGGCATATCGATCGTCACACGATCGCCGTCCCATTCCGCCACGACCGCGTGCGGTTCCATAGCGTTGTGGTACTGCGACGGCGTGGCGTAGGCGGCTTCCGTGGTGTGGGCAGCGGCTACGAAACCGGCCTCGATATCGCCATGCACGGTTCTTGACGGCACCCCAATGCCAACCAGCTCGGGATGGAAACGTTCGCCGTTATCCAGCCCCGTTTTCGCGCTTTCGACCTCATACTGCGGGTCGAGCAGGGCCGCGCCCTCCGTCGCCGCTTCCAGAGTCTCCGCGACCACCAGCGCAATCGGCTGGTTGACATAACGTACCGTATCGTCCTGCAGCACCTCCACGCGAAAGCCGAAAGGCGGCATCTTCTCGTCGGGATCGTGGGCAAGCGGCGGCCGATTTTCCGGCGTCAGCACCTCTACCACGCCGGGATGCGCTTTTGCCGCGGCGACGTCGAGCGAGACGACCCGCCCGCGCGCGATGCGGCTGCCGGCCGCCACAGCATAGAGCATGCCTTCAGGGTGGTTGTCGGCCGCATAGGTGGCGCGGCCGGTGACTTTGAGCACGCCGTCGCGGCGCGTCAGCGGCTGGCCGGCATTGGAGCCGTGACGGACATAAAGGGGAGAGGATGCGGTCTCAGGCGACATGGTTCGCTCCGATTTTCGTGGAAAAGGGCGAGGCCGGCAGCGCTGGCATGGCTTCCGGCGTTCCCTCCGATGCAAGCGTGAGCGCGCGCGTGACGATGCGGCGCGCAAGTTCAATCTTGAAGGCGTTGTCGCCGGACGGACGCGCCTCGGCGAGCGCAAGTTCAGCCGCTTTGGCGAAGGCTTCGGCGGTGGGCTCCGCGCGTTCCAGCAAAACCTCCACCTCACGCGCCCGCCACGGCTTCGCGGCGACACCACCGAGCGCCACCCGCGCCCTCAGGATCGTGCCGCCCTCGACTTCCAGCATGGCTGCCGCCGACACCACGGCAAAGGCATAGGAGGTGCGCTCGCGCAGCTTGAGATAACGCGCGTTGCGCGAGAAAGCCGCCGCATCCGCCGGAAGCCTGAGCGCGACGATCAGTTCGCCGGGCGCCAGCGTCGTTTCCTGCTCCGGCGTGGCCCCGGGCAGTGCGTGCAGCCTGTCGATATCGATCTCGCGGGCACCGTGCGGGCCCTCCACCTCGACCACCGCATCGAGCGCCACCAGCGGCACGCAGAAATCCGAAGGGTGTGTGGCGATGCAGTGCTCGCTCCAGCCGAGCACGGCATGCAGGCGGTTTTCGCCTTCAAGCGCATCGCAGCCCGATCCAGGTACACGGCGGTTGCAGGCACTTTGAAGGTCGTGGAAATAGGCGCAGCGCGTATGCTGCATCAGATTGCCGCCGACCGTCGCCGCGTTGCGAAGCTGTGCCGAAGCGCCGGAAAGCAATGCTTCAGCGATGGAAGGGAAAGTGCGCGCGAAGCGCTCGTCATAGGCGAGGTCGGAATTGCGGACCATCGCGCCGATGCGCACGCCGCCATCCGGCAGCCACTCGATTTGGTCGAGGCCGGGCAGCCGCGTGATGTCGATGACGCGGCCGGGCCTTGCCACACCGACCTTCATCAGGTCGAGAAGATTGGTGCCAGCCCCCAGATAGGCCGATCCCGGGTCGGACGCAGCCGCGATGGCCTCAGCCACGCTGGCCGGCCGCACATAATCGAAACGGTTCATGCCGCGTCCCTCCGATTGCCTTCCGCACCGCTCTTGTCGGCAATTGCCTTCTGGGCTTCCAGAACCGCTTCGGTGATGCCCTTATAGGCGGCGCAGCGGCAGATATTGCCGCTCATCAATTCACGGACGCGCTCGGGGTCATCGCCGGCATGGCCTTCCGCGATGAGGCCGACGGCGCTCATGATCTGGCCCGGCGTGCAATAGCCGCACTGGAAACCGTCATGCGCGATGAAGGCGGCCTGCACCGGATGCAGCGTCTCGCCCTGGGCAAGGCCCTCGATGGTGGTGATCTCTGCCCCGTCGAGGCTGGCGGCAAGCGCGAGACATGAATTGATGCGCCGCCCATCGACGAGCACCGTGCAGGCGCCGCACTGGCCGCGATCGCACCCCTTCTTGGTGCCTGTCAGGAAAAGCCGTTCGCGCAAGAGGTCGAGCAAGGTCACGCGCGGATCGTCGAGCGCGATGTCAAGCGGCTGGCCATTGATGGCGAGGCTGATGGAGAATGACATAATGTACTCCATTCAGTGCTAGTGTTGTATGGATCGAAGCCGCCGGTTGGCGACGAGGGGAACGAGCGCGAGGAAGAATCAGAAACGAGCCTTCGCCGGCCCTGACGGGGATGCGTGCCTTTATGCGTTTCCCCGATACTGCTATTTATACGGAGGGTTCCTCCGTTTATCAAGAGGGAACGTGTCCGTTGTGAGAAAAATGGGAAACGTCGCCGAGAAGACAAGACGCAAACCGCGCGCGGATTCAATCCGCAACCGGGAGATCCTACTCGAGGCGGCTACGCAGGTCTTCAGCGCCGGAGGACCGCAGGCAAGCCTGGAGGCGGTCGCCCGGCAGGCGGGTGTCGGGATCGGCACGCTCTATCGGCATTTCCCGACCCGCGAGGCGTTGTTCGAGGCCGTCTACCGCCACGAGGTCGATCATCTGGTCGAACTGGCCGGAGAGCTTTCCGGCGAGGCCGACACCGTCGAGGCGCTGCGCAAATGGCTGCATGCCAATGTCCGGCTGGTGGCGACGAAAAAGGGCATGATCGGGGCGCTGCAACTGGTCGCGCACGGCTCTTCGGATTTGAAAGCCTATTCCTTCGAGCAACTCACCGGCGCGATCCGCCTGCTGCTTGATCGGGCGATCGCCGCGGACGAGGCACGTTCCGACATCCCGCCGGAAGACCTGCTGCGCACTTTGATCGGTATCTTCTATTCGCAGAGCACGGCCGACTGGCAGCCCACCGCGCTCCGCCTCGTCGACATCTTCGTCGACGGGCTGCGCAAACGCTGAGATCTGGCGATGTTGGCCGCCGTGCGCGCAATCGGCCTGTCATCGGGCAAGGCTGCCTCTACAACGACGCCATGCCCGCACATCTTATACCGGTCGCATTTGCGTCGGCGGGCTCATTGCCCTGGCATAGCTGGCCGGAGCGACGCGCCAGTACAACACCACGACGATGGCCACACTGACCAGATGCATCAGCCAGCCGGCAACAAAACCGCCGGTCAGGTCGTGCAGCACCGCAACGATCCACGGCGGCAGCGCCGTGATCAGGAAGCCGCCGCCCTGCATCAGCGCCGAGAGCGCCCCGGCCTCGGCCGGGTCCGGCAGATGATCGAGCGCAACGATCATCGATAGCGAGAAACAGCCGCCCAATCCGGCGCCGAGCACCGCCGCCCACAGGACGGGCGCCGTCAGTGGCGAGAACGCCAGCGCGGCAAAGCCAATGGCCTGCAGGGCGAGCGTCAGCCACAGCCCGGGCCGGAGATCCTTGCCTCGGACAAGCATCGGCAGAAGCAACGCCGCCAGCGCCTGGCACACCGCCATGATCGCCAGCAAGCTGCCGCTGGCGGAGGCACTCCAGCCATGCTCACGGTAGAAAGGCGCCAGCCATGCCACGACGGTCGAGTAGCCGCCATTAACGAGGCCGAAGCAGGCCATCAGCAGCCAGACCCTCGGGCGCTTCAGAAGGGCGATTGCGCTTGTTCGTTTCTGTCCGGACCCGCCGTCGCGAGGAAGGTAGAGTGCGGCCAGCAGCAATGCCAACGCCGCCGGAACAGCCATCCAGGCGAGGCCGACGTGCCAGTTCCCGGCAGCGGCCGCGATCAGCGGCGCGGCCTGCGCGCCGAGCGCGCCGCCGCCCATCAGGGTTGCCGAATAGAGCCCCATGACGACGCCGACATGGTGCGGAAACTGCCTTTTGACGATACCGGGAAACACCGCCTGGATAACCGCCACGCCCAGTCCGAGCAGAGCCGCCGTTCCTACCATCTGCCAGCCGTTCGTCGAGAACAGCCGCAGGGCAGAGCCGAGAACGAGCACGGCGAGAGAAGCAATGGTCGAGGGCCGCGCGCCGACGCGGGACTGCAAAAAGGGTCCGGCAAAGGCGAACAGACCCATCAGGAACATCGGCACCAGCGTCAGCAGCGAGATACCCTTGAGATCGAGGCCCGTCTCGGCGCCGATGTCCGCCGCCAGCGGCCCGATGCCGGTGATGAACGGCCTGAGGTTCAGCCCGACCAGGGCAACGGCAACAAGCAGCAGCAGTTTGGCGGTGCGCGAGGGCGCTTCGGAAACCATGGATCAGGCCTGCTTGCCTTGGGCCTGTTTGCTCCGGGTCTCGGTCCATTCGGCGTAGAGATCGGTCTTGCCTTCCGGCCGCACTGGCACGTAACGGATGGCCATGGATTGCTTCGCGAACGGCTTGGCGAGGTCCTCGTAGATCGCCGCCGTGGAAAGCCCGAACGGCGCACCATCGTCGTTGGAATATGCATAGAAAACCTTGGCCACGCCGGCCAGCCGCATCGCCGCCATGCACATGGGGCATGGGTGCCCGCTGGCGTACATCGCGCTTCCCTTGAGGTCCGGCGTACCGAGTTGATGGCTGGCAGCGCGGATCGCGTTCATCTCCGCATGCGAGGTCGGATCGTTGCTGGCGTGGATCTCGTTCACCGCCGTGGCGATCACCTTGCCGTCGCGCACCAGCACGGCACCGAAGGGCCGCCCGCCCCTGCCGATATTGGCACGGGCAAGTTCGATCGCTTCGCCGAGGAAACGGCTTTCGTCGGACATGGCTGGATTCCTTGTCTCTCTATTGCGCTCCGGCCGCCAGCAGCGTCGCCTCGATTTCCTTATAACCGCTTGCCCGGGCATGCTGGAGCGGTGTCATGCCTTTGCCGTCGGCCAGGTTGACGTCGGCGCCCGCCTTGACCAGCAGATCGACGATCTCCTGGTGCCGCTCACCACCGTCGCCGAGAATGATCGCCTCCAGAAGCGCCGTCCAATGCAGCTTGTTGACGTGGTCTACATCGACACCGGCCGCGATCAGCGTGCGCACGGTCTCGACATGGCCACGCTCGGAAGCAGGGATGAGGGCGGTGCCGCCGTAACGATTGACGCTCTTGAGATCGGCGCCGTGCGCCAGGATCACCTTCAGGATTTCGAGATGCCCGCGCGCGCCGGCATAGAGATACGGACTATCCTCGATCTTGTCCTTGGCGTTGACGTTGGCGCCGGCGTCGATCAACACCTTGGCGGCTTCGACCCGATTGGCATGGACGGCAACAAGAAGCGCGGTGGCTCCTGTGCCATCGCGCGCATCGATCTCGGCTCCGTCGGCCAGAAGCTTCTCGATGGCGGCGACGTCATTGTTTTCCGCTGCCGCATGCAATGGGATTCCGCTCATGACTTTTCCTGTCGCAACGAGAGGGACGACCGTCAACAGCAGAGACACGGCACCGGTAAGAACTGAACGGCGAAGCATGTTCTGTTTCCTGTAATGACGGGTCAAATGCAGCCTGCCTGGAGATGGCTGTGGTTTGATGACCACGACGTCCCAGATAGGGGCGGAGCCTAACATTTGGAAATTAAATATTCAGATCAACTATATTATGATCATGAATATCTATCGAGACCGACGCCGGTCCATGGTGGGAGACATGTTCGATCCACGCCTTCTTCGTGCCTTCACCGCAATCGTCGATGCGGGGAGCTTCTCGCTCGCGGCGGAGCACCTGCACATGACGCAATCCACCATCAGTCAGCAGCTCGCGCGGCTGGAAGAAGCCGTCGGGTTGACGTTGGTCGACCGCGCCGCCCGACCGGTCGAGCCGACGACGGCCGGCGAACGGCTTCTCGGTTACGCCCGGCGAATCCTGGCTCTGCAGCAGGAAGCGAAATCGGCACTCGGCGATCGCGCCGGCACGACGTCCGTTCGCATAGGTGTTCCCGAGGATATCGTCAGCACGGCGATGGCAAAAGTGTTCGGCGATTTCGTGCAGCGCCACCGCGAGATCCAGCTCGATGTGACTGCCGGGTTGAGCCGCGATCTGACCCGGCGCTACCGCTCCGGCGAATTCGACATCGCGATCGTCAAGGAGCCGCAGGCGAGCGCCGATTGCCGGGCGACATTCCCGGAAGCCATGGCATGGTTCGAAAGCGCCGACGCGCGGGGCGAGTGGCCCAATCCAATTCCGCTGGTCGCATTTCCTCCAGGCGGCCTTTATCGCGAGGCGATGTTCGAGCGTATCGAGCGCGAACAGCATCGCTGGTACATCGCCTTCGCGGGCAGCAGCCTTCACAACGTATTGGTAGCGGTGGAAGCCGGGCTCGGCCTGTCGCTTCTGCCCAGATCAGCGGCGCGCGGATATCGCGTTCGGCAATACGCGCCTTTCGGCACGGAGCGTCCGATGGCCGTCTCCGTTTATTCCTGGGAAAGCACCGGACCCGCCTCGGAACTGGTCGAGCGGATGGGAGCGGTCCTTGCTGCCGGACGCCCCCGACATGGTTAGGAAGGATTGATGGTTCCGAACACAGGTTGCGACGCCCATTTCAGCTATGATAATCGCCCGATCCCTCGTGAGCCAGGACATGGCGGCTTCAACAAAATCTAAAACCCGGCCAAGGCGCAGCACAACGCAAGTGCGGCTTGAAACGACCAGGCTCAATCGAAGCCCGGTCTTGGTGCCTGTCTTTGTCGTGACGGGATTATAAAAATGGCGCACCGTCTCAGGCGATAAAGCGAACTATGTCTACTCTGAGCCTTCTGGGGCGCTCTTCTCGCGAGAAACGCGGCCTGCTGCCCTTTCAGCAAGGTGCCAATCAGCTTGCCGCTCATTCACGACTTGGAGACCGAAGCGGCCTCATGGCTGTGGGCGTCCACGTAACGAGAGCAGACGTCCAATCGGTATGGCACTAAAGTCATAAACTGACCTGTTCCAGAGATTCGGCATGTCATGTCGCTTCGTCTAGCTGCGCGTAGAGTAAAATGGATGGACCTCATCCGGCGCCAACTGTCCGCCGATCAGAGAGTGTTGGAGCTTCCGGAATTCCAAACGTCACTGGAAACGTGAATGCCCTATTTTGCCCATTCCGGCACACCTGGAAACAAATGCGACTGGCAAACCCTGTCAATCCACCTGAACGAGACCGCCGAACTGGCAGCCGAGTTTGCAGCGCCTTTCGGTCTTGAACGGTTGGCTTTTATCACCGGCTTGTTCCACGACCTCGGCAAGTATGACCCTCAATTCCAGCGGCGGCTGGAAGGCGCGAATATCCGTGTCGACCATTCGACGGCCGGCGCGGCGGTCCTGCGCGATCTGGCAAAGGGTTCGGATACCTACCACCGCCTGATGACGGAGATCGCCGCCTACGCCATACTCGGTCATCACGCCGGCATGCCCGACAAGAACACCTCCGAAGCGTCCTGCTTCGTGCTGCGTGAGAAAGCTTTCGAGAACCGGCTCGACCCGGTGTGGAAACAGGAGACCCGGCCCGACCTTGCCGGCATCGTGCCTGACTGGCTGCCGAAAGCGATCCGTCCGGCAAGCCCGCATTGGCAGTTCGACGCTTCGGTCGTCGCACGTTTTCTGTTCTCGTGCCTGGTCGACGCGGATTTCAAGAACACCGAGGAATTTTACACAAAGCTGGAAAAGCGCGAGGTGGAACGCAAGTGGCCTGCCTTGCAGGATCTCTTGCCGGATTTCCGCGCCCGTTTCGACACACACATAGCCGGGTTGAAACAGGAGGGCGACCTCAACGCCCTGCGCCGCGACATCCTTGCCCATGTATGCGGCAAGGCTGCGCTGCCACCCGGCCTGTTCACGCTCACCGTGCCGACGGGCGGCGGCAAGACGCTGGCCTCGCTCGGCTTCGCGCTGAATCATGCAGCGACGCACGGTCACAGCCGGATCATCTACGCCATACCGTTCACATCGATCATCGACCAGACGGCCGACATCTTCCGGAGTGTACTCGGCCGGGAATACGTGCTCGAGCATCACTCGGCCATCGAGGAGGACGCGGAAGCGGCCCGCCGCGAGCGGCGCGGATTTCCCACCAGCCGCGACAAGCTGAAACTCGCCATGGAAGACTGGGCGGCGCCCGTCGTCGTCACCACCAACGTGCAGTTCTTCGAAAGCCTGTTTGCGGCCAAAACCTCCCGCGCACGCAAGCTGCACAACATCGCCGGCTCGATCGTCATCCTCGATGAGGCCCAGACCATCCCGCGCCCGCTTCTGAAGCCTTGCGTGAGGATGCTCGATACGCTCGCCCGCCTGTTCGGCTGCACGATCATATTATGCACGGCCACCCAGCCGGCGCTGGGCAAGCCGAATTTTCCCGACGGGCTCGACCTGGATACAGGCCGTGAACTGGCACCCGATCCCGAGGGCCTTGCCAGCCGGCTGCGCCGCACTCGCGTCGAGCGGGTCGGCGAAATGGACAATGCCGCGCTGGTGGCTTCGCTCGCCTGCGAACCGCAGGCGCTGACCATCGTCAACAGCCGCAAGCACGCGCTGGCGCTCTACAGGCAGGCGAAGGAGGCGGGGCTGGACGGTCTCGTGCACCTGACCACACGACAATGCGCGGCGCACCGGCGGGAAATCCTCGGCGGCGTGCGCGGCCGGCTGAAGGACAAACAAGCCTGCCGCGTGATCGCCACAAGCCTCATCGAAGCCGGCGTCGACGTGGACTTTCCGAAAGTCTGGCGTGCTGAAGCCGGTTGGGACCAGATCATGCAGGCCGCGGGCCGCTGTAACCGCGAGGGGCGGCTGCTAGCGGATGAAAGCGTCGTCACCGTATTTTCGGCGCCGGACTACCCGCCTCCGCCCGAAATCAGGTCGCTGATGGGCGATGCGGAGCGCGCGCTGAAGGATTTTGACGGCGACGTCCAATCGCTCGAAGCGATCCGGAAATTCTTCGGCGAGGTCTACTGGCGCGCAGGGTCAGGACTGGACCTGAAAAGCATCGTCGCAGACTTCAGGATCGGCAGTGACGGCACGGACTTCGCCTTCCGCGAAGTGGCACGGAAATTCTGCATGATCGAAAGCAACATGGAGCCCGTGATCGTGCCTTGGGACAACAAAGCCAAGCAAGCGGTGGATAAACTCAATCTGGAGAAGATTCCTTCTGGCGTCATCGCGCGAGAATTGCAGACTTATGTTGTCCAGGTTCCGCCGAAGGCGCGGGAATTGCTGATACGCTGCGGCCATGTGGCGTTCGAATCTCCGACGCTGCGCGCTGACCAATTCGCGGTGCTGCAAAAGGCAAGCCTGTACGACCCGGAGGTGGGGCTCCTCTGGGAGACGCCCGAATATCTGGCGCTGGAGGACATGTTTATGTGATCTTTTCCGTCGCGCCGCCGGCGCAATTCGGAGAGATCGCGAGGGCGGGAGAAAAGATGGCTTACGGCATCCGGTTGAAGGTCTGGGGCGACTACGCCTGTTTTACGCGGCCGGAAATGAAGGTCGAGCGCGTCTCCTATGACGTGATGACGCCGTCCGCCGCGCGCGGCATTCTCGAAGCTGTCCACTGGAAGCCGGCGATCCGCTGGGTGGTGGACGCTATCCATGTGATGAAGAAGCCGCAATTCCAGTCGGTCCGGCGCAACGAGGTCGGCTCGAAAATACCGGCAGGCAAGGTCAAGAGCGCGATGAAGCGCGGCGATCTCGAAGGGCTGCAACTGCTGGTCGACGAGGACCGCCAACAGCGCGCCTCGACCGTTCTGGTGAAACCCCGCTACGTGATCGCCGCTCATTTCGAACTGACGACAAAGGCCGACGCCGACGACAGCGAGGGCAAGCATCTCGACATCTTCAACCGGCGCGCGCGGCGCGGCCAGTGCTTCCACCAGCCTTGCCTCGGCACGCGGGAGTTCGCCGCCAGTTTTGAGCTGGTCGAGCCGGGCGATCCGACTCCGGAGCCGGCGCCGGAGGACCGCACCAGAGACCTTGGGTTTGAAGACGCCCGCAGGCTGGGCTTCATGCTGTGGGACATCGACCACCAGGCAAAAGGAAAGCCCTCGATGTTCTTCGACGCGGTGCTGCGCGACGGCGTCATGCAGGTGCCGCAGCCCGGCTCGCCGGAGATCCGCAAATGAGCATCCTCGCTTCGCTCGCCCGCGCCTATGAGCGGCTGCCGGACGCACCGCCCTTCGGCTACTCGGTGCAGAATATCGGCGTCATCGTCGGCCTCAATGAAGACGGCACGGTTGCGAGCGTCACGCCCTGGTTCGACGGCGAGGGCAAGAAGCGCAAGCCGCGCCCCATGCTGGTGCCGCAACCGGTGAAGCGCACAGCCGGCATCGCGCCGAACTTCCTGTGGGACAAGACATCCTATGTTCTGGGCGTCACCTCCGGCGAGGGTAAACGCACGGCCGACGAACACGCCGCTTTCAAGGAGCGGCACGAGAAGGAACTGGCGGGCACGGACGATCCGGGTCTGAAGGCGCTGCTTCTGTTCCTGCGGCGGTGGACGCCGGACCAATTCGACGCCTCGCAATGGAGCGACGATTTCAAGGATCAGAACGTCGTCTTCGCCCTCGAAACCGACCGCCACAATAATCTCTGGCTGCACAACCGCGATGCCGCAAAGGCGCTGTGGATGCGCGTGTCGGGCGGTGACGGCAAGAACCCGCAGATCTGCCTGGTTACCGGCAAGTCCGGCCCGGTCGCGCGAGTGCATCCGGCGATCAAGGGCGTATGGGGCGGCCAGTCGTCAGGCGGTTCCATCGTCTCCTTCAACCTCGATGCCTTCACCTCCTACGGCCACATGCAGGGCGACAACGCGCCGGTCTCGGAGGCCGCCGCCTTTGCCTACACCACCGCACTGAACACCTTCCTGTCGGACAAAAAGCACCGCCTCCAGATCGGCGACGCCTCTACCGTATTCTGGGCGGATGCCGAGGATGCGGAAGCAGCGCTTCTGGCGGAAGCTGCATTCCCCGAGTTCTTCGACCCTGCAAAAGAAGATGCGGACACGACGAAGGAGGTCAAGATCCTGCTCGAGCGCCTCCGTAAAGGCGATCAGGAACTGGACAAGGACCTGGCGCTGGAAGCGGGCGAACTCGTCAAGAAGCTGGAAAAAGGCGTGCGCTTTTATGTGCTGGGACTGGCTCCTAATGCCGCACGCATTTCCATCCGCTTTTATTACGAGAGCGATTTCGGTGAACTGGCAAGGAACTATCAGCGCTTCGTCAACGACATGCGTATTGAACCGCCGTGGCGCGAACCCTACGCGCCGCTATGGCGTTACCTTGTCGAGACGGCGGTGCTCGGCAAGCGCGAGAACGTGCCGCCCAATCTGGCCGGCGAATGGATGCGCGCGATCCTCAACGGTGCGGACTATCCGCTGACGCTGCTTTCGACGGTCTTGTCGCGCATTCGCGCCGACGGCGAGATCAACGCCCTGCGCGCCTCCATTCTGAAGGCCGTCCTGATTCGAAACTACGAAAGGAAGGTTCCAGTGGCACTCGATCCCACCATGACAGACAGCAAAGGATACCTGCTCGGGCGCCTCTTCGCCGTCTACGAGGAAATCCAGCGCGCGGCGCTGGGCGGCAACGTCAACGCCACGATCAAGGACAAATTCTACGGATCGGCCTCGGCAACGCCGCGCAAAGTCTTTGGCCTTCTCGAAAGCGGCTCGGCCAACCATCTGGCCAAAGTACGCAAGCTCAGTCCCGGGCGCGCGGTGAATCTACTGAAACTGCAAGACCAGATCATGGACCTGATGGAACCGTCGAAGGGTCCGTATCCGGCCTTCTTCTCGGCCGACGAACAGGCTTTTTTCGGCTTGGGCTACCACCATCAGCACAGCGACTTTTTCAAGTCCCGCAAGGATAACCAGACCGACGCTTCGGGGGAGACTGCACAATGACCGCCATCGCCAACCGTTACGACTTCGTCCTTTTGTTCGACGTCACCAAGGGTAACCCCAACGGCGACCCCGATGCCGGTAATTTGCCGCGCCTCGACCCTGAAACCAATCAAGGGCTGGTGTCGGACGTCAGCCTCAAGCGCAAGGTGCGTAATTATGTGGGACTGGCCAAAGGCGACACGGACGGACACCACATCTATGTCGAGGAAGGCGCCATCTTAAACGACAAGCATCGGCAGGCGTACAAGGCTCTGCGGCCGAACGACGCCAAGGTCGAAAAAGATGCCAAGCTCAATCCGAAGGACGACGCCGAGGCGAAGGAAATCCGCGACTTCATGTGCCGCAACTTCTTCGACGTACGCACCTTCGGTGCCGTCATGTCCACCGGCATCAACGCCGGGCAGGTGCGCGGCCCGGTGCAGATGACCTTCGCCGGTTCCGTCGAGCCGATCCTGCCGCAGGAAATCTCCATCACCCGCATGGCGGCCACCAACGAAGCCGAGAAGAAAAAACAGGCTGAAGGCAGCGAGGAAGGCAACGAGCGCGTCGACAACCGCACCATGGGCCGCAAGTACATCGTGCCGTACGCGCTCTATCGCGCACACGGTTTCATTTCCGCCAAGCTGGCCGAGCGGACCGGCTTTTCAGACGCCGATCTCGACCTTCTGTTCGAGGCACTGTGCACCATGTTCGAGCACGACCATTCCGCGGCGCGCGGAGAGATGGCCACGCGCAAGCTGATCGTCTTCAAGCACGGCAACGCCATGGGCAACGCCCCGGCCCACGCCCTGTTCGAGCGGGTGGATATCGGCCGCAATATCGACAGTGAGTTCAAGGCTATCGACCGGAACATCGACAACTATCCGCCGGCCCGCGCCTTCTCCGACTACACCGTCACCATCGACCGCGACAACCTGCCCGAAGGGGTGGAGATCATCGAGAAGTGCTGACGCCATGACCGCTGCGGATGCAGGAGCGCTGGATAGCGACCCCTTCCCGCTCTCCGCGCTCCAGCACGCGGTCTATTGCCTGCGGCAGGCCACGCTGATCCACATCGAGCGCGCCTGGGCCGACAATCGCTTCACGGCGGAAGGGCATGTGCTGCACGCCGTCGCCGACAAGGGCGGCTCGCGCAAGGCGCGCGGCGTGCGCCGTGTCATGGCTCTGCCACTCGCCTGCAAGCGGTTGGGTTTTGCCGGCACCGCCGACTTGGTGGAATTCCACCCGCAGCCAGATGGCACGGAGACGCCCTATCCGGTGGAATACAAGCGCGGCAAGCCGAAATTACACCGCGCCGACGAGGTGCAGCTTTGCGCACAGGCGCTCGCCCTGGAGGAGATGACCGGTACGCCGGCGCCGCAAGGCGCTATCTTCTATGCTGAAACCAAGCGGCGCGTCGTCGTGCCGTTCGATGCCGAACTGCGCCGGTTGACCGAGGAAACGGCCACGGCCTTCGCCGACGTCTTTTCCTCCGGCGTCACGCCACCACCGACGACGCGGCGTGAGCGCTGCCGCGCCTGTTCGCTCAAGGACATCTGCCGTCCCGATGCCGCCGCCAGGCCGGCAAAGGCATGGCGAGCCCGTATGGTCGCGCGCCTGTCGGCGGAGGAACCGGCGCCGTGAAGAAACTTCTCAACACCGTCTATGTCACGACCGAAGGGGCCGCGCTACGCAAGGACAGCGAGAATCTGGTCGCGGAGGTGGAGGGCGAAGAGAAGGCGCGTGTGCCGCTGCACATGTTGGCCTCGATCGTCGTCTTCGGACCCATCTTCCTGTCTCCCGCTCTTGTCGCCGCCTGCGCCGAGGCCGGGATCTGCATTACCCTTCTGGGCCGCAACGGCCGGTTTCAGGCGCGGATCGAAGGGCCGGTGTCAGGCAATGTGCTGTTGCGGCGGGCGCAGTACCGAGCCTCCGACAGGCCAGAAGACATCGTGCGCTCTCTCGTGGTGGGCAAGGTTTCCAACCAGCGCGCGGTGCTGATGCGGGCGCTGCGCGACTATGGCGGCGAGATGGAGGGGGCCGTCCGCGACGCCATCGCAGTCGTCGTCGAGCGGCTGGCTCACATCATGCGGCGTGTCGAACTGGCCGGCGAGGACGTCGACCGCCTGCGCGGTTCGGAAGGCGAGGCGGCCAATCTCTATTTTTCGGTGTTCGATCATCTCGTTCGCTCTCCCGATGCCGAGATGCGCTGGACGGGGCGCTCCCGCCGGCCACCGCTCGATCCGCTCAACGCCTTGCTTTCATTCCTCTATACGCTGCTCACGCACGATTGCCGCAGCGCCTGCGAAAGCGTTGGATTGGATCCCTCGGTCGGCTTCCTGCACCGTGACCGGCCGGGCCGGCCGAGCCTTGCGCTCGATCTGATGGAGGAACTACGGCCGGTGCTCGTCGATCGACTGGCGCTGTCACTGGTCAACCGCCGGCAATTGCGCACCGGTGATTTCGACAGAAGCGACAGCGGCGCGGTGCTTTTGACCGACGAGGCGCGCCGCACGGTGCTGACCGCCTGGCAGGAGCGCAAAAAGGAGGAGCGGCGACATGCCTTCCTGGAGGAAAAAGCGCCATTGGGTCTGGTGCCGTTCCTGCAGGCGCAGATGCTGGCGCGCCATTTGCGTGGTGATCTGGACGCCTATCCGCCATGGTTCTGGAAATAGCCATGCTGGTACTCGTGACCTATGACGTTGCCACATCCACAAGCGGAGGCGCCGCCCGGTTGCGTGCCGTCGCCAAGGCATGCCGTGACTTTGGCCAGCGTGTGCAGTACTCGGTGTTCGAGATCGAAGTCGACCCCGCCCAATGGACAAGGCTGAAAGCGCGCCTGGAAGGCATAATCGATCCGGCGACCGACAGCTTGCGCTACTATCACCTCGGCGCGAACTGGCAGCGGAAAGTGGAGCATGTTGGCGCGAAGCCCGCTGCAGACCTGGGTGGCACGTTGATCGTGTAGCACAGCCCCGCGCCATGGTGCCGCCTGGTCGGCGCGAACCCCAAGCGTGTCGGTATTTTCAGATGGGTTCGCACTACGGCCAGTTCTTTGAAATCGTGAAGAAATTTTCTTGGCCTTGTGTACACGACGCATTGTGGGGCGCTTATTTCAGCGTGCTCGCGATAACTTGGCTATTTCCTCAAAGTAACCAGTAGGTTAGATGGAAGGCGTCGCCCGTTCCCACGCGGGCGTGGATCGAAACAGCGTAGCCCTTGGCTTTGACGCTGCGGACCTTTCGTCGCCCGTTCCCACGCGGGCGTGGATCGAAACTTCATGTACCAACGGTTGGCGGTCGGAGTGACCTTGGTCGCCCGTTCCCACGCGGGCGTGGATCGAAACCGGTAATTGTGCGAGGCGAAGATCCCCGACATGGGTCGCCCGTTCCCACGCGGGCGTGGATCGAAACGCGTCATGGACGTGCAGCCATACGACTGCTCCGAGTCGCCCGTTCCCACGCGGGCGTGGATCGAAACATGCCATGCACAAGAATGTCGCCGGCATGTTCGGGAGTCGCCCGTTCCCACGCGGGCGTGGATCGAAACTTGATATTCTTGTTGGCCCCGCTGCCGCCATCGGCGGTCGCCCGTTCCCACGCGGGCGTGGATCGAAACTATCTTCGATAGCCGACCAATCAACCAGACCCGCAAGTCGCCCGTTCCCACGCGGGCGTGGATCGAAACTGGCGAATGGCATTGTCCACATTGCCGCCTGATCGTCGCCCGTTCCCACGCGGGCGTGGATCGAAACAAATCAGCATCCGCAAGCTCCTGCTCCGATACTGGGTCGCCCGTTCCCACGCGGGCGTGGATCGAAACTCATAGGCATCGGCGGCCTTCGATATTTCGGGAGTCGCCCGTTCCCACGCGGGCGTGGATCGAAACCTTTAAGTAATTCTTCGTCAAGGACTCTATCAGTCGTCGCCCGTTCCCACGCGGGCGTGGATCGAAACGCGGCGGGACTGCGCCTGCTCGACGCCGACGCCGACGTCGCCCGTTCCCACGCGGGCGTGGATCGAAACTCGCCGATCGGAACGCCTTCGCCGGCCGCCAGCAGGTCGCCCGTTCCCACGCGGGCGTGGATCGAAACCCGTAGGTTCGTGTCCGTCGAACCCACGAGCTAAGGTCGCCCGTTCCCACGCGGGCGTGGATCGAAACACGCGTGGACGGCGTCGAAAGAGCGTCAGAGCTAGGTCGCCCGTTCCCACGCGGGCGTGGATCGAAACATCCTCCCGCTTTATGCTTCAGCGGACGCTAGCATGTCGCCCGTTCCCACGCGGGCGTGGATCGAAACATCGAGAAATCGCGCCGCATCGGCGAGACCTGGGCGTCGCCCGTTCCCACGCGGGCGTGGATCGAAACACGCCCGCAGGGCGTCGTTGACGTCCTTGCCCCAGTCGCCCGTTCCCACGCGGGCGTGGATCGAAACATGGCCGAGGCGCGCAAGCGCGGCCTTTCCGAAATGTCGCCCGTTCCCACGCGGGCGTGGATCGAAACGACACGACAGAGCACGACCCGAAAGCCGCCACGAAGTCGCCCGTTCCCACGCGGGCGTGGATCGAAACACGCCATGCTGACCGAGATCGCCACCCTCTTCAATGTCGCCCGTTCCCACGCGGGCGTGGATCGAAACGAGCGGCCGGCGAGGATCTTCTGGACCTCTTCATTGTCGCCCGTTCCCACGCGGGCGTGGATCGAAACATTCCGGTCAGCGCGGCCCGCGCCGCGGCGTAGGTCGCCCGTTCCCACGCGGGCGTGGATCGAAACTTTTCCTTGGCAAAACGCACCACGCCATGGTCTTGTCGCCCGTTCCCACGCGGGCGTGGATCGAAACATTGTCCATCACCCGCCCGCCAATTCCTTGCGCCGTCGCCCGTTCCCACGCGGGCGTGGATCGAAACTTCAGCCCGTAGCGATCCTCGCTCCAGTCGACCGGTCGCCCGTTCCCACGCGGGCGTGGATCGAAACTCGGCCGAAAGCTTGTCGTGGCCCGGGCCGATCGGGTCGCCCGTTCCCACGCGGGCGTGGATCGAAACCGTTTGGGCACTCTGCGGTCAGGCGATCTGGCAGTGTCGCCCGTTCCCACGCGGGCGTGGATCGAAACTTTTGGCAGGTCGTTATTCGCGACAAACGAACGGGTCGCCCGTTCCCACGCGGGCGTGGATCGAAACATCTGATCCACTTCGTGGCCGCCACCTCCTCCCGTCGCCCGTTCCCACGCGGGCGTGGATCGAAACGGCCGCTTTTGGACAACACCTATTCCAACGGCACGTCGCCCGTTCCCACGCGGGCGTGGATCGAAACTCACCGGTCGGGCGCTGTTCCGTTCGCGTGTAGCGTCGCCCGTTCCCACGCGGGCGTGGATCGAAACTCCGCCGATACGGACGAGAAGGTGACCGGCCGCGCGTCGCCCGTTCCCACGCGGGCGTGGATCGAAACATCCTTGGCGCTATCGATTACGGGGCCAAGCACGGGTCGCCCGTTCCCACGCGGGCGTGGATCGAAACCCTCGATGGCCTGGCGTAGTAACCTAATCCCAATCGTCGCCCGTTCCCACGCGGGCGTGGATCGAAACCCGACCTTCTGCTCGTCGAGCTCGCGAACGAATAGTCGCCCGTTCCCACGCGGGCGTGGATCGAAACCGGATTTCGAGCTGACCTCGGCCGACGTCGACGCCGGTCGCCCGTTCCCACGCGGGCGTGGATCGAAACCTTAGGGGGATGACGGTGGGTCAGTTCAAGCAGTGTCGCCCGTTCCCACGCGGGCGTGGATCGAAACACAAACTCCATGAGCGTGCATCGTTCCGAGGGAACGTCGCCCGTTCCCACGCGGGCGTGGATCGAAACTCGGCAGCTCAGGCGTCCAACTCCTCGATACAGAGTCGCCCGTTCCCACGCGGGCGTGGATCGAAACTCTCGGGAAAACTCTCCGGTGAACAGCCCCGGAGGGTCGCCCGTTCCCACGCGGGCGTGGATCGAAACTTCTCGAAACCGGCATCGTCAACGGCGTCGTATCGTCGCCCGTTCCCACGCGGGCGTGGATCGAAACAAGCTGACGCATTCGGATGACGACAGCACCTATTGTCGCCCGTTCCCACGCGGGCGTGGATCGAAACCTCAGCGTAGACGAGGTCGAGGGCGTGGGGCGCCAGGTCGCCCGTTCCCACGCGGGCGTGGATCGAAACGGCGCCTTCCCGGTCGTTGCCATCGGCGCGACCGCGTCGCCCGTTCCCACGCGGGCGTGGATCGAAACACTTCGGGCTCTATCAAATCACCGAGGTCATCGAGTCGCCCGTTCCCACGCGGGCGTGGATCGAAACACCGCCGGCCAACCGAACTGCACCTGCCGGCGCATGTCGCCCGTTCCCACGCGGGCGTGGATCGAAACAAGTTTCAAGTGTAATTTTCTCCGGGGCGGGGGGGTCGCCCGTTCCCACGCGGGCGTGGATCGAAACTTTTGAGCCGCGGCACAGGTCGACGAGTTGCCCGGTCGCCCGTTCCCACGCGGGCGTGGATCGAAACCCTTCGATGGCTTGAGCATAGAGATCGGTGAGCAGTCGCCCGTTCCCACGCGGGCGTGGATCGAAACAAGAGCTTCCTCATGCCGGCGGTTGCGCCAGACGTCGCCCGTTCCCACGCGGGCGTGGATCGAAACCCGGCCTAGACGAGAACACGGTTGTGCCGCTCGGGGTCGCCCGTTCCCACGCGGGCGTGGATCGAAACTGCTAGACCTCGGTCCGCCGGCCCCGGCAAGATCGTCGCCCGTTCCCACGCGGGCGTGGATCGAAACAATCCGTTCCAGGCGCTGAACGCCACCATGCCGAGGTCGCCCGTTCCCACGCGGGCGTGGATCGAAACTTCGACAGGAACAGGGCGCGCCCATGTGGCGCAGAGTCGCCCGTTCCCACGCGGGCGTGGATCGAAACACCAATCACATGCTCGCCATGCTTTCGTCCGCGTGTCGCCCGTTCCCACGCGGGCGTGGATCGAAACTTCGCGAAGGCGATGTGCCGAGAATAAGGCCGATGTCGCCCGTTCCCACGCGGGCGTGGATCGAAACCTTCCGTGCGTCATATCATTGCGCAGTCGAACCGGTCGCCCGTTCCCACGCGGGCGTGGATCGAAACCCTGATCGGTCGTGACCGTCTTGCGTAGCGGCCCTGTCGCCCGTTCCCACGCGGGCGTGGATCGAAACATGCGGTTTTTGGCTACGGCCTCGGCGTCGATCACGTCGCCCGTTCCCACGCGGGCGTGGATCGAAACAAGCGCTCAAGAATATCGTCAGGAATGCGCTGCGTCGCCCGTTCCCACGCGGGCGTGGATCGAAACAGATTGCCATTCGATCATTTTCCCCCGGCCTCCGTCGCCCGTTCCCACGCGGGCGTGGATCGAAACCCTGATCGGTCGTGACCGTCTTGCGTAGCGGCCCTGTCGCCCGTTCCCACGCGGGCGTGGATCGAAACTGCGCCTGTTCGATGATCTCGCTCTGGCGATGCGGTCGCCCGTTCCCACGCGGGCGTGGATCGAAACAATCAGTCGCTCTCACCGCCTATGCCGCTGTTATCGTCGCCCGTTCCCACGCGGGCGTGGATCGAAACTCCCGGTATGTAACGACAGTCCGGAAATCGAGTGCGTCGCCCGTTCCCACGCGGGCGTGGATCGAAACCTGCAATAATGATCCTTGCCAAACAGGCGGAAAGGTCGCCCGTTCCCACGCGGGCGTGGATCGAAACCTTGATCGTGAAGAGCGGGAGGCAGCCTAACCATGTCGCCCGTTCCCACGCGGGCGTGGATCGAAACTCGCCCTCTCCGCGCAGGAGGGCCGGTCATGAGCGTCGCCCGTTCCCACGCGGGCGTGGATCGAAACCCGTCGATCTCTCGAGCAAAGGCAATGGCATATGCGCATCGTGCGCCAGCGTGGAAAAAGAGGACTCGGAGCATGAGGCCAGTTGATCTTCTGATTATCGGAGCCGGACCAGCCGGTATGGCAGCCGCGGTCACCGCACGGCGAGCAGAGCTCGATGTCCTCGTGATCGACGAGCAGCCAGAGCCCGGCGGCCAGATTTGGCGTGGCATCGAGACCGTTGCGGCGACGGAACGTGGCAAACTGCTTGGCCCGACCTACCTTGGAGGGCTCTCGGCCGCCGAGGCCTTCCGTGCAAGTGGTGCAGCCTACGAACCAGGCTCGCAGCTTTGGCAGATCGAACCCGGCTTTCGCGCCTTCGTGACCAAGTCGGGCAAGGCACGGATCATCGAAGCACGTACCATTCTGCTTGCCACCGGTGCGCAAGAAAGGCCTGCGCCATTTAGAGGATGGACTCTCCCAGGCATCCTCACGGTCGGCGCCGGCCAAATCCTTCTCAAGAACGCAGGCCAAGTGCCGACAAAGCCTGTTTGGCTCGCAGGCAGCGGACCGCTGATGCTGCTTTACATGACTCAACTTTTGAAGGCGGGGGGCAAGATCGGTGGGTATCTCGATACGATGCCAACGGGGCGGATGGCCTCAGCCTTACGACATCTCCCAGGCGCACTGAGAAACATGGGGGACCTTTTCAAAGGGATCGGGTGGTCACTGGCTCTTCGGATGTCCGGCGTTCGACGCATCCGCCATGTTACGGATATCGAGGCTTTGGGAACGGATCGACTTGAGACGATACGTTACCGGACAGCCTCGGGTGCAGAAGAGGCGGTGCAAGCGGACACCCTTCTCGTGCATGAAGGTGTGATCCCTGGCATTCACGTTGCGCTGGCGCTCGGCTGCGCAGTGACTTGGCGTGACGATCAGGATTGCTACGTTCCCACCCTCAATGCGTGGGGGGAGAGTTCTCAACCGAAGATTTTCATCGCAGGAGACGGCGCTGGTATCGCTGGCGCAAATGCTGCCGCACTGCGTGGTGAGATCGCCGCTTTAGGCGTTGCAGTGAGACTCGGCAGGATCACATCAGAAGGCGCGGCCGAAGCTGCGAGGCCCGCTCGAGCGAAGCTTGATCGCGAACTGGCGCTCCGCCCGTTTCTCGATGCGTTGTTCCGACCGCGTAGGGCAATCTTTGTCCCGGACGACGAAGTCGTTGTCTGCCGCTGCGAGGAAATCGCCGCCCGCGAGATACGTACGATGGCGGGGCTCGGGCGTCCCGGCCCCAATCAGGTGAAAGCCTTCACCCGGGCAGGGATGGGGCCCTGTCAGGGGCGCCAATGTGGCTATACCGTTAGTCACATCATCTCGGCTGCACAGCACCGACCGATGGAGGACGTTGGCTTCTACCACATCCGGCCTCCTCTGAAGCCAGTAACCCTCGGAGAACTCGCCTATCTTTCCGACGAGGCACCAAGGCCGTGACTACCGACACCGTCGATTTGGCCGGGTTTGAGGAAGATTGGAAGGCTGCAAGAGCGCGACGATGCTTCCGATCAGATCAATGCACTCAAACGGACTCGTTGGCGGTCCAGGCTGACAAGCCGCTCGTCGAAATTTCACCACCACATTTTGGGTAATCTTATGCGTGTCGCCATCATTGGTTTCGGCGGGATTGGGCGTGGCTACACCGCTTATCTCATTAATCACGGCCATGAACCTGTTGTCTGGTCGCCCAGCGGAGCCGCCCTCGTAGATTTCGATGGCGGGGCGCCGCTTCTCATTTCCGGTAAGCTTGAGGGTTCCTATCAAATCCGAGTAGTTCGCGATCCTGACCAAGCATTAGAAAGCGCCGAAGCGATCATTATCACTGTTCAGGCAAACGGGTTCAAGAATGCCTTCGATGAGCTTGCGCCGCGATTGAGAACGGGTCAGTGCGTTATCATCAGCTCCCATTGCTCGTTCGCAGCGCTTTATCTTCACCGTTTACTTTCACAACGCAGCGTGGATTTGCCGATCGCCGTCTGGGCAACCACAGTTCTGACCGCGCGAAAGACGGGTCCGCGCAGTGCTCATATTTCCGGTGTTCGAACAAGGCTTGATGTCGCGACGTTACCGACCCGGCACAGAAACGTGAGTCTCGAAAAGTGCCACGCCCTGTTTGGCGACCGCTTCGATCTGCGAGAGAACATGCTTGCAATCATGCTCAGCAACCTTAATCCGCCGGCGCATGTCGCGAACATGCTCGGAAATCTCACCCGTGCTGAACGAGGCGAGGACTGGTCAAACTACGGCTCGATCACGCCAGGGGTCGGTCGCATCATCGACGCAATGGATGTTGAACGGATGGTTCTAGCGAAGACTTTTGGTCTCAAGGTTCGCAGTGTCCAGGACCACTACGTCCACTCCTTTGGCGTCGCTCCGGGGCCTGTCGGTGAGATGGCTGCGGCGGTTTACAAGAAGCGGCCGGAGTTGCTCGGTCCGAGGTCCCTAGAGACCCGCTTCATCACCGAGGACGTACCATTCGGGCTGGTGCCCCTTGAGGCACTTGGAGAGATTGCTGGACTGGACCTCCCGCTGCACCGCGCCGGGATTGCTCTATTTGACGCCATCTGTGCGCGTAATTTTCGTTCGGAGAATGACCTTTTGCCAGCACTCAATCTTAACCGTCTGGGCGTCGAACAGCTCTATCGGGAGTTGCGTGGCGACTAAAGTGTCCGATCGAACTCAAGCTTCAATTCGCCTGGCAACCTCCATAAGAAAGCATCACCGCTCCCGCCAACATACATCAACGTCGTGATGAGGCGTGAAATGTTTCTAAGTATTCTCGACATCTTCAAGATCGGTATTGGTCCTTCTTCATCTCATACTATGGGACCGATGACGGCGGCTGCGAGCTTCCTGGATCTACTAAATCAGAACCCGGTGTGCTACCGCGTCGTTCGACTAAGAGTATCGCTCCACGGATCACTTGCTTTCACGGGAAAAGGACATGCGACAGATCGCGCAGTGGCGCTGGGCCTTCTCGGCTGGCGACCTGCGGAGATCGAGCCCGATGTGGCGGAACGTCAACTCCAAACGCTTTACGAAACGAAAACCCTACGGCCCAAGGGGCTTCCAGTTCTCTCGTTCGACCCCGAAAGTGATATCGCGTTTGACTTCGGTCCTCCTTTACCGGGTCATGCGAATGGACTTGTATTTGCCGCGATGGATTCCACCGGGGCCGCACTGCTTTCTGAAACCTACTATTCGATCGGCGGAGGTTTTGTAGTCACGGCGGCCGAGCGCGAAATGCCAAAAGGAGCTGTCGCTGCTGATTTGGCGCCTTGGCCGTGTCCGTTTGAAAACTCAGCTATGATGCTTCGCATGGCGCGTCAAAGCGGGCTATCGGTTGCCGCGATGAAGAGGGAGAATGAGATCTGCATTCGCACGCCGGAAGAGGTTGACGCCGGAATTGGTCGAATCGCGTCGGTGATGGATAGCTGCATCGACCGGGGCCTTAGTCGGGAAGGCGAATTGCCAGGCGGCTTGCAGGTGCGCCGCAGGGCAAAAAAGATCCATCAGCAACTGCTAGCCGAGCGTCGGACAAATAGTGGCCAGCCACATTCAGCGACTGACTGGCTTAGCGTTTATGCCATGGCAGTCAACGAGGAAAACGCGGCGGGCGGCAAGATCGTGACGGCGCCCACAAACGGCGCAGCCGGCGTCGTTCCTGCTGTGCTCCGATACTACCTGGATCACTGCAGTGGAGCGGATCCCAGCAAGGTTTCAGATTTCCTTCTGACGGCAGCAGCGATCGGCGGGCTGATCAAGCATAACGCGTCGATTTCTGGCGCGGAAGCCGGATGCCAGGGCGAAGTTGGCTCGGCCGCTGCGATGGCCGCTGCCGGTCTTTGCGCGGTGCTCGGCGGCACACATGAGCATATCGAGAACGCCGCCGAGATCGCGCTCGAGCACCATCTTGGCATGACCTGCGATCCGGTCGCCGGCCTAGTCCAAGTGCCCTGTATCGAGCGCAATGGTATCGGCGCCACGAAAGCTGTGGCTGCAGCCTCACTTGCTCTGCACGGTAAGGCGATCATTCCGATCGACGACGTCTGCCGGGATTACTTCTTCCACCTGACGCCCGCAAAGTTGGTACGAAAAATCTCTAGGGGCGAGATTGCTCTTCCGCTCGTGCGGATTGAGGAGAGTCAGAAATGCGCGAAAGGTATTCATCTCGCCGATCTGGCCAAATATCTTGAGTTCCGTGCGGAGGCGGCCCGGAAAGAGATGAGGGCCCTTACCGAGTAGCAATGCCGTGAGGAATGCCCTTGCGGCGGCATTGGTCACCAAAACCCCTTGGAAGTCCTGTCGCGGTCAGCTCTTGTGGCAAGGCGAACTACGCTTGTCCTCGCGTTTCGGTACTGCCTTACCCGACACCTTCGACACTACGTTTCGAAGGTAGACCGCGTAGTGTTAGAGCGTTTCCATAACCATCGTGGAGCTTTTCCTGTCGGAGTTTGAACGATACTTACGGTTTGAGGTTGAGTGGCAGCGATAGCTCTAAGACAGGCATCTTCTGTTGATCGCGCCAGACGAGCATTAAGAGTGGGTGGTCGCTTCTCACCCGTGACGGTCGCAGTTTTGACATCAGATCGGCAAGTTTGTCTCCTGCCACTGCTGCCAGCGGATCTCCTGTCAGCGAGAGCTGGCGCATGTCGAACGTTAGGGAATTCGTGCCACTCCCGAACAGGAAACTCAGATCGGGAAGGGATCGGACGACCATGCCGTTGACTTCGAAGTCGGCTGTCGTCATCCACGGTTCCCAGAGGCTCTCTTGATTACCCGTATCGGTGTTGACGAAGACCTTGGCGTTCAGGGTGGTCACGAGATCGGTTCCGTGATCGACGGTTGCACCAAGGTCATCAATGGCGCTAATCCAATTGGCCAACGCATTGACGTCGTGCGCCCTGACCTCCCTGCCTTCCGCCGGCACTTTGCCTTTGGTGAAAGCCGCCTCGTCTATTACGACAGGCGTGCGCCCCTCTGATTTCCAGGACGAGAACCGCTCGCCGAGGAAGAACTGTGGGGCTATATCGGGAATGCCGTCATTTCCGACGTCGCGCCAATTCCTGACCACGCGCAATCGTGCACGGCTGACGAGGGATGGCGTGTCGAGCACTGAGACCCTTATCAGTACCGATGCGAGCTCCGGCGGAACGATGTCATCATAGCGCGGGCCGGATGTCGCATCGGGCCTGGTGCGGGCGAGCACTTCGAACGCGACGACGGCGCCGATCCCGTCGATCGCCCCTTTGCCTATGGTCTCACTCAAGCTCCATGCCCCCCCTGCGGGCGGGCGTGTAATCCTGAACGTCCGTACGCGCTCAGCGTCGGATAACTTGTTTGCAGCAGAATTTGGAAGCTCAAGCAAGGTTGCGCCTTCCTGACCGGATCGGAACCAAGCATCAAGGCTCTTCTCCAAGTCCGCCCGCGTAACCTGGGGCGGCGGCGGCGGGGTGGTCTGAGAGGTCTGGCGGAGCCTTCGGAACGCCTGAAGCAATTTGTCGTTGCTGTCGGGCCGGGAAACAGACTCTTCAGGCTCTGTCGGCGGAGCGCCCTTCCACATCTCCACCTCAACCTCGTAGGTGTCGTCTTCGAGGTTGACTGACCAGTTTTCGCTTGGCTTCTGCAGGTCGAGCTCAAACCAGAAATGAGAGATGCTGGTGGTGAGCAAATGCCACCCGGCCGTCAACGGCCCCGCCGTGGCGACGATACTGGGAAGATAGCGGGCCGGGCCGGTCGATGATTTGGCCTTCTCGATGCGTTTGTAGCTTTTCGCTGGGCCCGTGGCGGATTTGACGGTTACCGCTTTCAGGTCCTTATGGACATCGCGATCGTATTGGATTGGCCATTTGGCATTGGGACTCACTCGAGGGGGTGTCCCCGGAGCACCCTTGAAGTCGAGGAAAACGGGTGTGCTACTCCAGACTTTATCGCCCAGAAACGCATCCACGCTGCGAGCGCGGGGCGGCGGCAAGCGCTCGGGCAGGAGATAAAAGGTCCGCAGGTCCTGCGAGCCATTGGGGTTTGTTTCTTTCAAACGCCAATCGGGGAAGACATGCACGACGTTGGCAGCGATGCCTCGATTGACCGGAGGGGACAGGATGTCCTCTCCTCGAACCGCTGTCACAAAGTCGGCGGCCAGGACGTCGTTGATACTCCTCGGAAGTCCGAAAAGATCACCATCGTTCGGATCAACGCCGCGATAGGTGTTAGGCTTGATTTCGATTAGATCGTCGTAAACGCGATCAGGAAGTAGATCGGCGAAATAGTAGGCCGGTTCGCCCTTGAGGATTGCGCCCTGGAAGTCAGACGCGGGAAACTTGTCGCTATCTTCCGTCACCCTGTCTTGATCGTCGATTAGACGCTTCATGACGCCAAGCTCGATCAACTCGCTGCTGAAGGTGGAGTGATTGACTGCGGGAGTGGGATCGGCTGCTCGCACGAGCTTACGGTTGAAGACGCCGACGCCTATGGCGCGCAAGCTCGTAAAGAGCGAAGGCGATGCGAGGAGTTTCTCGCGCACCAGTTTGTGCGGCGGTTTAGCGAGGTCGGACAAGGAATTCAGCACCTCGCCGGCGTGCCAGTGCAGTTGCTGCGCAGGTGTGCTGCCGGCCGTTGCCGGCGGAACGTCGACACGGCTATAGAGCTTCATCATACGCTCGACGGCGCCGCCGGGCTCTTGTTCAAGGATGGAGCGCAGGGTTCGGCGAAGCAGGACAGCGTCAGCCGCTGTCAGTTCATCAATCAAATTCACGCGGTCGCCGATCGGGCGACCTTGAAGAATGTCCTCTGTGAGGCGCAGGAGAAAATCGAGAAAGTCGATGGTCGCGCGACGATCCGCAAGCACCGGATGCGCGTTCGGCAACACGAAAGCGTGCGGCATGAAGAAGAGGTCGGCCACACGGTCCACCGGCGGCGTCGGAGCTATCGGCGCCAGAAACTTGGTGGCACCCGGACCCATTCCGCGCAACGCAGGCCGCTGACCGGGATTAGGGTCCTGGGCCTCAATCCAGGTCGTCGATGTGAACAGGCGCGAGGTTGGCGCAGATAGGTAGAGGGTCAGATCATCAAGGGCGGTTTTCGCGAGACCGCTTCCGGCCTCAGGTCCGTCAGCAGCGAGCGGAATTAAGCCACCTTTTGCCCAATCACTCTCGGCACGAACGTCGTCAGGACGTGTCAAGGTCAGACGCGCACGGAGCATGGAGGCCGTTTGATCGAACGTGCTGCTTGGTGCGACATAAAGAGCCGCCAGGTGATCCGCTTTCGTCGACAGCGTCTCGCAGAGCTTTTCGAATTTGGCGAAGGTGCCATCGAGCGCGGAGAAGAGCTTCTGAAGGTCGGTGCCCGCTACGCTTTGTATCGCAACGGTCGTCACGGACGCAGGCCGCATGCCTAGAGCGAGCGTTGCATGTGCGCCTGATCCGATCACGGCCGCGTTGTCATAGACCCAGGACTCGATCGCAAGCTCGACATTGCCTCGATCAAGACTGTCGCGAAGCTCCGCCAGAGCTCGATAGAAATTTCGGAGTGGGCCGGGGGTGTTGGTGTTGTACTGTTCGAAGGCGAGTTTTAGCGCTTCGCGACGAACGACGATCTTGATCTCGGCCTTACCTGACGGGCCAACCTCGATGAGCTCAAGGAGCGGCTCGCGACTATTCGTCTCATCAGCCTTACCGGAGTTTTTGCGTTCAGGGACCATGATGTCGGCTGGGCTGACGACGTCCACCGATCGCCGCAAGTCGACGTTCGGCAGCGTCAAGCCGACCCGGTGTCCGAGCTGGTGCTCGAGGTAGCCGGAAAGCGCGAGTGGCTTGCCCGCTGCATTCCAGAGCTGAAAGCGCGTCTCTTCGCCTTCGTCGTCGTTTCGTGCGGCTTCCTGATCGAAGTGCTCGGCAAGCCAGTACCATGCCTGCGGGCCGGTCGGGGCGACCGGTCCTCTATGCGCCCAAGGGCGATCGAGCTTCGGATCGTTTTCAGGCAGCGGCAGTTGCGCATCAGGATCCGAGAGATTTCTGACCATGCCTTTGATTGGCAACGCGAGCTTGAGCCGGAGCTTGTTAGCCTCCGAAAATTGCACGGCCTGAATGTCCGGATGAGTGCGCTTAGCAAAGCCATAGTCAGGATCGAAATCGACCGGCCAAGTGATCGTGATCGCGCCAGCGAGGCGATCGACTGACCGGGATAGGCGTGTCAGCGGCGCTTTGGTCAAGATGAGATCCGGCGGAGTCGAGGCTACGCCAGAGGGCCACTCTACCACGTCAAAAATTTGAGAAGTATCGTTGGTCGTCCGGAATGCGATTTCGACCTGAAACGCTTTCGCTTGCGCCGGGTCATAGCCCAATATTTCTGACAGCGAGCCCGCGGTCTTTGGGTCGGGATCGAAGACTAACGCCGCGCCGTCTGCGTCGCGGCCAAGCGTTGCTGGCGCAAGTTGCAGCTCGCCGCCCTTCCCCTTGTCCGATGTGCGCACCCAAAGCCAAGCCTCAGGAAAACTTGCGCCGGTACCGAGGGCGGCGATCCAGTTGTTGACGATAGACTCGTCGGGGTGCACCTGCTCCACCAGCCGCAGCGCGTAGGCTATGCCTTTGCTGCCGGTCAGGCGGCGCGGTGAAAGTTCGACCTGACGGCGATGCCAGGCGTGCACGTCCTTTCCGTCGATCTTGGGGGGCAGCACGTCGCCTTCATTCAGGAGCTCGTCCCGAAACAATGCCCTGCGTGGCGCGTTTCGGATTACGGTGCCGTCTCGCCCGCGGTCCACAAACCTCTGAACGTTGTCGACGACGTCCAGCAGCGCTTCAGGAGCGGCATAAAGGACGCGGTTGACAGGCGTATGGCCCTCAAGGCGCTGCATCGGACCCTTGCGCGCGGCAAAGAAAATTATGCGGTCAGGACTGGCGGCAGGGGTCGGCTGCTCACCGGCGGGCCCGCTGAGGATAGCCTCGGCCAAGCCTGGAGTTCTTGCAGGAACCTTCGCCAGTTCGTCGAGACCCTCCTGCAGCAATTTCTTAAGCGCGTCAGTGTTTTGCTCGACCGCCCTGCCGCCAATCAGCATCTGGCAGTCGACGATGGTGGTTATCGGATCGTTCACGTCCCAGGGGATTCTGAGGACTAGCCCCGCCAGGGAAGGGACGTTGGTCGCGAGCCAGGCTTTGCCGTCGATCCCATTGGGTACCGTGATGTGCGACAGGTCGGTGCGGAGCGCCATGATGCGCTTGGAGGCTGCAAGGCCTCCGTCCACGCGTGAGAGCGGCCATGCCAGGCGTTCGCCGAATCCGAAGAGCCGTCCGAGCATCTGATTGATCGGCATATCGGTATTTCCGCCGGCATTGGCCTCGGCGGTTGCCAAGCCTTTCAATTCGCTCCAAAGCGCATCGAGATAGCCGCGCTCCGCTTGCCCTTGTTCGAGGAACAGATCGGGGCGGGTGCGAACGCCGTCGACCGTCCACTGAAAGCCCGGCAGGCTGATAACAGGATCGCGCGGTTGGATCGGGATGTCACGCTTCGCGATAGGAAGCAGCAAGTCATATGCCCAGGAGCCATTCGTACCTCCGCCGGCGCGTTTCTTTTCCAGATGCTTGCGCCAGGCCTCCACATCGCTGAGAGGTGTGGGCAGCTTTGGAGATGCCGGTTTCAGCAGCGGTTTGACGACCTCCGTCCAGACAAGGTCGCGATCGTCGCTTCGCGTGGGATCTTTGTCGGCCCAGGCGACGGCCATGACCGAAAAAACCGCCAGCAGTCCCTGAAACGCAGCCTCCTTTTGCGAACTCCACTGCCCGCCGCCGTCGAGCTCGGCCCAAGTTCGCACAGGCGGCAGAGCATTCGAAAGCGCGGCGAAGGCTGGCCACCCTCCGTCCGGGTCGCCATCCAGTTGATCCCATTGACCAATAGCGGGCTGGGGCTGGAGGCCTAGCGGGCGATAATCTGTCCAAGTCCTGGTGACGCCTAATCGCGTAAGCACATTTAAATTGACGGATAACTGCGTGCCCGGCGGCAGGGGAACTGGGCAGGGCCTCACGGTGCCGGAATTGATCAGCTTAACTTCGTCCGGGCCCGCCAGGTAAACTCCGTCTGATACGAGTTTGGCGGCCGACCACGTCTGTAGATAGTCGCGTGCGAGAATCTGGTTGCCGGTGGGACTGCCCAGTGCGGGCTCCAGCACGAAGGGTTGGAGCACAAGATAGGTGACGTCTGCATCGTGCGGATAGGTTTCGTCGCCCGGAGGCGTGGTCGCCAGTAAGCGCGGTTGATGCTGGTGTATCGAGAAAAAGAGCTTGGCCACGCAAGAACTCCCTAGCCGAAAGCTGCGCTGCCGGAGATCGACATCTGCACGGCACCGGAGACGCTGAAAGTCCAACTGAATATGCCCGAGCCGACACGAACTGAGGCGCTGTAGGCCGCAGCGAGTGTGGCATTGTATGTGAGATAGCTGCGCGCGTTCGGAATATAGACGAGCACGACCTCAACGAATGCCTGCGCCGACACGCGAAACCGAGCTGACAGGATCCACACATCGACGCCGCCCTCGCCATAAGCGTAGACACCGAGGACGCCCGTGACGCTGAGTTTTGCAAGCGATGTCTTCAGGAGCGCGAGTGGATTGTTGCCGATGTTCTGTGGCGCGCGCAGAGTGGCTGAGCCGACCAAAATGCCAAAGACCCCGATGCCGGCTCTGACCCAGGCGATCGATCTGGGAGTCGAGAAGGCGTAGCCGAAATAGAAACCCGCGCCTGCGGAAAGCGTGATGTCCTGGTATCCGGCTGGCGCTGGCGGCAATCCGTCTGGCGGCTTGAGCGACGTACGCTTCTCGACGAAAAAGCCGAATTTCGCCTCGTAAACTCCCATGGGAATGGAGAAGGCCCGCTCCCACATATACCCATCAGGGCCACGCCACGGCTGACCGAGATCGATAAGGAAGTCCCATGCCGGATTCCATTCGAGCGCGATCTCGCCCGACTCCATCACGCCCATCAGGTCCAGGGCGGCGATTCGCAACGCGACGCGGAAGCGATCGACCTGCGGCGTGTCACCGGGGATATAGGCGAGACTGATGTCATCCTCGCCGGTGATCAGCTTAGCGATGGGACCCCCGAGCCTAACGCCGTAGTAGACGCCGTCGTGGAAAATCAGCGCGCATGGTTTGAAAAGCTCGCCGAGTTCAAAGCGAATACCAAAAAGCCAACCGAAGTCGCGATCGAGCTTGAAGTTGAGCTTGTCTTTATACTTCAGCGCCTGAATCGCTTTGATTTCGTTCGCCAGATCGGCTTTTGTCAGGTCGAGCAATCCATTGAGGAGTTTGGGGTCTAGACTGATATTTTGCGCGATCAGCAGCCATTGGAGCTTGAAGAATCCGTCGGCTGCGCCGGGCGAAGCATACCAGGCGAGAAAGCCGCGATTCCTGGCATCCGTGGTATCGTGCGCGTAAACGAGCGTTCTCGCCTTCTTCTTCCCGGCGTCATCCTCGTTCTTGAAAAGCTGCCAGGACAGGAGGCTGAGGTTGAAACCATCAGCCCAGACTGCACCCGCGTTCTTGCCGTCGGCGAGCGTGAACACGCCGGCATCGATTTCCTCAAATTCGACGGTGAGAAGGCGAAACAGCGATATCTTCAAGTTGCGCCCGGTCAGAGACGCGAGGCCGACCCCTGGCTTTCCGAACTGTGGCAGTTGTGTCGGATCGTTGGAAGACGCGACCGAGACGCCGGCGCGAGCGACGAGGGAAAATTGCCCAGCGCCGTCGAGCGTTGGCGTCCGACCAAATTCAATTCGCGTATCAAAGTAGGGATAGCCATAATGGCTGTCGGCGGAACCTCCCACGAATGTCGGTTCGACCAATGGCACAGTCTCGGCGGCAAGGCGTGACCTTATCTCGTCCGATTTGCCCCGTAACATTCCCACGCCGACGGGCCGGATATCCAGCCCCGCTATAGTGATCCTACGCGGGTCGGCCAGGGGAAAGCGGATGCCACGAAGGTCGAAAGACAGCCCGCGCATAAGTCCCATCGCGATGGCCCGCCCTCCTTCAACTTCCGGAATGCGGATCCGAAAATCAGAAAGCTTGAGCGGCTGGGACGCCTCGAAGCTGAACGCGCCAAGACTGTAGTCCTGGCAGATGATGTCGGCGTCGATATCAAGTGTGGTATCGCCGTCGTGGGAGCCTACACGAATGCCCCTGAGCTTTACCTGGTCAATGAAAGCGACATCAATTTCCAGGCTCCGCGGCATGTCGAAAGTCGCAGCGAAAGTGAAATCACGCGGTTTGCCCGTCACTGATCCGGTAGTCGGAGGCAATGTACCGGAAACGGTGATCGGGTCCCAATCGAAGCGCCGACCGAAGAGCTCGCGAATGTCGAGCTTGAACGAAATATCGCCGCTCAGAATCGTTGTGCCCTTCACGGTCGCGGAGAAGCGTATGAGCGACCACGCGACATCGGCGTTGCCCCAAGTTGGCGGCGCGTTCTGGGGCTCGCCCTCATCGCTGGTCCAGCCGGCTACTTCAGCGACTTTCTCGATCCGTCCCCAGACATCCAGATTCACCGGCAGCGAACCTTCGGGGGCGCGCCCGCCTACCGCCGCGAAACGCGCAGCGATATGGGAGAAGCCGCAAAGCGTCTTCAGTACCGGATCACGATCGAGGTCGATTTTGGGATTGATGATGAGCGTTCCGCGCCACTCCTTAAGCTGCAACTCGTCAGGCAAGAGGCCGACAAATGCGGCGACAGGATCGTCGCCCTGTTGCGGATCAAGCATAAAAGGATCCGCGCGCCCATTATCCGCGTAGGCGTTTGTCGCTTCCCTGAGTATTTCGGGGAACCCGCGCGCACCGCCGAGTTTGATGATCAAGGTGGTTTGGTCATCGAGGAACATGTCCCACGCCTTGCCGCCACCGAAAGTGCAGAAATCAAATCGATGATTCCAAAGCGCGGCAACGCGATCAAGCGGATGAAGGCGTGTGGAATCGGCATTGGGGTCCCCTGAATCGGGGCGGCGGAGGCGGCGGGAGATGATCAGGTAGTCCGGCGGCTCGCCGGCGAGGTCGGCCAATCGGGCCAGCGGCACGCCCATATCGCGCAGAATTTGCGCGAACGTCTCGGCGTCGTCCGCGACTTTCAAAAGCTCGGAATAGACTTCATGTGTTAGTTCGGCGCCATAGCGAGCGGCGAGATCGATAAGTTGATCGCGCATTTCGCCGGCCAGTTGGTCACGATTCTGCCAGATCGCCTGTGCGAATTCGAAGATGGGAGGAAGACCTTGGAGAAGCTCTGCCAGGAAGCCTTGCGGCGCCTCTTTTAGGCCCTTGAAGTAGTCGTTCACCGCATTCGTGAGTTGGTCGGTGATAAATGTTTCGAGAATGGCGCGGTCGTCCGCCAATGTTTTTGACCCGAGAGCAGCAATCGCCCTGTTCGCAAGCTCCATAGTGGGAGGCGCATACGCGAACTGCAGCAACCGGTCGAGCAGCCCGCTCCCGCGATCCGGATCCAGCAGTTCGCCGATCTCATCCGGCGAGGCTTCCTTGAGGGCTTCGTCATAAACGTCGAAGCCAAGAATATCTGGCGGATTGCGTGCGAGAGCGCCGCGAGCAGATTCGAGACGCTCCGACGCCTCGATGAGATCGTCGAAACTCCAGTCGTCTGGGCTTGGCAGAACCGGTCTGAGTCCGACGAGGTAGTCCCAAAGATGTTGGCGGGCCGCTTGCCAGCCTGCTGGCGGATTGCCGCGTGGGTCACCGGTCCAGAACCAGTAGAAGCTTTCGAGCGGGCCGTCGAATGCGGTTCGGCCCGCGGCAAGCGCCTTAGCTGGCTGTTGGAACGGATCAGTGCTGGCGGCAGCCTTTGCCCGAACTCGTTCAATAAGGCTTTCGGCGGATGGCCCTCCGAACAGGAAGTTGGCGGAATCATTTGGGGTTGTTGAAGCGGACCATACGGTCAGGGCGCCCGATCTCATTGGCTGTTTGCCGCTGGCAAGCACTGTGGCGGCTTGCCCAACCGAACGACGATCGAACGCGCCATTTGCAGTGCGGGTTGTCGTCGGGGCCGGGGCGAGCACGCGCAGGAAGGGCAATTGGTTCGGCGCGACACGCAGCCCTTCGATATGTTCATAGTCCGTCGGATCGGGCTTCGAGAACGCATCCCGCATGTCTTGATTGATCTGCTGCAGCCATCTGGCTCCTTTCTCCGCAAGGCCATCCGTTGGATTCGGGGCGCTTCCCAGATTCGAGAAGGCCCATTTCGGATCAAGCATGGGCAGCACCAGGGTGGGCCGACTGGCGATTGCGACTCGGCGAGAGACCTCCAACGTCTTGACGCCAGCGCGGGTCTGGTAGGTCGCCTGCTCGGGCAATTGCATCGCGAAAGCCGTCGCCTGCGCGCCTGATGTCTGCAGAGGGATTTCGGCTGTCGGGAACATGAAGCGCAGGCCGTTCGACCTGTCTCTGACCGGCTTGAAATGGAGGGTCACCACTTGAGGATTTCTTGCCCCCACGGCGCCTTTCGGCGCGGGTGCGTCGAAAATCAAGGTAGCGTCTGCTGCGAAGCCCAAAATCTCGCGCGGCCGTTTGCCTTGCAGCAGCGTCGACCGGCCCTGAACCCAGTATGGGGGCTGCAGCCGCTTGTTCTTCAACGATTGCGGTTTTCGCGCCGCATTATAGAGAGCCACCGGATCGACGGTTTCCACTCGGGCGGTCATGTGGAGATCCTGCATCGAGTCTCCGATCACAATGGCCTGATTAGTCTCCCCTTGCGGATCGACTGTCGGTTTGACGTGGCCCTGGCGCCCGCTGAGCGGCAACCGGTCTTCAATCGAGAAGATCAATGGATGGCCGTGCTCGTCCATGAGAGCCGGCGTGGCGAGCCGCATTGCTTCCCCTCGCTCGGCCGCAACAATTGACCAACCGCCGTTGACCCATGTGCCTGTCTTGAATTCCATGTGGGTGACGAGGTGCGCCTCGGAAACAACGTGCTGGAAGTGGAAGCCGTTCTCCCTGTCATCGAGTTGGCGGGTTGGGTCGAGCACATCGGCGTTCAGATAAATGGCGTTCGAACGCGGCCAAAACAGTACGTCGAAGGCGTCGTCAGACATGCGCAGCCGCTCGACGACGAATTCCTGTATCACTTGCGTCCCGGTCGGCGTCTTGCTGAACCGGTCCTTGATGGTCAGGTAAGGCGCACCCCCGCGCGGCCATATCTCGACATCGCCCTTCGATGCGTCGGGAGACATCAGCGTCGAGGTCCAGTCGAGCATCCATTCCGAGGATTTGAGCCAGCCTCTGTCTGCGGTTGTAGCGGCGGATCTGAATTCGTAGGCGCGAGGTGTGACTAGAACCACGCCCAGTTGCTGGTCCGGTGCGGGAACTGTAATTTTGGTAAAGCCCAAGGGGATCGTCGACGGACCGAGCTTGAAATCAACAGTTCCTGCCCAAGTTGCGTTCCCGACCAAGAGTTCTATGTCATTGCCTGCCACGCGGCATTTAAGATCGAAGGTGAGTTGCTTGAAGATCAGGCCCGCGAAGGGACCGTTAATCCAGACTCGTACGGCGGGACCGGCTATGAGCTGCAAGGACAGCTTCGCGGAGCCAAGTGGGTAATCGCGCGCTGTTCCGTCAACCTCGTAGACCTTGGCAAAGAGCGTCAATGCACCCATGTCTTTAGCCTTCCCGTCTCGCGACGCAGCCCGTTGGCGATACCGTTTTCGACTCCGGTGTTCTGTCGGAAGCCCAAATCAACTCGTCGACGTCTGCGGCGGTCAGCACGGAAAGCACGGTGACCGGCAGACTCCAGTTGAAGATCTGTTTGTGCAAAGTAACGAGGTCGCGTTTTGCATTCGCGAGCACGACGTTATGAGTCGTTTCGAAGTTGGGATCGTCGACAATCCGAAATTGCTGACTGCTGCCGCGCAGCCGCAGCGCCTTGATCTTGAGTTCGGCCGGACGTCCGCAGATTCCTGCGTTTTCCCATTCTTTCAAGGACCAGGTCGGAGGATCTGTTTGGAACGGCGCGACCGCGTCGAACTCGATCGTTCCCTGTAGTGTTTTGGGAGACGCAAGCACCCACTCCTGGGCGTAGTAGTTGTCAGCTTCTCCCGGATTCGCGGCGAGCGCTGCGGACGCCCAGCTTCCAAGAGCGGTATCGCCGCGGACCCCGAAGATAGTCATCGGCTCACGCGTTAGGTGTGCTGCGCCGCACCCTTTCAGATATTCGCCGTCCGACCCATCGGTGACCAGGAAAGCACGAGCGAAGCTTTGCCGATTTTGCCGGCCTGGCAGCGCGCGGCATAGGGCGCGGATGTCTGCCTGAACCGCTAGCACAGGCGCCGCACGTGCAGCTGCGCCTGCATTCTTGGAGCGAACAATCGACTTGACGCAAAGACTGCCAACAAAGGCGTTCCACACGGCCGCCTCATGCATCTTCAACGCTTCCGCCAACTTCTGTCGCTCGGGGCGGGTAAGGCCATCACCCTCGCTGCCGGCGTCCTCGACCCACGCTCTTGAGCGATTGACCTGGAGAAATGTCGCAAGTGTCTGCTGCTCGTCGACATCCAGATGCCCACCTGACGGATTCACCTCTCGCAATCGGACATCGATTGTTCGAACGATCGGCGGATGGGTATTTTTGTTGTCGAGGTCCTGCGTGCCGGCCGACCAGATTGCTAGACGCATGCGATCGCCGGGAAGCACGCTGGGTCCGGAGCTGGGGCGACCGCCGTAGTGAAAGCAGCGGCGATTATCGAATGCCTCGGCGCCGTACTGGCGATCCGTGATGGTTTCCGGTCCGACGACCGTTGTGGGCGAGAGGTTTCCTGCGGCGCAACCCGTCGCGAGAATTGCGATCAGGAGGGCTGCCAATCCCTTATGGAGAGTGCCGTGACGGACGTTGGAAGCCGGTGAGGACACGAGGCGCTCTCCTATATCAAGGCATCGGCGGCAGACCGGCCTCATCAAGTTTGAACGAAGACGTTGTTTTAGAGAGCGCTGGACTACAGACGCCTTTCTGAAGCGCGTACTTTCCGGCCGGCGGCTTCGCATAGTTCCAGCGGTATTCCGCTGCCTTTGGCCATTCAGCGAGCGCCCGGCAATCCGCGTAGAGCTTGTCACTCGTGAGTGGCCTCTTCGCGAGCCGACTCCGATGCTCGTGCAGTTCGTCCAGTTTGCCTTTCAGCTCTTTCTTCTCAGCGCTAGTGAGCCCATTGAAGGCGCAGGCTGCGATCACAGCCTCGATGAGCTGGGCTTGCTCGGCGTCTCCCCATTTTCCGACGTTTGTGGGGAGATTTGCGAAGGCCAGCGCAAGCCGCAGGCTCGGCCCACGGAAGGAGGGTTGCGAAAGGAAACTGGCCCACCGAACGTGGCATCGCACAAGCAGTGCGACGGCGACCTCCGATGTGAACATTTTCGACAGACGAACTTTCTTTGAACCCGCGGGTTTGCCGGGTCGGTCGGCAGGGTCGATCTCGAAGGCGAGAATGTCGCGAATGCGCGCACGACCCAAATCCCACTGTCGCTTGCGATAGCTGGGCACGTAGCGGCTGAGGGCCAACCAGCGCCAGAACCAGTGAGTGGTGTGCATCCACTGCAAGTCATCAAGCCGCTTTTTGCCGGAATCCTGCGGGTCATTATCAAGTGGCGCCCAATCGATCCGACCGATGTAGTTCCTGGTGCTTGGCCAACTTGGCTTCTTCGGCCCTGCCGAACCAGCAGGCCAGTCGGGTTTCAGCGACACACCTAATGGATCGAAGAATTTCGCTTTGGCGTCGGTCGCCTCTCGTCCTGCCCAGTATGCGAGATAAGGCGCTAGCTCCCCTGCCCCAGCGACTGCGTCCGGCTTGCTGGGTTTGGCGCCGCGCGCTGGGGCAAGCGCCCAATTGTAAGGTCCGCAGGAAATTGCTGCATCATCGTAACCGTTGATCCCGTCGAACCGGCCTCCCGACTCGATTTCAGAAATCGCGCGAAGAACTCGGAAGGTCGCTTTGGTTTCGGCCTTTGTGATCGAACCCCAATCCACTCCTATCAGTGTCTCTGGAAGTATCTCGTCCGCATCGCTGCCATGGCGAACATAGCCGCCCTGCCAGTCCTTGCTGAAAATCGCGATACCGCCGCTCGGCTCCATCTTGTCCGGCGCGGTTTCATGCGCCGGACGAAAGAGCTCCGTGAGATCGCAAACACGAACGACAAGGCGCTTGAGTTGCGTTTTCTTTCCCTCGTGGAACGCGACAAGGCGCGGATCGTCAAATCGCCAGTAGTTCCCGTAGATCGGCTCGTCTGCCTTCTCGATGTGTTCCAGTTTGCCCTTATTGCGACAGAACACATCAACCACGACAGGGCAGCGGTACCGCTCGGTTTCCCATGCCGCGAGACAAGTCATGAAGCCCGCAGCGTTCTCGTCTCCGTCTTTGGGGCCATTGTAGATATGCTGATTGGCAACAGCCTGAAGTCTGTCAAGCCACCTTCGAGGTGCTGGCCCCATCACTTCTTGGGCAACGCGCGGTCCCGACGCATAGATTTGGAACTCGCGAACCGCATGCCGTAACCAAGTGGCGTTCGCTCCTGCGCCATCACCGGCGAAGAACAGATTGAAGCCCACTGCAGCGAGGCGATCCGCGAGGTCAACCACACGACTCTCCGCTGCAATGTGCCGAGTGCAAGGATTGAGGTGCGAGATCGACGCAAGGCAGCATGGCCCTGCGCACCGTTACGGAGCGCAAGAGTCCCCCCTTTTTCGCTGTCCATCCCCTCAATACAGTGGCGGCAGCCTTGTTCTTATTGCATTTGTTTATATACTACGCTTACTTTACATTACCTGCAATAGCGTGACTCAGCGTTCTTTGAAGCGACTGATTCGAATTTGCATCTCGGCGGCGAAGTGTGTCAATCGCGCTCTGTTTGCGTTCTAGCCCTGATGAACTCCGCGGATCGCATCCCTAATCACGTCATCGCGCTCGAAGCGCTCTGCTCCCCTGGGCTTGTGCGATCCCCGGTCTGACCGGTCTGTCATCACCACTGAGCTACCCGTTGTACTACCTCGCCACTGCTCAGATGGTGGCGAGGATGACAATCACTCGGCAGTTGCCACATAGATCTCGTTGCGCGCCATCACCGCCCAGGCGATCCGCGCTGTCTTGTTGGCCAGGGCAACAGTTGCGATCTTCACCGGCTTGCGGTCGAGAAGCTGAGCTGCCCACGGCTGCCGGCTCGCATCTTTGCGCGCCATGCGCATCACCGCCGTGGCGCCAACGACGAGCAGACGCCGGAGGTAGCCGTCGCCCTGTTTGCTGATGCCGCCGAGCTTCTCCTTGCCCCCCGAACTGTGCGGGCGCGGAGTGAGGCCGAGCCAGGCCGCAAACTGTCGACCCGACCGGAACATGGTCGCGTCCGGCACAGCCGCCGCGATAGCTGAAGCGGTGATCGGACCTATGCCGGGGATAGTGGCAAGCCGACGGCTCGCATCGTCGGCGCGATGCCAAGCGAGAATCTGCGCCTCGAGCCCCTCGATGGCACCGGCCAGTGCGCGAAGCTGCGCGCAGATAACATGCAGTGCCGATCGCGCATGAAACGGCAATCGCTCCTGAGCCTCGTGCAGAACGGTCATCGAGGCAGGGACGCCGCCCGGTCCTTTGCTGCTGATAATACCATATTCGGCAAGGTGAGCACGGAGCGCGTTGATGAGCCCGGTTCGCTGCCGGACCAGCAAATCTCGGATTTTATGAAGCATCAGCACCGCTTGCTGCTCGGGCGTCTTCACCGCGACGAAGCGCATCGTCGGCCGACCGCCTCGCAGATCGCTTCAGCGTCGGCCGCATCGGTCTTGCCTCGCTTCACATACGGCTTCACGTAAGTTGGAGGCATCAGCCGCACCTCATGGCCGAGCTTAATGAGCTCGCGACCCCAATAGTGCGCCGAGGCGCAGGCTTCCATCCCGACGAGGCACGGCGGGAGCGCGGCGAAGAACTTCGGCAGCTCATTGCGTCGGAGCTGTCGGCGGACCACTACGCCTCCGGCTTCGTCAATCGCGTGGACTTGAAACACGTTCTTTGCCAGATCGAGTCCGACGGTGACGATATCTTGCGGCATGGGACGGCTCCTTTAGACGTGGCTCTACGGCCGCATCATCGCACAGCTACGCTGGTGCAGGGGCCGTCCACCCCATCAGGTCAGGCCGAGAAAGCGGCTCGCGGAGAGCGGAGGCCTACTCAAGGGACACGGGGTTTCGTTCAGACAATCGAGCGATACCGATCAGTGCTAGCGGAATTCGGAGGAGCCCACTTGGATGTCTACGCCGGGGGACTGGAGTCTTGGGTAGAAGACTGGGGGCCTGGACAGAAGAACAGCGTCAGGTAGCCTAGCACCCGGAATCGCCGATGTCGGAATCGGGTGAGATACGAGTCGTATTTGATAAGCCTGGCTTTGTTTCAATGAGCCCAGGACTCCCTCAAACCGGAGGAGGATAGGGGCTCGGGTCACTCGCCCGTTCGGCTGTCGCCGACCCGTGCTGGCCACCTCCTAATCTCTGGAGCTAGTGAATGAGGCTCATCCCACAGCGGCGACCGTCTTTGTCGAACTCACACGCGGATCTATCTCACACGTTCAAATGCAGTTTCCTCAGATAAAGAGCAAGCCCTTCAGGACCGGGCATCATCCTGAAATCGTTGACGCCCTCCGCGATCAGCTTTTCGCGTATCGCGTCCACACTCGAGTGATTGACGAGAACCCGCGTTACTATCCTGCTGTCGACCAGGTCCTCCAGAGGTCGCTCGATTGAACCGTGTAGCGTAAATGCTCCCGACTGAGCCCGTACGCGCGGATTCGACCAAGCCGGCCTCATCGCAATCGGCATGTCGGGGAACGAGTTTGCTCGCACCGCATCATAGTAGTGAAAGTCGACTTGATCGACCTTGTCGTATATAATCATATTTCCTTTGTACTTAATATTTAGACGATATGGGTTTAGCACCCATATGCATGGGTCTCCAGTCCCGTGTTTTCGGGAATAAGCAATTGCGAAGTAAAGTGCTACGTTGAGATCCGTTGTCCAGTCGAGAAGGCGAGTCGGAACTCCGAAATGTTGCATGAAGGAAAGCCGCTCCCAGGTTTCCTCAATGGCTGTTCCTTCGACCATCGTCCAGAAGTCGGCGTAGAGATTGGCTTCGGCCTTTGGATGCGGCCTCGAGAAACGAAGCAGGGAGGGGAGCAATTTGTATCTGCCATCGCCTACTCCACGGTACCACGCACCTCCGTTGCTCGTTCGTGTACGCCTCTTCGCCGCCTCGATGTCTTCGAAAAACTTGTTGAATGGCATTGGGAGAGTTCCTAAAATGGGTTGCCGGTAGGTGGTGTAACGGACAACACGCTCAGTGTGGACTGAGAGATCTTGGTTCGAATCCAGGCCCCGGTGACAACAAATAAATGCGGTGGTCTGGTTGGGGCAAGATCGATGCTTTTTCCGGCCTTACCGCGGATTATTTCCTCCAGCTCGGGCTGGATTCCGCCCCCCCATTTCGGGTGCGTACGGATGTAGAGAAGCAGCTTGCGGAAGAGCAACTCATCGCGATGTCGTACGAGCATGGGCTCAGCTGCTGGGTAACGGCATCAGCGGCAGGCGGTTCAACGGGCCTGCCATTCGGCGAGGCTGTCGCACATCCGCGAGCCACGTAGGCCTTCGAAGCGTTGGGACCGCTTGATCGCCGGCGGCAGGCTACCGGCGATCGCTCACCTTGGCAGACATGAGAGCGGGCCTCTCGTATCGATCGCATCCACCGCCTGTGCCGCAAGGAATGTTGACCGCGCCAAGAGTCACGCCGCCTGGCTGTCCCCATACGAGCGCAGGTGAGCGAAGCCTATTGCACACTGGCCGACGGATTATCCAAAATCAGTTTGCCTGCCGCCGTCTCCCCCCGCGCTCGCCATGATCGACGACATGACGTGCGAAGCATCTATCTATAGAGCCAACGGATACTGCATTCGGTATAGCATGGCTCACTCGACCAAGCGCTATGGCTTGATTTCTATTGACTTTTCCGCCTCGATCCGTCCAATCGATCATTGGGCCTAACGGCAACTTGCAGCCTTTGGAGCGTGGTACCCAGGACCGTTCTCAACGAAGGTAAGCCTTCGAGCGAGGAATCCTGGTCCGCTGGAGGCACTTTTGGGTCCGAGCTCCGCGTTCAGCGATCTCGCGCCGGAAGACTCAGCTGGACGCCGGCGAAAAAGGGCTTTGCGCTTCCGCAGACTAAATCGCAGACTAATTCGTCTCTCTAGTCTGCGGTGTCCGGCTAAGTCGTTGAAATGATGGCGCGCCCGAAGAGATTCGAACTCCTGACCCCCAGATTCGTAGTCTGGTGCTCTATCCAGCTGAGCTACGGGCGCGCAACCGGCCCTTGGATGGGCCGAACCGGACCGCAATGCAGGCAACCCGGTGAACCGTGCGCGGTTACCTAGCGACTGGCGCATCGAAAAGCAAGACGATCGGAAGAAAAGTTCAGGCGCACACCTTGGCAGCACGGATGAGCGTGCGGGACTGCGGCCACGCCGTTGGAAACACCTCCAGGCGCACCCGGCCGGCCGATCTACCCGCACGCCGCTCATGCCGGCCGCCTGAGCGCGCTGCGCGCTTCCTCGATGCGCACGGGCTGGTCGGGAATGGTGAAGGCGAAGACCGTGCGACCGCCGACGCTCTCGACCAGTTCGATCGATCCGCCATGCGCGCGCACCAGTTCCTGCGCGATGGCCAGACCAAGTCCCGTGCCGCCGCTGCGCGCGGAGCCGCGGAAGGCGGCGAACAAATTCTCCCGCGCCTTCGCCGGCAGGCCGGGTCCGGTGTCGGCCACCATGACGCGGCTGACGCTGCCCGCCCGCGTTGCGGTTATGGAAAGCCGCTTCACCACTTCCGCGCCGGCGTCGCCCGCCATCGCCTGGGTGGCGTTGCGGCTGAGATTGGCGAGCACCCGGAAAAGCTGCTCCGGATCGGCGTCGATCTCGAAGCCGGCATCGACATCGTTCTCGAACTCGATGCCGCTTCCCGCCTCGATGCCGAGCATATCGCGCACCTCCTCGACGAGTTGGCGCAGGCGTATGCGCCGACGCGATGGCGGCGCCTCCTGCGTACGCCCGTAGGCGAGCACGCCCTCCGTATAGGCCACCGCACGATTGAGCGAGCGCACCAGCTTGGGCACCGAGGCCTGGACGGACGGATCCCTGACACGGCTCAGCCGGTCCGAGATCAGTTGCGCGGAAGCCAGCACGTTGCGCATGTCGTGGTTGATCTTGGAGACGGCAAGCCCGAGATCGGCAAGGTGCTTCTGCCCGGCCAGCGTCTTCTGCAGCTTCTCCTGCATGGAGGAGAGTTCGCGCTCGGCGACCCCCAACTCGTCGCCACGCGGCTCGGGGTGGATGATGCGGCCCGGATCGTCCGGCGCCCGCGCGAAATCGAGCATGGACCGGGTCATCTCCCGGATGGGCCGGATCATGATGCGGTTGATGGCGTAGAAGACGAGGCCGGCTGTTATCAGTGAGATGAGCAGCGACAGAAGCGCGATGTTCCGCGCATAGACCATCATCGCCCGGCGCAGCCCTTCGTCGGGGATGATGAGCTCGAAGCCCATATCGCTTTCACCGACCTTGCCGTAGATTCTCAGCATCCGGTCGCCGCCGAAGAGAGCCGTATCGATGGCCCCGGCGATAGCAGCCCATGCGCCGATGTGGTTGATGTCGATCTGCTCGTCGACATGCGGCGGCATCCTCGACACCACGAGCACATGCGATTCGCCGGCGTCGCGCACCGCGATGGCCCTTGCGTCGAGCGCCATCAGAAGCTCGTCCTGGGCAGAACGGCTCAGCATGTCCGGCTTGCCCTGCACCAGCGCGACACCGACGGCCGCCGCGGTGCCGAGCTTCTGCTGCATCCATGTCAGCCGGAAATTGGCGATCGACGGCACGAAGATCAGGACTTCGGCGATGAGCACGAAAAGAATGGTCAGAAGAAGAAGCTTGGTCGACAGGCCACGTGTCAGCGGCACGCTGTCGGCAAGGGCCGGCTCGGCCTCCTTATCCCGGCTCTCGTCCTGCTTCTCCATCATCTTCTTCCGCTTCCACGGCGGACGCCGGCTTTCATCAGCCGAACCTCCGCAGGAACCCGACAAGCCGGCGCACCCACCCATTTCGGGTTGTATCCGAAAAATAGGCCAGTGCCGCGCGCTTGCCAATTTCCCCTAAGGTCGGATAGGGCGCGACATAACCGGCAATGTCGCGAACGCTCATCCTCTTCGACAGCGCCAGCGCCCAGAAACCGATCATGTCGCCTGCTCCCGCGCCGACGATCGAAACGCCGAGGATGCGGCCGCGCCGGCCCGCCACCAGCTTTATGAAGCCCTCGGTCCGCCTTTCGGTCTGCGCGCGGTCGTTCCCGGCATAGGGCGATTTCAGCACGCGCACGGCGCCATGCGCCTTGCGCGCTTCCTCCTCCAAAAGCCCCACATGCGCCAGTTCCGGATCCGTATAGGTGACGCGCGGCACGATGAGCCGGTTCTCGGCTGCCGGCAGGCGGAACAGGAGCGCGCGCAGCACAAGCCCGGCATGATAGTTGGCGGCATGGGTGAATTGCGGCCCGCCGGCGACGTCGCCGATCGCGTAGACGCGCCGATTGGTCGAGCGCAATCGACGATCGACCCTTATGCCCTTGCGATCGAAGGCAATCCCCGCTTTTTCGAGATCGAGTCCCTCGATATTGGCGGTCCGCCCGGCCGCCACCAATATATGCGTGCCATCGACGGCGAGGGCGCAGGTATCCGTCTCCGCTCCAACCCGGATGCCGCCATCCGCCTTCCGCTCCACGCCGACGACGCGCACCCTTTCGTGGATGATCACGCCCTCGCGCCGAAGCGCGTCCCGAACGACCGCCGCCAGTTCGGGATCCTCCCGTGAAAGCACGCTTGCCGCCTCCAGCACGGTCACCTTCGCGCCGAGCCGGCGATGTGCCTCGGCTAGTTCCATACCGAGCGGCCCCCCGCCGATGACGACCAGGTGGCCCGGCCGCTCGGCAAGATCGAAAACCGTCTCGTTGGTCAGGTATCCGACCTCTTCCAGTCCCGGGATTCCCGGTACGAACGGAGAAGAGCCGGTGGCGAGGACGAAGCGCCGGGCATGGATTTCGTGATCGCTCCCATTGGAGCTTACCACCACCGTATTCCTGTCCTTGAAGCGCGCCGCGCCCGCGACGACCCTGACGCCAAGCGCGGTGAAGCGCTCGACGGAATCGTTGGGCGCGATGGCATCGATCACTTCGCGGATGTGCCGGTGGACCCTGGCGAAATCGATCTCGGGAACGACGTCCGCCACCCCGAAAGCCGAGACGTTGCGCTGGCGGTGCGCCGCCTTCGCCGCCGCGATCAGCGCCTTGGAGGGGACGCAGCCGAAGTTGAGGCAGTCGCCCCCCATCAGTCCTTTTTCGACAAGCACCACCGGCGCGCCGAACTGGGCCGCCGCCGCGGCAACGGTCAGCCCGCCCGATCCGGCGCCGATCACGCAGATGTCCGGTATAAGGGTTTCCGTCATCGCCCGCCCCGCCGGTCTCCCCGCCCCGTCGCTCAGGGCCGTCGGCGGCGCCTGAGCGTCCGCACCGCCACCGGCAGCAAGGCGATCAATGCCAGCAGCAGGAAGGCAACGGTGACCCGGGACGACACCAGATCGGCAAGGCCGACCGCACGGCCGGCCAAGTGCGCTTCCGTCAGCACCGCGTCGATGCTCCTGCCGAGATAGGCATAGACGAAGGTGCCCGGCAGGATGCCGAGAAAGGTCGCCGCCAGATAGGTGCGGAGCCGAACATGGAAGAAGGCCGGCGCGATGTTGACGACGAAGAAGGGAAAGACGGGCGCCAGCCTGAGCGCCAGAAGATAGCCGAACGCGTCCTTCTCGAAGCCCTCCGCCAGCCGCAGGACGCGCTTGCCTGCCCGCTCGCGCAGGAAATCGCCGAAGGCCGTCCGTGCAGCGAGGAAGAGCACGGTGGCACCCGCCGTCGCCGCGACCGCGACGAGGATGCCACCTGGAAACCAGCCGAAAAGGAAGCCGGCGAAAATGGTCAGGATCGACGCGGCGGGAATGGAAAGCGCCACCACCAGCGTATAGAGGCCTGTGAAGGCAATCGCCGCGGCAGCGGGATTGTCGGCAACCGTCTCTTTCAGCGCAAGGCGGCTCGCGGCTAGATAGTCGAGCGTCAGATAGCGTTGCCAGCCAAGCGCATAGCCGGTAGCGAGGCAGGCGACGATCAGAAGAAGCGGCAAAAACCGCCGCCAGTTCCGGCGAGGATCGACGGCGCTGCCAACGGCCGCGGGCCGGCGCGAACGCGTGGACGTCGCGTCCGGCGGACGGTCCGCCATCCGATCTTCATCGAGCGCGCTTTGCGCCATTATTCGCCGCTCCTGACCGGTGAGGTTTTCATGAACTGCCGCCTACCAGTGAAGGAAGGGCACCTTACGGGCAAGTGATTTGCACTTCCCTCACCCGCATTTGAGCCCCCCGGCGGCCGCTCTCACCCTTTCGTGTATCTTCTTCTCGCTCACGCCCGTACGCCGCTGGCGCGGCTGGGCTCCGCGGGGGCGCGGCACATGCCGCGACGCCCGGTCGGGCGCTTGTGGGATGCGTGTGCCTGAAGCTCATTGTCGTTGTGGACATCGTTGCTTGTCCTCTGCCCCTTTGCACCCCCCTCTGTCCTGCCGCACATCTCCCCCTCAAGGGGGGAGATCAGCCGGCCGTGCCGCTTACACCCTTTCCTGCAGCTTTGAAGGTTTGCGAAAGCGGTGGTGACAGCCGATCTCCCCCCTTGAGGGGGAGATGTCCGGCAGGACAGAGGGGGGTGCGAAGGAGCAGAGGATTATCCGCATTTGCCTTCCAAATATGCCTCATCCTCGCCACGCCTCGTTTCCGATCTGGCCATTGTTCACTCGGGAAAGACGGGCGGCCGCAGGCTCGCTCATCTAGTAAATTACGTGCGTCCTTGCGGCCGCCCGCTGGGACGCGCGCGTATTGGGTCGCCGCCTCCGCCCTTCGCTATCGCTGCGCACTGCCGGAATCAGAATAACGGCGGCGTTTTCCATCCTTCGCCACCCTATCGCCCGGTTGACTTCCGCGAACCGCGTTTCTATAAGCCGCCGCACGTTCGGGCCGTTCGCCCGGCGCTTTTGTTGTTGCGCCGAAACGGACGGTCAGCTCCCGTTCCCCGAGCATAGGCAGGCTTGAACAGGCCTGAACAGAACCAAGAAGGGCCGCACGCCGCGGTAGTCAAATAAATGAAGCGTACCTATCAACCATCCAAGCTCGTCCGCAAGCGGCGCCACGGCTTCCGCGCGCGCATGGCCACCAAGGGCGGCCGTAGGGTCATTACAGCGCGCCGCACGCGCGGCCGCAAGCGTCTTTCGGCCTGAAGCGTGCCCTTCGGCCGGACATCGCGGCAATTCCGGTCGCGGATCGTTCCGGCATGAACCGGCCGGGCGGATGCCTGTCGAACCGCACACCGCCGACGAGAAGAGCAAAACGCCTGCGGCCGGCATGCGGCCTTACGGTCGGCTCAGGAAACGCGCGGAATTCCTGGCCGTGCGCCAGGGCGAGAAACGGCGTGGACGGCTTTTTCTCCTCGAGGTGCTCGAGCGTGGCGACGGCGGAGAACCGAGGGTCGGCTTCACGGTCACGAAGAAGGTCGGCAACGCGGTGACAAGAAACCGCATCCGCCGGCGGCTGAAAGAGGCGGTAAGGACGCATGCCGCCGGTGACACGGCGGACGGCAACGATTATGTCATCGTTGGCAGGCGGGACATACTGGACGTCCCATTCGGCGCGCTCAAGGCCGAGCTTTCGCGGCGCATAAGCAGGAAACCGTAGAACCTCTTATGGAAAACCAACGCAATTTCTTCATCACGATCGCGCTTTCGATCCTGATCCTGACGCTGTGGCAGGTGTTCTACATGAACCCGCGCATCGAGCATCAGCGTCAGGCCGCGCAGGTCGAGCAGCAGCGCACGGAACAGGCCAAGAAGCAGGCTGAGGCTTCGGCCGGCCAGCAGGGCGCCTCAAACCAGGCAGCGACCAGCCAGACCGCCGGCCAGGCGGCGCCGGCCGCTCCCAATGCCAACGTGCCGGGCCAATCCTCCCAGGAGAAAGTGCAGGCCAACCGCGCCGAGAGCGTCGCCGACACAAAGCGTGTCAAGATCGACACGCCGAGCCTTTCGGGCTCGATCAGCCTCACCGGCGCGCGCCTCGATGATCTGGTGCTGAAACACTATCGCGAGACGGTCGACAAGAATTCGCCCAATATCGAACTGCTCAACCCCGCCGGCCTGCCGGATGGGTACTATGCCGAGATCGGCTTCGTCGGCAGCGACCAGACCGGCCAGGTGCCGGGACCGACGACGGTGTGGACCGTCGAGGGCAATTCGACACTGACGCCTTCGACGCCGGTTACGCTGACTTACACCAACGACAAGGGCCTGACCTTCAAGCGGACCATCTCCGTCGACGACAAATACATGTTCACCATCGACGACAGCGTCACCAACGCCGGCAGCCAGCCGGTGTCGCTGTCGAATTACGGCCGCGTCACGCGCTTCAACAAGCCGGACGACCGTTCGAGCTACGTCCTCCATGAAGGCCTCATCGGCGTGACCGGCAAGGAGGGCCTCCAGGAAATCAAATACTCCAAGATCGAGGAGGAAAAGCAGGTCACGCCTGGCAAGTCGGACGACGGCTGGCTGGGCATCACCGACAAATACTGGGCCGTCGCGCTGGTGCCGCCGGAGAAACAGGCTTTCCAGCCGCATTTCAACTATTTCAGCGACGGCAGGCCGCGCTACCAGTCGGATTATCTCACCGATCCGATCAAGATCGCGCCGGGCCAGACGACCAGCGTAGAATCGCTCGTCTTCGCCGGCGCCAAGCAGGTCGGAACGATCAACCAGTATGAGAAGGACCGCCATATCAGGCAGTTCGACCTGCTCATCGACTGGGGGTGGTTCTATTTCATCACCAAGCCGATGTTCTGGCTGATCGACACGCTCTACAAGTTCTTCGGCAATTTCGGCCTGGCCATCATCGCCACCACGGTCATCCTGAAGCTCGCCTTCTTCCCGCTCGCCAACAAATCCTACGCCTCCATGGCGAAGATGAAGCTGGTGCAGCCGGCGATGGCGGAACTCCGCGAGAAATACGCGGACGACAAGATGAAGCAGCAGCAGGCGCTGATGGAGCTTTACAAGAAGGAGAAGATCAACCCGATCGCCGGCTGCTGGCCGATGCTCCTTCAGGTGCCGGTCTTCTTCGCGCTCTACAAGGTGCTCTACATCACCATCGAGATGCGGCATGCGCCGTTCTACGGCTGGATCCACGACCTCGCCGCGCCCGACCCGACCTCGGTCTTCAACCTGTTCGGGCTCCTGCCCTACACGCCGCCGGCCTTCCTGCCGCATCTGGGCGTCTGGGCGCTGATCCTCGGCGTCACCATGTTCATGCAGATGCGCATGAATCCGACGCCGCCCGACCCGACCCAGGCGATGATCTTCAACTGGATGCCGGTCGTCTTCACCATCATGATGGCGAACTTTCCCGCGGGGCTGGTCATCTACTACGCCTGGAACAACTCGCTTTCGATCCTGCAGCAGGGCATCATCATGAAACGCCAGGGCGTTCCGATCGAACTCGGTAACAATCTGAAGACGCTGTTCTCGCGCAAGAAGAAGCCCAAGCCGGCCGAATAGGCCGGCGTCTTCTGTGTGTGCGTCCTTCGAGGCTCACCTTTCGGGTTCGCGCCTCAGGATGAGGACCGTCGGCGCTAGACCTCCCTCATGGTGAGGTGCGAGCGAAGCGAGCCTCGAACCACGCACCAATAACCGCCACAGGTGCCTTCCATGCCGCTTCCCGACCCGAACACCATCCATCCGATGCCCGACCAGAAGCGCTGCGGCTTCCTGAAGCCGCTGGTGACGCGGCCGACCATCGAGATCGGCGATTTCACCTATTACGACGATCCGCTCGGGCCGGAGCGCTTCGAGGAACAGTGCGTCCTCTACCATTTCGAATTCATTGGCGATCGGCTGGTCATCGGCAGGTTCTGCGCGATCGCCGCCGACACGCGCTTCATCATGAACGGCGCCAACCACGACATGCGCGGCTTCTCCACCTATCCCTTCGGCATCCTCGGCGGCGATGCCCGCGCGGCCTGGGACGACGGCTCGGTCGAAGCCGGCTTCCGCGGCGACACGATCGTCGGCAACGATGTCTGGTTCGGTACCGAAGCCATGGTGCTGCCCGGGATTACGATCGGCGACGGCGCCATCGTCGCCGCAAGAGCCGTCGTGTCGCGCGACGTGCCACCCTATGCGATCGTCGCCGGCAATCCCGCGCGCGTGGTAAGGATGCGGTTCGACGAGGCGACGGTATCGCGCCTCCTGGCGGTCGCCTGGTGGCATTGGCCGATCGACAGGATCATGCGCAATGTCGATACGATCGCCGGCGTGGATATCGAAAAGCTGGAAGCCGCATCGTGAAGGATAGAGGTTCGCAGACAATCGCCGCGGCGCCGTTCGGGCGACCCTTCGTGTTCATCCGCGGCGTTCCGGCGATGAAGTTCCTGCCGCCGGAGGGGCCGCCGGAGATCGCGTTCGCCGGCCGGTCGAATGTCGGCAAGTCGTCGCTCATCAACGCGCTCGTCGGCATGAAGGCGCTGGCGCGCACCTCCAACACGCCCGGCCGCACACAGGAACTCAACTATTTCGTGCCGGACGGGTTTTCGGGCGCGGCGAACGACCTGCCGCCGCTGGCGCTGGTCGACATGCCGGGATACGGCTTCGCCAAGGCGCCGAAGGACGAGGTCGACCGCTGGACGAAACTCGTCTTCGACTATCTGCGCGGCCGCGTAACGCTGAAGCGTGTCTATCTCCTGATCGACGCGCGTCATGGCGTGAAAACGATCGACGGCGAGGTCATGGACCTGCTCGATCGCGCGGCGGTCTCCTATCAGCTCGTGCTGACCAAGATCGACAAGATCAAGCCGCCCGCCGTCGAGAGGCTGGTTTCGGAAACGCTGGAAAAGATCAGGAAGCGCCCGGCCGCCTATCCGGAGGTGATCGCCACCTCGTCCGAGAAGGGACAGGGCATCGACGATCTCCGCGCGGCGATCCTGACGGCTACGGCCTAGTTCTTCTCTCCAGCCATCTGCCGCCGCAGCTTCTCGGTTCCATATGCCTTGAGAAAGACATCGACGCCTGCCGTCACGACATAGCGCATCTCCTCCTCGCTCGGCGGGTCGCTGCGGTAGGCGAAGATGCACTGACGGAAAAGGCCGGCGAGCGCGAGATCGGTGAACTGGAACGCCGCCAGCGAGACATCCTCCATGTCGAGCAGGCCCTTTTTTGCGGCCACCTCGAGGAAATCCATGAAGATCTTGTGTCCGTGCATCGGTCCGCGCTCGTAGAAGCGCTTGCCGAGGTCGGGCATCCGCTCCGAGACGCCGATAATCGTGCGCTGCGCGCTGATGACCTTGTCGCAGGTTATCTTGAACGACAGCGCCATGCCGAAATTGATCAGCGTCTCACGCAGGCTGCCACCGCTTTCCAGCGCGCCATAGAGATTGTTGAAGATGGAGCCGCGCTCCTCCTCGACGATCGCCTCGAAAAGCTCTTCCTTGTTGGCGAAATAGACATAGATCGTGCCCTTGGACACGCCCGCCTCGCGGGTGATGTCGTTCATCGAGGCAGCATCGAAGCCCATGTCGATGAAGACGCGGCGCGCGCCGTCGATAATCTGCTTGCGCTTGACAGGGTCCTGTCCCGCTGCCGGACGCCCTCTCCTCACGCCTTCCGGCGCAAACGGACAAGCATCCGTCACGGTCTTCTCAAGCTCCAATTTAAGTTCGCGCTCCATTTTTTCTGCCCCGGAAATCCGCCCGAATTTCCATTTCGGAAATTTTTTTTCGAACCGATCGGTTCGATGCCCTTGATATGGGCCCTTCCATGGTCTATGTCAAGTTCGAACCGAACGGTTCAGTTCACCTATACGAAGGTTATTCCATGTCCACTTCCGCCAGTTCAACGGTTGCCGAACTTCGTCCGTTCCCGAACGCCCGGACCGTGCCCGAGATCGAGAGGCCGGTCGACAAGCCGAGAGAGGATGCCCCAGCGGCGGCCGAAACGCAAAAGAAGAAGCGTTCCGCACGACAGATCGTGCTGCCGATCATCGGGCTCGGCCTTCTCGCGGGCGCCGCCTGGTACGGCTACGATTACTGGACCGTCGGCCGTTTCATGATCTCCACCGACGACGCCTATGTCCAGGTGGACATGGCTTCCGTCGCGCCGAAGATCACCGGCTATGTCGAGCATGTCGCGGCGACCGAGAACGAGCACGTCAAGGCAGGCGACCCGTTGGTCACCATCGACGCGGGCGACTACCGCATCGCGCTCGACGAGGCCCGCGCCAAGATCGCGACCGAGGAAAAGACGCTTTCGCGCATCGATGCTCAGATCGAGGCGGCGAAGGCTTCGCTGCAGCAGGCCGACGCGCAGAAGACCGCCGCGCAAGCCGCGGCCGACAATGCTGTGCGCACGCGCGACCGTGCGCAGAGGCTGGTCGCCACCAAGGTCGGCACGCAGGCGCAACTCGACGATGCCCAGACCGCCGTCGAGCAGGCCAATGCCAATCTCTCCGGCGCCGATGCGCAGATCGCTGCGGCCAACGCCAACATCGGCGTGCTCAAGGCACAGTACGAGGAGGCGAAGAGTTCCATCCGCTCGCTGGAACTGGCACGCGACAAGGCCGCGCGCGACCTCTCCTTCACCGTGCTGCGCGCGCCCTATGATGGCGTCGTCGGCAATCTTTCGGTCAAGGAAGGCGATCTGGTGTCGCCGGGCCAGAAGCTCGGCGTGGTTGTACCGCTGAACAAGCTCTACATAACCGCGAACTTCAAGGAGACGCAGCTCGCGCGTATGGAGCCCGGCGAGAAGGTCCGTGTCGAGGTCGACGCTATGGATGGCGGCGGCTTCGAGGGCACCTTGTCCTCGCTTGCCCCGGCTTCCGGCGCCCTGTTCTCGCTGCTGCCGCCGGAGAACGCGACCGGCAACTTCACCAAGGTCGTGCAGCGCATCCCGGTCCGGATCGCCATCCCGGCCGACGTGCTCGCCAAGGGCAAGTTGCGCGCGGGCTTGAGCGTCGTGGTCGACGTCGACAGCCGCACCGCGCCACGTACGTCCGTCGTCCGGTAACGCTGCTCAGATCAGGGAGCCGACCGCCATGGCCACGGCAACCACAACGATGAATGTCGCCATCGCGCCTTCGGTACGGCCGGAGGAGGCGATGGACATGCGCCGCGTCTTCGCCTTCCTGGCGATGGTCTTCGGCATGTTCATGGCGATCCTCGACATCCAGATCGTCTCCGCCTCGCTCGGCGAGATCCAGGCCGGCCTTGCCGCCGGCCCCGACGAGATCGCCTGGGTACAGACGTCCTACCTCGTCGCCGAGGTGATCATGATCCCGCTGTCGGGCTTCCTCGGGAGGCTGTTGTCGACGCGCGTGCTCTTCACCATCTCGGCGGCCGGCTTCACGGCGGCGAGCGGCCTTGCCGCCACGGCCACCAACATGGACCAGATGATCGTCTACCGTGCCATCCAGGGCTTCATCGGCGGCGGCATGATCCCGAGCGTCTTCGCGGCCGCCTACACCATCTTCCCGCCGTCGAAGCGTTCGGTCGTGACGCCGATGATCGGTCTCGTCGCGACGCTGGCGCCGACGATCGGCCCGACCATCGGCGGCTATCTCAGTCACGCCTTCTCATGGCACGCGCTGTTTTTGGTCAACATCATCCCCGGCATCATGGTGACGGCCGCCGCCTGGACGCTGATCGATTTCGACGAGGGCGATCACTCGCTCTTCAAGCGCTTCGACTGGATCGGGCTCGCCGGCATGGCGGCGTTCCTCGGCTCGCTCGAATACGTGCTCGAGGAAGGGCCGCAATATGACTGGCTGCAGGACGACACCGTCTTCAAGTTCGCCGTCATAATGGTGATCGGCGCGGTGGTATTCTTCTGGCGCTCCTTCCGGGCGGCGGTTCCGGTCGTCGATTTCAGCGCCTTCAAGGACATCAACTTCACCTTCGGCTCGATATTCTCCTTCGTCATGGGCATCGGCCTCTACGGGCTTACCTATTTGTATCCCCTCTATCTCGGGCGCATCCGCGGCTACGATTCCCTGATGATCGGCGAGGCCGTCTTCATCAGCGGCGCGGCGATGTTCGTGACAGCGCCGATCTCGGGCTTCCTCTCGCGCAAGCTCGACCCGCGCCTGATCCTGCTGATCGGCTTCCTCGGCTTTGCCGCCGGCACATGGATGACGACCGGTCTCACCTCGGACTGGGACTATAACGAACTGATCGTCCCGCAGATCTTCCGCGGCGTCTCGCTGATGCTGTGCATGGTGACGATCAGCAACCTGGCGCTCGGCACGCTGTCGCCGGACAAGATGAAGAACGCTTCCGGCCTCTTCAACCTGACCCGCAACCTCGGCGGCGCTGTCGGGCTGGCGCTGATCAACACGCTTCTGATCCACCGCTCCGACATGCATTATACGCGGCTTTCCGAAAGCGTGAGCTGGAGCAATCCGGAGGCGCTGAAACAGCTCAGCCAGATGGCGGGCAACCTCAAGGCGCACGGCATCGATGGCGCCACCGGCGCGATCGCGCAGATGGCCGGCAGGGTGCATCTGCAGGCGCAGGTGATGGCGTTTGCCGACATCTTCTACCTGCTGACGGTGCTTTTCGCGATGCTCGCCGTCTTCGCCGTCATGATGCGCAGACCTCCCGCGTCCGCAGGCGGAGGCGGCGGGCACTGAGAGCCCGTGGCGCGGTTTGAGGCACGCTTCGTCCGCACCTCAGGATGAGGGAGGTCTGCACAAGTCTTCCTCATCCTGAGGTGCGAGCGAAGCGAGCCTCGAAGGACGCACCTGAACCTATCGTGTCCGATGGCAGCGAACTCAGCTCGCCGTAGGGCTATCCGCCTTGAAACCCAGTGCAAGGCCATCGATGCAATGGCGCTTGCCCGTGGGCGGCGGGCCATCGTCGAAGACATGGCCGAGATGGCCGCCGCAGCGGCGGCAATGGACCTCCGTCCGCTCCATGACCAGCGCATAGTCCGACTTCTTCGCGACCGCGTTCGGCAGCGCCTCCCAGAAGCTCGGCCAGCCCGTGCCGGACTCGAACTTGGTCTTGGACGAATAAAGGGCGAGGTCGCAGCCGGCGCAATGGAAGATGCCGGCACGGTGCTCGTTGAGAAGCGGGCTTGAGAAAGGCGGCTCGGTCCCTTCTTCGCGCAGGATATTGTACTGCTCCGGCGTCAGGATCTTGCGCCACTCGGCTTCGGTCTTCGTCACCTCGAAGGTTTCGGCCTCCGCGCTGTCCACGGCGAACAGCCGAAAAAATGCCGATCCGCCCGCCGCGATCGCCAGCGTGCCGGCCGAAGCATAAAGAAAATTGCGCCGGTTCATGCTCATCTCTCCTCTCGGGAAATTCCTGCCGGCCGCTTCCGCCGCCGGCTTCGAAGCCATAATGCCGCAAGGGGCGCCAATTCCGGCATCATTTTCGCCGGCGACGCCTTCACATCTTCGGGAATATGCAACGTGAACAGGGTCCGGCCCAAGAGCCCCGTCCGCCGCCTTTGCAAGGATGCCTGGACGGTCCAACAGAGCGGCGAACGGGGCAGAAGGCCGGCATTGCGATGAGGGACTGACGCCGCCGGCCTTCTTCGGACGGAAACCGCGCCGCCGGGGTGGCGCGGCCCGTCCATCCGTCAGGATTTCGGCAAGAGCACCTTGTCGATCACATGGATCACGCCGTTCGACTGCTTGACGTCGGCGATAGTGACGCGGGCGGTATTGCCGTTTTCGTCGGTAACGGTGACGTGGCCCTTCTTGTCGCGCAGGGTCAGCATGCAGCCGCCGACAGTCTTGACCTTGTGTGCGCCGCCGTCTTCCTTGACCATCTTCTTGACGACCGAGGCGGTCGCGTCGGCGGCGATGACGTGGCAGGTCAGGATCTTGGTAAGCTTGTCCTTATTCTCCGGCTTCAGCAGGGTTTCGACCGTGCCCTTCGGTAGTTTGGCGAAGGCTTCGTTGGTCGGCGCGAAGACGGTGAACGGTCCCTTCCCTTCGAGCGTCTCGACGAGGCCGGCGGCCTTGACCGCCGCGACAAGCGTGGTGTGGTCCTTCGAATTGACGGCGTTCTCGATGATGTTCTTCGAGGCGTACATGGGTGCGCCGCCGACCATCGGGTCCTTGGCATAAGCCACGCCGCCGAAGGCGGCAAAGGCGACGGAACCGGCGAAAACGGCGGCGAGGATGTTGCGAGCAGACATGAAACTCTCCTTGGTTGATCCCTTGATGGGCGAAGGGAGTCACGGATCGCGCACAGGAAAGTTTCACGCCTGCCCGCCGTTCATGTTTTCGTGATGGAAGCTTGATTCAGATCTGGTTCAGGCCGCCGAGGGCGACGACGGGACCGGTCGGTTGGCCGGTCGTCGATCCGCCAGGCGCCTCGAGGCTGATCGCGAGCGTGCCGCCATTGGCAAGCAGCTTGCCCATTTCGGGAGTGATCCTGACGCGGATGGTCTTGCCGCTGGGGATGACGCCGAGCGAAACCGGCTTCGCCTGTCCTTCGATCGCCCAGAGTTCGAAAGCGTGTCCCTGCTCCCGCTCGCCAGAAACATGCGACAGGGACAGGCTTTGGGTGGCCGGATCGTAATAGGCGAGATAGCTGACATCGCTGTCCTTGGGCGCGATCGAGGCGACGAATTGCGTGCCGCCTTCCGGATGCATGACGCGCGGGACAAGCAACGGAACCGCCACGGCAACGATCAACAGCGCCAGCGCCGCCGCCGCGAGGCCCCGCCAGAAAGCGAGACTGTGCCACAGGCCGGTTGGCGCTCCGTTTCGAGCCGCGGCCTCGCCTCTGGAGAAAAGCAGACGGTCGATCGCCTGCTTCGCCGCGGCCGGCGGCTCCACTTCGGGATAATCGTCGGCCAAGGGCGACAACCGCGCTTCCCACGCCTCGACCAGCCGCGCGAAACCGGGATCGCGCTCGATGCGAAGGGCGGCCTGTCGACGCTCCTCGGCCGACAGCGCGCCGACGACATATTCGGCGGCGATGAGATCGTCGCTTCCGTCCATCGGGCCGTGATCGTCCTCGGAAATCATCTTTCGAGACATTCCCTCAGCTTCATCAAACTGCGCCTGAGCCAGGTTCGCATCGTATTGAGCGGGACGCCATGACGGGCGGCAAGCTCGGCGTAGCTCTCGCCTTTCAGATAGGCGCCGCGCACCGCGTCCGCCTTCGTCTTTTCGAGCTCCTCGAGGCAGCCATGGATCTTCTCCCGTTCGCCCGCCGTCACCGCGGCCGCTTCGGGCCCCGGCGCGGGGTCGGCAATATCGAGCGCGTCGTCGATGTCGGAATGGGGCCGGCGCCGCGCCCTGATGCGATCGATCGCATGATTGCGCGCGATCGCCACCAGCCATGAAATCGGACTGAGGTCCGAAGCCGCGAAACGGTCGGCCTTCGTCCATATCTTGACGAACACCTCCTGCAGAGCCTCCTCGGCCTCGGCACGATCGTTCAATACACGCAAGCAGACGCCGAAAAGTTTCGCGCTCGTGGCCCGGTAGAGACTGTCGAACGCCGTCCTGTCCCTCATCGAGGTACGGACAATCAGCTTGGTGATGTCTTGCGGCGTCATCAATTGCGACTATGGAGCGCCGGTCTCTCCAGGCAGGCCAGGAAGCCGCCGGCTTGCCCGAGGACCGCCCTATTCCACGTCCGCCTGAGGACGGTCGTCGCCACGCGCGACTTCCTCATGCCACTTGCCGCTGGAATCTTCAAAGACGATACCGGAGGTCTGCCCGGGTATCTCCTGTTCCATGGCCACCTGCTTCGCCGCCTGCATTGCAGCTTCGCGCGTGCGGAACGTTTCCGAAAACACGTCGCCGAGCTTGTAGGCCCAGCCGCCATCATGCTCCACGATGTGATACGTCACATGCACCATCTTCACTCTCCTTCGGTCGGGCGAAACGCGTGGCCGCGGCCCCGGTTCCGGTAGATTCAGGGGCCCGCGCGGATGATCGCAACGAGCCGGTCCAGCCCGTCTGTCAGGGCCGCCGGTGCAGGCTGCAGGATAACAGTCGATTTGACTTCGTAAATACGACCGTTGCGGATAGCCGGTATCGCCCCCCAGCCCTCCCGCGCGGTGACTTTCTCCGGCCGGAACTTCTTGCCGCACCACGAACCGATGATGATGTCGGGACGGGTTGCGATCACGTCCTGTGGCCGCACGATGCGGTCGCGCGCGCCGGCGCGACGGGCAAGATCGGGAAAACAATCCTCGCCGCCCGCGATCTCGATCAGTTCCGAGACCCAGCCGATGCCGGAGATGAGCGGCTCGTCCCACTCCTCGAAATAGACGCGCGGGCGGCGCGCGGGCGCCGTGGCACGGAGCGCGGCGATCTTCTCGCGATAGCCCACGACCAGACGGCCGGCCGCCTCCGCCCTGCCGACCATCGCGCCGAGCGTCTCGATCATGGCGAAGATGCCCTCGACCGAACGCTGGTTGAAGGCATGGACCTCCACGCCCTCGCGGATCAAGCTGGCGACGATATCGGCCTGCATGTCGGAGAAGGCGAGCACAAGAGCGGGCTCGAGTGCGAGGATCTTGGGAATGTCCGCGGAAATGAAGGCGCTGACGCGCGGCTTCTCCTTGCGCACCCGGGGCGGCCGTACCGCGTAGCCTGAAACGCCGGCGATACGGCTCTCTTCGCCCAGCAAGTAGAGCGTCTCGACCGTCTCTTCGGTCAGGCAGACGATACGTTCGGGCGGGAAGGCCATCTTTCGCGCTTTAGCTTTCGGGTTGCCAGCGGAATTCGACACGATGCAGGGCCGCGCCACCCGGTTCGAGGAAACGCATGGAAGGCTTTTCCATGATGTCTCCGGCAAAGCCATCCAGATCGCCGTGGCCGGTCCACGCCTCGATCGAGACGAAGGGTGCGCCGGGCAGGCCCCACAGCGCCCAATGCGAAAAATTCTCCGCGCTCATGCGGATCGCGCCGCCGGGGCCGACGAAGCGGACCCAGAGGCTGCGTGCATCGAGAAAGCAGAGCGCTTCCCTCGCCAGCACCTTCTCGTCGAGCGGCAGTCGTCGCCCCTGGAGCGGCACCGGCCGCTTCTCGCTTGAAAACAGCCCGTCCTTCGTGATGACGGGAACGGCCGGACTCTCGGCAAGCTCGAACTCGATTGCATAGCCTTCACGGCCGCCCTTCGCGAACGGCCAGCGGAAGCCCGGATGGAACCCGAGCGCGAAGGGAAGTACCCCATCGCCTGGATTGACGATACGGAATTCCGTCGAAAACGCATCTCCCGTCAGTTGGTAGGCGACTTCGAGCCGGAAAGAGAAAGGATAGCGTTTCCGCGTTTCCTCATTATCTTCGAGCACGAGCCGCACGCTATCGCCCGATCGTTCAGCGATCAGAAATTCGCTCTCCGGCGCGAAGCCATGGATCGCCATCGGGTAGGCTTTGCCGTCGACGCGCAATTCACCGCCGCGCACGCGTCCGACGGTAGGAAACAGAACCGGGCTGATGCGCGGCCAGAACGCCGGATCGCCGCTCCACAGGAGATCGCGCCCGCCGACCCACCACGTGAGCGGCTCGGCGCCGAATGTCGAGATCGTCGCGGACGAACCGCCGCTCGTAAGCCGGATCGTCTCGGGCAATACGCTCTCTCCTGTTTGCACGGCAGCCGCGACCATAGCGGAACAGGTGGGGCATTCAACAAGCGATAAATCGCAATGAAATTCGAATTCGGCTTACAAAGTGGGATTACCCCCACTCCGCCCCGCTTCGCGGGCCACCTCTCCCCCTCAAAAGTGGAGAGGAAAGGTGCCTGCGTTGCGGCCGGCGCTTCCTCTCCCCCGTCGAGCGGGGGAGGTGGTTTGCGAAGCAAATCGGAGTGGGGGTCGAACACTTTGCTGCGGCGCAAGCTCTACTGCGCCAAGCAACCATCCGCTCACGACTTTTGCGGCATGGTGCGCTGATGATAGCGGGCGAAATTCGCCATCAAGTCCTTCAGGTTCTCGCCCTGTATGGAGATATGCCGGCGAAGCGTGTCGGCAGCCCCTTCGGCGTCGCCGGCCGTTACCGCCTTCTGAACCTCGCGATGCTCCTGCATCGATTGCCCGAGCCGCCCGCGCACGCGAAGCTGCAGCCGCCGGAAGGGCTGCAGGCGTTTGTGCAGGCGGGACGCCTGTTCGGCCAGGAAGGAATTGCCGCTGGCGTGATAGAGCACGTGATGGAAGCGTTCGTTCTCGCGGTAATATTCGTCCGCGTCGCCCCGTTCCATCGCGCTTTCGCACGCAAGCGCCGCCGCCTCCAGCCGTTCCAGTTCCTCCTCCGTGATGCGCCGCGCGGCAAGCCGCCCGCACATCGCCTCCAGTTCGGCCATCACGTCGAACATCTCCACAAGCTTGATGAAGCTCGGATAGCGCACGAAGACGCCGCGCCGGGGGATGGTCTCGACCAGGCCCGAAGCGGCGAGCGCATGCAGCGCCTCACGCACCGGCGTGCGCGACACGGAGAAGCGTGCCGCCAGCGTCACCTCGTCGAGGCGTTCGTCCTCGGCGAACTCGGCGGCCAGGATCGCCTGCTCGAGTTCCTCCCTGATCCTGTCCGCGCTTCTCAATGCCATAGCCAAGCGTAGAGCAGCTTCCTGCATTCAGCAATATGATTCTTGTATACAAGAACGTTGACTCCGCGTGCATGTCGGTTAGAGTGGCCCGGGTTCGGAGGAAAACCCAACGTCAAAGCGGCCCCCGGGCCGCAGGGAGGAAACAATGAAATCCTGTATCGCAATCATGGCCGCTGCCGTCGGCCTTTCATTCGCCTTGGCCGGCAATGCCGGCGCCGTCACGCTTAAGGCCTCGCACCAGTTTCCCGGCGGCAAGGGCGACCCGCGCGACGAGATGGTGCAGATCATCGCCAAGGAAGCCAAGGCCGCCAATGTGGACCTCGACATCCAGGTCTATCCGGGCGCCTCGCTGTTCAAGGCGAAGGACCAGTGGAACGCGCTGGTCAAGGGTCAGCTCGACATCTCGTCCTTCCCGCTCGACTACGCTTCCGGTCGGGTGCGCGAATTCGGCGCGACCCTTATGCCGGGTCTCGTCAGGAACCACGAGCGCGCAGCGCGCCTTAACGATTCCCCGTTCATGAAGGACATCAAGGCGAAGATCGAGGAATCGGGCGTCATCGTGCTGGCCGACGCGTGGCTCGCCGGCGCCGTCGGTTCCAAGGAAGGCTGCATCCGCAAGCCGGAAGACATGAAGGGCCTGAAGACCCGCTCCGCCGGCCCGACTTTCGCCGCCATGTGGCAGGCAGCCGGCGCCTCGATCGTCTCCATCGCCTCGAACGAGGTCTATAACGCCCTGCAGACCGGCGTCGCGGAAGCCACCGACACCAGCACGGCAAGCTTCGTCTCCTACCGCCTCTACGAGCAGCTCAAATGCATCACCGCTCCCGGCGACAACGCGCTCTGGTTCATGTACGAGCCGGTCCTTATGTCGAAGAAGAGCTTCGATCATCTGAACAAGAAGCAGCAGGACGTTCTGATGGCCGCCTCGAAGAAGGCGCAGGAATTCTTCGCCGGCGAAGCGCTCAAGATGGACGACAAGATGATCAAGGCGTTCAAGGACCACAATGTCGAGGTCGTCACCATGACGCCCGAGGAATACAACGCCTGGATCGACGTCGCCAAGAAGAGCTCCTACAAGCAGTTCGCCGAGGAAGTTCCGGACGGCCAGAAGCTGATCGACGAGGCGCTTGCCGTGAAGTGATGCGGAAGAGGCATGAGCCGGCGAGACCGGCTCGGCCCGCTTCTGATAGTAGACCGATAAAGCATCACTCTACCCCACTCGGTCCCGTTTCGCGGGCCACCTCTCCCCCACTTTCGTGGGGTAGAGGAAGGGAGCCAGAGGCATAGCGGCCGGCGCTTCCTCTCCCCCGTCGGCCGGGGGAGAGGTGGCCCGCGAAGCGGGACGGAGTGGGGGTCGACGCTCACACGTGAAAACCCTGCGCAAACCAGGCTGGAACCAATGGACAGATTCATCCGAACGGTCAGGCTGATCTCGACGCTCTCGGGCTTCGCCGCCGCAGCGCTCATTTCGGCCGGTGTCATCGTCGTATGCCAGATGGTCTTCGTGCGCTTCGTGCTCGGCTCCAACACGATCTGGCAGACCGATTTCACCACCTATTCGATCGTCGCCGCGACTTTCCTCGGCAGCCCCTACGTGTTGCTGACGCGCGGGCATGTCAATGTCGACATCCTGCCGCATTACATGGGCCACACCGGGAAATTCCGGCTGGCGATGTTCTCCGCGATCCTGTCCTTCTGCTTCTCGGTCGCGATGACCGTGTTCGCGTTCCTCTACTGGCTGGAGGCGTGGGACGGTAACTGGGTCTCCGATACGATGTGGCGCGCGCGCCTTTGGATCCCCTTCGCCGCCATGCCCTTCGGCTTCGCCCTTCTCACGCTTCAATACATCGTCGACCTCTACTGCCTCGCCACCGGGCGCGAGCCGCCCTTCCCGTCCGCCGGCAGTCACGAAGCCGATAAAGAAATCAATAAGGGGGGAGCGCCCGCATGAGCCCGGCAGTGGAAGGCGGCATCGTCCTCATCGTCACCCTTCTCATCCTGCTCTCCGGCGCGCCGGTGGCGTTCGGGCTCGGCGCCATCGCGATGGTGTTCATCGCCGTTTTCGAGGGCTTCGGCGCACTCAACGTCGCCGCCGAGACCTTCTATGGCGGCCTTAACGACTTCACCCTCGTCTCGATCCCGATGTTCGTGATGATGGGTGCGGCGATCGGCTCCTCGCCCGCCGGCCGTGACCTCTACGAGGCGCTCGACCGCTGGCTCTACCGGTTGCCCGGCGGGTTGGTGATCTCGAACCTCGGCGCCTGCGCGCTGTTTGCCGCGCTGACCGGCTCCTCGCCGGCGACCTGCGCCGCCATCGGCCGCATGGGCATCCCCGAGATGCGTCGGCGCGGCTATCCGGACGACGTCGCGACAGGCTCCATCTGCGCCGGCGGCACGCTCGGCATCCTGATCCCGCCTTCGATCACCTTCATCCTCTACGGCATCGCGACGGAAACCTCGATCGGACGGCTGTTCCTGGCCGGCGTCTTCCCCGGCCTGATGCTGACCGGCCTTTTCATCCTGTGGACGATCTTTCTCTTGTGGAAGCGTGGCTTCCACGCCTACGCGGCAGATTTCCGCTATTCCTGGAAACAGAAATTCGAAGCGATCCCGAAGGTGGCGCCGTTCCTGGCTATCGTCATCGGCGTCATGTACGTTCTCTATGGCGGTGTCGCCACGCCGTCGGAAGCGGCTGGCGTGGGTGCGGCGCTTTGCGTTCTGCTCGCGGTCGTCATCTACAGGATGTGGCGGCCGGAAAGCTGGTGGCAGATCCTGCGCGACACCACGCGCGAGAGCGTCATGATCCTGATGATCATCGCGGCGGCCGTGCTCTTCGGCTACATGCTGACCTCGCTCTACCTCACCCAGACGCTGGCTCAGGCGATCGCCGAGATGGAGGTCAACCGCTGGGTGCTGATGTTCATGATCAACATCTTCCTGCTCGTCTGCGGCTTCTTCATCCCGCCGGCGGCGGTGATCCTGATGACCGCGCCGATCCTGCTGCCGATCATCACGGCGGCGGGCTTCGACCCGATCTGGTTCGGCGTCATCATCACCATCAACATGGAGATCGGCCTGATCCACCCGCCGGTGGGTCTCAACATCTACATCGTCAACTCCATCGCGCCCGACGTGCCGCTGACACGGATCATCTGGGGAACGCTGCCCTTTGTCGCATGCATGATGCTGGAGATCGTCATACTCTGTATCTTCCCCGGCATCGCGACATGGCTTCCGACCTATTTGATGGGACCCGGCATATGAGCAGGACGAGCTTTCTGCAGGACCTTCTGGCGACGATCTTCGAGCGCACCGCTCCGCGGCTGGTCAGCGACGATCGCCGCTCGCTGGAAGAGCTTGCAGCGGCGCTGATCTCGGAACGGGGCGAGGCATCCGGCACCCGTCTCGCCGCCGCGATCCTCGACCGCTACGAGAAATCCCCGGCCGGGGAGAAGGCCGATTTCTTCCGGCTTCTGACCGAAGTGCACGACCTCGATGCCGGCGCGGTGGCCGAGGCGGCAGAAGCCTACAAGGCCTCGCCCGACGCAGCGACGCTTGCCCGCCTTGTCGAGGAGGCGGAGCCGCCACGCCAGGAGCTTTTAAGGCGGCTGAACCGCCTGCCCGGCGCCACCGGCCGGCTGGTCAAGATGCGCGAAGACCTGCTCGCGGTGCTGAAGGAGCATCCCGATTTCCGCCGCGCCGACCTCGATTTCCAGCACCTGTTCATGTCGTGGTTCAACCGGGGCTTCCTCGTACTGCGGCGTATCGACTGGACGACACCGGCGAATATCCTCGAAAAGATCATTGCCTACGAGGCCGTCCACGCCATCAACGACTGGGACGATCTGCGCCGCCGGCTGCAGCCCTCCGACAGGCGCTGCTTCGCCTTCTTCCATCCGGCCATGCCGGACGAACCACTGATCTTCGTGGAAGTGGCGCTGACCAGCGAACTGCCGGGCTCGATCCGCTCGCTGCTGTCGGAGGAGCGCACGGTGATCCCGGAGACGGAGGCGACCACGGCCGTCTTCTATTCCATCTCCAATTGCCAGCGCGGCCTCGACGGCATTTCCTTCGGCAATTTTCTTATCAAGCAGGTCGCAACCGACCTGATGCAGTCGCTTCCCAACCTGAAGAATTTCGTGACGCTGTCGCCGGTCCCGGGGCTTACGCGCTGGATGCGCGAGGAGGCGGAAGCGGATGATACGGACCCAGACCGCCGCATCCTGCTGACGCGGTTGACGGAGGCGAAATCCGCCAACAATCTCAGGAGCGACGACGCCATCCTCTCCGCGCTGACGGCCGAATATCTGGTCTGGGCGAAGCGCGGCGACGGCCTGCCGCGCGATCCCGTCGCACGCTTCCATTTCGGCAATGGCGCGAGCCTCGAGGCCATCCATCCGGGCGCCGACCCATCGCCGAGGGGCATTGCGCAATCCTGCGGCGTGATGGTCAACTACCGCTACGACCTCAAGACCGTGGAGACCAACCACGAGCTTTTCGCCCACAAGCGCGAGATCGTCACGACGCGGGCGATCCGGTCGCTCGCCGGCTCCCGCAAGGGGCAGAAAACTTCACGGAGAACCGAAAATGCCTAACGCGCTCTATGATGCGCTCTTCGCGCCCCATCAGGGCAGCGCCAGGCCTTTCCTCTATCTGCCCAACGGAACGGTCCTCACCTACGACGACTTCCTCAAGCTCACCGCGCAGATCGCCCACGTCCTTCAGGAACAGGGCGTCAAGCCTGGCGACCGCGTCGCGGTTCAGGTGAAGAAGAGCGCGAAGGCGCTCGCGCTTTACGCCGCCTGTATCCAGGCCGGGGCCATCTTCCTGCCACTCAACACCGCCTACACGCCGAATGAGGTCGAATATTTCGTCGGCAATGCCGAACCCAGCCTCCTCGTCTGCGACGGGGCCTCAAAAGAAGCGTTGGCGCCAATTGGCGAAAAGGCCGGCGCTCGCCTGCTGACGCTGAACGGCGACGGAACTGGCACGCTGGCGCATGAGGCGGCACGGCAGCCGGACCGTTTCGTCACCATTTCGCGGACCGGCGACGATCTGGCGGCCTTCCTCTACACGTCCGGTACTACAGGTCGCTCCAAGGGCGCGATGCTGACGCACGATAACCTCCTCTCCAATGCGAAATCGCTGGTCGAGGCGTGGCGCTTCACGGCCGACGACGTGCTCCTGCACGCGCTGCCGATCTTCCATACACACGGCCTCTTCGTCGCCGGAAACGTTATCCTGCTCGCCGGCGGCTCGATGATCTTCCTGCCCTCCTTCAAGACCGACGAAGTGATCGGCTGGCTGCCGAAGGCAACCTCTATGATGGGCGTGCCGACCTTCTATACGCGGCTGCTTGACGACCCGCGCTTCACCAAGGAACTCGCCTCGCATATGCGGCTCTTCACCTCCGGCAGCGCGCCCTTGCTCGCCGAGACGCATAACGCCTTCGAGGAACGCACCGGCCACCGCATCCTCGAACGCTACGGCATGACCGAGACCAACATGACCACGTCGAACCCCTATGACGGCGAGCGGCGGGCCGGTACGGTCGGCTTCCCGCTGCCCAACGTTGAAATCCGCGTGGTCGATCCGGAGACGAAGAAAGTACTGCCGCAAGGCGAAATCGGCGTGCTGGAAGTGCGCGGGCCGAACGTCTTCAAGGGCTATTGGCGGATGCCGGAAAAGACGAAGGAGGAGTTCCGCGAGGACGGCTTCTTCATCACCGGCGATGTGGTGACGATCGATCACGACGGCTATGTCCAGATCGTCGGCCGCGCCAAGGACCTGATCATCTCCGGCGGCTTCAACATCTACCCGAAGGAAGTCGAGCTTCTGCTCGACGAACAGGAAGGCGTGCTCGAATCGGCGGTGATCGGCCTGCCGCATCCCGACTTCGGCGAGGGCGTCGTCGGCGTCGTCGTACCGAAGAACGGCAGCACGATCGACGAGGAAAAGCTCCTCGCCGCGATCCACGACAAGATCGCCCGCTTCAAACAGCCGAAGCGCATCTTTTCCATCGACGAACTGCCGCGCAACACGATGGGCAAGGTGCAGAAGAACATCCTGCGCGACCGCTTCGTCGATATTTTCCAGACGAAATAGCGACTGCATCACGAGCATTTACCCCCACCCCTGTCCCCTCCCCACAAGGGGGAGGGAGACGCCGGCATCGCTTTCCGAGCCTAAATCACCAAGGACCGGCGCTACACGGCACCGACGCAAAGTCCCCTCCCCCTTGTGGGGAGGGGTTAGGGGTGGGGGTAACCTCATGCGCGATTGCCCCGCATGGAATCGTAAAACCTACTCCCGGACTTGATCTGCCGCTCTCGAACGGGCAGGAGACGGGGAGTGCTGTCCGAACAGGAGATTCCAATTGTCCGATATCAAGCGCATCGAGCCTGGCAAGCGCATGAGCCAGGCCGTGACCCATGGCGATACGATATGGCTCTCCGGCCAGGTCGGCACCTCCGGCGCCAGCGTTACCCAGCAGACCAAGGACGTTCTGGCCAAGATCGACCGACTGCTGGCCGAATGCGGCTCGTCGAAGTCCCGCATCGTGCAGGCCATCGTCTGGCTGGCCGACATGGGCGATTTCGAGGAGATGAACGCCGTCTACGACGCCTGGATCGATCCAGCCAACCCACCGGCGCGCGCCGCGGGCGAATCGGCGCTGGCGGCCCCCGGCTACAGGGTCGAGATCATCGTGACCGCCGTCAAATAAGGACCGGGATCTTGTCGGGGATCGTTCAGATCGGCGCGGCCGACATGGAAGGCCGCCTAAGCTGGGAGGGCATGGTCGAGGCGCTTCGCGAGGGCCATCTCGGCGCCGCGGCCAAGATGGACGATCTGTTCCTGACCAGCGGCAAGGACACGATGCTCAACCGCGCCGCATGGATTCCCGGCCTCGGCATCTGCCTGAAATCCGTCACCATCATGGAAGCCAACAGGGCGCGCGGCCTGCCTTCGGTCCAGGGCGCGCTCCTTCTCTTCGACGAGGAGACCGGCACGCCCGAGGCGATCATCGACAGCCATCTGGTGACCCGCTGGAAGACCGCCGCGGATTCCGGACTCGGCGCCAAATTCCTGGCCCTGCCGGATAGCAAAAAATTGCTGATCGTCGGCGCAGGAGAAGTCGCCTCTTCACTGGCCGAAGTCTACGCCGCGCTTTTTCCCGAAATGACGCGGATCGCGATCTGGAACCGCACGCGGGCGACGGCGGTCGCGCTGGTCGAGCGGCTGGTCCAGCAGGGTCTGCCCGCGCATGTCTGCGGCGACCTCGAGGTCGAGGCGGGTGAAGCGGATGTCATCGCCTGCGCGACCATGGCGCGGGAGCCGGTTCTGCACGGCGACTGGGTCAGGCCGGGTACCCATGTCGATCTGGTCGGCGCCTTCCGCCCTGACATGCGCGAAGCCGACAACGCGCTGATGCGAAAGGCGCGCATCTTCGTCGACAGCCGCGAGACCACGCTGCCGCATATCGGCGAGCTCATGACCCCGCTTTCCGAAGGCGTCATCACGCCCGACGACATCCGCGGCGATCTCTACGAACTGACCGCCGGCAAGGCCGGCCGCCGTAATGCCGAAGAGATCACCGTCTTCAAGAATGGCGGCGGCGCCCATCTCGACCTGATGACGGCAAGGGCCATCCTCAAGGCTTTTCAGGGCTAGAATCCTTTCGGGAGATCGCCGAATGAAGTTCGTCTTTTCCAGCGAGCAGCGCAGGCACGACCCGCACCATTTCCTGTCCTCCGGCGCGCAGAAGCCGAACCCGGAAGTGCCGGAGCGCGTGAACCGCCTTCTGGCTGGTGCGCGCGCCGCCGGCCTCGAGGAGATGGCGGCCGTCGATCATGGCCTGGCGCCCATCGCGGCCGTCCACACGCCCGAATATATCGACTTCCTCCAACGCATCTACGAGCGCTGGCAGCGCATTCCGGACGCCTCGGCCGAGGTGATCCCGAACATCCATCCCAACCGGCGCGATTTTCCGTATCCGGCGTCGGCCGTCGGGCAGGCCGGCTATCACATGGCCGATACGGCCTGCCCGATCTCCGCCGACACGTGGAACTCGGCCTATTGGAGCGCTCAGACCGCCGCAACCGCCACCGAACTCGTGCTCGGCGGAGAACGCGCCGTCTACGGCCTCAGCCGCCCACCCGGCCATCACGCCTTCGCCGACATGGCCGGCGGCTTCTGCTTCCTCAACAACAGTGCCATCGCCGCCCAGCATCTCAGGCAGGCGCATGACCACGTTGCCATCCTCGACGTCGATCTGCACCACGGCAACGGCACACAGGGTGTCTTCTACGCCCGCTCCGACGTGCTGACCGTCTCGATCCATGCCGACCCGATCCGCTTCTATCCCTTCTTCTGGGGGAACGCTTCAGAGCGCGGCGAGGGACCTGGCCTCGGCTACAATTTCAATCTCCCCCTGCCGCGCCACTCTGCCGACGAGCCGTTTCTGGAAGCGCTCGATGCAGGAATAGAGCGCATCCGCGCCTTCGCACCCGGCGCGATGGTGATCGCGCTCGGTCTGGATGCCTTCGAAGGCGATCCCTTCGGCGGGCTTTCGGTGACGACGGACGGCTTCGCCCGGATAGGCGAGCGTTGCGCAGGCCTCGGCCTGCCGACAGCCATCATCCAGGAAGGCGGCTATGTCTGCGACGCGCTCGCCGACAACCTGACCGCGTTCCTGACCGGCTTCGGCGCCAAGGCAGGCTGAGCCAGGGTGAAATGGGGTACCTCGCGCATAATCGGCTATAAGAGGATGCCCTTCTGATTCCCGCCGCAGGCCGTCTTGACCGCCGATCCCGCTCATATCCTGAAAACCGTTTACGGCTATGACGCCTTTCGCGGGCCTCAGGCGGGTATCATCGATCATGTGATGGCGGGTAACAACGCCTTCGTGCTGATGCCGACGGGCGGCGGCAAGTCGCTGTGCTACCAGATTCCGGCGATGTCGCGGCCCGGCATGGGCGTCGTCGTCTCGCCGCTGATCGCCCTGATGGCCGATCAGGTCGCCGCCCTGCGGCAGGCCGGCGTCAGGGCCGCCGCGCTGAATTCCGACCTGCCGAGCGACGAGCGCCGCGCCCTGTGGCGGGAAATATCCGCCGGCACGCTCGACCTTCTCTATGTCGCGCCGGAGACGCTGCTCAGGCCCGATACGCTGGAGTGGCTTGGCCGGGTACCGCTGTCGCTGATCGCCATCGACGAAGCGCATTGCCTGTCGCAATGGGGGCACGATTTCCGCCCTTCCTATCGCGGGCTCGACGTGCTGGTGACGCGGTTCCCCGATACGCCGCGTATGGCGCTGACGGCCACCGCCGATGCGCCGACCCGCACCGAGATCCTCGCGCATCTCGATATCGCTGAGACCGACGCCTTCATCGCCGGTTTCGACCGCCCCAACATCCGCTACGCCATCCGGGAGAAAGACAATACGCGGGCACAATTGAAGCGTTTCCTGAAAGAGCACGAGGGCGAGAGCGGCATTGTCTACTGCCTGTCGAAACGAAAGACGGAGGAGACGGCCGCCTGGCTTTGCGCACAAGGCTATGACGCGCTCGCCTACCACGGCGGCATGGACAAGGCGGCACGCGCCGCCAACCAGACGCGTTTCCAGCGCGACGAAGCCGTCGTCATGGTCGCCACCATCGCCTTCGGCATGGGCATCGACAAACCGGATGTCCGCTTCGTTGCCCATATCGATCTCCCGGGCAGCATAGAAGCCTATTATCAGGAGACCGGACGCGCCGGTCGCGATGGCCTGCCGGCCGACGCGTTGATGCTCTACGGCTATGAGGACATCGCGCTGCGCGGCCGCTTCATCGAGGATTCGGATGCGCCTGAACAGCGCAAGCGCATGGAACGGCAAAAGCTCGACGCACTTCTCGGGCTGGCCGAGACGGCGGGCTGCCGCCGTCAGGCGCTGCTCTCCTATTTCGGTGAGCGCTGCGAGCAGTGCGGCAATTGCGACACCTGCGCCGAACCGCCGAAACTGTTCGACGGAACGATCGCCGCGCAAAAGGCCCTCTCCTGTATCCATCGGACCGGCGAACGCTTCGGCCAGGCCTACATCGCCGATGTGCTTTTAGGGGCCGATGACAGGCGCATCGCGGAATTCGGGCATGACCGCATATCCACCTATGGCATCGGCAGGGAACATGACAAACGCACTTGGCGGGCGATCCTGCGCCAATTGATCGCCTTGCGGCTGGTCGCGGTCGACCTCGCCGGCCATGGCGGGCTGTCGATCTCCGAGGTGGGGCGCCGGTTCCTGCGCGAGAAGCCTACGCTCATGCTGCGCGTACCCTCGGCGCCGCGCGCAAGCAGAGAAAAAACCCCTCGCAACCGAAAATCGGCCGTACTGCCCGATACCGACCGTGTCCTGTTCGAGGCGCTGCGGGAAAAGCGCATGGAAATCGCCCGCACCCAGAACGTGCCGCCCTATGTGATTTTCCACGACCGGACGCTCATAGAACTCGCGGCAGCCCGTCCCACCTCACGGCGTGAAATGGCTTCTGTCCCGGGTGTCGGCGAGGCCAAGCTGGAACGCTACGGTCCCGCATTCCTGGCGGTGATCGCCCGCCAGGCGAACTGAAGCGAGCGACCGGGGGGACACATTGACCCATAAACAAAAACGCCCCGATCCGGAGATCGAGGCGTTTTTGTTGTTCCGATGTTGCCGCTGGATCTTGGTTGCGGGGGTAGGATTTGAACCTACGACCTTCAGGTTATGAGCCTGACGAGCTACCGGGCTGCTCCACCCCGCGTCACCAAGTGCGTAAGCCTGAGCTTACAAGAGGCGCTGTTCCTTCAAATGCAAAAGGCCGCTCGAGGCGGCCCTTGCCGCCGAAAGGCGGGCCATCGAAAAGAGAAGATTTCAAAACATGCGCTTGGCAGACCTGGCAGCGACCTACTCTCCCGCGTCTTGAGACGAAGTACCATCAGCGCTGGGGCGTTTCACGGCCGAGTTCGGAATGGGATCGGGTGCAGCCACCCCGCAATAACCACCAGGTCAGCAAAGGGCATGTTTTTCGAGAAACTGATTTTTGATTTCGGAGCGAAGCTCCGCAAGCGCGACTGCGCGTCGCCGGCCATCCGGCGCCCTCGCGGAGCATAGGCCGCCCGAAGGGCCGCTCATGCATGAGCGCGAGAAGATGGGCATTGGCAAATGAGAATGATCAAGCCAATCGAGCTATTAGTACCGGTAAGCTTCATGCGTTGCCGCACTTCCACACCCGGCCTATCAACGTGGTCGTCTACCACGACTCTCAGGGAACACTCGTTTCGAGGTGGGTTTCCCGCTTAGATGCCTTCAGCGGTTATCCCGTCCGGATTTAGCTACCCTGCTATGCGGCTGGCGCCACAACAGGTCCACCAGAGATCCGTCCATCCCGGTCCTCTCGTACTAGGGACAGATCCTCTCAATATTCCTACACCCACGGCAGATAGGGACCGAACTGTCTCACGACGTTCTGAACCCAACTCACGTACCGCTTTAAATGGCGAACAGCCATACCCTTGGGACCTGCTCCAGCCCCAGGATGCGATGAGTCGACATCGAGGTGCCAAACAACCCCGTCGATATGGACTCTTGGGGGTCATCAGCCTGTTATCCCCGGCGTACCTTTTATCCGTTGAGCGATGGCCCTTCCACGCGGGACCACCGGATCACTATGACCGTCTTTCGACTCTGCTCGACTTGTCAGTCTCGCAGTCAGGCAGGCTTATGCCATTGCACTCAGCGAACGATTTCCGACCGTTCTGAGCCTACCATCGCGCGCCTCCGTTACTCTTTAGGAGGCGACCGCCCCAGTCAAACTACCCACCATACACTGTCCCGGACCCGGATGACGGGCCGCGGTTAGACATCCATAACGATAAGGGTGGTATTTCAAGGGTGACTCCACCAAGGCTGGCGCCCTGGCTTCAAAGTCTACCACCTATCCTACACATGCCGATACGAATGCCAGTGTAAAGCTATAGTAAAGGTGCACGGGGTCTTTCCGTCTAACCGCAGGAACCCCGCATCTTCACGGGGAATTCAATTTCACTGAGTCTCTGCTGGAGACAGCGGGGAAGTCGTTACGCCATTCGTGCAGGTCGGAACTTACCCGACAAGGAATTTCGCTACCTTAGGACCGTTATAGTTACGGCCGCCGTTTACCGGGGCTTCGATTCAAAGCTTGCACCTCTCCTCTTAACCTTCCGGCACCGGGCAGGCGTCAGACCCTATACGTCGTCTTGCGACTTCGCAGAGCCCTGTGTTTTTGATAAACAGTCGCTACCCCCTGGTCTGTGCCACCCCCCTCCGGTTGCCCGAAGAAGGGTCACGCTTATCCCGAAGTTACGCGTGCAATTTGCCGAGTTCCTTCAGCAGAGTTCTCTCAAGCGCCTTGGTATTCTCTACCAGTCCACCTGTGTCGGTTTAGGGTACGGACTATAAGGAGGAGCTATTTCCAGGGACCGCTTCGCTGCCAGACCAATCCGATAAGGACTGACAACACACGCGATCCGTCACTACCTCCAGGCTCACGAATATTAACGTGATTCCCATCGACTACGCCTTTCGGCCTCGCCTTAGGGGCCGGCTAACCCTGCTCAGATTAACTTTAAGCAGGAACCCTTGGACTTACGGCGAGCGGGTCTCTCACCCGCTTTATCGTTACTCATGTCAGCATTCGCACTTCTGATACCTCCACCACCCCTCACGGGTATGGCTTCATCAGCTTACAGAACGCTCCGCTACCGCTCGCATTGCTGCGAACCCAAAGCTTCGGTGTATGGC